>CAWIUW010000001.1:0-19609 GCA_963839395.1 uncultured Actinomycetota bacterium
GCCTCGCCGGCCGAGTTGTCAACTGGGGCCGACACCGCAAGAATCCTCAAGGGGGGTGGCGAGCAAGGGGAGGGACCGTGCAGCGACGCCGCTCACTCGCAGCCGTAGCAGGGCTGGCATTGGTACTGGCGCTACAGACCACCGGTCAGTCGGCACCCAGGATGCAGGCCGGGGCTGATGACACCGCCATCGGCAGACGAGACCTGCCCGATGGCTTCGTGCCTGCGGTCGTCCGCGCGCGACAGTTGGGCCGGTACTTCGTCGAGATGAAGGCACCCGCCGTTGCGGATGCCGTCCTCGGTGGAGGAACGGCGGCATCGACCCAGACGAGCAGGCCGCAGCAGCAAGCGGCCGCCTCCGCAGCGCTTCGAGCGCAGGAAGCCGCGATCGCCCAGGCCAGGTCACTCGGCGGCTCGATCACGTTCCGCTACAAGGTGCTCGTCAACGCGTTCTCGGCACAACTCTCCGCGAAGGCCGCGACGGCGCTCGCGCAGCGAGCCGACGTCCGGTCGGTCCAGCCCGTCTCGGTCGTCCGGAAGGACCTCAGCACCAGCGTGCCGTTCATCGGAGCGAACCAGGTGTGGAGCAACTTCGGCGTCCGCGGCGAGGACATGCGGGTCGCGATCGTCGACACGGGGATCGACTACACCCACGCGTCGTTCGGCGGCGAGGGCACGGTCGAAGCCTACGACGCGAACGATCCGACGTTCATCGAGCCTGGCAGCTTTCCGACCGACAAGGTGATCGGCGGGTTCGACTTCGTCGGCAACAACTACGACGTGCTGGACAGCGACACGACGAACGACACTCCGCGGCCCGACTTCGACCCGCTCGATTCGGACGGCCACGGGACCCACACCGGCAGCACGGTCGCAGGGTTCAGGGTCCCCGGAAAGGTGGGCCGGGGCGTTGCACCCAACGCCTTGCTCTACGCCTACAAGGTGTGGGACGAAGGCAACTCGACCGACGACGTCCTGGTCGCCGCGTACGAACGAGCGATGGACCCCAACCAGGACGGCAGCGTCGCCGACGCGGTGGACGTCCTGTCCTTCTCCGGCGGCGTGGACTACGGCACGTTGAACTCGATGGAGGCGATGGCGGCACAGCGCGTGGTCGACCTCGGCACGGTCTTCGTCGCCTCGGCCGGGAACTCGGGCAACCAGCCCGCGGGTGGGTCGGCCTACATCTCCGGCACGCCTTCGATCGCGCGCGGCGTGATCGGCGTCGCGGCCTCGATCGACGAGTTCATCGCGCTGCAGCTGACGATCAACAGCTCGAGCGATGGCACGATCCCCGATCTTCCCCAGGACGGCACCACGGTGCACCAGTCGTGGTCCCCGCTCCCGGCGGGAGGGATCGAGGCCGACCTGTTCGACGGCCGTGAGGTCGAGAACAACACCGCGTCGCAGTTCTGTACCCCGTTGCCGCCCGACTCGCTCGACGGCCTCACGGTCCTCGTCCACCGCGGCACGTGCGCCGGCTCGTTGAAGACCTTCAACGCGCAGGAGGCCGGCGCGGCGGCGGTGATCATCGTCAACAACGCGCTGGGAGCGCCGACGGCGCTCGCCAGCGGCGGACAGGCGGTGACGATCCCGTCATTCATGGTCTCGCGGGTGGACGGCCTCGTCCTCCTGGCAGAGGTCAGCCCCAACCAGGAGACCGACGTCTTCAACGAGGTGACCGTCAACGTCTCGATCGACGACGACCTGACGGCGATCCCGGCCTATGTGGACGCGATGACGAGTTTCACGTCCGAAGGCCCCGCCCGACTCACGAGCGACCTGAAGCCGGACATCTCCGCGCCGGGGTTCGCGATCGAGGCTGCGGCGGCTGGCACCGGGAACGAGGCTGCGTCCCTGTCGGGGACCTCGATGGCGGCGCCGCACGTCTCGGGCGTCGCGGTCCTCCTCCGACAGCTCCACCCGAACTGGAGCCCGGCGCAGATCAAGGGCGCGCTGATGAACCAGGCAGCCCGGGGCCTGGTGGACAATCTGCTGAACGAACCGGTGCCGGCCACCGTGATGGGATCCGGTCGGGTGAATGCGTTCCAATCGGCTCGTGCGAGATCGGTGGCCTGGCCCGGGAGCCTCTCGTACGGCTTCGCGCCGACACCGACGACGTGGTCGGCCGTCCGGAGCTTCGTGGTGAAGAACTTCGACAACAAGCCGCACGGGTACACCGTGACCGGTACCGATCGCTACTCGGACTTCGATCCGGCGATGACCACCGTGCGGTTCTCCCTCGACGGTACGTCCTTCGGGGCCTCCAGGTCGTTCACGCTGAACGGCGGTCAGCAGCGCCGGGTCTGGACCCGACTCACGTTGGATCCCACCCTGATCTCTGAAGCCGAGCAGGAGTTGGGTTGGTACTACATCTTCGCGAGCATGGACGGCTCGGTCAGGATCGCTCAGAGCGGAAACCCGAGCGATGTCCTGGTGTTGCCGTGGCACGTGGTTCCGCTCGCGACGTCGGACAACGGGTTGTCGACCGACACCCTCGACCTGACGACCGATCCCGGTGAGCTGTGGGTGACAGAGGGCACGGCGGCCGGTGTCACGTACGCCGACCTGTACCACCTCGGCTCGACCGATACGGCCGGGACCCACGGCGAGGAAGACATCGTGGCGGTGGGCGCGCGGTCGTTCACGGGCGCCACGATCGACACCGTTGGAGAGGGCGTCCCCGGAGGCACCGACGAGGCAGAGGGGAACACCTGGCTCGAGTTTCTCGGCGAACCCACGGAGCCCGTCGAGATCGGCGTGCAGTCTTGGGGAGTGCACAACACGACCGAGACGCTCGAGGTCGACGTCCTGATCGACGCCGGAGCGGATGGACTCTTCGAGGACGAGGAGCTCCAGGCCGACTTCCTCGTGGCGAAGCTCCCCGGGACCAACGAGGTCTGCGTCTTCGACCTGTCCGTTGCCGACCCCTTCGATGAGTGCGCCGCTTCGTACGCTGCCGACTACAGCAGCTACAACGGCAACCTCGTCGGGTTGGTGGTGGATGCCGGAGCGATCGGTCTGGTCGACGGCGAGTCCGACTTCGCGTACAGCGTCGAGGCGTGCACCGGGACGTTCTCAGGCGACGTGCCGGGGCTCGTCTGCGACTCGGTGGGGTCGATCGACGACGACACCGACACGTGGGACCTCGTGTTCGACGCCGCCAACCCGGCCCTCGTGATCGATCCGCTCGTCTGCAAGGGGTTCTGGGACGGCGGCGACTGCGAGGAGGCGGACCCGATCACCGTCGATGTCGGCTCCGCGGGCGGGGGCGACGATCCGTCGATCCTGGCCCTGTTCCCGAACGACCGGCCGCACCGCACGGCGACGGTCGTCGAGACGAGCACGTAAAGGAGGAGGTTCATCGGCGGCCCCGGGAACGGCTTCGGCCGTTCCCGGGGCTGCCGCCCTCGCTCCGTCGCGGCGTGAGCGGTGGCACCCTCCGGCCCGCGGCGGAGTCATCGATCAGCGTCGCGAGGCGCCGCTCCCGTGTTTCTTCCTTCTTCGCGGTCATCACCCAGCGGATCGCGGCCTGCCGATAGGACTTGGGCATCGCTTCGAACGAGGCCCACGCCTTCTTCTTCGCTCGGAAGCGCTTCTCGAACGCCGGATCGAACACGGCCTTGTCGCGCTGCTCGTAGGAGTAGATCCCTGAGCGGTCCTCGCGCCGTGCCTCGAACGCCTTCAGGCCTGCAGCGTGCATGCGGCCTGCGTCCGTGAGCGCGGCGACACGCCCGATGTTCAACGCGCTCCAGTTGCTCCCGACTCGCCGGGGCGTGAACCGGTTCATGTACCGCTCGGCGTCGATGCTCTTGCGGATACCGTCGATCCAGCCGAAGCAGAGGGCCTCATCCACCGACTCCTGCCACGTCATGCTGGGCTTGCCGGATGCCTTCTTGTAGTAGACGACCCAGAGCTCGGGCTCGATGTCGTGATGTTGCTCGAGCCAGGCTCGGAAGTCCTCGGGGCGTCGGAACGTTGTGGGTTCCATGACGATCGAGTCTCCCATCGGAGGTGCGCGGTTCGGGCCGGAGAAGGGTCGGCGGCCCCACCTATGCTGACCCTCATGGAATGCGATTTCTGCGGTCAGCCCCTTCCCGAGGGCGCTCGCTTCTGTCCCAACTGCGGGACGCCGGTGTCGACGACCCTCGGGACCGAGGAGCGGAAGATCGTGACGGTCCTGTTCGCGGACCTCGTCGACTCGACCGGGCTCGCGCAGCGCCTCGACCCCGAGCGGGCCCGCGAGGTCCTCGGGGGCTTCTTCGACGCCGCCAGCGAGGAGCTGCGCGCGCTCCGCGGTCACCCCGAGAAGTTCATCGGCGACGCCGTGATGGCGGTGTTCGGCCTACCCCACGTCAGCGAGGACGACGCGGTCAGGGCCGTTCGCGCCGGGCTCGCGATCCGCGACCGCATGCACCGTCTCCAGCAATCCCTCGGCCTCGACGAGCCGCTGGAGGTCAGGGTGGGGGTCGAGACCGGAGAGGCCGCGACGGGCGTCGGCCCCACGGGACAGCTGCTCGTCACCGGTCAGGTGGTCAACGCCGCCGCTCGACTGCAGACCGCGGCGCAACCGGGACAGGTGCTCATGGGCGCCACCACCTATGCGCTCACCGAGGACGCCGTCTCCTTCGGCGAGAGGCAGGAGGTCGAAGCGAAAGGCTTCGCCGACGCGCTGACCGCCTACCCGGTCGAGGCGCTCACCACCCGGTCGGCGCGCCGCACGATCCCGTTCGTCGGGCGCGCGAACGAGCTGGACATCCTCCGCGGAAGCGTCGCCAGGGTGAACGCGACATCCAGCCCGCTGCTCGTCTCCATCCTCGGCGAGCCCGGGGTGGGCAAGTCCCGGCTGGCCGACGAGCTGATCGCCGGTCTCGGCGACGACGTGACCGTTCTCCGGGGGCGGGCCGAGGCCTACGGCGACACCGCCACGTTCGCGCCGGTCACCGCGATCGTCCGAGACATCGCCGGCATCGACGACGAGATGGCGCCTGAGGAAGCGATGGCCCGGCTCCAGGAGGTCGTCGACGGGTGCTGCGACCCGAGCGAGGCGGAGCGGGTCGCCGGTCGGCTCGGCCTCACGATCGGGCTCGGCGCGCCGAAGCGCGAGGAGTCCGTCTTCGTGCAGGACGTGCAGAGCGGATTCCTGAGCCTGGTGGAGGGCCTGTCCGCCCGCGGGCCCGTCGTCCTGGTGTTCGAGGACGTCCACGGGCTCCGGCCCCCGATGCTCGACCTGATCGAGCGCGTCGTCACCACGACGCGGAACGGGCCCCAGCGCGCGCTCACGATCGCCCTCGGCCGACCGGAGCTGCTGGAGGAGCGGCCCGCGTGGGGATCCGGTGTCGTGAACGCCGTCACGCTTCGCCTCGACCCGCTCCCCGCCACGGAGGCCGTGGAACTGGTGCGCGAGGCGGCGGCCGGTCACGTCGGGGAGCCCGAGGCGATAGAGATCGCGGAGCGGACGGGTGGCAACCCGTTCTTCATCGTGGAGACGACCGGGATGGTTCTGCGCGCCCGCCAGGACGGAGCGGCCGGCTCGGGCCGAGCACTCCCGCCGACGGTGCAGGCCGTCGTCGCCGCTCGCCTGGACAGCCTGCGGCATCGGCTGCGCGACCTCGCCCGTCGCGCCTCCGTCTTCATCTACTCCTTCGACCTCGAGGAGCTGGCGACGGTCTCGGACGCCGACACCGACGACATCCATGGCCTCGAAGACGCCGAGATCCTCGTTCGTGAAGAGGGTGGCAGAGAGGGGCGCTGGCGGTTCCGCCACGAGACCGTCCGCGAGGTGGCATATGCGAGCCTCCCCAAACGCGAGCGCCTGAGCCTGCACGAGCGGATCGCCGACGCCCTGATGGAGTCGGGGCACCGCTCCTACGCGGCCGACCACCTGGAGCTCGCGGCTCAGGCGTCGATCGACCTCGACCCCGCGGACCGCCGCGTGCCCGACCGTGCGGTCGACGCACTGATCATGGCCGGCGATCGAGCTCGCCGACGGATGGAGAGCCGCTCGGCGGTCGACTTCTACGAGCGAGCGCTCGCGATGGCGGGCCCGGAGAGCTCGTGGGGGGCACGGGAAGGGCGGGCGCTCGCGGGCACGGGCGAATCGCAGTACTGGCTGGGTGAGTATCCGGTCGCGAGCCAGGCGCTGACGCGCGCCGTCGAGCTCGGAGAGAAGTTCGACGACGCGTGGACGCTCACACTCGCTCTCCGCTATCAGGGTGACATCGCGATCAACGTCGACGGCGACCTCGACAAGGCCGAGCAGCTCCTGGCCGACTCGCTCGCGGCGGCTGGCGAGCTGGACGACGCCTGGGCCATGTCCAGATCGCTGCTGTTCGCGGGCTGGGTGCCGTGGACCCGAGAGGACTACGACGAGGCCGACGAGATCTGGCGCCGAGCGCTGGCGCTGGCGGAGGAGCACGACGACACGTGGGCGCGCGTGCGGGCGCTGACCGCGCTGTCGATCAACTTCGCGCAGCAGAACAACACCGAAGAGGCAGCCCGGCTGATCGACCAGGCGAGAGAGCTCGCCGACGAGATGGGCGACCGCTTCAGCGTCGCGGTGACGATGGTGCAACGAGGACGGCTCGACGAGGATCTCGGGAACCTCGAGGAGGCGATCCCCCGGTTCGACCGTGCCATCGAGATCTTCAAGGAGCTCGGCGCACGCTGGGAGGTGGCGGACGCGCTCGCGGAGCGCGGGATCAGCTACCGCGACCTCGGACGCCTCGACGAAGGCGAGGAAGATCTGCGGAACGCGCTCCGGATCTCCGGCGAGCTCGGCGAGCAGCAGATCGCGGGGTGGAGCGGCCGCGCGCTGGATCGTCTCGCGCAGATCCGAGCCGAAAGCGCCGACGAGCGCATCACGGGCGGCTGATCAGAGCAGCCGACGATCAGAGTAAGGAGGACTGGCCTCGCGTGGTCTTGCGCGCCCTGGGTCTGCCCATCGCCGGCTCCGCCTCGGTCGGATGCTCCACCAGTGCGACGACCCGAGCCGACATGAAGCGCCCGGTCCGGACCGCCTTCCCGCCGCGGGTGACCTCGGAAACCTCCACGACGCCTCGTCCCGTGGACACCTCCACCCGCCGTCCCGCGCGGGTCGCCTCGATCTCGTAGGTCTGGACGCCGTTCCCGATGTCCACCACGATCTCGACCCGGTCGCCCCTCACGCCGACATGATAGGCGCGGACCCTCGCACGAGATCGAGCTCCTCGGGTAGAACTCGGTCCGTGGAATCGCGGCGGATCGACCTCGAAGCACTCCTGAACGCACATGCGTTCATGCGCGTGGAGCGCCCCCGTCGCCTGGGCTCAGACGAGGGTTCGATCACGGTCTTCACCCCTCGAGCAGCCACGTAGCATGGTCGGGATGGCAGTGACCTCCACGATGATGCCTCTGGGCACCGAGGCGCCGGACTTCTCCCTCACCGACGTCGTCTCCGGCCGAACGGTGACCCTCGGGGACTTCGACGACCGGACCGGCCTGCTGGTGATGTTCATCTGCCGGCACTGTCCCTACGTCGCGCACGTCCGCCCCGCGATCGCAGCGCTCGCCCGCGAGCACATCGACTCCGGGCTCGGCATCGTGGCGATCAGCCCGAACGACCCCGAGACCTACCCGGAGGACGCGCCGGAAGGGCTCGCGGCCGAGGCCGTCGAGGCCGCCTACACGTTCCCCTACCTCTTCGACGAGACACAACAGGTCGCGAAGGAGTACACGGCCGCTTGTACGCCGGACTTCTTCCTGTTCGACCGCGAACGTCGCCTCGTCTACCGGGGTCAGTTCGACTCGAGCCGCCCTCGCAACGACGTGCCGGTCACCGGCGAAGACCTGCGAGCGGCGATCGACGACCTGCTCGGAGGCCGGGAGATCTCGGGTGACCAACGCCCGAGCGTCGGCTGCGGCATCAAGTGGCGGCCGGGCAACGAGCCCGACTTCGGATAACCGCTCCGTCGAACGGGTGTGCGCACCGACGTCGCCGGGTACCTGGGTCATGGAGCCGACCGAGGAGGCGAGCGATGACGAACGCAGAGGGATCCGAGCGCGACCCGATGGACGTGGGACAGCCCGAGGAGGCCGAGCTGGCCGACGAGGAGCTCGGGGTGGGCAAGCCCACGCAGGTCGAGAAGCCCGAGGACGAGAAGGCCGAGGATGAGCTGGAGCCGCTCGAGGGCGGCGCCGAGACCCTGGCCGACCTGGACGAGGAAGCGGGCCAAGCGAACCGACCCGGAACGGAACGCCCGCCCGTCTGAACCGCGGACGCCGCTTGCGTTCCCCTTGCCCTTGCGTTCCGCTTGCGGTAGGCTTCCCGCATGGCGATCGCGACGATCGAGCTCCCCGGTGACCTCGTCCGCGAGGTGGAACGCGCGTTGCCGAAGGCCCTCCGCGGTGACGCCGCCGCCGCGCGCCGCTACGCCAGGGCGTGGCGCGAGCTCGTCCGATCGCTGCTCGCTTCATACGACTCGGCCGCGGCGGCGGCGGACGTGCTCGATCATGTCGCGCTGACCGCACCCTTCCATCCCGACGGTCCGATCCAGGCACTGCTGTCGGCGGCGGCGGGCATCATCCAAGGGATGCGTTCCTCCTCGATCTCGTCGCCTCCGGCGCCGGTTCCCGCGCCGCTCCAGTACGAACGCTTCACCCACGCCGTCCTGGACGAGCTGTCCGGCAGGGGCTCCGAGCTCGCGCGACTGATGGCCGGCTGGCAGCTCTCCGTCTCGGACGTCGCCCGGCTCTTCGGTGTTACGCGGCAAGCCGTCCAGCAGTGGTTGGAGGACGGCGTCCCGGCCGCGCGGCAGCCCAAGCTGCTGCAGATCCTGCGGATCGGTGACCTGCTCGAACGCAACCTGCAGCCCTCGCGGATCCCTGCGGTGGTGCGCTCCGACGCCGCCGCCTTCGGCGGGCTGTCGATGCTCGAGTCGATCGCCGGCGACCGGCACGACGAGCTCCTCGAGTCGGTCGAGCGGTCCTTCGACTGGGCGAGCACCGCGTAGCGGTGCGCTCCCGCCACGTCACCCGCTCCGGTCGCTTCGTTCGTGTGGCGCATCCGGAATGGCGTAAGCCGCTCGATCCTTCGTTCGCCGCCGTTCGCGGTGGCCGGTGGAACCCACCGGGCTCGTTCCCGGTCCTCTATCTGTGCGCGACCGCTGCGGTCGCGCGCGCGGTGGTCCTGGGCCGCTTCGACGGACTCCCCTACGGACTCCTCGACCTCCGGCCCGACCGTCGACCGGTCTTGATCGAGACCGACGTGCCGTCCCACCGTGCCGTCGACGTCGTCACGGATGCCGGCTGTCGCGCCGTCTCGCTGCCTGAGACCTACCCGTACGACTCACGCGGCCGGAAGATCGCATGGGAGCGAACCCAACCGATCGGCGCGGCCGCCTGGGAAGACGGCGAACGTTCCATCGCCTGCCGCAGCGCAGCCCTGCCGAAGGGCGGAGACGGCGAGGAGTTGGCCTGGTTCGTTCGAGACCGAACCGACCGCCTCGCCGTCTCCGCCAGGCGGGCGTTCGACGACTGGTTCTAGCGGGATCTCCGAGGGCCACCGATCACATCCCACTTGCCACAGCCCCCACCGCCATACGACTTCTGCCCCCTCGCGTCCATCCTCGGTATCGTCCGTCGATGCGCTTCGCGCCGACCGACGTGGGCTTCATCGCGGATCCGTATCGCGACTACGAGGAGCTCCGGCGGTCCACCCCCGTCGTGTACGACGAGGCGACCGACCACTGGCTGGTCTCCCGCTACCGGGACGTCGACGCACTCCTGCGCGATCGTCGCTTCGGCCGTACCTACCTCCACATGTCGAGCCACGAGGAGATGGGACGGCCGACGCCGCCCGAATGGCACGGACCGTTCTGGGACCTCATCAACGCGGGGATCCTCGACATGGAGCCGCCCGATCACACGCGTGTGCGGAAGCTCGTGTCGAAGGCATTCACGCCGAAGTTCGTCGAGGCACTCCGCCCTCGCGTGCAGGAGATCTTCGATGAGCTGGTCGACGAGGTCGCGGGGTCGGGATCGTTCGACATGCTTCCCACCCTGGCGGAGCCGCTCCCCGTCACCGTGATCGGGGACATGCTCGGTGTCCCCCGGTCCGATCAGCACCTGCTCCGGCCGTGGTCCGCCGACATCGTGAAGATGTACGAGCTGAACCCGCCGGAGTCCTCGCAGCGGGATGCCGTCGGGGCGAGCGTCGAGTTCTCCGAGTACCTGCGTGGACTCGCGCGAGAGCGTCGCACCCACCCCGGCGATGACCTGATCTCGGCGCTCGTGCACGTGGTCGAGGAAGGCGAACACCTCACCGAGGATGAGCTCGTGGGCACGTGCGTGTTGCTGCTCAACGCCGGCCACGAAGCGACCGTGAACTCCACCTTGCTGGGGTGGTGGGCGCTCTTCCGGCACCCGGACCGCCTGAAGGAGCTCCGCGCCGATCCGTCGCTCATCCCGACCGCGGTCGAGGAACTGCTCCGGTTCCAGACGCCGCTCCCGATGTTCGAGCGATGGGTCCTCGAGCCGTTCGAGATCCACGACGTCGCGATCCCGAAGGGCGCCGAGCTCGGTCTGCTGTTCGACTCCGCGAACCGCGACGAAGACGTCTTCGACGAGCCGGACGAGCTGCGTCTGGACCGCAAGCCGAACCCGCATCTGACGTTCGGCGCAGGGATCCATTTCTGCCTCGGCGCCGCCCTCGGTCGGATGGAGCTGCAGATCTCGTTCCGCACGCTGCTCGAGCGGATGCCCGACCTGGAGCCGATCGAGGAGCCGACGTACAGACCCAACTACATCATCCGGGGGCTCGACGGCCTCCGTGTCCATGCGTAGCGTCCGGCTCGAAGCGATGGTCGAAGGGGGAGAGGCGTGAGCGACGAACGGTACGAGCGGGGCCGCGAGCGGTTCCTCGAGGTCCACGACGAGAAGGCGCTCGCGACGGTCGAGGGCCTCGGTGATCTCGGGCGCGCGATCGTGGAGTTCGCCTACGGCGACGTCTACTCGAGACCGGGCCTCACGCTCAGGGACCGCGAGATCGCCGCCGTCGCCGCGCTGGTGGCGACCGGACGCTCCTCCCAGATCCCCCAGCACCTCCGCGCATCGCTGAAGGCCGGACTGACGCCCGACGAGCTCCGCGAGATCATCCTGCAGACCGCGACGATCGCGGGCTTCCCGCCAGCGATGAACGCGATGTCCACGCTGAAGACGGTGTTGGGTCCGGAGGGCTGATCCGTTCCGACGTCAGTCGGGACGGACCGGCACCACGTCCTTGACGGGGACCGGGACGCGCTCGTACTCGAGGACCCTGCCCCACGGCACGTGGATCTTCTTCAGATGGATCGTTGCCGCCTCGATGTTGACGGCCTCGACGACGAGGAGATCCGCCGTCCAGGGACCGGAGTCGAACCGGTCGGCCCGGATCCGAAGCGTCTCGCCTGCCTCGGAGCCGTCATCGAGCCAGGCTCGGACCTCCGCATGGGTCATCAGCTCCGGCTCCCCGAGCGGCTGCACGACGTCCTTGACGTAACGGATCACTCGGTGCCACGGGACGACGGTCCTCCCGTTCAGCAGGATCCCCCGCTCGGTCGCCTCGAAGGAGTCCGTCGGCACGTCCTGGAGGGCGACGCCCCCTCCCGGCTCGGCGAGATGGACGCGGTAGACGTGGTCTTCGCCTGCACTCATGACGGGTCGAGACTATCCCCCGAACGGGCCGCGAGCATCGGCCAGAAGACTCAAGGCGTCGGACCAAGGTCGGATGGCTCGCCCGGGTCAGTCCACGTCTTCGTCGAGCCTGAAGACGGTGTTCGTCAGGAAGTCCACGGTCCAGAGGTTCCCCGCGGCGGGCATGGGTCCGAAGCCGACCAGATCGAGCTGGTCGACCACCTCGCCGCTCCCGGCGTCCAGCTGGAAGATCGTGTTGTTCCCGGATACCCAGTACGAGTCGCCGATGACGACGCCGCCGAACAGGGAGCCGTCGACCGGAAGCTGATCCCTGACCTTCCCCGTCCGGCGGTCGACACGAAGGACCTCCCCCTCGAAGGAGCTCGAGACCCACAGGAGGTTCCCGCCGATCGCGAGACCCTCCGGCTCATAGGAATCGAGCGCGATCCGATCGGCGATCGAGTGATCCCTCGGATCGATCCGCACGAGGTCGCTCCTTGCGGCGACCGTCCAGATCTGATCGCCCTCGACGGCCAGACCACCGACCGGCCCTTCGATGTCGACCCGGGCGACCACGCGTTTCGTCGCGGGATCGATCTGCACCACCTGCTCGGCCTCCGGCGCGACGCCCCACAGCCCGGAGGGGGTCGACGTGACCCCGAAGACACCGCCGGGGATCCGCACGCGGTCCATCACCTCGCCGCGCCTCGGGTCCCAGGCGACGAGCATGTTGTTGGTCTCGATCCAGAGCGTCCCATCGTGCTCGACCATGCCGCACGGACCGCCGGGCATCCGGTACGTCTGAACCACCTCGTTCGTCGCCGGGTCGATCTCGCTCAGCTCGTTGCCGTCGAACGAAGTGACCCAGACACGACCCCCCGCCTCGGCGAGGAAGCAGGGACTGCCGTCCACGGCGATCTCGGCCAGGATCCCTTCGTCGAGCTCGGGTGTGGGGGACGCGGTGATCGCCGGTGAGGGAGGCGACGGGAACTCGCCGATCACGTCCCCCGCGCAGGCAGCGAGGATCACGGCGAGACCCGGGAAAGCAAGGAACCGCAACCCCCGTCGATCCGGTCGCACCCTGCTCACGCTCCTAGGTACGTCGGAAGGCCGCGGGCGGGCTCTCCCGCCGCGAGGGCTATGCTCGAAGGGTGAGCCTCTACCGACTCCAGGAGCCGATCCCGATGCTGTCGGCGCCCGTCCTGGTCGCGGCGTTCGACGGCTGGATCGACGCGGCCGGCGTCGCGACCGCGTGCGCGAACCACGTGGCAGAGGATGGCCACGTGGTCGCCATGTTCGACGTGGACTCTCTGAACGACTACCGGGCCAGGCGGCCGGTCCTCGACGTCGTGGACGGCGTCCTCGCGAAGATGGAGTGGCCGGACATCCTGCTCCGGCACGTCCACGTCGGTGGCCGCGACATCCTCGTGCTGGTCGGGCCCGAGCCCGACTACAAGTGGAAGCAGCTCGGCGACGACGTCGTCGAGCTGGCGCGGCGTCTCGGCGTCGTCGAGTGGATCAGCCTCGGCGCGATCCCGGCGGCGGTGCCGCACACACGTCCGGTGCCGGTGCTGGCGACGGCGTCCACCGCCGCGGTGCTCCGCGACGGGGAGCAGCAGGGGCCGGGCGGCGTCCTGCGGGTGCCGGCCGCCGCACTGTCCGCGGTGGAGATGACCGTCGCGAGCGCGGGGATCCCCGCCGTTGGCTACTACGCACAGGTGCCGCACTACATCGGCGCGACCGCGTACGCCCCTGCGACGCTGGCGCTGCTCCAGCATCTGGAGCGGCGCCTCGGCGTGACCCTCCCCCTCGGGACGCTGGGCGACGATGCGGTCGCCCAGCGCCAGCGCCTGGACGCGGCGATCGCGGAGGACGAGGACTCGCGCGAGTACCTCACGAGGCTCGAAGCGCTCGCGAGCGACGAGCGGATGCCGTCGGGAGATGAGATCGCCTCGGAGATCGAGCGGTACCTGAAGGAGCAGACCTAGGCGGACTCAGCGGAACGCCAGCGCCGCGGTCAGGGCCAGCGTCTCCGTGACCTCGATCGTCGCGCCGAGGGTGTCGCCGGTGACGCCGCCGAGACGACGGCGCGACCACCGGCCGACGAGCGCCGCCACGACCACAGCACCGACGGCCATCGCGCCGAACACCGGTCCGACCGTGAGGAGGCCGACGGCAGACGCGATCGCGATCCCGATGAGGCACGGCGCGAGGCTCACGCCCCGCGACCATGCGCCGGTGCCGGACCCCGCATAGGGAAGGGCGGTCATGAGGGCGATCGCGGCCGCGCGTCCGAGGGCACTTGCCGCGATCGCCTCGAGCGGGAATCGGGGCCCGGCGACGAGCGCGCCCAACACGGAGACCTTCAGGAGGAGGTCGAGCGCGAGTGCGAGGCCTCCGAACACGCCGAGCCGTGGATCGTGCATCGCGGTCGAGGGATCCCCTCCGGAGAGCGCCGCGCCGATCCCGTCGGCGGTATCGGCGAGTCCGTCGAGGTGCATCGCGCCGGTCACGGCAACGCCTGCGGCCACCCCCAGGATCGCCGCAGGCAACGGCGGAAGCGCGAGCGCCGCCGCCCAGGCCACACTCGCGGTCATCGCTCCGACGACCGCGCCGACCAGCGGGAAGAAGACCATGCCGCGGCGGAGTTCGACCGCACCGATCTCGGTCCGCCGACCGATCGGCACCGCGGTGAGGAACGTCACGGCGGCCACCGCCGAGCGCAACCCGTCACGCACGGCTGACGCCCGCCCCCTCGAAGGTCGCCATGTCCGTGAGGATCGCGATCGCCGAACGCACCAATGGCAACGCGAGCGCGGCGCCGGAACCCTCACCGAGCCGGAGCCCGAGATCCAGGAGCGGCTCGAGCCCGAGACGCTGGAGGACGAGAGAGTGACCGGGCTCGGGGGAGCGGGTCGCCGCGACCATCGAGCCGGCGGCGGCCGGAGCGATCGCGCAGGCGACGAGCGCTGCGGCGCCGGTCACGAAGCCGTCCAGGAGGACCGGCACCCGCCGGGACGCGGCGCCGAGGATCACCCCGGTGAGGAACACGATCTCGAGGCCACCCAGCGAGGCGAGCGTGACGAGCGGATCGGCTTCCTCCGCGCCCACATCGTTCACGACGAGCGCCCTTCGAACGACGTCCACCTTGCGGCTCACGCCCGCCTCATCGAGCCCGGTACCCGGGCCGCACGTCTGAAGGGGATCCGCAGGGAGGAGGGCGGCGCAGAGCGCGCCCGCGGCCGTCGTGTTCCCGATGCCCATGTCGCCGACGCCGAGGATGCCGGTGCCGTCGTCGGCGAGCTCGTTCGCCAGGAGGGCCCCCCGATCGAGCATCTCGAGAGCGATGTGGGGAGTCATCGCCGGACCGACCGCGATGTTGCCGGTGCCGCGAACGCCGTCCACGACCTCCGAACGCACACCGTCGACGGCCGGCGGCGCGACGACACCGGCGTCGACCACCACGAGACGAGCCCCCGCCTCCCGGGCGAGGACGGCCACCGCGGCGCCACCGGCCGCGAAGTTCGCCAGCATCTGACCGGTCACCGCCTGCGGGTACGGGCTCACACCCTCGCTCACCACGCCGTGATCGGCGGCGGCGACGACGATCGCGGGCGACAGCGGACGAGCGGGCACCTCCCCCCGGATCGCCGCGAGTTTGCACGCGAGATCCTCCAGCGTGCCGAGGCTCCCAGGTGGCTTCGTCTTCGTATCGAGGAGCTGCGCGGTCGCTTTCGCCATGTCCTCGTCAGGGGGGCGGATCCGTGCCAACGCGTCGTCGAGCGCGCTGCTCATGTGAGCGACACATCCTCGAGTGCGAGCGCCTTCCCTCCGACGACGAAGTAGGCCCGATCAGCCTCGCCGACGAAGGTCGCGTTGACCCGGCCGAGCGTGTCCCGGTAGCGGCGCGCGAGGGCGTTCATCGGGACGATCCCGAGGCCGACCTCGTTACTGACGACGATCGCCGGAGCCTCTCGCTTCGCGAGCGACGACGCGATCTCACGCGCCTCGGCGACGATCCGCTCGTCGTCGTGCTCCGCTTCGATCGCGTTCGACACCCAGAGCGAGAGGCAATCCAACACGACGAAGGCATCCGACCCGAGATCCTGGACCGCCGCGGCCAACTCGACCGGGACCTCGACGGTGATCCACGTCGCCGGCCGCGCCTCTCGGTGCCGGCGGATGCGCTCGGTCATCTCCTCGTCACGAGCTTCCGCCGTCACGACCACGACGACGGGCCCGTCCGCCGCGGTTGCGAGCCTCGAGGCCAGCGCCGACTTCCCGCTCCGAGCGCCGCCGAGCAACACGGTGAGGCCCATCAGAACTCGATCCCACGCATCGCACCGACACCCGCGTCGAACGCATGCTTCACGCTGGCCATCTCCGTCACGGTGTCGGCGACCTCACACAGCGCATCCGGCGCATCGCGACCGGTGGCGACGACGTTCACGTGCAGTGGCCTGTCGCGGATCGCCTGGATCACGTCATCACCGTCGATCCATCCCCAGTTCATCGGGTAGGTGATCTCGTCCAGCACGACCAGATCGTGCTCGCCTTCTTGGATCAGGGCCCGCGCGGCCGCCCATGCCTCGCGTGCGATCGCCTCGGTGCGTTCCATGTCGCCCGAGTCCCAGGTGAACCCGTCGCCGATGGACCACCACTCGACGCCGAGTTGACGGGCCGACGTTTCCTCGCCGGTCTTCCACCGACCGTCCTTGACGAACTGGATGACGGACACGTGCCAGCCGCGGGCGGCCGCCCGCATCACGATGCCCATCGCCGCCGATGTCTTCCCCTTGCCGTCGCCCGTGTGCACGAGCACGCGTGACGGCACACGTTCGGGCGCACGTGCGGGCCCTTCCGTGGGGGGCCGATCGGGTACGCGGGTCACGATCCACCTCGTTCGGAAACCGGAACGACCGCCCACCCGATGTCGCCGTCACCGATCACCCGGACGCTCGCTCCGAAGTGCTCCAGGATCGTCGCGGCGTCGAGCACGTCGCTTCGAGATCCTTTCGACACGAGCCGTCCCCGCGACAGCAGCGCGAACCGGTCCGCGAACCGACCCGCGAGCGTCAGGTCGTGCATCGTCGACAGCACCGTCAGGCCGCTCTCGCGACGGAGCTCGTCCACGAGCTCGAGGACCGTGATCTGATGCCCCAGATCCAGCCCGGTCGTCGGCTCGTCGAGGAGCAGCAGCGGCGCTTCCTGCGCCAGCGCGCGCGCCAGCACGACCCGTTGCAGCTCGCCTCCCGAAAGCGTGTCCAGCCTTCGCTCAGCGGCCCAGCCGAGGTCGAGTCGGTCGAGCGCCTGCCCGACGGCGACGAGATCCGACCGTCGCTCGCTCCCGAGGACGCCGAGGTGGGGGGTACGCCCGAGGAGCACGTAGTCCTGGACCGTCACTCCTTCGGGGATGACCGGCTGCTGCGGGACGAGCGCGACGAGCCGAGCCCGCTCGCGCCGTGGATACGCGCTCAGCGCCTGGCCCCAGAGATCGACCCGACCCTCGAAAGGCACGAGCCCCGCCACGGCGTGCAGGAGCGTCGTCTTCCCTGCGCCGTTCGGTCCGATCGCACACACCCACGACCCCGCGGTCACCTCGAGGGTGACGTCCCGCAGGATCTCCTGGCCGCCCAGACGCACGCCGACTCCCTCGACGTCGAGCGCGATGGCATGGCCGTTTCGGTCGGGCGCCGTCGTCATGCGACTCTCCTCCCGCTCCGCCGGAGCGCGAGCACGAAGAACGGCGCGCCGACGAACGCGGTGATCACGCCGATCGGGATCTCGGCCGGCGCGACGGCGGTTCGAGCCACGACATCGACCAGGATCAGGAACGCGGCACCGAACAGCACGGAGAGCGGGAGGACCTGCCGATACGAGCTCCCGGCGAGCAGCCGGACGGTGTGCGGGACGATGATGCCGACGAAACCGATCAGCCCCGCCACGGAGACGGCGGCAGCCGTCGCGAGCGAGGCCGCGACGACGACGACCAATCGAAGGCGACCCACGTTCAGTCCGAGACTCTCGGCCTCGAGGTCCCCGACTTCGATCACATCGAGGAGACGGCGGACCAGCCAGAGGATCGTCACGGCGACGGCCACCGACGGCAGCGCGACCCGAGCGTCGTCCCATCCCGTGGTCCCGAGCCGGCCGAGGATCCAGGAGTACACCTGACGGAGCGTCTGGGCGTTCTGCTGCTGGATGAACGTCTGCACGGCGGTGAGGAAGGAAGCCACCGCGATCCCCCCGAGGATCAAGCTCGTCGCCGACCGCCCGCTCAGGCTCGAGCGGCCGAGGCCGTACGCCATGCCCACTCCGGCGATCGCGCCGACGAAGGCCGCGAGCGGCACCGTGAACGCGAAGGCGGTCGACGGACCGAACGCCACCGCGATCGTCGCCCCCAGGCCTGCTCCCGCGGCGGCGCCGAGGAGGTACGGGTCCGCGAGCGGATTCCGGAACACCGCCTGGTACGCGGCTCCCGATGCCGAGAGCGACGCGCCGACCAGCCCCGCGACGATCACACGGGGCAGGCGCAGGTTCCCGAGGATCGCCGCCTGCTGGTCGGACATCCCCGGTGGCTGATCTCCGAAGGAGATCAGCCACCGGAGCGCGGCATCGGGGGCGATGTGCACCGGTCCCGCGAGCAAGCCCACCACGACGGATACGACGAGCACCGCGACGCCGAGCGCGATCGCGCGCGTCCGCCGGCTCACGCCGCTTTCGCCTCCGGGACGTCTGCGACTGCGGTCGCGATCCGGCGGAGGTAGTCGACCACCCGCGGGCCCCACCGCGAGGCGATGTCGTCGTCCAGCGGGATCACACCCCCGTTCTCCACCGCGGCGATGTGAGCCCATCCGGGGCGCTTCGCCACGGTCTGCGGCGACTGGCCGCAGCACTTCGTGTCGGCGAGGAAGACCAGATCCGGGTCGGCGTCCACGATGTATTCGGCCGAGAGCTGCGGATAGCCGCCGCCCGCGCCCTTCGCTTCGTCCGCGATGTTCCCCAGGCCCACCAGCGAGTACAGCTGGCCGATGAAGGTCGAGGACGTCACCGAGTAATAGGTGTCGTCGAGCTCGTGGTAGAAGGTCAGCGGCGGGTCGGGTGGCTCGATCGAGTCGACGATCGCATCGATGTCCGCTCGCATCTCCTCCACGAGGGCTGCCGCCTCCGACGTGTTGCCCGTCGCGACCCCCAGTTGGTCGATCTGTTCGTAGACGTTGTCGAGGCCGGCAGCTGCGTCCTGCTGCAGCGCGGGGATGCCGACGCCTTCGAGGGATTCACCGAGGTCGCCCGGCTCCGTCGCGTAGACGACCAGATCGGGCTCGTAGGAGGCGATCGCCTCGACGTTCGGCTCGAACCCCGACAGATCGGTCATCGGTGCATCGGACGGGTAATTGGACTGGTCGTCGACGGCCTCGACCTGGTCGCCGGCTCCGATCGCGAACAGCATCTCGGTCGCTGTCGGGGAGAGGGACACGATGCGCTCGGGACGGCGCTCGAGCGTCACGTCGCCGTTCGCCGCGGCGATCGTGATCGGGAACTCCGCGGCCGGCGACGGGGTTTCCGGCGATGCCTGGGGCGTCGTGGACTCCCCGCAGGACACGAGGAGGAGCAGGACGGCGGCGATGCCGCCGACGAGACGATGGATCATGGCGCGTCTCCCTTCACGCGAAGGCGACGGTCCTCTCGCGCTCGGGCAGGTCTCCTGACTCCCGGATCCTCGCTCTCCCGACCCTTCCCGGGCCCTTCCGATGGTCTGGGCCCAGTGGTTCGTGTCGGGTTCGCTCCCCGGTCACAGTGGCGCGACCGTGCCGGATTCCCACCGGCTTCCCTCTTCGAGCTCGGACGGGATACGCCCGCCGAGCCGTCCGGCCGCCGAAGCGGCCACTCGGGCACGTGAACCTATGTGCGGCGGAGTCTAGCGCGGAGCCCATACGGCCGTTGGGCTGGAGGTCCCTATG
>CAWIUW010000002.1:0-383908 GCA_963839395.1 uncultured Actinomycetota bacterium
CACCCACGCCCGGATCGAGGGGCGGGCCCGTCGTCGTGACCGCGTAGAGCTGTGCGCCGGCAGTGAACGGCAGGTACGTCGCGAGGTTGGGGAGGAACGATCCCAAGGCCTTCTCACCGAACAGGGCCCAGGGCATGAGGATCCCGATCGCGATCGTGGGCTGACGCACCAGGACTCCGGCACCGACACCGACGACCGCGCAGATCCCGTAGAACCCGACCGTGCCGAGGAGAGCTCGTGGGATCTCTCCGTCGAACACCGATACCGGCTGGCCGATGATGGACAGCACCGCGAGCCCGGTCAGGGTGGAGGCGACCGTCACGATCGCTCCCAGAACCAGGCCGAAGGCCCCCATCACGATGAGCTTCGCGCCGAGGAGCTCACCGCGGATCGGAGCCGCGGAAAGACTCGGGATGATCGTGCCGTAGCGGTACTCGTTCGAGAACGCCATGATGCCCAGCACGATGACGAAGAGCCGAACGAGCAAGGGCGCCGGTGTGAGCAAGAGGTCGACCCGCTCGAAGGCGCTCGTGCCCGGTTTCACCGTGCCGGTCGCGGCCCCGGTGATCGCCATCGCCGTGAGGATCGCGAGGGCCGCGAGGATCCACGTGGTCCTGAGCGTGCGGAGCTTGATCCACTCGGAACGGATGAGCTTGTTCACCGGTCCTCCTCGCCGACGACGACGGGGACTTGATCGTCCGGCATCGTCACGTATTCGCCGGAGCCAGCGGTCGCGTCCAGGAAGGCTTCCTCCAGGGAGAAGCTGACGACGCTGAGCTCGTGAAGTGCGATCGACCGTTGTGCCGCGAGGTCACCGATCGCTGAAGCTTCTGCGCCGGAGACCATGAGACTTCCGTTTGCCTCGAGCGTTGTCGTCGCACCGAGCCCTGCGAGCATGCTGCCGAGCTCGTCGAGCTGCGGGCTCCGAACCCTCACGCCTTGTTGGGCGTGCCCGATGAACTCGTCGAGGGCAGACTGGGCGATCAATCGACCGCGACCGATCACCACGAGGTCATCGACGGTCTCCGCCATCTCTGCGAGGAGATGACTCGAGACGAAGATGGTCCGGCCGTCGCTCGCCAGCTGCCTCAGGAGTGACCGGATCCAATGGATGCCCTCCGGGTCGAGGCCGTTCATCGGTTCGTCCAGGATCAGCGTTCCAGGATCGCCCAACAGTGCGGTCGCCAAGCCCAGCCGCTGGAACATCCCGAGGGAGAAACCTCCTGTATGGCGATCTGCGGCATCGGTGAGCCCCACCAGCCCGAAGACGTGCTCGATCCGGCTTTCGGGGATGCGGTTGGCGGCTGCGAGCGCGCGGAGATGGTTCCTCGGCGTCATCTTCGGGTGGACGGCGTGAGCGTCGAGCAGTGAACCGACGTGCTTCGTCGGGTACTGGATGTCGGCGTACCGCTGTCCGTCGAACGTCGTGTGTCCGTCACCGTGATCGAGCTGGAGCATGAGCCGCATGGTCGTCGACTTCCCGGATCCGTTGGGACCGAGGAAGCCGGTGACACGGCCGGGGTTCACCTCGAAGCTCAGATCGTCGACGGCAACCTTGTCTCCGTACCGCTTGCTGAGACCCTTGGCCTCGATCACGACGATGCTCCCATCTCGGCCATTATGAGATCCCTCCCCTGAATGCTCGTTGGCCCGATGTCAGGGCCACCTTTGAGCCAACGCCGTGACCGCGCCGTGACGCGGCCAACGAGGACCGGCGAGCGTCGCCCGGGGAGCGTACGGAAGAAAGCGCAGATGCATGATTGACGGCGGTGACGCTTGACCGAGGCTCGACTGCGGCCGTCGGCTTCCGAGATCGGAGGTACACGATGAGACGCATCGGTTCTGCCCTCGTACTGGTCCTGATCGTCCTCGCGCTGTCCGCCCCTGCCGCGCAGGCGCTCCGACCAGACCGGTTCCAGCCCGGGCCCAATCCGGACCTCACCATCGAGGGCGTTTGTGACTTCGACGTCGACCTGCACGACGTCGCCAATCAGATCGTGATCACGGACTTCTTCGATCGGGAGGGCAACCTGGTGAGGGAGACCGGGACCGGTCTCCTCATCGAGCAGATCACCCGCCTCGACGAGCAGGGCGAGCCTGTGCGGAGCATCACCCGGAACATCTCGGGCCCGGGCACCTTCACCTTCGACGAAGACGGAGAGACCCTGGTCGCCACCGGACAGTGGCTCTTCTTCTTCTTCCCGGGCGAGGTCGTCGGGCACCCGGACGGACTGGTGTGGCTGACAAGTGGGCGCTGGATCTGGCGTTTCGAGGATCGGGGATCACGCTCGTGTCCCACACCGGCAGCTTCCAGGACGTGTGCACCCTGCTCGCCTGAGCGGGTTCGACCTCCCGCGAAGGCCTGCAGGACGGAAGGGCGCCCCGTCGAAGTACGGGGCGCCCTTCTCGTTGCCGTCTCCGTGACTACGTGCGACCGACCGTGAGGTCGACCCGGCCGCCCGAAGGCAGCGTCGTGCCCGGAGCGGGATTCTGCGTGAGCACGATCCCCACCTGCGTCGACAGAACGCTCTTGACACGCCCAACCGAGCATCCCGCGTTGACGATCTGGGACTGGGCCGCGTTCAGCGTCATGCCTACGACACCCGGCACCACGCACTGGGTCGGCGGTGGCGGTGGTGGAGGCGGCGGCGCACCCGCGCCCGAGCTCACCGCATACAGGAACGAGAACTGCCCTGCGCCGCCGAGGACGGCAGTGCCGAAGTACGCGGTCCCGCTGTCCGCGGAGAAGCTCGGCTGTGTGTAGAGGATCTGGTACCCACCGTCCTCGTTCGGCAGTTCGATCTGCCACGCGAGCTGGCCCGTCGCGGCGTTCCATCCGCGGACGGATCCGGGCTCGCCGAAGTTCGGCCGGTTCCCGGCGACGACGACGCTCCCGTTGGGAGCGACGGCGGGGTGATCGATGATCGAACCGTCGAAGAACGTCCAGCGCGGCTGTCCGGTCGATGTCACCGAGTCCAGGTAGCTGAGACTCCGGGAGAAGTAGACGGACCCATCCGGCCCGACGCTCGGAGGAGACATCCCGTTCGACTGTGTCGGTGACCGCTGCCAGAGGACGTTCCCGCTCGCCGGGTCGACGCGGAACAGGCTCCAGCCGTTCGCACCGCCCATCGCGGTGAGGTAGAGGGAGCCGTCCACGCCGGTCGCCGGCTGGCGCTGTTGCTGCATGAACGGGTCGTCGCTGCCTCCGAGCGGTTTCGCCCACTGCTGCGTGCCTTGCAGCGACAGACCGAAGATCGTGCTCGGGGCGACGCTGTTCTCGTCGAACGCCGCGAAGAGGCGGCCTGAGCCGAACACGATCTGGGCGCCGAGCTGTCCGCGCTCCCCGAAGGTCGGAGTCGCCCCCGTTGCTCCAGAGAAGCTGGCCGGCCGGCGACAGCGCGAACGCGCCGAGGCCGCCGATGTCCGAGATCGCGTAGACATTGCCGTCCGGACCGACGGTCGGCCCGGCGATCACACCCTGACCCGAGGACGGCTCGGTGAAGGTCCACCGGATCGAGCCGCTCGGGGCGATCGCGGTGATCGTGTTCATCGACGCCACGTAGACGGTCCCGTCGGGGCCGATCGAGGGCCCACCGTCGGCGCCGATGGATCGGACGACCCATCTGAGTACCCCGTTGGCTGTCAAGGAGTACACGTCGCCGGTCGAACTCGCGACGACGACCCCCCCATCAGGACCGACCGCCGGCGGATGCAGCACGTACTGTCCGCTGACCTGGAAGCGCCATCTCACCGCACCCTGGGGCTGGGGCGCGGGGGTCTTCGCCCCGACAGACACGGCACTCGTACCGACGACGAGCAGCAGGACCGACGCGCACAGCAGGATCGCACCGACGACGCGTCTCGTCCTCCCGGCCCGCCGCCCATCGTGGCGCGCACCGTCACGCACCGGCCGCACCGTTCGTGGATCAAGACCTTCCATCATCGGTTCCAACCCCTTCCAAGCTTCTTGGAGCGACGCCACGATCGGGACCGCAAGACGGCGCGTCCCCGAGTCTCATTGTTCGCCTCACACCTGCTCTGTGCCTTCTCTTGGATGCTGCGGCACGTGGATGGCGTGCGTGAGGGCCGTTCGGCCCCCTCGATCGAGGACGACGGACGGTCCCCGTATGGCTCGCACCCACCTTGGCCATACGAGAGCCGTCCCCGAAGGGTTCGGCCCCGATGTCAGGTGCACCTGATCGCCTAGCGACGGGTGACCGATAGACGGAAGAAGGAGCCCGCCTGCAGGCGGGCTCCTTCCGTGAAGCGGCCCGGAGCTGAGGCCGCTCGCTCTAGCGTGTCGCGTCCGCGTACTCCGGGTTCGTGACCCGGTGCTCCTGCGTTGTGACCGACACCTTGCCGGCGACCTTGCCAGCGTGCCTGAACCCGAGGATCGAGAGGACCCCCAGCAGCAGACCCGCGAGCAGCATCGCGATCCCGGCCCACATGGCGATCGTCGCGACGGTCCACCAGCCGTAGGCGTTCAGCAGCATGGCCCTCAGGGACTCACCCTTGAACAGGGTGTCTGCCTTGCCCTGCAGCTCGGCGGCGACGTCGGGGTCGAGCCCCTCTTCGCGCGCTGCTGCACTCGTCTCCGAGTAGGTGGCTCCGTCGTTGATGCCCACGAGGTGTCCGCCGATGTAGCGGGAGAACGCCTCGGCCTGCACGCCGTTCTCGACCTTCTGACCGGCGAACTCGCCGATCTCGGCCCTCTCCTGCGGCGTCATCGCTTCGGCCGGCGGGAACGAGATGTTCTGCGGCACCAAGCGGTCCCGCACGTTCTGCTGTCCGAAGTTGCCACCGTAGATCGCCATCGCGCCGAGCGCGATGAGCACGACCGCGACCACGGCTCCTGCGCCGCTCACGATCTTGTCCCAGTTGCTCCTATCCATCGTCTGCTCCTTCGTTCTCCGGCGCCGTCCCTCGGCACTCGATAGCTCGATGTTCGTTCAGAGAGCCCACCTATCCACGGGTCGTAGGTCCCGAGGCTGATTGGGACCTGCCCAGGACCGCGGGACCGAACGAGCCCATCGCCAGTCCCTGACGGGCTACGCTCGGGCCGTGTCCGCACGAGATGCCAGAGGTGACGGGGACCGGCAGCTGATCGAGGCCGGGATGATCCTCGCCTCGGAGCTCTCGCTCGACGCGGTGCTCCTCCGCATCGTGGAGTTGGCGGTCGACCTCACGGACGCGCGCTACGGGGCGCTGGGTGTGCTCACGCCCGACGGCCGGTTGATCGAAGAATTCATCACCGTGGGGATCACGCCCGAGGAACGAGCTGCCCTCGGCGACCCTCCGACCGGCCACGGCCTTCTGGGAGCGCTCATCACCGAAGCCCGGCCACTTCGGATCCCCGATATCAGCGCGGACCCCCGATCGGTGGGCTTCCCGCCGAATCATCCTCCGATGAAGTCACTGCTCGGAGCTCCCGTCGCGGGCCGTGGACGGGTGTTCGGGAACATCTACCTCACCGACAAGCAGGGCGCCGAGACGTTCGACGAGGAGGACGAACGCGTCCTCTGGGTGCTCGCGACCCAGGCCGCGATCGCCGTCGAGAACGCCCGCCTCTACGACGAGACCGAGCGCAAGAGCAGGGAGCTCCAGAGGCTCCAGGTCCTGGAGGAGCGGGAACGGATCGCCAAGGAGCTCCATGACGGGGTGATCCAATCGCTCTTCGCCGTCGGCATGAGCCTCCAAGGACTCGCCGCCGCAACGAATGACGAGAACATGGCCCGTCGGCTCGAAGCCGCCGTCGAGGATGTCGATCACTCGATCCGAGACCTGCGCAACTACATCTTCGGACTCCGGCCCGGGATCCTGGCCGACCGCCAGCTCGATCAGGCGCTCAAGGAGATGGCCAGCGAGTTCGGCGCACGCTCCGGCGTCGTGACCGTCGTCGATGTCGACAGCGAGGCTGCGTCGCAGCTCGCCTCGCGCGCCGGCGATGTGGTGCAGCTCGCGCGTGAGGCACTCTCGAACGTCGGACGGCACGGAGCTGCCACCACCTGCCGGGTCTCGCTCCTGCGGGGAGAGACCGGACTCTTCCTCGAGATCGACGACGACGGACGCGGGTTCGACGTCGACATGACCACGTGGGGGATGGGTCTCAGCAACCTTCGGGAACGCGTGGAGGCACTCGGCGGGGTACTCCAGGTCGAGAGCACACCCGGAGAAGGAACGACCGTCCGGGCGACGTTCCCGTCCTGAGTCCCGCGGGAGTGAGGACCAATGGCCCCTCCCCCGGGCTCCGCACGCACGCATCCTTCTCCTATGTTCGCGAGGTATTTCGTCGAGGTGCCGGTCTCCCCGGAGGAGGTCGAGCACGCCCTGTCTCGGGACCCCCACGTGTGGCTGCCCGGGTTGGCGGAACGAGCGAACCACCATGGGGACCTGCTCCTTGCCGAGGTTGGGTTCGGTGAAGCCGTACGGATCAAGCGACGGGTGGTCGTGGAGCTCGGGGAGTCGGTTCGCACCGGATCCAAGATCGTGTTCCCTCTGCGGTGGACGGCAGTCGGCGCGGCTGGGCTCTTCCCCTCGCTCGATGCCGACCTCGAAGTGGCACCCCTCCGTCCTGGACGCACCCAGCTCGCGATGAGCGCTCGGTACGTTCCTCCCTTCGGCGCCGTCGGCCGGGTCATCGACCGAGCGGTCCTCTCGAGGGTCGCCGAAGCGACACTCAAGGACTTCCTCGACCGGGTCGCCGAGACGATCCTGCGGAGAGCGGGATGCACGCGCCCTGTCCGGAGCTGGGCGAGCCGCAGCCGGCGTCCGCCTGAACGAAGCGGGCTACCATCCGCTCGATGACCGAGCCGAAGAGTCTTCCGCTCCGGGTCATGCTCGTCGACGATCACGAGGTCGTGCGAGACGGGATCCGCGCCATGCTCGCATCCGAGGACGACATCCACGTCACCACGGAGGCCGGTACGGTCCGGGAGGCCATCGATGAGGCCGACCGGACGCAAGCCGGACGTCGTCGTGATGGACGTCCGGCTCGCCGATGGGAGCGGGATCGAGGCGACGCGCGAGATCCGCGCGAAGCATCCGGCGATCGCGGGTGCTCATGCTCACCTCGTTCGCGGACGACGAGGCGCTGTTCGCTTCGATCATGGCGGGCGCCTCCGGCTACGTGCTGAAGCAGGTCCGCTCCGGCGAGCTCGTCCGCGCGATCCGCGCGGTCGGAGCCGGCGACAGCCTCCTGGATCCAGCCGTGACGACCGCCGTCCTCGACCGGCTCCGCAAGGGGAAGCACCTGATGCGGGACGAGAAGCTCGCTCGCCTCTCCCCTCAGGAGGAACGGATCCTGACGCTCATCGCGGACGGCAGGACCAACAAGGAGATCGGGGACGAGCTCACCCTCGCCGAGAAGACGGTGAAGAACTACGTCTCATCGATCCTCTCGAAGCTCGAGGTAGCCCGGCGGGCAGAGGCCGCCGCGTATCTCGCACGACACACGACGACCCCCGGCTCGGTCGAGTAGGGCAGAACACCAGAGCGATGAAGAGGAATCGCCACATCGTCATCACTTCTCTCTGGTCCGGACTGCCCCTGCTGCGGCAGTCGCCTGCGGGGGCGTCCCCTGCCATTCGACGATCGTCGTGACGCCTCGCGCTTCCAGCCATACGACGAGATCGCGCACATGAGCGACGCATCCGTCATCGAGGTAGCACGGAGCGATGATCTCCGCTCGGTTGATCCCATCCTCGAGCTCGATGTCCAGGGCTTCCCAGACACCGACCCAGTCCGGGTCGAAGTCGGGTAGGACGACCCGCAGATAGGGCCCGTTCGTCTGGATCAGAGGTCTCCTGACATCGCTCCCCCTTCCCTCATGCCTCCACGATGCTTGCCGGAAGCCCGCGCCGAAGGGGCCGAACGACCCCGGTTGGGGGGGACCGATGTCCGCCGGATCGGTCAGCTTCCGATGGCGCGCAGCTCGGCGGCGATGCCGTCGGCCCACGCACGGATCGTGTCCCAGTCGCGGAAGTCGCCGTCCGGAGCCTTCACGGCCTTGACGATCATCCGTTCACCGAAGCCGAGCTTGCTCCGGTCCAGGGCACCGAAGAAGACCCGGTGACCGATCGGGCCGATCAGCCCACGGACCTCCTGAAGCTGTCGCGGCTGCTCCTCGTCGTCCTCGACCTCCTCGCCGAGCGGTCCACTGCTGAACAGCCACACAGAGCGCTCGGCGAGTTGCTCGGCGTGTCGATGAACGAACTCGACGGCCTCCTTCATCCAGGAGCCCGCATACACTGCGCTCCCCAGCACCACGGCATCGCGCTCGCCGAGGTCGTCGACGTTGCTCACTGTCTGCACATCCGCGGACACACCGAGCTCGCTCAGACGATCCGCAATCGCCCGGGCGATCCCCTCGGTGGAACCGTGCTTGCTCGCATATGCCACCAGGACCGTCATCGAAACTCCCTCCTCTCTCTGTTTCGAATGAAGCCAGCTCGCGCCCCGCCAGGCGAATATCGGTCATCGGGATGACCCGCGCCGGAGGAACATCGCCGCGGTCGCCGCAGCGAATCCAGCGCCCAAGAGGATCCCTTCCGGTGGGAACGCCTTCACACCGGCGACGTCCGCGTTCGCCTGGAACAGGCCGGCGACCAGCAGATTGACCTGATAGATGACTCCCACGATGAGCATCGTCGGGCCGAGCACGAAACCTCCGATGGTTCGCCGCCACAAGAGGACTCCGGCCATCACGAGCGCCGGCACGAGGAGCGACGTGTCGATCGCGAACACCAGATGGATCCCGTCGACCGGGGATGTCGGCCATCAGCTCACCGGTGATCGCGAACCGGATCGCGAGGAACACCCAGAGCCCGCCCAGGATCGCTCCCACGACCACGAGGAATCCCCCGATCCACCTGGTGCCACTGACTCCTCGGAACCGATCGGCGATCGCGTCGACGTCGACGTTCGCCACCGCAAGCACGAGCGTGATGATCGACAGCGAGAACAGCGCGATGTGCAGAACGAAGATGTCGTTGAACTCCGCTCCGAAGACGAAGTAGGCGTAGTTGTAGACCGAATACGCGAGCACGCCGAGCCAAACCGCCTGCGCAGCATGAGATCCGCGCTTGGTGAGGACGAGCGATCCGATCAGGACAGGAACAGCGACCGCGAGGGTGGTCAGATCCCCTCCTCGGGCCGCCTCTCGCGCCCAGGCTCCATCGGTGTACAGGCCGTCGATCAGCACCCCAGCCGCCGATGCGATCACCATCAGGATCGCGATCGCGACGGAGAGTCGGAACGCGTTCCGCAGGGGCTTCTGGAGCGGGAGGCTCCTTATGTCCGGCGTCAACGGCTGTTCCCGCCGGCCATCCTCGTACATAACTTTGGTCTCCATCGTGATCACCCCTTCATCCCATCGTCCTCACACAGACGCTAGGGTCGCGTCGAGCGCGGGCGAGGGACGATGGTCCCGGCGCGGGCAGGACCGCCGGCGCGGTCGACGACCCTTCGGTCGACCAGCTCATGCGAGGGACGCCGTGGTGCCCCCCTTCGATCGCCCGCTGGAAGGATCTCGGCCGCCCTCGCCGGCATCGCTTTGATCGGAGCGGTGATCACGTTCAACCGACGTGACCCTCCGGACCTGGCCTCGCACGACTCGCGATGCGAGGAGCGGCTAGCGCGCCTTCATCCCCGACTGGCTCGAAGCAGCCGTCGAGGTGTCGTGATCCCGCGCCGCTCCAGGTCCGGCTGCAGGACGAGGAAGACCTGGGCGGTGGTCAGCGCATCGTCGAGCGCGTGATGCGGGCGCTCGACCGGGACGCCCAGCCGATCGGCGACGGCGGTGAGCGAGAAGTCCCGGCGGCGACCGTCGCCCGTCCGCTCCACGAGGAGCGCGAGCCGGAGGACGTCGATGATCTGCTTCCGCCACCACGACGACCGGCGCCCGAACACCCTCGCCAGGAACGCCGCTTCGATCTCCGCGGCCCACGCGAGCACGTACCGTCCCGCCAAGGCGTCGCGCAGGTCGTCCACGACCATCCCGAGGGCAGACGCCTCTTCCAGATCCACCGGTCGCAGACCGTGCACCGCGATCGACGCGGGCTTCAGCGGGCGGTCGGGCCGGACCTCGCGGTACGTCGAGCGGCCGGGGAGGATCCGTCCTCCCTCGATCGGGATCACGCCGAACGAGATGATGTCGTCCCCGTCGAGGTCGAGGCCGGTCGTTTCGAAGTCGAGCGAGGCGTAGGCGGCCCGTCGCCACGGCCCGCCTCCGATCCCTCGAGGACGCGCGGGTGCGAGCGTTCATCGGTGGCGCAGGCCGTACGTGGTCGCGAGCACACGCTGACCTGCCGTGATCAGCTTGAAGGCCTCCCGCAGGCTCCTCCGTGTCAGCGGGCCGAGGAGACGGGGATCGACCTGATCGTCCGCGGGATCACCCGCGCGGAGCTGGCTCACCTGATGCCGGAGCCTGATCCGCCACAGGAGGCGGAAGGCTTCCTCCAGCCCGATGGCCAGGTCGGGATCCAACCCGCCGAGCGAGGACGCAGCTCGGAGTCGATCGATCGTCCGGTTCGGCGCGGCACCCGACGCGACCGCGAACGTCCTGGCGAGGTTCGTGATCGGCGTGATCCCGCCGTGCTTCACGTCGAGCGTTCCTGCCCGCGAGCCGTCCCACCCCACGAGGAACTCCCGGAAGAAGCCCGTCGGGGGCCGGAGATCCAGAGCTGATGACGCCAGCTTCCGAACGAGCCATCCCTCGGCCGCCGCCGTCCTCACCAGCTGATCGATCGTCGACTTCGATGTCGAGGCCGCCTGCCACCCGGCGGTAGTCGAGCGCGATGTTCGAGAACGCCGTCCCTCCGACATCGGACAGGGCCAACTGTTCGCGGAACGTCTGCATCCACGTCTCCCGATCCGCTCGCCACGCGGCGGACTCGGCCATGACCCCGCCACGACAGCGAGGGATCCCGGCCTCGACGAGCCCATCGGTCACACGTCGCGCCAGCCGCTCGAAGTACGCATCCGCCTCGTCGGAGGGCACGTCAGGTGCCGCGAAGACCAACGCGTGGTCCTGGTCCGTGACGAGCGACTGCTCGTGACGAGCCTCGCTTCCGAGCGCGAGCCATGCCCAGGGACCGGGTGGATCCCCGAGCTCCGCGATCGCGACGTGGATCAGGCGCCGCGTGGTGGCGTCGATCGCGCTCGCGATGACATGCCCGATATCCACGGGGTCGGTCTCCGTCTCCACCAGCGGGATCACGATGGCCGGGAAGTTGCGGACATCCGAGCGACGACCTCGTCGGTCGGTCTCCGCCCGATCGATGGTCCGGAGGAACGTGAACGGCACGCTCCGCTCGAGTCCCATCAGGTCGGTATCGGAAACGACACCCACGACGAGCCCATCTGCGTCCGTCACCGGGAGGTGGTGGATACCGTGCTCCAGCATCAGACGGAGCGCCTCATCCGCCATCGCGTCGTCGCGCACGGTGATCACGGGTGTGGTCATCACCTCGGAAACAGGGATCGAGAGATCCCTCCTTCGCGCGACGACCTTCGACCGGAGATCTCGATCCGTCACGATGCCGAGGAGATCGTCCGCGCGCACGAGGATCGAGGAGATCGCCTCCCGCGCCATCGTCGCCGCAGCGTCCCTGACGGACACGGTCGGGGCGCACCCGATCGCGTCCCTGTGCAGGATCGTCGAGAGCGGGACGGGAGGGCGAGCCGATCCGCTCCGTCTCCGAGGCAAGCGCCATCTGCCGGCTTCGGCGCGCGAGCCCGCGAGCGAGGAACTCGATGCCCGATCGTGTCCCGATCACCTCCTCGGCGACCTGCCGCTCGATCAGGTAGCAGATCGTGTCCTCGAACGCTCTGACACTGAACGTCGGTGGGAGCCCGGCGACGAGGGACGGATGGCCGAACATCTCGCCCTCTTCCAGGAGGTCGATCACGACCTCATCGTCGAGGAGCTCCACTCCCCCGGTCCGCACCACGTAGAGGAACCTCGAGGGCGGTCCGCCCTGCTGCAGGATCGTCGTCCCACGCGGGAAGAACTCGATCTCGGTTGCCGCGCAAACCCGCTCCAGGGCGTCCGGCTCGAGGGCATCGAAGGGCGGGAAGCGAACGAGGAAGGACTTGACCTGCATCCTGCGGAAGTATCACCCACCGCCGATCCTTCGGCCGAGGCGGCGCCGGCGACCGAACCTGCTGAGACGGTCGTCGGCCCGGAACGGATGAGGGGCCGAAGGTCCCTTCCGAGCAGGGGCACTCGGCCGTACGCGCCCCTCGGTGTCCCTTGGATGCTTGGGCCATCGAACAAGGAGGTGGGACAGATGGAAACGATCGAGAGAAAGGCTCTCGACATCCCGGCGCTGGAGCGGCTGGAGCCGATCCACACCAAGGGATTGCAGCGGGTCTTCGGAGCGCTCCGACTCCTGATGGGTTGGACCTTCCTGTGGGCCTTCCTCGACAAGGCCTTCGCCCTCGGATTCTCGACGGGCCGGGTCCTGAACGAGGCGGGGCAGACGGTGAAGATCGACTTCTTCGGTCCGGACGCGTGGATCAACGGGGCCAGCCCCACGGCGGGCGCCATCGGCTTCGGGCTGAAGGGTCCCTTCGCCGACAACATCCAGAGATCACGAGCTTCCAGATGACCCAGGCCGGTCCGCAGGTGGCTGGCTGGATCGACTGGGTGTACATGGTGTCACTCCTGCTGATCGGCCTCGGTCTGATCACGGGCGTGATGACGCGGCTCGCCGCGGCGGGCGGCATCGTCTGGATGGCGACCTTCTACCTGGGAACCGCGATCTGGCCGGAGCACAACCCGTTCGTGGACGACCACTTCGTCGTACGCGATCATCCTGGTCGGGCTGATCCTCGCGAACGCCGGCCGCTACTACGGCCTCGGCAAGGTCTGGCAGAGGGTCGGGTTCGTGCAGGATCGGAGGTACCTGTACTGATCGACCGGATCGGGTGTAAAGGCGGGGCTTCGGCCCCGCCTTCTTGCGTCCTCCGGAAGTCCCGGACGTCACGGGTCATCCGGCCGGAGGCACGCTCCACATCCGGACCTACCGTCGGGGCAGAGGCAAGGGATGGAGGTGGCAACGATGGAGAACGAGACGATCGAGAGCGATGACCTGCGCGGGCTGGCCCATCCCGCTGGAACCATGGAGCCGAAAGGAGCACTCATGACACCTCTACCGACGCACGACAGACGACACCCTGCACCCGTTGTCCCGGTCGGCGGACGTCGCTCGGCCCTTCGATCGTTCGGAACAAGAGACGTCCGATCGCGCTGACCGCCGCGCTGATCCTCGTCGCGGCCCTCGTCGGAGGAATCTCGGTCTTCGCGTGGGACAGAACCGGCTCGCGGGATCGGGACGATGCGCTCGCGAGCGCGATCGACGCACGGAACGAGGCGTTGGCGACGGCCGAGACGTTGTCCGACCGGGTGGATGGACTCCAGGACGAGTTGGCTCGGGCACAAGCTCAGGCGACGAACCTCGAGGATCGCCTGGCAGCAACCCAGGCTGAGCTCTTGGCCATAGCAGGGCCGGCCCTCGATGACGGGAGGTACTTCGGCGCTCTCATAGCCGTCGGCGCAACCCAGAGGCCTCCGCGGCTCGTGATCGATCTCCAGCAATGGCTCACGGGCGAGGAGGCGATCGCCGCTGCCATCGAGGACGGTGTGATCGAACCCGGAGAGATCGTCCCGAACGACTACTACATCCGGAACGAGAACCCGCGCTGGCGGACGATCGAGATCGACCCGGCGGCGAAGGTGTCGCTCACGGTCTACCCACACGGCCAGGTCGACGATCCTCAGATCGTGAGCCTCGAGCGGTTCGCTGACCTGTCACTGGGATGGTCCGAGTACTGGATCACGATGGCGCACGGGAGGGTCGTGGCGATCGAGCAGCAGTTCATCCCCTACCAACTCTAGGAGCGGGACCGCTCCGTGGAGCGGAGGTGAACAGGTGGGCATAATGCATCCGTGAACCGAAAGGTGGAGAGCATGGCTGTGGATAGGATCACGTCGAAGGGATCATGAGTCGTCCGGTGATCCATGTGACTCCTCACGCTACCGTCGCCCAGGCACTCCGCACCATGATCGATCACGACATCGGCGCGGTGGTCGTAGTCGACGGAGCGTCGGTGGTTGGCGTCTTCACCGAGCGTGACTTGACGAGGCGTCTGCTCGATGACGAGGACCTCCTCGATCGTGAGGTCGGCGACGTCATGTCGACCCCCGTGACAACGGTGAACCGGCCGACGAGGTGGTGTTCATCTTCCGTCTCATGACTGAAAAGGCGATCCGGCGACTCCCCGTCATCGACGATGGCCTGCTGGTGGGGATCGTGACCGAGCGCGACCTCCTCCGATGGGTTGACGCCGTCGCCACGAGCCCACCGACGTCGTAGCAGATCCGCGCAGGAGCGGCGAAACGTTCGAAAGGCTGACTGGACAGGTCCGGTTCGAGCCGGAGACGAGCAGAAGGGAGACCGTGATGGGCAAGGTGTCGAAGGACTCGACGGCGGAGCCGATCGAGGGACCAGGTATCGAGGGTCGGTACGGGGAGACCGAGGGCTACACGATCGGTTTCGAGCGGTACACGGAGCACTCGGACATGACTCCGCTGTTCATGGGACTCCCGAACGATCAGTGCCAGTCCCCGCACTGGGGCTACGTGTTCAAGGGGAAGCTCGTGTACCACACCGCCGACGGCGATATCGAGATCACCGACGGCGAGGCCTACTACGGGCCCCGGTCACACGCCGGAGATCTCCCCGGCACCGAGATCGCGAGTTCAGCCCGACGGCGGAGCTCAACGAGACGATGGAGGTCGTCACCAAGAACATGGAGTCGATGGCTTGATCCTGTGTGATTGCGAGGGCGCCGGTCCCGAGGGTCGGCGCCCTCGCGCTTGAACTCACACGGGTCTCGAGCTCGGGCGATTCCACCTCGAGGGGGTGACCCTCGACGGCAACCCGCGGCATCGCCCGGTCGAGCCACCTCGGGAGCCACCAGTTGGCGTCGCCGAGAAGCTCCATCGTGGCCGGCACGAGCAGCATCCGGACGATCGTCGCATCGAGGAGCACGGCGATGGAGAGGCCGACGCCGAAGAGCTTGACGATGCGGTCGCTCTCTCCGATGAAGCTGCCGAACACCACCACCATGATGGCGGCTGCCGCGGTGATCACCCGTGCCGTGGACGCCAGGCCATCGGCCACGGAGAGTCTGCTGTCGCCGGTCCGCACGTATTCCTCTCGGATCCGGGACAGCAGGAACACCTCGTAGTCCATGGACAACCCGAAGAGGATGGCGAACATCATCATCGGCACGAACGGCTCGATGGGCGCGGACTCGATGTTGATCACGTCCCCGAACCAGCCCCATTGGAAGATCGCGGTGACGACGCCGTAGGCCGCTCCGATCGAGAGCAGGTTCATCACCACCGCCTTGAGCGGAACCAGCAGGGACCGGAACACGAGCATCAGCAGCAGGAAGGAAAGGCCGAGCACGACACCGATGAAGAGCGGCAACCGCGCGGTGAGATATTCGGAGAAGTCGACCGCGGCCGCCACCCCGCCCGAGACGGCGATGTCCAGCCCGGTTCCCTGTGTCGCGTTCGGCAGGACCTCGTCGCGGAGGCGATACACCAGGTCAGTTGTCGATTCGTCCTGCGGGGCGGTCGTCGGGAAGAGCCGCCACAACGCCGCCGTGGGCGTTTCGGGATCGTTCGGGACCGCGGGGGTGACGAAGGCTGTCCCCGGGTCGCCGGCCAAGGCCTGGGTGACCGTTTCGAGGCTCGCGGGATCCGTCCCCTCGGGGATCTCGGTGCTGAGCAGCAGCGGCCCGTTGAAGCCCGGTCCGAAGCCGGCGGCCAACAGATCGTATGCCTTGCGGGTGGTCGTCTCCTCCGGGTAGTTGCCCTCATCGGAGAAGGCGAGCCGCTGGCTGAAGAACGGGATCGCAAGCACGATGAGGATCGTTGCCCCGCTGATCGCCGCGACCCACGGGCGGTGCTGGATGAAGCGGCTCCATCGGTAGGGGATCGTCTCGCGCAACGGTCTCGGCTTGCGGCGAGGGACCTCCCGCCGAAGCGGTGTGAACGCGAAGCTCGCCAGGAGCACGACGGCGGCCAGCGATATCCCGACGAGAGCCAGCGGCTGGATCGTGAGGGCGACGCCGACGAGACCCACCGCGACCAAGAGAGCGGCGATGAGTCCCCGCCATCGGGTCAATTCGATCCGTTGGCCGGCGAAGCCGAGGAGGGCGGGGAGCAGGGTCAACGAAGCGACCGCGGTGACGGCGACGACGGTGGCCGAGGCGGCGGCGAGCCCCGTCACGAACGCCAGGCCCATGAGGACCATGCCGAGCAGTGAGATGACGACGGTGGTGCCCGCGAACGCGACGGCCCGGCCGGCGGTATCGAGGGCGACGACGGTTGCCTCCTCGATCGAGGCCCCCGCGTGCAGGTTCTCCCGGAATCGGGTCACGATGAAGAGCGCGTAGTCGATGCCGACACCGAGGCCGAGCATCACGGCGATCGTCGTGGCGAAGTCGGGGATCGACAGGACGTGGGTCAGGAATCCGGCGAGGATCGTTCCCACCCCGATGCCGGCAAGGGCGATGCCGACGGGGAGACCCATGGCGAGCACCGACCCGAACGCGAGGATGAGCACGATCATGGCGAAGGCCAGGCCCAGCAGCTCCGAGCTCGGTACCTCGAACTCGGCGAGGATCTGTCCCCCGATCTCGATCTGGACACCTGCGATCTCCGGCATCAGCTCCTTGAGCTCCGCTCCGATGGCGGTCGCCTCCTCCAGCGTGATGTCGCGAGGGAGCCCGATCTGGGCATACGCGATGAGGCCGGCCTCGGGACCCTGCGAGGCGATCTGCTGCGCTCCTTCCGGGGTGTACGGGCTGACGATCCGTGATCCCCTCGATCTGGCCCGCTCTGTCGAAGAAGGCGGTCATCGCTCGTTGTACTTCGGGGTCGGTGACGCCCTGCTCGGCGCGGAACACGATCGTTCCGCCCTCGCCACCGGCGCCCGAGTCGGCGAAGTGCTCATCGAGGATGTCGAACCCGCGGCGGCTCTCCACATCGGGAAGAGCGAACTCCGTGCTGTACGCGGTGCCGAGCATGCTGCTGATGCCGCCGAACACGATCAGTGCGGCCAGCCAGAGCAAGGCGACCTTGCCCCGGTGGCGGAAACACCAACGCCCGAGATTGGCAAAGAACACGACTGCTCCTCTGATGACCGCTAGGAGGCTAGGAGGATAATCGACCACACCGGCCTCGGAGATGGTTTTCGGCCGATCTCACCTGAAAACGATCGCCTGGCGTGGTGGTGGATCAGGAGGAGATGTGTCGCGTCAGCCCACTTGGCCCGGTGGGTTCAGGCGCTTGCGGTACCAGAGGACGTCCGTTCCTGATGGGAAGTCTTCGACTCGACCAACCGATTCGTAGCCGGCCCATTCATACAGGCGACGAGACTGGAAACCGAAGGTGAACAGGACGGTCTGCGTGCACCCGCGCGCCGCCGCCTCGGCTTCCGCGGCGGCAAGGAGCCTTGGCCCGAGCCAGCGACCGCGGAGTCTCGGCTCCACCCAGAGGCTCTGCAGCTCGCAGCAGTCGCCCCATGTCCAGCCGCTGATGCCGGCTACGACCTTGCCGGCATCGCGCACGAAGATCGCGAGCTCGACTTCATCACCGAGTCCCATAGCGGCGGACGCCTCACGACGGATCTGCGTTTCGAGGAATCCGATGTCGAGCGGATCCGGATCGTCCTCGACCTGGAACTCCACCTCGGCGGCTTCGTTAGTCGCCCACGATCTGCTCGATCAGCGAGATGTCGTCGAAGTACGTCCGGTACGACCGGATCTTCCCATCGCGGAAGTCGGCCACGGTGGCTCCGGGCAACTTCACATGCCGTCCCGTCGCTTCGACGACCGCATCTTCACTGAGGACGAGCGGCCCCGTGTGGTCGGCTTCGATGATCCATTCCGCGAACGCCTTGTTGCCCACTTCGTCGAGTCCCCGGAACATGATGACGACGTTGGAGAACGCCACCTCACGGAGGGCGGCGAGCTCGGCGAGTGCCGTGAGCCCCGACACGGTCGCGTAGGGCGACCAACCGACGACATCGTCGGTGAACAGGGCGCCAAGATCAGCCGATTCGCCACCGACCTCGGCCTCGATCGCCTTCAGCAGCACGTCTTTACGCGATCCACTCATCTGCAGCCACCTGCCCTCCTCACGTTGAGATCCGACGAACGTCTTCTTCGCGGCGCGTTCAGATCCCCAGAGCCTTCGCCTTGGCCGCTGCGAACTCTTCGTCTGTCAGCACACCCGACGTGTGCAATTGTGCGAGGTGTTCGATCTGGTCAGCCGGATCGGCGGAGGCGGCGCGTACTGCGCCGGCTCTTCCTGGTAGTCGGCAGGCGCCTGCTGCGCCTCCGCGTTCTTCGTGGCCATGTGATGACCGATCGCCGCCCCTGCTATGAGCCCCCGGCGCCTCGACCGTCGCCTCATTCCCATGGACAACCCCCTCGTGTTCGCTCGGCCCGGCCGTGGCTGGCTGCTGCCGGCATCCGACCAGGACCGATACTTTACAGTACGCCGGCGCGCCCGATCAGGAACCCGCCGGACCTGATGTGCGCGGAGATCGAGGGTGCATCGGACTATGAGCGACTGCGATGGCACCAGGGGCCTTCCGGCGTACGATCGAGTCGGTCGCGCGGACGCCGGGTTCGTGACTCACCCGCTCGCTCGCTGCTACGGGACTGACCTGGGCTTCGTCTGGTGGGCGCGAAAGGGATGAAGTCCCATCAGGTGGCTCTCGACTCCCCCCAAAGGTCCACGCCACTCTCCGTGGCATACCGGTCGATCTCGTCGAGTTCCTCGGCGGACAAGTCCAGGTTCTCGAGCGCCGCGATATTGGCCTCGAGTTGGGCCACGCTGCTCGCCCCGACGAGCGTAGAGGTCACCCGAGGATCGCGCAGGGTCCACGCGAGCGCCATCTCCGCAAGCGTCTGTCCCCGCCGCTGCGCGATCTCGCTCAGCGAGCGAACCTTCGCGAGGTTCTCCGCGGAGAGCATGCTTCCGGGGAGCGAGCTGTCCCTACTCGCCCGTGAACCCTCCGGGATCCCGTGGAGATAGCGGTCCGTGAGCAGTCCCTGCGCGAGCGGCGAGAACACGATGCATCCGACGCCCTCTCGACCCAGGACGTCGAGGAGATCGTCCTCGATCCAGCGGTTGAGCATCGAATACGACGGCTGGTGGATCAGCAGCGGCGTGCCCAGACCCTGAAGGATCCGCACGGCATCCTGCGTTCGCTCCGGGGAGTACGGGAGATCCCGACGTAGAGAGCCTTCCCCTGTTCGACCGCTGCAGCGAGCGCGCCGAGCGTTTCCTCCAGTGGTGTGTCGGGGTCGGCGCGGTGCGAATAGAAGATGTCAACGTAATCGAGGCCCATCCGGGCCAGACTCTGGTCGAGGCTCGCGAGGAGATACTTCCTGGATCCCCACTCACCGTACGGCCCGGGCCACATGTCGTACCCGGCCTTCGTCGAGATGACCAGCTCATCGCGATAGCGACGCAGGTCGCCGGCAAGGACGCGGCCGAAGTTCTCCTCGGCGGAACCGTACGGCGGCCCGTAGTTGTTGGCGAGGTCGAAGTGTGTGACACCCAGGTCGAACGCCCTGTGGATGATGGGCCGCTGTTCCTCGAATGGCCGGTCCCCGCCGAAGTTCTGCCACAGGCCGAGCGAGATCGCGGGGAGCTGCAGTCCGCTCCGACCCGTCCGGCGGTACAGCATGCTGTCGTATCGATCGGCCGCCGGCAAGAAGGTCATCGCGCCACGGCATGATACGAGAGCGTCTCGAAGGCGCCGTCGTGCGATTGCCGCAAGGGGGCGTTGACCAGGGCGGGGCAGGTGTGAGGACCAGTCTTCCGAGCGAGACCTTCGATCTGACCACCTCGATCCCGGTGCCGCGGCCACTCCGAACCACGGAACTATGCTCCCGCGGTGAAGGCCTCGCCGACATCCGCACGCGTAGACGAAACGGAGATGGTCCGCCCTTCAGCTCATTGGCGCCGTTACGTGTCGATCGCGATCTCGCTGCTCTTGGTCGTCGGGACTTCGCGTTCGCGATCCCTCGAATCGCGAGCTACAGCGCTGTCATCGACATCTTTCGCCAGCTGACCTGGCGCGAGCTCTGGTCGCTGCTGGTCGCGACCGGGTTCAATCTCTTCACGTACTGGCTCGCGAACATGGCTGCGCTCCCCGGGCTCAGGCTCGCGCAGGCCGCCGTGATCACGCAGACGACGACGACCGTCGCAAACACATTGCCTGCCGGAGGGGCGGTCGCCGTCGGCCTCACCTACGAGATGCTCCACTCCTGGGGCTTCAACCGCGTGGAGTCGACCTTGTACATCGTGGTGACCGGGATCTGGAACATCTTCATGAAACTCGCTCTGCCCGTCGCCTCGGTGGCGATCCTCGCGATCACGGGCGTGTCGAGCGCCGCCTTCGTGACGGCCGCGTTGCTCGGCCTCCTCTCCCTGGCGGTGGCGGTGGTTCTCTTCGCCTTGGTCCTCTGGCGGGAAGAGTTGGCTCGGCGGCTCGGCGACCTCGGAGAGCGAGTCGTGTCGAGCATCGTGAATGTGTTCCACCGACCCCGCGTCACCGGTCTCGCGGAGAGCGCGGTTCGGTTCCGTCGGGAAACGATCGGCCTGATCCGACGTCGATGGTGGTGGCTGACGGGCGCGACGATCCTCGGGCACCTCGCACTGTTCCTCGTTCTGTTGCTTTCGCTCCGACACGTAGGCGTCTCGGAAGCCGAGATCTCGACCGCGCAAGCCTTCGCCGTGTTCGCCTTCGGTCGGCTGATCTCTGCGCTTCCGATCACGCCTGGCGGACTCGGTGTGATCGAGCTCGGATACATCGGCGGCCTCGTCGCCGCCGGTGGGCCTCGCCCCCAGGTCGTGGCGGCGGTCTTCCTGTTCCGCGTCCTCACGTACGGGATCCAGATCCCCCTCGGAGGTATCACGTACCTGATCTGGCGCAGTAAGAGAAGCTGGCTCCGTCCCGTCGAGCCTGTCCCTGCCGAGGGAGCCCGCGTCGAGAGCTGACCGAGACCAGGGACAGCACGACGAACCCTGCGACGAGGCACGTGGGTACGCTCCGGGGAATGACGACCGCCGGAACTCATTCTGACCTGGAACGCCGGTGGTTGGACGTCGCGTGGGTCGTCGGCGGGTCTCTGAGTCCTCTTCGCATCGAGTTTCGCGGTGAGGGACGGCGGCGTCGATCCTTGGGAGGAGGCGCTGTTCCACGCGATCAACGGACTCCCACCGTGGCTCGAGTCACCGATGCAAGCGATCGAGCTCGTCGGTGCTTTGTGGATCGGACCCGCGGTCGCGGCTTTCGCTCTGATCGTCTTCAGGAAGCCGCGGCTGGCAATCGCCGCCGTGGCAGTGACCGCGTCCAAGCTCGTCCTCGAGCGGGTCGTGAAGCTCGTCGTGGAGCGACAGCGCCCGGGAGTCTCGACACCGGACGCCGTCATGCGCGGCGTGCCCGTCCGGGGTCTGGCCTTCGTCTCCGGCCACGCGATACCTCCTGGCCGGGCTCGCCGGGGTGGTCTCCCCGTATCTCCCGCGACGGTGGAAGGTGCTTCCGTGGGCTGCTGTGGCGCTCGTCTGCTTCGCCCGCGTGTACCTGGGGGCTCATAACCCGCTGGATGTGATCGGGGGAGCCGCACTAGGGCTCTCGATAGCCGGCGTGTGGAATCTGATCCTCGGCGTCCCGCGGCGCCGACCCCCGATATCGACAAGCCCACCGCAGTCAACCGAACACCCGGCCGATGACCCAGCGTGAGCAGTCCAAAGGCACGCGTCAGCGCCAGGCCTGCGTGGGCGCTGGAGGATTTGAACCTCCGACCTCTTCCGTGTCAAGGAAGGCCCGCGCAAGCCTCTGACCAGCACTTTCCCAGCTCAGAGCCCTGAAGACTTGTCACAGGAGAACCGGCGAGTACCGTCTGTTTCGGTCGGCTCCTTGACCTGGTGTTGACCAGAATGTGGCCGCGGAGAACTCGAGGATGTCGAGTCCGGGCAAGCCGAGATTCCTCGTCACGGTGCTCGCCTAATCGGCCGGCAGGAAAGAACCCTCGCCGATCACCTGGCCTAGGTCCGGCCACTCCACATACGTCCGGCCTCGGTCGATCCTCCCATCGAAGTAGTAGACGAATCTGCCCCGACCGCGCCCCTCGAGGGCGATCACGGCCACGAACCTGCCGCGCCCGACCGGGAGCATCACAGCAGGAAACACCCTGCCGTCGTCCGCGCGGAGGTCGATCGCATCGATATCGCCTACTGGCTGCGTGACGAACACCGCGGGACCTGGCTCATCGAAGCGCTGGACGGACTTGCCGCCCCCCGGACCGCGCTCGCAGGGGGTCAGGGCGGATGCCGTTGCGGCAGGTTCGACGCAGGAGGCGGCCCAGTAGCCGTCCGCGGCTGTGGAGCGCTTGACGGCCCAGTTGGTCCCGAACGCTCGCACGGTCCCCACCAGCTCGGTGTCAACGAGTGGTGGGAGGGTCGACCCCAGGATCTCGCCGTCCGCTCCGAGCGCCACGCCTTCGTAAGTCCCCCCCGTCGGCTGGGGCTCGGGCTGGGGCTCGACAACCCACGCGTCGAAGCTGGCGTTGAGGCTCGCCGGCAGATCGATCAGCCTCGCGACGAGCGGGGCGTCGACCCCGGCGATGCGGAACTCAACCCGCACGGCTTCCTGGGTCACGGCGCCGAACGTGTCGCCTTCGATCGCATTCGGTTGAGGGACCTCCGGGTCCTCAACCGAACCATCGCCGACTTCGCCAGGCTTGATCGTGAGTAGCGAGATTTTCACGTTCTGCTTCGACGGCTGCGCTTCGAGGAGCCATGTGGACGACCCCTCCTCCCCGCCATCAAGGACATATCTGACGCCTCGTTCCCTCACGTTGAAACTGGGTTCCCTGATCCAGGCGATCGAATTCCAGATGTCCTGGGCATCGGTCCTATCTGCCTCCGTGGCCTCCGGACCGACCGTCATCACGCTCGAGTACGGAGTCGCTCCGACCGTCCCGGCTGAGGAGACCTCGATACTCCCGCCGCAGAGGTCGCCGACGTCTCTGCCGTCGTTCCCGACGGTCACGAGGATCGCGATGCCATTGGCGGGTAGGCGCGTCGCCCCGCCGGGCTCGGCGCCGCAAACGGGCTCCGAGAGTCCAGGGTCGAAGTTCGTCAGCTCGAGGAGCGGCATCTCATTGCTCTCCAACGAGGCGGTTTCGGAGTTCCAATCGCCCCAATAGTCGATGAGGTACCAATCACTCGGGCTCGTGACCCTGACAGCTCCGCCGATCGCCGTGGTGCGCTGGAACAGGGGGCGGGTGTTCGTCTGGTCGATGTCATCGTCCATCGGGGTTGGCTCCGAACGCAGGGCACCCGCGAACGCCAGTGCGCCGGCGATCACGATGGCGGCCGCGAGCGCGCCGGCCATGATCTTCTGGTTCCGTCGCCGCCGGTCACGCCGGCCCAGGACGCGCTCGTAGCCGTCGGCCGGCGGCTCGTAGTCGCCGAGGCCTCGGCGGAGGATCTCCCGCGTATCGTTCATGCCGTGCCTCCAAGCGCCGTCCGCAGTGCCTCACGCCCACGATGCAAGCGGACGCGGACCGTGCCCGCCTCGATCTCGAGCACGCCCGCCGCCTCCGTTGCGTCCATCCCGAGCCAGTCCACAAGGACGAGCGCGGCACGTTGGCTCACCGGAAGCGACGTCAATGCCCGACGGACGTCGTGCCGATCGTCAGCGGCCGGCGCCGGGTCGCCACTCGGCACGTCGGCGAAGACGTGCCGTGCGCGGACCGCGAGACGACGATCCGCTTGCGCTGCAGGTTCAGCGCGGTGCGGAAGAGGTAACCCGTCGGAGAGTCCATCTCGCGGACGCGGTCCCACCGTTCGAGCACCCTCGTCATCGACTCCTGCGCCAGCTCCTCCGCCTCGAAGGCATCCCCCACGAGCAGCACGAGCGCTCCGCACAGCTTCGGGAACTCACCGCGGAAGAAGGTCTCGAAGTCGAGGCTCTCGGGGATCGCCACGCCGGGGATCGGCACGTCTTTGAGCATGTCCGCCATGAACCCCCTGGGAGACGCCAGCGTTACACGGACGCTCCCGGGCGGGAAGGGTTTGCCCTGGCAAGTTGATGTGCTTGATGCTGGCCCACAGCCCACGGCGGCCAACTCTTGGGGTTACCTGGTGGGCGCTAGAGGATTTGAACCTCTGACCTCTTCCGTGTCAAGGAAGGTCTGCACAACGCCCTGACCTGCATCTTCGCAGGTCAGCCCCGTTCTTGACCGGCTCAGGAGTTCCGTCTGGTACCGCTTGGTTCGGTCGGCTCCTTGACCTGGTGTTGACCACTTTGTTGGGCTCGCCTGGCACAGCCGGCTGAGCGGCGAACGGTTGGGCGGATGTTCGGGCAGGCCCGCTTGAAGCTGGCTGCCCTACGAGCGAAGCACGAACGCGTCGACCTCGAAGCCCTTCAACACGACCGCGCGTCGCTCCACGCCGTCGATCATCCGTCCCGCGCTCTGCGCGACCTCGTCCGTGTAGAGGATCTCTCCCGCGGCCGCCTGGCTCGCGAGGTGCGCGGCGATGTTGACTCGATCACCGAGGGCTGTGAAATCCAACGCGTCTTTGGACCCAACGACCCCGACGAACGCGATCCCCGTGTGCACCCCGGCACCCAGAGGTGCCCACGGTCCGTCGGCGGATCGGTGTCCCGTGGCCTTGAGTAGTGCGATCGCTGCCTCCAGAGCACGACGAGCGTGCTCTGACCCGGCGAGGAAGGGAAGGAACAGCCCAACGACCTCGTCACCAACGAACTTCTCGATGATCGCGTCGTGGTCGATCAGGACGTCGCGCGCGACCCCGTAGAAGCGGTTCATCAGGTGGGTGAACTCCATCGTTGAAAGGCTCCGCGCCAGCTTGCTCGAGCCACGGATATCCGCGAAAACCATCGAGACGTCCACCTCGGCTCCATGCACGCCGGACTCAGTCATGGCGGGGCAGAGCGACGCGTGGAGCTCGAGTCCAGTGAAACATCGCTTGCAGAGGTTGGGGTTCTTCTCCCACGGGGTGAAGCCGAACCGCTTGAAGATCGTGGAGCCCGGCGCCCGGAACGGAGCGGCACACAAACGGCAGCGAGGACTCGATGGAACGAGGCGGAATGGCTTGGCGTGATGCAGGTGTGGATGCGTGCCGGCCAGGAAGTCGTGCCACTCCTGCTCGGGGGTGAGTTTCGCCACGGATGGCAGCCTAGTGAGCCAGGCGGTTGTTACTGGGAGGGACGAGCCGAGACATCTGGGCCGGCTCCACGTACACCAGGTCGGCCACGCCCGGATTCGCGTCCAGCGCCGCCGCCGCTCTCGCGTACATCTGGTCTCGTCGGCGAAGGAGAGTCTCCTCAGGCTCCTCGGGATCGTACGCACCCATCAAGGCCCAGTGATCCCGCATCTCCTTCACCGACGTCGCGTACGTCCGGAGCTCGAACCTGCGTCGGTCCTCGAGAGCGAACACGTCTCGGTCGAGGACACTCTCCACCGCCGCGTCCGCGTGGCGAAGATCCTCCTCGTAGTCGAACACGGGATCCTCCTCGGAGAAGAACAGCTCCTCGTTCGATCGCACCTCGACGAAGGGCGGCGCGTCGACCGCGGGGTGGATCTCGATGAGCGTGCCGGCCGGCTTCAACAACCGGTGGATCTCCTCCAGGGCATGGACCATGCCCTCGTGCTCCATTCAGCAGAGCGACCAGGACAGGAGCGCGACGTCGAAGACGTCGGTTTCGGCGCCTGCCGCGAAGTCCTCGAAGTTCACGTGTCGGAACTCGGACCGGAAGCTTCATCTCGCGCAGCCGCTCCTTCGCCCTGGCGATCGAATCCTCGAACGGTTCGATCGCCGTCACGTGAGCTGCGCGGTCCGCGTACCGCCACGTGAGGCGGCCGTCGCCGCATCCGATCTCGAGGACCTCGGCGCCGTCGAGGTCGACGAGGTCGACGAGGTCGACGAGGTCGAACAGCGTGGCGGTCTCGTTGCCTTCGGGTCGGTCCGGATAGTCACCCACGCCTCCTACGCAGGCACCCCTGCTCGATCCTCAGACACGCGCCGGAACGACGCGTACATGAACCTCTGCTCGACTCCGTGAGGCGTCAGATGGACATATCGCTCGGAATCGAGGAGCTCGAACCGAGGACCACATCGAGCAGCGAGTCCTGATGCGTCGTACCGCCGTACCGGCAGGCCGCTGCACATCTCCGGACCGTCAGGAGCGAACGTCGCAACGATCGCGATGCCGCCGGGTGCGACCGTCCGCTCACAGAGCGAGACGTAGCGCTCCTGGTCGAACGCATCGGTGAGGAAGTGGAACACGGCCCGGTCGTGCCAGATGTCGAACATCCCCACGTCTTCGATGGCGGTCACGTCTCCGACGATCCACTCGATCCGATCCGCCTTCGAGCCGAGGCGTTCCGCAGAGGCGTTGAGTGCACGCTCGGAGATGTCCAAGACCGCGATGCGGCGGAGACCCAACTCCAGGGCTTCGTCGACGAGCATCGAGGCCCCGGCGCCAACGTCGAGGAGGGTCCGTGCCCCACCGTCGACCGCTTCGCGAACGCGGCGGATCGAGATCGTCGGCGTGCGCTCGTACCAGCTGACCTCGCGCGGCGACCGACGCTCGTAGATCCGGTCCCAATGCTCGGTCCGGTCCATGGGAGTCAGTCTAGGACCCTCTTCATCCCTGTCAGCAGGAAGGTCCCCCGGAGCCAGGCAGGATCAGGTCGATCGAGGGGAGGTGAGCACCCAGACGACCGACAGCGCGGTGATCGTGCACGTAACTGGGACGAGCGTCTGCTTCTTGAGCGCCTCATCCGGAGAGTCGTCCGGCAGGCTGCCGATGCGAGCAAGTCGTCCGATCAGGTCCGACCCGGCCCGCGCTGCGCTTGCCATGACGGTGAGCCTATTGCCTGCTTCCGCCAGCAGTGGAGCATCACGGCCGGGCGTATCCACCCCGGCCCTGAGTGGATCCTCCCGCCGGATCAGACCTGGACCGGGACCGGGAAGACCTCCTCGGCTGGATGACCGGTCCGCTGATGGATCTTCTTCACGGCCTCCGCGTTCGGCGCCTCCGACAGGCACCAAGCCATCCCGGATTCCGGGTCGGCCCACGTGTGCTTGAAGTTGACGGCCTCGTCGTCCTGGATTTCCAGGTCCGCCTGATGTGCCTCCATCAAGGTCTCCCGCGTGATGCCCACCATTCCCTTGTGCACGTCCATGAACTCCGGCATCTCGTTCCCCTTTCGGTCGGGACCGGCGGATCTAGGCGAAGGCGATCGTTCGCGCTCCGTTAACGACCTCCTCGACAACCTTGGCCGCCCCGACGATCGTGGCGCCCTTGCGCAGCTGGTCCTCCCCGATCTCGCGAGGGCCGGTGCAAGCGCCGCAGAGCCAGACCTGGCCACCGTTGTCCACGAAATCGTTGAGGAGTTCGTCCAGCACGGGCAGCCCGGGTTGAGCGACCCCGCTCGCGCCGTCGCTCGTCCCGAGCCACACGGCGTCGATCGTGCACAGGACGACCGCGTCCTGGCCGGCGGTCGCGGCGACGTTCGCAGCCACGAACGGAAGGGTGGCGCGCTCCGGGTCATCGGAGCCGTAGGTGCAGTTGAAGATCAGTTTGTTGGTCATGTCATCGTCCCCTTTCCACGTCGATGACGAGGGATCCGTCGCGTGCGTTCTCGATCGAACGGACGGTGTGGCCCATCATCCGTGCCAGCGGCGGCAGGTCCTCCTTCGCGGAAGGATCGCCGGTGGTCACGAGAAGCTCGTCGCCGAGCGGTATCTGTTGGATCTGCCTGCGGAACTCCTCCGCCAGGCCGGTCGCGCAGCTGAGGTCGCCTGCGTCGAAAGTGTGCACGCGGCTGGGCTGTTGCTCGGCCCCACTCGAGGACCCGTTCCTGCGTTCGTTCGGTGTCACGGCCATCACGGCGAACCTTCCTTCGTCGTCGTTCCAGTGATCCGTCCGCTACCCCTGGGTGACGGGATAGATCTCGTCTGCGACGAGGCCGTGCGCCTCGCGATGCACGGCGTGTGCGGCGTCGGCGTCAGGGGCTTCGATCAGGCAGAAGGACTTGCCGGCCCCCTCGTCCACCCAGTAATTGAGGTAGCGCACGCCGAATCGCTCCTGGACGCGAAGGTCCGCGGCGTGCGCCCTCGCAACGTCGACCGCGGTCGCTCCCTCGGGCAGGTGGTCGTGTACATCCATATAGAGCGTCACCTGTTGTTCACCTCCTTCCGGACGCGAAGCTACGGAGGCGAGCGTTCCCGAACCGTTCCGCACGGCCCGGTGGGCGGGGCCGAAGTCGGCCTCTACGATGCCGATGTGAATGAGCTCGCGATCGAGCTGCTAGGTCGATCGGTGGTGACGGTCGACGATCAACCCGTCTCCAGCGATGCATGGCGGAGCCGCCGCGCGGCCGACGTGGTCAAGCTGCTCGCCCTCGCTCCCGATCACCGGCTGCACCGCCTCCAAGTGATGGACGCGCTCTGGCCCGAGAGCGAGCCGGAAGCCTCCGGCACCAACCTCCGAAAGGCGCTACATTTCGCGAGGCTCGCGCTGGCCGACGAGCGGGCCATCGTGAACGAACGCGGCGTGCTGGTGCTGGCGCCTGAGGCTCGTGTCGACACAGACGTCGAGCGGTTCGAGGCTGCCTCCGGACGTGCACTGGAGACCGGCGACCCCGCGATGAACCGCGACGCTGGCGATCTTTATCGGGGCGACCTCCTGCCCGATGACATCTATGAGTCCTGGACGGTCGAGCCGCGCGCGCGGCTGCGCCGCCGCTACTTGGACGTGCTGCGCGCCGGAGCGCTTTGGGCTCGCCTGGCGGAGGAGGACCCCTCCGACGAGCAGGCGACGCGCGCGCTGATGATGATCGATCTGGACGCCGGGGAACGCCGAGCGGCGATCCGCCGCTTCGAGAGGCTCCGCGAGGTCCTCCGAGATCAGTTGGGAGTTGGGCCAGATCCCGAAACGGTCGCGCTGTACGAACGCGTGCTTGCGGTCGAGGGTGCCGAGCCTCCCTCCGACACCGAGCGCGCACATGCGCTGCTGGCGTGGGCGCTCGTGCACATGAACCGCGGGGAGATGGCAGAGGCTGAGCGTGCGGCAACGGAGGCGCGTGCGATCGCTCTCGACGTCGGGCTCGGCCGCGAGCTCGGAGAAGCCGCGGTGATCCTCGCAAAGGTCGCGATGAGCCAGGGCAGGTGGCGTGAGCAGTTCGCGGAGGAGCTCGCCGAGTCGATGCGTATGCGCGCCAACATGGAGCCGATCGTTTACGACGCCCACCTCTGTCTGGCTGAGTACTACCTCACCGGGCCCGAGGGCTACGACATCGCGGCCGACTTCGCTCGGGAGATGATGCGCATCGCCGATCAGGCGAACTCCGCGACCGGCGCCGCCCTCGCGCTGCTGATGTTGGGCGAGGCGGAACTGCTCGGCGGTCACGTTGACGAAGCGGAGGATCACCTCAGGTCGGCGGCCGAGGCCAACGACCGCCAAGGCTGCATCTCAGGCTCCGCGCTCGCGAGGCAGCGGCTGGCAGAGGCGGCGGTCCGCCGTGGGCGTCGGTACGACGCCAACCGGCTCCTCGGCCGAGCCCGCGCGCTTGCGAACCGCTCCGACATCGTCTCCCACCTGTTGGTGCGCGTGTTCGGCACGATGATCGAGGCATCGGCTCCGGAGAGGTCGATGTCCGTTCTGCGCGAGGCCGAGCGCACGCTGTCCCAGATGCGATCGTGTGAACCATGCTCGATGGGCTACCTCACCACCGCTGCGACGACGAGCGCTCGCAACGGCGATATGCACCGGGCGCGCGCGTTCATCGCCGAGGCTGAGCGCATCTCAGGGATGTGGCAGACAGGCCCGTGGATCGGCGCGGTGTGGGAGGCGCGGGGCGTCCTCCGCCAGGTGGAGGGCGACGAGGCGCAAGCCCGGGCGATGTTCCACGAAGCCGCGGAAGCGTTCGCGCGCGCCGGCAACCCGTCCGACGCAGAACGCTGCCTCGCCGCCGGTGGGCGCGACAGGTCGTCGTAAGGCCCACGCCCGGCTGTAGTGGCACGGGTGGTCATCGCTGCCGGCCTCCTCGCGGATACGTTCGGCCGGAGATTCGCGATCGGGACGGTGGCGATCCTCACGGCACTGTCGGGCATCGTGGTCGCCGTTCGGATGTACGAAACGCACCCCGCACTCAACAGACCTGCGAGCCGACGTCGCCCGCCATCGGGTTGATCAGGTCGACCGGAGCGCATCCAACGCCAGCGTGACGGCTTGATCGACCGTCAACCTCCGGCCCTCCTCAGCCTCGGCCGCTCCCGCCGCCTCGTCGAACATCCCGCGCACCAGCTCGCGCGTCCGGTCGTTCATCCGGACCACCCACCGCTCCTCGTCGACTTCGATCTCCTCGAATCCTGCCTCCGCGCACCCTAGGAGCCGGATCGCCGCCGCAGCCTCCCCCACCAGAGCCAGCGCGAGTGCGAATCGGCACACGAGGATCACCTCCTGGTAGCGGTCCGGGATCCCCGGCCTGCCGCGCCCAACCCGATGAGCCTCCGCCAGGAGCGGGACCGCCGGCTCGACGCGGCCCTCGTCGAGGTGATACTGGGCCAGCACGGCCAGCGACCTCGACTCGATGAATGCGTCTCCGAGGGCGCGCGCGCGACGGAGGTTGTCCTCTTGGATCTCGCGCGCGCGGGTCGCGTCACCAAGCTCCTCGTATGCCCACGCGAGGCGCCGGCTCGTTTGCATCTCCCAGTGCTCGTCGCCGAGGTCGCGGAAGCCGCGGACGCTCTCCTCCAGGAGGGGCTTCGCCTCGGCGAAACGGTCTTCCATCGCGAAGGTGAGCCCGAGCCCCATCTGGACGTAGGCCACGCCCCAGGCGTTCCCGAGTGCGCGATGGAGCGCCAGCGCCTCCTCGCCCCACACGCGTGAGGCGGCATCGTCGCCGGCGTCGCCCGCGAGGTCGTGCGCCCCGGTCAGCGCGTTCGCACGCGCGAGTGTCGGCCGTGGATCGCCCTTGAGCACTCGCACGATCCGATCCAACCCTTCTCTCAGCGGGCCCCGTTGCGACCAGACCCACCAGAACGCCGCGCACAGCCGCAGCTCCAGCTCATGCTCCCGAGTGGCTTCGAAGTGGTTGACCGCTGCACGCACGTTGTCGAGCTCGACCTCGAGCCGCTCGAGCCATTCGTCTTCCTCCTGCCGGAGGTGTGGTTCTGCCTCCTCGGCCATCACGAGGAAATGCTCGGCGTGGCGACGGCGGACGTCGTCCGCTTCGCCGCTCGACTCGAGCCGTTCGAGGGCGAAGTCGCGGATGGTTTCGTACATCCAGAAGCGATCGTCGGTGTGGCGGACGAGGCTCTTCTCCACGAGGGATTGGAGCGAGTCCAGATCGGCATCGGTCACCTGCTCCGCGGCCTCGAGCGTGCACCCGCCAGCGAAGACGGCCAGGCGCGCGAACAGCCGCTGCTCGGCGGCGTCGAGCAGCTCGTGCGACCACTCGATCGTCGAGCGGAGCGTCCGCTGGCGAGGATCGGCATCCCTGCCGCCCTTCAAGAGGTCGAGGCGCTGCGAGAGACGCTCGAGGATCTGCCCGGGCGTGAGCGCTCTCGCACGGGCCGCGGCGAGCTCGATCGCGAGAGGCATGTCGTCGAGTGCCCGGCAGAGCGCGCCGACCGCAGCGTCGGCCCGCTCGAGGCTGGCGCGCGAGAGGAACAGCGCGACGGCATCGGACTCGGCGAGCGACTCAACTTCGTATTCGACCTCTCCCCGAACGCGGAGGCGCTCTCGGCTCGTCGCGAGGACGGCGAGGTTCGGACACGCTTCGACCAGGTCGGCCAGCGCCGGCGCCGCCTCGATCACCTGCTCCAGGTTGTCGAGGACGAGGAGCATCTCGCGTTCGCCGATGTGATCGGCGACGCCGTCCTTCGCGCCGACCGTCTTGGCGATCTCGTCGGTGACGAGCACCGGATCGCGGATCGGCGCCAGCTCCACCCAGAAGGTTCCGGCCTTGTGGTCGCCCAAGAGCTCAGCAGCGGACTCGATCGACAGCCGCGTCTTGCCCGAACCCCCAGGGCCGGTGAGCGTGACGAGCCGCGCGCCGTCTCGGATCAGGGCGACGACCTCGTCGACCTCCCTGCCGCGGCCGACGAACGAGCTGGCGGGCCGCGGCAGGTTCGTGTTCGAGATGGTTTTCAGCGGTGGGAAGCGCTCCGAGCCGAGCTGAAGGATCTGGACCGGTTGATCGAAGTCCTTCAGGCGATGCTCGCCGAGGTCGAGGACGCTCTCCTCGAGATCCGCCGACCGCCGCGTGGCGTCGGAGAGCAGGACCTGCCCGCCGTGACCGGCCGCGCCGATCCGTGCGCCGAGATGGACGTCCTCGCCGACGTAGCCCTCGGGCCCCAGGTGCGGCGACCCGGTGTGGATCCCGACTCGGACGTGGATCCGGCCGTCGCGGAGTGCCTCGCAGCCCTCCTCCGCCGCCGCGATCGCTTCACGTGCATCGGTGAACGCGTAGAAGAACGCGTCGCCCTGCGTGTCGACCTCGACGCCGTCGTGTCGCGTGAACGCCTCGCGAAGGAGCCGGCGGTGTTCGGCGAGGGCGCCCGCGTACGCCTCAGCGCCGAGCTCGTGCAGCAGCTTCGTCGACCCCTCGACGTCGGTGAACACGAGGGTGACGATCCCGGCGGGTAGGTCGGCCCTCATGGCGCCATGATGCACGAGTGGCCAGCCGCGTTATCGATCCCACGACGCACGACGCACGTTCCCGCCGCTTCTCGAACATCGACCACGGCCGGTCACGCAGCAGTCACGATCGAAGGTCAGCGTTCCATCCGGGACGGCCAGCTGCCGGTCCGCGTCCCGCCTACGCGGCTCACGCCGCGTCCGGCTTTCGCGCCTTGACGATGACCGATGTCGCCACGTGATCGTGCAGCTCCGGCGCGAGTGCCCGGCGCATCAGCTCGATCACCTCGTCGGCGAACAACGGGTACTGCGCTGCCTCGTCGATGCTCTGCGGCCGATGTCTCCCCAGCCACGCATCCACGAATCCGGCTCTCCCGAGCTTCTCAGCGAAGACACGCTCCGCCAGCGCGCCAGCCACTCACCCGGCCCAGTCGCTCTGATCGTTCGCGATCTCCGGGGGGAGCTCGCCCTCAACGGTGAGATATCAGCAAGCGAGATCCGACCCCCTTGCCCGTCCGCCGTTGACCGCCCGTTGACTGCCGTCAGCGCGAGCCCCGTGACCTGCAGAAATCTGGGGCAGCTTCCCAGGGTAGGAAGACTCAAGTCTGTCGGTGACCTTGAGCTGAGGATTTCCTGGTGGGCGCTGGAGGATTTGAACCTCCGACCTCTTCCGTGTCAAGGAAGCGCTCTCCCCCTGAGCTAAGCGCCCGGATCGGCCACATCGTAGCGGCTCTCGAGGCGGGGACCGGAATCGAACCGGTGTGCGAGGCTTTGCAGGCCTCTGCCTAACCACTCGGCCACCCCGCCCAACGAGGGGCCAGTGTAGCCGCGGCATGCGACCTCCTGGACCCCTCTCGAACAGCGTACAAGAGCCCTCCGATGCGCCCCCAGGGCCTGTTCACGCAGTGTTCACACGTAACCGTTCACAGCCGCCGATACCGAATGTAGCCTCGAAGTGGAATCGTATGGAGCCGCTCCGCGTTGTGGCTGGTATAGGACCGCGGGATGTGACACGAAAGGACAGAGACGATGTTGTGGTTGATCGGAGGCATCGCGCTCGCGCTGGTCGCTATGGGCGCGACCTGGGGCACCATCGGCACCGTCGTGATCTTGGTCGCCGCCGTCGCCTGGATGCTCTTGGCTTTCCGGCCAGTGGCAGTCGGGCCGCTGGTCGCGGACATGGCACGCCGCCGTTTCGAGTAACGGATCCTCTCCCAGACACGTCAGAGGCCGGCCCATCGGGCCGGCCTCTTTCGCGTTCTCAGAGCTCCCCGCCCGCGAACGTGCGGGTACGCTCTCGTAGTGACCCGGAGGAGCGAGAAGATCTTCGGCGTCGTGGCGATCCTCGTGGGCCTCCTGCTCGCGGTCCTCGCCGGCGTGGAAGCGAACATCCACCCGCTCGCCCTCCTTCTGATCACCGTGGGCGTGATCGCATGGGTCGCCTACTACTTCGTCGTCGTCAGGCCCTCTGTCACCGGACTGAAGAGGAACCGAAGGACGGACCGGGAAACCGAGTAGGGCCTGCTCATGGGTTCGTATAGCTGAGCACTTCGGCTTCGGGCGTGCCGGTCGCATCCGCGGGGACCACGACGGCGGCGGTTTCCTTGTCCCCCTTCGCCACCAGGTCGAGATCGACCTCGCGAACGACGTCGCCGACCGTCACCTCGATGACGACGTTCTCGGCGCTCGTCCCGCCGACGTTCGTGACAGTGACCTGGAGTGGCCTGCCGCCGCTCGCCGGCCCGCCTGCGTCCTTGGCGATGACCCGGAGATCGACCGGACCGCTGGGTCCCGAGAGCTCGCTCACCACGAGCCCGATCACGACGGCCAGCGTGGCGGTGAGCGAGACCAGCAGCAGTACCCATTCGAACGTGGTCCGCTTCCGTCGGATGCCCTGACTCCATGAGCTTCGCTTCGAGCTCATATCAGCATCCGACCCAGCGCCGCGCCGATCGAGGCGGGGAACGCAAGCGTGACCATCCGCGCCGTCGCGGCGCCGTTCAGCTCGTCCATTCGCCCGAACATCGCGAGCATCGCGGCTGACACGACGAACGCCACCGCGTATGCGAGGAGCGTCTCGGTGAGCGGCCCCTGGGTCGCTCCGTCGCTCGCGACGCGTTGTTCGCGGCCGCCGAACTCGGCGTAGAAGACCATGAGGTACGGAAGCACGAGTGAGGCGACGACCAGCAGGGCGAGGCGGATGCCGTCCAGCTCGGCGGCGAGGAGGATCGGCTCCTCCGTCGGCGCGATGTTCAGGGCGAACACCAACGCGCCGCCCGCCGCGACGAGCAGCTCGCCGACCCCACCCGGGATCTGCTCGGACTTCTCCCCTCCACTGACCGGCGCGAGCGCTACGCCGACGGAGAAGCCGATGCTGACGGGGATCGCGGTCAAGGCGGCGACCCCGAGCACGTTCTCCAACGAGGTCTCTCGTCCGACCCGGTCGAGCAGGAGGAGCAGCGCCGCGGCGAACAGGAGGGAAAGCCCCATCCCGACCACGGCGTCCTCCATCGGTCGATGTGTCCGCCCCGGCCGGAACCCCACGAAGTAGGACAGCGCCACGTTCACCGCGAACGTGCCGACCAGCCCGGCGAGGATGATCACCGGCGAGATACTCCGTCCGTGCAGCCACGTCTCCTGGGTGTACAGCAGCGGCACCCCCAGGAGGGCGCCGCCTGCCACCCCACGCATCACATCTTCGGCAGTCGTCGCCTTCTCAGCCACCGCAGAACCATCTCATAGGTGAACTTGAGCCCATCGCTCGGTCGAGCTGGAAGATCGAAACAGGAGTCGTCGATCGATCACCGGAGCGATCCGGTCTGGCGTCCACGACACGGATCGGGTCCGACGTCACACGCGATGGATCGAGGAGCAGGCCGGCGAGGCGACAGGAGAGCCACCAGCTTGGGCCCTCCCTCAGGCCTCTTCCCGAGGCGTCCACGAGCGTACCGTCGCCCAGCGGTACTCCTCAACGTCGCTGATGATCCAGATCTCATTCGGCGAACGGATCACATCGTTCTCGGCATCGTCGTACGTGATGACGAATGGGCCGCGAACCGTCTCCCCTGGCTCGATCTCAAGTATCGAACCATCCGCTCGTGAAAGCTGAGCAACTCGACGGCCACGATTGTGGATCCCCTCTACGGTTACTTCAGCCACGAAACGACCGTAACACTCCTTCTCCAGCTCCCTAGACCTCTGGCGCGGGCAGGGATCGGCCTGTCGTCGAGACCTGTGTTGCTACCGTAAGTCGAATGGGCTACTTGAATTCCGAAATGTCGTCCCCAATTGTCGGGCAAACACTTTGAGGAGGTTCAGATGATCCGAGCAACGCGAGGCAGTTGGCTGCGGCTCACTATCGGGCTTGCTTCGGCGGCTCTGTTGATCGCGATCGCCCCGGCAGCGAACGCGGGCGTGGCCACCTGTCTCGGTGAGGTCGCGACGATCATCGGGACCGAGGGCGATGACATCCTTGTGGGGTCGCCTGGCAACGACGTCATCGCCGGCCTCGGTGGCGATGACCAGATCAACGGCGCCCTCGGCGACGATATCGTTTGCGGCGATGCCGGTAACGACCGGGCACGTGGCAGCTTCGGCGCGGATCAGGTGACAGGTGGGACGGGCGTCGACGAAGTGGGCGGCGGGGACGGCAACGATGTGCTGCTCGGCGAATTCGGCGCGGATGAGCTGGTCGGGGGGGAGGGCCACGATCGCCTCTACGGCGGGCAGGGCGGCGACACCCTCAGGGGCCGTGACGGGAACGACCTCCTCAAAGGCGGAAACGACGAAGACCTGTTGATCGGAGGAGAGAACTCCGACGACATCTACGGGGGCGAGGGGATCGACAGGATCCGAGGCGGAGACGGCAGCGACCGCCTGTTCGGAGGCGAGGATCACGACGTGATGTTGAGCGGGCCGGGAAACGACACCCTCTGGGGGAATTCGGGGGGTGACGCTCTGTTCGGCGAGGGCGGGATGGATCTCCTGCATGGTGGCCTCGGCTTCGACAGGTGCGACGGTGGCATCGGGCTCAGTGATTCGGCCGACGGCTGTGAAAGAGAGCGCCGTATCCCTTAGCGGATCTGCACTCAGAGCAGAGCGTCGACCGCGTCTGCTACGTCTCGCGGGTCGAACGGCTTCGTCATCACAGCGTCAGCCCCTTCCGAGAGGCAGCGCTCGCGATCCGCTGTGAGTGTGACTGCCGTCAAGACGAGGACGGGCACTTCCTCGAGCTCGGATGAATCGGCGAAAGGCACCGAGCACGTCATAACCGTTCACGCCCGGCATCATGAGGTCGAGGACGATCGCGTCCGGATGCTCCGCCCTCGCCATCTCGATGCCTGCCCGTCCGTCGCTGGCTACCACCGTCTCATGGCCCTTCTCGTCGAACGCGTAGCGAAGGATCACACCAACGATGGACTCGTCGTCGATCACGAGGACGCGGGACATACGAACCCCTTCTTCTGGTTCCCCGCTGGTTATCGGCCATTCGGCTCGGAACCTGAAAGCCCAGACCCCAGTCGCGGATGACCCTCCATCACTCGCCAAGGTGCGCTGACGGGGCGCCAGCGAATCATGGAACGCGGCCGGGGTCCGTTCCTAGCAGGAGCGCGATCGTGATGATCCCGCAGAGCACGATGACGCCGGCGATCATCACGGCGATGCCCGGTTCCGGCAGGGGTTCGCCGTCGCGGATCGCGGCGTCCATCGCCCGCCATCTGCGCCGTGCGATGGCAGCGGTCACGACACCCGCGAGGATCAGCAGGACCCCGACCGTCTCCCACGCCCAATGGAGCGTCTGCCCCGAAAGGAGCCGTGCGGCTGCGACGCCGGAGGCGACGAGTGCGAGCGCCGTCCGCAACCACGCCAGATACGTCCGCTCGTTCGCGAGTTGGAACTGCGGTTCAGGACTACGCCGCTCGCTCATGTCCGCACCCCCGTTGTCGAGATGCGGCGAGCCTAGCGCGTGCCTGGATCGACTTCGCCGCGACGATCGCGCGGAGTAGCGGAACGACCCGTCTATCCGCCACAGGACCGACGTGGCGAACGTCACCACTGACCGGTGCGCGTTGGCACGGACTCCACGAGATGCCCTCCGTATGGTCGCCACATCAGGCGAAAGGTCCCTACGGGACCCAGAGAAGGAGGAGGAGAGCCATGAGCACCCAGGGAGGAACTCTCCACAGGCGAGCGACCATCGAGCTGCCGATCTGGCCCGTGGCCGTTCTCGTCGTGGCCGCGCTCGCCGCGGCGATCGGGATGACCTTGTTGAGGGACGCGGGGCAGACCACGCTCGTGACATCGGTCAGCGACACCGAGCGGTTCGAGAATTCGAGCGCCGCGGTTCGTGAGCAGGGAGCGACGCTTCCGGCGGCCGTCGGGCATCTCCCACGTGGCACCGAGGCTCCACGCATCGACGGGCTACTCGGGCTTCGAGAACCCGTCCGCCACGTACATCCGCGAGTCATCGGGCTTCGCGGGCTTCGAGAATCCTGCTGCCAGCGGCGCGGTTGCATGGGGCTCGATCGGCGGCCCGAACGAAGCTCTGCACCGCCAGTACAGCCCTCCCCAGGACGGCGCGGCATCGGCGCACACCTGGGGTCCGATCATGGTGAACGGCGAGCCCTGCATGCAGTGCAAGTAGAGCCTCCGCCGTAGGGGCGTGAAAGGGGCCGGCGACTCGCCGGCTCCTTTCCTTTCGTGGAGCCGATCCTGACGGTCCCGCCGCCTTCGAGCCGAGCGTGCTCGTCCTCGAATCCGGTCCCGCTGGTCGGCACGTACCGCACGCCGGCTGGGGATTCCGGTTTCGGAGAGTGCCGCAGGGGTAACGACCCCTTAGGCTGGATCGGATCTCGACTGGGGAGGATTCAATGAAGAGGCTCCTGCTGCTGCCGTTCGTGGCATCCCTGCTCTCACTGACGCTGCTGGCACCTTCAGCGAACGCGATCACCGACGGGCAAGTGGACACGGGCAACAGATATCCCTTCGTGGGACTGCTCGCCTTCTACGACGCGCAGGGCGAGTACGTGCATCGGTGCACCGGTACCCTCCTGTCGCCGACGGTGGTCCTGACCGCCGCGCACTGCACCGACGGGATGGCGCTCGTCTATGCCTATTTCCAGATCACCGTTCCAGATGACTTCAGGGAGAACCCGACAGGAATACGTGGGACCCCGTTCACGCATCCGGACTTCAACCTGAACACGTTGAACAACGACGTTGGCATCGTTGTCCTCGATCAGCCGGTGAACCTCGATGGCGGATATCCAACGGTTGCAAGCGAAGGGTTCCTTACGGAGCTCAAGGCGACTCATGAGATCCAGGACGACACCTTCGTCGCGGTCGGCTACGGCGTCCAAACGAGCTTCCCGCCTCCAACCCAGATCGTCGACCTTCTGCGCCGGTTCTCGGAGTCGCCGTACGGGGGCCTCACACAGAACAACCTCCACCTCCAGCAGAATCCCAATTCGACGGAAGGTGGCGGCACCTGCTTCGGCGATTCGGGCGGACCCCACTTCTGGCAGGACACGCTCATCATCGTTTCCGTGACGAGCTGGGGAGACGCCATCTGCCGCTCGAACGATATGACCCAGCGACTGGACATCGAGTCCGTACAGGACTTCCTCGCTGAGTTCGGGATCTAGATCGGAGAGGGTTCAGGGCCGGACCCAGCCCGGGGTCCGGCCCAACCGTCGATCGATCGGCCTGTCTGGGCGGAACAACCTGCGGCACGCCAGCCAAACCGTCCCTAGCGCTTGGTGCCCAATGTTCCGTCGCGGTCCGGACGGCGGATGAGATCGCCTCCCGTCGAGGATCGCTCGGTTCAGCCGCAGCCGGACGACCTCCTTCGTGTCGGCCATCGCGATCAGCGCGGCAAGCGGCGGTCGAGAGTGGCTCTGAGGCTCAGCTTTGTCCCAGGGCGCTTCGGAGTTGATCCAGCATCGTCTGCTCGCCTTCGCTGACCTGCACCGCGCCGAAGCCCATGAACCCGCCTTCCTTCGCGGCCTGAGCAGCCGCTTGCGCCACCATGACCAGCCAACCGCGAAACGCTTGGGCCTCTTCTGGTGTTGCCTTCTCGGCGACGATCTCGTCGACCGCACGTAGTTCCTCGAGGATCTCGGTGCCAGCGGTTGCTGCACTCGACGGTTTGAAGTTCCGAGCCGGGTTCTGTTTCTCCTGGACCATGGCCTGGATGTCGAGGGCCACCGCAGCGAGCAACTCTTCCTGGCTGGGAGGAACGGTGGCGGCGCGGAGCGTTGCCATCATCTCCTTCGAGATCTCGATCGGACCGCCGGGGTCAGCGATCGTGATCGCCATCCCCGCCACCATCGGCGCCCGAAGCACACGATCCCACTCGTCGTCGGTGAACGATGCTTTCGACGTCATATATCCCTCTCAATCGCCGGAAGAGCCAGCCTACTTGTGACGCGCGGCGGGCGCGCCGTCACGCCGAGCGCCACGCGGATGGCCCCACCGACCAGCCCGCCTGTCTCCGATCCAGCTCGAGCATCTTCGGGCGCATCGCCACGAACGGAAGGATGGGTGTGTCCGGTCGTGACGCGCCCCAGGTCCGTCTGTTCGCTACAGGACTGACGTGGTGAACGTCACCACTGACCGGTGCGCGTTGGCACGGACTCCACGAGATGCCGTCCGTAGGGTCGGTTCATCGACAAGATCCCGAAGGGATCGAGAGGAAGGGGGAGCCATGAGCGCCCAGGGAGCAACCCTCGGAAGAGGGACCGTCCGGATCCCGATCTGGCCCGTGGCCGTTGTCGTTCTTGTCGCCACCGCCGCAGTGATCGGACTGTCCTCGATCGACACGATCGGCACGATCGCGCCGGCGAGGACGCTCGTGACGGTGACAGACGCCCAGCGGCTCGCGAACTCGACCGCTGCGGTTCGTGAGCAGGGAGCGACGCTTCCGGCGGCCGTGGGCATCTCCCACGTGGCACCGAGGCTCCACGCATCGACGGGCTTCGCGGGCTTCGAGAATCCCGCTGCCAGCGGCGCCGTTGCATGGGGCTCGATCGGCGGCCCGAACGAAGCTCTGCACCGCCAGTACAGCCCTCCCCAGGACGGCGCGGCATCGGCGCACACCTGGGGTCCGATCATGGTGAACGGCGAGCCCTGCATGCAGTGCAAGTAGAGCCTCCGCCGTAGGGGCGCTGAAAGGGGCCGGCGACTCGCCGGTCCCTTTCCCTTTCGTGGAGCCGATCCTGACCGGTCCCGCCGCCTTCGAGCCGACCGCCAGACCGTGATCCAGTTCCTGTCCGGTTATCGGCCTGGAATGTCGTCCGAGATGGTCACCCGGCAGGAGCTTCGTGCAGCCCTGCAACCGTCGCTCTTCGACGAGCGGCAGAAGGTCGTTCTCTCGCTCCTCCTTGAGGGAGAGACGACCAGCGGAATCGCCGACGTGCTGGGTGTCTCGAAGGAGAGAGTGGGCGAGATCGTACGGAGCATCATCGAGACACTGAAAGACGTTTGATCTCAGTTGTCCGTACCGCCCTCGGAGTCGTTCCTTGCGAGGGCCCTGCTCGAGGATTTCTTCGACTCGGCGTGCGGAGAAGATCCGAGGAATCCGGACCCCCCTACCTCGCTCATTGGCATACGCTGCTCGCCGTGAGCACTCGCGCCCGGTGGATCGTCGGGGTCGTCCTGGTGCTCGTGCTCGGCGTCGTCGCGCTCTACCTTTTCAACTCCAACCTGACGATGTCGTCGGAGGACGAGCGAGGGCCGAAGACATGGGTCGTGCAGCCCGGCGAGACGCTGACGCTCTCCGCGGACGAGGTTCAACCGAACGACAGCTACAGCTGCCCTGGGAAGGGTGCGGTCGGCTACACGCCGGAGCCAGGGGAAGGAGTCGCGAACTCCCTCGGGATCCAGGTGACCACCGACCTCGAGGGGACGGTAAAGGTGGCCTGCGAGCCGGGACCGCCCGGGAACGTCTGATCTCACGAGCGGCCCTCCTGCAGGTCGTTCCAAGCGAGAACGTCCGCCAGCCGATACCGATACAACTCCCGTGTACTCGCGCGAAGTATCTCGGCTGGCTCCCACATCGAGTGTGACCTGGACTGTGACCCGAAGCGGGGCATCCTGCTGGGAGACCCCCTCTGACCTGGAGCGGACGACGGGATTCGAACCCGCGACCCCCACCTTGGCAAGGTGGTGCTCTACCACTGAGCCACGTCCGCAGACTGCACCATCATCCTAGGCACGGGGTTCCTGAGCTTCAACCGACGGGCTAGGACACTCCCGTGGAACCGAACCCTCCTTCGCCGCGGCTCGACCCGGGGAGCTCCTCGACGAACGCCGGTGCCATCTCCGGCACCGCGACGATCACGAGCTGGGCGATCCGGTCGCCGGCTGAGATCTCCACCGCCTCGTGCGGATCGAGGTTCACCACCGCGCAGACCACCTCGCCGCGGTAGCCCGAGTCGATGAGGCCCGGCGCGTTGGCGAGGGTCAGCCCCTTCTTGGACGCGAGGCCCGATCGAGGGAGCACGAGGCCGGCGTGGCCCTCCGGGATCGCGACGGCCACGCCGGTCGGCACCATCGCCCGCTCCCCCGGCTTGACCGTCACGCCCTCGGCCGCACGCAGGTCGAGGCCGGCATCGCCTGCATGCTGCGCCTGCGGCAGCTGACCTTCGGGCCGGAGTCGCGCGAACGGCAGGTCCACGCCGCTCACACCGGTTCGATCAGCTCGAGGCGGTTCCCGAAAGGGTCGCGCACGTGCACCCGCCGGAACCCGGAGAACTGGTCGGACTCGATCACCTTGTAGCCGCTCATCTCGACGCGGGCGCGCATCCGCTCGAGGTCCTCGACCAGGAATGCGGGATGCGCCTTCATCGCCGGCTGGAAGCCCTCTTCGACACCGAGATGGACCTCGAGGTCCCCGGACCGGAACCAGACGCCGCCCCGGTCGGCCAGCTCCTGGGGCTTGTCCACCTGCTCGAGCCCGAGGGCGCCCTCGTAGAAGTCGATGGCCGCCTGCTCCTCGTCGGGAGGCATCGCGAGCTGCACGTGGTGCAGCCCGAGCAGCCTCCCGGGCTCTTCGTGGCTCATGGTTCCCCCTTGTGCGGCGGGCCGGGGACGACCGAAGGTCGTCCCCGGCCCGCCTCGCGAGCGCGCCTATCCTACGAGCAGCCGCTGGTGCTGCCGCAGCTCCCGCAGACGTAGCAGGAGCCTGCCGGCTGCATCTTGGAGCCGCACTGGTAGCACAGGGGCGCGTCCAGCTCCTTCGCGGTGGGCCCGGCGATCAGCTCGATCGGCCGGACGACCGCCCCCTCGGAGGCATGGATCGGGGCCTCCTCGACCGGTGTGGTCTCCTCGACCGAGTCCTCCGGCGCCGCCATCTTCTCGGCCGCCTCGATCGTCCGCTCCTCGATCGACCGGATGCCGAGCGCCTCGCGCTTCTCCGGCGGCAGGTGGTCCAACGCGAGCCGCCGGAACACGAAGTCGACGATCGAGGAGGCGAACCGGATGTCGGCGTCGTCCGTCATCCCGCTGGGCTCGAACTTCATGTTGATGAACTTCGAGGCGTAGTCCTCGAGCGGCACGCCGTACTGGAGGCCGACCGAGACCGCGATCGAGAACGCGTCCATGATCCCGGAGAGGGTGGAGCCCTGCTTCGACGCCTTCAGGAAGATCTCGCCGAGCCCGTCGTCGGGGTAGGACCCCGCCGTGATGTAGCCCTCGGCGTCCCCGACCCGGAAAGACGTGGTGATCGCGGGGCGCGACCGCGGCAGCCGCTTCTTGGCCGACCACGGGAGCGTCTGCGGCTCTCCCTCGGGAACGACCGCCGTCTTCTTCTTGTCGGCCGACATCGGCTGGGCGACCTTGCAGTTGTCCCGGTAGATCGCCACGGCCTTCAACCCGAGCTTCCAGCTCTCGACGAAGAGCTGCTCGACCTCCTCCACCGTCACGTGCTCCGGCATGTTGACGGTCTTGGAGATGGCTCCCGAGATGAACGGCTGGGCGGCCCCCATCATCCGGACGTGCCCCATGTAGTGGATCGAGGCGTCGCCCATGGCGGTGTCGAACACCGATCGGTGCTCCGGCTTCAGGTGCGGCGCGTCGGTGACCTGGTTGTGCTCCGCGATGTACGCCACGATGTCCTCGACCTCGGCCGCGTCATATCCCAGTCGCTCGAGCGCCCGCGGCACGGTCCGGTTCACGAACTGCATCGTGCCCCCGCCGACGAGCTTCTTCGTCTTGACCAGCGCGAGCTCGGGCTCGATGCCCGTCGTGTCGCAGTCCATCATCAACCCGATCGTGCCGGTCGGCGCCAGGACGGAGGCCTGCGCGTTCCGATACCCGTGCTGCTCACCGAGCGACACGGCCTCGTCCCACGAGTGCTTCGCGGCCGAGAGCAGCCCCTCCGGAACGAGCTCACCCTCGATCCCGTCCGCCGCCTCCCGGTGCTTCCGCATCACGCGGAGCATCGCGTCTGCGTTCGGCTCGTATCCCTCGAAGGGACCCATCGCCTCGGCGACACGAGCAGAGGTCCGGTAGGCGTGTCCGGTCATCAGGGCGGTGATCGCGCCCGCCCATGCACGTCCGGCGTCCGAGTCGTAGGCCAGGCCGCGCGCCATCAGGAGCGCCCCGAGGTTGGCGTAGCCGAGCCCGAGCTGACGGTACGACCTGGCGTTCTCCGCGATCTTGTCGGTCGGATAGCTGGACTCCCCGACGACGATCTCCTGCGCCGTGAAGACGACCTCGACCGCGTGCCGGAAGTCCCCCACGTTGAAGTTGCCCTCGTCGTCGATGAACTTCATCAGGTTCAGCGAGGCGAGGTTGCACGCGGAGTTGTCGAGGTGCATGTACTCGCTGCACGGGTTGGAGCCGTTGATGCGACCCGACGCCGGGCAGGTGTGCCACTCGTTGATCGTCGTGTCGTACTGCATCCCCGGATCGGCGCACTCCCACGCAGCCTGCGCGATGTCCCGCATCAGATCGCGGGCGCGCGTCGTCTCGACGGTGTCGTCCGTGAGGACGGCCTTGAGCTTCCAGTCCTGATCCTGCTCGAAGGCACGCATGAACTCGTCGGTGACGCGGACCGAGTTGTTCGCGTTCTGGTACTGGGTCGAGTGGCTGTCCTTGCCGTCGAGGTCCATGTCGAACCCGGCGTCGCGCAGGACCCTGGCCTTGCGCTCCTCGACCGCCTTGCACCAGATGAAGTCGCGCACGTCGGGATGGTCGACGTTCAGGATGACCATCTTGGCCGCGCGGCGCGTCTTGCCGCCCGACTTGATCGTGCCGGCCGAGGCGTCGGCGCCGCGCATGAAGCTCACGGGACCCGACGCCGTCCCGCCGCCGGCGAGCCCCTCCTTCGAGGAGCGGATCTTCGACAGGTTGATGCCCGATCCGGACCCGCCCTTGAAGATCGTGCCTTCCTCGACGTACCAGTTCAGGATCGACGACATGTGGTCATCGACCGCGAGGATGAAGCAGTTGTGCACCCGGAGGTTCCCCGAGAGGTACTCGCCGCTGTCGGTCTGGATGTCGTAGACCTCCATCGGACCCATCGACTCGATCCGGTCGATCTCGAGGCGCTTCGTGTCGCGGGTCGCCATGCCCTGCCGGTCGATCGCCATGTCGAGCTTGTCGGTCTTGCGAGCGTCGACGAACCCGATCTCCGCCTCGAACAGCACCTGATCGCCGACGTTGCCGATCGCCAGGTGCCAGCACCCCTTCCGCGTGAACCGGGGATCCCGCTTGAAGCTCACCCGGGAGAAGACCCCGAAACGTGACAGCAGCTGCTGCACGCCACGGACGAGCTTCTCCGAGACCATGTCGAAGGCCACGAGGCCGGATGACTCGTGCACGCGCACGTAGCCCTCTGCCTGGAAGATGCTCCGGAGGTACGCGGCCACCACGGGCAGCGGCGCGGTGAAGAACCGCTCCGGGACCTCCATGTCGACGCCGCGGGACCGGAGGCCCCACTTGTCGATGAACGACTCGAGCACGTTGCCGTAGAGACGGATCCGCCGGCACTCGAGACCCTCGTCATGCGTGACCTGGACCCGCTCGTTCCGATGCACCATCGGGAACACCCGGTCGAACGCTTCGCTCACCCATCTGTGCTCGTCCTCGTTCACGGTGATGGCCTCGATCGTGGGCGAGCCCTCCGCCCCCTCGTCCCGCCCCACCGAGCCGTCGGACTGCAGCCACCCGACGAGCGCCGCTTCGGCCACTTCGATGAGATCGATCTCGCCGTCGCCGAAGGAATCCCGGCGGTGCCACTGGAGCTTGTCGCCGGCACGGAGCTCATCTGCCCGGGCGAAGCTCCCGGCACCGCCATCCCGCGATCGCCACACGAGGTGGTCGCCGGTCACGTCGAGCTGGTGCCCGGACTTCGTGTGCACCCGAAGAACGTCCTTCACACCGTTCGCCTTGGTCGCGACGATGCTGGTCACGCCGCGGGAGTCGTGGACCTTCGCGCCGACGCGGTTGTCCTCGACGAGCTTGCCGATCGGGATCAGGCCGTCGGGCGTGCTGACGAGCGCGCCGTACGGCTGGCACGCGCTGCACTGCTGCGGCGTGTCGGGGACGCCGACGTTGAACCACACGGGTGAGTTGAACGCCGCCTTCTGGTTGACGAGCAGATGCGTGAGCTCGTCGGCGAAGACCTGCGCGTCCTGGGCCGTGGTGAAGTACTTGTTCTTCTCGCCCCATCCGCGGATCGTGTCGACGACGCGGGAGACGAGCTGACGCACCGAGGACTCTCGCTCCGGCGCTCCGAGCGGCCCGCGGAAGTACTTCTGGGCGACGATGTTGGTGGCGTTCTGCGACCAGCCGATGGGGAACTCCACGCCACGCTGCTCGAAGGCGTTGCCACCTTCCTTGAAGTTGGGGATGACCGCGTCGCGGGTCTCCCATTCGACCTCGTCGAACGGGTGGGTCCCCTCCGTGGAGAAGTGCCTCCCGAACGTGAGCCCCTTCCCGTTCCCTGTTCCCGGCCCGTCGATCACCTGCACGTCTTGCAGGTCATCTCTCGTCTTCGCCACCTGCATCGCCCTCCTCTCGGTCCTGGGAAGTGGTTCGTCCAGGAGATCCTGGGAGCCAGGAGACCCTGGGGGAAGGAATCACACCCGTGGAATCACAAGGATGTAATACTGCCCCTGGGGTCGTTCGGTGTCAAGCTCCATTTTCCTACATATGGGGCCTAACCCCCACCCCCAACCACAACATCTTGTGGTCCCCGCGAGATCCGGGGAATGGGTCGGAACGTACCCGGACATGGCTGTGGAACGCCAGTGGAGGCCCGGTGGGAAACGCGTTCCTGTCGCTCTTCCTCGGCCGTCGCCGGGTCAGCGCTTGCGACGCTTGGCCGGCTCGCGCTTGAGCAACGTCCCGAGCTCCCGCTCGAAGTCGGTGATCTCCTGGAAGTCCTTGTAGACGCTCGCGAAGCGGATGTAGGCGACCTCGTCGAGCTTCCGCAGCTGCTGGAGCACCTCGATCCCGACCTGCTGCGAGGTGACCTCCGGGCCCTTCCGGCGCAACCGCTCCTCGACCCGGTCGACGAGCTCCTCCACCTGGAACTCCGATACCGGCCGGTTCTTGGTCGCCTTGAGGATCCCCGCCGTGACCTTCTCCCGCCGGAACGGGTCCCTCGAGCCGTCCCGCTTGCGAACGACGAGGCCGACGTCCTCGATCCGCTCGTAGGTCGAATATCGGCGGCCGCACGTCGCGCATTGCCGCCGCCGCCGGATGGCGGATCCGCCGTCGGCGGGGCGTGAGTCGACGACCCGGTCGTCGTCCGCACCGCACCAAGGGCATCTCATGTCGGGTATGGCCACAACATGTGGTGGCCGCGGGCACGGTACCCCCAGGATGTGGGGTGGTCAAACCCATCCGTCGAAACCGCTACCCCACGGACGGGATGGAGAGTCGCTGCCCCGGCACCAGGGCCCCGGGATCCACGCCGTTGGCGGACGCGATCGTGTCGACCACGACGCGAGGATCGCTGGCCGGCGCGAACCGGGCGGCGATCGACCACAAGGTGTCCCCGGACCTGACCACGTACGTCCTGGGGGACTCGCCATCCGGCGCACCGCCGACCCCGACCGCGTTGGCCACAGGTCCGGACAGGACGGCTGCGAGGCCTATGGCTGCACAGAGTGCGACCAGGCGCCTCCGGCGAACACGTGTTCGACCCATGGGCCCATGGTTCCCGAACGGGTGTTCGATGTCAAGAGGAGAACCGAACATATGTTTGCATCCCTTCACGGTGGGTGGTACCGTCCCCGCATCCAGAAGCGCCGCCATCCGGAACAGGAGGCTACGCACCGTGTCTGACATCACTTCGCGGCAGCAGCGCATCCTCGATTTCATCGAGCGGACCGTCCGTGAGCGCGGCTATCCCCCTACCGTCCGCGAGATCGGCGACGCCGTCGGCCTCACGTCCTCGTCGTCGGTGCACGCCCAGCTGGCCAACCTCGAGCGCAAGGGGCTCTTGCGGAAGGACCCGAGCAAGCCCAGGGCGATGACCCTTTCGGACGATCGGCGGGCCGAGGGCACGCCGGTGCCCCTCATCGGACGGATCGCAGCCGGCGAGCCGGTCCTCGCGGACGAGCACATCCAGGACCGCATCATGGTCCCGACCGAGTTCGTGCGCGGGGACGGCCACTTCGCCCTCCGCGTGGCAGGCGAGTCGATGATCGGCGCGGGCATCCTCGACGGCGACGTCGTGGTGGTTCGGAGTCAGCGGTCGGCGAGCGACGGCGACATCGTGGCCGCGCTCCTGCCGGGCCCCGCCGAGGACGAGGCCACCGTGAAGCGACTCGGGCACGACGGCGCGCGCGTGATGCTCATCCCCGAGAACCCGGCCCTCGAGCCGTTCGAGATGTTGGACGGACGCATCCTCGGCAAAGTGGTCGCGGTCATGAGGAAGGTCTGAGCCAAGGGATACGCGGCGGGCTAAGCTCCGCGGAACCGACCGGAGGGACGCGCCCATGTCCGCCGAACCGAGCACCAACCTCGAACGCCAGATCCTCTCGCAACCGGATGCGCTGTCCCATCTCCTGACCTCTGAGAAGGCCCGAGAGCAGATCCACGCGGCGGCCGAGGGCGTTCAGCGCGCCCGCCGGATCTGGCTGGTCGGAACGGGCACGAGCCATCACGCAGCGATCCTGGGCGCCGGCATGCTCCAGGACGCCGGCCGCTCGGCGGTCGCCGTGTCGTCCATGCGCTTCGTCGTCTGGGCGCCGATCGTCGGTCCCGACGACATCATCATCGTCATCACCCATACGGGCGAGACCGCCTACGCGCTCGCGGCCCGGGCGCTCGCGACGACCGCCGGACTGGACGTCATCACGATCTCGAGGCGCGGAGCCCCGTTCCCTCACTCGGTCGAAACGTGCCCTCGCGAGACCTCGGAGACCTACACCGTGAGCTACACGACGACGCTGCTGGTGCTCGCGATGATCGCGAAGGAGTTGGGCGCCGACTCGATGACCGACGACACGCTCGCGCTCGTGCCGGGCGCCGTCCGCAGCGCCATCGAATCGTCGGGCACCGAGGCGGTGGCGATCCCCCAACGGGCCATCGTGATCGCGGGTGCGGGCCCCGCCGCCTTCACCGCGCGAGAAGGTGCGCTCAAGCTCCGGGAGGGCGCCCGCGTCCTCGCCGAGGGCCACGACATCGAGTTCCTCCTGCACGGTTCCGCCGTTCCACTGAACGCGAGCGATGCGCTGCTCAGCTTGATGACGCCGGAGGCGGACGGGTTCGTCGAGGCCGTCACGGCTGCGGCCGAGGCCGAAGGCATCCCGGCGTATCGTCTCGCGGAGCCGGCGCCCCTCCCGATGCTGCTCGCGCAGATCCCCCTCACGGTTCGGTTGCAGCTCCTCGCTCTGCGGTCCGCGCTCGAACGAGGGCAGGACCCCGACACCGTGATCACGGGAGCGTGGGCGGAGCCCGGGCTCTGGCGGATCGGGAGACCCGACAACTAGGGCGTCAGATCTCGTCGAGCACGAAGCCGCGGATCGCGGACAGCACCCGAAGGCCCACCCTCGCGTGGACCAACGTCCCCTCCGTGTCCGTCTCCTTCGAGAGCACCTCGGCCTCCCGGTACAGCCTGGCGGTGACGTCTTCGCGCCCGAAGGGGACGAGCAGCCGGACCTCCACGGGAGGATGGGGAACCCGGACCCCGATCGCTTCGAGCAGGCCGTCCGCGCCCTCGCCGGTGGAGGCGGACACGGCCACCGAGCCGGGGAACCTGCCGGCGAGCCTCGCGCGCGCAGAGCCCGCCACCTTGTCGATCTTGTTCAGGGCGAGGACCTCCGGGATCCGTCCCGCCCCGATCTCACCCAGCACCCTTCGAACGGCGTCCACCTGCTCGTCCAGCACGGGCGAGGTGGCGTCGGCGACGTGCACGATCAGGTCGGCCATGACCACTTCTTCGAGCGTCGAGCGGAACGCCTCGACGAGGTCGTGCGGGAGCTTCCCGACGAACCCGACGGTGTCGGAGATCACCGCCCGGCGGCGGCCCGGCAGCTCGATCCGCCGAGTCGTGGGGTCGAGCGTCGCGAAGAGCTGGTCGGCCACGACCGTGTGCGCACCCGTCAGCCGGTTCATCAGTGTCGACTTCCCGGCGTTGGTGTAGCCGGCGATCGCCACTTGCGGGATCCCGGAGTCCTGACGGCGCGATCGCTTCAGGTCGCGCGTCTTCGCGAGCGTCTTGATGTCGCGCCGCAGCTTCGCGATCCGCCGGCGGATGTGCTGGCGGTCGACCTCCATCTTGGTCTCGCCCGGTCCCCTCGTGCCGATGCCTCCTCCGAGCCGGCTCATCGCCTCGCCCCAGCCACGCAGGCGGGGAAGCAGGTAGTTGAGCTGCGCGAGCTCGACCTGGGCCTTCCCCTCCCGGCTCCGGGCATGCAGCGCGAAGATGTCGAGGATCAGCGCCGTGCGGTCGATCACCTTGACGCCGAGCCGCTCCTCGAGGCTGCGGAGCTGACCCGGCGTGAGCTCCTGATCGAGGATCACCGACTCCGCCTCCAGCGTGTGGACCGTTCGGTGGAGCTCGTCCATCTTGCCCCGGCCGATGAACGTCCCGGGGTCCGGCTCGCGGCGACTCTGCACGATCCGGGACACGGTCTCCGCGCCGGCAGAATCCGCGAGCGCGGCGAGCTCGTCGAGGTCCGTCTCGGCGATCCCCGGCCCGACTCCCACGAGCACGGCTCGCTCGCGGACGCGGGGCTGCCAGGTGGCCGACAGGGGCGATTCGAGCGTTCGGTCCGAGGTCTGGCGGCTATCGAGCGCCGTCCGTCGAGCCCCTTGCCGCCCGGGCATCCGGTTAGGAGCCCACCGACGAGCCGAACTCGCGCAGCATCTCGTTCAGCTGGAGCTTGGAATCGGTCGCCTCGCTCCGGTAGCCGATGATGAGGCCGGCGGGCAGCCCGTAGCTGCCGGCCGGGAACTCGCGGGGGCGTGATCCCGGGACGACGATCGCGCCGGCAGGCACCTCGCCGCGATGCTCCACCGGCTCGTCACCGGTCACGTCGATCACGGGCGTGTTGCCGGTGAGGATCAGCCCGGCTCCGAGCACGGCCCGGGCTCTCACGCGGACGCCCTCGACGACGATGCACCGCGAGCCGACGAACGCGCCGTCCTCCACGATCACCGGCCGCGCTTGGACGGGCTCGAGCACCCCTCCGATCCCGACGCCTCCCGAGAGGTGCACGTCGGCCCCGATCTGCGCGCAGGACCCCACCGTGGCCCATGTGTCGACGAGCGTGCCCGGTCCGACCCAGGCGCCGATGTTCACGTAACTCGGCATCAGCACCACTCCGGGCGACAGGTAGGCGCCGTAACGAGCCGTCGCCGGGGGCACCACGCGGACCCCGGCCTCCTCGTAGCCGCGCTTCAGGGGCAGCAGATCTCGGTACTCGAAGGGGCCGACCTCGGTCGTCTCGATGTCGCGGACCCGGAAGGAGAGCAGCACCGCCTTCTTGGCCCACTCGTTCACCTTCCAGTCGTCGCCGTCGGGCTCCGCGACCCGCGCTTCTCCGCGATCCAGCATCCCGACGGCCTCTTCCACGGCGTCCGCGTCCGCGCGCTCCGGCTCGGCCCACGATCGCTCGATCCGCCCGGCGAGCTCGGTGACGCTCACGCGGCGGTCCCCAGGACGCGATCGAGGGCCTCGGCCGCGCGTTCGCATTCCTCGATCGTCGGCACCATCGCGATCCGCACGTAGCCCTCACCCTCCGGCCCGAAGAACGATCCGGGCGCGACGATCACGTCGGCGCGATCGAGGAGCTCGAACGACCACTCGAGCGAGTTCCGTCCTTCGGGGACGGCGACCCACAGATAGAAGGTGGCCGCGCTCGCGGGCACGCGAAGACCCCGCGAAGCGAACAGGTCGAGGAACAGCTTCCGCTTCCGTCCGTAGATCGCCCGAGTCTCCTCGACGTGCGCTTCGTCGTTCCACGCGGCGACCGAGGCGCGCTGCACGAACTCCTGTGGGGTCACGCCGACCGCCGGACGGAGCCCTCGCAGGGCCGCGATCATCTCGGGGTCCCCTGCGACGAAGCCCGATCGATACCCCGTCATCGACGAGCGCTTGCTGAGCGTATGGAACGCCAAGACGTTGGTCAGGTCGCCCACCTGCAGGACCGAGGCCGGGGGGTCCCCCTCGAACCAGAGCTCGCTGTACGCCTCGTCCGAGGCGAGGAGGACGTCGCGCGACCGGCAGTGGTCGGCGGCCGTCTGCAGGAACTCGAGCGGTGCGGTCGCCCCCGTGGGGTTGTTCGGGTAGTTCAACCAGAGCGCGGCGGTCCTCTTCCAGGTGGACGCATCCACGGCGTCGAGGTCGGGGAGGAATCCGTTGACCTCGGTGAGCGACAGGCGGCCGACGTCGCCCCCGGCGAACCGTGCGCCTCGCTCGGGGATCGTGTAGCCGGGGCTCGTCACCACCACGAGATGCTTGCCGCCCTCACGGTCGAGGAGCGACTGAGCGAGGCTGAAGATCGGTTCCTTGGAACCGAGCGTGGGGAGGATGTGCACGTCGGGATCGAGGGTGACGCCGAAGCGCCGCTGGACCCAGGAGGCGATGGCGCCGCGCAGCTCGGGGAGACCGGCCGCGCGCGGATAGGAAGAGATCGGTCCGATCGCGTCCTTCAGGGCATCGCGGATGAACGCGGGCGTCTCCTCCCGCGGGTCGCCGACCCCGAAGTCGACGACGGGGCGACCATCGGCGATCGCGGCCGCCTTCCGGCGATCCAGCTCCTCGAACGGATACGGCTCCGACGCTCGGAGACCGGGTGACAGGTGGACCACTCTCTCCCTTCCCTATGTCTTCCCTGTGCGCAGGAACGCTCGCAACACCTCGTACGACCTCACCAGCGCGACGACCTCGATCTGCTCGTCGTCCCTGTGAGCGTACTGCGGGTCGCCGGGTCCGAAGTTCACGGCGTCGACACCGACGAGGCCGAGCTCGGCGACCGGCGTCCAGGCCTGCTTCGGACCGACGTCGAGATCGCCGGCGGTCCGGAGCCGATCCACCAGCGCGTTCTCCGACGGGGGCCGGGCGGGCGGGGCGTTGCCGACGATCTCGACGGCCGCGCTCGGATGACCGAGGAGCTCCCGCAGTCTCCGTTCGGCCTCGGCGGGCGTGTGTGTGGGCGCGTATCGGAAGTTCACGTGCGCGGTCGCGCGATCCGGCACGACGTTGGTGGCGACACCTCCTTGGATCGAGGTCACCGACGCGACTTCCCGGTAGATCAACCCGTCGACCTCGACGTCGCGGACCGGGAGGTCGCTGACCGGCGCCAGCGCTGCGATCGCCGCGTGGATCGCGTTCCGGCCCACCCAAGGCCGGGCCGTGTGGGCTGCCTCGCCCCCGAACGTCACCTCCGCGTTGAGGTTGCCGAGGCATCCGAGTTCCAGCCGGTTCGCAGTCGGTTCGAGGACGATCGCGAGGGCGGCGTCGGAGATCTCGGGCCGGCGATCGAACAGCGGCACGAGCGCGCTCTCGGTGAACGGCAACTCCTCGCGTCCGAAGAACAACAGTCCGATGTCCAGGTCGGAGTCGAGTCCAGGATCACGATCCGGTGTCGCCAGCGCGCCGGCGATCTCCAGCATGACCGCCAGGCCGCCCTTCATGTCGGCTGCGCCCCGCCCGTGGAGCGTGTCGCCCTCGCGGCGGCCGGGGGCGCTCCCGCCGAGCGGCACGGTGTCGACGTGGCCGGCGAGGATCACCAGCGGCGCCCCCGGCCGCCGCTCCGGGAGCGCGAGGAGCACCGAGTCCTCGTCGTCCACGATCCGGTACGAGCCGGGGAGAGATCCGCGGATCTCGGCGAGGATCGCGTCTTCGTGCCGGCTTTCCGAAGGGATGCCCACGAGTGCCTCGGCACGCGCGACCAGCCGTTCCGCCGCGGTGGTCACGCTTCGGATGCCTCCGACAAGGCATCGAGGTCGATCGTCGTCTCGAAGACGGCGCGCGCGGGTCCGGTGAGCAGGACCGAGCCGGTCTCGAGTCGCTCGACCTCCAACACGCCTCCGGGGAAGCGCACCATCGCTCGAGGACCGGTGAGCCCCGCCTCGTTCGCCGCCACCACGATCGCGCACGCCCCGCTGCCGCACGCCATCGTCTCTCCGCTCCCCCGCTCCCACACGCGCGCGACGATCTCGTCGTCCGTGACCCTCGCGAACTCCACGTTCGTTCCCTCGGGGAACCGATCGTCCCGCTCGAGCACCGCCCCGATGTGGGCGACATGGAATCGCTCCGGGTCGTCCTCCACGAACAGGACGAAGTGGGGATTGCCCATCGAGACGGCGCTCGCCGTGACGACGACGCCGCCGCCGAGGTCGAGGGGCTCGTGGAGGGAGGTCTCCCACGCCGGCCCTCGCATCGGGATCGCCGCCTTGGTGAAGTTGGGCTCACCCATGTCCACGCTGACACGCCCGTCGGGCACGAGCTCCACGCGGCGCGTACCGGCCCTCGTCTCCACGTCGAAGGAGGTTGCGTCCTCCCCACCGGCGTCCCGGAGCAACAACGCGACGCAGCGCAGGCCGTTCCCGCACATCTCGGCGAGACTCCCGTCGGCGTTCCGGTAATCCATGAAGGCTCGGCCGTCGTGCCCGGACGTGACACGGATCGAGCCGTCGGCGCCGATCCCGAACCGCCGATCGCAGAGGACACGGACCTCGTCGGACGAGAGAGGGCGGCGGTCCTCCGGGTCGAGCGTCATCACGAAGTCGTTGCCGGTGGCCTGGTACTTCCAGATGCGGAGATCGTTCACACGTCCGCCAGGTACGTCACGACATCGTCCACGACCTCCGAGGCTCCCTCCATGCCGACATCGAACCATCGGATCCGCGGGTCGCGCCGGAACCACGCCATCTGCCGCCGCGCGAGGGTGCGGGTCCGCTTGACGGTCTGCCGGACGGCGTCCTCCAGGCTGAGCTCGTGCTCCAGGTGACGGGCGAGCTCAGCGTATCCGATGGCCTGCGAGGAGGTGAGCCAGCCCCCGAAGCCGGCGGCGGCGAGCTTCTCCACCTCGTCCAGCCAACCCGCAGCCAGCATCTGCTCCACCCGCGCCTGCACCCGGACGGCGAGCGCCTCGGGCGCCACACGGATCCCCGCCGCACGCACCCGCTCAGGCGGGTACGACTCCCAGGCCGCGGCGTAGGAGCTGAACCGATTCCCGGTGATCGCGGCGACCTCCAGGGCGCGGACCGTCCGCCGGACGTTCGCCGACTCGATCCTGGATGCGGCGGCGGGATCGATCTCGGCGAGCCGCCGGTGCATCCGTTCGGGACCCAAGGCGGCCGCCTCGCTTTCCAGGATGTCGCGGGTCTCGGCCTCGGTGCCGGGGAACCCGAGATCGTCGACCACCGCACGGAAGTACAGACCCGAACCGCCCACCAGCAACGGCCGCGGCCCGCGGCGGCCGACGTCGTCAGCCGCCTCGCGGGCCGCGGCCTGGAACGCGGCCACGCTGAAGGGCTCGCTCGGCTCGACCAGGTCGAGCAGGTGGTGTGGGATCCGCGCCTGCTGCTCGGCCGTGGGCTTCGCCGTGCCGACGTCCATCCCTCGGTAGACGAGCATCGAGTCGATCGACAGGATCTCGGCGCCGAGGTCCTCGGCGACCCGGAGGGCCGCCTCGGTCTTCCCGGAGGCGGTCGGGCCGACCAGGGCGAGGAACGGCTCCACGCCTCAGACCAGCGCAGGCGCCGTGACGACCTCGCCGGACAGGTGGTGCGGCGCGGCGTCCGTGATACGAGCCGTGACGAAGGTGCCCGGCTCCACGGCGTCGCCCAGATGCACGATGCGATTCGTCCTGGTCCGGGACTGCGTGGAGGTCCCCCGTGGCCCGGCGCCCTCGACGAGCACCTCGGCCTCCGTGCCGATCTGCGCGCGCGCCTTCTCGAACGAGATCTCGCCCTGCATCGCCAGGAGCCGGTCGAACCGCTCCTGCACGACCTCCTTGGGGATCTGGTCCGGCATCGACGCCGCGCGTGTCCCCGGTCTCGGCGAGTACTGGAACGTGTACGCGGAGTCGAACCGCGCACGCGCGACGACGTCGAGCGTGTCGGCGAAGTCCGCCTCGGTCTCGCCGGGGAACCCGACGATGATGTCGGTCGACACGGCGACGGCCGGGATCGCGTCCCGGATCCGGTCGAGCCACCCGAGGTAGCGGTCCCGGCGGTAGGAGCGCCGCATCGACTTCAGCACCGTGTCCGAGCCGGACTGCAGCGGGAAGTGGATGTGCTCGCAGACCTTGTCGCTCTCGGCCATCGCCTCGATGACATCCGGCGTGAAGTCGTGCGGGTGCGGCGACGTGAACCTGATCCGTCGGAGCCCCTCGACCTCGTTCACCTGCCGGAGCAGCTCCGCGAAGAGGGGACGGCGCGACGTCCCGGGAACCGTGACGTCGCGCCCGTACGTGTTCACGTTCTGTCCGAGGAGGGTCACCTCGACCACGCCTCTGCGTGCGAGCCCCTGCACCTCCGCGAGCACGTCGCCGATCGCCCGGGAGCGCTGCGCGCCCCGGACGAACGGCACGATGCAGAACGTGCAGGCGTTGTCGCATCCGACCGCGATCGCGACCCACGCGCGGAACGCGTCGTCCCGCGCCGCCGGGAGCGCCGAGGGGAACAGCTCGGTGTACTCGGCGACGTCCATCAGCGGGCCCTCGACCTCCGACCGCCGGAGGAGGTCCAGCAGGTGCGGCAGCGCGTGCGTCCCCACCACGACGTCGACCCACGGCGCCTTCTGCTGGATCAGGCCCTGGTCCTTCTGAGCCAGGCAGCCCGCGACGACGATCCGCAGGTCCGGGTTCTCCGCCTTCAGCGGTTTCAGGTGGCCGAGGTTGCCGTAGAGCTTGTTGTCCGCGTTCTCGCGGATCGCGCACGTGTTCAAGACGATCACGCGCGCGGCCGCGACATCCTCGGTCGGCGTCATACCGTCGGCTCGGAGCATGCCTCCGATCCGCTCGGAGTCGTGCTCGTTCATCTGGCACCCGAAGGTGCGGATCAGGAACGTCTCGCTCACGTCCCGAGGCTACCTCGCGAACTCGGTGGCACGCGTCTCCCGGATCACCGAGATCTTGATCTGCCCGGGGTACTGGAGCTCCTCCTCGACCTGCTTGGCGATGTCCCTCGCGATCGTCTGTGCCTGGAGGTCGTCGATGTCCTCGGGCGTGACCATCACGCGCACCTCGCGGCCCGCCTGCATCGCGAACACCTTCTCCACGCCTTCGTGCGCCGTGCAGATCTCCTCGAGTCGCTCGAGCCGCTTGATGTAGGTCTCCAGCGACTCGCGGCGGGCGCCGGGACGGCCACCGCTGATCGAATCGGCGATCTGCGCGAGCACCGCGTGGACCGTTCGCTGCTCGACCTCGCCGTGGTGGGACTCGATGCAGTGAACGACCTCCGCGTCCTCCTTCAGTCGGCGCGCGATCTCGGCGCCGATGATCGCGTGCGACCCCTCCACCTCGTGCGTCACGGCCTTCCCGATGTCGTGGAGGAAGGCTCCGCGCTTGGCGATCGCCGGATCGACCCCGATCTCCGCGGCGAGCGCGCTCGCGATGTGTGACGACTCGACGAGGTGCTTCAGCACGTTCTGGCCGTAGCTGGTGCGGTACTGGAGACGGCCCAGGAGCTTGATGAGCTCCGGATGGACGTCCGTGAGGCCGACCTCGGCCACCGCGTCCTCCCCGGACTTCCTGATCTGCTCGTCGAGGTCGCGCACGGACCGCTCGTGGACCTCCTCGATCCGCGCCGGCTGGATCCGGCCGTCCTGCACGAGCTTCTCGAGGGTCATCCTCGCCGCCTCGCGACGCACGGGGTCGAAACACGAGAGCACGACGGCCTCGGGCGTGTCGTCGATGATGATGTTGACGCCGGTGGCGGCTTCGAACGCGCGGATGTTCCGTCCTTCGCGGCCGATGATCCGCCCCTTCATGTCTTCGCTCGGCAGCGTGAAGACGCTCACGCTCGACTCCGCCGTTTGCTCCGACGCGACCCGCTGGATGGCGATGGTCACGATCTTCCGGGCACGCTCCTCGCCCTCCTCCCGGGCACGCTGCTCGATCTCACGCACCTGGGCCATCGCGCCGCGCTTCGCCTCGTCGACCACCTGCGAAGCGAGCAGGTCCCTCGCCTCGTTCGAGGTCATCCCCGCGATGCGCTCCAACTGCGCCTTGTGCTGCTCGGTCGCCTTCTCGAGCTGCTCCCGGACGAACGTCAGCTTGTCCTCGCGTTCCTTCAGCTCCTCGGTCCGGGCGTCCATCCGCTGACCGCGGTCACGGAGGTCTGCCTCCGTCTCGGTGATCCGGCGCTCGAGGCGCCCGACCTCCTCACGCCTGTGCTTCAGATCCTCCTCGGTCTCCCGTCGCATCCGGGCGGCCTCGTCCTTGGATTCCTGGAGCCCGCTGGCGCGGGTCTTGGCAGCTTCCTCTTCGGAGTCGAGCAGGAGCTTCTTGGCTTGAGCTTCAGCGGAGCGCGCGTTGGTCGCTCCGATCGAGTTGCGCACGACGAATCCCACGGCTACCCCGGCCATGAGGCCGACGAGACCGGCGATGACGGCGTCCATCGTTCCTCCCGATGTCTCGGGAGAGGGATCTCGGTCCCCGGTCCAGATCGTTCGACGAAGGCTAGTGCCGCCGACCCTTTCTGAGAGCGCGTGCGGGGTCGGAGCAGGTGGTCGGGTCGATGTTGAACTCGGTCACTTCAGCCCTTCGGTCGTTCGTCCGGTTGGGTTCGGGAGATCGATTCCTCTCGTTTCCCCGATGCTACGGCCGGGGCCCGCGAGACACAAGGTCGCTACTCGTCCTGGAAGGAGAGCTCCAGCGCTTTCCGCGCTGCGCTGCGGGCGATCTCGGGGCTGTATCCACGCCGCATCAGGAGAGAGGAGAGGCGTGCGAAGGCCTTCTGGGGGGGCACGCCCCGAAGCCGCGAGGCCCGCGAGAGGGCCAGATCCGCGGCGCGCTCCTCATCCTCGTCGGGAGCGCCGTCCGCGGCACTGGCGGCGAGCGCCGGGGCGATGCCGGCCGCGCGGAGGCCCTGCTCGACGCCGCGGCTGCCTTCCTTGCGGGAGCCGAACCGCTGTTCCGCGTATTGCCTCGCGAACGCCTCGTCGTCCACCAGCCCGACCCGTTCCAGCCGGGTCAGGACGTCCTGCACCTCGTCCGGCTCGAATCGAGCCCCCAGGAGCCGCCGCTCCAGCTCTCGGCGACTGCGAGGACGAACCGCCAGGAGTCCGAGGGCGCGCTCGTGGCAGTTCTTCGGGTTCTTGACCTCGCGCCGGTGGGCCACCGAGTGCTCGACTACGCCCGGGAACCGCTCTTCGACTTGGCGGCCGGCGCAGGCTCCTCGATCGGCGGCTCCTCCGGCGGTGCGTCGACGTCGTCCAGCTTGATGGGCACGTCGTCACCCTCCCCGAAGGAGGTGAGCCCGACCGCCTCGCGCACCTTCCGCTCGATCTCGTCACGGAGATCGATGTGCTCGGCGAGGAACTGCCGGGCGTTCTCTCTGCCCTGGCCGAGCTGATCGCCCTCGTAGGTGAACCACGCGCCCGACTTCTTGACGATCTCCAGATCGACGCCCACGTCGATGAGCGAGCCCTCCTTGGAGATGCCCTTGCCGTACATGATGTCGAACTCGCACTGACGGAAGGGCGGCGCCACCTTGTTCTTCACGACCTTGATCCGGGTGCGGGAGCCAACGACCTCGGTCCCGTCCTTCAGGTTCTCGATCTTCCGAACGTCGAGCCGGATGGTGGAGTAGAACTTCAGCGCCCGGCCGCCGGGGGTCGTCTCGGGTGAGCCGAACATCACGCCGATCTTCTCCCGCAGCTGGTTGATGAAGATCGCGGTGGTGTCGAACCGTGATAGCGACCCCGAGAGCTTGCGCATCGCCTGGGACATCAGGCGCGCCTGCAGGCCGACGTGGGTGTCGCCCATCTCGCCCTCGATCTCGGCTCTGGGCACCAACGCCGCCACCGAGTCGATCACCACGAGGTCGAGGGCGGCGGAGCGGACCAGCATGTCCGCGATCTCGAGGGCCTGCTCGCCGGAGTCCGGCTGCGACACGAGGAGCTCGTCGATGTTCACGCCCAGCTCGCGCGCGTACGTGGGGTCGAGCGCGTGCTCGGCGTCGATGAACGCGGCGATGCCACCCTTCGCCTGCGCCTCGGCGATCATGTGCAGGCACACGGTCGTCTTGCCCGAACCCTCCGGGCCGAACACCTCGACGACGCGCCCCTTCGGGATCCCACCGACCCCGAGCGCGATGTCCAACGCCAGCGAGCCGGTGGGGATGACGGTGATCCCCGCCCCCATCGGGTGCTCGCCGAGCTTCATCACGGCGCCACGGCCGAACTGCTTCTCGATCTGCTGCAGTGTGACGTCGAGCATCTTGTCCCGATCCACGTTCCCCTCCTTCGTACCCCTGCCCTGCCCGGAGGGGGGCCGGGAGAGTGCCTGTGCAAGCGACGAGTGGAGATTAGCCATCGACCCTGACATAAGTTACACCTCTGTCATTCCTCGTGTTCGGTTCGCCATCCGGCCGGTCCGCGACGTCACGAGGCTAGTCGAACACGTGTTCGAAGGCAAGTAACCTACGCGCCCAGCGGGAAACGCGCGAGCGGCTCGTACCGGGGCGCCGGGCGCCCGAGGTGGCTGCGGAACAGCACGACGCGGTCGACCTCCCACGGGTCCGTCTCCAGGGGTGTCGCCGTGTAGGCCGCCGGAAGCTTCACGGGCGGGTCGCTGCGCGCCACCGTGAGGTGGGGATGGAACGGACGTTTCTCGGCAGGGAACTCCTCGACGAGCGCCGCCTCGATCTCGGTCGCGAGGTCGGTGATCAGGTCCGTGTCCTCGAACCCGGCCCAGAGCGCCCGGCCCGACTTGGCGGACGGGAAGCTCCCCACCCCCCGCACCCTGACCGTGAACCGTGGCACATCGGCCGCGGCCGCTTCCACCTGCTCCGGCACCCAGTCGACCAACCGCGGCCACGTCCGCCCGAGGAACTTCATCGTCACGTGTTGGTTCTCGCGAGGGACCCACCGGGCCTTCGGGAACGCCTCGCGCCATGGCGCGAACGCCGCCTCGACCTCGTCCTTCACCTCCTCGGGGATCTCGATCGCGACGAAGAGCCGGAGCGGCTTCGCCTCCGGGCGCGCGGCTCGATCTCTTCCCATGGATCAGACCCTGGCCATCAGATCAGGCGATCCGAGGCCGGGAGCGGCCGGCCCTCCAGATGACGACGGAGGAGGTCCAGCGCGGCCTGCTCCGCCCATCGCCTGACACGATCCCGCTCCCCCGGCACGTGGAAGCCGCGCGCGTGCGAAACGTCCAGGGCCTCGAGCGCGACCCAGATCGTCCCGGCGGGCGCGCCTCCGTGCGAGTCCGGGCCGGCCGCTCCCGTCAGGGAGATGCCGATGTCCGACCCGAACACGCGGCGGGCGCCTGTGGCCATCTCGCGCGCGCATCCCTCGCTCACCGGCCCCGAGCCCGCCAACGTCTCCTCCGACACCCCGAGCACCGCCACCTTGGCGTCGTTGCGGTACACCACGGCGGACCCCACGAAGACCTCGGAGGCGCCGGCGACGCTCGTGATCCGGGCTCCGACTCCCCCACCCGTGATCGACTCGGCGCAAGCGAGCGTCACGCCGCGCTCGGCGAGCAGACGCACCACGGCCTCCTCGAGCGACTCGTCGGCGGATGTGAACACGTCGTCGCCGAGACGTCGCATGACCTCATCGGCGATCGGTTCGATCAACGCGTCCGCTTCGCTCGCCGTCCCCGCCTTGGCGGTGACCCGGACCTTGACCTCACCCGATGACGCCAGGAACGCGATCGTGGGATTGGCCGAGCCCGCGAAGAGGTCGTCGACCCGCTCCGCGAGCGCCGATTCGCCGATCCCCGCGCATCGGAGCACGCGGGACCGGACCACCCCGGCGCCCGTCGACGCCAGCTCCGGGAGGATCGTCCCCTCCATCATCTCGACCATCTCTTCCGGCACGCCGGGCACGGCGTACAGACGCACCCCGTCGGACAGATCCGCCACCAGCCCCGGCGCCGTCCCCCGGTCCGGGGTGATGTACCTCGCACCCTCGGGAACGTCGGCTTGACGGAGGTTGCTCTCGGGCATCTCACGCCGCCCGAACGAGCGGAACTTCTCCCGGAGCATCTCCTCGAGCTCCGGATGGCGCACCATCCGGGCCTCGAGGAGAGCGCCGAGCGCGTCGCGCGTGATGTCGTCCTGGGTCGGTCCGAGCCCGCCGGTCACGATCACGACGTCGGCGCGCGAGGACGCCGATCGCATCGCCTCGACGATCCGCTCCAGGTTGTCCCCGACGACCTGGTGGTGCAGCACGTCCACACCGATCGACGCGAGGGACTCCGACATCCACCGGGCGTTCGTGTTCGCGATCTGACCCAGGAGCAGCTCGGTCCCGACCGCGACGATCTCCGCCCTCACCCCGTCTCCATGCGGTGGCGCTCGGTGAAGAGGTACTCGAGCCCGCTGGTCACGGTCAGGATCACCGCGATCACGACCACCGTGAGGACGATCGGGTCGAACCCCGACGGCAACGGGGCGATCGAGAGAGCGACCGCTGAGATCTGACTGAACGTCTTCGCCTTGCCGGCTCGTGACGCGGGCATCGACACCCCCCGACGGTCCAAGCGCCAGCGGAGCAGCGACACCGATACCTCGCGGAGGACGATGACGGCCGTGGCCCACCAGGGGAACTCCCCCTGGGCGGTGAGCGCCACGGCGGGCACGATCACGAACAGCTTGTCCGACAGCGGATCGAGCCAGGCGCCCACCGGCGTGGTCATCTCGTGGCGGCGGGCGAGGTAGCCGTCGGCCAGATCGGACAAGGCCCCGACGATGAACACGACCAGCGCGAGCCATCTGGTCTCGGCCCGATCCATGGACAGGAGCACGAGGATGACCGGGATCAGCGCGATGCGCCCGATGGAAAGGACGTTCGGCCAGCCGAGCCCGAGAGGTCTCACCCGTTCGACGATGACTCGCCTCCATCGCCCGCCGAGTAGCGATAGGTGACCGGCGAGCCCCGCTTGCCCTTGGTCACGTCCGTGCCGTTGACGCTGACCTGCACCAGGCCCGCGTCCGCCACGGTGAATTCCAAGCGCTCCAGGGCCACGAGGGTGATCGTCTCCCCCGGCCGCAGCCGGTAGGACGTGGGGGCGCCGTCCTCCTCGGCCTCCACGTCGACGTCGCTCCGGGCGACCACCACGGCCCTGATGGTGGGGTCGTTCGGAACCGGCGACGCGGTGCCGGAAGGGATGACGGCTTTCGGCGGGGCCGCCGCGCCCCGGGACAGGAGACCGAACGCGAGCAGGATCAACAGGATCGAGGCGGCCGCCACGAGGAGGAAACGCTGGTTGTCCCTGATCCGGCTGGCGGCGATCGCCCGCTCGACGGCCCCGAGCTTCGCCGGCGGCGCCGTCGGCTCGACATCGTCAGCCGTCTGCGCGTAGGCCCCTGCGATCTTGTCCGCGTCGAGCCCCAGATAGCTCGCATACGTGCGAAGGGACGCGCGCACGTAGACGTCGCCCGAGAGCACGCCGAAATCCTCTCGCTCGAGGGCATCCAGCTGATCGACCCGGAGCCTGGTGTCGCGCGCCGCCTCGTCGAGCGAGACATCTCGCATCTCGCGAGCGCGCCGCAGCGCCGAGCCGACCCCTGCCCGGGGATCGGTCACTGAGCCGGCCATGAGAGCGAAAGGATAGCCGTCACGGACATACACTCCCGCGGATGCCACACGCGACCAGGCACGACCGCCGCGTGCACATCCGCCCGATCTCACTCGCGGACGAAGCGGAGTTCCTCGAGCGGGTGCGCGCATCGAGAGCGTTCCATCGCCCCTGGTCGTATCCGCCGTCCACCCCGCACGCCTTCCGCGAGCACGTCCGAGGGGCCCCCGCGCACGACGAGCGTCTGGTGGTCTGCCGGAACGAGGATGACGCGATCGTCGGCTATTTCAGCCTGAGCCGGATCGTTCTCGGGATGTTCCGCAACGCCTACCTCGGCTACTACGCGTTCGAGCCCTACGCCGGGAAGGGGTACATGCGTGAAGGGTTGGAGCTCGTCCTTCGGCACGCCTTCGACGACCTGCGTCTCCATCGGGTGCAGGCGAGCGTGCAACCCGGCAACGAGCGTTCGGCCGAGCTGGTCCGCCGAGCCGGATTCCGGAACGAGGGCCTCGCGCTGCGCTACCTGAAGGTGGGCGGTCGCTGGCGCGATCACGATCGATGGGCGATGACCGTCGAGGACAGGAGGGAGCGCCGCCGACCGGCCTAGGTCCAAGGGCTCGTTCCGAATCGGCCGTCCGTCCGGTGGAGCGCACCACGCGGGGGACTACAGTTGGCCGTGCAGGGAGGGAGATCCGTTGGACGCAGGCATGCCCCAAGACCACACCGTCGATTCGCCGCTGGCGACCGTCCGCGCGATCCTGCCGTCCCCACACCTGCTGTCGAACGGTCCGGTCCGGTACCTCCTCGTCGCAGGTGAGCGGGACGATGGCGGGTGGGGATCGATCGGCGCCTTCTGGCGCACGATCGACGGCTGGAACGGAGGGTTCCTCGTGAGCCCCGACGCGATCTGGGCCGGGAGCGAGATGGTGCGGAGCTTCCGCAGCGCGCAGGGACGAGGTTGGTCTGTCGACAAGATCTACGGGTACTGGCAGTCGCACGTGGGCGTGGCCGGAACGCTCATGATCGACCCGCAGCAGCACGCGGACACGCTGTTCCAGGTCGCGCGGCGCGTCGGCGCGATCTGATCGAGGCCTAGGCGGAGCGGCGCTCCTCCCACTCGTCCCACGTGAGGAGTACATCTCTGGCCTTCGAACCCTGGGAAGGCCCGACGAGACCTTGCTCCTCCATCAGATCCATGATCCTGCCGGCCCGGGCGAACCCGACCTTGAGCTTCCGCTGCAGCATCGAGGTCGACCCCAACTGCGAGCGGATCACCAGCTCGGCCGCCTGTTCCAACAGGTCGTCGTCGTCACCGATGCCGTGCTCACCCGTGCCCTCGCCGGGCGGGAGCGCCAATCCCTCGACCGTGTTCTCGTAGACGACCTCCCGTTGGGCGCGGATGAAGTCGGAGATCGCTCGGACCTCACCTTCCGTGACCCAGGCGCCCTGGATGCGGACCGGCTTCGAGATGTTGGAGGGTGCGAACAGCATGTCGCCGTGCCCCACGAGCTTCTCGGCACCGTTCATGTCGAGGATCACGCGTGAGTCGGCCTGCGATGACGTCATCAGCGCGATGCGCGAGGGGATGTTCGCCTTGATCAGGCCGGTGACGACGTCGACCGAGGGACGCTGCGTCGCGACGACGAGATGGATCCCGACGGCACGCGCCATCTGCGCCACGCGGCAGATCGCGTCCTCGACCGCGCGCGGGGCCACCATCATCAGGTCGGCCAGCTCGTCGATCACGACGACGATGAACGGCATGTGTTCGAACTTCTCCTCCATGCCGGGTGGGATCCGCAGCGTGCCGTCGCGCAATCCCTCCTCGTAGGAGTCGATGTCGCGGACACCGACGGTCGCGAGCAGCTCGTAGCGCATCTCCATCTCGCGGACGATCCACTGCAGCGCCTCGGCCGCGCGCTTCGGATGCACGATCACCGGCGAGAGCAGGTGCGGCACGCCGCCGAAGTGACTGAGCTCCACGCGCTTGGGGTCCACGAGGACGAGCCGGACGTCCTCGGGGGTCGTCCTCGCGAGCAACGAGGTGATGAAGGAGTTCACGAGCGACGACTTCCCGGCTCCGGTGGCGCCGGCGATCAGCAGGTGCGGCATCTCGGCGAGGTTCACCATCCGCGCCCGGCCGTGGACGTCCTTGCCCAGCGCCACCTCGAGTGGATGGGTCGCCTGCTTCGCGGCCGGGGAACGGAGGACGTCTCCCACCATGACGAAGTCCCGATGCGTGTTGGGGACCTCGATGCCGATGGCCGACTTGCCGGGGATCGGCGCCTGGATCCGGACGTCGGGCGACGCGAGCGCGTAGGAGATATCGCTCGAGAGGCTGACGACCTTGCTCACCTTGGTGCCGGACGCGACCGCCACCTCGTACATCGTGACCGTCGGGCCGCGGTGCGCACCCACGACCTTGGCGTCGACCCCGAAGGTGTGCAGCGTCCGTTCCAGGGCCGCCAACGTGTCGCGCTCGGCGCGCGAGTCCGCGTTGGACGGAGGTGCCGTCCGCAGCAGGTCGAGCGGCGGAAGCTGGTAGGGACCGTTGGGGGTCGCCACCGTGCGGGTGGACGAGGCTTTGGCGGCCGGCAGTCCGGGTTCGGTCGCGAACACCGGCTCCTCCTCGACGGCCGGGATCGTTTCCGTGGAGGTGGCGTCGTCCGCATCGGGCACGAGGACGACGTCCCCGTCGTCGAGTCCGAACGCCTGCCGCCACGACCACCGCCGTCGCGGCTTCACCTGTTCGGTCTCACGAGCCTTCGCGGAGACGGGGTCTCGCTCGTCTCGCTCCTCTCGGAACGTGTCGATCTTCTCCTTGACCGCTGCGAACGGCGTCCCGGTGAAGATCAACAGCCCGAGGGTCGCGAGCCCCGCGCACACGATCGCCGCGCCGATCGGCGAGATGACCCGGGCGAGGGGCCAGGCGGCCAAGGCGCCCACGATCCCGCCGGCGTCGGCGAGCGCTTCCTGGCCTTCGGTGAAGCTCGGGTTGCCCGCGAACAACGAGACCAGACCCAGGACGCCGGCCACGAGCACGCAGCATCCGATGAACATCCGGACCCGGTCCTCGCGCGCCGTGTCCTTGAGGAGCACGAAGCCCCACCACGCACCGAAGACCGGGAACGCGTAGGCCCCGATGCCGAAGGCTCCTCCGATCAGCCAGGCGATGCCTCTGCCCAGCGGGCCGCCGGCCTCGAACCAGACCGAGAGCACGGCGAGAAGGGACAGGACGATGAGCCCGATGCCGAGGGCGTCGCGCGCCCACGGCGACAGCACCGTCCGGACGGAGGTCTTGGACGGCTTCCTCTTCCTCGAGGGCGCCTTCTTCTTCGAGGGTCGCGAGCGCGACCCGCTGCTCCCGGACCTCCGGGAGGGGGAAGTCTTCGTGGCCATGTTCGGACAAGCATGACGGGTGAGGCGGACGCTTCAAGGACCCGAGGTGTGCTCAGACCTCCATGATCACCGGCAGGATCACCGGCTTGCGCTGCGTCACCTCGTTGAAGTACCTCTTGAGCACGCGACGGACGTTCTGCTGGAGGGCGGACTGGTCGGTCACGTGCGCCTCCGCGGACTCCTTCACCGCCTGGATGACCCGCTCCCGCGCCTCCTCGAGGATGTCGCCCGAGGTCTCCTCGTGGACGAATCCGCGGTTGACGACGTCCGGGCCGCCGACCAGCTCGCCGGTCTGTGAGTCCACGATGATGACGACCACGACCACCCCGTCCGCCGAGAGCTTGCGGCGGTCCCGCAGCACCTCACCGCCGACGTCACCGATCCCGAGCCCGTCGACGAACGTCATCCCCGCGCGGATCCGGTCGAGCTGCCGCAGCTCCTCGCCCACCTCGACCACGTCGCCGTCCTCGCAGACGAGCGTCCGCTCCGGAGGGATCCCGACCTCGTGCGCGAGCCTGGCGTGATGCTGGAGGTGGCGCCGCTCGCCGTGGACCGGGATGAACCAGCGAGGTCGCACGAGGGAGAGCATCAGCCGCAGCTCCTCCTGGGCGGCGTGGCCGGAGGCGTGCACCGGGTCCGAAGGCATGTGGAAGACGTCGGCGCCCGTGCGGTAGAGAGCGTCGACCACGCGATGGATCGCCGGCTCGTTCCCGGGGATCAGCGAGGAGGACAGGACCACGGTCTCGCCCGGTCCGATGTCGACCCACTTGTGCTGGCGCTGCGCCATGAGCGACAGCGCCGAGTACGGCTCTCCCTGCGAGCCGGTGCAGATGACGACGACGCGGCCGGGATCCAGCCGATCGATCTCCTCGATGTCGACGACGTCTTGATCCTCGACGTTCAGGAGTCCGAGTCCCCTGGCTGCGTCCACGGACTTGTGCATCGATCTGCCGAGGAACGCCACCACGCGCTCGTTGGCGCGCGCCGCGTTCACGATCTGCTGCACCCGATGGACGTGGCTCGAGAAGCAGGCCGCGATCACCAAGCCCGGAGCGCCCGCGACGATGTCCTGGAGCACGGGTCCCACGGTGCGCTCGCTGACGGAGTACCCCGGCTCCTCGGCGTTGGTGGAGTCGGAGAGGAGCAGGTGCACGCCCTTCCCCCGTCCTGCCTCCTCGGCGAGCCCGTGCAGGTCGGTCGCTCTCCCGTCCAAGGGTGTCTGATCGATCTTGAAGTCGCCCGTGTGCACGATCGCCCCGAACGGGGTGTCGACCACGACCGCCATCCCGTCGGGGATCGAGTGCGTGACCCGGAGGAATCGCATCGTGAACGGCCCGGTGGTCGCTTCCTCACCCGGCGTCACGGTCCTCAGATCGACGAGGTGGGTCACCTGGTGTTCCTCGAGCTTGCTCTGCAGCAGGGCGAGCGTGAACGCCGTTCCGTAGACCTCGAGCCGGCGATCGATGTCCCGAAGGAGATACGGGAGCGCCCCGATGTGGTCCTCGTGCCCGTGGGTGAGGACGACCCCCTGGATCTTGTCCGCCTGCTGGCGCACGAACTCGAAGTCCGGCAGGACGAGATCGATCCCCGGCATGTCGCCCGACGGGAACGAGAGCCCGACGTCGATGATCAGGATGCGGTCGTCGAGCTCGAGGCAGGCCATGTTCCGACCGACCTCACCCACCCCTCCGAGGAAGACGAGTCGCGCGGGCGATCTAGAGGAGACCGGCATCCTCCAGTGCTTTGCGAACCCGGTCGCGCTCATCCGCCGTCGCAGGGACGAGCGGCAGGCGTGGCGGACCGGCGGGCCGGCCCAGCATGTCGAGGGCGGCCTTCACCGGGATCGGGTTGGACGTCACGAACAGGGCATTGAACAGCGGCGAGAGGTCCTCGTGCAGCTTGCGAGCCGCGGGGACGTCTCCGGTCTCGATCAGGTCGATCATCTGTCGGATCTGGGAGCCGACGAGATGCGATGCGACGCTCACCACTCCGACCGCTCCGAGGCACACGTAACCGAACGTCGCCCAGTCGTCGCCGGAGTAGACCTCGAACCCGTCGGGAACCTCTGAGATCAGGTTCGAGATCGCCTTGAAGTCTCCCGTCGAGTCCTTCACGGCGACGATGTTCGGCTTCTCCGCGAGCCGGAGCATCGTCTCGTGCTCGATCCGCGTGCCCGTGCGGCTCGGGATGTTGTAGACGATGATCGGAAGCTCCGTGGCATCGGCGATGTGCTCGAAGTGCGCGATGAGCCCTCGCTGCGGCGGCTTGTTGTAGTACGGCGTGACGACGACGATGCCGTCCGCACCGGCGTCCTCGGCGGCCTGGGTCAGCTCGAGGGTCTCCGCGGTGGAGTAGGTGCCGGTGCCGCAGATGAGCTTCCCTTTCCCGCGGATCGCATCGCCCACCGCGCGGAACAGCTCGGCCTTCTCCTTGTGGGACAGGGTCGGGGACTCACCCGTCGAACCGACGACGAAGATCGAATCCGAGCCGTTGTCCGTGAGCCACGAGGCCAGCTCCTGCGCCCCGTCGAGGTCGACGGCGTGGTCGGACCGGAACGGCGTGACCATCGCGGTGACGACGGATCCGAACGTTCCGGCCATGCGAAGCCTCCTAGGTCTGGCGGTCCTCGGGATCCCGAACGGATCGTCGGGGCGCCCGCAGCGACGCCCTATGCTAGCTCCCCATGCCGCGCATCTACACGAAGACCGGCGACGACGGCACCACGGGGCTCTTGTATGGAGGCCGTGTCCCGAAGGACGACGCCGCGACCGAGGCCTACGGGACGACGGATGAAGCCGTTGCCGTGCTCGGACTGGCTCGAGCGTCGTCCGAGCCGATGATGGCGGAGGAGCTCCTTGCCCTGCAACGGGACCTCTTCGTGGTGGGCGCCGATCTGGCGACGAACCCGGCCGAGCGCGCGAAGCTCCAGCCCGGCGTCTCGCTCGTGACGGCCGACATGACCGAGCGCCTGGAGCGGCGGATCGACGAGTTGGTAGCCGAGCGTGCGTTGCCGCAGGCGTTCATCGTGCCCGGGGCGAACGAGGGAAGCGCGGCGCTCGACCTCGCCCGGAGCGTGATCCGGCGGGCGGAGCGTCACGTCGTGGCCCTCGAACGCGAAGACCGCGACGTGAACCCCGAGGTCAGGCGTTATCTGAACCGGCTGAGCGATCTCGTGTTCGTCCTCGCCCGCCGGCAGGCGGGCGAGGACGAACCCGCGAGTCGCGAACGCTAGCCCAGGACCGCGTCGATCCCGAAGCCTGTGCCGGATTCAACGGTGAACTCGAACGTCGTGTCGCAGGTCGTCGAGGAGTAGAGAACCTCTCGCTGCCCACCCGTGTCCGTCGGATGTGATGTCGCCCTGGGCGTTGCCGTCCGCTGTCACACTCACGGTCCAGGTATCCGTGCGAGGACCGATCAGTTCGAAGAGACAGTCGCCCGGATCGCCGAATTCGTAGGTGAAGACGTCGGTCACCGCCATCTCGGAGTATGACGTCCAGCTCGCCGAACGCGGCGGGCTCGTCGGAACGGGCGTCGGAGCGACCGAGAAGCCGGCCTGGACGACCGAGATCGTCGTCGTCGATGGGGATGTACACCCGACGGATCCTGATCCTCTGGTTCCCCTGCTTATCGACCGCGACCACGCGGTAGTCGAACCGGGTGCCTTCGGCGCCGACGACGTCGGGGCTCTTGGCTCCCCCGCTCGTGCCCGAGGTCACGAACAGCCACGATGGGAGTCCGAGCTGGCGGCGCTGCAGGGTCCACGACTGGATCCCCGAGTGCGCATCGGAGACGGAGAACGGGAAGGTGAAGTTCGCCGTCGTCGAGTTCTCCCACACGCGGAGCGGGGTCGGTTCGAGGTTCACGCCCGGCGGGATCATGTCGTGGAGCATGTCGGGGAAGTTGTTGGGTACGAAGTCGATGCAGGCCCCGCACGGAGCCCGCCCCTCCCAGCGGCTCGCGACAGCCCACCAGTACACGTTGCCCGTCTGGCTCTTCGGGATCGTGATCGACGCGACGGTCCCCGAGAGCTTCGCCACGGGAAGGTATCGGATGAACTGGTTTCCGCAGTTCGTCAGCGACCCTCGGAGCCGCGTGGTGTAGAAGATGAATGCGCAGCGCTCGTAGTCCCCCTGCGGGCCGTTGTTCTTGTCGATCTGGATGAGGAAGAACGAGTCGTGGCCGAGTGCCTTCGGTTTCCAGGATTCGAAGGTCCTGACCTTGTGCACCACGGCCGTGGATGTGTGACTCACCGAGACCGACCGGAGATCGAGCCTGCCCGGGGAGTCGTTGCCGTCGATCCTGGTGGAGTTGTGCGCGGCGGCCGGCCCCGCCCACAGCACAGTCGAGACGAGCAGAAGGGCGACGGCCGTGAGGAGCATCTTCATCGTGGAGCGGCGGGACCTGGCTGCGTTCCGAGACATCGAACCTCCAAGGGGCGAGCCCGCGACCCTACACTGCCGTTGCGCCCGGAGGCAAGGGACCGATCGGCTCCATCCCCGCTGACGCGGGTGATGTCAGAAGTCGATCACGCACCAGGGCGCCGGCGTCGAGGCGAACATCGCGTCGGCCCGGTCGAGCGCACCCGCCGAATGCTCGATCACCTGGCCCGCCCACGCCAGCTGCCGGAAGCTCGCGCCGCCGAGGTACGTCGCACCGAGCATGTTCACCGAGCCGGAGAGGTCCGGGTCGGCATCGGTGCGGGCCGATCGACCCGCGCCCCCCTCCGCGATCAGCTCGTACGTGCCGGAGGTGTCCGGCCGGAAAGGGTCGTCGATCCGGAAGACCACACGGCCGTCCGCCGTGTAGCGGCGCGCCTCGAGCGCGGCGACGACGTCCACCAGCCGCAGCCACAGGCCGTCGGAGACACTGAACCCCAGACGCCGAGGCTCTCGCAGCAGGTGCAGGAGCGGCTCGTCGACGGGACGGTTCCAGGCCTCGACCGTGGCCACGAGATCCACATCGAAGAGGTACCGCCAGATGTCCGCGTAGCCGGACGGCGTGGACGCGACGCACTCCGTCAGGTTGAGGGTGCCGGCCGGGATCGATCGAGTCCAGTCATGCTTGACCCAGTAGACCGCGTAGGCGTCGGCCTCGTCCTTCTCGTCCAGATGCACCGCGTACATCCACGCCCGATCCTTCTCCTCGCCGACGATGGAGAAGATCTGATCCCGCAGCACTTCGTTCCGCTCGACGCCACCGGGGCGGAGCGCGGCGTCGTACACCCGATCGATCACCGGCAACGCGTCCTCCTTCGAGAGGAGCTCGACACGCCCGCGGGGCTCGTATCCGCGCACGAACGCCGTCCGCGCGGACTCCGCCTTGATCTCACCGAAGAGTCCGGCGAGCCCGTAGCCGAAGCGTCCGTAGATCGCTCCCTCGGATGCGAACAGTGCGGCGAGCGGCTCACCTCGGTCCGCCGCTTGGTCGAGGATCGCGCTCATCATGCGCGTGTTGATCCCGCGACGACGATGCGTCGGATGCACGCCCACCATCGTCACGCCCGCGGTCGGGATCCTCGCTCCACCCGGCACCATCATCCGGAACGTGATCGCGGCGGACGTGCCCACGATCCGGCTGCCGTCGACGGCGGCGAAGGAACGATCCACCTCGATCACGGGGAGCGAGGCTTCGATCTCGTCGTCCTTGGCGGCCGAGCTGAACGCGGTCTCTGCAGCCCGAACCCAATCGGCGCGTTCCTCGCTCGTGATGGTGCGGATCTCGACGTCCATGAGGCACGGAGCCTATCGGCTCTGTGCCGGCGTCTCGGCCGGCCTCACGCCAGGATGGCGTCGAGGCCCACGGTCAGGCCCGGATGCGAGGGCACCCAGCGGATCGCCATCAGGACTCCAGGCACGAACGACGTCCGGTCCGTGGAGTCGTGCCGGATCGTGAGCGTCTGTCCCTGGCCACCGAAGATGACCTCCTGATGCGCCACGAGGCCGGGGAGCCGGATCGAATGGATCCGGATGCCGGCTCGTTCGCCGCCCCGGACCCCGGGGACGGACTCGGAGGACGGTGCGCTCCACGTGTCCGGGCGAGTGGCCGCGACGGCATCCGCCGTCGCGGCCGCCGTCCCGGACGGGGCGTCTGCCTTCTGGTCGTGATGCAGCTCGACGATCTCGACCGCCGGCAGATATCGCCCGGCCTGCGCCGCGAAGCGCTGCATCAGCGCCGCGCCGATCGCGAAGTTGGGCGCCACGAACACACCGACGGGCGCGGCGCGCCACGAGTCGTCCAGCTCGAAGCCGGTGGTGCCCACGACGATGTGCATCGCGTGCTCGATCGCCCAGCCGATGTGCTCCGGGGCGAACTCGGCGTTCGTGAAGTCGACCGCGACCTCGACGCCCGCCTCGATGAACGAGTCCAGGTTCTCCGCGAGCACGACGTCCGAGCCCTGCAGCCCGAGCGCTTCGGAGACCTTCTCCCCCGCCTTCGAACGGGAGATCCCCGCGACGAGCTCCATCTCCGCGTCGGCGTGGACGGCGCGGCACACCTCGGCGCCGACTCGTCCCGTCGCGCCGATCACGCCGACGCGGATCACGCCATGACCCCCGCGAGATCCTGCTTCGCGAACGGCCCGAGCACCGTGAGCGTCATCGGCTGCGACAAGACCCGCTTCGCCACGCGTCGCGCGTCGCTCAGGGTGACGTCCTCCACGCGCTTGAGGGCCTGGCTGACCGTCAGGATCTCGCCGTGGCCGATCTCGGACTTCCCGATCCTCGACATGCGGCTCCCCGGGTCCTCGAGCGAGAGCACCATCGAGCCCTTCACGTGGCCCTTGGCGCGCTCGAACTCCTCCGCCGTCAGCCCGTCGCCCGCGACATCGTCGAGCTCGCGGCGGAGCAGCCCGATCACCTCTCGGGCGCGCGCGGGCGTCGTCCCGGCGTAGCACGAGAAGAGGCCCGCCTCCGTGTACTGCGAGTGGTAGCAGTAGACCGAATACGCGAGCCCGCGCTTCTCTCGTATCTCCTGGAACAGACGCGAGGACATCCCGGTGCCGAGCGCGCCGTTCACGATGAGGAAGGCGAACCGGTCGGGGTCGCTGCGTGGGAGGCCGTTCGTGCCGAGGCAGATGTGGGCTTGCTCGGTCTTCCGCCGCTTGACGAGGGGCCGGGCGGAGGACTCGGGCGCGGTCCCGACTCGCACGCAGGTCCCAACCCTGGGGGTCTCCCGTGCCGACGATCTTGCCGGTGTCCATGCGGGTCCGCAGCATGTCGAGCAGGTCCTCGTGTCGGAGGTTGCCCGCGGCAGCCACCACGAGGCGGCCGGGCACGTAGTGGCGACGGTAGAACCGGTGGACCTTGTCCCGTGTGGCGGCGCGGATCGTGTCGGCGGTTCCCAGGATCGGCCGCCCCAGGGGATGGTTCGGCCACAGGGCCTCCGTGAAGAGATCGTGCACGATCTCTTCCGGCGAGTCCTCGTGCATGTTGATCTCCTCGAGGATCACCTGCCGCTCCGCGTCCAGGTCCGCGGATCGCAGCAAGGAATGCTGGAACATGTCGGCGAGGTGATCCACCGCCAGCTCCATGTCGCGGTCGAGGACCCGTGCGTAGTAGCACGTGTACTCCTTCGAGGTGAACGCGTTGGCGTCACCACCGACCGCGTCGAAGTTCTCCGCGATGGCCAGCGCCGTTCGCTTCTTCGTCCCCTTGAAGAGCAGGTGCTCGAGGAAGTGGCTCGAGCCGCTGATCGCCGGCGGCTCGTCGCGGGATCCCGCGAGCACCCAGAAGCCGAGGGACACGGAGCGGACGCCAGGCATCCGCTCCGTGACCACCCGCAAGCCCGAGGAGAACTCGGTTCGCTCGATCCCCACTGTCCGCCTCCGGAGGTCGGCTCGCTAGGACGACCCCTTGTCGGCGTCGCGGAACCGTCGGCCGTGGCGTCGCTGCCCGCCATCGGCCCCGTTCTTCGGCTCGCGCGACTCACCACGCGGCTCGCGGGGCTCCCGTCGCTCACCGCCCGAGGACCGCTCCCCTTCGGGAACCTCCCACTCCGGTCCGACCGGCTTCAAGCTGATCTTGCCCTGCGCGTCGACGTCCTCGACGAGCACCGTCAGCTTGTCGCCCTCCCGTACGGCCTCTTCCACCGAGTTCAGGCGCTTGCCCTTGCCCAGCTTCGAGATGTGCACGAGACCGTCCCGGCCCGGTACGAGGTTCACGAAGGCACCGAAGGTGGTGGTCTTCACGACCGTGCCGTCGTAGGTCTCGCCCTGGAGGACGGGTCGCGGATTCGCGATCTCTTCGATCATCCGGGCCGCGTCGTCGGCGCCCTCGCCTTCGTGCGAGCCGATGAACACCGTGCCGTCATCTTGGATGTCGATGTCGGCGCCGGTCTGCGCGATGATCTCGTTGATCCGCTTGCCCTTGGGGCCGATCACCTCGCCGATCTTGTCCACCGGGATCTGGATCGAGATGATCCGCGGCGCGATCGGGTTGACGGACTCACGAGGCGCCGGGATCGTCGCCTCGATCACGTCGAGGATCGTGAAGCGAGCCTCACGGGCTTGCTCCAACGCCCCCGACAGGACCTCCGCCGGCATGCCGCTGACCTTCATGTCCAGCTGGATCGCCGTGACGAACTCGCGTGTGCCGGCGACCTTGAAGTCCATGTCGCCCAGCGCGTCCTCGGCGCCGAGGATGTCCGTCAGGGTCACGTACGTCCCGTCTTCGGCGATCATGCCCATCGCGATCCCGCCGACCGGCGCCTTGATCGGCACACCGGCGTCCATCAACGAGAGCGTGGACGCGCACACGCTGGCCATCGATGTCGAGCCGTTGGAGGCCAGCACATCGGAGACCAGACGGAGCGTGTAGGGGAAGTCCTCCTCCGAAGGGATCACGGGCTTGAGCGCCCGCTCCGCCAATGCGCCGTGACCGATCTCACGACGGCGAGGCGATCCCACGCGGCCCGTCTCCCCCGTGGAGAACGGCGGGAAGTTGTAGTGGTGCATGTAGCGCTTCGAGTCCTCGAGATCGAGCGTGTCGATCATCTGGTTCATCCGGAGCATCCCGAGCGTCGTGACGTTCAGTGCCTGGGTGTCTCCTCGCTCGAACAGCGATGAGCCGTGAGCCCGGGGCAGGAGCCCGACATGAGCCGAGAGCGGGCGGATGTCCTTCGCCCCGCGACCGTCCAGCCGGACCCCGTCCGCGATCACGCGCGCGCGCATGACCTTCTTCTCGAGGGACTTCCAGGCGGGCGAGAACTCGTGGCTGCGCTTCGCGAACTCGTCCTCCCCCAGCGTCTGCACCAGGTGGGCCTTGGTCTCGTCCTTGACGGCAGACATGTTCGATTCGCGCTCTTTCCTGTCCGGCACGAGCGCGGCGCGGACCTTGTCCTTCGCGAAGGACTCGAGGGCGTCCCAGAGATCCTGCTGATACAGCGGGTGCGGCTCGAAGTCCGACGGCTTCACGCCGACCGCGGCGAGGAACTCCTCCTGGAACTCGATGACCTCGGCGATGACTTCCTTGGCCCGTTCGAGGCCTTGCGTGACGACCTGCTCGGTGGGTGCCTGAGCGCCCTCACCGGCCGCCAGGAGCGGCCAGGTGTTGTCGGGCGCCTCGCCCTCGATCATCAAGATGTCGATCCCGCCCTGATCGTTCTTGGAGCCGGCGACGACGATGTCGAACGTCGCGTCCTCGAGCTCCTCGAACGTCGGGTTCACGGCCCACTCGCCGCCGATCAGGCCGAGGCGCACGGCGCCGACCGGACCGTCGAACGGCAGGCCGGCGATGCCGACCGCGAGCGACGCCGCGTTCATCGCGGGGATGTCGTAGGGGTTGGCCATGTCGACAGACAGGACCGAGATGATCACCTGGACCTCGTCCCGGTATCCCTCGCGGAACGAGGGTCGCAGCGGGCGGTCGATCAGGCGCGCCGTGAGGATCGCCGTCTCCGACGGACGTCCCTCGCGACGGAAGAAGCTGCCGGGGATCTTCCCCCGGGCGTACATGCGCTCCTCGACGTCGATCGTGAGCGGGAAGAAATCGATCCCCTCGCGGGGGTTGGAGCTGACGCACGTGGCGAGCACCATGGTGTCGCCGTAGCGAGCGACGGCGGCGCCGTCGGCGAGCTTCGCGAACGTGCCGGACTCGAGGAGCAGATCCTTGGTGCCGATCTGCCGTGACATGCTGGTGGCCATAGGCCGTGTACCTCCTGTTGTGGGCGGCGCCTCGTGGCGCCGCGGCTGCGGGAGGCGGCTGGCCGGTTGTCAGTGGTGGGCCTCCGGCTCGTGGTGCTGGGCGCGGCGCGGGGTTCTGGGCGCTGCGCACCTTCCGGGGGTCCGCGACTGAGAACCGACCTGAATGGGGCCTCCGCCTCCGATCGGTCGGTCAGTGGGTCGTTCGCATCACTCCTCTTCGGTGCTCCTGACGCTGTCGGTCAACGACGCAGCCCGAGCTTCGCGATGAGCGCTCGATAGCGTTCGATGTCCTCGCGCTTGATGTATTCCAGGAGCCTTCTCCGTCGCCCCACCATCTTCAGCAGGCCGCGCCGCGAGGCGTGATCCTGCTTGTGGGTCTTCAGATGCTCGGTGAGCTCGGCGATGCGCTGCGTGAGCACGGCGACCTGCACGTCGGCAGATCCCGTATCGCCGCTGGAGAGGGCGTGCTCCTGGATGATCTCGCTCTTGGCTTCTTTGGTCAGCGTCATGGTTGCAGGTCAAGGCTACCAGCACCGTCCGCGTCCAGACCGTCCGGGGAGGGTGCCCCCGTGTCCGACGTCGCAGCTCGGACGGCATGTGCCAGGTGGGCGCGGCGGGCGCGCAGGTCCTCCACGAGGCCCGACGCCTCGGCCAGCCTCCTGAGGCCCAGCCGCGCCCGCCGCGCCCGGACCGCCCGCCCCACGCACCAGAGAGCGGCGGCGCCGCAGATCGGCCCGAGGGCGACGGTGAGGAGCCACGGATAGGTGGTGGTGTCGAACACGACCCACCTGAGGACGGCCCAGTTCGCCGGGAAGAGCACGAGCGCGGCGAGGAACTTGGTCGTGGCGTGGGTCACGGGAGGCTGAGCCCGGCGTCCGACCAGGTACACGCCGAGCGAGGGCACCAGATTCGCCAGGAGCCCGATCGCGGCGAACGGCGCGAGTCCCAGCGTCACGAGCCAGCCGATCCTGCTCCCCCGGGCGAGTGCCTCTTCCGCTCCGGGCGCGACGACGGCATCGGGGATCCGTGCGGTCGCGAGCGCCTCGCGATACTCGCTCGCCGCCGCCCGCACGGCCTCTTCCAGCGGCGGCGGCGCCTCCGCGAGGCTGTCGGCGAGGCGTTCCACCTCTCCTACGGGAGGCCGTCCTCGAGGATCACCGTGCTCCCATCGGAGCGCGACGTTCGCCGCCATCCGCAGGGCGGAGCGCTGTTCCGCGCTCTCGAAATCGATCGCGGCATCGGTCAACCGTGCCTCGATCCTCCTCGTGAGCGTCTCGACGGCTCCGCGGTCGGTCTCGTCGGGAGGGACGGCCGGATTCGTCGCGAGGTCCGAGTCCATCTCGATCGGCTCCCCGACACGGACGTAGGCACGGGAGCGCGCTCGCTGCTTGTCCTCGTAGATCAGGCCGACGGGCACGATCCGCAGACCCATCGCGCCGCGCGAATGGGCGCCGAGGGCGATCCGGGCCGCGCCGGTCCGGATCGGGAGCAGGTGGGCTTCGTCGCTCGCCTGCCCCTCCGGGAAGATGCCGATCGCACCGCCGTCGCGCAGGTGCGCGAAGCACGCGCTGAAGGTGTCGACGTTGCCGCGGGTTCCTTCACCGTCCCTCGCAGCATCCTGCGCCCGATGGACGGGGATCGCGCCTCCGAGCGCCAGCAGCGGGCGAAGAGGCAGGATCCGGAAGAGCGAAGCCATCGCGAGGAAGCGGACGGGCCGAGGGACCGTGGCCACCAGGAGCGCAGGGTCCACGAATCCGCCGTGATGGTTGGCGACGAGCAAGACCGGTCCCGTACGAGGGATGCGCTCGAGACCGGTGACCTCCACGGCTCGGAACCAGCCGAGGGTCGCGGCCCTCGCGATCAGCCGCACGAGACGGTCGGCGACTCGCCGCATGGGCCGCATGGTCGCACCTCTACGATGTCGGCGTGGCGAGGAGCGATCGTCTCGGGGCGCTCTGCGGGTTGCTCGGACCCGCCGCGTTCACCGCGGCCTGGTTGATCGCACAGCGTCGTCAGGACGAGTACCAGTTCCGGCACGAGCACATCAGCGGCCTCGCCGCGAAGGATGCGAACGATCCACACGTGATGACGGCTGGCTTCGTCGCGCTCGGCGGCTGCACCGTGGCGTTCGCCTCGGCGCTGGACCGGAGGCTCGGCCCGCGAGCCGGCCTGGGACCCGCGCTGATCGGCGTCGCGGGCCTCGCCACGATCGTGGCCGGCCTGTTCCGGCGGGATCGACGCTCGAACTTCCCGGCGCCCGGCGAACCCGATGGCCAATCCTCGGAGAACGACGTGCACGACGCGGCCGCGGTCGTCGGTGGCGTCGCCGGCATGGTCGGTCTGCTCGCGCTCGCGCCGCGGCTCGCGCAAGACGAGGAGCTTCGGGACCTGGCGAAGCCTGCACTGCGCGCTGCCGGCGCGAGCGCAGGCCTCTCGACGTGGTTCCTCCGCGACGTGGTCCGTCCGGGGAACGGTCTTCTCCAGCGCGCGAACACCACGATCCCACTGGCGTTCATGGCCCGGCTCGCGTTCCGCCTCCTCAGGGAGCGACGCTGAGCATGTCCAGCTAGACGCGGCCCCGGGCCGCCCAGGCGACGGCCGTCAGGACGAACGGTGGCGTCGGCAACATCTCTCGGCAGCGTTCACGTAGCCTCGCTCGCCGTTCCTCGTCGAGCCCGGCCGTGTAGCCGCCGGCGGGACCGACGCCGAGGGTGTACGGCTCCCACCAGTCCTCGAAGGTGCGGTGCTCCGCGCTGACCGAGAGTGTGCTCTCCTCGACCTCGTGCAATCCGGCCGCCTGGAAGAGCTCGTGGAGGTGACCACGGCGTGCGCCCGCGAGGCCCGACTCCCCCTCGATGTGGGGGTCGAGGTCACGCGCCGCGTGCCAGAACACGCTGAGCGGTCCCCGTCCACCGGCGTGATCCCAGACGCATGCTGCGACGACACCGTGCGTCCGGGTCACTCGAGTCATCTCACGAAGTCCGACGACGGGGTCAGCCATGAAGTGGACGACCAATTGTGCCAAGGCAGCGTCGAACGACCGATCCTCGAAGGGCAGGTTCTCCGCCGCTGCGCGTAGCACGCCGACTCCGGGATGTCGCTCGCGAGCTGCCTCGACGAATGGTTCGGACGGATCGATGGCCCAGACGGCGCCCGGCCCCAGCCGTCCGACCAGCTCGGCCGTGAGGGAACCGGGGCCGCAGCCCACATCGAGCACCCGTTGACCCGGGTGCACCGATGCGAGGTCGGCGAAGCGTGGGGCGAGCGGCGCCGAGTATCGACCCATGAACCGGTCGTACCGGTCGGCCCCGACGACGAAGCTCACCCGCGGACCTCGATCAACGCTCGGTCCCGATCACCGCGCGGGTCCGCTCCACGTCGTCGGCGATCGCGGCCACGAGCTCATCCACCGAATCGAACTTCACCTCGTCTCGGAGCCGTTCCCAGAACCCGACGGTGAGCGTGTCACCGCGCAACTCGTCGTCGGGGAAGTCCAGCAGGAACGCCTCGACGTGCAGCGGCTCCGTCCCGAACGTCGGATTCGTCCCGACATCGATCGCCGCGACGTAGCGGGTCCCTCCCTCGAGCTCCGCGACACCTGCGTAGATCCCCTGCCCGGGAAGCAGGAGCCGGGGCCAGGTTCGGAGGTTGGCGGTCGGGTACCCGAGACCTTTGCCTCGACCCGCCCCGGACACCACCTCGCCGTCGACGGCGTACCTTCGTCCGAGCGCGGTGCGCGGCCACGCGAGGTCGCCAGCGGCGAGCGACTCCCGGACCGAGGACGAAGAGACGACCCGTCCGGCGATCGTGAACAGCTCGACCTCGTCCGCGGTCATGCCGAGTGGCTCACCGACCTCGCGGAGCGTGTCCACCGTACCGGCAGCTCGATGTCCGAACGTGAAGTTGGCCCCCACGCGCGCGTGCACGGCGTGCAACCCGCCGACCAGCACGTCGCGGACGAACCCCTCGGCCGAGATCTTCGAGAACTCCTTCGTGAACTCGAGGACGACGAGCGCGTCGATGCCGCACGCCTCGATCAGCGACGCCTTCCGCTCGACGGTGGTGAGCAGGCGCGGCTCCTCACCCGGCGTGAGGATCTCCCGGGGATGCCGGTCGAAGGTCACGGCGACGCTGCGCGCGTCTCGCTCCGTGGCTGCCTCGACGGTGCGGCGCATGACTTCCTGGTGGCCGAGGTGCACCCCGTCGAAGAACCCCACGGTGACGACCGATGGCCCGGCGGGCAGCGGCAGTGCGGACAGGCCCCGGACGATGTCCATAGGCGATGGAGCGTACCGGTCAGTCCGAGGCCAGGATGACCTGCGGACGAGCCCGCGGGCCGTCGTCCTCGTAGACGCCGATCAGACGACCGCCAGGTTCGAACACGCCGTACGGACCGGAGAGGCCGGCGGGGCCGAGCGGCCTCCCGTGGGAAGCGGCGATCGCTTCCTCGGGATCCAGGTCGAGACGAGGGAGGTGGATCACGGCGGCCTCGATCGGCAGTGGGTCATCGGCCTCGTCCGGGGCGACGGCGTCGTCGACCGGATACGGCCCGATCGCCGTTCGGCGGAGGGCGGTGAGGTGGGCGCCGCACGAGAGGGCGGAGCCGACGTCGGCCGCGAGCACGCGCACGTACGTCCCACCCGAACAGGTGACCCGGAACGCCGCGTCCGGAGCGTCGAACGAGACGAGGTCGAAGGCGTCGACGCGGATCCGGCGCGGCTCTGCCTCGAGGTGCTCTCCCTCCCGGGCTGCCTCGTAGAGCTTGCGGCCGCCGACCTTCACGGCGCTGTACGCCGGTGGGCGTTGGAGCGACTCCCCGGCCAACGCTCGCATCGCTGCCGCGACGTCCGTCTCCGATACGTCGACGTCGGTCTCGCGCACGACGTCGCCGTCGGCGTCCAGCGTGGTCGTCTCCACGCCCAGCCGCAGCGTCCCCTCGTAGGTCTTCGGCAGCGCTCCCAGGAAGCGGAGGAGCCGGGTGGCGCGCCCGACCCCGATCAGGAGCAGACCCGTCGCCATCGGATCGAGCGTGCCCGCGTGGCCCACCTTCCTGGTGCCGAGCCCACGTCGCACGACGTCCACGACGTCGTGCGACGTCACACCAGGAGGCTTGTCGACCAGGAGCAGCCCTTCCGCCGGCGTCACGAGTGGCTCACGAAGCCTGGCGGAGCGCCGCGACGAGCCGCTCGATCGTTCCCTCCGGGCCGTGTTCGGACGTGTACCCGGCCGCGAGCCGATGCCCGCCTCCGCCGAACGAGGACGCGACGGCCGAGAGATCGTGTCCCCCGCGAGACCGAACGCTCACCTTGAACTTCCCGTCCCTCTGTTGCTTCAGGACGGCGGCGACGTCCACGTCGCGGGCGGTCCTGAGCACGTCGATCAGGTCGTCGGTCTCGCCTGGCCCGATCCCCGCTTCCGCGAGATCGGCCTGGGTGAGGTAGGTCCAGACCACGCTCGCTTCAGGCAGCTCGGCCATCCGCCCGAGGGCGATGCCGAGCAGCCGGAGGAACGACGGGTCGTTGTCCTCGTACATCGCGCGCACGAGCTGCGCGTGATCGAAGTCGTGCTCGCGCAGCCGGGCGGCGACCCGCAAGGTCTCGGGGGTCGTCGCCTGGTACTGGAACCGCCCCGTGTCCGTCACCAGGCCGGCGTAGAGGCACAGGGCGACGTCGCGATCGAAGTCGCCACCCATGGCTTCGATCAGTCGGAACACCATCTCGCACGTGGACGAGGCGTCGGGGTCGACCAAGCGAACCGTGCCGTAGCCGTCGTTGGAACGATGGTGGTCGATCCAGATCAGCTCGCCTGCGCGCGAGGCGGACGCTCCCAACACGCCCAGCCGGTCGAAGGATGCACAGTCGCACGTCACCATCACCGCGGTGTCCGCGGGGAACGCGCTCGGGGGGACCAGGTGATCGGTCCCCGGCAGGAGCGATGCCCACCGCGGCGGGTCCAGCGGCTCGTTCCCGTAGGAGCACACCGTCCGGACTCCCCGAGCACGCAGGAAGTTCGACAGGCCGAGCATCGAACCCAGCGCATCGGCATCGGGGTTCATGTGGCATGCGAGCGCCACGTCCTCGGCGTTCGAGAGGACCTCGGCCGCTCGTCGGAGCGCTTCTTCCTCAGTCATTGCCTCACCATCTTGGGCCTCACTCATCTTGGGCCTCCCCCCGATGGAGCCGGCCGATGATCTCCTCGATGCGGTCGTACTGGGCCAGCGTCTGGTCCAGTTGGAACTCGAGCTCGGGGAGACTCTTCAGCCGGACCTGCCGTCCGAGCTCCTTCCGCAGATGCGGGGTCGCGGAGCGCAGCCCCGCGGCCGTGGACCGCTGCTGCTTGTCGTCCCCCAGCACCGTGTAGGACACCCAGGCCCGGCGCAGGTCCGCGGTCACCTGCACGCCGGTGACCGTGACGAAGCCGATGCGCGGGTCCTTCAGCCGCTGGATCTCCTCCGCGAGGACCTCGCGGAACTCCTCCGCGACCCGAGCTCTCCGAGCACCCTGCGGCACGTCATCCCCCCGCGTCGTTCAATCATCCGGCGAGTGGAGCGTCAGATCGCTGTCGATGATCTCGACCTCGGCCCATCGCTCCACGAACCGCTCCACCGAGTGCATCACCTTCTTGAGGTGATACCCCTCCGCCGCCACGGCGGCGACACCGAGCTCCGCCCGCTGCCACTTGTCGTGGTAGCCGGTCTCCGCGACCGCGACCTCGAACGTCGAGCGGATCCCGCCGGTGAGGGCCTTGACCACGTGACGCTTCTCCTTGAGCGACCCACAGGCGGGGATCCGGAGATCCAGCCGGAGGGCGGCCATCAGCATCAGGAGGAGATCTGGCGAGCGAACTCCTCGATCTCGAAGGCTTCGATCACGTCGCCCTCCTTCACGTCTTGGAAGTTCTCGAGCCCGATGCCGCACTCGAACCCTTCGCGGACCTCCGCCACGTCGTCCTTGAAACGACGGAGCGAGCCCACCCGACCCTCGTAGACCACGACACCGTCACGGATCAGCCGAACCTGCGAGTTCCTGCGGATCGTGCCTCTCGTGACGTAGCAACCCGCGATCACGCCGAGCTTCGGCACGCGGAACGTTTGGCGGATCTCGGCCTCTCCGAGGATCGACTCGCGCTCCTCCGGCTTGAGCATGCCGGAGAGCGCTGCTTTCACGTCGTCGATCGCGTCGTAGATGACTCGATACAGCCGGATGTCGACGCCCTCCTGCTCCGCCAGCTCACGGGCGTTCGCGTTCGGTCGGACGTTGAAGCCGACGACGATGGCGCTCGCCGTCTTCGCGAGATCCACGTCGTGCTCCGTGATCGCGCCGGCGCCCGAGTGGACGAGGTTGACCCGCACCTCGTCCTGCGGCAGCTTCAGGAACGCGTCCGTGAGCGCTCCGAGCGAACCCTGGACGTCTGCCTTCACGACGAGGTTCAGCTCCGGGATGTCCTGGCGCTCCTGGCGGCGGAGCAACTCTTGCAGGGACGCAGGCCGCTGGTTCACGACCTCGGCCGACCGGACGCGCGACTCTCGCTCGGCAGCCACATGCCGGGCCTCGCGTTCGTCCTCGACCTCGCGGAACTCGTCGCCGACATTGGGAACACCGTTCCAGCCGAGCACCTGCACCGGCTTCGCCGGGCCGGCAACGTCGACGGGTCGCCCGTTCTCGTCGACCATCGCGCGCACCTTGCAGTACGTGGTGCCGCACACGAGGGCATCGCCCACCTCGAGCGTCCCCTTCTGCACCAGCACGGTGGCCACCGGGCCTCGGCCCTTGTCGAGGTGCGCCTCGAGGACGGTGCCACGTGCAGGGCCGGTCGGGTCTCCCTTGAGCTCGGCGAGGTCGGCGACGATCAATACCGTCTCCAGCAGCCCATCCAGGTTCGCGTTGGTCTTCGCGGACACGTCCACGAACTCGGTCTCGCCGCCCCACTCCGAAGGGACGAGGCCGCGCTCCACCATCTGGGTCCGCACGCGGTTCGCGTCGGCCTCCTCCTTGTCGATCTTGTTGACCGCCACGATCACCGGCACACCCGCGGCTCTCGCGTGATCGAGCGCCTCGACGGTCTGCGGCATCACGCCGTCGTCGGCGGCCACGACGAGCACCGCGATGTCGGTGATCTGCGCGCCGCGGGCGCGCATCGCCGTGAAGGCTTCGTGCCCGGGGGTGTCGATGAACGTGATCTCACGCCCGTTGACGTGCGCCTGGTACGCCCCGATGTGCTGGGTGATCCCGCCGAACTCGCCGGAGACCACGTCCGTCACCCGGATCGCGTCGAGGAGCTTCGTCTTGCCGTGGTCGACGTGACCCATCACCGTGACGACCGGCGACCGAGGCACGAGCTTCGACTCGTCCACCTCGTCCTCACGTTCGCGTTCCTCGGCCTGGATCTCGTCTTCGAGACCGACGACCTCCACGTGATAGCCGAGCTCGGATCCGAGCGTCTGCAGCGCCTCGTCGGAGAGCGAGGTGGTCGCGGTGACCATCTCCCCCGACATGAAGAGGATCTTCACGATCTCGGCCGGGGACCGGTTGGTCTTCTCGGCGAAGAGCTGCGGGGTCGACCCCCTGACCACCTGCAAGACCCCCTCGGGCGGCGCGTCCGGCGCAGGGGCGACCGGCGCCGGAGCGGTCAGGACCTGCGTGGGTGCCGCCCCGGGGGCCGAAGCCGGCGCGGTCGCGGGCGGGGCCGCCGCGGCGGGAGCGGGCGTCGGGGGAGCGGCCGGGGAAGGAACCGATGTCGGGGCAGCGGGCGCCGCCGGGGCGGGGCGGGGTCCGTCGCCTTCCGGCTCGGGCTTCTCAGCGGCGGGTGCGGCGGCGGCTTTCGGCGCCGCCGGCTTCTTCGGCTTGGGCTTGGCCCGCGGCTTCGGTGGCGGCTCCATGACCTGGCGAGGTTTCGCGGCCTTCGTCGCCTTGCCGCCGGATGCCCGGAGCCGCGGCACGAGGTCCTCGGGCACGCTCGAGGAGGCGGATTTCCCCGCCACACCCATCTTCTCGAGCGTCTCCAGCAGCTCTTTGCTGGACACGCCGAGCTCCTTCGCGAGCTCGTGGATCCTCATGTCGCCTGGAACGCCTCCTCGATCTCACTCTTTAGCCTAGCGAGTTCCTCTTTGGTCAACCCCGTACGCAGCGCGCTCGTGAACGCACCCTTCCGCAACGCCTCCGCCACACACGCCGGGTCGCGGTGGACATACGCACCTCTTCCCGGTGCCGTGCCGTGCGGGTCGACCCGCACGCCTGCCGGCGTGCGCGCGACCCGCAGGAGCTCAGCCTTCCTCGCCCGCATCCGGCACCCGACGCACGAACGTTCCGGCTCGTGCGCCACGTCTCGTCATTCCCCCGCCGGCGCCTCCGCTGGCGCGGCTTCGGCCGGCATCTCGTCCACCGCGACCGGTTCGGCGGCGACCGGTTCGGCCTCGACGGGCTCGACCTCCTCAGGCGTGGGCTCGGCTCCGGCGCCTGTTGCCACGTCTTCCTCGGTCTCCGCGGGCGCTTCCCCGGGTGCTGCCGGCGGCTCCTCCTCGGGCACGACCGGCGCCGGGACGACGGCGGGCGCCGCCGGCTCCGCCGCCTGGCTCTCGGACTTGATGTCGATCCGCCAGCCGGTCAAACGGGCGGCCAGCCTCGCGTTCTGACCCTCCCTGCCGATCGCGAGCGACAGCTGGTAGTCGGGGACGATCACGAGGGCGGTCTGGGTCTCGGGGTTCACCGTGACCTCCTTGACCTTCGCCGGCTGGAGCGCGTTCGCGACGAAGGTCGCCGATTCGTCCGACCACGGGACCACGTCGATCTTCTCCCCGCGCAGCTCGTTCACCACCATCCGCACCCGCGAGCCCTTCGGGCCGACGCACGCACCGACCGGATCCACGGCGGGCTCGTTGGAGGCCACCGCGATCTTCGAGCGGTGTCCCGGCTCCCGGGCCACGGCCATGATCTCGACGATCCCCTCGTTGATCTCCGGGACCTCGAGCGCGAACAGTGCTTTCAGCAGACCGGGATGCGTCCGCGACACGACGATCTGTGGTCCCTTCGTCCCTCGACGGACCTCCGTGATGAACGCCTTGAGGCGCTCGCCGTGCCGAAGCGGCTCCGACGGTACCTGCTCGCCTTGTGGAAGCAGCGCCTCCACCTTGCCGAGGTCGAGCAGCGTGTACCTGCGTTCCTGCTGCTGGACGATGCCGGTGACCACGTCGCCCTCACGGCCGGCGAACTCCTCGTAGGTCATCTCGCGCTCCGCGTCCCGGAGCTTCTGGAAGATGACCTGCTTCGCCGTCTGGGCGCCGATCCGTCCCTTGAAGTCGTCGGTGACCTCGACCTCGGCCTCCGAGATGACCTTCATCTCGAGGCCGGGCTCGTCGCTCCCCTCGATCGGCGGCGTGTCGACCTCTTCGAGCTCCTGCTGCCACATGCGAAGATCCCCCGTCTCGGGGTCGATCACGGCGCGGAACCCGACGAACTCGTCGCTCCCCTCAGGGTGCTCCTGCTTCCAATGCGCTTTGTAGGCGGAGGCCATCGCCTCCTCCAACCCACCCAGGATCGTTTCGAACGCGACGCCCTTCTCCCGCTCGAGCTCTCGCAGTGCGGCGATCATCTCGGCGTTCATCGGTCGCTCCCCTTCAACTCCGCGTCCCAGTCCACGACGGTCCTGGCCGCGGCGACCTCCTCGATGGCGACGCGATGCTCGTCGTCGTGGGCGGCGATGCGGATCTCATCCTCTTCGGCAGCGCGCAGCTCACCCTCGAGCACGCCCTCGCCGGTCTTCACCCGCACCCGCTGACCCACGGCGCGGCGGAAATCCTGCGGACGGCGCAGCGGCCGCTCGATCCCCGGCGTGGTCACCTCCAGGGCGTACGGACCGGGCTCGAACCCTTCCAGGTCGAGGCGGCGCGACACCTTCTGCGAGAGCTGCGAGATCGTGTCGAGATCGACGCCGCCCTCCCTGTCGACCGTGAGACGGAGGATGCGACGCCCGTCCTCGCGCCCGAAGGTCACGTCGACGAGCTCGAGTCCTTCACCCTCGATCACGGGTCTGACCAGCGGCTCCGCGTCCACGTTCCCCTCCTCTCGCTCTCGGGTCGATGTCACCCCTCGAAAAAGAAAGTGGGCGGCGAGCCCACTTCCGGCCGTGCAGATCGTCGTCGACCAGCCAGTATAGACAGGGCTCCCAGGAACCGAGGAGACGCCCTGCGCTAGAGGGCGGTGCTCAAAGCGTCCGCGACCGCCTGCGCGGCCTCCGCCAGGGGAGCCTTGGTGCGCTCGCCCGTGGCTCGAGCTTTCAGGTCGACCGTGCCGGCCTCCAGACCACGGGATCCGACGACGACCTGCACGGGATACCCAACGAGGTCGGCGTCGGCGAACTTGACGCCCGCTCGCTCCTCACGATCGTCGAGGACGGCGTCGATCCCGCGTTCCCCTAGCTCCCGATAGATCCGCTCGGCCTCCTCGGCGACCGCCGGCGCGTCGGCGTTCGCCATGATCACGGCGACCTCGTAGGGGGCGAGGAGCTTCGGCCAGATCATCCCGGCGTCGTCGTGGTGCTGCTCGATCACCGCCGCCATGATCCGGCTGATCCCGATCCCGTAGGACCCCATCACGTAGTGACGCTGTGACCCGTCTTCGGCCTGATAGGTGGCCCCCAACGGCTCCGAGTAGTAGGTCCCGAGCTGATAGATGTGACCGACGACGATCGATCGTCCGATCTCCAGTCGTCCGCCGTCGACCGGACAGCGGTCCCCGTCGCGGATCTGGACCAGGTCCTCCCAGCGATCGACACGGAAGTCTCGATCGAGTGTGGCTCCGGTGACATGGACGTCCGGGCGATTCGCGCCGGTGGCCCAGTTGGCCCGCCCACGGATCGAGAGATCCGCGAAGACCGTCACCTCGGGTCCGAAACCCTGCGGCCCCACGAAGCCTTTGGCGAAACCCGTCCGCGTGAAGTCCTCGTCCTCGAATCGCCGGACGCGCTCGGGGAAATGCAGAGCGGTCGAGCTTCTCCTCCCCCACCTCGCGATCCCCCGGTACCAGCACCGCGACCGTCCGGCCCTCGACGTCGAACATGATGCACTTCATCGTGGCCTCGGCCGGGACACCCATCTGCTCCACCATCAGGTCGATCGTCACCGCGCCCGGCGTCTCGACCTCGATGAGCGGCTGATCGTCGCCGGTTGCGGTCTCCGGCGCGCGCGGAGTGGCGGCCTCGGTGTCCGCGAGGTAGTCGCCGTTCTCGCAGCGGACGAAGAGATCCTCGCCGACGTCCGCCAGCGCCATGAACTCGTGGTTGATGCCGCCGCCGATCGTGCCCGGATCCGCCTCGACGATCACGTGGTCCAGGCCGAGGCGGTCGAACACGCGCTGGTACGCCTCGTACATCACGCGGTAGGACTCGCGCATCCCGTCCTCGTCACGGTCGAACGTGTACGCGTCCTTCATCAGGAACTCGCGTGCGCGCAGCAGCCCGTACCGCGGCCTGAACTCGTCGCGGTACTTCCACTCCACCTGGTAGATGTTCACCGGCAGGTCGCGGTACGAGGGGAACTCCTGCTGCACGAGCGGAGCCGCGATCTCCTCCTGTGTCGGACCGAGGACGAACTGCCGTCCGTGACGATCCTGCAGCCGGAACATCAGGTCCCCGTAGGCATCCCATCGACCCGTGAGCTTCCACGGCTCGGCGTGCAGGACGATCGGCATGCGGAGCTCCTGGGCTCCGGACGCGTCCATCTCCTCGCGCACGATCCGTTCGATCTTGCTCATCGTTCGCAGCCCGAGGGGCATCGAGGTGTAGATCCCCGCCGCCACCTTCCGGATGAACGCCGCTCTCAGGAGGAGTCGGTGCGACGGGACCTCGGCCTCGGCCGGATCCTCCCGCAGCGTGCGCGCGAACAGCTTGGAAACCCGCATGGAACGAACAAGGATACCGGCGGGCTCGTGCCCGTCGGGCCGCTACACGTCCGTGAGGGTGGCGATCACCTGTTGCCAGAGATCGGTCGTGGTTCCTCCCACGTCGTCGTCGATCGGATATTGGCCGTAGGCCGCCATCGCCGTCGGATCCAGCGGATCCCGCGAGATGGCCGTGTAGTCACCCCACCGCTCCAGGCCGGACCCGTATTCGTATCGGCCGTCGCCCGCGTGGATGAGCACGGAAGCGGCACCGGTCGCACCCGGCTGCACCACGCCCGCGTAGGCCGCCAGGCATTGGGTGGCTCCCGACCGCGCGTAGTTCACCCAGAGCTTGCCGTCACCATCGGTCGCCACGGAGGGCCAGGCGAGGTCGCGACCGACGGCGGCCACGCGGCCTTTGCGGCTCACGTTCGAGTCCGCCAAGGGCGAGGCCGGATCGACCTCCCACCAACGGATCACCGACTCCACGGCGCCGCCACCGACGTTGCCTCGGATCGCGGTGGCCGTGAAGAGGCGTCCGAGTGCGCCGTCCCAGAAGGATGAGGTCAGTCGAAGGTCACCGGTATCCCACTTGGTCTGGAGGCCGGATGTGTTCCCGCATTGTCGCCCGAAGGGGGGGAAGTCCATCGCGCCCCCACCCAGCGACACCCGGGTCAGCTTCAGGACGCCGTTCACGACCTTCAGCCGCCACAGGATCAGCTTGCCGGTCGAACCGTTGTAGTCGAGCGACGTCATGAACTGTGTCGTCGGTGCGCCGCCGATCGAGATGGCCGGCACGATCGTGAACGCCCGAGAGCCGTCCGGATCATCCGTCTGGTTCCGGCTGAAGACCTTGATCGGGACGACCGGTACCGAGCAATCGTAGAGCTGGGCCTTGCGGAACGAGATGACCTGCGCGTATCGGAACCCACCGGCGAACGGCGCGTCGGAGTAGTCGAACTGGTTGGTGGTGAGCGTCACCCTGTCCTCGGTGAATCCGACCATCGGGTAGTCGGCGAGTTGCTTCCCGTTGCCGGCGACCTGGTCGCCGGACATGTGGAGCACGCACCAGTCCGCGGTGGTCCCCTCGGATCCCTCGGGGATCACGACGAGGGAAAGGAAGCTCTGCGTGCTGCTCGCGGACGCGAACGCCAAGATGAAGTGCTGGCGGTAGTGGTCGTAGACCACCTTGGGGTCGAAGTCGTCGACTCCCGCGGGGAGCGCGTCATCGAGCGATCGGAGGCGCCTGGGCGGATCCAACTCGAGCCCCGCCCGATCGTAGAACGCCATGTGGACGTTCACGGCCGCGAGATGGTGGGTGACCCCGAGCGCGCCGGTCGGATCCCCCGGCGAGACGACCGCGAGGTCGGAGACGCCGTCGAACGTCGGGGGAACGACGGTCGGAGCGAGCATCCCTCCGCTCGGACCCGACACCGATCCCGACGGAACTGCCGGACCCTCGCGGAGATCGCTCCCCGGGCGAACCAGCCTCGGTAGCGGGGTCGATCTGGGCCCTCCCGAAGCGGCGACTCCGATCCCCGCGACATGGACCTTGGGGGAACGATCCAGCGCGCTCTCGGACCGCGCGGGTATGGGCATGGCGAGCACCGCGACGAGTGCCGTGAGCCCCCAGGTGAGACGACGCATCGAGGCATCCCTCCGATGACTCTGTGCGGCGTCCTGCCGCCGCGTGAGTCGACAACGGTAACAGGCCGTTGACTCCGCACGAACCGGGATGGGACCATCCACCCGCGATGACGGCAGCGAGGGAGAGCTGGGCGTGGCCGATGGGCTCGATGAGCCCCGGGCCGCCGTCGCGCTGATCCCGTTCACACCCGAAAGCGACGAGCCCCGGAGATCCCGGGGCTCCTTCATGACAGGAGCGGAGACGTCCTTGGACGAGCAGCAAGGCGGTTCGCGCGCGCCGAGGCTGGCGATGCACCCGGATCGAGAAGGGTTCGACGCCCTCGCCCGAGAGTGGGCGCTCGTTCCCGTGTGGGCCGAACTGCTGGCCGACGTGTCCACACCGGTCGGTCTGTTCCCCGCCGTGGCGGGGGAGGGCCCGGGCATCCTGCTGGAATCCGTGGAGCGCTCCGAGCGCTGGGGTCGATACTCATTCGTCGGAGGTGATCCGGCGGCGACGCTGATCCTGGACGGGTCGGGACTCCGTATCCAGGATGCGGTTCGAGACCTGCCCCTCGAGATCGGGAACCGGGGCTCGGCTCGGGAGGAGCTGATCGCCGCGGCGCGCTCGATCCGTGGGCCGCGCCTGCCCGACCTTCCTCCCCTCACGGGCGGCCTGATGGGGTACCTCGCCTACGAAGCTGCCGGACTGCTCGATGGCCACCCGGCACCCCATCCCGAGGAGGCGCCGTGTCCGCCGATCGGTCTCCTCGCGATCGACCGAGCGGTGGTCTTCGACCACTGGCGTCAGCGGCTCATCCTCGTCGCGCACGTCCCGGCCGGAGGCTACGACGGCGGCGTCGCGGCCCTGGAGGATCTCGCCGCTCGGATCGCGTCGGCCGCGACGCCGGCACTCGCCACGATGAACGGAACCGGAACGACCGGGGTCGGTGACTCGAACATGGCGGATGACGACTACCGGGGGATCGTCTCCTCGTTCAAGGAGCACATCCTCGCCGGCGACATCTATCAAGGCGTCCCTTCGCGGAGGGTGTCGTTCGACGCACCGGAAGGTGGGTTCCCGATCTACCGGCGGCTGCGCGTCTCGAATCCCGCGCCGTACATGTTCTTCCTCCGGATGCTCGGCATGGAGCTCGCAGGGTCCTCGCCCGAACCGCTCGTGCGCGTGGAGGGACGTCGGGTGTCCGCCCGGCCGATCGCCGGCACCCGACCGCGGGGACGCACGGAGGTCCGCGACCGCCTGCTCGAACACGAGCTGCTCGCCGACCCGAAGGAACAGGCGGAGCACGCGATGCTCGTCGACCTCGCACGCAACGACCTGGGTCGCGTGTGCGTTCCCGGCACCGTTCGCCCCACGGAGCTGATGGAGGTCGAGAGATTCTCGAAGGTGATGCACATCGTCTCGACCGTCGAGGGCGACCTCCGGGAAGACCGACATCCGCTGGACGCCCTCGCGGCGACGTTCCCGGCAGGGACGGTCACCGGCGCACCGAAGCGCCGGGCGATGGAGCTGATCGCCGAACGAGAGCCGACCGCGCGCGGCCCCTACGCCGGCGCGGTCGGCTACCTCACGTTCGCCGGAGACCTCGACTTCTGCATCACGATCCGGACGGCGGTGGTCGCGGACGGCCGTGCCCACGTGCAGACGGGCGCGGGGGTGGTTGCCGACTCCGACCCGCAGACGGAGCTCGTCGAGACGAAGGCGAAGGCGGCGGCGTTGCTCCCGGCCGTCGGTACCCTCGTGGAGAGGGGGCGAGACGGATGATCCTCGTCGTGGATCACTACGACAGCTTCACGTACAACCTGGTCCAGCTGATCGAGGGGTTCGGCAGAGCCGCCGAGGTCGTGAAGTCCGACGAACTGCCGGCGGCCGAGCTCGTCGCCCGCGAGCCGGACGCCGTCGTCCTCTCCCCCGGTCCGGGTCACCCGAAGGACGCCGGATGCTTCCCGGAGCTCCTGCGCCTGCTGCCCGCGAGCACGCCGATCCTCGGCGTGTGCCTCGGCCATCAAGCGCTGGGCGTCGCGAGCGGGGGAACCGTCGACCGCACGACGCCGTTCCACGGGAAGGCATCCCTCGTGCACCACGAGGGGCGCGGGATCCTGGACGGCATCGCGAGCCCGTTCGAGGCGGGCAGATACCACTCGCTCGTGGTGATGCGTGACGACCTCCCGGCCGAGCTCGAGCTCACCGCGTGGACGGAGGACGGGCTCGTGATGGCGACCCAGCACCGCGAGCTCCCCCGGTTCGGCGTCCAGTTCCACCCCGAGTCCATCCTCACGCCGGAGGGTCCGCGGATCGTCGAGAGCTTCCTGGCGCTGGCCGGTTGAGCTACGGCGCCGGGCAACCGGGCCCGTACGCGAACGCGCCGGAGTTGGACGCCACCCGGCAGGCGGAGGCATCGACCGCGACGAACGCACCGGCGGGCACCCGCTTCAGCTGATCGACGAACGAGTACGTCCATCGCGGATCCACGGCTCCCTGGACGTACCAGTCGCTCCCGTTGTCCGCCACGATCACCCCGTAGCGCTTCATCGCGCGGAGCACGACCTGGGCCCGCACCGGATACCCGCTCATGTCGTACCCCGCCTTGAGCCGGAACCTCGCGCCCATGGGTGGGCACGTGGGATCCGCCACACCCGCGTGGTGACGTGCCGGCCAGACGTGGCTCCGACGGGTACAGCCGACGGTGAACCGCAGCGCGTGATGGATACCGGCGTTCGGCCCGAAGACCTCGTCGTAGCGAACGAGGCCGGGGAAGATCGGGAGTCCGGCCGCGTCGGCGCTGGTCCACCCGGCGGGGCGGAGGGCGTTGGAGTGCAGATCGAAGATCGCACCGCTGCCCGCGGTCGGGTGGCCTCCGTTCCGTCGGACGGCGAAGAGCTCGTACAGCACGCACGTCCCCTCGTCGATCATGATCGCGTGCCGGTCGGAGCCGCCCTCGATCCGCACGTCGCTTCCGAACGGATAGGGGCCGGGGTCACTCTCGTCGGCGTAGTGGAAGTCGATCGCGACCTTGGCGTGAGACGACGGCACGACGTCGAACGGGATCCCGTAGGACGGCGGGCCGAAGTCGGGGTGCAGGCGAGTCGAGCCTGCGTGGGTCGCGCGCTTCCACGTCGCGCTCTTCGGATGCACCGGGAGCTTGCGGACGTCCATGTTCCAGACGTTGTCGGCCGGGAACACGCCGCAGGAGGTGCCGGGCACGTCGGCCGCCGCGCTCGGCAGCACCGAGGGGCCGGACGCGAGCGCCAGGGTGGCAGCGCACAGCCCGAGGATCCTCTTCACGGACGAGGTATCGGCCGCCGCGACGGTCTCGTTGAGCGCGGTCAGTCGGATGAGGTCGCGGCCGCCGCCAACTTCTTCGCCTCGGCGACGAGCCGCGGGACGAATTCCGACTCGGGGATCTTGTCGACGACCTCGCCTTTGACGACGAGGAAGCCCTGCCCCTTGCCGGCCGCGATCCCGAGGTCGGCCTCGCGGGCCTCCCCCGGACCGTTGACGACGCAGCCCATGACCGCGACGCGGATCGGCGCCTTGAGTCCCTCCCGCTCGAGCGCCTCGTTCACCTGTTTCGTGAGGCCGAGCACGTCGACCTCCGCGCGGCCGCAGGAGGGACAGGCCACGAGATCCAGTCCTCTCTTCCGCAGACCGAGCGACTGGAGGATCGCCGTCCCGACCTTGACCTCCTCGACCGGATCGTCCGTCAGCGAGACGCGGATCGTGTCCCCGATACCCTCGGAGAGCAGCGTTCCGATCCCGACCGCGCTCTTCACGCCGCCGATCGGCATCGGGCCCGCCTCGGTGACCCCCAGGTGGAGCGGGTAGTCGCACTTCTCCGCGAGCTGGCGGTACGCCTCGATCATCACGAGCGGGTTCGAGTGCTTCACCGAGATCTTGATGTCGAAGAAGTCCTCGTCCTCGAGGATGCGGGCCTCGTACAGGGCCGACTCGACCAACGCCTCCGGGGTCGGCGCGCCGTATCGCGCCAGCAGGTCCTTCTCGAGGGAGCCGGCGTTCACCCCGATCCGGATCGGCACGCCTCTGGCCTTCGCCTCCCGCGCGATCACGCGCACCTTGTCGTCGTACTTGATGTTCCCGGGATTGATCCGCAGTCCCTGGATGCCTGCCTCCAGTGCCGCCATCGCGTACTTCCACTGGAAATGGATGTCGGCGACGACCGGCACCGTGGACTTGGCCGCGATCGCCTCCAGGGCCTTCGCGTCCTCCCAGTGCGGGACCGCCACGCGCACGATGTCCACCCCCGCGGCCACGAGCGACGCGATCTGCTGCAGCGTCGCGTTCACGTCGGCGGTCTTGGTGGTCGTCATCGATTGGATCGAGATCGGCGCGTCACCGCCCACGGCGACATGTCCCACGTGGAGCTGCCTCGTCGTCCGGCGTTGGATCATCACCATCAGTCTCTCAGCTCCCGAACACGTGGAAGGTGACGGTCCGGTCCTTCGGCTCGTCCATCTCGAAGAAGATCAGGCGCTGCCACGTGCCGAGCGACGGTTCTCCGCCGATGACGGGGATCGCGTGCGACGTGGCGGACAGCAGCATCGCCTTGACGTGCGCGTGGCCGTTCTTCCGCTCGTCGGGATGCATGTTCTGCGTGCGGATCTCGAAGTCGTCATGGCGGTAGTACGTCCCCTCGTGCGGCACCAGCTCGATCAGGTGCCGACGGAAATCCTCGAGGGCTCCGTCCTCCCATTCGTTGATCAACAACGCACACGTCGTGTGGGCGCAGAACGCGACGGCAACTCCCTCCGTGACGCCGGCGTCCTTGATCGCCCGGCGCAGCTCGTCGGTGAGGTCCAGGTAGGCGTACCGCTCCGGCGGAGTGACGGTGACGCTCGTCGTGCTGGACGTCATGGGTCGCCCCCGTTGGCCGCGGGAAGGTCGAAGGTGAACACGCTCCCATGGCCCGGTTCGCTCTCGGCTCTGATCTGACCACCGTGCGCCTCGACGACCGAACGCGCGATCGCGAGTCCGATCCCCGTTCCCCCACCTTCCCGGGCGCGCGCGGGATCGGCGCGGTAGAAGCGTTCGAACAGCCTGGGCAGGTGCTCCGGGGGGATCCCGGCTCCCGTGTCGGAGACGGCCACCTCGACCGAGCCGTTCCGTCGCCGGGCGGAGACCGTGACGCGGCCACCGTCCGGGGTGAACCGCACGGCGTTGTCGACGAGGTTGAACAGGACCTGGTGCACCCGCTCCCTGTCGACGGACAGGGCGGGGAGGTCGGCGGGCACGTCGTTGTCGACCCGCACGCCCCGGCCGGGAAGCGCCACATCGATCTCGGAGATGAGGTCGTCGACGAGCGGGTGCAACGGGAGCTCCTCGATCCGAAGCGGGACCTCGCCGGACTCGAGCCGGGACAGGTCGAGGAGCTGATCCACGAGCCTGCCGAGCCGCTCGACCTGGGTGAGCATCACCTCGAGCGTGGCCGGCTCGGGCTGTTCGACACCGTCGAGGAGGTTCTCGAGGTGCGCGCGGATCGCCGTGATGGGTGTCTTCAGCTCGTGCGAGACGTTGGCCACGAGGTCGCGACGGCTCTTCTCGAGGTTCTCGAGCTCTGCGCTCATGCGATTGAACGCGGTCGCGAGTCTCCCCACCTCGTCACGGCTGCGGGTCTGCACCCGGACGGAGTAGTCCCCCGTCTCCATCACGCGCGCCGCCGACGCCATGTCTCGGAGCGGCTGTGTCATACCCCTCGCGAAGAAGCGCGCGACGCCGAGCGAGACGGTGGCGGCGACCACCCCGACGAGGAGGAACTGCCACCACACGCTCTGGAGGAAGCCGGTTGTCGCCGACAACCGCCCGAGGAATCCCCTGGACGGCGATCGGGTCAGCGCCGTGACGGAGCCACCGTCGGCGGTCGGAACGGTCGCGAAGACGTTCGCACCGACAACGCCCCAGCGCGGAGCATCCACCCGAAGGCGAGGCAGCTCGCCGAGGTCCGTGCCGTGGACCTCGGTGGATCCGTCCGGATGGCGGATCACCACCATCGCGCCCGACGGTATCGAGTCGAGCCTGCCCGTCGCCGCTCTCCGGGCGAGGCTGAGGGCATCGATCGCCTCGGAGTCCCGCGGCGAGTTCCGGAGGGCGAACCCGATGAGCACGTAGCTGATCGCGAGCGCGATCGCGACGGCGATCACCACCGTCGATCCGAGCTTCGCTCGGATCGACGTGAGCCTGTCCAGCGGCCGTGTCGCCATCACTGTTCCTTGAACGCGTACCCGACACCGTGGACGGTCCGGATGAACCGCGGATCGTTGCCGTCCTCGCCGATCTTCCGCCGCAGCCGCGCCACGTGCGAATCGACCACTCGGCCACCCGCATGGTCGCGATACCCCCAGATCCGATCCATCAGCTGATCCCGCGACAGGACGACACCCGGCTCGCGCGCGAGCGCGTGGAGGATCTCGAACTCGAGGGGCGTCAACGGCACCTCGGCGCCGTCGACCTCGACGCGACGGCGCTTCGCGTCCACGAGCAATCCGAGGCGCTCGATCGGTTCGCCGTCCACCGCTCCCTCGATCCGCTCGCGTCGCCGCAGGATCGCGTGGACCCGGACGACGAGCTCTCGCAGGCTGAAGGGCTTGGTGAGGTAATCATCGGCGCCGACGGCGAATCCGGCGATCTTGTCCGCTTCCTCCGTCCGGGCGGTGAGCATCAGCACCGGCGTCCATCCGTTCCTCTGGATCCGCGTGCAGACCTCGAGTCCGTCCATCCCCGGCAACATCAGGTCGAGCACGACGAGGTCGGGACGCTCCTCGGTGTGTCTGCGGATCGCCTCGGGGCCGTCGGAGGCGACCACGACGTGGTACCCCTCGCTCTGGAGGCGAGCTCGAACGGCTTCGGCGATCGCGTCCTCGTCTTCGACGACGAGCACGGTCTGAGGTGCCACGGGGTCATCGTATCCGGCGGGTCCGGGGCGAAATGGGGCCCGAGGATGAAGAAATCGTGACGGGCGCAGCGTGCCCGTCGCTAGATGACCGGCAGCGGCTCGGTGATATCCAGGAACACGGTCGCGAGCGCGAAGATGGAGAGGAAGACGATCACGGCCGCGGAGACCGGGACCAGCTTCCGGTAGTCGACCTGACGACCCGTCAGCTTCTCCCAGAGGAGGAGTGCGAGGTGGCCGCCGTCCAGCGGAGGCAACGGGATGAGGTTGATGATGCCGATGAAGATCGTGACGTACCCGGCGTAGGCGAGGAACGTGCCCCAGTCACCGCGATCACCCGCGTCGCCCACCTGGCGGCTCACGCCCCAGAGACTGGTCGGGTCGTCCGCGCGACGCGGTTCGTCGCTGAACAGGACCGAGAGCGTTCGCCCGACGCCCTCGGTGAAGATCTTCGGGATCGTCGTGACGGCGTTCCAGGCCGTCGCGCCCACGTAGCGGACCGACACGACGGCGGCTTCGGGGACGGAGAGCGGCTCGGCGCCCAGCGTGAATCCGATCCTTCCCTTGGTCACACCGCCCTCGGTCACGAGCTGCGGCACGATGGGGAGGGTGAAGCGACGACCGTCTCGCTCGATCACGTACTCGAGGGGTTCGCCGGGATGTTCCTGCGCGTATCTCGTCACGTACCGGCCGAGGGCATCGGGGGTCGGGTTCTCGAGATCTCCGACGCGAAGGACGACGTCGCCGGGTTGCATCCCCGCCTCCGCCGCGGGAGATGGGTGGTTGGCGAGCGTCGGCGCGACCTCGCCTGCGACGACCACATCCGTGTTCGCGTCGCCGTACGTGGCGAACAGGACGAGGAACATGAGGGCTCCGAGCAGGAAATGCGAGAGCGGTCCCGCGAGGATCACCAGCGCTCGCTGCCAGATCGGCTTCGACCCGTAGGCGCGAGGCAGGTCCTCGGGCGCGACAGACTCGTACGGGTTCATCCCGGCGATCTTCACGTAACCACCGGCAGGGATCCCCTTGAGGCCGTATTCGATCTCGCCCGGCTTCCGCGACCAGATCTTGGGACCGAATCCGATGAAGTACTCCGTGACCTTGAAGCCGAACCGACGGGCCACCAGCATGTGACCGAGCTCGTGGATCGGGATGACGACGAAGACGATCAAGGCCAGGAAGGCGACGATCGCGAAGACGCTCCCCACTTAGCGGGCCTCGATGATCTCCGCCGTGCGACGACGGGCCCACGCATCCGCCCGCTCGATGTGCACGACCGAAACCACCGAGGGTGGTTCGTGTTCGTCGATGATCGCCTGCACGACTTCGACGATACGCGGGAGCGGGATCTTCCCCTCGAGGAACGCCATCACGGCCACCTCGTTCGCCGCGTTCATGACCGCGGGGAAGGTGAGGCCGAGCCCGCCGACGCGGTACGCGAGATCGACCGCCGGGAACGCTTCGTGATCGACGGGCTCGAACGTGAGCGGCGTCTCCGTGAGGGGCAAAGACGCCACGCCGGTCGGGAGGCGTTCGGGCCACGCGAGGGCGAGCTGGATCGGCAGGCGCATGTCGGCCGTGGCCATCTCCGCTCGCATGGAGCCGTCGCGGAACTCGGCGATCGCGTGCACCACCGCCTCGGGATGGATCAACACATGGATCTGCGAGTACTCGAGACCGAAGAGGTAGTGGGCTTCGATCACCTCCAGGCCCTTGTTCATCATCGTCGCCGAGTCGATCGTGATCTTCGGACCCATCGACCAGACCGGATGCTGGAGGGCTTCCTTCATCGACGCCTTAGCGAGCTCGGTGGCCGTCCAGCCGCGGAACGGGCCTCCCGAGCCCGTGATCACCACGCGTTTCAGGTCTTCCCGGCGCTCGCCCCGAAGAGCCAAGGCGAGCGCCGCGTGCTCGGAGTCCACGGGCAGGAGTCGTTCGGGCTCGCCCTTGATCAGGTCAAGGACCAACTCCCCACCGACGACGAGGGATTCCTTGTTCGCGAGCGCCAGGGTCTTCCCGTTCTGCAACGCCGCCAACGTGGGCCCGAGGCCCGAGGAGCCCACCAGGGCGTTCAGGACGATGTCGGCCTCGGTCTCCGCCGCGAGTCGCTCGGCCGCGTCCGGGCCGCTGCGAACCTCGACACCTCGGAGCGAGCCGATGTTGTTCCGGACCTCCTCGGCCGCCGCCTCATCCGCGATCGCGACCACGGGAGGAAGGAACTCCCGGATCTGCCCCATCAACAGCTCCTGGTTCGTCCCCGCCACCGACAGGCCGACGACCTTGAAACGGTCGGGATTGCGCCGGACGACGTCCAGGGCCTGTGTCCCGACGGACCCCGTCGAACCGAGGATGCTGACCATCCGCATGAGGAACAGACTACCCCCGTCCGCAAGGGAACAAGCAGCGGTCGACCGAGAACCTAGAAGGCGATGACGCGAAGGAGGAGCAGCGCGGCAGGAGCCACGAACAGGAGCGAATCGATCCTGTCGAGGACTCCGCCATGTCCGGGAAGGACGCTCCCCATGTCCTTCACACCAACGTCTCGCTTGACCAACGACTCCGCGAGATCACCGAACGTCGCCGCGAGGGAGACGACGAGACCGAGCAGCACCGCGTTCAGACGGCCGTCCTCGAAGATCCCCGGAGCCGCGTCCACGAACGCCGTGACGAAGGCGGACGACACGATGACGGTTCCCAGAGACGCCACGATCAGCCCCTCGACCGACTTCTTCGGGCTCGTCGCGGGCGCGAGTGGCCGCTGGATGAACGATCCGCCCCAGACGGACCCGGTCAAGAACGCCAACGTATCGAAGACGAACGTGAGACCGATGACGGCGACCACGACCGAGGTGTCGAACGTCGTCAGGATGATCAGCAGCGATCCGGCCAGACCGGGGATCCACACCAGTCCGAGCACGGTGAGGCCGATGTTGCCCACGACATCCTTGCGGTGCGGCGCCGGGACCGTCATGTACCAGAGGAAGGTCGCCAGCAGGCCGAGCGCCAGCATCGAGAAGAGCCCCGCCTCGCCGTGGTAGTAGGCGCCTGCGAGCACCAACGCGCCGCTCACGAGCCCCACCGCGGTTGCCGGCTGCCGATGGTGCTTCACCATCACCCCGTACAGCTCGCCTTGCGCGATCAGGGCGATGAGCGCTGCGAAGAATGCGAAGACGCCCTCCCCGATCAAGAGCGCCACGAGCGCGACTCCAGCGAGAACGATGCCCGTCAGGAACGCCGCCGGCACGTCGCGCTCGGCTCCACGCCGGTCGAGGTCGGCTCCGACCTCGACCGAGGCCGGCTCCTGCCAGCTGGGTCCGCCGAGCCCCTCCGCCCCGACGATGATCGCCCGCGACGGGTCCTCCTCGGCCATCGCCGCGAAGTCGTCCTCGTCGTCTGAGTCCGCGGGATACGGCTCCGCGCCCAGCTCGTCCATCAGGTCCGCCGCGTTGTCCTCATCGATCTGGACGACGCGAGGAGCCGCCGCCTCCGTTCCCTGATCACCCGCAGAGTCCGAGAAGTGAGCCGCCGCTTCCTCGAGCTCGGCGTCGGAAGGCCGTTCCCCCTCCTCCGCATCGACGGGCCACTCGTCCCCCACGGCCGGCCGGGCGAAGAGGTCGCCCTGATCGTCGTCGGGGCGATCCATCTGCGCCGGAGCGCCGACGACCCCTGCGTCGTCCCGGTCGCCGCCTCCCCCGAGCGCTTGGTCGACGGGATCGAGCGATGCGGTGTCGTACCAGTCGCTCGAGTCCTCTTCGTCGTCGTCCTCGAACGTGGGGCCCGTCTCTGGCGACTCCCCGGCCGTGGGGGGGACGGTCACGACCGCTTCCGATCCGCTGCGGACGACGACGTGCTCATCCCCTGTGTCGGCGGGCGGAGCGGGTTCCTCCGGCTCGTCCCAGTCGACGTCTTTGATCGGGGCGAAGAACTTGTCGAGGTCCTCGAACAGGTCGTCGCTCTCGCGCTCGTCGTCGGGCACTAGACCTCCATGAGCTCAGATTCCTTGTGGCGTTGCATCTCATCGATCTCCGCCACGTACCGGTCCGTCAGCTTCTGGAGCTCCTTCTCTCCCCTCGAGAGCTCATCTTCCGAGATGGAATGCTCCCGCTCAAGCTTCTCCATATCATCCTTCGCGTGTCGCCGGACGTTCCGGACGGCGACGCGGCCCTCTTCGGCCCGATGATGCACCTGCTTGACCAGCTCCTTCCGGCGCTCCTCGGTGAGCGGCGGGAAGGCGAGGCGGACCACCTGTCCGTCGTTGGAAGGCGTGATCCCGAGATCGCTCTGCTGGATCGCCTTCTCGATCTGCGCGATGGAGCTCTTGTCGAACGGCTGGATCACGAGAAGCCTCGGCTCGGGGACGTTCACGGACGCGAGCTGGTTCAGGGGAACGGGCGAACCGTAGTACTCGACCATGATGCGGGTGAGGACGGCGCCGGAGGCTCGCCCGGTCCTGACCGACGACAGATCCTCACGCATGTGGACGAGCGCCTGCTCCATCTTGTGGTCCGCATCCTTCAAGGAGGAGTCGACCGTCATCTCGCCCCCCCGTGAACCAGCGATCCCACCGGCTCACCGGTGACGACCCTGCGGATGTTCCCTTCCTCCCAGAGGTCGAACACGATGATCGGGAGCTTGTTCTCCATACAGAGGGAGATCGCCGTCGCATCCATCACCTGATAGCCCTCACGCAGGATGTCCACGTACTCGATCGTGTCGAGGCGCGCGGCCCCGGGCACCACCTTCGGGTCGGCGGTGTAGACCCCGTCGACCTTCGTTCCTTTGAGGAGCGCCTCGGCGCCGATCTCCAGGGCACGCTGCGCGGCACACGTGTCGGTGGAGAAGTACGGCACGCCCAATCCGGCGGCGAAGATGACGACCCTGCCCTTCTCGAGGTGGCGTTTGGCGCGCAGGGGGATGAACGGCTCCGCCAGCTGCGTCATCTGGATCGCGGTCTGGACGCGCGTCGTGACGTGGAGCTTCTCGAGCGAGTCCTGCAGCGCCAGCGCGTTCATCACGGTGGCGAGCATCCCCATGTAGTCGGCGCGGCCCCGCTCGATGCCCGGAGCCTGGCGTCCCCGCCAGATGTTTCCGCCACCCACCACGACGGCGATCTGGGCCCCGAGATCGACGACCTCGGCGAGCTGCCTGCCCACCAGTGCGGTCGCCTCGGTGCTGATCCCGGATCCTTCCGGGGACGCGAACGCCTCGCCGGAGAGCTTGAGGAGGACGCGGTGGTATTCGGCCCTCCTGGCTCTTTCCGTCACGTTCGCGCGCGCTCCTTCCTCGATCGCCCTCGTACCGACCTCACCCCTGGGTGGATTCACCCAGCTTGTATCGGACGAACCGACGTACGGCAACCTTCTCGCCGACCTTGGCGCCCACCTCGTCGAGGAGCTGCTGGATCGTCTTCGAGTCGTCCTTCACGAACGGTTGGTCCAACAGGACCGAGTCTTCGTAGAACGCCTTCAGCTTCCCCTCGACGATCCGGTCGATCACGTTGTCCGGCTTCCCGGATTCCTTGGCCTGCACGCGCGCGATGTGCTCCTCCTGCTCGACGACATCGGAGGGAACCTCCTCGCGTGCGAGCCAGCGGGGCGCCGCCGGGCTCGCGATGTGCAGCGCGATGTCCTTCACCAACTGCGTGAACTCGTCCGTGTTGGCGACGAAGTCGGTCTCGCTGTTCACTTCGAGGAGCACTCCCACCGTGTTGTTGAAGTGGATGTAGCTGTCGATGCGGCCCTGGTTCGCGGCACGGCCCGCGCGCTTCGCTGCCGAAGCCAGACCCTTCTCCCGAAGGAGCTCGATCGCCTTGTCGATGTCACCGTCCGTCTCCTGGAGGGCGCGCTTGCAATCCATCATCCCCGCGCCTGTGAGGTCGCGGAGCTGCTTCACCTGTTCGGCCGAGATGTCACTCATCCCGCATCCCCCGCCGCCGTCTCGCTCGGAGCGTCCTCGGCACCCTCGACCGGCTCGACGACGACCTCGGGTTCCTGTTCCGGGAGATCGGGTTCGAAGACGGTGCTGGCCGCGATCTTCGCCGCGTCCTCGGGGGACGGCACGTCCTCGTCCGCGGGCCCGGGAGCGGCCGTCGTGGATCGCCGAGGCGCGGCGGTCGGCCGGCGCGCGGCCGTCTTCTCGACGACCTCGTCCTTCGCCATCCCGTATCCCTCGGTGAGTGCGTCGGCGACGACTCGAGTGACGAGGCTCACGGCACGGATGGCGTCGTCGTTGCCGGGGATCACGAAGTCGACCTCGTCGGGGTCACAGTTCGTGTCCACGATCGCGATCACCGGGATGTCGAGCTTCCGCGCCTCGGTGACCGCGATCTGCTCCTTCTTGGTGTCGACGATGAACACCGCATCCGGAAGGCGCTCGAGCGCCTGGATCCCGCCGAGGTTCCGCTCGAGCTTCTCGCGCTCGTGCTGGAGGCGGATGACTTCCTTCTTGGGGAGGTTGTCCATCGCGCCCGAGGACTCCATCTCCCGGAGCTCGCGCAGGCGGATCAGCCGGCGCGAGATGGTCGTGAAGTTGGTGAGCATCCCGCCGAGCCACCGATGGTTCACGAACGGCATGCCGACCCGATTGGCGTGCTCTTCCACGACCTCCTGGGCCTGCTTCTTCGTGCCGATGAACAGGATCGTTCCGCGACGTCGGCCGAGATCGCGGACGAACTCGTAGGTCTCCTCGATCCCCTCGAGGGACTTCTCGAGGTCGATGATGTAGATCCCGGATCGCTCCCCGAACAGGTAGCGCTGCATCTTCGGGTTCCACCGTCGGGTCTGGTGGCCGAAGTGCACGCCGGCCTCGAGGAGCTCCCGCCTGGTGACGACAGGCACGTATCCCTCCTGATGTGTGGTTTCTTCCTCCGTCCGGATCTTCCCGCGGGCGGCCCGGTCCATCTGTGACTTGGGCCTGGGACCCCGCCATCGCGGTCCTCGGACGTGTGTGCTCGACGCCTTCCGGCGTCGGCGCGGGGCAGTCTACCAGCGGCGATGCACGCTCATGGCCCGACCGCGCTCGCTAGCGCCTCCGCCCGCCCCCGCGCTCGCGCACAGCACGGACGGGCGCGTCCGGCACCTCGTCCGCCACCGCCAGATACCGCAGTGCGAACGCCGCCACGATCGCGATATGCAGCAGGTTCATGAGCACCACGTAGATCCACGCCGTGTAGGGAGGGTTCACGTCGAGGAGCACACCGGGCAGGCCGGGCGAGAGGAAGGTCGCGAAGATCGGAACGACATAGATCGCGGCGAACGTCAGGTTGCCGGATCCGGGCATCCGAGCGGCGCGGACCGAGCGGCCGAGACAGTCGAAGAGCTTCCGGTGCTCCGTGACCGCGATCGCGGGCGCGAAGGCGAACACCCACGTCGCCACCACGAGCGCGGCCATCTGGATGATGAGCGCCAGCCCCGTCCCACCGATCGCCGCCACGATCTGGGCGCCGAACACGACCGCCACACCGATCACGTGCAGCGCGAAGACCACGGGGAACGCGCGGAGCCCTCGGACGGCGCCCCAGCGCGTTGCCGTCCCGCTCTCCAGCGCTTCGATCGCCATCCCGACCACCACCGAGAACCACAGCGCGTGCACGGCCGCCGTCGCGAACACGAACAGGAGCCCTTGACGCACCCCGAGCACCCCGGTCGAAAGGGAGAGATCGGTGAACGTGCTGAGCGGCGTCGGAGCGGAGACGTGCGCGAGGAGGGCGAACGGGCCCGGGTAGCCGAGCGCGATGACCACCAGCCATTCCGCCAACAGCCAGACGAGGAGCGACCCCACGATCAGCGGGCTCGACCACGTCGCAGCGAGGCCTCTCGTGAAGGCGGTCCGCATCTTCGGCATCGAGTCCATCGGAGGAGCGGACATGCCGGAGAGGAGGCCCCTGCGCGCGGGCACCGGCGCTCCCTTGTTCCCGCGGCTCCGCGCACTCATCGTGCGTCCCCGTCGGCACCGGTGGCGGGAGGGAGCGCCGGACCCAGTCGTCGTTGCAGCGGACGCGCGAGCAGGACCGCGACGACACCGAGGACGAGCCCACCGATGAGGAACCCGATGAGCAGTCGGCCGATGTCGAGCGTGGTCGGGGACGGCTCGGCGAGCAACGGTCGGCCCGGATCGGCCCCGAACGCCACCACCGCGGCATCCTCGAACCCCGTGACGCCGACGAGGAGATCGCCCGCGTCGGACAACCCACGGAGGATCGACCCGCCGGCGTCGACGCGCCAGACGAGCTGTCCGCTCCGGCGATCGACCGCGTACAGGGTGCCGGAGTCCGACGGGACGAGCACGTGCTCGCTCGTCAAGAGCGGCGGCGAGAACTGAGACGGATCGTTCAGCGCGTGATCCCACAGGAGGGTGCCCGTCTCGGCGTCGAACGCGTACACGCGCCCGGTCACGTCGACGGCGAACACCTGACCGTCCGCCGAGACCGGCGCCGGGGCTCCCACACCTTGCAGGAGGAAGGGCTGGCCGCGCGGCGCGATCGGGTTGATGACCTCCGTCCGCCAGAGGAACCGGCCGTCGTCGGCGTCGAAGGCGATCACCCCGCCGATGACATCGAGGGTCAGCACACGCCCGTCCGCCACGACAGGCGCGCTCACCAGGTTCGAGGCATCCTCCGCACTCGCGTGCCACAGGTCCTCACCGCTCTCAGCGTCGAGTGCCACGACCTCCGAGGGCTCGTCCCGGCCCCCGAGCGTCGTCACGAGCGCCCTGCCCGCGTCCAGGGTGACGGCTCCGGATATCGGTGATCCCAGGTCCTCCGTCCAGCGCACCTCACCCGTCGTCAGCTCGACGGCGGTGACTCGCCCGACGACATCTGCGACGTACGCGCTGGTCTCATCCAGCGCCACGGGCTTCTGCACGACGTCCTCGAGCGGGACCGGCGATGCCCACGCGGGCTCGCCTGTCGCGAGATCGATGGCGTTCACGTGCGAGTCGAACTCCTCCTCTTCCTCCCCCGCCTGCGAGTCCGAGGGAGTCGGGGACGGGGAGACGGCGGCCGATGCCGTCGAAGAAGGGCCGCGGTCACCGAAGCCCTCCGTGAAGACGACGATCGGCCCGTCGGGCCCCGGACCGATGGCGGGCTGCGAGGTCGGCCCGAGGTCGCGATCGGCGCTGAAGACCTCAGAACCGTCGCGGCCGTCGAACGCCAGCACCGCGGTCGGCGCGACCACCACGATCGTGCCGTCTTCCGCGAGGGCCGGCAAGGACAGCCCACCGGTGACGTCCGTCGCTTCGAGCTCGATGTCCCGATTACTCCAGGCCACCGCCAACGGCGCCGTGGGACCGTCGGAGAGACCGTTGTGCGCACCCGATCCCTGGAACTGGCTCCAATCGGCGAGCGCCACAAGTGGCGCGCCCACGACGATCAGGACCGTGATGGAGGCAACGGCCAGCGAGCGATGTGACACGCGGGAGGGACGCAAGGGGTGCAAGGCCGCGTCATCCTAGCGGCTCGCCCGTGTCGAAGCGTCTCAGCCCGCGTTCATCGGGGCGAGCCGGATGAACCGCCAGACCTCGATCGGTCCGAGGTAGTCCAGCGGATCCACGTAGGCGTCGAGCAACCGGACACCGAGGTGGAGGTGGGGCACGAGCGAGCCCGTGTGCCCAGCGCCCGATCGGCCGATCACCTGCCCACGCTCGATCGCATCGCCCCGCCGCGCGGTGATCCCGTCGAGCCATGAGTACGTCGACTCCACGCCGCCGCCGTGGTCGATCGTCAGGAAGAGCCTGCCGCCGACCGGACCGGCGAACGTCACCGTCCCCGCCGCCGGCGCCCGCACCGGCGAGCCGAGGGCGACCGCGATGTCGATACCCCGATGACCGGAGCCGAACGGGGTGTCGGGCGGATCGAACCCTCTGATCACCGGACCGACGACCGGCCACGACCAGTCTCCGGCGGCGATCGCCGGCCCGGCGGCCGAGGACGCGAGCACCAAGCACGCGAGCGCCACGGGCAGGACGAGCTTCCTCACGTCGAGCGACGCTATGGGGTCAGGGCAGCGCGCACCATGACGCGCGTCACAGCCGAGAGGAACCGGCTTCAGTCGACCTCGGTGAGCTGCCCGCGGAGGCCGCCGACCGCCTTCGTGTGGATCTGACACACACGGGACTCCGTCACGCCGAGGATCTCACCGATCTCGGCGAGCGTGAGGCCCTCGAAGTAGTAGAGGGTGACGACGATCTTCTCTCGCTCCGAGAGCGAGTTGATCGCGGCGGCGAGCAAGCCGCGCGTCTCCTGACTCTCGACTCCCCAGGTGGGATCGAGGCCCTTGTCGGCGATCGTGTCGATGAGCGCGACCTGGTCGCCTCGATCGCTCCCGGAGGAGACGACCTCGTCGAGGGCGAGCACCGAGACGAAGGAGATCTGCGAGACCATCGCGTGCAGCTCCGGCCGAGTCATCCCCAACCGGTCGGCGAGCTCCTCCTCCGACGGCTGTCGCTTCAACATCGCCTCGAGGTCGGCCTGTGCCTTCTCGAGCTCCCGTGCCTTGAATCGGATCGATCGAGGAACCCAGTCCATCGCTCGCAGCTCGTCGATGATCGCGCCCTTGATCCTCGGCACCGCGTAGGTCTCGAACTTGTTGCCGCGGCCCGGCTCGAACTTCTCCAGGGCATCGATGAGCCCGAACATGCCGTAGCTCACGAGATCGTGCTGGTCCACGCTCGAGGGCAAACCCGTGGCCACCCGGCTCGCGACGTATTTCACGAGCGGCGCGTAGTGGAGGATCAGCTTCTCGCGCGCGTCGGTGTCGGCGCCACTCTTGAAGGCATCCCACCGCAGCCCGAGCTCGTCGTCGACGGCGGGCGGGATCGTGACCGTCTTGGAGGGCCCGAGCTTCGAGGGACCTTTCCGAGCCCGTTCCACCGTCTTCGTCGCGACCTTCTTCGCCGTCGCCACGTCAGGCCCTCGGGTGAGCGCGTCCGTAGGCCTCGAAGAGCCGTCGTCTCGAGACGTGCGTGTACCGCTGCGTCGTCGCGACGCTCGCGTGCCCGAGCAGTTCCTGGACAGCTCTGATGTCGGCCCCTCCTTCCAGAAGGTGAGTCGCGAACGAGTGCCGCAGGGTGTGCGGGGTGACCCGCCTCCCCGGCAGCAGGGTAGCGCCATACCGCTCCACCATCGAACGGATATCGCGTTCACTGAAGGGTTTGCGGCGCCGATTGAAGAAGAGAGTGCGAGATCCTTCCGCGGCCATCGCGGCACGTCCCTCAAGCAGGTAGGCGGACAGGGCGTCTCCGGCATACTCGGAAATAGGTACTTCGCGCTCCTTCGAGCCTTTCCCGAGCACGAGCACCCGCCCCCGTGCGACGTCGACACGATCCAGCGTGAGGGTCGCAACCTCACCGACCCGGAGACCGGAGCCGTACAGGAGCTCGAGGACGGAGCGGTCGCGAAGTGCGATCGCGCGTTCGAGTGGGTCACCGTCCTCCGACCAGCTCGGCGCCTCGGCGAGACCATCGGCCTCCTTCGGGCGAAGCACGGTGGGGAGTCGATTGACGACCTTGGGCCGCCCGAGGAGCAGCGAGGGGTCGGCTTGGATACGCCCTGCGGAGACCGCCCAGCGATAGAAGGTCTTGATCGCCCCGACGCGCCGCGCGATCGTCGCGCGAGCGTAGCCGAGGGTGTGCTGCTGGGCGAGGAACCGGCGAAGGAGCGGATAGGGGGCATCGCCGAGGGAAGAGCGATTCCTCGTCAGGAACGTGGCCAGCTGCTGGAGATCGACCCCATAGGCAGCGACCGTGTTCGAGGACAGACGGCGCTCGAGGGCCAGATGGTCCTCGAAGGCGCGGAGAAGCTCGCGCTCGGGTTGGGGAAGTCCTTCGGCCATGCACGCTCCCGGTGGGTGGCGTCCCTGTGTATCAACCGGAAGGGTGGTGCGCAAGGTCCCTCATGAGGACACCGTCATCCCCCGGGCGAGCCCACGGGCCCTCCATCCAGCCGACGGCGATCGCCGCGCGTGGTCAGTCCCCGGCGATCGGTGCCGCCGGTCGATGACGCCGTTCGTATCGGCCGCCGACGCTCACGATCAGGCCGCGCAGCTCCAGCTGGATCAACGTGGTGACGGCGTCCGGGATCGACATCCCTGCCTCACGGGCGACGCCGTCGGGCAGCGACCCTCCCGAGAGCGCGTCCCACACCCTCCCCTCGTCGTCGGTCAGGTCCGGGGGCGCGGGAGGAGGCGCTTCGCGATCGATCCCGAGGTCGTCGAGGAGATCGCCGGCGCCTCGGATGAGCGTCGCCCCGTCGCGGATCATCTCGAGCGGCGTCTCCGCGAGTGGACTCGTCACGGGTCCCGGAACAGCGAAGATCTCCCGGCCGAGATCGAGCGCGTGGTCGACGGAGATGCGTGATCCGCTCTTCGCCGCGCCCTCCACCACCACCAACGCGCGCGCGAGCGCCACGACGATCCGGTTCCGTGCCGGGAAGTGTTGCGGTCCGGCCGGCATCCCCGGCGGGTACTCGCTCACGATCGTGCCGCTCAGGGCGATCGCCTCGATCAGGTCGCGGCTGCTGGCCGGGTATGCGACGTCGATCCCGGAGCCGAGGACCGCGACGGTCCGGCCCGCGGCCTGGAGCGCTCCCCGGTGTGCCGCAGCGTCGATACCGTGGGCCGCTCCGGACACGACGGCGAGGCCGCACGCCACGAGCGCCCGGCCCAGGTCCTGCGCCACATCTCGCCCGAGGTTCGAGCACTTCCGTGAGCCGACGATCGCCACACGGTCGGGCGACCCCGCGAGCGGCTTGCCGAGCATGAAGAGGCAGGCCGGCGGATCCCTGAGGTCGAGCAGCCGATCCTCGTACTCGGGATCCGCCGGCGTGACCAACCTCGCCCGGGCCTCCTCCACGCGAGCGGCGGTCGTCCGAGGGTCGATCTGCGGCAGCCACTCGCGGTCGCCATCGCTCCCCAGCCGGCCGCGACGAACCGACCCGACGCATCCGCGCGCCGAGCCGGTCCTCCACGCCTCCGCGTGCACCTTCAACGGGCGCAGGCTCCGCAGCTCCGACAACGTCAGGAGCGCGAGCCGTTCGTCCTCGCCCCGCCCGAAACCCCGCGGCCATCCTCGCGGCGGCGGCGGCTCATCCGGCACGCGCGAACACCTCCGGCCCGAAACCCGTTCGGTACGAGAGCGCCTCGGCCAGGTGATCCCTCTCAACCCGGTCCGACCCGACGAGGTCGGCGACCGTCCGGCCGACCTTGATGGCTCGGTCGAATCCACGGCCGGTGAGCGCCAACGTCTCCACCGCCTTCGTGAGCAGGCTCTCGGCGGCCGGAGAAAGCGAGCATGTCCGTCGCGCCACCGGCCCGGGCAGGTGGGCGTTGCACGACACACCCAACGGCGCCCAACGTCGGCGCTGCCGTTCCCGGGCATCCTCCACCCGTGCCCTCGCCAGCGAGGATGCCTCGCCCGGCGCGGAACCCAGCAGCTCCTCCTTGGTGAGTCGCGGGATGCGAAGACGGATGTCGATCCGATCGAGCAGAGGTCCCGACAGCTTGTTCCGGTACAGCTGGACGCGGTCCGGTCGACATACGCATCGCCTCGAGCCGTCCCCATCGAAGCCGCACGGACACGGATTGGCGGCCGCGACGAGCGTGAACCTCGCGGGGAATTCCACCGAGCCCACGGCCCGCGTGATGACGACGCGACCGTCTTCGAGCGGCTGTCGCAGTCCCTCGACGGCGTCGCGACGGAATTCCGTGAGCTCGTCGAGGAACAGGACGCCGTGATGCGCGAGGCTGACTTCGCCCGGTCGGACGTAGGTGCTGCCGCCGCCGAGCAACCCCACCGTCGAGACCGAATGATGCGGCGCGCGGAACGGGCGGGCGCGGAGCAGTCCCCTCGAGGAACCGAGCAGTCCGGCGACGGAATGGAGCTGCGTGGCCTCCAATGACTCTTCCCGTGAGAGCTCGGGCAGGATCGTCGGCAGTCGCCGGGCGAGCATGGTCTTCCCGGCGCCGGGCGAGCCGACCATCAACATGTTGTGGCCGCCGGCCGCCGCGATCTCGAGCGCGCGGCGCGCCTGCGTCTGGCCGCGCACCTCCGACAGATCCACGGTCGCGGCGGCCGGCGCGTCGTCGGTCGGGGTCACCACATCGGGCGGCGACCACGTTCCTCGTAGGAATCCGACCGCATCAGAAAGCGTCTCCGCGCCGATGACGTGGAGTCCCTGCACCTGCGCGCCTTCGACGGCGTTCGCGGCGGGGACCACGATGCCCTCGAGTCCCGCTCTCGCCGCGGCGATCGCCACGGTGAGGATGCCCGGGGTCGTCAGCAGCTCACCCTTCAGGGACACCTCCCCGGCGAACGCGAACGCATGCAGACGATCGCTCGGCACCTGCCGTGTCGCGGCGAGCACGCTCATGACCAATGGCAGATCCAACCCCGGGCCTTCCTTCCGGACGTTGGCCGGCGCGAGGTTCACGACGACGCGCCGAAGCGGCCACTCGAGCTGGGCGCCCTCGACCGCGGGCCGGACGCGCTCCCGGGCGTCCTGCACTCCCGCCCCGGGCAGTCCGGTCACGATCAGCGCCGGGAGGCCACGGCCGACGTGAGCTTCCACCGTGACGAGGTGCCCGCCGACGCCGAGCACCGCCACCCCCAGGACCCGCCCGTACATGAGCGCCGGACGATAGCGACGACCACCGACACGGGCCGGCTCGGCGAGTCGTCGCGATAGCATCCGCCGCGTGCCCGAGCCCACCGATCACCCGGAGCCCGAGCTGATCGATGTTCGCGATCCGGAACGGTCGCGCGCGGCGCTCGAACGCCTCGGCGAGCGGACGTGGGCCGAAGCGCTCGACTGGCTCTACGGACCGGCTGCGGAGCGCGCCACGGCGCCGGACCTGTATCCGGACATGCGCCGATCCTTCTTCGGTGAGAGCGGTTCACCCGGCCCCGCGCCGGCAGAGGGTCGCACCTCGGATGAAGTGCTCGCCGAGTTCCGCGAGCGCCTCGCCCCCTTCGCCTACGCCGCCCAACACCCGGGCTCCTACAGCTACTTCACGCCCCCGCCGCTTCCCATGTCGATCGCGGGCGAGACCCTCGCCCAGTGGCTGAACCAGGGCATCGACGTCTGGCTCTCGGGGATGGCCGCACCGTTCGTCGAGGAGGAGGTGATCCGATGGCTCTGCGACCTCTGCGGCTTCGGCGCCGACGCGTGGGGCGTCCTCACGAGCGGCGGCGTCATGGCGAACATCATGGCCCTCACGATCGCCCGGGACGTCCACCTGATGAAGCTCCTCGGCGATCACACGCCGCCACGCGCGACAGAGCTCGAGGGCGTACGCGTCTACGCCTCGGACCAGACCCATTTCTCGGTCGAGCGCGCCATCGACATGCTCGGCTTCCCGGAGGGAACGCTCAGGATCGTTCCCTCCGACGACTCGTTCCGATTGCAGGCCGAACCGGTCGCCGACGCGATCGCCGAGGATCGGGCGGCGGGGCTCACGCCGTTCGCGATCAGCGCGGTCGCCGGTTCCACCAACACCGGCTCGATCGACGACGTGCCAGGGCTCGCGGACCTTGCCGAACGAGAAGGGCTCTGGCTCCATGTGGACGCCGCGTACGGCGCGGCCGCCCGTCTGTCGGCGCGTGAGGCGCACAAGCTGCCCGGCCTCGAACGTGCGGACTCGCTCACGGTCGATCCGCACAAGTGGCTCTTCCAGCCTTACGACATCGGCGGGCTGCTCGTGAAACGGCGTGAGGATCTCCTTCGAACCTTCCACCGCGAGCCCGAGTACTACGCCGTCTGGGGTCCGGAGGAGCGTCCGCTCCACTGGTACCAGTACTCGCTGGAGGGGACACGACGGTTCCGAGCCTTGAAGCTCTGGCTCTCGTGGAAGCACCTCGGTTCGGACGGCTTCGCGCGCCTCATCGAGCACAACGTCGATCTCGCGGAGCATCTCGCCTCGCGAGCGCGCGGCCTCGGCTTCGAGGTGATCGCACCGGAGCTCGCGGTCGTGTGCCTGCGACGCGCGCCCTCCCGCCTCGACGCGGCGAAGACCGACGAGCTGCAGCGGAGGCTCCAGCGCGCCTTGGAGGTGTCCGGCATCGGATGGCTCTCGACCACGACGCTCCACGACCGCACGTGGCTGCGCGCGGGGGTGATCAATTACCTCTCGACGGACGCCGACGCGGATCGGATCTTGGACACGCTCGTCGACGCCTCAGAACGCGTCCTCGAAGACCTCGACGGTTGATCTCGCGTGCTGAACCGCCACGCTCGCCACATCGAACCGGATCGCGTGCGGGTGCGAACCACTCGCCTGCAAGAACGCCTGCGCGAGGGATCGGAGCTTGGCTCGCTTCTTCCAGGTGACGGCCTCGTAGCCGCCGCCGAAGGCACCGGACCGGCGCGATTTGACCTCACAGAACACGAGGACTCCGCGGCGTTCCACGATGAGATCCAGCTCGCCGAGGCTGCAGCGCCAGTTCCGGGCCAGCACCCGATACCCGCGCCGGCGGTACGCGTCGGCGGCAGCGTCCTCCCCGTGCGAACCGATCGGTCCCGTCACCACCGGAAGGACGGTAGTCGGCGATGCCGACAGGGATCAGGTGACGGCGGGCCGGCGACCGGTGAGCGCCGAGACCACCCCGAGCCCGATCAACGTGAGACCCGGCAGCCACCGTCGCACGGCTCCCGAGCGCCGGCGGGTCGCCAGCGTCCGTGACACGCGGGCGGAGATGAGGGCATACGTCCCGTCCGAGATGAACCCGAGGAGGATGAACGTGATGCCGAGGAGGACGATCTGCAGCGGGACCGCTCCTTCCGACACGTCGACGAACTGCGGGAGGAACGCCAGGAAGAACAGGGCCGTCTTGGGATTCAACACGTTCACGACCACGCCCTGCGCGTAGACGCGTCTGAGCGAGTGACCTTTCCCTGCCACGTCGGGTCGCTCGTCGTCGCGACCGCGAAGCGCTCGGATCCCCAGCCAGATGAGGTACGCGGCGCCGACGTACTTCACGATGCCGTACGTCAGCGCGGACGACGCGAGGATCGCCGACAGGCCGAGGGCCGCCGCCGCGACGTGCACGATCGATCCGGTGTGGATGCCAAGCACCGACACCAGCCCGGCAGCCCTTCCCTGATCCATCGATCTCGTCACGATGTAGAGGACCGACGGGCCGGGCACGACGAGCAGCGCGAGCGACGCCACGGCGAACGCCGCGAAGACCTCAGGCGAGGGCATCAGACCTCCGGCGAGTCCGGGATCGCCGTGGCGTCCTGACGGAGCTCCTCGACGTTGACGTCGTGCCGGGTGACGACGCGGACAGTCGAGACGAAGCGAGCGGGCCGGAACATGTCCCAGACCCAGGCGTCGCTCAGCTCCACACGAACCCAGCCGCCATCGAGATGCTCGATATCCACCTTGTTCGCCAGGTAGAAGCGACGCTCGGTCTCGATCACGTAGGCGAACATCGGGAGCACGTCCCGGTACTCGCGATAGAGCTCGAGCTCTCGCTCCTCCTCGAAGCGCTCGATGTCGTCCTCGTTCATCGGGTCATGCTCTCACTCTCGGCCCCCTCCCAGGTCGGGAGCCCGACCGACCTGTCCATCCCGGGGAGGAGCGGTTGACCCACGCAGGCGAACGACAGCCGGTGGATCGGTGTGGGCCCGAGCCGATCGAGCACCTCCAGGTGCTCGGGCGTGCCGTAGCCCACGTTGTGATCGAAGCCGAACGCCGGGTACCGGCGATGCATGCGGACCATGATCCGGTCCCTGGTCACTTTCGCGACGATCGAAGCGGCCGCGACCGAGACCGCGACAGCGTCGCCCTTCTTGATCGCGAGCGACGGGCACGGCATCCGGGGCACCGGGAACCCGTCGGTGAGGGCGTACTCCGGCACCGGGTCGAGGGCGCGGACGCACCGACGAAGGAGGGCGAGGTTGGAGCGGTGGAGTCCGCGATCGTCGATCGCGCCGGGCTCGGCCTTGGCGACGGCGAACAGCGCCACCGCGACGATGCGCGCGTACGCCGATTCCCGCTGGTTGCGCGTCAGGACCTTCGAGTCGTCGATCCCTTCGGGGTCGAAGCCGTCGGGCAGGACGACCGCCGCCGCCACGAGCGGGCCGGCCAGCGCGCCGCGGCCGGCTTCGTCGGCGCCTGCGACCCGTGTGAATCCCTGCTCTCGCAGGGCACGTTCGTAGCGGCCCAGGTCGCCGGTCAGTCGATCCCTCCGATCCTCCCGAGAGGCCATGCGATCACGATCGCTTCCCCGATCACCTTCTCCTCCGGGATATAACCGAGCCCGCCCGGGGGCGGGAACCTCGAATCACCTGAGTGCAGCCGATTGTCGCCCAACACGAAGAGCATGCCATCCGGAACCGTCTCCGGGCCGAAGTCCCGGGAATCTCGTTCCGCAGCCACGTACGGCTCGCGGACCTCTGTGCCGTTCACGAACAGCACACCTCGGCGCATCTCCCACGTGTCCCCCTCGAGGGCGACCACGCGCTTGATGAAGTCGTCGTCCTCGGGTCGCGCCACGCCGATCCCTTCTCCGAGCCACTTGAGGAACCCGCCGACGATCCCGCGCTCCTCGTGCGGCGCCGGATCGGGATCGGAGAACACGATGACGTCGCCGTACGTCACGTCGTCGAACACCTTGCAGATGCGACACACGATGATGCGATCCCCCGGCCGGAGCGTGGGCTCCATCGAGACGGACGGGATGAAGAAGGCTTGGATGAGGAAGCTCTTGATCAGGATCGCGAGCACGAGCGCCGCCACGATGAGCGGCACGAGCTCCCGGAGGGCGCCTCCAACGCCCTCCGACTTCGGCGTGTCTCGTTTCGAGCCTCTGCCGGCCGCGGCGTGGCGGCCCAACCGGCGACCGACGGGTGCGTCCGCGTCCGCTTCAGGGGTGTGCGTGGAGGGCGGTGCCGGGCCGGCCTCCTCGGCCGGGTCCCGTGTGTCGGCCACTCAGGCCTCGGCCTGCTCCTCCGCCTCGGCGGCGGATGCGTCCGGGCCGGCCTCCTCGACCGCGTCGACCTCGGCGGGCTCCGATCCGGTCGCCGGCTCGTCCGTCGCGGGATCGTCACGATCCGCGGCGGCGTCCGGATCGAGCTCGGCGGCGGTCTCCGCCTCCTCGATCGCATCCATCGAGCCCGCGTCGACGGGGTCCTCGATCTCTTCGTCCTCGGCGGCCATCGCCTCCATCGCCGCGAGCTTGGCCTCGTCGATGCGCCGCTCCTTGATGCGAGCCTTCTTCCCTCGGAGGTCGCGGAGGTAATAGAGCTTGGCCCTTCGGACGTGGCCACGCTGCGTGATCTCGAGCTTGGCGATCGAGGGCGAATGCAAGGGGAACGTGCGCTCGACACCCACGCCGAAGGAGATCTTCCGGACCGTGAACGTCTCGCGGAGGCCGCCGCCCGAGCGCCGGATCACGACGCCCTGGAACACCTGCACGCGCTCCCTGTTCCCTTCCACGACTCGGACGTGCACCTTGACGGTGTCGCCAGGCCTGAAGTGAGGGAGCCCCTTGCGCAGGTACGACTTCTCGACGAGATCAGTGGTGTTCATAAGGGCGGCGAGCAAGGATACCAGCGGGGCCTCCCGGTCCGGCCGCAGGACCCCGTGTGCCGACCCTGCGATGTCCGTTGCGAGGAAGTGACGACCGCGTCGCAGGGAGGTGACGTTCGTGGCCACGCCGTTGAGCGCGCCGGGATACGGGCGAAGGATGGCCCGATGAGCCCGCAGAAGAACACGCAGCTGCCAACGCTCGGCGGCGCTGTCATCCTCGGCTGGGCGCTCGCCTTCGGTCTCGTCGTGGACGTCTGGTCCCAGGGTCCACCGGGACTCGGGATGCTCCTCGCGGCCACGCTCGCCGCGCTCGGGCTGGTCCTCACCGGCCGACCGAAGCCATGGTCGGCCGTGTTCCTCGGCGGCGGCCTCCTGCTCGTGTCCTTCGTGGTCATCCGTGACAGCCCTGTGCTCGCTGGCCTCGACGTCCTCACCGCGATCGGACTGTTCGCCCTCGCGGGTTCGTTCGCCCGCCAAGGCGACCCCCTTCATGCCGGCATCCGTGCCTACGCCGCTCGCGCGCTCGCGTGGACCATGTCGATCCCGGCGGCCGCCGCGATGGCTCTTCGGCCGCTCACTCGGCTCGTCCCCGGTCGGCGTCGCCCGCTCGTCCTCCCGCGCGCCCTGTTGATCGCGCTCCCCGCCGGATGCGCGTTCGCTCTCCTGCTCGGCTCGGCCGACGCGGTCTTCGCGAAACTCCTCAGAGCTCCCTTCGAACACGTGCCGTTCGGCGATCTGCCCGAGCACGTCTTCGTGGTCGCGGCGGCCGGCGGCGCGTTCCTCACCCTCGCCGTCCGGTCGTCGGTCCCACCCGCGTTGGGATGGACCGAGAAACCCATCGAGGGCGGCGGGCTGCGCCCCCTCGATTGGACCGCGCTCCTCGTGACCGTGGATGCGGTCTTCGCCCTGTTCGTCGGCGTGCAACTCGTCGCGTTCTTCGGAGGCCGAAGCCACGTGCTGGCCGAGACGGGTCTCACGTTCGCCGAGTACGCACGATCGGGCTTCTGGCAGATGCTCGTCGCGGCGACGCTCACCGGGCTCGTGATCGCCGCCGCATGGATCGGCGGACGCCCCGCTGTCGGTCGAGAGCGAACCAGGTTCAAGGTCCTCGCCTCGGTGCTGGTCGGCCTCTCGCTGGTCGTCCTCGCGAGTGCGTTCCAGCGCCTCGTGCTGTACGAGACCGAGTTCGGCTATACCTGGCCGCGGCTGATCGGGCACGCCGCGATCCTGCTCACGGCGGCGTTGCTGGCATCCGGCCTGGTCGCCGTGTTGACGGGCCGGACGTCCTGGCTCCCCGCCGCCGCGCTCGGCTTCGGGTTGCTCACCCTCCTGGGACTGAACCTCCTCGACGCCGAGGCGTTCATCGCGGAGCGCAACCTCGCTCGCGTCGAGCGCGGCTACGAGCTGGACACGAGGGAGCTGGCATCGCTCTCCGCGGATGCCGTCCCCGCGATCGCCGCCGCCATCCCCGAGCTGGATCCTTCGATCCGGCCGCAGGTCGAGCGGGACCTGTCGTGCATGCGCGCTGCCCTCCGCAGGGACGTCGATCGTTTCGGCTGGAGCTCCTTCAACGTCGCGCGGGACGTCGCCCTCGAGCGGCTCAACCCGATGGTCCTTCCTCCCTGTTAGCCGGCCAGATCCGGCCGATTCCGTCGTGTCTTCTCATGGGCGGCGTCGCGTCGCCATCGCTCGACCGCGCCGTGATCGCCCGAGAGGAGCACCGCGGGCACGGCCCTCCCGCGGAACTCCGCCGGCCGGGTGTAGTGGGGATGATCCAGCAGCCCGGGCTCCGCGAACGAATCTCGCTCGTGCGACTCCTCCTTGCCGATCACACCGGGGACGAGCCGGGTGACGGCCTCGATCACGACGAGCGCCGGGACCTCCCCACCGGCGAGCACGTAATCACCGATCGACACCTCCTCTGCGGGGAGAGCCTCGGCCACCCGCTCGTCCACGCCCTCGTACCGGCCGCACAGGAGCGTCAGGTGCTCCTCTCGGGCGAGCTCCCGAACGAACGCCTGGTCGAGGCGTCGACCCGCCGGCGACAGGAGCAGCACGCGCCCACGATCGGGGTCGAGCGACTCAACCGCAGCGAAGAACGGCTCGGGCTTCATCACCATCCCCGGGCCGCCGCCGTAGGCCTCGTCGTCGACCGTCCGGTGACGATCCTCCGACCACTCGCGGAGGTCGTGGACGCGGACGTCCAGGAGCTCGTCATCGATCGCCCTTCCCAGGAGACTCTCCCGCAGAGGACCTTCCAGGATCGCGGGGAAGATCGTGAACACATCGATCCGCATCGAGCGAGGCTAGCAACGTTGCGTCCGCGAGCGTGGCGCGTCAGGATGCCGCCGGACCGACAGCCCGTCGGTGAAGGCGGGGAGAGCTCGAGTGCCATGAATGCGATGACCTGGATCGTCGTCAGCGTGATCGTGTTCATCGCGCTCGTGATCGTGGTCGACGGCGTGCGGCAGCGCCGGATCCGGGCAGCCCGGACGATCGACCTGCGCGGGCCGGTTGCCGCGCGCCTCGCGGAACGTGGGCCCGCGGTGCTCACGTCGGCGCTCGCCTCGGCACTCACACGGGAGCCGCCCGTTCACGCCGATCTCTACGTCAACCTCACCGAGGCGTTGGAGGTCGCGAACCTGCGTCCGCGCGTACAGGACCGTGCGGAGGTGAAGATCTTCCGCCTTCGGTGGGGGAACGATTACGCGATGCTGTCGCGCGCGGACCGTGAGCTCCACTATCGCTTGGAGGTCTGGGAGGCAGAGCTCCTGCCGAAGATGGACGGCACCCGCACGGTCGGAGAGCTCGTGGTCGAGCGGATGGAGGCCGGGGGCGGCCTCGACGCAGAACCGGTCACCGATCTCGTGTTGGCTCTGCAGGCGGGAGGATTCCTCGATCCCGCCCCCATCCCCACCGACGAGCTGATCGTCGACCGCCTGGATCCCTCCTCCCCGGGACGGAAGAAGTTGAAGCGCTTCGGAAAGACCTTGTCGATCGACTGGAAGGGGGCGGATCGGTTCGTCCGCTTCTGCTACCGGAACCTGCTGCGGCCCTTCTTCTGGTGGCCGGTGGCGTTGGTCTCCGGACTCGTCGCGATCGCCGGCCTCCTGGCGTTCTTCGAGGTCCATGCCTCGGGGCAGTTCGCGAAGGTGTTCGATGAAGAATCGGCGCCGGCCGAGGCGGGCATCCTGCTCGCGCTCGCGTTCTTCCTCACGTTCATGCACGAGCTCGGTCATGCCGTCGTGATCTCGCGCTACGACCGGAAGGTGAAGAGCGCGGGGTTCATGATCTACTTCGGCGCGCCCGCGTTCTTCGTGGAGGCGACGGACAGCCTCATGCTCGACCGCCGCCAGCGGATAGTCCAATCGTCTGCAGGACCTTTCACGGAGCTGATCATCGCCGGGGTTGCCTCCATCGCCGTCTTCGCGTTCCCCACGAGCCCCGTGGCGGGACTGCTCTACAAGTTCGCCTGGCTGAACTATCTGGTGATCTTCTTGAACCTCATCCCGCTCCTCGAGCTCGACGGGTACTGGATCCTCTCCGACGCGATCCAGGTCCCGGATCTCCGTCCGCGGTCCCTGCGGTTCATCCAGCACGACCTCTGGCACAAGCTGCGCGTCCGCGAACGGCTCACGCCCCAGGAGTGGGGGCTCGGTTGGTACGGCATCGCCGGCGTCGTGTTCACGATCTTCTCGTTCTGGACGGGGTACATCTTCTGGAAGGAGATCTTCGGCGAGCTGATCGTCAGTCTGTGGAAGGGGAACCTCGGGTCCAAGATCCTCCTGGTCCTGCTCGGCGTGTTCCTCGCGGGGCCGATCCTGCGTGGGTTGCTGAACCTCGGTCGGATCTTGTTCCGGAGACTGCGAGGGCTGATCAACTCGATCCGGTTCCGGTTCGAGACCTCATGGCGGGTCGAAGCGGCGGAACTGATCGACGCCTTGCCGGCGTTCGACGATCTGCCCGAGAGCGTGCTCTCGGACCTCGCGGGACGCCTCCACCTGCGGATCATCCGACCGGGCGAGCCAGTGTTCCGGCAGGGAGATCGACCGGACGCCTTCTACGTCGTTCGGCGGGGAACCGTGCAGATCGAAGATGAAGATCAGGAAACGGGAGATACGCGGGTGCTCCGAGCTATGACGCGAGGCGAGTCGTTCGGCGAGATGGGCCTCCTCGGATCACACCGGCGCCAGGCGACCGTCCGGGCGGTCGACGACGTGGAGTTGTTCGTGGTCGACAAGGGGACGTTCGATCGGCTCCTGGCAGAAGACATGCGGGCGCCGGACTTCGCGCACACGATGCAGGCATTGGCCGAGCTCCGGGAGCTCTCGGTCTTCCACGGACTCGACTCGGAGCAGTTGAACGGGATCCTCGAGCACGGGGAGTGGGTCACGGCGGCGCACGGCGACCGTCTCGTGACGCAAGGGGAACCCGGTGACCGCTTCTACGTGATCCAGTCGGGCAGGGCAGAGATCGTTCGGGACGGCACCGTCATCGACTCGGTCAGCAAGGGCATGTATTTCGGAGAGGTGGCGCTGCTCCGCGACATCCCCAGAACCGCAACGGTCGTCGCGGCCACGCCGATGCGCGTCTTCGCCCTCGATCGGGACGGCTTCGAGCTCGTCGTCGCCGATGCCTTCCGCCGCGGTACGCTCCGCCCCGCCGCCGACCGTATCTGGCAGCACTGAGGAGGGATCGCGTGGATTGCTGGCACTGCCGCAGGAACGCCGTGGGGAGCTGTCGCTTCTGCGGTCGCGGGGTCTGCGAGGACCATGCGGAGACCCAGCCGTTCGTGCTGGAGCTCTACAGGAGCAAGGACGTCACGCGAGCGCTCGTGGTCGAGGACGCCTTGTGGTGCGCTGCCTGCACGCCCCGGCCCGATCCGGTGGACCTGCCGGAGCTCGACGCCTGAGACCCCATCCCGGATGTGACCTGCGTCACATCCGGAGGCTGTTCGGCGTCACATCCCGGACCGGCCGCGCATCACACCGATCGGCGTGACGAACGACACCCCTCCTTCGTGACCTGCGCCACCGACCCTCCGTGACCCGGGCGACATGATTCGGGTGTCGAAGAACGGGGCCCGACCCGGGCCCAAGGACTCAGGAGGAGGACCCTGGGATGGCGGACAAGAAGATCACCCCGAAGGCTGCGGACTCCAAGGACAAGCAGACCGGCGACCGTGCCGCTGCTCGCGTCTCGCTGAAGAAGACCGCGAGGCAGACGAAGCGTCAGACGACCAAGAAGACCGCACGGAAGATGACCCACAAGAAGATCTGATCCTCGATCCCACATCGTTCGAAGAGCGGGGCCCCTCCGGCCCCGCTCTTCGCGTTCAGGCTGGCCTGAGCGATGCGGCGAGGCTAGTCTCCTGGTCATGCGGCGCTCCGACGACCTCCACGTTGGCAAGGTGATGGCGGGCGCCCCGTTCCTCGAGGACGTGCCGCGGAAGGCGCTCGACCGCTTCTCCTCAGAAGGCGCCGTGCATCGGTTCCGCCGCGGCACCTACCTGTGCCACCAGGGTGACCCCGACGGTGACGTGTTCTTCCTCGTCTCGGGCCGGGTCGAGATCAGCTCCGAAACGGCCAACGGGAACCGTGTGCTGCACGCGACCCTCGATAGCCCGGGATTCGTCGGCGAGCTGTCGGCGCTGGGGAAGATGCCGAGGACGGCGAGCGTCCTCACGCTCGACGACTCGGACGTCTGGTCCACGGGACCGGAGACGTTCCTCGATTTCGTGACCGCTGAGCCGGCTGCTTCCCGCGGCTTCCTCCAGGCGCTCGCCCGACAGGTCCGGGAGCATCAGTCCTTCACCGACGACCTCCTGCACCTCGATCTCAAGGGGCGGCTCGCGAAGAGACTCCTCCAGCTCGTGACACCAACGCTCGATGAGCTGCCGAAGGACGGGGTGCTCGTCCCCGCCGTCACACACGCGGACCTCGCGAGCCTGTGCGGCGGGAGCCGAGAGAACGTGACCCGCATCCTCACCGAATGGCAGCGTCGGGGGCTCGTGGAGCGTGACGGCCATCGCTACGTGCTCAAGAAGGTCGCGGGGCTGGCGAAGATCGCCGACCTCTAATCCTCGGTCTGCTCTGCTGTTCCTTCTGGCACGGTCAGTCCCGGGACGTCGTCGACCACGATCGTTCGGGCCTCGACGTCGACGTCGATCAGGAGGTCGGCGAGCGCAGGCACGAGCGTTTCGACCCCCTCGTCGTTGACAGCCACCCAGATGTCGTTCGCAGGATTGGGGATGACCTCCTTGACGACCCCGAGGGCGCGGCCGGACGCGGTCCGCACCTCGCAGCCCTCGAGCTGATGTGCCCACCACTCTCCCTCGGCGAGATCGGGGAGCCAGGACTCGGGGACGACGAGGACGGTCCCGCGGATGCGCTCGGCGGCGGTCCGGTCCGCGATGCCGGCGAATTTCACGAGCAGCCGGCGCCCGTGTCGCCGGCTCGACTCGATCGTCAGGGCGGTGCCGTCTTCGCGAAGGACGGTGCCACCGGGCGCCCAACGATCGGGGTTGTCGGATCGATTCTGGATGGAGACGTCGCCACGGAGGCCGTGGACGCCGGTCACGACGCCGACGACCACGGTCGGCTCGTCCACCTCAGTCTTCGATGTCCACCATGGCGCCGTGTCCCTGGCGCTGGGCGGCCGCGCGGACGACCGTCCGGATCGCCTTGGCCGTGCGGCCGCCCCGGCCGATGACCTTGCCCATGTCCTCGGGAGCGACGCGGACGCGATAGCGCGGCCCGCGCTCATCGTGGGTCTCTTCGACGGTCACCGCGTCCGGTTCGTCGACCAGCTCCTGGACGAGGAACTCGACGAGGTCTTTCACTCGTCCTCCGCGGCGGGCGCTTCCTCAGCGGGTGTGTCCTCCTCGGCCTCGACCGTATCTGATGCAGGTGCCTCATCGTCGGGCGTCGATGCATCGGCCGCGGGTGCCTCGACGGCCTCGACGGTTTCCACGGCCTCGGAGCGGCCTCGACGGCTTCTACGGCCTCCGCGGCGTCCGCCTCGACGACCTCCGGCTCGACGGTCTCCGGTTCAGCCGTCTCAGCGGCCGTCTCCACGACAGGCGGAGTCTCGGGCTGGGCGGCCGCGGCCTCGGCCTTCTGCTTCGCCTTCTTCGAAACCTTCGGCTTCTCCGGCCGTTCCTTGGCCGGCTCGAGCGCAGCCGATGGGCGCTCCTTCACGAACTCGTCCCAGATCCCGATCTTGTTCATCAGGTTCCGAACCTGGTTCGACGGCTGGGCCCCGACACGCAGCCAGTGCAACGCGCGGTCCTGGTCGATCTCGATCACGCTCGGATCGTCGAGCGGGTGGTACTTGCCGATGTTCTCGATGAAGCGGCCGTCGCGGGGACTCCGCTGGTCCGCCACCACGACGCGGAAGAACGGGCGCTTGTTGGAACCCATCCTTCGCAGCCGGATCCTCGTCGTCATGTTCCGTGTCCTCTCGCTATCGCTTCGGCACCCGGGGCATGGACAGCATCCCCGGAAGGCCCTTCCCGCCGCCCATCATCGTCCGCATCATCTTCCTCGCGCCCTCGAAGTCCTTGAGGAGCGTGTTGACGTCGGAGGTGGTGGAGCCCGCCCCGCGGGCGATCCGCAGGCGGCGAGACCCGGAGATGATACCGGGATTCCGCCGCTCGTCCGGCGTCATGGACAGGATGAGGGCTTCGGCCTGACGGAGCTTGTCCTCGTCCACCTGGCCGGCGATCTCCTTGATGGCGTTCTTCCCGCCCGGCATCCCCGGCAGCATCTTCAGCAGATCCTGGATCGGCCCCAGCTGCCGCATCTGCCGCAGTTGCGCCAAGAAGTCCTCCAGGGTGAACGCGCCCTGGAGCAGCTTCTCGGCCGATGCCTTCGCCTCGTCCACATCGAGCTTCTCCTCGGCCTTGTCGATCAGGCTCAGCACATCGCCCATCCCCATGATCCGGCCGGCCAGACGGTCGGGGTGGAATTCCTCGAGGTCCTCGGGCTTCTCCCCCACGCCTGCGAAGAACACCGGGCGCCCCGTCACCGCGGTGATCGACAGGGCGGCGCCGCCTCGCGCGTCTCCGTCGAGCTTCGTCAGGATGAACCCGGTCGTCTCCACCTCGTTCTGGAACGCGCGCGCCTGGATCACGGCGTCCTGTCCCGTCATCGCGTCACACGCCATCAGGACCTGATCGGGCTTCACGGCGTCGCGGATGCGGCGTGCCTGCTTCATCATCTCCGCATCGACGTGCAGACGCCCTGCGGTGTCGACGATCACGACGTCGTTGCCCCTCCGCTCCGCTTCCTTCAGCGCGTTCTTCGCGACCTTCACCGGATCGCGGCCTTCGGACACGACCGGGACGCCAACCTCGCCGCCGAGGGCGAACAGCTGCTCGACCGCGGCGGGGCGCTCGAGGTCGGCGGCCACCAGGAGAGGTCGTCGCCCGTCCTTCTTCAGGCGGAGGGCGAGCTTGGCGCAGGCGGTCGTCTTCCCGGAGCCCTGCACGCCCGCCATCATCACGACGGCGATGCGGCCTGAGGGCAGGACGAACTTCCGGTACTCGCCACCGAGCGTCTCCTGGAGCTCGTCCCGGACGATCTTGACCACCTGTTGGGCCGGGGTGAGGCTCTTCATCACCTCCGCCGAAAGCGCGCGAGCGCGCACCCGGCCGAGGAATGCGTCGGCGACCTCCACGGCCACGTCGGCCTCGAGCAGGGCCGTCCTGATGTCATCGAGGGCGTTGTCGACCTGCTTGGGATGCAACTTGCCCCGGGAGCGGAGCTTCTTGAACGTGTGGTCGAGCTTTTCGGTCAGGGTGTCGAACATCGCGGGTTCTTCCGTTGGGCCCCTCGCGCGAGCCGGAGCCCGGCCACTGCCCCGGCGAAGTCGAGGAATCCTACTCGGCTTGTGTCGGATCCTCCGGACCGAGGACCTCCTCGACCGCGTTGAGGAGCGCGATCGGACTGAACGGCTTCGTGAAGTAGTGGTCTGCGCCGCTGGCCATGGCCGCAGCCCGCCCTTCCTCCCCCGTCGCGGTCACGACGATCACGCGCACCTCGGTCGTGGCGGGGTCGTTCTTCACCGCGGCGAGCACCTCCGGTCCGGAGACCCCCGGGATGCTCATGTCGAGCAGCACGAGATCCGGACGGTCCTCCTGCATAGACGCCAGTGCCTGCGCGCCGTCCGACGCCTCGTCGATGTCGAAGCCCTCCCCCTCGAGCACGAGGCGCATCGCCTCTCGCATCGTGGGATGGTCCTCGACGATGAGGATGCGAACGCTCACGACGCGAGGATCCTCTCGGCGAACGTCCCCGCGCGGAATGGCTGGAGGTCGTCGGGCCCCTCGCCGGTGCCGACGAGTCGAACCGGAACGCCGAGCTCTTCGCGGACCGCCAGCACGACGCCGCCTTTCGCGGTTCCGTCCAGCTTGGTCAGCACGATCCCCGACACGTCCACCGCTTCCGTGAAGGCTCTGGCTTGGGCGATCCCATTCTGACCGGTCGTCGCGTCGAGGACGAGCAGGGTCTCGGCGACCGCGGCGCCCGCTTTCTCGACGACCCGCGCGATCTTCCGCAGCTCGTCCATCAACGGGGCTTTCGTGTGCAGGCGTCCGGCCGTATCCACGATGAGGATGTCGGACCCCCGCGCGACGGCGGACGTGACGGCGTCGAACACCACCGCGCCCGGGTCGGCGCCCCGCTCTTGCGACACCAGATGGGCGCCGGCGCGCACGGCCCAGACGTCCAGCTGCTCGCCGGCGGCGGCACGGAACGTGTCGGCGCCGGCGAGGCTCACGGTGTGTCCCTCGCCGACCAACCGGCGAGCCAGCTTCCCGATCGTGGTCGTCTTCCCCGAGCCGTTCACCCCGACCACCAAGATCACGCCGAGACCCTCGTCCGGAAGTGACAGGCGGGAGTCCGGCCCGAGGATCGCGATCATCTCTTCGCGGAGGAGGACCTCCGCATCGGCGTCACGGGACCATCGCGCGCGGACCCGGTCGACGAGCTCCGAGGCGGCCGTCGGTCCCACGTCCGCCTTCAGCAAGATGTCGTGGAGCGCGCGCCAGGATCCGTCGCCGCCGTCCCTGGCCAGCATGGATCGGACCCGGGTTCCGAGCCGCTCGCGGCGCTCGGGAAGGGGCGCCTCGACCGCAGGGATCGAGGCTTCCGACCCCGGTTGTTCGTCCTGGAGCCGCTGGGCTTCTCTCCGGGCGGCGGTGAGACGGAAGAAGATGAATCCCAGGGCGACACAGACGAACAGGACGGCGACGGCGATCTCCACGCCTGGACGCTAGCCCACCCGCTCGGTCTCCGGCACGTCGACCCGCTCCGGCGTCGCTCCCCCCTCCGGGGTATCGGGCGGGAGCTCCGCAGGCTGCTCGAGACGCTGGCAGAGGATCTTCGTGGTGCCGTCCTTGTTGAGCGAGACGCCGTACATCATCGAGGCGATCTCCATCGTCCGCTTCTGGTGGGTGACGATCATCACCTGAGCATCGCGCGCGAAGCCCGCCACGAGGCGGAGGAAGCGATGGAGATTCAGGTCGTCGAGCGCCGGTTCCACCTCGTCCATGAGGTAGAACGGTGACGGACGCGCGGTGAAGATCGCGAAGAGGAACGCGAGTGCCGCGAGGGAGCGTTCGCCACCCGAGAGCAGCGAGATGCGCTTGACGCGTTTGCGGCCCGGGCTGGCCTCGATCTCGATCCCGGCCTCGAGCGGGTTGGCCGGATCCGTCAGCACGAGGCGCCCTTCCCCGCCGGGGAAGAGCTCCTTCACCAATCGCTCGAACTGGGTGGCGACATCCCGGAACGCCCCGTCGAAGGTTTCCTGGATCTCACGGTCGACCTGGGCCACGAGCTCGAGGAGGTCCCGACGTGCCTTCCTGATGTCGTCGAGCTCGCGCTGCATGAAATCGTGCCGCTCCTGGACGACTTCGAATTCTCCGGTGGCGAGGAGGTTGACCCGCCCGAGCAGGCCGAGCCGCCGTTGGACGAGCTCACTCGCCTTCTCGAGCGACGGAACCGAGTCGTCGTCGGTGAGCATCTCGAGCGCCGACTCCGGCTCGAGCCCGTGTCCTTCGCGCAGCAGGCGCTCGGCGTCGCGAACCCTCCGCTCGATGTCCCCGCGGAGCCGGTCGTCCTCCTCGTAGGTCTCTCGCAGCCTGTCCAGCTCGGTCGACGCCTCGCGCCACGACCTGTTGATCTCGGCTTCGCGTTCCGCCGCGGCACGCTCCTCCGCGGCGGCGGCGTCTCGCTCGTCGGCCGCCTCCGTGGCCCGGTCGTCGGCGCGAGCAGCGGCCTGTTCTGCGGCGGCTCGCGCCGCCTCCGCCTCCTCGAGCTGGGCTCGGAGCTGCTGCGGATCGTGCGCCGACGCGTCGTCCCGCTCCGTGCGCAACCTCGCACGCCGAGCATCGAAGGATGCGCGATCCCGCCGAAGCGTCTCGACGGCCACCCGCGCCTGCACCGGAGGCTGCGGGAGGGGCGGCAGCTCGGGAACGTCGTCGGGCAACGCGGGCCCGAGCTCGGCGAGACGGTCGCGAGCGACCGTCTGCGCATCGCGGACAGATCCGAGCCGCTCCGAGAGCAGCTCTTGCTCCTTGGCGATCGAGGCGAGATCGTGACCGAGGATGGCGAGGCGCTCCGCGGCGGTCGTGATATCGGTGTCGGCGGCCTCGATCTGCTGGTTCAGGAACTCGATCTCCTCGCCCGCCTCTCCGAGCCGCTGGCGCTGCGGCTTGAGCCGGTTGCGCGTGCCGGCGAGGTCGTGGGCGAGGACCTGAAGCTCTGCCCGGATCTCGCGTGCGCGCGTGTCGATCTCCTTCGGGGTGTGGATCACCGCAGGCCCCACCAGGGAGCCGTCGGGGGCGACGAAGGAGGCCCCGGGGTGTGCCGCCTGCTTCTCTGCGGCCTCCTCGATCGAGTCGGCCAAGTACACGTCGCGCAACACGGTGCTGACGATCCCTCTGGCGGCGGGGTCCGCCTCCACCGCGGAGAGCAACGGGCGCTCGCCGGACAGACCCTGCGTGACCGGTCCTCCGGAGGCGATCGCCAGGATCGCGCCGTCGCCGTCGGGGGCGGCGGCGATCGCTTCCTCCCTGTCTTCGTAGACGACCGCGTCGGCGAGCGGGCCGAGCGCCGACACGAGCGCCCGCTCCAGCCCGTCCGAGGCACGAACGAGATCCTTCAGTGCGCCCGCAGCGCGCCCTCGGTGCGCCTTCAAGAAGCGCGACCCGGCCGTTTCTTCGATGTCTCGCCGGCGCGCCTCCAGGAGTTCGAGACGCGCCTGCTGACGGCGCTCGATGTCTTCCAGCTCCTCGACCTTCTCCGTCGCCTGGCGGCGCTCCGTCTCCAGCTGGGTCCGACGCTCCGCGAGCGGCGAGGTCTGGCCGTCGAGGCGCTCGATGTCTGCCTCGATCTCCTCCCGCTCCGTCCGGAGACCGGCGCTCCGTTCATCCGCGGCGCGCAACTCGACTTCGAGCCGGTCCCGCTCCCGCTCGCCGGAGGACATCGCGCGCTCCAGCGCTTCGATCTCGACGCGGCGTCCGGCGGCTTCCTCCCCTGCTCTCCTCCTGAGCTCGTCCACCTCGCGCCGATGCTGATCGGCCTCCCGGAACGCGCGCTCGGCTTCGTCGAGCTCCCGTTCCCGTTCGGCGAGCTCACCGACGGTCCGCTCCAGATCCGCTTCCACGCGCGTGAGCTCCGCCTCGATCGCATCGAGTCGGGCGGCGCGGCCCGCCTCGGAGGCGAGTTCCTGTCGCGCTCCGCTCTCTCGATCGAGAGCGCCCCGGAACGCCTGCTCGGCTTCGGACCGGTCCGCCTGCGCGGAGCGGTGCAGCAGCTCGCTCTCGGCGAGCCTCCGCGAAGCGGAGGCTCGCGCATCGGCGCCGGCGAGCACCTCCGCGTCCAGCGCGTCCAGGCGGGCACGGGCTTCCTCCCGGCGGCCGAGCCCCTCGTCCCACCCACCCCGCCTGCGATCGCGCTCGGCGAGCAGTCCTCGGAGTCGTGCGGCGGCGAGCTTGCGCGAAAGCTGCTCCGCTTGCTCGGTCAGGGTCTCGTGCTTCTTGGCCATCTCGGCCTGCTGCCGCAACGGCTTCAGCTGTCGCTTGAGCTCGGCCATCACATCCTGGAGCCGCAGCAGATCTTGGTCCAGACCCGCGAGCTTGCGCTCGGCTCGTTCCTTGCGGCGGCGATGCTTGGCGATGCCGGCCGCCTCCTCGATGTATTTCCGGCGCTCTTCGGGCCGCGAGAGGAGCACTTCCTCGAGCTGGCCCTGCCCGACGACCGTGTGCAACGCTCGACCGATCCCCGATTCCGACAGCAGCTCCTGCACGTCGAGGAGCCGGACGAGCTTGCCGTTGATCCGGTACTCGCTCTCCCCGGAGCGGAAGATCGAGCGGCTGACCTCGATCTCCGACATGGGGACCGGGATCAGGCCTGCCTCGTTGTCGATCACGAGCTTGACCTCGGCCATCCCGAGCGCCGGTCGGCTGGGCGTCCCCGCGAAGATCACGTCCGCCATCTGACCGCCTCGGAGCGCGCGAGGGCCTTGTTCGCCCAGCGCCCAGCTGATCGCGTCGACGAGGTTGGACTTCCCGGATCCGTTGGGACCGACGATCACACTGACGCCGGGGATGAACTCCAGGACGGTCTTGTCCGCGAAGGACTTGAACCCGCGGATCTGGATCTGTCGCAAGAACATGCGGTCGCGATGCTAACAGTGGTCCGGTTCCCGACCGGGTAACCGGATGTGCATTTCCCGTTACTCGATCCGGAACCCCGACCCACCGGTCGGGACTTCATCGACGACGTCGATCCGATCCACACGTGCGAGCGGAGGTCCCTCGCGACACCATCGCACCATCTGCTCGACGACGGACTCGGACCCTTCGAAGACCGCCTCGACATCCCCGCCCGGGACGTTCCGGATCCACCCGGCGAGACCGAGCCCGTCGGCGCGCTCTGCGCAGGAGGCACGGAAGAAGACCCCCTGGACCCGCCCGGAGACGAGCACGCGAACCCGACGCATCGGTCGATGGTCGCACACCGACCCCTCGGCCTCAGCGCTAGGCTGACCGATCGATGCAGGGGGACGGGAACCGCTACGACCCGAAGACGGCCCTGGTCGTCGTCGACGTGCAGAACGACTTCGCGGATCCGGCCGGCAGCCTGTACGTCCGCGACGGCCATCATGTGGTCCCCGTGGCCAACGAGCAGGTGTCCGAGGCGACGTCGGCCGGCGCCTACGTCGTCTACTCCCAGGACTGGCATCCGGGGTCGACGCCCCACTTCGCGGATCAGGGTGGGCTCTGGCCCGTCCACTGCGTGAAGGGGTCGTGGGGGGCGGCGTTCCATCCCGACCTGCGGGTCGTGGGCGACATCGTGCACAAGGGCGACCAGGGCGGCGACGGGTACAGCGCGTTCAGCGAGCGCGACCCGCTGAGCGGCGAGACGGAGCCGACCACACTGCGGCGGCTCCTCACCGAGCACGGCGTCGAGCGGCTCGTGATCTGCGGCCTGGCCACCGATTTCTGCGTGGTGGAGACGGTCGCCGACGCACGCGCGCTCGGCTACCCGGTCGCGGTCGTTCGCGACGGGATCCGCGCGGTGGATCGGACGGCCGGGGCCGGCGACCTCGCGATCCAACGCATGCAGGAGGCCGGAGCCGAGCTCATCTGATCCGCGTCGTGGCCTTCCGGCGATGAGCGGTCAGCTCTGGCACTGCGGGCAGAAGTAGGACGTCCGCTGAGAGACCTTCACGGTCTGGATCGGGGTCCGGCACCGACGACACGGTTCGCCCTCGCGCCCGTAGACCTTGAGCTCCGCCTGATACTCCCCCGGCTTGCCGAAGAGATCGACGTACGCCTCGTCCTCCAACGTGGTCCCTCGCATCTTGATCGCGTCCTGCACCGTCTCCTGGATCGCCCGGTAGAGGCGACGAACCTCCTGGGAGGACAGCGTGTCCGACAACCGGTCGTAACGGATCCCGGCCGCGAACAAGACCTCGTCCGAGTAGATGTTTCCCAGCCCGCTGATGAACTTCTGGTCCATCAGGAGCTGCTTCATCTTCGCTCCACGCTGCGCCAGCAGGTATTGGAAGGTGGGCCACGTGAAGACCTGGTCGAGCGGATCGATCGCGATGTGCTGGAGCTCCTTGACCTTGCCGAGCTCGTCCGCACTCGTGACGAACATCTCGCCGAACGTGCGCGGGTCGATGAAGCGAAGGTCGCCTCCCTGCTGGAACGTCAGGATCACGTGGGTGTGGGGCTCGATGACGACCCGGCCGTTCCCGCGCTGGAACTGCCCGCTCATCCCGAAATGGGTGACGAGCGCGTCGCCCGAATCCAGGTGCAGCAACACGTACTTGCCCCGGCGCTCCACCTTCGTGAGCTTGCGCCCCTCCAGCTTCGAGGTGAAATCCTTGCGCTTCCCGTGGCGGCGGATCACGCGCATCGCGTTGCGGGAGCTCTTCACCTCGGCCGTCTTGATCCGGCGACCCACGATGTCCTTCTCGAGGTCCCGGCGCATCACTTCGACCTCCGGCAACTCCACCCCAGCCCCCTTACGCTCCGACTCGCTCCGAGATGTGGTCGAACGCCTCGCGGGCGGCCCGCTGTTCGGCCTCTTTCTTCGATCTGCCGACCCCCACGCCCAATCCCTCGCCGCCGAGGAACACGGTCGCCGTGAACTCCTTCTCGTGATCGGGGCCACGCTCCTCCAGGCGGTACTCGGGCATCGTGTGCAGTTCCCGTGAGGCGATCTCCTGCAGGATCGTCTTGTAGTCGCGGTCGCCCTCGCCCCGGGCGTACGCCTCCATGAGCGGGCGGAAGAGCCGCTCGATCAGCCTGCGGGTCTCATCGAGGCCGAGGTCGAGGTAGACCGCCCCGAAGACGGCCTCGAGCGCGTCGGCCAGGATGCTCGCCTTGTCCCTGCCACCGCTCTGCTCCTCTCCCTTGCCGAGCCGGACCAACCTCCCGAGCCCCAGGGAGCGCGCCATCTCGGCGAGCGCCTGCGCATTGACCATGGCGGCACGCAGCTTGGCGAGCTCGCCCTCGGGCATGTCCGGGAACGCCTCGAAGGCCATATCCGTGACGACGAGCCCGAGGACGGAGTCGCCCAGGAACTCGAGCCGCTCGTTGGTGGTGTCCACACCGTTCTCGAACGCGTACGAGCGATGGACGAGGGCGGTCTCACGCAATCCCTCGTCGTGGAACCGGATGCCCAACGCGGCATCCAGCGCCTCCGGGCCGGGGTGCGACGATGTCTCGTCCGGCGTCACGCCCTCACTCGACCTCGATCGCCTGTCGGCCCGCGTAGTAGCCGCAGTTCGCGCAGACGCGGTGCGGCAGCTTGGGCTGGTGGCATTGCGGACAGTCCGAATACGCGGGCGGCTTCGCCTTCCAGTTGGCCGCGCGCTTGTCGCCACGCGTCTTGCTCTGCTTCTTCTTGGGGACCGCCATCTCGTCATCCCTTCCCGTGTCTCATCGGTTCCTCGGCCCGTCGCCGGGTCTCGGCTCGTTCGTCGGCTGTCGATCGCTCGCGCGCTCGTTCCACTCGTCGAGAAGTGCCTCGAGTCCGTCCCATCGAGGATCGATGTCGGCCTCGGTGCACGTGCACTCACCCAGGTTCAGGTCGCCGCCGCATCGAGCACACAGCCCACGACAGTCGGGGCGGCACACAGGAGCGAACGGGAGCTCCACCCCGATCGCGTCACGCACCATCTGATCCGGGTCGAGGAAACCCTCGGGATCAAGCGGGTACTCGTCGGAGTCCTCGTGCGGGAACGCGACGAACAGCTCGCGGAGCTCGACCGTGAACCCTTGCTCGAACTCCTTCAGACACCGCGCGCATCGGAGCGACAGTGAGCCCTGGAGCCGGCCGCTCGCGAGGATGCCTTCCGCGAGCGATTCGAGGATCAGCTCCCCGGTGACCGGGGTGTCCTCGCTCAGGCCGGCGAGCTCCGTCGCCAGATCGTCGATGGTGCCCGAGAACTGCTCGGACTTCGTGGCCCCCGACCGACCGACGAGATCGCGAACGTCGATGGCGCCGATCACCGTTCTTCCTCCTCATCGAACAGCTGCCCCTCCTCCTCGGACGGGGCGAACTCGGCTTCGGCGGCGGTCGCCGGTCCCCGGAGCCGTTCGCGACCCACCTCCACCTGATCGAGGGTGCGGTTGAGCGACTTCGTGGACGACTGCGATGCCTCGAGGATCTTCCGGAGGGAGATCTCGAACTGGGCGAGCTTGGCGTCCACGTAGTCCTCCGCCTCCGAGCGCATCGCACGAGCCCGTTCCTCACCTTCGGCGATGACGCGATCCGCTTCGGTGGTCGCCCGGGCGACGATCTCCTCCTTGCGGGCCATCCGGAGCTGCTCGTCGTGTGCCTGCTCGACCATCCGCTCGCCCTCCTCGCGCGCTTTGCCGAGGAGCTCCTCTCGATCCCGGACGATCCACCGAGCCCGCTTGATCTCCTCGGGCAACGCCTCCTGCATCTGGGCGATCATCTCGAGCACTTCGTCCCGATTGACCAGCACGGACGAGGACAGCGGCATCGACTTGGCTTCGCGGATCAGCTCCTCGAGCTGCTCGAGTCGGGCCGCGAGGTCCATCAGCGCTCCTCCAGCCGGTCGGCGAGCGCGTCTCTCACGTGGTCGGGCACGAGACCCGAGACGTCTCCGCCGAGACGAGCGACCTCCTTGACGAGCGAGGACGAAAGGAACGACCACTTCGGGCTCGTCGACATGAACAGCGTCTCGACGCTCGCGAGACGATGGTTCATCTGCGCCATCTGGATCTCGTACTCGTAGTCGGAAACTGCCCGGAGACCCTTGACGATGACCGAGCCCTCGCCGTGGCTGCGCGCCAGGTCGACGAGCAGCCCGCGGAACGTGACCACGGTGACGTTGGGCATGCCGGAGCACGCCTCCTTGAGCATCGCGACCCGCTCCTCGAGGGAGAACATCGGCTGCTTGGAGGGGTTCTCCAGCGCGCCGACGACCACCGTCTCGAAGGTCTCGGATGCTCTGCCGATGATGTCGAGATGACCGTTCGTCACGGGATCGAACGTCCCCGGACACAGGGCGGTCAGGCCCATCACACCTCCATGTCCCCTTGCAGGTCTCGTGACCGGAACAGCGTGACGACACTGTCTCCGTAGGAGAGTCGCCTCGCGACCGACCAGTGTAGCGGAATCACACTGTTGGAACTCCTCGACCCCCGGCTGAGAACGACGGTGAAACCCTTTCTGAGCAGCGGTTTCTCATCGAGCAGCGACAGGACGGGGTCCAGCTCGGCCCTCCCCGCCTCATAGGGCGGATCCATGAAAACGAGGTCGAATCCAACCCGCTCGGGCGGTCTGCGCTCGAGGAACCGGCGCACGTCCGAGCGCTCGACGCTCGCCCGATCGTCCAGGGAGGTCCGAGCGAGGTTCTCTCGCACGGCGCTCACGGCGGCCGGGCTCCGGTCCACGAACACCGCCTCGCTCGCCCCTCGAGAGAGGGCCTCGATCCCGAGGGCACCCGTCCCCGCGTACAGGTCCAGGACGTTCGCTCCGTCGACGAGATCTCCGAGGCTCGAGAAGAGTCCCTCACGAGCCCGGTCGGACACGGGACGGACCCCTGCCGGCACCCGAACGAGTCGTGCCCCTTTCGCGCTCCCGGCGATGACCCGCATCGAGGCGAGGATAGAGCGGTCGGAAGCGGATCAGGTCTGCGAACGGGCCCATCCACGAGCGACGTGCCCGACTCGGCCCTCGGGGGTTCCCGGCGTCAGGCGCTGAAGAGCCAGGCGATCGAGTCCTCGAATCGATCGCGGAGCTCGTCGAGGAGCCGGGGATGGTGCTCGAGCGAGGGATCCTGGTCGATGTGCGCGAACGCCCGAGCCCTCGCGCGCTTCACGAGGTCGAGGTCCTCGGACAGGCGCGCGAGCTTCAGATCGGGCATCCCCGACTGCTTCGTGTCGAACAGGGTGCCCTCGCCGCGCAAGCGGAGATCCTCGTCGGCCAGCTCGAATCCATCGGTCGTGCGGGTCAAGGCCTCGATACGAGCGCGGGCATCGAGGTTCGTCGCCTCTGATTCGTCGAACAGGACGCAGTACGACACGTTCGCACCGCGGCCGATCCGGCCGCGCAGCTGATGGAGCTGGGCGAGGCCGAACCGTTCGGCGTTCTCGATCAACATGACCGTCGCGTTCGGCACGTCGACGCCCACCTCGATCACGGTCGTCGAGATGAGCACGTCGGCACGGCCTGAGCGGAAATCCTCCATCACGCGCTCTTTGTCCTTCGGCCGCATCCGCCCATGGAGCAGCTCGACCCCGAGGTCGGGGAAGACCTCCGTCGCGAGTCGCTCCGCCTCTGCTTCGGCCGCACGGACCTGCGTCCGGTTCCCTTCGTCGATCGCCGCACAGACGACGAAGGCCTGTCGTCCGGCGCGAACCTCGCGCCGGACGAGGTCGTAGGCGGCGGCCCGCTCCTCATCGGAGCGGGCCGCCGCCGTCCCGATCGGTTGTCGACCTTTCGGCATCTCGTCGAGCACCACGACATCGAGGTCGCCGTAATACGTGAGCGCCAGCGTCCGCGGGATCGGGGTCGCCGTCATGATCAGCACGTCGATCTCCCCGTCGCCCTTGCCCTTGAGCGCCATCCGCTGATGGAGGCCGAATCGATGTTGCTCGTCCACGATCGCGAGGGACAGGTCGTGGAACGACACACCCTCCTGCACCAACGCGTGGGTCCCGATGACGAGATCGATGCTGCCGTCGGCGACGCCCGCGAGGATGCGCGTCCGGTCTTTCCCCGTGACGGCCGAGGTCAGCAGCGCATAGGTCAACTTCTCCGGGGGAGGGTCCTCCGCCGGTCCCTCGATCGAGTCGAGCAAGGACGCCTGCCCGCCGGGGGCCTTCGTCGTCGCGACCCCGTCCAGATGGTTCGCCGCACCGACGCCCGCGAGCAGGGCCGCGACGGAGCGCGCGTGCTGTCCTGCGAGGACCTCCGTCGGCGCCATGATCGCGGCCTGGTGACCCGACTGGATCGCCACGAGCGAGGCGTGCACCGCCACGAGGGTCTTGCCCGATCCCACGTCGCCCTGCAGGAGGACGTTCATCGGCCGAGGAGCGCTCATCGCCTCCCCGACCTCCTCGATCGCTCGGAGCTGTGCCTTCGTCGGCTCGAACGGCGTGGTGGCGACCAGGCGATCGGTCAACTCGCCGTCCACCCGATGCGCGACCCCCGTCCGCTCGGAGGCAAGTCGATGCTTCCGGAAGGCGACGCCGAGCTCGAGCGTGAACAGCTCGTCGAACTTCAACCGTTCGACGGCTCGCGCCAGCTGATCGGCGTCCTCGGGGAAGTGCACCCGGCGCAGCGCGGTGTCGAGGTCCTGCAGTCGCTCCGACGCGATCAGCTCGGCCGGCATCGGGTCGACGATCGGCGGCAGCTGCTCGAACGCCGTGAACGCGAGCTCTCGGATCGTCCTGGTCGTGATCCCTTCGGATGCCCGGTGGACGGGCGTGATCCGCCCGGTGTGGACCAGGTCGCGCTCGTCGCCACCGAGGATCTCCGCCTCCTGGTTGGCGAGCTGGAGGCGGTTCCGGTAGCGGGTGACCGTTCCCGAGACCGCGACCTCCAGACCCTCCTTGTAGATCCCGGCGGCCCACGGCTGGTTGAAGAACGTGAGATCGAGGAAGCCGGTGCCGTCGCCGATCGTGATGGTCACCATCGACTGGCGTCGCCGGGTCATCCTCTTGGTGGTCTTGTGTACGCGAGCGATCACGGTGGCCTGTTGTCCGATGCGCAGGTCGCCGATCCGCTCCACCGCCGAACGGTCGATGTAGCGGCGCGGGTAGTGACGGATGAGATCGCCGACCGTACGGATGCCCATGCCGGCGAGGACGACGTGGGCCTCCTCTCCCTTGTCTCGCAGGCCGGTCCGACGGGTGGCCAACTTTGGGTCCACGAGCAGGACCGGAGTGTCGAGCGCGAGAGCCGAGGGAGAGACGGGCACGTCCGTGAAGGGTTCTACCATCCTCGTATGACCTCCCGACGGCTCCTGCCGCTCGTCGCCGGGCTCGTGCTCCTGGCTTCCTGCGGGAGCGACCCGGCGCCGACCTCCCCGCCCGGGACCATCCCAGCGAAGAACGCCACCGAGGCGCCGCTCCTCCCCGAGTTCGCCGACGCCCTGCCGGCCTCCGACCCCGAAGCTTTCGAGCGGCTGCTGGGGCAGCTCGAGGGCACGCCTGTGCTGGTCAACTTCTGGGGCTCGTGGTGCCCCCCGTGTCGTGTGGAGATGCCCCGGCTCGTGGCCGCGCACGCCGAGTTCGGTGATCGAGTGCAGTTCCTGGGTGTCGACATCTTGGACTCGCGAACCGAGGCGAGGGCGTTCATGGAGGAATTCGAGATGACGTTCCCGAGCGTCTTCGACGTGCCGGACGCGATCAAGACGTCGCTCGGCCAATTCGGTCAGCCGGTCACCGTCTTCTTCCGGTCTGACGGCACCTTCTCCTTCGCCTACACGGGACCGATCCCCGAGGACGACCTGCGCCGCCACCTCGAGGCGATCGCCGCGTAGCAGGCGGCCCATCCGGTCGTCCTCACCCCTGGTAGCCTCGTTGCTCCTATGGCAGCCGTCTGTGACATCTGTGGGAAGAAGCCCTGGTTCGGCAAGTCGGTGACGTTCTCGCACAAACGGAACAACCGGCGATGGGATCCCAACATCCAGCGCGTCCGCGCGCTGGTCGACGGCACGCCTCGTCGCGTGAACGCGTGCACGAGCTGCATCAAGGCCGGGCGAGTCACCCGCATCCCCCAGCGCCAGCACTGATCTCGAGGGTTCGCCTCGGCTTGCGTCGTGTAGCGACTCAGTCGCGACCAGCGGGCCCCATCGACCAGAGATGGTCGACCGGGCCGATCCCCTCACCGAGGGGGAGCGCGTGTCGGATCGCCTCCGTGACGAAGACCTTTCCGCCCCGAACGGCGTCGAGGAGTGACGCTCCGCGAGCGAGATGGGCGGTGATCGCCGCCGAAAGTGTGCATCCGGTCCCATGCGTGTGCGGCGTGTCGATCCGTTCGGCGTCGATCCATTCCTCGACCTCCCCCTCGAGGTACAGATCGCTCGCTCGGTCGTGCTCGAGATGGCCTCCCTTCACGAGGACGGCCCGCGGACCGAGCGCGAGGATCGCGTCGGCGGCTCGCCGCATCCCGTCGCGGTCCTGGACATCGAAGCCCGCCAAAGCGGCGGCCTCGGGGAGGTTGGGCGTCACGAGCGTGGCCGGCGGCAGGATCAGCCGGCGGAGCGCCTCGAGGGCATCGTCTGCGAGCAGCGGATGACCGTGCTTCGAGACGAAGACCGGATCGACGACGAGGTGAGGCAGACGTGTCTCCTCGATCGCCTCGGCCACCGCCTCGATGATGGCCGCGGAGGCGAGCATGCCCGTCTTCGCCGCGTCGACGCCGATGTCCCCGGCCACGGAGCGGATCTGTTCGGCGACCGTGTGCGGTGAGAGCTCCTCGACGCTCGACACCCCCTCGGTGTTCTGCACGGTGACGGCCGTGATCGCGGTCATGCCGTAGACGCCCAGGGCGCTGAAGGTCTTGAGGTCCGCCTGGATCCCGGCGCCACCGCCCGAGTCGGAGCCGGCGATCGTGAGCGCACGCGGCCGAGCGACTTCGCGCCCGCTCACGCTCGCTCACCAGCTACCGGAAGTGATCCCACCCTTCGACCATCCCTTCGATCAGGGGAGCTTCCGTCCCGTCTTCGTCGACGGCGACGAGCCCACCCGCTCCCTTGGCTTCGATGATGGCGCCGATGTCGCTGAGCGACACTCCGAACGCCTCCCGAAGCTCCGAGCGCGCCTGCTCGACGGCATCGAGGTCCGGAAGGGTCGCGAGCAGTTCATAGTCCTCGCCACCTCCCAGCGCCTCCGCGCGCGTCGCTGCGGGATGAACCGGGATGCGGGCGATCTCCAGGCGCGCGCCGCTCCCGCTCGCTCCACACAGACGCGAGAGGTCGAGGGTGAGCCCGTCCGAGACGTCCATCATCGACGTGACCCCGTGGTTGGAGAGGACACCCGCTTCACCCACGCGAGGAGTGGGTCGCATGTACCGCCGGAGCGCGTCACGTTCGTCGTCCGACCACGAGCGCTGCGACGCGACACGGAGCCCCGCCGCCGATCCCCCGAGCGAGCCCGTCACCACCACCCGGTCTCCGGGCCGTGCACCGTCCCGGCGCACGGCCCGCCCCGGCATCACCTCGCCCGTGACGGTCACGACGATCGACACCTCTTCGCCGCGTGAGAGGTTCCCTCCAACCAACGAGAGCGCGAACTCGTCGCAGCATTCGCGCATGCCTCCGGCGAGCTCCACGACCCAGCCGGCATCGGTCACGACCGGGAGAGTGAGGGCACAGACCGCGAATCGAGGACTCGCGGCCATCGCGGCGACGTCGCTCACGTTCACGGCGATCGCCTTGTAGCCCAGATCGCGGGGGGTGGTGAGCTCGGTCCGGAAATGAACCCCCTCGACCATCGCATCGGTGGTCAGGACCAGCTCGCCCGAACCGGAACGGACGACGGCAGCGTCATCGCCCGGGCCGACGATCACCTCGGGTCCACCGCCCGAGAGGACGCGGCGGATCGCGGCGATCAGTTGGTCTTCGGTGAGGTCCATGGATCCTCGGTTCCGGCGGTTCGAGGTCTCGGCCGCCGGCACGTGGGACGTGGTCCGGGAGAGGCCGCCTGGGCGTTCGCTAGACTCTATGGGTTCTCCCGCTCACCCCACTGTTTTCCGCGGATCCATCGATGCAGGAGGCCCGAGTGCCAGACGTGTTCGTCAACCCGACGCCGGAAGAGCTCCGACGCTTCACCGAAGAGATGCCCGAGTGCCGGATCACCGAGTTCGGGAACGTGAACGTCCAGACACGGGCCCTGTCGAGGAGCGCCGGCAGCACGTTCGTGGTCGATCGCCCGTCGAGCGGGAAGACGATGACACGCGAAGCCTACGACGACATCGCTCGTCGACAGGACGAGTACCTCGCCGAGCGCGACACGATCCAGATCGACGGATGGATCGGGAACGACCCGACGCTGCGCTCCCGCGCTCGCCTGCTGATGGAGAAGCGCTACGCGAACATCGCCGGCATGCAACAGAAGCTCTACTTCGCTCCCGACGACGACGAGGAGCCCGAGGTCCGCGTGATCTACACGCCGGGACTCGCTGCCCCCGGTTACCCCGACGATCGCATCATCGCCGTCGACCTGGACGCCAACGTGACCCGCATCCTCAACTCCGACTACTTCGGCGAGTCGAAGAAGGGCGGCCTGCGCATGTGGAACAACATCGTCTTCAACAAAGGTGGCCTCGCGCTGCACGCAGGGCTCAAGGTGATCCCGACCGCCGCGGGCGACAAGGTCTTCATGATCATCGGGCTCTCCGGCACCGGGAAGACGACGACGACATTCACCACCCAGAACGGCTCGAAGCCGATCCAGGACGACTTCGTGGGCTTGATGCCGGGAGGGCTCGCCTACGGAACCGAGAACGGATGCTTCGCGAAGACCTTCTCCCTCGATCCGGAGTTCGAGCCGTCGATCTACGGAGCCGTCACCAAGCCGACCACCTACCTGGAGAACGTCTATCAGGATGACTCCGGGAAGGTGAACTTCTTCGAACAGAGCTACACACAGAACGGACGCGCGGTCTTCGAGATGCAGGATCTGCTCGCGTTCGAGGACGCGCGCAACATCGGGCCCGTCGACTACCTGCTGATCCTGAATCGCAACGAGAACATCATCCCGGCCGTCGCGAAGCTGACCCAGGAGCAGTCGGCCGCCTACTTCATGCTCGGCGAGACGACGGGCACCTCGGCAGGGGGCGCCGCCGAGGAGGGCAAGTTCCTGAGGGTGCCGGGCACGAATCCGTTCTTCCCGCTCCCCCACGGCCTCCAGGGCAACCGGCTCCTCGAGCTCTTGGCGACCCACCCCATCGAGACCTACTTGCTGAACACAGGCCGAGTCGGAGGCACCGACGGGGACGACCGTTCGAAGAAGGTCAAGATCCCCCACACCTCGGCGTGCGTGAAGGGGATCGCGGAGCAGACGATCGTGTTCGAAGAGGACCCGGACTTCCGTTACGAGGTGGCGACCGCGGTCCCGGATCTCGAGGACTCGGAGCTCTTGCGGCCGGTCCTCCTGTACGAGCGCACCGGCAGGATCGATGAGTACCGCAGCTTCGTCGAGCGGCTGAAGCTGGAGCGAGTGCGGCACCTGCAGCAGTTCTCCGAGCTGTCCGAGGACATCATCAAGGCCGTCGGGTAGGCTCCGGCCGCTTCATACCCCTCCAGCCTCATCCGCTTTCCTATCGCCCTGAACGGCGATTTAACGTATATACCCGAGGGGGGTATATCCTCTCGTGCCGAGGGAGGGACCGGCAGATGGACCACGGCGACCACGGCGACCACGGCGACCACGGCGACCACGGCGACCACGGCGACCACGGCGACCACGGCGACCACGGCGACCACGGCGACCACGGCGACCACGGCGACCACGGCGACCACGGCGACCACGGCGACCACGGCGACCACGGCGACCACGGCGACCACGGCGACCACGGCGACCACGGCGACCACGGCGACCACGGCGACCACGTCCGGGCACGCCGCGATGTTCCGAGATCGGCTCTGGATCAGCGTCGCGCTGACCATCCCGATCCTCGCCTTCTCCGAGATGATCCAGGACTGGCTCGGATTCCGGATGCCGGAGATCCCCGGCGACGAGCTCGTCGCCCCGATCCTCGGCACCGCGGTCTTCCTGTACGGAGGACAGCCGTTCCTCAGCGGAGGTGTCGAGGAAGCGCGCGCGCGCCGCCCGGGGATGATGCTGCTGATCGCCCTGGCGCTCACCGTCGCGTTCGGAGCGAGTATCGCGAGCGCTTTCGGATGGCTCGATCTCGAGTTCTGGTGGGAGCTCGCGCTCCTCGTGGACGTGATGCTCCTCGGTCACTGGATGGAGATGCGAGCACTCGGCCAAGCGTCGAGCGCTCTGGAGGCTCTCGCCTCGCTGCTCCCGGACACGGCCGAGCGAGTGACCCATGCGGGTATCGAGGTCGTTCCGATCGAGGAACTGCGTCTGGGCGATGTCGTGCTCGTCCGGCCCGGCGGCCTCGTGCCCGCCGATGGGGTGATCCTCGAGGGCGAGGCCGCCTTCGACGAATCCACGATCACCGGTGAGTCCCGGCCCGTAACGCGCGAGGTGGGGGCCCGGGTCGTCGGGGGTACCGTTTCCACCGATTCCGCCGTCCGCGTGCGGATCACGGCGGTCGGCGAAGAGACGACGCTCGCGGGCATCCGTCGACTCGTCGAGGAGGCGCAGGCGTCGCGTTCACGTGCCCAGGCGCTCGCGGATCGCGCTGCCGCGCTCCTCTTCTACGTGGCGCTGGCATCGGCCATCGTCACCGTGGTGGCATGGCTGGCGATCGGCGAACCCGATCAAGCGGTCGAGCGCACCATCACGGTGCTCGTGATCGCGTGCCCGCACGCGCTCGGCCTGGCGATCCCACTGGTGATCGCCATCTCGACCACCGCGTCGGCCAAGGTCGGGATCCTCATCAAGGACCGGCTCGCCCTCGAACGGATGCGGACGGTCGACACGGTGTTGATGGACAAGACCGGGACGCTCACGACCGGCCGACCCACCGTGCGAGCGGTGATCGTCGACGGCGGCGACGAGGACTCCGTACTTTCGCTCGCATCCGCGGTGGAGGCCGACAGCGAGCATCCGCTGGCGCGTGCGATCGTCGAGGAGGCGCGCCGGCGCGGGCTCCCCGCCCCCGACGCATCCGGGTTCCGGTCGATGGCCGGTCGCGGTGTCCACGCGGTCGTCGACGGCGCCGAAGTCGCCGTCGGCGGCCCCGCGCTCCTCCGGGAGCTGGGGGTGGACGCGCCTCCCTGGCTGACGGAGCCCACATCGACGTGGCGGGACCGCGGGGCAATCGTGCTCACCGTCGTCAGGGACGGCAAACCCATCGGTTCCATCGCGCTCGAGGATGCGGTGCGTCCGGAATCCCGCCGAGCGGTGCGGGACCTGCGAGAGGAAGGGCTCCGCGTGATGATCGATCACGGGTGACGCACGCGAGGTCGCCGACGCGATCGGCGAGGACCTGGGCATCGACGAGGTCCGCGCCGAGGTCCTGCCGGAGGACAAGGCATCGGTCGTCGCCGAGCTCCAGGACGAAGGGCGACGCGTGGCGATGGTCGGCGACGGCGTGAACGACGCGCCGGCGCTCGCTCGCGCCGATGTGGGCATCGCGATCGGCGCGGGCACCGACGTCGCGATCGCATCCGCCGGCGTGGTCCTCGCGAGCGACGATCCACGCAGCGTCCAAAGCGTGTGGCGTCTCTCGCGCGCCAGCTACGCGAAGATGATCCAGAACCTCGTGTGGGCAACGGGGTACAACGCGCTCGCCATCCCGCTGGCGGCGGGAGTCCTCGCTCCCTGGGGATTCGTGCTTCCTCCTGCCGTCGGCGCGGTCGCGATGAGCCTGTCCACGATCGTCGTCGCGTTCAACGCCCTGCTCCTCAAGCGGCTTGATCTTCGTCCGAAGGCGGACCAGACCGAGGCCGTCCCCGCAGGAACCCGCTGACGAACCGGACCCGCCGCGGAGACGAGGGCCTACCAGACATCTCGACGACGTTCACCGGTCCTCCTCCCGGAGCATCGCCACCACCTCGTCGTCCGACACCTGATCGAAGTCTCGGTACCACTCCCCCACCGCGAGGAACCCGAACGGCTCCTCGAGGAGGACGACGTCGTCCGCCTCGGGTTCGAGATTGGCGCGCGCGGCCGGCGGCCCGACCGGGGCGGCGAAGACGACGCGGTCGGCGCCGGCCGCGCGCGCCCACCGGAGAGCGGCGACAGCGGTGGCGCCGGTCGCCACGCCGTCATCCACGACCACCACGGTTCGACCGGCGACCGGCGCCGGCGCCCGCCCTCCTCGATAGACGGCTTCGCGGCGCGTGATCTCGGCTTCCTGCCGGGCGGCCTCGCGGTCGATGTACTCGGGCGGCACCCCGAGCTGGCGCACCGCGCGCTCATGCAGGACCATCACGCCCGGCGCCACCGCCCCGATCGCGAGCTCCGGATTGTCGGGCGCACGGAGCTTCCGCGGGATCACGACGTCGAGCGGGCCTCGCAGCGAGCGCGCGACGGGCAGCGCGACCGCCACGCCGCCCCGCGGTATCGCCAGGACGGTCGCGGGACCCGACACGCGTTTCGCCATCACCTCGGCGAGCGCGGCGCCGGCCTCGTCCCGGTTCCGGAACACGCTCCCGATCATCGCATTGCTCCGCGTCCCCGCCCCCGATTAGCATGGGCCGCGTCCCGACGGACCCGAGGAGGCACCAGGTGGTTCACGCGTACATCCTGATCCAGACGGAGGTGGGCAAGGCGGCTTCGGTCGCCAACGCCGTACGGAGCACCGCCGGTGTGACGGAAGCCGAGGACGTCACCGGTCCCTACGACGTCATCGTTCGGGCCGAAGCCGACAGCGTGGACGACCTCGGCAAGCTGGTCGTGGCGAGGATCCAAGCGGTCGAGGGGATCACGCGGACGCTCACCTGTCCCGTCGTCCATCTGTAGGACTCGGCTCGAGCGGACTCGGGGGGTTGGGGCTCCACCTCCGAACGCCTGCCGTCAGCTGCCGAGCTCCCGAACGCCCGTGCTCTTCCGATCCGCTTCGTGCCGTTCGATCGCGAGGTCGAGCAGCCGCTCGACGAGCTCCGCGTACGGGAGTCCGGATACCTCCCAGAGCTTCGGGTACATCGAGATCGAGGTGAACCCGGGGATCGTGTTGACCTCGTTCAGCCAAAGCCGGTCCTCGCCCAGCAAGAAGAAGTCGACACGCGCCATCCCCGCGCACCTGGTCGTACGGAAGGCGGCGACGGCGAGGCGCTGCACTTCCTCGAGCACCTCCGGCTTGAGATCGGCGGGGATAAGGAGCTGGGCCCCGTCCTCGTCGAGGTACTTGGCCTCGTAGTCGTAGAACTCGTGCCCCTTCGGCACGATCTCCCCCGCGACGGATGCGACGGGCTCGTCGTTGCCGAGGACCGCGCACTCGATCTCGCGGGCCCCATCGGCCGCTTTCTCCAGGAGGGCGTACCGCGCGTAGCGGAACGCCTCGTCGAGGCCCTCGGCCAGCTCGGGCCCGGAACCCACCTTGGAAACGCCCACCGACGAACCGAGGCTCGTGGGTTTCGTGAACAGCGGATACCCGAGGGCCTCGGCCGAGGCTTCGACGGTCTCCGGATCGTCCGCCCACTCCTTCTCGTGGACCGTCTCGAACGGGCCCACGGGAAGCCCTGCGTGCAGGAAGAGTTGTTTCTGCACGTCCTTGTCCATCCCGATCGCCGAGCCCAGGACCCCCGCACCGACGTAGGGGACGCCGGCGAGCTCGAACAGCCCTTGGATCGTTCCGTCTTCGCCGAAGGGACCGTGCAGAACGGGGAACACGACGTCGATCGACTCCCGTGATCCGTCTGCGGACACGAGCTCCCTCGAACCGGCTTCCGCCGCCAGCTCGACCTCGGTGCCGGAACCCTCGGTGACCTCTGGCATCCTCCCGGTCTCGGAGGGCAGGGCAGGTGGGCCGGAGAGCCGGTGCCAACGCCCGTCGCGGGTGATCCCGATCGGGACCACCTCCGTCCGCTCGACGTCGAGCGCGTCGATGACGGAGCGCGCAGACAGACACGAGATCTCGTGCTCCGCCGACCGGCCGCCGAACAGGACCGCGACGCGACGACGCTTCATGCCTTCTCGAGGGCTCGCGTGAAGTCCTCGATCAGGTCATCCGGATCCTCCAGCCCGACGGCGACCCGCAGGAGCCCGTCGCCGATACCCGCGGCCCGCCGCGCCTCGGGGTCGACCTGACGGTGCGTGGTGGATGCAGGGTGTGCGACCAGCGTCATCACGCTCCCGAGGCTTCCGGCGATCCATCCGAGCTCGAGCGCCTCCGCAACGCGGCTGCCCGCTTCGAGCCCGCCGACCACCTCGAACGCAAGGGTGCCGCCGAAATCCCGTAGCTGGCGCTTCGCGAGCTCGTGTTGCGGGTGCGACTCCAGTCCCGGGTAGTGGACGCGCTCCACGGAGGGGTGGGCTGCGAGGGCCGATGCGAGCCGTCCCGCCGAGGCGCAGTGGTGCTCCATCCGCAGGCTGAGGGTCGTCAGTCCCCGCAGGCAGAGCCATGCCTCGAGAGGCTGCATGGTTCCTCCGAGGTCGATCACCGTGCCGCGCAGCCTCCGGAAGAGGTCCTCGTTCGTGCAGGCGACGCCCCCGATCAGATCCGCGTGCCCGCCGATGTACTTGGTCGCCGAATGGATCGCCACGTCGAACCCGAGCGTGACCGGATTGCAGAGGTACGGCGACGCGAACGTGTTGTCGACCGCCGACAGGACGCCGGCCTCGCGGCAGAGGCTCGCCAGCGCCCCCAGGTCCGGCACGGTCGTCGTCGGGTTCACGATGGTCTCGCAGTAGAAGAGATCGGCTCCCGGGAGCGCGTCCCGAACCTGATCGAGATCCGTCGGGTCGACGAAGGTCGCCTCGACGCCGAACCGGGGCAGGATGTTCCGCAGGATCGACACCGTCCCTCCGTAGAGCGCCGTTCCCGCCACGATGCGCGAACCCGATCCGGCGACCGTGAGGAACAGGGATGAGATCGCCGCGATGCCGGAGGCGAAGCCCATCGCGGACTCGGTCTCCTCGAGGTCTGCCATCGCGGACTGGAACGCATCGATCGTCGGGTTGCCGTAGCCGCGCGAGTAGACGTATCCGGGGCCGTCGAAACGGATCGCCCGCGCGAACTCCTCGTTCGTCTCGAAGCGGAACGTGGACGACTGGAAGATCGGCACACTGCTCGACAGCTGTTCGGGTGGCGGAGGCCGGTGGATGTGCACGGCGCGCGTCTGGAACCGCCGCTTCTTCGCCGGATCCGTCATGAGCGGGAGCCTACTTCGTCCACCGTCGCGGATATCGATCCCGGAGGTCGAGGACCAGTTGCGTGATCGCCTCCATGACCTGAGCGGTCATCTCGCGGAGCTGCGGCTGCTCCGAGTCGGGGGGCACGACGGGAAGCTCGAGGGGCTGCCCGACCGTGGTCCATATCGGTCGGCCGAACTTGATCGAACCCTTGCCGGACTTCTGCCAGACGGCTTGCGATCCCCAGCTGGCCATCGGGATGATCGGCACCCCGGTCTGCAACGCCAAGCGCACCGTCCCGGTCTTGCCCTCCATCGGAAGCCCGTCCTCGTGCTTCGTGACGGTTCCCTCGGGATAGACGACGACCACCTCCCCGCGTTCCAGCGCGGCAACCGCCAGATCGAGTGAAGACCGGTCTCGCGACCCACGCGCGACGGGGATCTGGCCGGCACCTCGAAGCGCCGATCCCACGATCGGGATCCGGAAGAGGTCTTCCTTCGCGAGGAAGCGTGGACGGCGGCCCGCCCGGACCACGGCATACCCGTTCGTCAACGGGTCGAGATAGGAGATGTGGTTGCACACGATGATCGCCGGGCCCGTCCGTGGGATCCGGTCGAGGTGCTCGTGGGAGAGCCGGAACCAGAACCGGAGCGGCGGAACGCAGACGGCCTTCGCGGCGTGATACCAGGGTTCCGTCAGGGCCTCCTCGGAGTCGCGAGTCGTGAGGGTACCGCGGAGCCTCGGCTAGGCTGGCGAACGCGTGCGTGCGATCGCGATCCCCATGAAGTCCCTCGGCGATGCCAAATCACGACTGTCCTCGCTCCTGACACCCCTCGAACGGGGGGCGCTCGCCCTGGCGATGTACGAGGACGTGTTGGACGCGACCCTTGCCGTCGAGGGATGGGAGACGTGGGTGGTTTCGGCCGACGAGAGCATCCTGGAGATCGCGATGGGCCGCAGCGCTCACGGCATCACGGAGGAGCGGCCATCGTTGCGATCGGCGATCGATCAGATCGAGGCGGAGGCGGCCGCCCGACAGACGGAGGCGCTCGCGATCCTGCACGCGGACACCCCTCTCGTCACCACCGAGGCGCTACGAGCGGCACTGCACACCCTGGGACCGGTCGTGATCGCGCCTTCGGCGGACGAGCGGGGCACCAATCTCTTGCTCCGCCGGCCGCCCGGCGCGATCGCCAGCCGCTTCGGACCCGACTCGTTCCGCCGCCACCTGGAGACCGCGGCCGAGCGAGGCTTGCCCACGGCCGTCGTCGAGCGGAAGGAGCTTTCGTTCGACCTCGACGAGCCGGGCGATATCCTCACCGTGCTGGAGTCGCATCGTCCCGGTCGGACGCTGGATGTCTGCCGGGACATGGATCTCGCGGGGAGGCTCGCGGCGCGGACCTGAGGGAGCGGACGTGGATCAGGGAACGATCAAGCACTTCGAGGAGAGCGGCCGCACGGGGACGCTCCTGACCGACGATCGGACCGAGGTGGCGATCGACGCGGGATCGCTCGAGGGTTCGGGGGTCCTCACACTGCGGATCGGGCAGCGCGTGAGGTTCGAGACGGAGCAGCTGGACGGCGCCCTCGTGGCACGTTCGCTCAGGCTCGTGACCTGGGACGCGGACTGACCCGCCCTCGCTATCCCGAGTTGTTGCCGAGCACCTGGTGACGGAACTCCTTGCCCGGCGTGAACGCAGGAAGATCCCTCTCGGGAACCACGATCGGAACCTCCGGCTGCCGGGGGTTGCGCGCGATCCGACGGTTCCGGTGCTTGCGTTCGAACGTCCCGAAATCCGCGAGGGTGACACGGTCGCCCACCACCACGGTTTCGCGAACGGTGTTGATGGCCGCATCGATCACGCGTCCGACTTCGGCCTTGCTGAGACCGGTCTTCTTCGCGACCTCCGTGACCAAGCCGCCCTTGTTCATGGATGCTCCCTCCGGGTCGTCGTGGTTGCCTTCGAACGTACCGAACACGGCCGGGAAGGGTCAACCGAGCCTGTGTGCGAGGGAATCCTTCCGTCGCTTCGCGGATGACACGGCGATCGCTCGCGGGACGACCGGGTACCTCCGGTAGACTGGCCCGACCCTGGGGCGTGGTGTAACGGCAGCACGACAGGTTCTGGCCCTGTTAGTCGAGGTTCGAATCCTTGCGCCCCAGCTCCGCGAGTCGAGGACGAGCGCGTCGTCTTCGCTCAGAGGCCCAACCCGACGAGGAGCCCCACCAGGACCACGGCGAGGCTCATCCCGAACAGGGCCAGCGTCTGACCGACCTCGCTGCGTAAGTCGTCTTCGTCGTCACGTGTCCGCATGTGACGTCGATACCCCGATGGCGCTCGTTCCATACGGAAGATGTCGGAGAGTTCCAGACGAACTTGAGCCTCGGTCCGACCGTTAGGCCGCACGCCGAGCCCCCTCGGGGTCGAGGAGATCGAGGACCGCCGACTCCACCGCGGCCCGGACCCGGTCATCGGTCAGATCCCGACCTCGCGGCAGCTCGATCGTCTCTCCGTTCAGGAACCGCTCGATCACGCGAGGGTCGATGTAGGACGCACGGCACACGGCCGGTGTGTTCCCGAGGGCCTCGGCCACGTCCTTGACGACCGTGGAGACCACCCGCTTCCGGGAGGTGACCGACGTGAGCCCCTCCTCCTGAGAGGCGAGCATGGCGGCCATGAGCACCGTCGCGTGCCACGTCCTGAAGTCCTTCGCGGAGATCTCCTCGTCCGCCAGGTCCTTGAGGTAGGCGTTGATGTCCTCGGAGCGAACGTCTCGCCACGTCTTCCCGTCCCGATACGCGAGCAGCTCCGGACCTCCCCCCTTCCGTCGAAGGAGCGAACCGGTGAGCCGGGCCAGCGCCGGATCCCGGATCGTCTGGATGCGACGCTGGCCACCTTTGGCGGCGAAGTCGAAGCGAACCTCGTCGCGGCTGACGCGCGCGTGGCTGCGCCGGAGCGTCGCGAGCCCGTAGGACCCGTTCTCCTCCGTGTACGCCTCCGAGCCGATGCGGAAGAAGCCCAGATCCAGCAGTCGGACGGCGCCGGCGAGCGCTCGATCGCGCGTGAGGCCGCGAGAGGCGATGTCCCGGTCGCACACCTTCCGCATCGCGGGAAGCCGCCGCGCCAGACGGAGGGCCCTGTCGAACTTCTGGCGGTCACGACGAGCCCGCCAATCATCGTGATACAGGTACTGCTTCCTTCCGGCGTCATCCGTGCCCACGGCCTGGAGGTGTCCACGGTCGTCCGGACAGATCCACACCTGCTCCCACGCGGGAGGGACCGCCAGCGAACGGATCCGCGCGAGCGTCTCGTCGTCGCGAACCGGCTGGCCGTTCGGGTGGACGTAGATGAATCCTCGCCCGTGTCGCCGCCGCGAGATGCCCGGCCCTGTGCATCGCACCCGCTTGAGCGCACTCATCGTCCCCTGCCCTCATCTGCGGGCTCGTCGAATCTCACATCGACCCGTTCCTCCGGGCGCGCCCGCTCTTCCTCGGCCTGACTCGAGAGAACCTCCTTGTCCTTTTCGCTGGGTGGCGCTCCGATCAGCGACCGTGGCCACAGGCGACGGACCCGCACCACGTTGATCTCCGCCGCCAGGAGGAACAGCTGAGCGGCCAGGGAGATCCAGGCGAGCAGCCCGATCACGATCGCGAAGAATCCGTAGATGAGCGACGCCCGACTGATCTGGCGCTCCACGATCCAGCTGCCGAGCATGAGCAGGATCGTCCAGGCGACCGCGAGGAAGATCGCACCCGGCAACACATCTCGCCAGCTCACACGGGCGACCGTGAGGACCCGGAACGCGAATGAGAACATGGCGACGGAGATGAGCAGTGTCCCGGCCCAAGCCAGCGAGTCGAGCAGTACGGCGTTCCATCCCGTCCCGCCTCCGGTCCCCGTGAGGAGCGTCGACAGCACGATCGATGCGGCGAAGACGAGGAGGAGCAGGAACGCGCGCATCACCCGACGGAGGAGTCCGGGACGCTCGACGCGTGGGACGTCCCAGACCTCGTCCATCGCGTTCTGCGCAGCCGCCACGATCGCGGTGCCCGCCCAGAGCGCCCCGATGATGCCGACCGCGAGAGCGAACGTCGAGCTCGACAGCTGACGGACGCTTTGGTCGATCGTCGCGCGGATCTCCGGCCCCACGACGGGGAACCGGTCGACCACGGAGTTCAACAGGCTGTCCCGGAGCTCGGGGTTCTCACTGAGCACGAAAGACGTGACCGTGGCGAAGACCAGCAGGAGCGGGAAGATCGAGAAGAAGCCGTAGTACGCGATCAGCGCGGCCAGGTGACTCGCCCGGTCATCTCCGAACTTCCTGAAGACGGCGAACGGGAAGGCAAGGACGGTGCGCCGCCGCTGCGCGTCGTCGGCGCGGCGCAACATCCGCTGCGCCGCGCCGCCTCTCGCTGCCGTCATGACGGGATTCCTTCCCTCGCCCGGAGCGGGCCAAACGCCCAGGTGGCACGCCTTACCGGCTCGGTAGGCTCTCAGCATGAACCCATCAGGAACCGCCGGTGCGGAAGGTCGGTGTCCGGTCTGCGGCGAGGGCATCCTCGCGGACATCGACTTCGACGGAGACGACCGGTTCCAAGACCCGGAGAGCCGCCAGGTGGATACCTATACGTGCGGCCACGAGGTGCCACGAGCCCCACTCGAGGTGGCCGATTCCGATCGCCTGGACGTCGAGCAGCGAACCTCGGAGGAGACGGCATCGCCGACGCCCGTCGAAGAGGCCTCCTACGAGGCCGACGAGACCCCCTAGGGATCTCCGGAACGGGCGACCGAGGGCGCGGCCACCGCATCGGACTCGTCCGCAGCCGCGGGCGAAGGGGACGGTGAGGGCATCGGGCTGGCCGAAGGCTCAGGTGACGGCTTCGGCTTCGCGGAGGGCTCCGGTGACGGCGAGGGCTCGGGTTGCGGCGACGTGGCCGGTGGCACCGCGGACGGGGCCGGCACTGGCGAGGGCGGCGGTGGCGGAGGGTCCGCGTAGATCTCGTAGCTGACGGGCGGGAACGCAGCCACGGGCAAGCCGGCGGTCGCCTCGGTCATGAAGTCGTGCCAGATCAGGGCTGGGATCGTCCCTCCATAGACCTCCGGGAAGCCCTCCACGTTGCGCATCGGGCGAGCGCCGTTCGGATAGCCGACCCAGACGCACGTCGCGAGCTGCGGCACGTAGCCGCAGAACCACGCGTCCGTGGCGTGCTGGGCGGTGCCCGTCTTGCCGGCCGCGGAGCGGCCGGCAAGACGGGCGGCCGTCCCGGTGCCGTGATCGATCACGCCTTGCAGGACGCGCGTGACGGTGTCCGCGTCTTGGGCGGACACGGCCGTGCTGCCGACGCTCGACAGTCCGCGCAGGGGCCCCTGGAGGGTCGTGCCGTCGGGCGCGGCGACGCGCTCGATGCCCGTCGGCTCCACGTAGACACCCCTGGCGGCGAGGGTGGCGAAGGCAGAGGTCATGTCGAGGGGACTCACCTCGGAGGTGCCGAGCCCGATCGAACAGACGTCGGCGAGCCGGGAGCGGATCCCCATCCGGTGCGCGACGTCTGCGACTTCCTCCGGCCCGACCTCGACCGTGAGCTGGGAGTAGATCGTATTCACGGAGCCTGCCATCGCGTTCTCCAACGACATGGTGCCCGCCCACTGGTCACCCGCGTTCGTGACCGTCCAGGGCTTCCCGTTCGTTTCGCAGAACGGATCGGGGATCGTCATCGACGACGGCCCGTACCGGACCTCGAGCGGCGAGATCCCCCGCTCCAGCGCGGCCAACAGCACGAACGGCTTGAACGCACTCCCGGCCTGGCGCCGGCCCTGGGTCGCGAGATTGAACTCGCTCCGGCTGAAGCTCCGCCCGCCGACCATCGCGCGGATCGCGCCCGTCCGCGGGTCGATGGCGACGAGCGCCGCCTCGGGGTCGTTGGGCGCGGGCAGAGACGCGTGGATCGCGCGCTCGGCGGCCCGCTGCCAGTTCATGTCGAGCGTCGTGCGCACGCGCAAGCCTCCCCGGTACAGAGCGTCGAGCCCGTAGCTCGCCTTGAGATCACGCCGGACGTGCTCCATGAAGTAGGGGGCGGGCGATCGCACCGACGGCTCCTCGGTCAGCCGCAGCGGGCGGTCCTGGAGCCGCCGGGCGGTCTCGGCACCGATCGACCCGACCTCCACCATCCGATCGAGCACGAAGTTCCGATAGCGATGCGCCACCTCCGGGTGCTCGAAAGGATCGCGAGCCGACGGCGCTGCGATCAGTCCCGCGAGGGTTGCCGACTGCAAGACGGACAGATCCTCGGCGTCTCGGCTGAAGTAGGTCCGAGCCGCTGCCTGGACGCCGTAGGCGCCGTGTCCGAAGTAGACCGTGTTCAGGTACCCCTCGAGGATCTCCTCCTTGGACGACGTGTGCTCGAGCTTCACCGCGAGGATCGCTTCGCGGACCTTCCGGGCGATCGAGCGCTCGGGCCCGGTCAGCACGTTCTTCACGTACTGCTGGGTGATCGTGGACCCGCCTTGGCTCATGGAGCCGCTCGTGACGTTCGCCCATGTCGCCCGCGCCAGGGAGCCGACATCGAGGCCGTCGTGCCGATAGAAGTCGGCGTCCTCGACCGCCACCACGGCGCGCCGGAGGGACATCGGCATCTGGGAGAACGGGATCAGGACCCGATCGACCCCCGCGTGCAGCTCCGCCACCTCGCTCCCGGTGCGGTCGAGGAGCTTGGTCGTCTGCCGCCAGCGGGGGGATGTCCGGCAGCTCCGTGGTCATGAAGAGCGCGGCGAGCGCGCCGGAGACGGAGATCACCGGGAGGAAGACCGCGAGGATCGCGATCAGGACGAGGCGCCGACCTCGGCTGAGCGTCCGGGCGGGCGCCGCCGCCACCCAGGCATCGTCGCGCGACGGACCGGATGGTCCGATCGTTCGGGGCCGGGTCGCAGGGATCGCACTCATCGCTTCGGGGGCAAACGGTATGGAGCAACCTACCCGGCTGGGTTCGGCCGCAAACCCGGCGACGCGGTACTGAGGCTCCTTCGCGCACCGATACGATGGCGCACCTACATCGAGGAGGCGCGCGTGGCGACATCGACCGAGCGAAGGATCCCCGTCACCCTGGTACCCGGCGACGGCATCGGCCCGGAGGTGACGGAGGCTGCACGGCGGATCGTGGAGGCGTCGGGAGCCCCCATCGACTGGGAGGAGACCGAGGCCGGTGCGGAGGTCTTCAAGAAGGGCCTTCCGTCGGGGGTTCCGGAGGAGACGATCGCGTCGCTCTCGCGGACGCGCGTGATGCTGAAGGGACCGCTCGAGACCCCCGTCGGATTCGGTGAGAAGAGCGCCAACGTCACGCTCCGCAAGCTCTTCGAGACCTACGCGAACGTCCGTCCCGTGCGGGAGCTCCCGGGCGTGAAGACGCCGTACAGCGGACGCGGGATCGACCTCGTCATGGTCCGGGAGAACGTCGAGGACCTCTACGCGGGGATCGAGTACATGCAGACGCCCGGCGTCGCCGAGGCCCTGAAGCTGATCTCGGTCAAGGGCTGCGAGAAGATCGCGCGGTTCGCCTTCGAGTACGCGCGGAGCGAACACCGGACGCAGGTCACGTGCGCCACGAAGGCGAACATCATGAAGCTCTCGGAGGGAACGTTGAAGCGCGTCTTCGAACAGGTCGCGCCCGACTACCCCGACATCGAGGCCTGGCACCTGATCGTCGACAACTGCGCGCACCAGCTCGTGAAACGACCGGAGCAGTTCGACGTGCTCGTGATGACGAACATGAACGGCGACATCCTGTCGGACCTGTCGAGCGCGCTCGTCGGCGGCCTCGGCTTCGCGCCCAGCGCGAACATCGGGAGCGAGGTCGCGATCTTCGAAGCGGTGCACGGGTCGGCGCCGAAGTACGCGGGCAAGGACGTCATCAACCCGACGGCGCTGATCCTCTCGGCCGTGTTGATGCTGCGATACCTGCAGCTGTTCGAGCAGGCGGACGCGATCGAGAACGCCGTGCTGGTCACCCTCGAGGACGGCGTCCTCACGGGCGACGTGGTCGGCTACGGCAACGGCGCATCGACGACGGACTACACCGAGACGATCATCGGGAACCTGGGCCGTCGATCCGAGGGCTGGGCGGTCCGCGAGCACGAGCCGCTCGTCCTCCCCAAGCTCTCCGACGACATCGACTACGTGAAGCCCGGCTCGCGGGCCGTCGTCGGTATGGACGTGTTCGTCGAATCACCGCTGGGGCCGGGCGAGCTCGGCGCATCGTTGATGGAGCTGACGCACGAGACGCCGCTCTCCCTGAAGCTGGTGTCCTCCCGCGGAACGAAGGTGTTCCCCCCGACCGGAGCGATCACCGACACCGTCGATCATTACCGGTGCCGGTTCATCATCAAGGAGACCCCCGGCGACCTCTCCGACGACGATGTCCATCAGTTGCTGGTGGCGATCAGCCAGCGGCATCGCTGGATGCACATCGAGAAGCTGCAGGAGTTCGACGGAGAGCTCGGCTTCACCCGGGACCAGGGCGAGAACTGAGCCGGGACGGACGGCTTCGCCGTCCGTCCCGGATCAGGGTCCGAGCGTTCCCGCGCCTAGTGGCGGAAGGGTGTCGCCAGGATGGCCACGAAGCCGCTGTAGACCTTGCGCCCGACGGCGCGACGGTCCTGGCGCTGTCCTGTGCGGGTGGACCGGGACCGACGGAAGGCGTCGGCCTCGCGCACACGATCGCGGATCTGCTCCCTCGCCATGTCTCCCGAGTTCATCTTCCGCCCCCTTGATCGGTAACGGGTCCGACGGTACGCGGGCGCCGGATCTGAGGCTGTGCCCCGGGGCACGGATGCCCGGTGACCTTGGGCACCGTGCGGACGTGTCGCTTGTCACGTCCGCCCGCGATGATGGTTCGCGTGAGCACCGTTGCCGTGATCGGGCTTGGCGCCATGGGTGGCCGATTCGCGCGGCGCTTCCTCACCGCAGGCCACGACGTGATCGTGTGGAACCGGACTCCCGACAAGACCGAGGAGCTCGTGGCGCGGAGGGGCGGCGTCGGCGGAGAGCCCGGCCAACGCCGCCCGCGGAGCCGAAGCGGTCATCACGGTGGTGTCGGATCCCGAGGCGCTCCGCGCCGTGACCGAAGGTCCCGGCGGGATCGCCGCGGGCGCAGACGGCTCGACCACGGTGATCGAGATGTCGACGGTCGGCCCGGACGCCGTGCGATGGCTCGCGTCCGCCCTGCCACCCGAGACGGGCCTGCTCGACGCCCCGGTGCTCGGGAGCGTCTCCGAGGCGGAGGAGGGCGCCCTGAAGGTCTTCGTGGGAGGACCGGCATCCCTCGTAGAGCGATGGACGCCGCTCCTGTCCACTCTCGGTTCCCCCATCCACGTCGGCCCGCTCGGAGCCGGCGCGTCGGCCAAGCTGGTCGCCAACGCGACGTTGTTCGGCACGCTCGCGGTGCTCGGTGAGGCCGTCGCGCTCGCCGACGGTCTCGGGCTCTCCCGAGACGTCACCTTCGCGGTGTTGGCGGAGACGCCGCTCGCCGGTCCCGCCGAGCGCCGCCGCCCCTCGATCGAGGGCGGCGACTACCCGCTGCGCTTCGCACTCTCACTCGCCAGGAAGGACGCGGAGCTGATCATCGATGCTGCGAAGGAGGCCGGGGTCGACGTCCGGCTCCTGGAGGCGGCGCGGGCGTGGCTGGCGGACGCAGAGGAGGCCGGCTCGGGAGACCGTGACTACTCGACGGTCCTCGCTCGGATCGTCGGGACCGACTGAGCGACCGAAGGCCGGTGTTATCCTCGCTCTCCGGACCCATCAGGGCCCACGGTCCCATCGTCTAGAGGCCTAGGACATCACCCTCTCAAGGTGAAGACACGGGTTCAAATCCCGTTGGGACTACTTGCGGCGCAACGTTCGAGCGATTCGCGTCGATCCCGTGGTTCCGAATACCGTCGTGCTAAACCCGTTACCGAGGAGGACTTCTGATGCGCAGCGTGACCTATTCGATGAGCGTCTCACTTGACGGCTACATCGTCGGGCCGGACGGCAAGTTCGACTGGCCGGGGTTCGACGAGGAGGTCTTTCGCTTTTGGATCGACGAGATCCGAGGGGTCGGCGTCCACCTGTTGGGACGACGGCTGTACGAGACGATGCTGTACTGGGAGACCGCCGACCAGGATCCATCGCTCGACGAATCAGAGCTGCGAGTGGGCCGCGCTCTGGAAGCCGCTCCCCAAGGTGGTGTTCTCCACCACGCTGTCGGCGGTGCAGGGCAATGCCCGCCTGGCCTCCGGCGGCCTGGCGGAGGAGATCGAGCGGTTGCGAGCCGAGCCGGGAGAGGGCGACATCGCGATCGGCGGCGCGACTCTCGCCGCCGAGGCGGCCGAGTTGGGTCTGATCGACGAGTACCGGGCCATGGTCTACCCGGTGCTGGTTGGCGGTGGCACTCCGTTCTTCCCCCAGCACGAGCGCCGGGTGGATCTCGAACTCGTCGAGACCCGCACCTTCAGCTCGAGAGTCGTCTACCTCCACTACCGCGTGGCGCGCGAGCCCTAAGCGTCCGGATCGGAGCGGGGCTCTCGCTTCTGCCAACAACGTCCGTTGGAACTACAGCTAGTTCACCCGGGTCGTCGTCAGGTGAGGGTGAGTCGCCAGCCGGAGTCCACGCGGGCGACGGTGCGAGTGACCGGAGCATCCTGCAACGGCGTGTCCCACTCGCAGGCCCAGCCAACGCCAGCGGGATCGGACGAGCTGAATCCTCGTGAGCAGGTGAGGATGAGGAACGGATGCTCGCCGGGTGCTTCGAACATCACGCCGCAACCCGCGTAGTCGTGGAACCATCCGCTGACCCGGGCGGAACTGTATCTCTCCGTCGCGACCAGGCGTTGCGCGTTTCCGGTCGACCGGGCGTTCCAGTCGTCAACACACTCGGACGCCGTGGGCGCATCCTGCATCCGGGCGTCCTGGACGAACCCGACTGTTGCGATCGCGGCGACCGCAACGAACACGGACGCGCTCAACCAGGCAGCGATCCGGACCATCAACCCATCATGACGCGGATCGAGTGTCGGAGCCAGCTCGCCGAGGCCGGTCTCGCCGATCCGGCTCCAGCGCGGGAGGATCCGTCCACGCGTCCCGTTGGGACTATTGGATCTCAGCCGTCGAACGGCCGGCGTAAGGATCCGCGTACCCGCGTGCCCACGACCTCGAGCCCTCGGGTGACTGACACTTCGATCAGCCGGGCTTCGCGACGGTGAGCAGGATGGCCGCGTCTTCCAACGCCTCGAGCGTGTGGCGTGCATCCGGAACGACGAGTACCGTTCCGGCGCGGCCCTCCCAGGACGAATCGCCGGCCGACAACCGGACGCGTCCGTGCAGGACCTGCACCGTCGCCTCGCCCGGGCTCTCGTGTTCGTTGTGGACGACGCCCTTCATCATGGCGATCACCGTTTGACGCAGCACCTTCGCATGTCCACCGACGATGGTCTCTGCGCTCCGGCCGTTCCCAGTGTTGGCTGCACGCTTGAGCTCTTGGCGAGCGAGGGAGTCGAGTGAGAGCTTCTGCACGTTTTCATTGTTCCTTCCGGGTCACGGCAAGGCAAACGAACGAGAACGCGCGCGCGAGTTGCCACGGCGCGTCGATCCCGCTCGGCGTGGAACAGGATCTCGAACGCGCGAGGGTCTTACGGCTGCGGGCGGCGGATCCGCGTCCTCAGGATGTCGCGGAGGCTCACGATCCCGATGAGGGTCTGCCCTTCGACGACCGGCAGGTGTCGGAAGCCGTTGCTCATCATGACTTCGGTCGCTTCGTCCGCATCCATGTCCGCGTCCGCGGTCACCGGGTCGCTGGTCATCCACTCCGACACCGGCGACGAGGTCAGGTCCGCCCCCGACGCGGCCGCGCGGAGGACGTCGCGTTCGGTGAAGATGCCTCCCAACCACGATCCCTGCATCACGACCGCAGATCCGAACCGCCCCTTCAGCATGCTCGCGGCCACCTGCGCGACCGGCGCGTCGCCGGTGGTCGTGAACACCTCGCCGGTCATGATCTCTTTCAGGATCGCCATGACCCGCTAGCCGCCCTCGCCGCCGACCTCGTGGAAATCGGATCGCGCTTCGGGGATCGCCGCATCGGCGAGGTTCTCGTTCAACCGTCGCCAGAGGGCTCCCGACCAGGAGCTGACATGTGGCCAGCTCTGCCAGAACACCTGCAGGGTGGGTTCGTCGAAAGAGCTCGCCGCCTCGTCGGGGGTCGCCGCCTCGGCCACCCGCTCGAACTCCTCGATCGCCTTCAACAACCGATCGGAGGCATCGTCCACGGAGATCCCCTCTCTTCGAAGACGCGAGTCTAGCCCCTCGGGAAGGATCGCTCACCCGACGTGCGGAGCACGGTCAGTCGCCGGCGGCGCTCCGTGCACGTGCCAGCTCCTGGAGGTCGGCAAGGCTCTCCGTGTCCACCGTGGCTTCGCGAAGGAGCTCACGCAGCGCACCCGCCGGGTGCGTTTCCACCACGCCACCCGGCGACATCGGCGATCGCGCCAGCGCCCGCACTTGGCCGAGGTGCACGACCTCGTCGTCGCCTCGGCGATCGATCTGCAGCAGGCCGACGGCCGACCATTCCCTGATCGCCCGCACCTCGATGCTCATCAGTTCCGCAGCCACCTCGATCGTGACCGATCCGTCTTCACCAACCATCCGAGCTCCTCCGTCCATGGGAGTCGTGCTCCGACAGTAGGACTCTCGACCGAAGAACACATCTGGCTTCCGTCGGCTATCGCGAGGGAACGCATCCGAAGGCGGGATGGCTCATACGGGCTAGGTCGTTCCGCGTCCGAGCACGATGCCGGTCGGGCTCAGCCGCCCGGGTGTCTCACCATTCGTCGTGCCGCCGCCCCACGCGCGCGCGGGTGTGGCACTCGCATTCGTCGTCGGAGCATCCCTCGTCGTGGTGGCGGCCCGGCTCCCAGACGAGGTCGTGATCGTCCTCGGCGACGAGGTACCCGCAGCCGCACCAGCCGCACACGTCTTTCAGGACCATGTGCCAGGCTCCCTCGGCGTCCTGGCGCTCTGGCAGGTTCAGGACCTTCGACAACGGCTCCTCCTGGAGCCCAATCCTAGACCGAGGGCCCCGTCGAGGGAAATCACCCGAGGGGTCAACAGCCGATGTCGACCCACTCCGGCGCAGGCCCGACGGGAACCCCCGCGGCGCGGGCGCGGTCACGCAGCCATCCGCGATAGGTCCTCATGGCGGGACGCGACATGTCGGAGTGCGTCATGCACTTCCAGTCCGCGTACCGCTCGAATCGCAGCGGGCTCTGAAGGCTCTCGCCGTGTCCGATCACGTTCCTGGTCTCCATCCCGAACTTCGCCACGAGCCAGAGCGTGAGCTTCAACGATGCGTTCATCTGCCTGGCACGGCCGAGCACCTCGCTGTCGGACCGCCCGACGTGCTCGATCCCTATCGAGAGCTGGTTCAACCCGATCGTGTGCCGGCACCGGATCCACAACGGCACGAGCTGATAGATCGTGCCGTCGGTGTGGACGATGAAGTGGGCGCACGTGCCCGGGTACTCGCCCAGGTGCTGCGAGTTGGCTGCGAACGTGTTCCACGCGCCTTGCCACGTGGTCCCGGTCGTGTAGTGCTCGACGATCGCGACGGGTTCCCGCAGCCGCCAACTCCACGCGCCGTAGTGGCGCTTCGAATAGGCACCCATCTGGCGGCGACGGCGGTCGCCGTACGGGATCGGCTTCCACACGATCGGAGGCCGGAGGGACGCGACATCCGGTGCGCTCGGGGCGGTCGCGGCGACCGCCGCCGCCGCGCCCTCGATCGGAGCGGCCTCGAGACTCTCGGCCATGGATGAAGACGTGAGCACCAAGACGGACAGCAGGACGACCGACGCCGCCCTCACTCGGCTGCCGCGATGAGCCGAGCGACCGTGCGATCCTTGCCCAAGAGCGCCAGCGACTCCGGCAGCGGCGGAGACACGTTCGAACCCGTGACGGCGGCTCGGATCGGCTGCCAGCCCTTCGTCCTGCTCAGGCCCGCCTCCGACGCCAGCTCGTCCAACGATGCCTGGATGTGCTCGGTGTCCCATACCTCCAGGGCATCGAGCGCATCGGCCGTCTCCTTGAGGTAGCCCTCCGGGGCCTTCGCGATGAGCTCCGCGGCCTTCTGGTTCGGCTCCACGTCGTCGGTGAACAGGAATCGAAGCAGCTGCGGCGCCTCGGTGAGCGTCTTCATCCGCTCACGGATGATCGGGATCGCGCGGCGGAGCAGCTCCGGATCGACGGACAGGCCCTCTGCGGTGAGGAAGGGCACGCACCGTGCCGCGAGGTCGTCCTCATCGAGCGACTGGATGTAGTGGTTGTTCATCCACTCCAGCTTCTGCGTGTCGAACACGGCCGGGTTGTGGGACACGTGGGCGAGATCGAACGCCTCGACCAGCTCCTCGCGGGACAGGAACGTGGTGTGGTCGTCCTTCGCCCATCCGAGGAGCGCGAGGTAGTTCACCATCGCCTCCGGCAGGAACCCTTGTTCGTGGAACGCGGCGACGCTCGTGGCGCCGTGACGTTTCGACAGCGGCTTGGAATCGGGGCCGAGCACCTGCGGGAGGTGGGCGTAGGCGGGGACGGTTCCGCCGAGCGCCTCGATCACCGCGGCGTTCCGAGGGGCGCTCGCCAGGAGGTCGTCGCCTCGCACCACGTGGGTGACCTCCATCAGCATGTCGTCGACCGCGACCGCCAGGAGGAACACGGGGGTGCCGTCCGAGCGCACGATCACGAAGTCGCGGAGGTCGCGGGCGGCCCAGCGAACCTCGCCCTTGACCAGGTCCTCGATCACCCACTCGCGCTCGGGCATGTGGAACCGGATCGCGAACGGCCGGCCCTCGGCTTCGAACGCGGCTCGCTCCTCCTCGGAGAGGGTCCGGCAGCGGCCGTCGTAGCCCGGCGGCTCCCCTCGTGCGAGCGCCGCCTTCCGCCTCTCGTCCAGTTCCTCGGGTGTACAGAAGCATCGGTAGGCATGCCCCTGATCGAGCAACCGTTCCGTCATGTCTCGATAGATGTCCAGGCGCTCGGATTGCCGGTAGGGGCCATGCGGACCGCCGACGTCGGGCCCCTCGTCCCATTCGAGGCCGAGCCAGCGGAGATCCTCGACGACGCCCTGGTAGGCCTCCTCGGTGACGCGGCTGGCGTCGGTGTCCTCGACCCGCAGGATGAAGACCCCGTCGTGATGGCGGGCGTAGAGCCACGAGAACAGCGCGCTCCTCGCGTTCCCGACGTGGATCGACCCCGACGGCGCGGGCGCGAAGCGGCATCGGACCGTCATCCGCGCACCTCGTTCCGCAACACGCCGACGCCTTCGACCTCGACCTCGACGGCGTCGCCGGCGGCGAGCGGGCCCACACCTTCCGGCGTGCCCGTCAGCACGACATCGCCGGGAAGGAGCGTCATGAACACCGTGATGTACTCGATCAGCGTGGCGACGCCGAAGACCATCTCGGCCGTCGACGCCTGCTGGCGGATGTCGCCGTTCAGGCGCGTCAGGAGGACCGCGTCGTTGGGGTCGAGGTCGGTCTCGATCCAGGGCCCGAGGGGCGCCGATCCGTCGAACCCCTTCGCGCGTGCCCATTGGTCGTCGGTCTTCTGCAGGTCCCGAAGCGTCACGTCGTTGGCGCACGTGTAGCCGAGGATGTACCTGAACGCCTCCTCCGCGCGGACGCCGCGAGCCAGCCGCCCGATCACGACCGCGAGCTCGCCTTCGTAGTCCACCCGCCGGCTGATCGGGAGCAGCCCGATGGGGTCGCCGGGACCGATCACCGCCGTCGAGGGCTTCAGGAACAGCAGCGGCTCCTCGGGCACGGCCAGACCCCATTCCTCCGCGTGCGCGACGTAGTTCCTCCCGACACACACCAGCTTCGAAGGCAGCACCGGGGCGAGCAGGAGGACGTCGCCGAGGGTGACGGTCTCTCCCGTGGGGAGCGGGTCCTCGAAGAACGTGCCGCGCAGGATCCGGATCTCGTCGGAGCCTGGTTCGATCGCACCGGTCGCGATACGGTCCCCGTGACGGAATCGGACGAGTCGCATCTAGCCGAGTCGAGAGCCGCCGTCGAACGTCGCACCCACCTGGCGCCAGTAGCCTGCGATCATCTCCCGAGGCTCGAGGGCGGCCAGCTCCTCCCCGGGCGCCTCGAACAGCCGGATCTCCGCGTCGCCGGCGTAGACCGGGCCGAGGTCGACGTCGCGCGAGCTCATCGTGACCAGCTCGGCCATCGAATCGCCGCCATCCTTCTCGATCGACGGCATCCACCGGGAGTGCAACATCGGCAGGGCGTTCACGAAGCCGCCGGTCTCCGACTCCCCGGTAAGCGTCAGCCGGGCCTCGGCGAGGCGCCGGTCGTTCGCCTGCAGTGAGGCCCCGAATGCGCCGCCGGCCCCGAGCCGAGGCCCCGCCCGCCCGACGGTGACCGGGCGCGTCATCCAGATGGACCCGAGCTTCTTCGGATACCCCTGGTACCAGCCTCGCGCGAGCGCGAAGTCCTTGTCGACCCAGATGTAGACGCAGCGCGAGTACGTCTCGCCCTCGTACCGGCACCGGACGACCACGAAGCATTCCTTGTACTGGGAACGGACGGGGTCGAGCAGCTCCTCGCCGGAGTCGCTGCACGACTGCCAGTCCGCCCAGATGATCGCGACGGCGCCGGGATCGTCGTCGGCGGGCGCCACGCCTTCGGGGAGGAGCGCGCCGACGCGATCGGGATCCGTGCGGTACTCGATCGTGAGGACGTCACCCGAGTAGTGCCACGGCGGCGCGGGCACGAGCGACGCCTTGCCTTCGGGTGAACGCGGCGGGAAGAACCCCTTGAGCTCGGCCACGGGTGCGGAGTCTACGGTGCCCGGCGTTCTCTCAGGACGCCGCGGTCGTCGGGCGGAGCGTGACGCACGTGATCTCGGGATAGGCGGTGCCCGCATCGTGCCACGACTCGCCGCCGTCCTCGGAGGCGAACAGCCTGTCCTCGGCACCGAACACGACGCGTCCGCCACCGGCCGCCAGGTGATGGCTGTCGATGTTCTGACCGAACCACTCCGGGAGGCCGCCGGTGCACTTGGCGAAGCCCGCCGCACCGTCAGTGCGACGGTAGAGCGCTGCCCGACCGCCTCGGGGGCCGACCGATGCGCTCATGAAGAGATGCTCGCCGTCCAATGCCACGGCCCGTGCGTACTCGGCATGCAGCCCGTCGATGACGAAACGCCACGTCGTCCCCGCGTCCAGGGACTCGGCCAACCCGAGGGCCGTCGCCGCGACCACGTGATCGCCTCTGCTCGGGTCGGCCAGCACCTGGTGGACGTCGGCGTCGATGTCGATCGTCGGCTCCCACGTCCCATTCGGATCGTGCGCGCGCAAGATCCCTCCGACGTGCACATTCGCGAAGAGAGCGCCGTCGGGCCCGGCGGAGAGCGAACGTGTGTCGGGAGGCCCTCCCCACGGCGTGTACCAACGCTCTCGGCCCTCAGCCGCGTCGAACGACGTGAACATCTCCGCGGAGCCTGCTCGTGCCGACGCCAACCGCGCCTTCGCGGTCCCGATCAGGACACCGCCGTCGACCGGGAGGAGGCACCGCCCGAGCTCCTCGTCGATCGTCGCGACCGTCTCGACCGCGCCACTGTCGAGACGAACGACGTCGCGGCCGTCCACGAGCGCCCACCACCCTCGCGCCACGGGCACCAGCGCGGTGATCTCGCGGCCTTCGAGCCAGCGCTCTCCGCCCTGGCCGAACAGGCCGTTCCGAGTGCCGACGAGCCATCCCACGGGCCGTAGGCTATCGCCGGATGGAGACGCGGCGGATCTTCCTCGACGGCGTGGCCACCACGGTCACGCGAGAGGGCGAGGAGTTGGTCGCGCCGGACGGCCGGCGCATCCCGATGGACGAGCCCGTCCACCTCCCACCGATCCAGCCGTCGAAGATCATCTGCGTCCATCTCAACTACGAGAGTCGCCGGGCCGAGTTCCAAGCGGGCCTCGGACCCGCACCCACCTTCTTCCACAAGCCCACGACCTCGCTGAACGCGCACGGAGGGGAGGTCGTGCGGCCGCCGCGATGCGGATACCTGAACTACGAGGGCGAGATCGCGATCGTGATCGGCGAGCGCTGCAAGCACATCGCTGCCGAGGAGGCGGACGACTACATCCTCGGCTACACCGTCGCCAACGACTACGGGCTCCACGACTTCCGCGACACGGACGCCGGCTCGATGCTGCGCGTCAAGGGCTCCGACACGCTCTGTCCCATCGGCCCCGGCCTCGTCACGGACTGGGACTTCCGCGCCAAGGCGATCCAGACGCGTGTGAACGGTGACGTGAAGCAGGACGGAAACACCGACGAGATGATCTGGGACATGCGGTACCTGGTCGCCGACATCGCGCGGACGATCACGCTCCTGCCCAACGACGTGATCCTCTCGGGCACCCCCGCCAACTCCCGCCCGGTCGAACCCGGCGACGTCGTGGAGGTCGAGGTCGAGGGGCTCGGGATCCTCCGGACCTTCATCGTCGAGGGGGACGTCCCCGTGCGGGAAGACGTCGGCGCGCAGCCCTCCGAGTCCGAGGAGGTCATCTCGACCGCGTTCGGCGGGGACTGGGAGTTCCGCGGCGTCAGAGCTCCGAAGCGAGGTTGAGATCGAGCCCGCCGGAGCGCTCACCGATGCGAGCGGCCCCTACGCCCATCGGATACGTTCCGGGAGTCAGAGAGGGAGGGTCGTGAGATGGACCTGAGCGGTAGGCGGCTGCGCTTGCTCATCCCGGACATCCTCGGGCTCGAGCGCGGGAAGTACCTATTCGGGGACGTCGCTGAGGCCGGCCACGCGGCGTTCTGCATCGGCCTGTACCCGCTCACCACCGACCGGGAGATCTTGCCGACCGAGCGGCAGCACTTCGACGTCGGCCTCCCCGACGTCGAGGCCCAGCTGGACCGAGACAGCCTTCGCCCGGGATGGGAAGACGACACCGTGGTCGGTATCGCCGACGTGGAGCAGCACGGCCGTCCCCTGGAGCTCGACCCGAGGCACGTGCTGAAGCAAGCGATCGAGGCCTGGCACGACATGGAGCTGGAACCACAGCTGGCGTTCGAGCTCGAGTTCTATCTGTGCGAGCAGGCCGAGGACGGCGCGTGGATCCCGGCGGACCTGCCGTCGCATCGCGTGTACGGAACGGGGATGTCGGTGGACCCGACCGGCGCCGTCCACGACATGGTCACGGCCTCGCTCGCGTCCGGCTTCCACGTGGAGAGCTGGTGCAGCGAATTCGACTCTGCCGCCTATGAGGTGAACTGGCGCTATCGGGACGGGATCGCCGCGGCCGACGAGGCGTTCCTGTTCCGTGTGCTCGTCCGTGAGATCGCCGCTCGCCACGGCCGTCACGCCACGTTCCTCGGCAGGCCGTTCAACGATCGAGGTGGGAGCGGCATGCACATGAACCTCTCGTTCCGCCGTCGCGACGGGTCGAATGCGTTCCACGATCCCGACGATCCCGACGGGATGTCCCAGCTGGCACGCCGGTCGATCGCGGGCGTCCTCGCCCACCATCGTGGGATGTCGGCGATATGCGCTCCCACGGTCAACGCCTACAAGCGCCTGAAACCCGACATGTTGAACGGCTATCTGGCCAACTGGGGGCTCGACGACAGGACGGTCGGTGTTCGCGTCCCGTCTGCGCGGGGTGAGGGGTCGCGAATCGAACATCGGATGGCCGATGCCGCCGCCAATCCCTATCTGACCGGCGCCGCGCTCCTCCACGCGGCCCGGATCGGCGTGGTGGAGGAGCTGGAGCTCGGCCCCCGGCAGGAGCCGGGGGCCGAGCCGAACACCGATGTCGCCGTCCCCAACACGCTGTCCGAAGCGCTCGACGAGCTGCAGTCCGACACGAAGCTGGTCGGGGCGCTCGGCGAGTGGCTCGTGGAATCGTTCGTGGCGCTCAAGCGCGCGGAGTGGGACCGCTACGAGGCGGCCGGCGAGACCTCCGACACGGAGGTCACGCCCTGGGAGATCGAGTACTACCTGCCGTACTTCTGAGGCCCGCTTGCGAATCCTGTAAGGATTCGCTTACACTCCGGCCATGGCAGGGCTCCGGTTCAAGATCGCGGTCGATGCGCCGCCGGAGCGCGTGTTCTCCCGGCTCGAGGACGTCGCGTCGCATCCGTCGTGGTCGAACCCGAAGGCTGAGATGACGATGGAACAGACGTCCGGATCCGGTCCGGGTCCCGACGCCGCCTACCGATCGTCGGGGGTCTTCGTCGGGAAACCCGTGACCGCGGATATCACCGTGACGGCGTACGACCCGCCCCGCCGATTCGCGATCCGCTCGGACCAGCATCAGGAGGGCAAGAAGGACGTCTGGTATCTGAACGACTACACGCTGACGCCCGCCAACGGGGGCACCGTCGTCACGAAGCATGTGACATCGAACGGCAACCCCGCGATCTTCTACATCGCCTACCCCGCCGTGCGGGCGGACGCGATGACGTCGCTCCGCAACCTCAAGCGCGCCGCCGAGTCGGGGTCCTGACTCCCGGCCGCTCACCTCGAGCGGCCGTCCGAAGAGCACGCGCCCGTATGATGCCCCACGATGGCAGCCGAACACCCCGAGATCGACCTCGCGAACCCGGACAACTACGTCGAGGGCGTGCCCTACGACTGGTTCGATCACCTCCGGCAGGAGCACCCCGTCTTCTGGCATCCGGAGCGCCCGCCCAACAAGGGGTTCTGGGCGGTCACGCGCTACGCCGACCTGACGGCGATCCACATGGACTGGCAGACCTACTCCTCGGAGCTCGGCGCCGTCGCGCTCGAGGAGCTCGACGACGAGCAGCTCGAGATCAGGAAGTCGATGCTCGAGACCGACCCGCCCCGGCATACGCAGCTCCGGCGGATCTGCTCCAGCCGCTTCTCCGCGCGCGGGGTCGGCAAGTACGAGGACTGGATCCGCGACGTCGCCCGCGACGTCTTGGACAAGGCGCTCCCGGCGGGCGAGTTCGACTTCGTGCCCGAGATCAGCCGGGACCTCCCCATCCGATTCCTCTGCTCGATCTTCACCGTCCCGCAGGAGGACGCGCCGCAGCTGATCTCCTGGGGTGACCAGATGATCGCGAACCAGGACCCCGACCTCTCCCGCGCCGTGGTCGACCGAGAGGACACGGAGGCCTACCGGTTGCTCCCCTTCCGCTCCCCCGCCGCGTACGAGATGTTCGACTACGCCGACGGCCAGCGAGATCTGCGCCTCGAGGAACCCCAGGACGACGTGATCAACGCGCTCACCGTCGCGCAGTCGGAGGGGGTCCTGAACGAGCAGGAGTTCCACAACTACTTCGGCGTGCTGATGATCGCGGGCAACGAGACCACCCGCCACACGATCAGCCACGGGATGCTCGCGCTGATGGAGCATCCGGAGCAGCTGAAGCTCCTCCAGGAAGAGCCCGAGCGGATCCCGCGCGCCACCGAGGAGATCCTTCGCTGGGCGACGCCCGTGCACCACTTCAGGCGGACGGCGACGCGAGACGTCGAGCTGCGCGGCGCGAAGATCGAGCGAGGCGACAAGGTCGTCACGTGGTTCGCGAGCGCCAACCGCGACGACGAGGTCTTCCCCGACCCCTACACGTTCGACGTCACGAGGACGCCGAACGACCACGTGACGTTCGGCCCGGGAGGCCCGCACTTCTGTCTGGGGGCGCACCTGGCTCGCCTGGAGACGAAGATCCTGTTCCAGGAGCTCCTCCCGCGCCTGAAGTCGATCGAGCTCGCAGGGCGAGTCGAGCGGATCCGCTCGGATTTCGTGAACGGGATCAAGCGGATGCCGGTCCGCATATCGACCCGGTAGGCCCTCGGCGATCGGTCGCGCGAGCACGGTATCGTGTGGCGACTGGCGAAGGAGGTGACCAGATCCTCTGGGCGCCATCACCGCGGCTGTTGGGAGAAGGGTTCGAGCCCACCACCACTCGGGCGAGGTCTCTCGAGGGTTGCTCATCGCGGCGTCGGTCGGTCTGGTCCTCGTCGCGAGTCTCGCTGCTGGCTCTGGTCCACTGATTACTTCCACGCCATCGGTTCCTCGCGAAGATCCTTCGCTGGCTCCCGCGCCCGCGCCCAGCCCCCTTCCGTCGATCAGTCCTGGTGCGCTTCCTCAGGGCGAGGGTTCGAGCGCGGATACGGGGACGCCGACCGCAGCAGGGGCGGATGCCGCCGTGCGGCTGGCACTGGTGGTCGCCGCCCTCGCCGCGGGGATCGCGCTCGCAGGGGTTCTGTGGTTGGCGATGCGCGCACTCCACAAGTTCCTCGCCGACTCCAACGCCCAGCCGTTGGGGCCCGCGCTCGAAGCCACCGCTCCCTTTCCCGAGGCTGAGTCTGCGCAGTCGCGCGCGCTGAGCGCGCAGATAGGCCTCGCCTTGGGGGACCTGGAAGGGGCGAACGACCCCCGCCGCGCGATCATGGCTTGCTGGCTCCACCTTGAGGCCGTGGCGGCGACAAGTGGTATCGAACGCCTGCCAACGGAGACCTCGGGTGAGTTCGTCCGGAAGGTGCTCGGGGGGCGTGATGGAGCCTCCATCGCTCTCGATCGACTCCACGGCCTCTATCTGCGAGCACGCTTCTCGGCTGTGCACGTCGGCGATGCGGAACGGGACGCTGCTCGCGATGCTCTCGAACGCCTTCGCCTTGGCGCCGGGTTGAGACCGCAACCCGCGACGGCGTGCCGCGAGGGGGTCTAGTGACCCGGATCGTTCGTGCGAGCGTGCTCATCACGCTGGGGACGATCGGGCTCACCGCCGTCGTTGTTGGCGTGGGACACATCTGGGGCTCGGCGGTGAGCCCGTGGGGGCTCGCCGGGCTCGCAGCGGCCATCGCGTTGAGTGGCTACGTCGATCGTCGACTCCGAACCCCTCGGCCGAGGAAACAGCCGCGCCTCGAGCGGAGCAGCCCCTCCCGGCCGTTCGCAAGGTTCGCGTTGATCCGGGAACGGCTGAAGGAAGCTGATCGCCCACATCGGTTCGCGTCGCTCGTACAGCCCCTGCTGGCGGAACTCGCCGATGACCGGCTCCGCCTGCACCATGGCATCGATCGGCGACGGGATCCGGAACAGGCCCGTGTGGTCTTGGGCGACGAGTTGTCGGCCGTCGTGAACGGCGACGAGGTGTCCTCGCCAACGATCGAGATGATCGACACATTGGTGTCCCGGATCGAGCATCTGTGATGCCGGCAGAGCTCACCATCCGCGAAGTCAGCGACATCTCCAACGAAGTGCTCGAGAGGGTCGGCAGCGCCGTCGTGGGCAAACGCGAAGAGCTCCGGTTGGTCCTCGCAGCGATCCTCGCGGGCGGGCATGTGCTCATCGAGGACATCCCCGGGATCGGGAAGACGCTCGCGGCTCGTTCGCTCGCCCAGGCGCTCGGCCTCAGGTTCGGGCGGATCCAATTCACTCCGGACCTGCTCCCCGCCGACGTCACCGGTTCGTTCATCTACAACCAGCGAACCCAGGAATTCGATTTCCGCGCGGGGCCAGTGTTCGCGAACCTGCTGCTCGCCGATGAGATCAATCGCACGCCGCCGAGAACGCAAGCAGCTCTGCTCGAAGCCATGCAGGAGGAGCAGGTGACGGTGGAGGGCGAGACCCACGAGCTCGAAGCGCCCTTCATCGTGCTGGCGACGGCGAATCCCATCGAATACGAGGGCACCTATCAGCTTCCCGAGGCGCAGCTCGATCGCTTCCTGATGCGGATCTCGTTCGGCTATCTCGACCGGGACGGTGAATGGCAGATCCTGGCCCGACGGCTGGAGCGTCAGCGAGAACGGATCACACTCGACGCCGTGACCGACGCGGTCGGCGTGCTGGCGATGCGGGCGGCGATCGAGCGAATCCCCGTGGAAGCCAGCGTGGGCCGCTACATCGTCGACCTCACCGCCGCCACCCGTGAACGCCCGGAGGTCTTGGTCGGTGCCTCCCCCCGAGGGGCCTTGGCGGTGATGCTGAGCGCGAGAGCGCTCGCAGTCATCAACGGACGGCCGTTCGTCACGCCCGATGACGTCAAGGAGGTGACCGTCCACGCCCTCGGACACCGACTCACGTTGCGTCCGGAGACCTACCTCAAGCGGACGAGGGGGGACGACGTCGTCCGGGCCGTGCTCGAGGAGGTTCCCGTACCGCCGACCGCAGCCATCCCTCGGCACGGAGGATCCGGGGATCCATGACCGCGACGGCGGCCCTACTTCGCTGCGGGCTCCTCGCGGTCGGATTGCTCGCCGCCGGCCTTTCGACCGGTCGGGCCGACCTCGTGGTGCTCGCAACCCCGTTCGTCATCGCGCTCGCAGCGGCAGCCGGGGCTCGTCTCGGTGACGGCCGGCGCCCGATCGACCTTCGCGTCACGAAGCCGGAGGTCATTGAGCAGGACACGACCGAGGCTCTCGTGCGAGTGACCTGCGATGTCGACCTCGATGCGGTGCAGATTCGCATCGGCTCGAGGGGATTCGCGAGCCTCTCGACTTCCACGATCGTAACCGCGATCGAAGCGGGTCGGCCGAAAGTCTTGCGGATGCGCCTCCGCTCCGATCGATGGGGCAGGTGGCAGGTCGGGCCCGGCTCCCTGAAGGGGTATGGACCCTACGGCTTCACCCAGGATGCGGAAGAGACGATCGCTGAACCGATCGATGTGCGAGTCATGCCGGTCGTCGAGTCGTTCCACGCCGCGGAGAAGGTCCCCAGGGCTCTCGCGTATGCGGGTATGCATCGCACCCTAACCAGCGGACCGGGCGTCGAGTTCGACGTGGTTAGAGAGTTCACCACGGGCGACCGCCCTCGGCGGATCAACTGGCGAACTACCCTTCGAACAGACCGCGTGCACGTGAACACGACGACGACGGAACGTGGCGCTGAGGTGCTGATCCTCATCGACTCCCAGCACGACGCGGGACGAGCGAGCGCCTCCATCCTCGACATCACGGTTCGTGCCGCCGCTAGCATCGCGGAGCATTACCTCCGACTCGGCGATCGACTTGGACTCGTCGAGTACGGAGGCCACAACCGGGCCCTGTCGCTCGGAGCGGGCTCCAGGCAGATCGCGCTCGTCCACGACTGGTTGCTCGATGTCTCGCCACCGAGTGGTGTCGGCACCGCACGATCCGTCGAATGGCTCGCGAGCAGGCCGCTGGAACGTGCCCTTGTCATCGCCCTGACCCCTCTCCTCGACGAGGAAGCGGCGGTTCGCCTTGCCGTCCTCCGTCGCCGGGGGGCATCCGTGGTTGCGGTCGATACGCGCCCGGACGACGCCCGCCCCGCAACGGTTGACTTAGTGGACGCCATCGCGTGCCGGCTGTGGCTCCTCGAGCGAGAGATGCTCGCCGGTCGCCTCGGTGAGGTGGGCGTCCCGGTCATCCGATGGGCCGGGGCAGGGAGCCTCGATGCGGTCCTCTTCGACGTCGCCCGGATGGCCCGAGGGCCACGCCAGGCGGTCAGATGAGACGTCCTCGGCTCCGCAGGCTCGTACTCTCCGCCAGCGCCGTGACGATCCGGGTCGGCACCGTAACCCTCGTTGTGATCGTCGCGATCGCCATCGCATCGGCCAGGAACGACGAGGGAGGGGTCGGCCTCCTCTGCGCGGCCGCTGTGGGCACCGGGATCGTCGCCGCCCTCGCTCCCGACGGACCCTGGGCAACGGTGTGCGTGGGTCTGCTCGCGGCCGGATACGCCGCCTCCCCGCCCAGCCGTGGCGCGTTCGGAGAGATCGCTGGAGCCGTGAGTCTGGCGGCGGCCCTGTGGGTGATCCACAGTGGCTTCGCCCTCGCGGCCGTCGTCCCACTCCGTGCTCGCGCCGACGCCTCGTTGCTCGCTCGATGGGTCGGTCGCATCTGCCTCGTCCTGGCACTATCCCTGCCGGTCGTCGCCGCGGCAGTATGGCTGGGCCGGCACGCTCCGGCAGCGACGTGGACCCGCGTCCTCGGCGTCGCCGTCCTCCTCGTGGTGGCGGCGTCACCACTCACCCTCGCCATCCGATCCGATCGTGGAGAGCCGAGGTGAGCACCAGGGCCTGACCATTCGGCACGTTCCGCGTTCGAACGAAGTCGGCACGCCGGCTTCGCGCACGGTCATCCGGCAGGCCTGTCGACGGCACGGAGCAACGTCCGGAGCACGGACGCGAGACGGTCTTGTTCCTCCTCGGAGAGCGCCGCTGCGACCCTCGCCTCCTCGGCGTTGAAGCGCGGGAACAGCTCCTCGATCTTCTTCCGGCCGCTCGGCGTGAGGGAGACGAGGACGACGCGACCGTCCTTCGAACCCTTGCGGCGCCGCAGGTACCGTCGTCCCTGCAGCGTGGTCAGGACGCCGCTCGCGGTGGGACGGCTGATCCCCACGGCCGCCGCGAAATCACGAGCCTCCATCTCGCCCCAGATCCAGAGCACCCAGAGCGCGGTGAAGGCTGTCCACGAAAGCCGGTCGTCGGCGAGCACGGTGGACTCGAGGTGACGTCGGAGCGCGGCGCCGCTCCGGAAGACGTTGGAGATGGCCCACATCGCTCGGAAGTCGAGCGGGAGATGCCCGAGCTCCTCCACGATCTTTCGTTCGGCGGGCAGCAGGCCGTCGGAATTCACGAGAACCCCTTCGCGATCCTTCCTCCCAGCTCCTCGGCGACGTCGAGGATCGCAAGCACGTCGTCGTCGGTGGTGCGGTAGTTCACGAAGCACGGGCGGAGCCAGACCTTCCCCTCGATCAACGCGGACGCGAGGTAGACGCGGCCGTCGGCCTGGATCGCCTCGGCGAGGGCTTGGTTATGCGCGTTGAGGTCACTCACCCCCTTCGGGGCGTGCCTGAGCGGCACGATCGATAGGTGCGGAGCGGCGTCGAACGTCTCGAAGCCCGGTCGTTCCGACGCGACCCGGTGCAGGAGCTGCGCCTCCGCGAGGTTCCGGCGGATCGCATCTCGGAACTGGTCAGCACCGTGGGCGCGGAACGCGAGCCAGAGCTTCAGCGCCCGGAGCGGGCGGGAGTATTCCAGGGTGATGTCGGCTGCATGCAGCTCGTGTTGCTGATGCGGGAGGTAGCCCTGCTCGTGCGCGAACGTCTGCGAGAGGGCGCCGGGCTCTCGGACGAGCGCCAAGCTGCACGCCTTGGGCACGTAGAGCCACTTGTGCGCATCGACGCTGATCGAGTCGGCGCGCTCGACGCCCGCGAATCGGTCGGGCACGACCGATGCCGCGGGCAGCCCGTACGCGCCGTCCACGTGGAGCCAGATCCCGCGCTCCTCGCAGACGTCGGCGATCGGCGCGATCGGATCGATCGCGCCGGTCAGGGTGGTGCCGGCGGTCACGACCACGGCGACGGGCGTCACGCCGTCGGCCACGTCTCGGTCGATCGCCCGGGCCAACAGGTCCGGGCGCATCCGATGCTCGCCGTCGATCGGGATGTCGCGGAGCCGATCGCTGCCGATCCCGAGCAGTTCCACGGCTCGCGTGATCGAGTAGTGCACCTCGGCGGAGGCGTAGACCGCGGCGCGCAGCCCACCGAGCCCGGCGGCGCGCGAGCCGGGCAACGCCCGCTCGCGCGCCGCCGCCAACGCCGTCATGTTCGAGATCGTGCCACCGCTCGTGAAGGCGCCGTTCGTCGCCGGGTAGCCGACGAACTCCCCCACCCATCCCACCGCCTGCTGCTCGATCATCGTCGCGGCGCGCGCATCGACCGCGAGGTTCATGTCGTAGGTGGACGCGAGCAGATCGCCCAGCGCCCCGATCTCGAGGCCGGAGGATCCGATGAACGCGAAGTACCGCGGCCTCGGCTGTGCGATCGACTCGTCCAACGCCCGGGCGGCGTCGTCCAGCGCCTCGTGAACGCTCACCGGCTCCTGCGGGAGCCCGGCCTGCAGGAGCGCCCGGAGACCCTCGTCGAGGGGCGGCTCCTCGGGCCGGGGGCGATCGAAGCTTCGCCAGGCTTCGGCGACCAGCTTCGCCGCGTGCTCGAGCGCCTCCTCGCGAGGCGCGTCGAGCCGCAGCGGCCGGTCGGGGTCGTTCATCCCTGAGGCTCCGGGCCTCCTCAGCCCTCCTCGCCGGTCGAGAGGTCCGCCAGTGCCTTCCGCGCCGGCTCTCTGCCCTTCACGGCGATCGACACCAGGAGGCCGATCGCCCCCCAGATCGCGCCCCAGATCCACACGACGTTCAAGGGCTCAGGGACCTGGTAGATCGCACCGAAGATCGCGCCCACCGCGACCCCGATCCCGAGCAGCCCGGACAGCACGACCGCCACCTGGTTCGGATGGTCTTTCAGGCCGAAGAACGCGCCGAAGGCCATCACGCCGTACACGGTCATGATCAGGAAGGCGCCCATCGTGGAGATCCAGGTGAAATCCGCGAACTCGCCCGGAGCCCCCTCGAGGAATCCCGTCGCGAACACCCCTTCGAACACCTTCGCGGCCACCACCCACGCCGTCGACACGATCGCCACGACCAGTGCGGATGCGATCGGGTTGCCGCTGCCCGTGGTCTTCGCGAGCGCGCCGGGGATCTTCCGGTCGCGCGCCAGGGCGAAGATCCCTCGCGTCGACGCGGTCGCTGCGCCCAGGCCCACGGCCATCACGTCCAGCAGCACGACCACGAGCAGGACCTTCAGCATGAGGTCCGAGCCGTAGAAGTCCGGGGACCCCAGAGCGAACAGCGGCGCCGCCGCGACCGCGGGATCGAGGAACGTCGCCATGTCGAACCCGAACCCGGCGACCTGTGCGTAGGCGGCGATCACGTAGAAGATCGCGACGACCACGATCGACACCATCACGGCCCGTGGGATGGCCCGCTTCGGGTTCTCGGCTTCCTCCGCGAGGTTCGCGGCCGTCTCGAACCCGACGAAGATCAGCACGCCGTAGAGGACCCCGAACAGGATGCCCAAGTAGCTGGGCGCCTCGTTCGGGTTGAACGCCTTGGCGCTGTTCTCGGGCGCGTTGACGATCACGTCGATGAAGAACACGAGGACGACGACCATCGAGACGAGGGCGAGCGTGAGCTGTACCCGTGTGGAGATCTGCACGCCGGCGGCGAGGATCAGGAACACGAGCCCGACGTAGATCAGCGACCACGCCCACGTCGGCAGGAGGCCGTCGATCTCGAACGCGGGCAGCACGTTGTCGCGGAGGAACCAGCCGACGAGTACCGCGATGGCCGAGGACAGCAGGAGCGTGCCGCCGTAGTAGACCCAGCCGGCCCAGCCGCCCGCCCGCGAGCCGAGTCCCATCGTCACGTAGTCGTAGAGCGACCCCGCGGCGTGGACCCGCTTCGCGTACTGGGCGACGATCCACCCGAGCGCCAATACGCCGATCGTCGCGACGATCACGGCGAAAGGTGTCGCGACACCGGCTCCCTTGCCGGAGAAGCCGAACCCCGCGATCAGCGGGATCAGGAACGCGGCCGAGAACACCGGTCCGATCAAGCCGACGGACTGGGCGATCACGTCGAGGAGCTTCAGCCGCCGGGTCCCGAGCCGTTCGTACCCGGACCCGTCGCTCATCTTGTCCATCTCCGTTGCCACGCAACTCCCCCTCTCGTCGCAGATCCTGGCGCGAACCCTATGCCGCGGCCGTCGAGCCGGTCCAACCGGTCGCCGGACGTTCGAACCACACGTGGACCTGGCCGGTGCCGACCGAGGCCTCGTACTCGCTGTACAGCTCACCGGGCGCGGTGCACGCCGCACCTCCGAGCGCGCCGGCCATGATCAGGTAGTGCCCGAACTTGCCCTCCGGGCCGACCTTCTTGTACTCGGGCACCCAATCGATCACCGAGGCGTGGTCCCCCTTCTGGAGCAGATCGAGGACGTGCAGGTCGGCCTCGCGCGCCTCGGGCGTGATGATGTTCTTCATCGGGTCGGAGCTCTCCCGGCCGCGCAGCTCGCGGAACGGCAGGAACCGATGAGAGAGCCCGCCGCTCGCGAGCAACACGACCTTCCGGTCGAGCGACAGGACCGCCTCGCCGATCAGCTCCCCCAGGAGCAGGAAGTCCTCCGTGGTCCCGCATTGGTTGATGCCGACGCTCACCCACTTCTCCGGCCCGTCCTTGAGGTAGGACCAGATGTTCACGGTGCCGTAGAAGATCGGCAGGTACGGGTCGTCGGAGGCGAGCACCCATGTGTCGTCGCGCCCCTCGGCCTGCTGAGAGACGCCGAACGCCAGCTCGGGGTCGCCCGGCATCTCGTACGGGATCTGCCGCATCCCGCGAGGCAGCTCGTGCGAGGTGAAGATCCCCTCGCGCTTCTCGTGCGCCGTGATGATGTGCTCGAACGTCACCTCCCAGTGCGTGTCCATCAGCACGAACGTGTCGGCCCCGACGCGATCGAGCACCTCCGTGCGGAGCCGCTGCAACCCGGGAACGAGGGTGATCTCCTTCCCATCGTTGATCTCCAGCCGCACCTCTTCCGGCAACATGATCGTGGGGACGTGCGAAACGATCCCCGCGCCGACGATCTCTCCCATGGTCGGAACTCCTCTCAGGTGTGCACTAGGTCCAGGGGGCCATGCAGACGTTCTTCACATCGGAGTAGAAGTCGAAGCTCCAGAAGCCGCCCTCGCGGCCGATCCCGCTGTTGCGCGAGCCGCCGAACGGCGCGCGCAGGTCGCGCACGTAGAAGGAGTTCACCCACACGGTCCCGGCGACGAGTGCCGCCGACACCCGTTCCGCCCGGTCGCGGTCGCCCGTGTACACGATGGCCGAAAGGCCGTACGTCGTGTCGTTCGCGAGCGCGATCCCCTCCTCCTCCGAGGAGAACCGCTGCAGGGTCAGCACCGGGCCGAAGACTTCGTGCTGGACGATCTCCGCATCCCGCGCCGGCTCACGGAACAGCGTCGGCCGATAGTAGAGGCCGCCGAGCTCCTCGTTCGGTCCGCCGCCGAACACCACCTCGATGCCCTCGGCCTTCGCCCGCTGCACGTACCCATCGACCCGGTCGAAGTGCTCCCGCGTGATCTGCGGCCCGATGTCGGTCGTCTCCTCCCGGGGGTCCCCTTGTCGGATCGCAGCGGACGCCTCCGTGAACCGGGCGAGGAACTCGTCGTGGATCGCGTCCTCGACGAGAAGCCTCGTGCCCGCGAGGCACACCTGCCCGGCGTTGTCGAACTGGTTCACCGCCTGCTTCACCGCGGCGTCGAGGTCGGTGTCCGCGAAGATCAGGAACGGCGCCTTCCCGCCGAGCTCGAGGGAAACCGGCGTCAGGTTCGCGCCGGCGGAGGCGGCCACGAGCTTGCCCGTCGGCACGGAGCCGGTGAACGCGACCCGCCCGATGTCCGGATGGGCGACGAGCGCGGCGCCGGCCTCCTCGCCGATCCCCTGGACCACGTTGAACGCGCCGTCTGGCATCCCCGCGTCCCGCGTGATGTCGGCCAGGAGCGAGGCCGTCAGCGGCGCCCACTCGGGTGGCTTCGCGATCACGGCATCCCCGGCCGCGAGCGCGGGCGCGATCCGCCACGTCGCGAGCATCAGCGGCGCGTTCCACGGGGTGATCACGACGGCGACGCCGGCGGGATCCCAGCTCACGTGGTTCGTGTGACCGCGCGTGTCGAAGTCCTCGAGCTCGTCGAGCTTGTCGAGATGGTCCGCGAAGAAGTGGAAGTTGTGGCCGGCCCGCGGGATCACCGAGTTCGTCATCGAACGGAGGAGGGAGCCGTTGTCACGGGTCTCGACCTTCGCGATCTCCGGCGCGCGCTCCTCGATCAGCTCGCCGACCCGGTGGAGGATCTCCGCGCGCTGCTTCAGGCCCATCGAGCCCCAGGTCTCGAACCCCTTCTTCGCAGCGTCGACGGCCGCCTCGGCCTCGTCGGTGCCACCGCGAGCGACCTCGGCGATCGGCTCCTCGTCGATCGGCGACACGTCCGTGAAGGTCGAACTGGATGCGACGCGCTGACCACCGATCCAGTGCTCGGTCGAGACCTCGACGCCCTCGACCTCGACGCGCCCGATCAGTGCCGACCTCCCCCAGATTCGTTCGTATCCGAACGGTATGGACGGTCGGGCGGATCTGTCAAACGAGACTTCAACCGATCGTGACGGTTCCTCGCATGCCGAAGGCGTAGTGACCGGGCAGGTGGCAGCCGAAGGTCAACGAGCCGTTGATCTTCGGGAACGTGTAGGTCGTGACCACGGTCTCCCCCGCGGGCACGGAGACCTCTCCGGGCCGCGGGGCGTGATGGGCCTCGGTTCCCTCCTCGTGGACGCGCTGCACGTCCTCGTCCCCGAGGATGAACTCGTGGTCGATCGGGTCCGTGTTCACGATGACGAACCGGACGGTCTCGCCGGGCTCGACGGCGAGATCGGCCGGATCGAACTTCGAGTAGTGGATCGTGATGCGCACCGTGCCGTCGTTGGCGCGGGCGGCGGCGCCGCGGGATGCCGCCGCCGCTCCGACCAGGAGCGTCAGCGCCACCGCGGCCGCCGCCGCCCGCAGCTTCACCGCCGGAACACCCGCTCCGCGCGACGCCGGACCGCGGGATCCGTGAGGACCATCAGGAACGCGACCGCGACGAGCGCCGCCATCACGGTCCAGACGACCGGCCAGGGAGCCGCGCCCGCTGCCGCTGGGTAGCCGGCCGCCACGGGACTCGGCCGGCCGTAGCCGCTCGCGTCGATCGCGAGGTCGTGCTTCAGGTTCGCCGCCGTCTCGTTGATGCGGATGTAGGTCAGCCACATCCCGGTCTCCGGCAGCCACTTCATCCCTCGGTCGGATCGCAGGTCGGCGAGGAGCGTGCTCGAGGCCGGCTCGCTGACCTCCTGGATCAGTCCCCGCTGGTTCGCGTCGATCCCTTTCGAGCGCTCGGCCTGGGGAAGTGTCTCCGGCCGCCGGTCCGTCAGCAGGTACACGTCCGCCTGCACGACCTCGGCGGCCTTGCGGCCGAGCGCCAGGATCCGGAGCGGCACCCACGGGTTGGGCGTCGGGATCACGACATGGATGGGCGTGCCCTGACCGGTCTCCACGCCTCGGTTCGCCGCTCGCTCCGCATTGAACCGGGCGGCGAGGAAGATCGGGCTCCGCTCCGCGTAGAAGGCGAGCATCTCCGGCGCGTCGGGTGGCAGGAAGTAGCCGTGCTCGCGCGCCCAGTCGCCGACCTCGACGGACCCGCCCTTCAAGACGGTGATGTCGAGCGCGTCGATCTTCTTCTCGAGGAGGACCTGCGCCCCGCCGGAATCCTCCGCGGCCGAGAAGAGCGCCGCGCGCTGCACATCCTGCTGCTGGGTCTCGATGATCAGACGTTGGAGCGTCCAGTCGCCGCCCTTGATCACGTTGGTGGGGACACCCGGAAGCGGGATGATCGATCCCACCTCCGAGCCCTCGCCCGCGAACTCGAACGAGGTGACGTAATGCTCGATGCCCTCGTGATAGGCCGCGAGCGTCGTCGTCTTCAGCAGATTGATCGTGCCGTTGGGCGTGACCAGTCCGCCGCAGGCGAGGGCGCTCCCGGCCGCTGCCGTCAACATGATCGCGGTGAGGATCGTGAGGGCGAGGGCACGTGCGAACAGGTTCCGCATGGGGACTCCTTTCGACGATCCGGGCCCTGAGGCCCGTGATCTCGGCCGGTCTCGATCACCCTTCGACGGCCCTTCGACCGCGATGGGTTCCCCGGGTCTTTCGAAGGTTCGATCGAGAAGCCCATGCCCGATCGGGCGGGCCGGTGACAGCGGTCAGCTGCCGAAGCGCTCGAGCAGCTCCGGGGCGGCGCGCTCGCGGAGCTTGGCGGCGACGCGCATCCGCTCCAGCCCCTGCTGGAGCATCAGGTGATTCTGGGGGATGTCGTGCTCCTGGAAGAAGGCGTCGACCTCGGCGACCGCCTGCGGGTCCGTGAGGTACCGGATGCCCGAGACGAGGCCGATGATGTTCGAGGACGCGTACCGGTCCTGCATCGCGTCCCAGTGCTCGGCGATGAATCGCCACACGGCCGGCCCCTGACGGCGGTTCGTCGTCGAGCGGGCGAGCAGGTACGGCGCGTCCTGCGTCCGGATCTCGTCCGTCATCGCGGCGGTGAGGACGCGCTCGATCTCCGCGTCGCCGGGGAAGCGCGACGTCGCGAACAGGTAGCGCTCCTCCTCCTGCGGCGTGTTGGCCGACCGGTAGCGTTGCCAGTAGCGGTCGAGGTCGTCCTTCGTCCCCTCGGCCGCGACGGCCTCCACGGCCGCCTGCAGGAGCTGCGGATCCCCTTCGTCCTCGAGCTCGAGCTCGCGGCATTGCGCGAGGGTCTCCGGATCGGCCCCGAGGATCGCGAGGGACTGCACGAGCTGGCCGCGGAGCGCGCGGGTCAGGTCGGACTCGTCCGGCGAGGCGTCCCAGCCGAGCCGCGCGAGCGCGGGCCGGAGGAGGTCCCGGACGAACGCCCGCAGGCGCTCGCGCGGCTCATCGTCCACGAACCGGTCGAGCCATCCGAGCCCGCCGAGGATCCCCTGCCACACGCGCAGGTCGGTCTCGTCGCCGAAGCCCGTGACGAGGTCGAGGAACGATCCGGCAGGGGCCGATCCGCCCACGACCGCGGCCCAGGCGTCGTCGACCAGGCTGTATCGCTCGATGGGGGTGAGGACGTCCAGCGCGCGCGACACGATCCGTGACCGGAGCTCGTCGTCGTAGAACACGCGGACGAAGCTCGCGGAGCCGGCGTTCGCCACCACGACGGCATCGGGCGCGAGCAGGTCGAGCTCCGCGCCGTCCGCCTCGATCAGGATCCGGTCGACACGCTCCTGATCGCCGGCCATCTGGCGGACCGTCAGCGGCACCGGCCACGTCGTGGCGTCGTCGGGGTCCGACGGGATGTAGCGGCGCTGTGAGAACCGCACGTGGTCGCCGTCGAGGCCGACCGAGATCGCCGGGTAGCCCGGTTGGAAGATCCATGCGTCCATCACGCGACGGACGGGCTCCCCCGTTTCCTCCTCGAGCGCGTCCCAGAGATCGTGCGTCTCGGTGTTCCCGTACGCGTGCTTCCCGAGGTACCGGCGGATCCCATCGCGGAACCGCTCCGGGCCGAGCCACTGCTCGAGCATCCGCAGCACCGCGCCGCCCTTCACGTACGTGAGGGTGTCGAACATCCCGCTGGCGTCGTCCGGCGAGCGGACCTCGTACTCGATCGGCCGGGTCGTCTCCAGGGCGTCGACCTCGAACGCGTTCGTCCGGTCGCGCGTGAACGTGTTCCAGATCTCCCAGTCCGGCCGGAAGTCGTCGACGGCGAGCATCGACATGAACGTGGCGAACGCCTCGTTCAGCCAGATCCCGTTCCACCAGCGCATCGTCACGAGGTCCCCGAACCACATGTGGGCCAGCTCGTGCGCGACGGTCTCGGCGACCCCGAGCTGCTCCTCCTGCGTGGAGCGGGCGGGGTCGAGCAACAGCACCTGCTCCCGATACGTCACGCAGCCGACGTTCTCCATCGCCCCCTGCGCGAAGTCCGGGATCGCGACGTTGTCGAGCTTGGCCTCCGGGTACGGGATGCCGTAGTAGTCCCCGAACCAGTTCAGGGAGTGGACGCTCGCATCGATCGCGAAGCGCGTCAGCGCACCCTTGCCGGGCACGTGGACGATCCGCACCGGCACGCCGTGTGCGTCGGCGGGCTCCGTGATCTCGAGCGGCCCGACCACCCATGCCGCCAGATAGGTCGACATCTTCATCGTGTCGCCGAACCGGATCCGCACCCGCCCGTCGTCGAGCGTCTCCCGTTCCACCTCCGCGCCGTTCGAGACGGCGGTGAGCCCCTCGTTCACGACGAGCGTGATCGCGAAGACGGCCTTCAGGTCGGGCTCGTCCCAGCAGGGGAACGCGCGACGGGCGTCCGTCGCCTCGAAGTGCGTGGTCCCGACGACGCGGGTGGCGCCGTCCGCGTCCTGATACGTGCTCCGGTAGAAGCCCGTGAGCCGAGGGTTCAGCTCGCCGGCGTAGGTGATCCGGAGCGTCCAGTCTCCGGGCTCCGCGGTCTCGGCGAGCGGGAGCGTCGCTCGCTCCGCCTCGTCGTCGGTGAGGATCTTCGCGACCTCGACCACGCGGCCATCGGCGGCGGTGAGGGTGGCGCTGTCGAGCTTCAGCTCGTTCGCGTTCAGAACGATCTCGGTGACCGGCTCGAGGACCTGGAGCGCGACCTCGATGGTGCCGTCGAACGTCCCGGCGTCCAGATCCGGCTCCAACGTGAGGTCGTAGCGAGACGGGACGACCGTCCGCGGGAGTCGGTATCGCTCTTCGGACTCTCCCATCAGTCGTTCACGTAGGTCAGCCAGTGGGCGTACTTCTCCGTCTCGCCCTTGGTCGCGGCGAAGAACGCCCCCTGGAGCTCCTTGGTCACGGGGCCACGATGTCCCTCGCCCACGATCCGGTCATCCACCTCGCGGATGGGCGTGAGCTCGGCGGCGGTCCCGGTGAAGAAGCATTCGTCCGCGTTGTAGAGGTCCGTGCGGACGAGGTTCTCCTCGCGGACCTCGTAGCCGAGGTCGCGCCCGATCGCGATCACCGAGCCGCGCGTGATCCCATCGAGGCATCCGGCTGAGATGGGCGGGGTGGTCAGCACGCCGTCCCTGACGACGAACACGTTCTCCCCGGAGCCGTCGGTCACGAAACCGGCTTCGTTCAGCATGATCGCCTCGTCGTAGCCGGCCTTCAGGCTCTCGACCTTCGCGAGGACGGAGTTGATGTACTGCCCCGTGGCCTTCGCGGCCGCCGGCAGCGAGTTCTGCCCGTTGCGGCGCCAGCTGCTGACCTTGATGCGGACGCCCTGCTCGAGCGCGTCCTCACCGAGATACGCGCCCCACGGCCACACGGCGATGACGACGTTGACCGGCGCGTCCAGCGGGTTCACGCCCATCTCCCCGTAGCCCCGGAGGACGAGCGGGCGGACGTAACAGGCGTCGAGGCCGTTCGCGCGGATCACGTCCTTGGTCGCCTGCGTGATGGCTTCGCGCGAGTACGGGATCTCGGTGTGGTAGAGCTTCGCCGATCGGAAGAGTCGCTTCAGATGCTCGTCCAGGTGCCAGACGGCGGCGCCGCGCTGGGTCTCGTAGGCCCGGATCCCTTCGAAGACGCCGCTCCCGTAGTGCACCGCGTGGGAGAGCACATGCACCTGGGCGTCGTGCCAGGGCACCAGCTCGCCGTCCATCCAGATCTTCTCGACCTCCGTGATCGGCACAGCGCCCTCCTTCGACGAGCCCACAGGATACCGGCGCCGACGGCGGGCAGGGAAGGGCGCCGTCAGGACAGGTCGTACGCGCGCCACTCGATGGCGACGTCGCGCGCCTCGGGCGGATCGAGGGTCCCGAAGCGCTCCAGTGCCCAGGTGCGCACCTCTTCTGTAGCCGCCCGGCGTTCGGGCTCCTCCACCTCCCACGTCCACGAGTGCAGGCCATCCGCCATCTGTTCGAGGAACATGCCGAGCGACTGAGGAACCCGTTCCGCGATCGTCGGCAGGGCGCGTGGTCGGGCTCCGTACGCCTCGAACGCCCGATCGACGATCACGGGATCCCATGCCTCCCGGCCCGGGACGAACGACGGCTTGCCCACGAAGGTGCGGAACCGTTCCGTCGCCTCGCGCCACGCCGACGGGATGTCGCCGCGGGAAACGAGGATGACACCTCCCGGGGGAACCACGCGGACCAGCTCCGCGATCACCGTCCTCCACTCCGACACCAGGTGGAAGACGTGACGAACGACCGCGGCGCCGAACGCATGGTCATCGAACGGGAGGGCCGTGGCGTCGCCGCGCACGAGCGGGAACGGTGCGCGGCCGCCGGCCTTCTCCACGAGCTTCGCGAGCATCAGCGCGGCGATATCGACGCCCACCATCGGAACGCCCGCTTCGGCCAGCGGCAGCGCCACGAGACCGGTCCCCACCCCGATCTCGAGGCATCGCCCACGATCGCGAAGCTCCGCGGCGAGCAACGCGGTCATCTCGCGCGACGCCTCCTCGGAGAGGCCGCGGGTCCTGTCGTAGTACTCGACCGCCCGATCGAAGGGGACCGAGCCGCTCACGACTTCGGGATCTCCTTGCGCGGATCGACGAACGGCAGGGCCGCGACGGTCGCGGTGCGAACACTGCCGTTCGCGCGGAGCTCGAGCGGCGTGCCGACGTGCAGATGGGAGGCGGGCACCCAGGCGTAGCCGATGTTCCGTTCGAGACGCGGCGACCAGGCGCCCGCGGTCACCTTTCCGATCCTTGGCCCGATCCGGTCTCCGTCCGGCTCGTGGACGGGCCAGAGATCGTTCAGCGCACCCTCCTCCGTCATCGGGTCGCCGGCGATCTCGATCCCGACGAGCTTGCGGTCGACGCCTTCCTCGGCGATCCGCCGGAGCGCCTCCTTCCCGATGAAGTCAGCGTCCTGGTCGAGCTCGACGAGCCGCTCCAGCCCGCTGATGTGGAACGGCGTGTCCTCCGTTCGCATGTCCGAGCCGTAGTTGAAGATCCCCGCTTCGATGCGGCGCGCCTCCGACGGCGCGATCGCCCGGATGCCGAACGGAGCGCCGGCCTCCTCGACCAAGGTCCACAGCTCGTTCCCTCGCGACGAGTCCCGCAGGTAGACCTCGTAGCCGACCTCTCCGGTCCAACCCGTGCGCGAGACGACGAGCGGGATGCCGTTCACCTCGGTCTCGGCGCACCAGTAGTACCGGAGGTCGGCGATGTCGTCGCCGAACAGCACCCGGATCACGTCCTTCGACCTCGGACCCTGGATCTGCATCGGCGAGACGTCCGCCTCGGTCACGTCGACGTCCATCTTGGCCAGCGCCGCCACGCCCTTGGCGAACAGGAGCGCGTCCGAATCCGCCAGGGCGAGCCAGAACCGATGCTCCTCGAGCCGCAGCAGCACCGGGTCGTTCACGATCCCCCCGCGAGCGTCCGTGAGCAGCACGTACTTGCACTGTCCCACCGCGCAGGTCGTCAGATCGCGACACGTGAGCAGGTTCGTGAACGCCATCGCGTCCGGACCGGAGATCTCGACGCAGCGCTCGACCGCGACATCCCACATCGTCACCTGGTTGAGGAGCGCCCAGTACTCGGCGACGGGATCGTCGTACAGGGTCGGGAGCAGCATGTGGTTGTAGAGGCCCCAGCTCCGGCAGCCGGCCTTCTTCGTGGAGTCGAAATACGGGGATTTCCGGTACCAGGGCTGGATATAGAACGTGAACGTCTCGGACATCAGTTGCTCCTCGGTGAGGGGACCGCGCGAGCCTACGATGCAGGGAACGTCAAGGACCGACCTCATCCATCCGATGGGGGACTCGGAGGTCTGCGCAGATGACACCCATGAGGGCCAAGCGATCGAAGACCGGCGGCGTGGCGACCGAGCACGAGGCCGAGCTGCCGTACCGGTCGCTGGTCGAACGCGTTCCCGCCATCGTTTACGTCGATCCTGCCGGCCCGCAAGCGACCTCACCCACCTATGTCAGCCCGTTCATCGAGCAGCTGCTCGGCTATCCCCCGGAGGTCGCGACCGGGAACCCCGAGTGGTGGGCACAGGCCCTCCATCCCGACGATCGCGAGCGGGTCCTTCTGGAGTGGAAGAAGAGCGACGAGACGGGCGAGCCCTACGCCGGCGAGTACCGTCTGATCGCCGCCGACGGCCGGACGGTGTGGATCCGCGACGAGGCGGTCCTCCAGATGGACGACGAGGGCAACCCCGTGCACTGGCAAGGCGTGATGCTCGACATCACCGATTCCAAGCAGGCGAACGACGACCTCACACGGGCGCTCGACCTCGAGCGGCAGGCGATGGAGGACATGCGACGGGCCGACGAGATCAAGACGACCTTCCTGACCGCCGTGTCGCACGACATCCGGACCCCCCTTTCGGCGATCCTCGGAAGCGCCCTGACCCTCGAGGAGGGCGATCGCCTCGGCATCACGGAGGAGGAGCGCAAGCAGCTGATCCACAGTCTCGCCGCGAAGGCCCGTCGCCTGAACACGATCGTGACGGACCTCCTCGACACGGAACGTCTCGCCCGCGGCGTCGTGGAGCCCAAGCTCCAGGAGATCGCCGTCGGGCGGCTCATCTCTCTCCTCGTCTGGGATTCCGAGTCGATGGCGGGCCGTCAGGTCCATGTCGACGCGGGGTCGGTGACGGCGTGGGTCGATCCGCAGATGATCTCCCGGATCGTGGAGAACCTGCTGATGAACGCCGCGCGGCACACGCCGACGCGGTGTGAGGTGTGGGTCAAGGTGGCGCCTCAAGGCGACGACGTGCTGATCGCGGTCGAGGACGACGGACCCGGCATCCCCGAGGAGCACCGGGAGTCCGTCTTCCGGCCCTTCGAGCACGGTCCGATGACGTCGGTGCACAACCCCGGTGTCGGGGTGGGCCTCTCGCTCGTCTCCAAGTTCACCGAGCTCCACGGAGGCCGCGTGTGGATCGAGGACCGGGAGGGCGGCGGCGCCTCGTTCAGGGTGCTCATCCCCAGGGGAGACCCGGAGGTCGTGCCACGAAGCGCGCAGCCCGCCGACGGGAACCATCGATGAGCAAAGCCGCACCTCTGGATACGGGCAACCTCCCGTCCTTCGACCAGACCTTCCATCATGTCGTGAGCTCGATGCCGGGCGTTGCGTATGTCGAAGCCGAAGGGCTGACGGGCACGATCGCCTACATGAGCCCGAGGATCGAGGACCTGACCGGCTACGCGCCGGACCGGTTCCTGATGTCGAGGGACTTCTGGTTCACGATCGTGCATCCGGACGACCTGGCGCGCGTGGAAGCGGCCGAGGGGCTCGCGGATGCGACGTCGGACCCCTACATCGAGGAGTACCGCTTGATGACCGCGGACGACCGCGTCATCTGGGTCCGTGACGAAGCGGTCCACGTCGCCGCGACGGAGGAGCGACCCGGTCACTGGATCGGACTCATCGTCGAGATCACTCGAGAGAAGGAGGCGGAGGCACGCGCGACCGAGGTCGAACAGCGATACCGCACGTTGATCGAGCGGCTCCCGATCGTGACCTACATCGACGCCCCCGACGAGAGTCTCGCCAATCTCTTCGTCAGCCCACAGATCGACGACCTGCTGGGACGTCCCTCGGGAGCCACGGGCGAAGAGTGGGCGGAGCGGGTGCATCCGGACGATCGCGAACGAGCTCGACGGGAGACGGTGGACGGCGTTCGCTCGGGTGAGCCCTTCACCCTCGAGTACCGGATGGTCCGAGACGACGGGCGTGTGATCTGGGTGAGCGATTCCGCGACGACCGTGCGGAACGATCGGGGCGAGCCCGAATACGTCCTCGGATCCTTCCACGACATCACGCCGCGGAAGGAAGCCGAGCTCCGGCTGCAGGAGCTCGAGCTCCGATACCGGAGTCTCGTGGAGCAGCTGCCCGCGGTGACGTACATGGATACCGCCGACGAGAAGATGTCCTCGATCTACGTCAGCCCGCAGGTCGAGAAGGTGCTCGGGCTGTCGGCCGATGCGTTCGTGACCGACGACGCGTGGTCCAGACACCTCCATCCCGACGATCGCGAGCGCGCGGTGGGAGGACTCCGGAACGCGATCGAGATCGGCGACCCGTACGCGCTCGAGTACCGGATGATCCGCCCCGACGGCAGCATCGTGTGGATCCGCGATCAGGGCACCGTCGTCAAGGACGAAGCGGGCCGGCCCACCTACGTGCAGGGGCTGTACGAAGACATCTCCGAGCAGAAGTGGCTCGAGTCCGAGCTCCGGTCCGAGGCGGTCAAGTTCAAGTCGCTCGCCGAGCGCATCCCCGCCGTCGTCTACATCGAGGGCGAGGGTGGCTCCGACGACGCGCCCTTCTACATCAGCCCGCGGTACGAGGAGCTGTTCGGCTACACGCCGGAGGAGCGGCAGGCCAACCCGACGCTGTGGCGGGAGCTCCTCCACCCACAGGATCGGGATCGAGCGGTCGAGGCAGCGCAACGGTCCTACGACGAGGGCGGGTTCAGCGAGGACTACCGGATGGTGGCCAGGGACGGCCGGATCGTCTGGGTGCACGACGAGACCGTGCTGATCCGAGACGAGGACGGGAAGCCGCTGTTCTGGCAGGGCGTGATGTACGACATCAGCGAGCAGAAGCGCGCCGAGCAGGAGCTCGCGCAGGCGCTCGAGATGGAGCGCCGAGCGGTCGACCGGCTGCGCGAGGCGGACGACATGAAGAACACGTTCCTGACGGCCGTCTCGCACGATCTGCGGACGCCGCTGTCGGCGATCCTCGGCAGCGCGATCACGTTGGAGAACGCCGACGAGCTCGGGATCTCCGAGGACGATCGCCGACAGCTGATGCGGAGCCTCGCGAAGAAGGCGAAACGCCTCACCGCGATGGTCAACGACCTCCTCGACATGGATCGCCTCACCCGCGGCCTCGTGCAACCACGTCGAGAGCTGATGGATCTCGGGGCGCTGCTGGGCCGCACGGCGGCCGAATCCGACGTGCTCGAGGAGCGCACGGTCCACGTGCAGGCCGAGCCGATCGATGCGTGGATCGACGAGTCGATGGTGGTCCGGATCGTCGAGAACCTGCTCGTGAACGCCGTGAAGCACACGCCGCCGTCCGCGACGATCTGGGTCGGTGCGAGGCGCGTGGAGCAGGGCGTCATCCTCCGCGTCGAGGACGACGGACCCGGTGTCGCCGCCGACGAGCGAGACAGGCTCTTCGAACCGTTCGAGCGGGGTGAGCGGTCGGCGCCCTCGCCCGGCCTCGGCGTGGGTCTGTCGCTGGTGGCTCGGTTCGCCGACGCCCACGGGGGGCGGGCGTGGGTGGAGGATCGGGAAGGCGGCGGCGCCTCGTTCCGGGTGCTGTTCCCCGACCCGACGAGCCGACTCCCCTAGGGCTGCCGGTTCGCGGCCACGCGCTCGGCGGGACCGAACCCGAACGCCTGGTCCGCCTGATGCGGAGGGAGTCCCGGATGGCGCAAGGCCCCGGCCATGATCAACGCGGCGAGCACCGTCATGGCGCCGCCGATGTAGTACGCGGCCCGAGGACCGAGCGCCTCGACGATCGGACCACCCGCGGTAAGCGAGATGGCGAGGGCGATCAGCGTGGCGGCCTCCACGGCCCCCGCCACGCGGCTGCGCACGTCGTCGGGGGTGCGTCGCTGCAGCAGTCCTTGCTCGGCCACGCTCGCGAAGCCTTCGCAGATCCCCTCGATCACCATCAGCGCCAGCGCGACGATCCAGATGGGCGACCAACCGATCGCGAACATGATCACACCACCGAGCAGCACGGAGACCAAGAGCGTTCGGGGTTCACGCTTGGCCGTGAGCCACCGGGCCGCGAACACCGCGCCAAGGGCCGCGCCTCCTCCCCACAACGCGGAGATCAAGCCGAACCCGAACACGCCCTTTCCGAACTCGTCCGCGTAGGGGAGCTCCGCCACGAGGATCAGACCGACGCCGAGAAGCAGCACGGACCAGCCGATGAGGATGGCTCGCAACACCGGGTCACTCATCGCGTACCGGAAGCCGGCCCTGACCCCCGGATGCTCGCTCTTCCCCGTCCGTTCGTCGTTGAAGCGACCGGGCGTCGACCCGATGAGCCACGCGGAGAAGACGAACGACGCCGCGTTGAGACCGAACACGAACGCGCCGGCTGCGAGCAGACGTTCGGGGGACGCGCCGTCGCCCGCGAGCAACACGACCAGCTGCGCCCCCAGCAGCGGCCCGATGAAGCTGCCCAGGTGCCGCCCGATCGCCACCTGTCCGTTCGCCCACGGAAGGTCCTCCTCCTCGACGAGGTTCGGGATCGACGCGCCGGCCACCGCCCAGACGGGTGACTCGAGGACCGCGGTGACCATCGCGAGCGCCACGAGCTGACCGGGTGTGCGAGCGAACGCGAGTCCCACGAACCCCACCGCGGCGCATAGGTCCGAGATGACGAGCACCCTGCGCCGGTCGAATCGATCCCCGAGCCAGCTCGCGAACGGCTGCACGAGACCCTGCACACCCATCGTGAGCAGCAGGGTCAGGGAGAGCCAGATCGCCGACTCGTCGGTCAGGCGATAGACCATGTACCCCAGCACCGTGAACGCGGCCCCGCTCCCCGTGAGGGAGATACCGCGCGCAACCGCCACCCGGCGCACCGCTGAGCGCCCCGTGCCCTCGGTCATCGAGAGCAAGAATCACACAGTCGTGCGGTCTCGGGTAGTCGGTTCCGGCACAGGATCTCCTGGGCCGGTCGTCCTACCGTGGTCGGCTCCGAGGCGGACCAGCGGCAGGAGGACGAGGGTGGCTCCGAGGGCGAACACGCCGGCGATCACGTAGACGCTCTGGGCCTCGACCAGGCGGAGCACCGGTCCGGCGGCGAGATACGCCAGGGCCAGTCCCAAGGACAGGACGGCCTCGAGAGCGGCCATCGTCCTGCTCCGCACGGCGTCCGGAGTGCGGCGCTGCATGATGCCGTTCTCGGCGACGATCGAGATCCCGTCGGAGGTCCCCATCACGAACAGGGACAACAGGACGAGCGGGAACAGGCCGAACAGGCCGACCCCGAACGCCGAGACGGCGACGCCGGCAGCACCGAACACCATCCAGAGAGGCTCCGTGCGGGCGTTCATCCAACGCCCGAACACGGTGCCGAGCACGGAGCCGGTCCCCCAGCAGGTGATGAGGAGACCGAAGCCCCACCCGCCCGTCCCGAACGACTCGGCGAGAGGTGCGTCGGCAACCATCCCCATGCCCATCCCGAGGACGAACACCAGCCACGCGAACGCCATCCGGCGGAGGACCGGCTCGCGGAACAGGTACGTGGCGCCGGCCAGCAATCCTTCGTGCTCGGGATGTGGGTCGGTCGATCGCTCCTCCTCGAACCGACCCCGAACCGTCAAGGTGACGGCGAGCGAGATCAGGAACGAGATCGAGTTGAGCCCGAAGACCACCGCGCCCGCCATGTGCAGCTGGTCGGCGGACGGCGACTCCCCGGCCGCCAGGATGGCCACGAGGCCACCGCCGATCACGGGCCCGACCGCGATCCCGGCGTGCACGCCCATCGACACGAGGCTGTTCGCCCAGGAGAGATCCTCCTCCGACTCGACGAGGTTGGGGATCGCCGCCCTCGACGCGGAGAAGAACGGGAGCTCCGCGATCGCCGATCCGAACGCGAGCGCGATCAGCACCCCCGGGTCCTTCGCGAACACCATGGCCGCGAAGAACACGGCTGAGATCGCCTCGGACCAGATCATCACCGTCCTGCGGTTGTAACGGTCCCCCAGGGCGCCCGTGAACGGTCCGATCAGACCCGCGACGCCGAACGTGAGCAGGAGCGAGAGCGCCTGCATGTACGGCGAGTGGGTTCGCTCCCACACCGTGTAGTTGAGGGCCGTGTACGCGGCGGCACCGCCGGTGACGGAGATCATCCGACCGAGCGCGAGACGACGGACGTTGGACTTCGGTGAGCGGGTCATGGAGCGGTCTCCTTGTGGTGCGGAGGGTCGACGAACGAACTACGGGGCGCGACGCGTGAGACGCGTCAGAGGGCCCCGTCGATTGGTCGTTTCGTCATGTACCGCTTCATCGTGCGGTCAGAGTAGCACGAGGGATCGAGGGTTCGGAAGAACCTCGGGTCACGTGTCGAGCGTGACGGCGCGGATCGTGTGGGCATCGATCGCGTCGGCGACCGTTCGCAAGACGTCCGCCGGTACGGGCGAGTCGACGGTGAGGCCCATCAGGGCGTCACCGCCGGCTCCCTTCCGCCCGACCTCCATCGTCGCGATGTTGATGTCGTGTTCGCCGAGGATCGTGCCGACCTTGCCGATGATCCCGGGGCGATCCGCGTAGATGAAGAAGAGCATGTGCGGCGCGGGCTCGATCTCGACCTCGAAGTCCCAGACCTGGATCACGCGCTCGGCGTTCTTCTTGCCCAGCAACGTCCCCGCGACCTCGACGTCGGACTCCGACTCGGTCTCCACGCGGATGGAGACCTGGCTCACGTAGTCCTGGGAGCCGGTCGATCGCATCTCGCTGACGGTGAGGCCTCGTTCGCGGGCGAGCATCGGCGCGTTCACGAACGAGACGGGCTCGTTCACGGAGCGCCCGAGGATGCCCTTCAGGATCGCGAGCGTGAGCACGCGCGTGTCGTGCTCCGCGATCCTGCCCAGGTAGGACGCGACGACGGAGCGGACGCCGCCGTCCGCCAGGCCGGCGACGAGCGCGCCGAGCCGCCCGGCGAGGCCCACGAACGGGCGGACCGCCTCGCTCACCTCGGCGCCGGCGGATACGTTCACCGCGTAGGGGACGAACTGTCCCTCCAGGGCGAGGCGCACCATCTCGGCGACGGTCGTCCCCGCCTTGTCCTGTGCCTCCACCGTCGACGCCCCGAGGTGCGGCGTCACCACCACCTGCTCCAACCCGAACAACGGGGAATCGGTCGAGGGCTCCACCGCGAAGACGTCCAGCGCGGCGCCGGCGAGGCGTCCGTCCTCGAGCGCTTTGGCCAGCGCCTCCTCGTCCACGATGCCTCCGCGCGAGGTGTTCACGAGGCGAGCGCCGTGCTTGACCATCGCGAGCTGGTGCGCGCCGATCAGGCCTTCGGTATCCGGCGAGCCCGGCAGGTGGATCGACACGAAGTCCGATTGCACGAGGAGCGACTCGAGCGTCGGCATCACGTCCACCCCGAGCTCCTTCGCCCGCTCCGCGGACACGTAGGGGTCGAACGCGATCACACGCATGCCGAATCCCTGCGCGCGCGACGCGACCAGCGTGCCCACACGGCCGAGCCCGATCAGCCCGATGGTCTTGCCGGAGAGCTCGACACCCTCCCACCGCTCCCTTTCCCACCGGCCGGCATGGAGCTCGCTGTTCGCCTGTGGGACGTTGCGGGCCTGGGCGAGCAGGAGGGCCATCGTGTGTTCGGCCGCGCTGATCGTGTTGGACTGCGGCGCGTTCACGACCATGACCCCGCGCCGCGTGGCGGCCTCCACGTCGACGTTGTCGACACCGATCCCAGCGCGAGCGACGACCTTCAGACGTGGCGCGCCCTCGAGGACCTCCGCCGTGACGCGCGTCGCGCTCCGGATCACGAGCGCGTCGTACGGCGCGATCTCCGCAGCGAGGTCGCCGTGCGCGAGGTCCTCGCGCACGTCCACCTGGAAACGTTCCCGCAGCAGCTCGAGACCGGCCTCGGACAGCTTCTCGGTGACGAGGACGCGCACTACGTCGCCGCTTCCTGGAAGACCCCCTCGGCCGAGGCGACGGCCGCTCCCCGCTTCACGGGATGGCCGAGCCGCTCGAGGGTCATCTCCAGGGCGGCGAGCCCGCGGATGATGTCGAGCTCACTGAAGTAGCCGAAGTGCCCGATCCGGAAGACCTTCCCCTTCAGGGGTCCTTGTCCGGGCGCGAGGACACAGCCGAAATCCGACCGGATCCGGTCGCTGATCGTGTCCGCGTCGATCCCCTCGGGGGCGCGGATCGCGGTGACCGTCCAGTTCTGCTCCAAGCCTTCGCCGAACAGGTCGAGGCCGAGCGCCTTCACGCCCTCCTTGACCGCCCGCGAGAGGAGCCGGTGGCGCAGATGCGCCGCGTCGACCCCGTCCTGGAAATAGAGCTCCAGCGCCGCGTGGAGGCCCTGCATCACGCTGATCGCGGGCGTCCACGGGTTCTCCGGATCGGGGAGCTCGGCGAAGCGCCGGTAGATCGACCAGTCGAAGTAGAACCGCGGCAGGGTCGCGGCCTCGTGGGCGTTCCAGGCCCGTTCGCTGATCGCGACGAACGCGATCCCGGGGCTCGCCGACAGGGCCTTCTGCGAGCCGCCGACGGCCACGTCCACCCCCCAGGCGTCGAACTCGAACGGCACGGCGCCGAGGCTGCTCACCACGTCCGCGACCACCATGACGCCGGCTTCGTTCGCGACGCGCGCCAGCTCCTCCACCGGCTGGATCACGCCGGTCGAGGTCTCGGAGTGGGTGAGCAGGACCGCCTTGACGGGGTGCGCGGCGAGCTCGTCCGCGACCCGCGAGGCGTCGACCTTCTCCCCCCACTCGTGGTCCACGGTGCGCACCGTGAGACCCATCGCCGTGGCGAGCGAGCGCCAGCGCTCGGAGAAGAATCCGGCCAGCGGGATCAGGACCTCATCACCGGGCGAGAAGACGTTCTGGACCGCGGACTCGAGCCCGCCCGTCCCCGACGACGTCATCAGCAGCACGTCGGCTCGCTCCGTCCGATACAGCTCTTTCAGACGCGCCGTGACGTCCCGCATCAGCCGGCCGAAGCCGGGACCGCGGTGATAGACGAGGGGACTCCCCTGCGCGAGGAGCACCTCGGGCGGGATGGGGGTGGGTCCGGGCGCCAAGATGATCTCGGGCCTGTCCATCTGCTCTCCTGTCGTGTTTCCTGTGATGTTTCCTGGGGGTCTGCGAGGGCTCGGGCGATCCATCGCAGCCTAGCAAGCACGTACCGAGGGGCAAGGTTCCGACACTCCCGGGCATCGGCAAGGAACCGCAGGTCCGTATCATCGAGCGGACGGGGCCCTCGCCGGGCCCCGAGGTGCGTATGGCGACCCTTCGATTCCTATGGAAGCGCTTCGTCGCTCAGCGGCTGCTGGGCCTCGCCGTCGTCGTCACGCTGGCCTTCTCGGTAGCCGTGCTCGTCGCAGGTCCGATCTACGCGGACGCGGCGCGCGAAGCGATCCTGTCCTCCGAGCTGGCCGGCGCTGCCCCGACCGTACGCAACGCGCGCCTCCAGGTCTTCGGCGATCAGAGCTTCGACTGGGCGGCGGCGGACGAGGTCATCACCGAGCGAACCGAGTCGTTGCCCGTGGACCTGATGGTGCGGCAGGGCCTCGGCACCGTCCGGCTCGGGTCGCCCGCCGGTCCATCCGTCTCGATCCTCGCCCGAGAAGGGATCGAGGAGCATCTCGAGATCCGCGGAGACCCGCCGGGCGAGGACGGGATCCTCTTGCATGTCGGGATGGCCCGGCAACTTCGCCTGCGTCCGGGCGACCCCGTGGACATCATCGGTCCCACCGGCGAGCGCATGGAGCTCGTCGTGACGGGCACCTACAGGAGCCCCGATCGAGACGATCCCTTCTGGTTCGGCTCGCAGAACCCGTTCCCCGATCCGGACTCGACGCAGCCCCAGCCCGCCGTCGTCAGCCTCGACACGCTCGTCCTCGCGACGCGAGAGCTGGAGCTGACCACCCAGTACTCGTGGGACGCGTACCTCGACCTCACGGGTGTCCCGTTCACTCAGGTCGCAGACGTCCCGGCTCGGCTGGAGCGCGTCTTCACGAGCCTGCAGGCGGAGGACGGGCTCGGTCTGAGCACCGTCGACCTGATCTCCGGACTCGGCACGCTCCTCGACATCGTGCGGCAGCGGATCGCCGATCTCGCGGTGCCGATCCTGTTGGTCGTCTTCCAGATCGGCGCCGTGACGCTCGCCGTGCTTGCCGGCGTCGGTGCGCTCGCGCTCACGCGCCAGGGATTCGAGCTGGCGGTCCTCCACAGCCGAGGCTTCCGACGAGGTGTGCTGCTCACGGCACAGGGGATCCAAGCGGTGTTCGCGGCGATCGTCGCCTACCCACTCGGACTGCTCCTCGGGATGGGCTTGGCTGCGCTCGCCAGCACGGCGAACGGGCCCGATCTTCCCGGCGTCGTCTTCCCGATCCGCCTGAACGCGACCGGTCAGTTGCTGGGACTCGTCGCCGCGTTCGTCGGCGCCGTGATCCTCCTGGGGCTCTCGGTTCCCTACGTCTCACGGACGGTGCTCGAGGAGCGGAGAGCCGCCTCCCGGGAGGATCGTCCCCTGCTCGCGCGGGTGCCGGTCGAGCTGTTCGTCCTTCCGCTCGGGGTGTTCGCGTTCCTCCAGTTGCGGACCGGGACACGGCCGGAGGCGGGATCCGGCGAGCTCGACCCCTTGATCCTCGTCGCCCCGACCCTGCTGCTGTTCGGCGGATCGTTCCTGGCGCTCCGGCTCCTGCTCCTGGTGTTCCGAGGCCTCGACCGCCGGATCGGTCGATCGCGGCGGCTGCCCAGATACCTCGCGGGCCGGCGGATCGGGCGTTCGCCGGGGACGGGCTTCGCCGCCGCCCTGCTGTTGCTGCTCTCGATGGGGCTCCTCGTGGTCTCGACGTCGTACCGAGCCATCGTCCTGCGGAACCACGAGGACGCGGCGCACGCGCAGGTCGGCGCCGACTGGCGGGTCAACGTCACGCCGCCGGAGGACATCCTGTCCGTCGTCCGCGATATGCCGGCGATGACCACGCCCGTGGTCCGTACCGAGCCGCGTCTCGAGAGCGGTTCGTTCCAGCTCCCGCCGATCGCGCTCGGACTGGACCCCGCGACCTATGCCGACGCCGGCTGGTGGCGAGAGGACTTCTCCGAGACGCCACTGCCCGAGATCCTCCGCCGTCTGGAAGCGCCGGCGTTCGGCATGGATCTGCCGGCTCCGACCTCGGTCTTGACGTTCGAGATGGATCCCAGCGGGGACGTTGGCGACCTGGAGGTGACGGCGACGGGTGTGGACGAGGAGGGGATCGTCCACACCGCTGCGCTCCAACCCATCGACCAGGATGCAGCGACCTATGAGATGCAGCTCGAGGGCGCGGTCCGGCTGCTCTCGATCACGATCCATCGAACCTCTCTCGAGGCACCGGATGAGGCGACGTTCGTGTTCACGACGGTCGCCGCCGACGGAGCACCTGTGTCGTTGGAGGGGTGGGAACCGCTCACCTGGCGTGGGAGCGCCGGCTCCGTCGAGCAGGTCGCATCCGGCGTGCGCCTCGAGATGGACTCGGGAGCTTCCGACGTGCTCGGTGGGATCGTGCCACCTTCTGACCCCCTCGCCGTCCTCGTCTCCCCCGGCATCTCCTCCTCCGGTGGCCCCGTCTTCCCCGCGGCCCTCGGCGGGCAGGAGATCGAGCTCGATCCGGTTGCGAGCGCGATCCAGTTCCCCTCGATGCTCCCCAATCAGCCGTTCATCGTGACGTCCGGCCCGGCCCTCCTCGAACGTGCGGCCGCCGTCCCCGAGCCCGGGCTCGTCCTGAACGAGGTCTGGGCCGAAGGGGAGCGCACGCCGGTGCCCCTCCTGCGACGGAAGGGGTTCTTCCCGGGAGACGTGGCGCGGACGGCGCCGATCGAGGGATTCCTCGCGCAGCTTCCCCAGAGCCTCGCCCTCGGGATGAACTTCGTCGCGGCGGCCGGCGGCGCGGGCCTCGTGATCGTGGGGGTCGCGGCGGCGCTGTACTTCGCACAGCGCCGCCGCGACTACGAGTTCGCCGCGCTCCGGGCGATGGGCACCGCGTCCGGACAGATCGTCCGGACGCTGGCACTCGAACAGGTGCTGCTCCTCGGCTTCGCGGTCTTGGCGGGCCTCGGGCTCGGGTACCTCCTGCTCCGGCTCATGATGCCCTACGTCGGACCGAGCATCTCCGTGGCGTACCCGCCTCCGGTGTTCCTGATGGATTGGGTGTCGCTCGGCACCGCGCTCGCGGCCATCCTGGCCGCAACCGCGATCGCGCTCGCGCTGTCCGCTCGCGCGCTCTTGCGCGCATCCGTGACCGGCGTGCTCCGAGGTGAGGCCGAGTGATCGAGAACGTCGTCAGCGCCGATCGGTACCGGCCGGAAGGGTCCGACGCGCTCGTGCGTCTCCGCCACACGTACAAGGTGTACCGGGTGGGCGACGTCGGCGTCGTCGCGCTCGCCGGGGTGGATCTCGACGTCGCGCCCGCGGAGTTCCTCGCGGTCGTCGGGCCGAGCGGGGCGGGCAAGTCCACGATCCTGAACCTGGTGGGTGGTCTCGATCGTGCCTCCGCCGGTCTCGTGGAGGTCGAGGGACGGGACCTCGGCCTCCTCGGGAACGACGAGCTGACGGAGTACCGAGCGGAGCGGGTCGGCTTCGTCTGGCAGGGCACGGCACGCAACCTCGTTCCCTACCTGTCGGTCCGCGACAACATCCGTCTGCCGGCGACCGTGCGGCGGACCCAGGTCGCCAGGAAGCACGACGTCGACGGTCTCCTCGAGCTCGTCGGCCTCACCGAACGTTCGAAGCACATGCCCGGCATGCTCTCCGGCGGCGAGCAGCAGAGGGTGGCGATCGCCGCGGCCCTTTCCAACACACCGGCGATCCTGCTGGCCGACGAGCCGACCGCCGAGCTCGATTCGGAGTCGGCCGGTCGCGTGCTCGACGCCTTCCGCGCGGTCAACCGGGAGTTCCACGTGACGATCATCATGGTCACCCACGACCTCGTGGCCGCCCGGCGCGCGGACCGCCGGATCCGCGTGCGGGACGGCCGCGTCCTGCACGAAGGTGTGCCGGTCGACCCCGTCTCCGACGATGGCCGTGTGCGCCTTCCCGACGAGGCGGTGGCCGCACTGGGCGGCGTCGATCTCGAAGCCGAGGTCACCCCGGACGAAGTGCGGCTCCGGCGGAGGAGCGAGACCGGACATGCCTGAGCCCGACGTCCTCGTCGAAGGGATCGACATCGTCCGCCGCTACCCGGGCGCGCAAGGGGTCGTGGCGGTCCGGGGCGCTTCGGTCGCGGTGCGGTCGCAGGACTTCGTGGCGCTGATGGGCCCGAGCGGGTCGGGCAAGACGACGTTCCTCGGCGTGCTGGCCGGTCTCGATCCGCCCGATGCCGGCGAGGTGCGCTGGAAGGGCCGGTCGATGGGTTCGCTCTCCAACGACGAGCGGCGCGCGCTCCGACAGGAGGGCATCGGCGTCGTGTTCCAGAGCTTCGGGCTCCTCCCAGCGCTCTCCGCGGTCGAGAACGTCGAGCTCCCGCTCCGCGTGAACGGGGTCGACCTCACCGAGGCGCGTGAGCGGGCCGAGGGATGGCTGCGGCGGCTCGGTCTGGAGACGCGCATGCACAATCGGACCTACGAGCTCTCCGCCGGGCAACAACAACGGGTGGCGGTCGCGCGGGCTCTCATCCCGGAGCCGGAGATCGTGATGGCGGACGAACCGATCGCCGAGGTCGACACCGAGAACGCAGACGTCATCCTCGAGGCGCTCTGGGACGTGATCCAGCGTGGCGGCGCGGTGCTGGCGGCGACCCACAACCCGGAGGCGCTGCGTTTCGCGAACCGCGTGGTGCTCTTCCGCGACGGTCTCGTCGAGGGGGAAGGAACACCGCAAGAGATGGTGTCCCACCTCACGGTCGACTAGGCCGCCCGATCCCGTTCAGAACCGGCCTAGAACCGGCCTAGAAGCGGAAGGAGTGCTCGATGTCCTCGCCGGCGGGGCGGAAGACCTCGCCGTCGACGTCGACGAGACTGGCGTGGCGGCGATGCCGTCGCCTGCCTCGGACCGAGCGGGCGACGGCGTCTCGCCGCGCATCCTTGATGCGCTGGTGCAGATCGAGGTCGCAGACGGGATGCGTCACGACGGGCGAGCCGAACACCTACTCCTCCTCCTCCTCGACGAGCTTCCGCAGATCCACGTCGGGATCGGCGAGCAACGCCGGATCCGGGGCGAACTGCGCCTTGATCAGTCCGAACGAGCGCCGTACGTCGCGCTTCCAGTCAAGAGACACCGTCGAACGGATCACCCCTCCACTATCCAACAGGAACGCGCAGAAGGAGCGCTCCTCGAGCGATCCGCGGACCACCATCCTGTCCCACGTGGGCGCGAAGCCGGCCATCTCGATCTTGGAGTCGTACTGGTCCGACCAGAACCAATGCGGATCGTCGAAGACCTCGTCGGAGCCGAGCATCGCCTTCGCGACGTGCTCACCCATCTTGATCGCGTTGTCGTAGTGCTCCACCCGGATCGAGCCGAACACGGGGTGGTCGTGGCGGGCGACGTCGCCGGCGGCGAAGACGCCGGCGACGCCGGTCTCCAGGGTGGGCCCGACGGGGATCCCACCGCCCTGGTCGAGCCCCGTCCCGGCCATGATCTCGACCGCGGGCTCGGTCCCGACGCCGACGACGACGACGTCGGCGTCGATCGTCTTCCCGCCCTCGGTCACGACGCGCTCGAGCCTGCCGTCGCCCTCGAAGCGCTCGACGGAGTCGTTGAAGTGCATCGTCACCCCGTGGTCGCGATGGATCGACTCGAGCACCCGACCGATCTCGGGGCCGAGGATCCGGTACAGGGTCGTCTCGAAGATCTCGACGACCGTGACGTCGCACCCGACGCTCCGGAGCGACGCCGTCACCTCGGCGCCGATGAAGCCCATCCCCACGCACACGACCCGGGCGCCCGCGGCGGCGGCCTCCCGGATCCTGACGGCATCTCGGTGATAGCGGAGGTCGTAGATGCCCGGCAGCTCGGAACCGGGCACATCGAGCCGCCGATTGCGGCAGCCGGTCGCGATGAGGAGCCGGTCGAAGGGCACACGGTCCCCGCCCGCGCAGACGACCGCGCGGCCCCGGACGTCGATCTGCGCCGCCAGGGTGCCGAAGCGGGCATCCACGTCGTGCTCCCCGTACCAGGTGGCCGGTCGCACGAGCGCGTCGTCCAGCTCCTGCTCACCGCGCAGGAGCTCCTTGGACAACGGCGGCCGCTCGTACGGAGGGTCCTCTTCCGCGCCGATCAGCGTGAGCCGGCCGTCATAGCCCTGGTCTCGCAACACCGTCGCGGCGGTCCCGCCGGCGAGGCTCGCACCGACGATGACGATCGAGCGAGGGACGTCGCCCTCCTCAGGCACCGACCTGGATCTGTCCCTCGACCTCGCGGGCCTCGTAGTGCTCGAGCGGCTCGGTCGCGGGAGGGTTGCGCACCTCTCCGGTGCGGACGTCGAAGACGCTGCCGTGACACTCACACTCGAGTTCGAACCCGTCGAGCTCGCCGCCGTTGGCGAGATTGCAGTGGCGATGCGTGCAGATGTCGCTGAACGCGTACACCTGGCCCTCCACACGAGCGACGGCGATCTCGGCGCCGTTCACATCGAAGGCCTTCACCTCTCCCTCCGGCACCTCGCCCGAGTCGCCGACCGTCATGAAGTCCGCCATCGTTCCCGTCCTCCTTCGTTCGCGAGTCTCGTATCCAGCGGCCCAGACTACGGCACCTGTGCAGAAGCACCGAGCGGATCTCGTCCGCCGCGGAAGAAGCGAACAGCCCATGCGCCGGCCAGGGCGAGGTAGAAGCCCGCCATCATCAGCATGCCCGCCTTGAAGTCGATCGGGAGCACGGCCGGCCCGATGGCCCCTGCGACCCAGGCGAGCTGGAACATCACCTCGTAGCGGACGAACACGCGTCCCAGCGCTCCTTCCGGCGCGTGGGCCTGCATCAGGCTCTGGAAGGCGAGACGCCCGAGTTCGGTCGCCGCTCCCGCCACGAGCCCGAAGATCGCGAGCACCGGGAGGGAGAACGCCTGGAAGGCGAAGAAGGCGCCCAGTCCGGCCGCGATCGTGCACCCGACGACGATGAACTCCTCGCGAAGCGTCTCGGGCAGCCGTGGGGCGAGGAGGTCGGCGAGGAAGCCTCCGAGAGCGGCCGAGATCGCCATCGCGGCGAACCACGTCGAGGGGAACCCTTCCCGCCGAACCGCGAAGGCCGACAAGAACAAGATGAACCCGGTGGCCGCGCGCATCCCCGTCGCGCCGAGGGCCGGACCGGTGAGGGCAGGGATCCGTCCCCGCCGGCCGAGCGGCTTCGGCTCGGTGCGCACCCGGGGGTGGGGGAGGCGCAGCGTGACGAGCGCGCAGATCGAGTACACGATCCCCGCAAGCACCATCGCGCCGCCGGAGTCCCAGACCCGGACGGCCAGGACGCCGAAAGGCGCCGCCGTGAGCGCTCCCGCAACCGCCACGCGGCCGAGTCGCGCGTTCGACCGCATCAGCCCCTCACCGGGCCCGGCGTAGGCCATCGTCAGGCCATTCTTCGTGATCCCGTGGACGCGGGCCGCCACGAGGATCGCGAGCGCCGCCGGATAGAGCGCCGCGGTGTCCAAGCGTCCTGCCACGAAGAAGGCGATCCCCGCGCGCACGACCGCGGCGAGGAAGGAGATCAGGCGTCGCGGCCCGGTCCGGTCGAGCGGCACCACCAGGAGCGGGGCCGCGACGGCGAGCGGGAGCATCGTCAGGGCGAGGTATGCGACGACACGCCACTGCGCCTGTCCCACCGGCAACGAGAAGAACACCGAGTCGGCGAGCGAGATCGCGAGGAGCGAGTCGCCGGCGGCGCTCGTGAGGTGGCAGAGGGCGTAGCGATCGATCGCGTTCCCCGAGTGCCACATCTTGCGGATCGGGTGCGTGGCGCCCGAGGCGGCCGCCACGACGGCGTAGATGCCGAGCTGCCAGAGCGGGACCCGGTTCCGCTTGGGATCGACGCGCACCGCCGGGGCTACCCCGAGAGCCGCTCGCGCAGGAGCTCCTGCGCGAGCGTCGGGTTGGCCGAGCCGCCGGAGGCTTTCATCACCTGTCCGACCAGGAACCCGATCACGCTCTCGTTGCCGGCGCGGAACTTCTCCGCCGCCTCCTCGTTCTCAGCGAGAACCCGGTCGACGACGGCTCCGAGCTCGCCCGCATCCGACACCTGACGGAGTCCTCGTCGCTCGACGATGTCCCCGATCGGATCACCGGTCTGGAACGCCTCCTCGAGCGCGCGTTTCGCGCCCGCCCCCGCGATCGTCCCGTCCGCGACGAGGGCGACGAGGTCGGCGATGTGCTGCGGTCCCACCGTGGCGTCGCCGGCAGCGTCGGCCTCGTTGCGCAGGCCGGCCAGATCCTGGGTGATCCAATTGGCCGACGCTGCCGGCTCGGCGCCGAGGGACACCGTCTCCTCGAACATGATCGCCGCTGCGCGGTCGGCCACGAGCACGCGTGCCACCTCGGGCTTGAGGCCCAGCTCGTCCACGTACCGGGCGCGACGGGCCTGCGGCAGCTGTGGCAGGGACGACCGGATCTCCTCGATCCACGAGTCGTCCGGCTCCAGGGCCGGGATGTCGGGCTCCGGGAAGTAGCGATAGTCGAACGCCTCCTCCTTGGAGCGCATCGTCTTCGTGGTGCCCGAGTCCTCGTCCCAGTGCCGCGTCTCCTGCACGAGCGGCTCTCCGGCTTCGAGCGCCGCGATCTGCCTGGCGGCCTCGAAGACCAGGGCGCGCTCGAGCGACCGGACGGAGTTCATGTTCTTGATCTCGACCTTGGTGCCGAGCGAGTCCGCCCCCGGCGGGCGCACGGACACGTTCGCGTCGCAACGGAGCGAGCCCTCCTCCATCCGGACGTCGGAGACATCGAGCGAGCCGAGCAGCGCGCGCAGCTCACGCAGGTACGCGCCCGCTTCCTCGGGCGACCGCATATCCGGCTCCGACACGCATTCGACCAGCGGGACGCCGGCGCGGTTGTAGTCGATCAAGGCGTACTCGGCCTCGTGGATCCGGCCCGACGCGCTCCCATGGACGGTCTTGCCCGTGTCCTCCTCCATGTGCACCCGCGTGATGCCTACGCGCGTCGTCGATCCGTCGGCGAGCTCCACGTCCAGATGGCCGCCGACGCACACAGGCAGGTCGTACTGACTGATCTGGTAGTTCTTCGGCATGTCCGGATAGAAGTAGTTCTTCCGGTGGAAGACCGAACGCGGCGCGATCTCGCTTCCGAGGGCGAGTCCGATCTTCACGATGCGGGCGATCGCCTCCTCGTTGGGGACGGGCAGCGAACCCGGGTGCCCGAGGCAGACCGGACAGGTCAACGTGTTGGGCTCGGCACCGAACTCGTTGCGGCACGCACAGAACATCTTCGTCCGCGTGCTGAGCTCGACGTGACACTCGAGCCCGATCACGGTCTCCCACTCGGCCATCGCGCGGGCCAGCCTATCGGACCCTCCCGACGGGCCGGTCGGAGCGCGTCCGTATCCTGTGCGGATGTCGCCCCCGGCCACGGCAGACCGTTCCGCCTCAGGACGGGCACCCACGTGGCTGATCTGGGTCGCCCTCGGCATGGTGTACGTGATCTGGGGGACGACCTACCTGGGGATCCGCGTGACGAACGAGACCCTGCCGCCCTTGATCGCGGCGGGCACGCGCTTCGTGATCGCCGGCGCCGTCCTGTTCGCCGTCTCCACCCGGCGACGCGACGCCGAGGCCGACCCGATCGGCCGGCCGCAGTGGTTGGCCGCGCTCCTCGTGGGCACCGGCCTGATCGCGTTCGGCAACGGCTCGGTGGTCCTCGCGGAGCGGACGGTCCCGTCGGGGACGGTCGCCCTGATCTTCGCGCTGGTGCCCCTGTGGATCGCGCTCTGGGACCGGTTCGCCGGGCGCCACCGGCTGCCCGGCCGCGTGGCGGTGGGCATCTTGCTCGGGTTCGTGGGCGCCGCGCTCCTCGTCAACGACGCGCGTCTGGCCGACGTCCCCGTCTCCGGGTTGCTGCTCGCGGTGGGGGCGTCGATGAGCTGGGCCGCCGGCTCGCTCTTCGCCCGTGGTGCGCGATTGCCGCATCGCCCCCTCGTCGGCAACGCGATGGTCATGATGGCCGGCGGGACGATCACGCTCGTGTGGGGCATCGCCCGCGGGGAGCTGTCGATGGTCGATCCCGACAAGTTCTCGACCGCGTCGATCCTGGCGCTCGGCTACCTCATCGTGTTCGGTTCCTGGATCGCGTTCACGGCATACGTGTGGTTGCTCCGCAACGCGCGGACGTCGCTCGTCGCCACGTACGCGTGGGTCACCCCGATGCTCGCCGTCTACCTGGGCCACCTGATCGCGGACGAGCCGCTCCGGAGCCGGTCTCTGGTCGCCGGCGCCGTCGTCCTGGCGGCCGTGGCGCTCACCGTATCGGCCGGCGGCGTGGCCCGCGACGATCGAGGTTCAAACGCCGGCGAGGACCGGCGGGCGGAGGACGAGGCCGAGGTCCCGCTCTAGGGCGTTGGCCGCGCGGAACAGCAGCTGCTCGCCCAGCACCGGTGCGGTGAGCTGGAGTCCCACCGGGAGGCCCGCGTCATCCAGTCCGCACGGGACCGTGATCGCGGGCACGCCCGCGAGGTTCGCCGGGATGGTGAACACGTCCGACAGGTACATCGCCAACGGGTCGTCGGCGCGCTCCCCGATCCGGAACGCGGTGGTCGGTGACGTCGGCGAGACCAGCACGTCGAAGGACTCGAAGGCTTTCTCGTAGTCGCGGATGATCAGCGTCCGGACCTTCTGTGCCTGCCCGTAGTAGGCCTCGTAGTAGCCGGCCGACAAGGCGTAGGTGCCGAGCATGATCCTGCGTTTCACCTCCGGGCCGAACCCCTCACCGCGCGTCCGAGACATCATCTCGACGGAGTCGGCGCCCTCGGCGCGGTATCCGTAGCGGACGCCGTCGTAGCGCGCGAGGTTCGAGGACGCCTCGGAGGGAGCGATCAGGTAGTACGCGGACAGCGTGTACTCGGCGTGCGGGAGCGTGGCCTCGCCCACCTCTGCACCCATCGCCGCGAGTCGGTCCACCGATGCCCGAACCGCGTCCCGCACGCCGGGCTCCACGCCCTCGCCGAACGCCTCCGCGACGACGCCCACCCGGAGACCCTGGACACCGTCATCCAGACCGGCGAGGTAATCGGGAACGTCCTCGTCCAGGCTCGTGGCGTCGCGGTGATCCTTGCCCGCCATCGCGCCCAGCAGGAGCGCGGCGTCGCGAACGCTCCTCGTGAGCGTGCCCACGGTGTCCAGCGACGACGCGAACGCGATCAGCCCGTAGCGAGACACCAACCCGTACGTGGGCTTCATCCCCACGACGCCGCAGAGAGACGCCGGCTGGCGCACGGAGCCGCCCGTATCCGTGCCGAGCGCCCACACGACCTCACCGGCGGCCACGGCGGCGGCGCTCCCACCGCTGGAGCCGCCGGGGACCCGTTCCAGGTCCCACGGGTTGTGGACCGGTCCGAAGGCGGAATTCTCGTTGGAGGATCCCATCGCGAACTCGTCGCAGTTGGTCTTGCCCATCAGCACGCTGCCGTGGCCCGACAGGCGCGCCCACGCGGTGCACTCGTACGGCGGGATGTAGTTCTCGAGGATCAGCGAGCCGCACGTCGTGCGGATCCCCATCGTGGCCAAGACGTCCTTCAGCGCCAGCGGGATCCCCGCCACCGGGTGCTGAGGCGCGCCGGTCCCCCGATGCGTATCCAGCTCGGCCGCCCGCTCCAACGCGACCTCCGGCGTCCGCGTGAGGATCGCGCGCACGTCGTCGTCCACCGCCTCGATCCGGCGGAGGGAGGACTCGACGACCTCGGTCGCCGAGACCTCGCCCCCGGAGATCTTCGTGGCGAGCTCGGAGCCCGTCAGGTCGCAGAGCTCGGGCGTCATCCGCCCTCGACGATCCGCACGACCTTGAACCGGCCGTCCTCCTGCTCGGGCGCGTTCGCGAGCGCCTCGGGCTGCGGAAGCGAGGGCTCCGGCGTGTCCTCCCGGTAGACGTTCGCTCGCGGGATCGCGTACGCCGTCGGCGGGACGTCGTCGGCCGCCACCTCGCTCACCTTCGCCGCGTGCTCGAGGATCAGGCCGAGCTGGTCGCGGAGCTGCGCCTTCTCCCCGTCGGTCAGCGCCACTCGCGCGAGCCGAGCGACGTGATCGATGTCGATCTCGACCGCCATGAGGCGGAGTCTAGAGCCCGGTCGTCGGGCCGGGCCCCGGCAGGTCGGGCCGGGGCGGCGGGTGGCCGGGATCCGCGATCCGTTCGCGAAGACGCCCCTGACGATCCCTGACGGAGCGGACGAGCATCATCGCCAGGATCGCCGCAGCGAGCACCACCAGCTCGTAGAGGAGCAGCACTCGGCTGCCGAACCGCACGGTCTCGATCGTGGTCGCCCCGGCCACCACGGCTCCCCCGATCCGACCGAGGACTCCCGCCGTCAGCCACGTCGCCCACCACCAGCCGATCACGGGCCACGTTCGGGAGTGGCGCCAGTCCTCCTCGCCGCCGCTGGCTTTCCAGAGCTCCCGCATCGTCTGGAACGGCATCACGAGGTTCGCGAACGGCACGAACCACCAGCCGACCGCCCACCCGGGCGTGAACCGCAGCGCGGACACGCGCGTCGCGACGAGGTTGGCCTGTCCGCGATGCTGCCAGATCAGCCAGACGATCCCGGTGACGAGAAGGGTCAGGAGCTGGACGATCACGACGGCACTGATGCGTCCGTCCGACCGCGTGACCTCTTCCTCCGACACGAACTCGAGGTTGGCGATCCGCGCGAGCAGACCCTGCTCACCGAGTCGGAGAACGACCATGACGAGCGCGAGCAGGGCACTGAGGCCGAGCAGCACGACGATCACTCGCGCCATCCGATCGCCTGGACGAAACGTCCGCACGGTGTTCACATCGAGACGCCGAACCGAGGCTCGACGCGAAGCGCCGCCGCTGCCGCGCTCACGGCGTTCCCGATCAGCCACACGTCCGTGATCGGCCCGACGCCGCCGGGGACCGGTGTGATGGCCTCGGCCTTCGCAGCGACGCTCTCGAACTCGATATCGCCCACGAACCGCACCTTGCCGGTCTCGGGATCCTTGACCGGATCGATGCCCACGTCGACGGCGATCACGCCGTCGCGGACCATCTCGCCGGTCACGAGACCCGCGACGCCGGCCGCCACGATCAGGATGTCGGCTTGCCGCGTGAACGCGGCGAGGTCCACCGTCCGCGAGTGACAGGTCACGACCGTGGCATGGCGCTGGAGGCCGAGGGAGGCCGCGGGCTTGCCGACGGAATCCGACCGCCCCACCACCACGAGGGTCTTCCCCGGATAGAACGACTCGGGGTTCCGGCCCGTCGACTTCGCGTACTCGTCCAGGAGGTAGAAGCACGACGCGGGCGTCGACGGGACGAACCGCGGGCGCCCCTGCGCGAGCAACCCTGCGTTCTCCGGGTGGACGGCCTCCACGTCCTTGTACGGATCGAGCTCGCGATACACGAGCGGCTCGGAGATCCCGGCGGGCAGTGGTCGCAGGACGAGGATGCCGGTGATGCGCGGGTCGGCGTTGAGCTTCCCAACGACGGCGAGGACGTCGGCGAGCTCGGCGTCGTCCGGGAGGTGCTCGTTCGCGTACTCGCACTCCAGACGCTCCGCCAGCCGTCGGACGTGCCGCTCGTACGCCGCCGCGGCGTGGTCGTCCCCGACCAGGATCGTGGCCAGCCCCGGCCGGGCCCCGGAGATCTTCAGCTGGCGGAGCTCCTCGTGCACGTGCTCGGAGAGCTCCTCGGCGAGCGTGTTCCCGTCGATCACCGTCCCTGCCATGCCACGTCCTTCCGTCGGGGGACTACCGACCGAGCCGTCGCAGGAGCTCCTGCTCGTCGACGACCTCGACGCCGAGCTTCACGGCCTGGTCGTGCTTCGAGCCCGGATTCTCACCCGCCACCACGAAGTCCGTCTTCTTGGACACGCTCGAGGAGACACGCGCGCCGGCCCGCTGCGCGAGCTTGGTGGCCTCGTCTCTCGACAGTGTGTCGAGCCCTCCCGTCAGCACGATCGTCTTGCCCTCGAGCGGCTTCGGACCCTCATCCGGAGGTGGCTCGTCATGGAGACGCACGCCGGCCTCGCGGAGCTTCTCGATCAGAGCGAGGTTGTCCGGATCGTCGAACCATGCCGCCACGGTCGCGGCGACCTCCGGCCCGATCTCGGGGACGGCATCGATCTCGTCGGCACTCGCGTCGGCGAGGGCGTCGACCTCGAGGAAGGCCGACGCGAGGACCTGGGCGACGTGAGAGCCGACGTGGCGGATGTTCAGGCCCGCCAAGAGTCTCCAGAGCGGCCGGTCCTTGGACGCCTCGATCGCGCGCCGAAGGTTCTCGATCGACCTCGAGGCGAACCCTTCGAGCTCGGCCATCTGCTCGTCGGTCACCCGGTAGATGTCGGCCGGATCCTTGATGAACCCCTTGTTGAGCAGCGCGATCCCGGTCTTGTAGCCGAGGCCCTCGATGTCCATCGCGCCACGCCCGGCGAAGTGGAACAGCCACTCCACGGATTGGTCCGGGCAACCGGCCTTGTTCGGACAGCGCCAGTCGGCCTCGCCCTGGGGGCGAACCAGCGGTGTGCCGCAGGAGGGGCAGTTCTTGGGCATCTTCCATTTCCGGGCGTTCTTCGGCCGTTTCGCCAAGACGGGGCCGACGATCTCGGGGATCACGTCCCCGGCTCGGCGGACGATCACGGTGTCGCCCTTGCGGACATCCTTGCGACGGGTCTCGTCCTCGTTGTGCAACGTGGCGTTCGTGATCGTGACGCCACCCACGAACACGGGCTCAAGGACCGCGAACGGCGTGATCTTCCCGGTACGGCCCGTGTGCACCTCGATCGACTTCAACAACGCCGTCCGTTCCTCCGGCGGGAACTTGTAGGCGATCGCCCACCGGGGCGCGTGGCTCGTCGAGCCCAGCCGTCGCTGGAGCTTCGCGTCATCGACCTTGATCACCGCGCCGTCGATCTCCCAATCGAGGGAATGTCGCTTCTTCTCCCAGCGCCGGAGGAAGGTGAGGACCTCTTTCAGGTTCTTCGTCCGATGGGTGGTGGGCGGCACGGGCAGCCCCACCGTCTCGGACCACGCGAGGAAATCGGAGTGCGAATCGAAGGTGATGCCCTCTGCGGCGCCGAACGAGTGGACCCACATCCGGAGCGGGCGCGCTCCGGTGATCTTCGCGTCCTTCTGCCGGAGAGAACCCGCGGCGCCGTTGCGCGGGTTGGCGAAGGGTCGCTCGCCCGCCTCGGTCAGCCTGACGTTCAACGCTTCGAACGCCTTGACGGGGAAGTAGACCTCGCCTCGCACCTCGATCACGGTCGGAGGTTCCTTGGTGTCGAGCCGTCGTGGGATCGATCGCAGGGTCCGAACGTTCGCCGTGATGTCTTCGCCGACCCGGCCGTCCCCGCGGGTCGCCGCGGTCGTGAGGACCCCGTCCTCATACGTGAGGGCGCACGCGACGCCGTCGATCTTGAGCTCGCACACGAACGTGGGAGTCGCGCCGGCGAGTCCGCGGTCGACGCGCGCGCCCCACGCCCGGAGCTCGTCCTCGGAGAACGCGTTGTCCAACGAGAGCATCGGCGCGCGGTGGGGCACCGGCCGGAACAACTCCGCCGGCGCCGCACCCACGCGCTGCGTCGGCGAGTCCGGCGTGATGAGCTCCGGGAAGCGGTCCTCGAGCGCCCGCAGCTCGCGGATCAGCTCGTCGTACTCGGCGTCGGAGATCTCCGGATCGTCGAGCACGTGGTAGCGGTACATGTGGTGGTTGACGAGCTCGCGCAGCTCCTCGACCCGGAGCTCGGCCTCGGCGAGGTCGCGCTCATCCTTCTGCGCCGCCTTCACCCGGCGATCTCCAGGTTCCCGGCCACGCCGATCCGCTCCCCCACCACGAACACGCCGCCGCGCACGCCGGGGACGCCCTTCAGGTAGCGGACCGCCTGGGCGAACCCGAACTCCTTGGGCAGGAGAGCCTGGACGCCCGCCGCGGCGGCGTCGGCCGCCATGCACGAGTCCGCGATCACGGCGAGCCCGTCGGGACCGCCGCCGCCGCGGCCGCGGCCGAGCGTCGTCGAGACGCCGACGCCGAGCGGATCGGGCTCCAGGGCGACGTTGATCGGCTCGCCGCCGTGGCGCTTGACCGCGAGCTTCACCCGTTTCTTCGCCTTGATGAAGTAGTCGCCGCCACAGGCGACGGTGACCTCGTTGAGCGACTGCAGGAGGAACCGACCGACCTGGTCGACCACGGCTCCGCGGAACGTGAACATCGGCCCGACGCTGGCGGCCGAGGCCGAGGCGATCATCTCTCGCACGATCTCGGGGGCCTCGGGTCCCGGCGAGGCGAGGGGTCGCTTGCTGGTGCGGAACTCCGGGTGCGAGAGCGCGTAGGACTGGAGCTGTTCCCAGAACGAAAGAGCCGCGGCCCTGGACTCCTCGGCGAAATCGTCGTCGGCCGTGATCCGCAGGACGAGGTCCTGCACCTGGATCTCGAAGCTCTTGGTTTTCCGGCGGAGGAGCCTCAACGGTTTCTTTCGACGGGCGGTGCGCCGATGATAGTCGAGCGCTCCGACCCGCCCGGGAGGACGGTCATCACCCGATCAGGAGGTCCAGCACCGCCTGGTCCTGGTTCATCGTCCAGAACTCGACGATCCGGCCGTCTCGAACGTGCGCGACCTGGACCTGCGGCTGGTCGTACCGGCGCCCGTCGGCGACCTCGAGATGCAGGTGCACGAGCGCGACGGCATGCTCGTCGTTCGCGACCACGTCGTGCACGTCGAACCGTGATGAGATACCGGCTTCCCGCATCCGATCGAGCCGTTCGATCGTCGCCGCGCGTCCTCGGAACTCACCACTGAATCGGTTCGTCCCGGGCGCATGCCAGATGACTTCCTCGTCGAAGGAGTCCTCCATCGCCCGCACGTCTCCGGAGGCGAAGGCCTCGAGGAGACCGCGCACGAGCGTGCCGTTCGGATGGTCTGCCACGATCGGTCCTCCTTCAGCGGATCGCGTCGACGATCCGTCCGCCGCCGAGCACCTCGTCGCCTCGATACAGGACGGCACTCTGACCGGGCGCCACGGCGCGCTGCGGGGAACGGAACTCGATGCGGACCCGCGCGTCGTCGAGAGGCTCCACCACGCACGGCACGTCGTCGCCGCGGTAGCGGATCCGGACGCCTGCCTCGAACGGTCCGCCGCCCGGCGGCCCGCCCGCGATCCACGAGAAGCGGTCGGCGACCAGCCCCCGGCGGTCGAGCAGCTCGACCGGCCCGAGGACGACCGTGTTCGCACGCGGTTCGACGTCGACGACGTACCGTCGTTCACCCGTCGCCACACCCGTCCCTCGCCGCTGTCCGATCGTGAACGCGAACGCCCCTTCGTGCCGGCCGAGGACGGTCCCGGCGGCGTCGACCACGTCGCCCTCGTGCACGAGGTGGGGCAGGTGCTCCCGCACGTAGGCGCCGGCATCGCCGGAGGGCGCGAAGCAGAGCTCCTGGGAGTCCGGCTTCGTCGCGACGGGGAGACCGAACCGCTCTGCGAGGGCGCGCGTTTCGGCCTTCGGCAGCTCGCCGACGGGGAACAGCGACCGCTCGAGCGCGCGCTGGCCCAGCATGTGGAGCATGTACGACTGGTCCTTCGCGGGATCGAGCCCGCGGAGCAGCCGCCATCCGGTGGCGTCGTCGCCCGCGCGGCGCACGTAGTGACCGCTCGCGACCATGTCGATCCCGAGTTCGTCGGCGCGCCGCAGGAACGCGCCGAACTTGATCTCGCCGTTGCAGCGGGCGCACGGGTTCGGCGTCCGCCCCGCCTCGTGCTCCGCGGCGAAGTCGGCCAGCACGGTCTCCTCGAACTCACCGGTCATGTCGCAGATCTCGAACGGGAACCCCCCGATCCGGGCGGTCTCCGCCGCGTCCCGCCGGGCGCTCGGGCCGCAGCATCCGTGATCGACGCTGTCCAGGTGCACGAGGCGCATGTGCGACCCCAGCACGTCGTAGCCCTGCTCGTGGAGCAGGCAGGCGGCGACCGAGGAATCGACGCCGCCGGACATCGCGACCAGGACGGACGGCATACGAGGAGGCTAGCAGCGCTTCACGCCGGAGCAGCTGCGGTTCAGCCGATCGCCGTTCGGTCCATCTTGACCGCGTCCACGCGCTCGAGCCACGGGGCGGCGCCGAGCCGCTCGAAGACCTCCCGGGCCTCGTCCAGGAGCGGCTTCGCGTCCTCCGCCCGCTCCTGACGCACGAGCCACTCGCCGTACTCCAGGAGCGTGACGGCCATCCAGAACGGGGTCTCCAGCTCGCGCAGCATCCCCGCCGCCCGCTTGAACCCTGCCTCCACCTGTGCCTCGTCCCCGCGCAGATCCGCGATCCTCGCGTTGAGGCGACGCGATTGTGCGTCCAGGTAGGGGCTCTGCCGCCCGGGCGGGATCGAGGCGACGATCCCGAGGAGCTCCTCGGCCTCATCGAATCGGCCAAGCGCCAGCGCCGCCTCGACACCCTCGACCACGGAATCCTTCATCGCCTCGTGACCGATACCCAGCTCGACCCGGGCGTCGAGCGCCTCGCGGGCATGGCGGAGCGCGTCGTCATGCCGGCCCTCGGCGCGGGCGATGATCGCGCGTCCGGACGCGGCGGTCGACCGCTCCTGCACGTCGTCGGAGTGATCCGCGTCGCTGAAGACGGCATGTGCCTGCGTCGCCTCGGAGAGCTGGCCTCGACGCACGTGGATCGAGGGGATCGTCGCCAGGAACCCGTTGTACGCGATCCGGTTGTCTCCGATCGCTTCAAACGGCAGGTCTGCGCCCCTTTGTAAGACGTCGTCCCATTCTCCGAGAGCGGCCTGTGGAAACATCTGCCCGATGAACTGCCACTCCCAGTCCCTGTGGCCGACGCGGCGCGCCAGGGCGAGCCCCGCCACGACGCGCTCGCTCGCCTCACGGTACGCGTCGACCTGGATCGCGGCGTCCGTGAGGTTGTAGTAAGCGCGCAGGGCCGCCGTGGGGATCTCGTGGTCGAGGGCCACGTCGAGTGCGTACCGGAGCAGGGCGAGGGCTTCCCGCTGCCTACCGCGCGCCAGGAGCGTCAGACTCTTGGTGTTCAAGGCCTGAGACAGGACCTCGGGGAGCCCCTGGGCTTCGGCGATCTCCAGGGCCACCTCAACTCGGGCGGCCGAGTCCTCCATCCTCCCCGAGAAGAACAGTAGCCGAGCCAGGGTGGCCGCCACGGTCGCCAGATCACCGTCCGGCTCCTCCTGCGACAGCACCGCGAAAGCCTCCTCCATCCGGCGAACGCCTTCGCCGAGTCGTCCCCGATCCCACATGATCTCGGCGAGTCGGGCAGACACTCGCGCGGCCGGATGCGTTGCCCCTTGCGACTCGAACAGCGCGATCGACCGCTCGTAGATCGACGTCGCCTCCTCGGCGCGCCCCCCGGCTCGCGCCATCCGCCCCGCTCGCTCCAGGAGGCCCGCCTGCTCCAGACGCCCGTCCGTGAGCTCGGTCGCATGCTCCAGTGACCGCTGCGCTTCGGCGTTCGCTCCCAACGACGCCGCACGCTCGGCAGCCCGGATCAGCATGTCCCGCGCCGTCTCTCGGATCCCGGATGAGTCGTCGGCGTTCGGCTCCGCTTGGAAGGCGTCCAGATAGTGGGCCGCCACCACTTCGACGATCTCGTCCTCATCCATAGCGCCGAGGAGGTACGCGGCTGCGGCGAGATGACCGGCCTTACGCTCCCGGCGGGACATCGTGTCGTAGGCCACCTTCTTCACCAGATCCTGCAGGAACCCGTACTGGCCTCGTTCGGGTGACATCGGGTCGGTCGTCACGCCGAGGACCTCCTTGTGGACGAGTGAGGACAGCGTGGACTCGAGCTGCGACTCCTCGATGCCGGTCACCGCGGCCAGTCCCTGCAGCGTGAACGACTTGCCGAGCACCGATGCGCGTTGCAGCAGCCGCCGCTCCTCGGTGGCGAGACCGTCGAGCCGCGCGGCGATCAGCGCTTGCAGCGTTTCCGGAACCTCCAGCGTCTCGATCGGTCCAGTCGACCGGAACACGTTCCCCTCTCGGATGATCAGACCTCGGTCGAGGAGCATCCGGACCGTCTCCACCGCGTAGAACGGAACCCCCTCGGCGCGTTGCAGGATCTTCTCGAGGATGTCGCCGGGAAGCCCCGGGAGCGGGCCGGCCAACAGCGTCTCCATCGCCTCCGGCGGCAGCGGCTCGAGGAAGATCGACGTGAACCCGCGCTTGCCCGCCCCCCATGTGGGCCGCCGGTCGAGCAGCTCGGGCCGCGAGAGCGTCAGGATGAATATCGGCCGCTCCCGGGACCAGTCGAGCAGGTGCTCGATGAAGTCCAGCAAGGCGCTGTCAGCCCAGTGGATATCCTCGAAGATCAATATCACGGGGTCGGCGTCCGACATCCGCTCGAAGAACAGTCGCCACGCGGCGAACAGGTTCGCTTCGTCCCCGGGAGGTCGGTCCTCGAGCCCGAGGAGCTGGGCGAGTCTCGGCTCGACGAACCGCCGCTCGTTCGGATCGGGGACGATGTCGTCCACGATCGCCCGGAGCTTCGCCGACGCGGAGACGGAGTCCTCGTCTTCGACGATGCCGGCCCGGCCCCGGACCATCTCCGCGAGCGCCCAGAAGGCCACCCCATCCCCGTACGCCAGGCACCGACCTCGATGCCACCAGGCGTCGGCCGCGAGGCCGTCGAAGTACTTCTCGAACTCCCATGCCAGCCGGGACTTGCCGATCCCGCCGACGCCGATCACCGAGACGAGGTTGGTCCGATGCTCGTCGGCGGTGGCGTGATAGTGCTCCTTCACGAGCCGGAGCTCGCGATCGCGCCCGACGAACGGCGGCTCCAGCGCGGAGGACGTGGCCACACCCCTCCGGAGCCCGACCACTCGGACGGCGCGCCAGAGCTGCATCGGCTCCGCCTTCCCTTTCAGCTCGTGGCTCCCGGCGTCTTCGTAGGCGATCGCGGCGTCGCTCGCGCGCTTGGTCGCGTCGCCGACGAACACGCCGCCCGGCTTGGCAGACGCCTGGATGCGCGAGGCGGTGTTCACGAGATCGCCGGCGACCATGCCCTGCCCCTCGGCGCCGAGCGTCACCGCGGCCTCGCCCGTGAGCACGCCAGCACGGGCGCGCAGGTCGGCTGCTCCGGCGTCCTCGCCGAGGTTCGCGACGGCGGCGGTGAGCTCAAGCGCCGCCCGGACGGCGCGCTCGGCGTCGTCCTCCTTCGCGACCGGCGCACCCCATACCGCCATCACGGCGTCGCCGATGAACTTCTCGACGGTGCCGCCATATCGATCGATCAGGCGCCGACAGGTGTCGAAGTAGCTCGTCAGCAGCTCACGGACCTCCTCGGGGTCTCGCGATTCCGAGATCGTGGTGAAGCCGACGAGGTCCGCGAACAGCACGGACACCAGCCGACGCTCGGCGGAGGGCGTGTCCCGGGCGGCTTCCGTCGCCGGTTCGCTCGCGAGAGGGGACCCACATTCACCACAGAAGTTGGTTCCCGGGGCGTTGGGGCTTGCGCACACACCACAGACCAGGGACAACGCGCTCCCACAATCGCCGCAGAACTTCCTTCCTTGGTCGTTCTCGGCGCCACAGTTCGAACAGATCATCGCCCCGAAGGGTCACCGCCTTTCAGGCGCCGAAGGTCACGGCCGCTCAGGCGCGGAAGCCTAGTCGACGGTTCGCTCCGAGGATATCGGTCGTCGCGCCCCGTATCGTGGCCGGGATGCTCGAAGCGCGATTCGACGACCTCACCGGCGCCTCGGCGTCGTTCCGGCTCGTGGAACCGGTCGGCGTGCTGGAGGCGACGCGCGCCGATGAGGTCGTCGGCACCATCGACGCGGCAGAGGCGGCGGCCGGGCGCGGCCTGTGGGTCGCGGGGTTCGTGGCCTACGAGGCCGCGCCCGGCCTCGACCCCGACCTCGTCGTTCGCGACCGTGACCTCGACGACCCGTTCGCCGCCCTCCCCCTGGCGTGGTTCGCGATGTTCGAGCGCGCCGAGGAGACCACCTTGCCGCTCCCGCGGGACGACGGCGTGGACGCGGCCGCCGATGGCACCTGGATGCCGACGACACCTCGCGACCGATACGAGTCTTCCGTCCATCGGATCCGGGAGCTGATCGCGGCCGGCGAGACCTACCAGGTGAACCACACGATGCGCTTGCGCTCCCGCGTGGAAGGCGACCCCCGCGGGCTCTACCGCGACCTCTGCTACGCGCAGCACGGCGCGTTCTCCGCCTACCTCGACCTGGGGCGCTACCGCATCCTCTCCGCCTCTCCGGAGTTGTTCTTCGAGCTCCGCGACGGCGCGATCGTCACCAGGCCGATGAAGGGCACCGCATCGCGTGGACGGTGGCCGGAGGAGGATCGCGCCGTCGCGGAGCGGCTCCTCGCCTCGGCCAAGGACCGCGCCGAGAACGCGATGATCGTCGACCTCCTTCGGAACGACCTCGGCCGGATCAGTCGCACCGGCTCGGTCACGTGGGCGGACGTCTTCCAGGCCGAGCGCTACGAGACCGTCTGGCAGCTGACCACGACCGTGACCTCTTCGCTCGACCAGGGCGTGGACCTGGCCGGGGTGTTCCGCGGGCTGTTCCCAAGCGGGTCGGTCACCGGTGCCCCGAAGATCCGGACGATGCAGATCATCAGGGAGCTCGAGGACTCATCCCGAGGCGTCTACTGCGGCGCGGTCGGCTACCTCGCGCCGCCCGGGTCGGAGCACCCGAACGCTCGCTTCAACGTCGCGATCCGAACCGTGACGGTCGACACGGTTTCGAGGACCGCGGAGTACGGGGTAGGCGGAGGCATCACGTGGGACTCCGACGCCGAGGCCGAATACGAGGAGACGGTCGCGAAGGCTCGCGTCCTGACCTCCCGTCGCCCAGGGTTCGAGCTCCTGGAGACCATGCGTCATGACCTCGTCGAGGGCGTCCGGCACGCGGATCGACATCTCCGGCGTCTCTCGGAGTCCGCGGACTACTTCGGCTTCCGCTGCGACGAGACCGAGATCCGGGAGTCGATCGAGAAGGCGGTGGCGTCCGTGCCGTCGACACCGTGCCGGGTTCGGCTGTCCCTCGCCAAGGACGGAACGACGAGGGTCGTGTGCACGGCGCTCGCGAGCGAACCGGACGTCGTGCACGTCGCGCTCGATGACGTGCCGCAGGATCCCCTGGACGTCTTCCTGTTCCACAAGACGTCCCGACGCCAGCGGTACGAGGAGGCGCGAGGGCGCCACCCGAATGCCGATGACGTGATGTTCGATCAACGATCGCGGCGAGGTGACGGAGTCGACGATCGCGAACGTGGCCGTACGGACGGGTGAAACGTGGTCGACGCCGCCGATCGAGTCGGGACTCCTTCCCGGGATCGGCCGCGCGGTCGCCCTGGAGGACGGGACCCTCACCGAGGCTCCGGTCACGATCGATGATCTGCGCTCCGCGGAGGAGCTCGCCCTCATCAGCGATGCTCGAGGATGGCGTCGCGCCGTCTTGGTCTAGTCCCGTTCGGGTTCCACCGGGAAGGAGAACGGCCGCATCCCGTGCTCTTCCAGCGGACAGTCACACAGGGGGCAGCGAGGGGGCTCCTCGTACACGAGCACGGTCCGCTCGCAGTACGGGCAATCCCCTTCTCGCATCGCGGGAGGGTGTCCAGTTTCGTTCGGCATCGGCATTCGCGCTCGGGGGGAGCGGTCTCCTGCCTGCATCGGCGGGTATGTCGCCTACCTTGAATCAGGCAGACGACCCGGATGCGGGATGCCGTGCCGGGTCCGAACAGAGTGCGACCCTCCCCTTCCGGGGAGGGTCGCGTGGGGGGGCGGTGCGGTCGGTGTTACGCGGCTTCCATCTCCTTGCGGCTGCGGCGCTTGCCGCGCGCGATGTAGGTGTGGACCGGTTCGTGCTGCCAGCAGTATTCCCACTTGTTGTAGATCGAAAGCTTCGTGGTGCACCCGGGGGCCGCACAGCTGCGATCGGCCTGATAGCGCTTGTTGGCCCTCGGGAGCGACCGGACCGATTGGCCCCGGTAACTCTCCTCCGCCATCTCGTTCACTCCCCTTCGTCGTCTCAGCTGAGGATGGATCGGGCGTCCTTCCTCGTCGTGTGATTCGAACGATGTGAGGGACCGGTTCATTCCTCGGTTTCAGCCCGGTCGGCGTCGTCACGAAGACACCACAGACCGGGCGGGAGGTCTCAGCTTCCGAGGAACTCGGGAGGGCGCTTCTCGATGAACGCTCGCATCCCTTCGCGCTGGTCATGGCCCCCGAACAGCGCGATGAAGAGCTCCTTCTCCCTGGCGATGCTCGCTGGGCCGGGGGTCCTCACCGCCGCGTGGATGGCCTCCTTCGCGGCTGCGAGGGCACGCCGGGGGCCCCTCGCGAACGCCCGGGCGTCCTCCACGGCCTGTTCGAAGAGCCCCTCCGCCGGCAGGACCCGCTCGACGAGATTGAGGGCCTTCGCCTCCTCGGCATCCACCTGCCTGCCCGTGTAGCTGAGATCCCTCGAGACCCCGGCTCCGGCGAGCCAGGTCATCCGCTGCGTGCCGCCGGCGCCGGGGAACACGCCGATCCCTACCTCGGGCTGCCCGACCTTGGCGTCGTCGGCGGCGTACCGGAGGTCGCAGGCGAGCGAGAGCTCGAACCCACCCCCCAGCGCGAAACCGGTGATCGCGGCGATCGAGATCTTGGGGGTCGCTTCCAGGAGCTCGCACGCGTCACCGAGCTTCGTCACCTGTTCGCGGATCTCGTCGGGCCCGTGGTCGACCATCTCCTTGATGTCGGCGCCGGCCGCGAAGAGCTTCGGGCCTCCCCAGAGGACGAGCGCGCCGACGTCGTCGCGTGCGCCCGCCTCCTCGAGCGCGTCCAGAAGGTCGATCGACAGCTGCAGCGAGATGGCGTTGGCGGGCGGGCGATCCAGGCGGACGATCCCGACACCGTCGTCCACCTCGAGATGCACGAGCTCAGGCATCGCGGCGCACCTTATCAGTGACCCTCTGTTCCATCGGCCGCTACCTTCGTGGCGATCGCGCGGAGACCCTCCTCGAACGGCGTCGTCGAGACTCCGAACACGGAGCCGGCATCGGGCGCGTCCGCGACCGAGTCCGCAGCGAAGAGCTCCGTCGCGCGGACCGGATACCGGGATCTCGAGGAGCGCCGAAAGGCGCTGGGAGGCCGATGACGGGTCGAGATGCGCCGGCTCTCCACCCTCCCCCGCGATCTCGAACACCTCGTCGGCCGTGAGCTCCTCCGGCCCGCCGATGCTCCAGGTGCCATCGATCGGGTCGCGGCGATCGTCGATCGCCGCGACCACCTTCGCCACGTCCTCGGCGAAGACCGGCGCGAGCCGCTGCGTGCCATCGCCGACCACGAAGCCGTGTTCCGCGCCCATGACCGTCGACGCGAACCACAGGCCACCCAGCCCGTAGGCGTGGGAAGAGCGGAGGACAGCGTGTTCCAGCCCGCTGTTGACGACGACCTCTTCCGCGAGCCCTTTCGCTCGGAGGAAAGGATGCGGGTGGTCGATCGATGCGCCGGGGACCGAGAGCAGGATCAACCGGCGAACGCGTCCTTCCTTCGCGGCCGCGACCGCTGCGATGGTTGAGCCGTAGTTCGCGGCGAGGATCTCTTCGTCGCTCGGCTGGTTCACGCCTCCCACGAGGTGCACGATCGTGTGCACGCGAGGCAGGATCTCGATCAGCTCTTCGGGCTCCTCGACCGGGAGCACCGCGACCTTCGCGCCGAGGACGCGGAGCCCATCCGCCGCCTCCGGGCGCCTCACCGTCGCCCGGACCTCGTCGCGTTCTGCCAAGGCCTGCACGATCGCCAGTCCGAGGAGCCCCGACGCGCCCGTCACCATCACCGTCATCCTCCGGCGATGCTATCGATGCCCTCGACGGCAGGTTCTGCCGACGGCGGCAGCTACCCTCCCGTGATGCAGCCCGACGCCGCCGACATCGAACGGGTGCGCCGTGCCCTCGGGACGGTACCTGTCGCCTGGCGCGCCGCGCCCGGGCACGGTGCCCCGTCCAACAGGAGGTTCGTGGTCGATCTCGAGGGCGGTCGGACCGCCTACGTGAAGGTCGCCGCCTTCGACTACACGGCGGAGTGGCTACGGGACGAGTTCCGGATCTATTCGGCGCTCGACGGACAGCCGTTCCTGCCGAGGTTGCTCGGCTGGGACGACGACGGGCTCGCGCCCGCACTCGTCCTGGAGGATCTCTCTGGAGCGACGTGGCCTCCACCGTGGGACGTGGCTCGCATCGACGCCGTCCTCGCTTCGATCGAGTCGGTCCACTCGACACCGCCACCCGAGGGAGTGCCTCCCCCCGAAGAGAGCCAGTTCGGACAGGACGGTTGGCCGGCCGTCGCCGAGGATCCCGAGCCCTTCCTGACGCTCGGACTCTGCTCGCCGGCGTGGCTCGACGCCCACCTGCCGGCGCTCTCGGACGCGTCGGCCGCCGCCCAGATCGGGGGGACCTCACTGCTGCACTTCGACGTGAGGAGCGACAACCTCTGTCTGCGAGACCGCCGCGCCGTGCTGGTCGACTGGAACAGCGCGTGCGTCGGGAACCCACTGCTGGACACGGCCTCGTGGCTCCCCAGCCTCGAAGCCGAAGGTGGTCCCGCACCCCACGCCGTCCTCCCGGACGAGACTCCCGGGTTGCCCGCGATCGCGTCGCTGCTCGCGGGGTACTTCTGCGCGCGTGCGGGTTTGCCTCCGATCCCACAAGCGCCCCACGCCCGTCCCCTGCAGCTGATGCAGTCGCGGACGGCACTACCCTGGGCGTCCCGACTCCTGGGTCTCACGCAGCCGAGCTAAGTCCTCGCCGCTCGTTGCACCTGCAACACGCTGCTATTATCGGGATCGTGGACGCGTCCTACATAGACCTCATGGACGAGCTCCGGCGGCGTGGCCTCCGGATGACGCCTCAGCGCCGGGCCATCGTCTCTGAGGTGATGCGCGCCAAGGGTCATATCTCACCCACCGCGATCGCGCGCAAGGTCCAGGGCGACATGCCGGGCGTGAACGCCTCCACCGTCTATCGGACCCTCACGCTCCTCGAGAACGTCGGCGTGCTCCAGCACTCACACGTCGAGACCGGCGCCGAGTACCACCGCGCCGACGAGGCGCACCATGTGCATCTGACCTGTCAGAACTGCGGTCAGGACGATGAGCTGTCCCTGGACGAGGCCGACAAGCTCCGAGGTTTGATCCGCCGCCATCACGGCTTCGTCGCCGACCTGACCCACTTCGCGATCACGGGTCTCTGCGCCGACTGCGCAGCCGCCTGAGCTCGATCAGCCCGCGAACACAGCCGGGAGGACCGCGTCCTTGCCCAGCACGAACAGGACACCGATCACGAGGCTGAACACGCCCGTGATCACGGCCACGGTCGCGTAGACGGCGAAGTTCTTCGAGGCGCGGAGGAATCCGAACGCGGACCCGACGGTGATGATCGAGTTCGACGTCATCAGCCCCACGAGGAACGCCGTGAGCACCGCGAGGCCGGCCGTCTTCCCGCCCGCACCTGCGGCGGCGGTGAAGATCAGGATCTGGGTGGGCGTCTCCGCGCCGACCCCGTGCAGCATCCCGACCAGGAACGCCGTCCCCTTCTGGTAGTTCACGAACGGATCGTCGGGCTCCGGATGCTTGTGGTGATGGTGCCCCGGCCTCCCGTGGTGGCCGTGATGCCATTCGGCGACCCGGTCGTCCGCGGCGACGGACTCCGACCCCCCGGCGTGCACGTGGACGGGCTCCCGCTCGTGGTCGTGCGATGCATCACCCGAGGATCGGGGGCCCCTGATCTTCCACCAAGCGCCCCGGACTCCGGCGAAGACGAGCATCCACCGGCTCCGCATCCGGAACTCTCGCCCGTGACGGATCAGCGACACGAACACATAGACGCCGAGCACGATGAGCGTGACTCCGACGATCCGACCCATCGCGGCATCGACACTTTCCGGCAGCTCCTGTCCGATGAGGATCGCGACGATCCCGAGACCGAGGACCACCACGGCGTGCCCCACCACGTACAGCGTGCCGAACGCGATCGATCGGCGTCGGTCCTCCTGGGAGGAGGTGATGTCCGTGATGGCGGCGATGTGGTCCCAGTCGATGCCGTGCCGGAACCCGAACCAGAAGGACGCGACGAGAAGCCCGAAACCGAATCCCCCGTCGGAGATCGCGCCTAGCACGGGTCCCGGTCCTCGTGTAGCTGCTCACGCACGCAGATAGCCTAGCGAGTTCTTGCAATCTGTTGCAACTGGCTCAGAAGGCGGGCGTCTCCCGGTAGGTCCCGAAGACCGACGCCAACGCGCCCACGATCTCTCCCTCCGTACATCGGGCGCGGGCACACGCGATGATCGGCTCCATCAGGTTGGCGTCCGACGTCGCCGCCTCCTTCAGGGCGATGAGGGTGTCTCCAGCCGCACCCGCGTCGCGCGCGGCGCGGGTCCTGCGGACGCGTTCGAGCTGCGTCCGCTCCGCCTCCTCCCCGATCACGAGCGTGTCGATGGGCGACTCGTTCGCGTCGACGAAGTCCGTGACGCCGACCTTCACGAGATCGCCCGACTCGTAGCGCCGCTGCTCCTGGAACGCCGACTCCGCGATCCGCCGCTGGAACCATCCCTGCTCGATCCCCTCGAGGACACCCTCGAGCATCGAGCCGTCCCCCAGCCCCTCGATCTCCGTGAAGATCTCCTCGGCGAGCGCCTCGATCCGATCGGTGGCCTGCTCGACGAACCACGAGCCGCCCAGCGGATCGACGACGTCGGGCACGCCGGATTCGAACGCGATCACCTGCTGGGTCCGCAGGGCGAGCTTCGCGGAGTCCTCGGTGGGGAGCGCGAGCACCTCGTCCAGGGCGTTCGTGTGCAGCGATTGCGTGCCGCCGAGGACCGCGGCGAGCGCCTCGATGGCCGTGCGGACGACGTTGTTCATCGGTTGCTGAGCGGTGAGCGAGACGCCGGCGGTCTGCGTGTGGAAACGCAGGCGCATCGCCTCGGGACTCTTCGCACCGTAGCGGTCGCGCATCCATCGGGCCCAGGTGCGACGGGCGGCGCGGAGCTTCGCGATCTCCTCGAAGAAGTCGATGTGCGAGTTGAAGAAGAACGAGAGCGCGGGGGCGAAGACGTCGACGTCGAGGCCGCGCTGCATGCCGAGCTCCACGTAGGCGAACCCGTCCGCGAGCGTGAACGCGAGCTCCTCGGCGGCTGTCGCCCCGGCCTCGCGGATGTGATACCCGGAGACGCTGATCGGATGCCACTTGGGCACACGCTCCGCGCAGAACTCCATCAGATCGCCGATCAGCCGCAGATGCGGCCGCGGCGGGAAGACCCACTCCTTCTGCGCGATGTACTCCTTGAAGATGTCGGTCTGCAGCGTGCCGTCGAGCGTGGTCCAGTCGACCCCTTGTTCCTCGGCCGTCGCCAGGAAGAACGCGAACACGACGACCGCCGGCCCGCTGATCGTCATCGACGTCGTGACGTCGCCGAGCGGGATCTTGTCGAACAGAGTCTCGAAGTCGTCGAGGGAGTCCGTGGCGACGCCGCAGCGTCCGACCTCGCCCTCGCTGCGTGGATCGTCGGAGTCGAGTCCCATGAGCGTCGGCATGTCGAAGGCAACCGAGAGACCGGTCTGGCCGTGCTCGGTCAGGAAGCGGTAGCGGGCGTTGGTCTCGGCCGGCGTGCCGTAGCCGGCGAACTGGCGCATCGTCCAGAGCTTGCCGCGGTACATGGAGGGATAGGCGCCGCGGGTGAACGGGAACGCGCCCGGTTCACCGAGTTTCTGCCCCGGGTCCCAGTCCTCGAGGTCGCCCGGGCCCACGATCGCCGGGACCGGCTCACCGGACAGGGAACGATGCGAACGTTCGCTCCACGAGGCGCGTGATGGCTCGGAGCTCACGCGTCGAGGATACGTGCCCGCCGGAGCATCCGGGACGCTCAGCCCGTGCCCGCACGACGAAGGAGCTCCTGCGCCGCGGCGTAGGGGTCGATGCGACGCTCGGCGAGATCGTCGCCGAGCGCCGGATCGGCCTCGAGCGCCTCGGCCGCGCGGACCCGGAACCGTTCCGCGGCAAGGCTCTCTGCCTCCCGGAGGAGGCGCGCTCGCCGCTTCGCGGCGAGCGCGCCGGACGCCTCGGCCTGGTCGCGGTGCTCCCGCACCGCGGCCCAGACCTCGTCGATCCCTTCGCCCTTGGCCGCGACGGCCGTGAGCACCGGTGGGTTCCAGTCACGCGCGGCGCCCAGGTGCAGCATCTGGCGGAGCTCTTTCGCGACTTCGGGCGCGCCGTCCCGGTCCGCCTTGTTCACGACGAACACGTCCGCCGCCTCGAGGATCCCCGCTTTCGCCATCTGGACCGCGTCGCCCATCCCCGGCGCCATCACGACGACGGCCGTGTCCGTCGCGGCCGCGACGTCGACCTCGGCCTGCCCCACGCCGACCGTCTCGACGAAGATCACGTCGTACCCGGCGGCGTCGAGGATCCGCACCGCCTCGGGCGCCGCGAGCGCCATCCCACCGAGGTGACCTCGCGTCGCCATCGACCGTATGAACACGCCTGGGTCGACGGCATGGTCCTGCATCCGCACCCGGTCACCGAGCAGGGCGCCCCCCGTGTACGGCGAGGTCGGATCGACGGCGAGGACGGCGGCGCGCAGATCCGCTCCGCGCGCGACCCGCACCAGCTCGCCCGCGAGCGTCGATTTCCCGACACCGGGGGCGCCGGTCAGGCCGATCGTGCTCGCTTTGCCGGTGTTCCCGTAGATCCCGGCGGAGAGCTCCGCCAGTTCGGGCGCGTCGTCCTCGACGGCCGAGATCGCGCGGGCGACGGCACGCCGGTCGCCGGCGAGCACGCCTTCGACGAGCGCCGGGACCTCCATCGCGAGCCAGCCTACCGGTCGACGGGTTCCGCCAGGGCGGCTGATGCGGCACCGGGGATCGCCTCGAGCGCGTCGCGGAGCGACCGGCACATCGCGCGCTGGCGAACGAGCGCAGGATCGTCCTCGGACGCGACGCGCGAACGGACCATCGCGAGGTTCACCTGTTCGCGCTGTAGCCGCTTCAGCAGATCGGCGGCGCGCTTGCCTGCTCGGCTCCGTAGCTCCCGCCGCGCCCGGAGACGCTGTCTCGGACTCTCGAGGATCTCCAGCTCTCTCGGCGTGACGGAATCCGTGGCGAGCTCCGAGGAGAGCGTCTCGTGGAGCCATCGACGCTCACGCGCATGTGCGAGGCGGATCGCGAGGACCACGAACAGGAGCAGCGGCAGGCCCTTCACCGCCGTGGCAAGGGGGATCAGGAGCCACTCGGCCCCGTCCCACGGCTGCGGTGGGAAGAACTCGAGGATCGGGGAGTTCCACAGGAGATGCCCGAGCACGGCGGCGACGACCAGCAGGCCGGCGGGTCGGAGGCGCTCGCGGAGCGGGCGGTCGTCGCGACGTGTCGTGACGATCCCGATCGCCATCCCGACGAGGCCCGTGTACAGCACGTGCGAGTAGAGACCGCCCGCGATCACCCGCACGAAGAACCCGCGGAACACACCCTCGACATCGCCGCCGAACACGGCGATGAAGTAGAAGACGTCCTCCACGATGGCGAAGCCGAGTCCGCAGAGAGCCCCGTACACGAACCCGTCCATCACGTCGTCGACCTCGTCGCGGGCGATCAGGACGATCAGGACGACGCCGATCCCCTTGAGGGTCTCCTCGACGAACGGAGCGGTCAGCGCCGCGGTCCATCGGGATGCGAACTCGGGCCCGCCGAGCCGGGCGACGACGATCCCCCAGCCCGCGTTCCCGATCGCGGACAGGGTCGTGGCGGCCACCGCTCCCCACACGAACGCCGCGAGCAGGAGCGGGATCGGCTCTCGCTCGTAGAGGTCGAGGAGGTAGACGAGCACGGCGACGGGCGCTGCATAGAGGATGACGAGCCCCCAGGAGAGCGCCCATCCCCCCGGCGAGATCTCGCGGAACAGGTTCTGTTCGGCGACCGCGACGATCCCGGTCAGCGCGACGACGACGGTATACAGCCAGAACGCGGGCAGTCGAGGCTGGAAGAACCGCGCGTGGTGAAGAGGTGAGCGGGCGAGCGGCGGCGACCGGACCATTCAGGCGACCTCCGCGCCGTCGATCATCGCGACGAGTTCCTCGCCGATCAGCTCGAGCTGGCCCTGGAACGCCCACCCGTCGAACACGGCACCGTTGCCGGAGGGCGCGACGGTGACGGTGACCGATCCCTCGATCGCCGCCCCGCTGCTGGGCTCCGACCCGATGTAGCCGAATCGAACGGCCTGGAGCCCGTTGCGAAGGGTGATCCGTTCCACCCGATCCGATACGGAGAGGCGCTCGAGCTGGCTCGCCAGGACCTCGACGGCGTACAGGTCGGCCAGCTCGAGGGCAGCAACGTCGACACCCGGGAGGGCGAGGAGGTCGAGGGCGCCGCTCCCCCGTGTGAGCCGCGCGAACTCTCCCGAGATCACGCCGCCCGACGGCGACGGCACGGTCGCGTGCTCGCGACGAACGACTTCCCAGCCGGGGAGCGGCCGGGCGGTGAGCGCGCCCGCGAGCGTGATCGGACGGACCTCCGGCGCGGGAAGCGTCTCCGCCACCACGAATCCGCCCAACACCGTGACCGAGATCACGAGCGCGACGAGCCCGGTGGGGAGCCAGCGGCGAAGGGGCCGGGCGGCGCGCGCGTCCGGGCGATCCGGCAGGTTCGACGAGGTCACACCGTCGTTCCGATGTCGGCCACGGACAGCACTTCCGTGAGGCGCGCGAGACGGATCGGATGTCGCGCGAGCCCATGGATGCGGAGGCGTCCGGCGAGGAGGTCACGGACGATCGATCGCCCTTGGGGGCTGAGCAGGTCGGGGAGCCCGAAGCGGAGCGGCGCGGTCGTGAGGTCGAGCAGACGCCCCGAGTCCGCCCGGATCCGCAGGTGCGCATCGGGGACGTCACCGTCCCCGATCCGCACCTCGCCGGGCGCGATCCGCAGGAACACCGTGACGTCCGCGTCGGGCGCGTCAAGCACCGCCACGGACGAACGGAGGAGTGCATGTCGCTCGGGTGCGCGAGCCAGGTTCTGTTCGATGAGCTCGGCCACCATCGACGCCAGACCGCTCGGCTCGGGACCGACGACTTCGATCGTCACGGTTCGAGAACCACCTTGGTCGCCTCGTGGCGATCGAACATCGCGTAGCCCTCGGCAGCGTCCTCCAACGACAGGCGATGGCTGATCAGCGGAGTGGGATCGACCTCGCCTCGCTCGAGCGCTGCGGTCGCCTGTTCCCACCAGGTGAGGACCGGCGTGAGGCCGGCGAACCGGAGGGTGAGCGCCCGTGACCAGTAGGCGCCGAGCTGCAGCTCGGTGGTCTCGGACGAATACACCCCGAGGACCACGACGGTGCCGCCTCTCCGAACCGTGTCGATCGCGCCCTCGAATGCGGAGGGATGCCCGACCGCGTCGATCACCACGTCGGCTCCACGACCGTCGGTCGCCTCGGCGAGCGCCGTCACCGGGTTGCGCTCCTCGATGTGCACCGGGATCGCGCCGGTCGCCTCCGCGAGCGCCAGCCGCGACGGCTCCCGGTCGAGCGCGTAGATCGTCGGCGCGCCGAGTGCCCGCAGCCCTTCGATCGTGGAGAACCCGACCGGCCCGCACCCGAGAACCGCCACGACGTCGTTCGGACCGGCGGCGGCGAGCGACGCCCCGTAGAAGCCGGTCGTCAACACGTCGCCCACGAAGACGCCAGCGTCGTCACTCACGCCGTCGGGGATCTGGATCAGGTTGACGTCCGCGTTGGGAACGCGCAGCCGCTCCGCTTGTGCGCCCGGCAACGCGCCCCCGAAGATGCCGTAGCCGAAGATCGCATCGTCGTCGCACAGGGCCGACTGGCCGTTGCCGCAGAACCAGCAATGACCACATGCCACGTTGAATGCCACGCCGACGCGGTCTCCCACCTTGACCCGCTCGATACCGTCGCCCACCGCCTCCACGACACCGACGGCCTCGTGACCGAGCGGCTCCCCCGGGTCCATCGGCGCCTTGCCGTGGAGCAAGTGGAGGTCGCTCCCGCAGATCGCGGTCTTCGTGACCCGCACGATGGCGTCGTGGTGGTCTTCGATCTGCGGGTCGGGTAGATCCGTCACGCGGACGCGGCCCACCCCGTCGAAGACCACGCCCCGCATCAGTCGCCGTCGGGGCCATCGTCAGGAAAGGTCGTGTCCACCTGGCCCGCGATGTATGCGAGCTCCTGCGTGCCTTTCACGTAGCGCAGGATCTTCGGGAGGTCGCCCCGGACCCGGAGCTTGCCTTGGACCAGACCCTTGATGGGTTCGAGGTCCCCGTTGATCACGTCCTTCCACCTCGAGTACGGCGCCCGGACCGCGAACTCGGCCGCGGACGCCCTCGTCTCGTCGACGAGTCCCCCGCCACGACATCCCCCATGCCAGAGATCGAGGAGTCCGTGCACGTCGGCGGCCAGACCCTTGTCGGGTTCCGCCTCGACCTGGATGATCACGTCGCCCTCCCAGGTCGCCGCGTATTCCGCGTATTCCGCGGACGCGTTGACCGCCTCGATGTAGGCGCGGAACCAGTCCTCGGTCGGGAACTCCGGCAAATCAGACCTCCCAGCCCGCGATGATGGTGACCACCGCGATCAGGTTGAAGACGGCATGTCCTGCGATGCTTGCGAGCAGGTTCCGCCGGGTCCAGTAGATCCATGCGAGCCCCACCCCCGTGCCAACATGTGTGATCCCGAGGGCCAGGACGTCGAGACCGTCGCCGGGTGTCAACAGGTGGAAGGCGCCGAAGACGACCGCGGAGACGATCGCACCCAGCCAGAAGCCGCGACGATCGGCGATCGAACGGAACAGCAGGCCCCTGAAGACGAACTCCTCCAGAACGGGAGCGGCGATCACCGCGAAGAGGGCGAACGCCAGGAGCCCCCACGCGTCGAGGTCGGGGCTGATCTGCGTCGGAAGCTCGACGGGCCGGTCGGTCGCGTCGCGCAGGACGTAGACGACACCGGCGGCCACGACCGCGGCCGCGATGCGAACCACGATCCCCAGACCTGCCCCCACCGCGAGCTCGCGGAGGACGCGCGACCGTTCGGGCCAGCCGATGATCTCGACCCATCGAGGATGCGACATCCTCAGCCACAGGATGAGGAGGACCATCGTCACCGTGTTGGACACGATGGCGACGAGGAGCCCCTCGCCGCCGATCGGCCCGGTCACATCCGGATCGAGCAACGCCACCAACGGGAGCGAGGCGAGCCCTCCCGCCAGCCAGGCGATGAGGACGGCGATCAGCACCTCCCACCATCGCCAGGTGGCCTTCTCGAGCGAGCCTTCCAAAGGGGGGACGTCCGGTCGCGGGGGCACGTACGCGGTCATCGAGCCATCATCCTCCGAGCGACGGCGAGGGACACATCGATCAGTCCGGAGAGCGCGAACCCGAACCCGAAGCCGAGGGCCGCGGCCCCCGTGTCGTTCGCGAGGTAGGCGACGACCGAACCCAGGAGGATCACGAGCACGGCGTCGTGCCATGCGTCGTGGCCCTCGAAGCTCCGAGCGATGCCGGCGGGGGCACGGACCACGATGAACAGCAGGACGAGGGTGCCCACCACCGGGATCAACGCGACGGGTGTCTCCATCAACTGATCGAAACCGATCTCCAATCGACCGACCAGCCGGTCGACGACACCAGCGAGGGACGTGGTCTCGTCGAGGAACGCGCTCACGTGCGTGGGCCGGTCCGTCAGGTATCGGTGCATCACAGCGATCGCGGCCATGCCGACGACCGTGATCGCCCCCGTGATGAGGACGGCCATCCACCAGGGCCGGCGACGCCGGATCGCGAACCACATGCCGGCTGCGGCGAAGAGCGTGATCGCGGCGCCGAAGTTCGCACCGGTCCACGGCGAGCCGGCCACGAGCGCGCATGCCGCGAGGAGGAGCACGCCGCTGCCCACGCGCACGCGATGCGCGAGGAACAGGGCAGACCCGAGCACGATGCCGATCTCGATGTTCGGCATCCCGAAGAAGCGCCCACCGTCGAGCTGCCCGCCGCCCGCGAGCGGGGTCACGGCCGCAGGCCAGCCGAGCGCCGCTTCCACGCCGAGGATCACCAGGATGGCGGCGCCACACGCCGCCAGCGCGACGAAGATGCTTCGGCGCGCGGCGACCCACCGAGTGAACGCGACACCGGCGATCACGAGTGCGAGCAGGAACGGGACCACCGTCGTGTACGAGAGTGAGGGAAGGTGACCGACGAGCAGGAGCCCGAGGGCGAGCCACGGCAGCGAACCGACGAGCGCGCCGGCCACGGCGAGCACTCGGGGGGACACGCGCTCGCGGAACGCGAGCGCGAGGAACCCGGCGAGTCCGAACAGCAGCATGAGAACCCAGGCCCCTGCCGCGACCGGCACGGCGAGCCTGCGCTGCTGCAGGTAGCGCTCGTAGAGGTCCAGGGGCGCCGGCTCGCGGATGGGTCTCATCGGCGAGCCGGCGTCATAGGGCAGTCCCAGCCAGTCGGCGACGGTCGCGGCAGGGTCCACGTCGGCGACGACGCCGGCGCGCCGGGTGGAGTCGGAGGTCAGGGCGTGGGGCTCGCCGCTGGCCTCGAGAAGCTCGGCGGGATCGCCCCAGGCGGCGATCACCGTTCCGAGCTCGTCGCCGTCCGCGGCTGACGCCGCGGACGGCGACGCCGACACCATCACGACGAGCGTGGGTCCTGTCAGCTGTGTGAGTTCCTCCATGACGGCAGCGGCGGCATCGGACGGCTGGGCAGCGCCGATATCCACGAACGAGAATGGGAACCGACCCACGCTCCGCGGTCCGAAGAACGTCTCGGTGAACGCGTCTCGAACATCGGTTCTGCCGTTCATGAGTGCCCCGCCTCCAACGGCCGCGAGCGAACGAAGCCCGGGCTCCGCCAGGAGTTCGGGCAGAGACGCGCCATCCATCACGATCACGACCGCTTCGCGTGGAGCGTCCTGCGCGAGTGCAGGAGCAGCCGTGACGAGCAGGGCGACCAGGGCCGCCCCGAGGATCGTCTTCACGGGAGGCGGACGAGCTCGGGATCGCGCCGGACCTCGGCTCCCAGCCCGGTGAGCTTCGCCTCGAAGTCCTCGTAGCCCCGATCGACGTGATCGATGTCGGCGATCTCGCTCACGCCGTCCGCCGTCAGCGCGGCGATCGCCATCGCGGCCCCGGCGCGGATGTCCATCGCCCGGACCGGCGCCGCCGACAGCTGCTCCACGCCACGGATCACCGCGTGGTGACCCTCGGTGCGGATGTCCGCGCCCATGCGGCGGAGCTCGTCGACGTAGGTGAACCGCCCCTCGAAGACGTTCTCGGTAGCGATGCTCGTCCCGTTGGCCGTCGCGAGCATCGCGAGCAGGATCGGCTGGAAGTCGGTGGCGAGGCCCGGATACGGCAGCGTGACGAAGTCGGCGGCGCGCGTCCGCTCCGCCTGCCGGACTCGAACCCCTTCGTCCCTCACCCGGATGTCCGCGCCACCCTCCGCCAGCTTCTCCAGGAACAGCTCGAGGTGATCAGGTCGAGCGCCGGCAAGGACCACGTCACCGCGGGTCGCGACGGCTGCCGCAGCCCACGTACCGGCCTCGATCCGATCGGGGATCACCGTGTGCTCGGCGGGCTGCAACGCCCCGACTCCTTCGACCTCGATCGTGGCGGATCCGGCACCGCGGATCCCGACACCCATCGCCGCCAGGTACGCGCTGAGGTCCGCGATCTCCGGCTCCCGGGCGGCGTTGTCGATCACGGTGACGCCGTCGGCGCCGACCGCGGCCATCATCAGGTTCTCGGTCGCGCCGACGCTCGGATAGTCGAGGGTGATCGATGCCCCGCTCAAGCCGTCGGTTCGCGCGACGAGGAACCCGTGCTCGGAGAGGATGTCTGCACCCATCCTCCGAAGCCCGTCCAGGTGGAGGTCGATCGGGCGCGAGCCGATGTTGTCGCCACCCGGCATCGCCACGCGCGCCTCACCGGTCCGCGCCAGCAGCGGGCCGAGGACGGCGATCGAGGCCCGCATCCGCCGAACGAGCTCGTACGGCGCCTCGACCGAGGACAGGTGCGTCGCGTCGACGACGACACCCCCCTCCTCCCAGGAGACGAGTGCTCCGAGGTGCTCGAGGACCTCGCCCATCGTGAAGCAGTCGAGGATGCGAGGGACGTTGCGCAGCACCGAACGACCGGGGGCGAGCAGCGACGCGGCCATGAGCTTGAGAGCGGAGTTCTTGGCGCCCGAGATCCGGACGGAGCCGGTCAGTCGAGCTCCACCCGTCACGAAGAGGCGGTCCATGCGGGGCATGGTACGCGGGCCCCGCCTACCCGGTCAGGGCGATCCTGGCCTCGGCTCTCGCGATCTCGGTCCTCGCGTGCTCGTCGTCTTCGGCGGCCGCAGACCGCAGCTCCTCGAGGCGCCGCCTGGCCACATCCACGTCGATCTCGGCCTCGAGCTGCGCGTTCGTCGCGAGGACGTCCACCCTGGTGGTGCCCTCCTCGGTGGACACGTGGAGGAACCCGCCGTCCACGACCGCCTTCAGCCACGCGCCGTCTTCGTCCTGGATCTGGAGCGGCCCGATCGCGAGCTGGACCAGCAACGGCGCATGGCCCGAGAGGATCCCGACGTCGCCGTCCACACCGTGCGCGACGACCTCGGTCGCATGGCCCGCCCAGACCTCCCGTTCCGGCGTCACGACGTGGACGTCGAGGGCCACCTACGCCGCCTCGAGCTTCTTCGCCTGCTCCACGGCCTCCTCGATCCCTCCGACGAGGAAGAAGGCCTGCTCCGGGAGGTGGTCGTACTCGCCCTCGCAGAGTGCCTTGAAGGACGCGATCGTCTCGTCGATCGGCGTGTACTTCCCGGGGAGGCCCGTGAACTGCTCCGCGACGAAGAACGGCTGCGAGAGGAACCGCTGGATCTTGCGGGCCCGCGACACGATGACCTTGTCCTCCTCCGAGAGCTCGTCGATCCCCAGGATCGCGATGATGTCCTGGAGGTCGCGGTAGCGCTGGAGGATCTCCTGCACGCGCCGCGCCGTGTCGTAGTGCTCCTGTCCGACGTACCGCGCGTCGAGGATCCGCGAGGTGGAGTCGAGTGGGTCCACGGCCGGGTAGATGCCGAGCGCCGCGATGTCACGCGAGAGGACCGTGGTGGCGTCGAGGTGCGCGAACGCCGTGTGCGGCGCCGGGTCCGTGATGTCGTCCGCCGGCACGTAGATCGCCTGCAGCGACGTGATCGACCGCCCTCCCGCGGACGTGATCCGTTCCTGAAGCTCGCCCATCTCGTCGGCGAGGGTCGGCTGGTAGCCGACCGCCGACGGCATCCGTCCGAGCAGCGTCGAGACCTCGGAGCCCGCCTGCGTGAACCGGAAGATGTTGTCGATGAACAGCAGCACGTCCTTGCGCTCGACGTCGCGGAAGTACTCGGCCATCGTGAGGGCCGAGAGCGCCACGCGGAGGCGCACCCCCGGCGGCTCGTCCATCTGCCCGAAGACGAGCGCGGTGTTGTTGATCACGCCCGACTCGGTCATCTCGAGGAACAGGTCGTTGCCCTCGCGGGTCCGCTCCCCGACGCCGGCGAAGACCGACACACCACCGTGCTCCTTCGCCTGCCGCCGGATCATCTCCTGGATGATCACGGTCTTGCCGACGCCCGCGCCGCCGAACATCCCGATCTTCCCGCCCTGCACGTACGGCTCGAGAAGGTCGATCACCTTGATCCCGGTCTCGAGCATCTGCTTCTTCGGCTCGAGGTCCGAGAAGGGCGGCGGCTCCCGGTGGATCGGCCAGCGGTCGCTCGCGTGGATCTCGGACGGGTCCGCGTCGAGCGGTTCCCCGATCACGTTGTAGACGTGGCCCAGGACGCCCTCCCCCACGGGCACGCTGATCGGCGCTCCCGTGTTCTGGACGGGTGTGCCGCGAACGAGGCCGTCGGTCGGCTTGAGGGCGATCGTGCGGACGATCGAATCGCCGATGTGCTGCGCGACCTCGCAGGTGATCGTGGTCGACTCTCCTTCGAGGGTCAGGTCGACGGTGAGCGCCGTGTGGACCTCCGGGAGCTCGGCGGGCGGGAACTCCACGTCGATCACCGGGCCGATCACCCGCACCACGCGCCCTTCTGGATGGTCCTTGGCTGGATGGTCTTTCTTGTCTTTGGTCGTTTCTGCCATCGTCATCCTTCCGAGCCGGCAGCCATGGACTCGGCCCCGCCCACGATCTCCATGATCTCGGTCGTGATCTCGTCCTGGCGAGCCCTGTTCGCTTGCCGCGTCAGGATCTTGATCAGGTCTTCCGCGTTGTCGGTCGCAGCCTTCATCGCCCGGCGCCGGGCGGCGTTCTCGGACGCTGCCGACTCGAGCAACCCCGCGTACACCTTCGTCACGATGTACTGCGGCAGCAGGTGGTCGAGGATCTGCTCCGGTTCGGGTTCGAACAGGTACTCGGGATGGACGATCCCGAGGCCCTTCCCCGTGACCTCCTCCGGCGCGATCGGCAGGAATCGCTTCGTCGTCGCGCGGAGCGTGAACGCGGAGCGGAAGTCGGTGTAGGCAGCGTGAAGCTCGTCGATCTCCTCGTCCGCGAAGTCCTTGATCAAGGTGCGGCCGACGCGTTCGGCCTCCTCGTATGGCGGGACTTCGCTGAACCCCTGCCAGCTCTTGCGCATCGGCACGCCCCGGAACCGGAAGTAGCCGACGCCCTTCTTGCCGATCACGTAGAGGACGGGCTCGAGGCCTCGCCCCCGGACGTCGCGGACCACGCCCTCCGCGACCTTCAGCACGTTGGCGTTGTACGCCCCCGCGAGCCCTCGGTCCGACGTCACGACCAGGACGCCTGCTTTCGAAGGATCCTCACGATCCTCGAGGAGCGGGTGCTGCACCGAACCCGTCTGCCGCGCGAGGTCCTCCATCGCCTTGGTCAGCTGGATGGCGTACGGGCGGGACGACTCCACGCGCTGCTGCGCCTTCACGATCCGCGAAGACGCGATCAACTCCATCGCGCGCGTGATCTTCTTCGTCGACTGGACCGAGCGGATCCGCCGGCGGACGATGCGGAGCTGGGCGCCCACTAGGCCTCCGACTCGTCCTCGTCGTCGGGCAACGGGACCTGTCCCTGGACGTCGTCCTCCTCGGCCAGCGAGGGTCCGCCTGTTTCGCGGTCGGCGTCTTCGTCCTCGTCGTCGTCGACCGAGGACATCCGATCCCAGCCGATGTCGGGCTTGACCTCGTCGGGCGGCGTGCCGGCGCCGCGGCCGGCCTCGCTGCCGGCGATCGCCTCGCTCGTCCGGAACGTCTGCGCGAACGCCTCGACCGACTCCTTCAGCGTCGCCTCCGTCTCATCGGACATGTCGCCCGTCTCTTTGATCGTGCCGAGGACGTCGGTGCGGGAGTCGAGTGAGGTCGTGAACTCCTCCACGAACCGCCTCGCGTCCTCGACCGGGAACGGATCGAGGTAGCCGCCGGTGGCCGTCCAGATCATCACCACCTCGCGCTCGACGGGGAGCGGCTGATACTGCGGTTGCTTCAGGACCTCCACCACCCGTGCGCCGCGCGCGAGCTGCTGCTGCGAGGCCTTGTCCAGCTCGGAGCCGAACTGCGCGAACGCCTCGAGGGCCCGGAACTGGGCGAGGTCGAGCCGCAGGCGGCCGGCGACCTTCTTCATCGCTTTGGTCTGCGCGCTCCCGCCGACGCGCGAGACCGAGATGCCGATGTTGATCGCCGGGCGTACTCCGGCGAAGAACAGGTCCGGCTCGAGGAAGATCTGCCCGTCCGTGATCGAGATGACGTTGGTCGGGATATAGGCCGAGATGTCGTTGCCCTTGGTCTCGATGATCGGCAGCGCGGTGAGGGAACCGCCGCCGAGCTCATCCGAGAGCTTGGCGGCGCGCTCGAGCAGCCGTGAGTGCAGGTAGAAGACGTCGCCGGGGAACGCCTCGCGTCCCGGCGGCCGGCGGAGGAGCAGCGACAGCGTGCGGTAGGCCGTCGCCTGTTTCGACAGGTCGTCGTACACGATCAACGCGTGCTCGCCGTTGTACATCCAGTGCGCTCCGAATGCGGCGCCGGAGTACGGGGCGATGTACTGGAACGGAGCGGGGTCGGACGCCGGCGCGTTCACGACGACGGTGTACTCGAGCGCGCCGTTCTCCTCCAGGGTCGCCACCACCTCGGCGACCGTCGAGGACTTCTGCCCGACCGCGACGTAGATGCACTTCACGCGCTTCTTGGGATCCCCGGTCGCCCAGAGCTCCTTCTGCGCGATGATCGCGTCGACGGCGACCGCGGTTTTGCCGGTCTGCCGGTCGCCGATCAACAGCTCGCGCTGGCCCCTGCCGATCGCCGTCATCGCATCGATCGCCGTGATCCCCGTGTAGAGGGGCTCCTTCACGGGCTGCCGGTTCACGACGTTGGGCGCCTGGACCTCGAGGATCCGCCGGTCCTGAGACTGGACCGGCCCCTTGTCGTCGATCGGCTCGCCCAAGGCGTTCACGACCCGCCCGAGGAAGCCGTCGCCGACCGGCACGGACAGGATCTGTCCCGTCTGCTTGACCGGATCGCCCTCCTGGATGTGCGAGGCATCCCCGAGGACGATGCACCCGATCTCACCGACATCCAGGTTGAACGCGAGCCCGAGGACGCCGCCGGGGAACTCCAACAGCTCGTTGGCCATGGCGCCGGGGAGACCCGACACGCGGGCGATCCCGTCGCCGGCCTCGATCACGCGGCCGAGCTCCGCTCGCTCGACGGACGGCGTCCAGGTCTCGACGTGCTTGCGGAGGGCATCCGCGATGTCTTTGGGGTCGAACCTCTCTGCGTCCACAGCCATCCGGATCACACGCTCCCTGTGAGGTACTGCTTCGCCTCGGTCAATCGGCTCGCGAGCGAGCCGTCGAACACCTCGTCGCCCACCCGGGCGACCACCCCGCCGATGACGGCGGGGTCGACATCGATCTTCAGCTCCACCGGGTGCCCCGTGGCCCGCTCGAGCGCGTCGGCGAGCAGCGACTTCTTCGCATCGCTCAGCGGGACGGCCACGCGCACCTCGGCGAGCGTCCGTTCCGATCGGTGGGCGGCTTCCTTCGCCAGCTCCTCGGCGATCGGTCCGATCCGGCGTGCCTGCCCCGCGTCGACAAGGAACCCGACGAGCGTTGCGGTCGTGGGATGCGCGCGCGCGCCAAGGAGTTCGTCGATCACCGCCTTCTTCCGTTCGGGCGGGAGCGCGGCATCGGTGAGCGCTTCACGCAGGTCGCCGTTTCGTTCGACGGCCTTCGCGAACGCGTAGAGCTCGTCCTGGACGCGGTCCAGCACACCCTCGGCCTCCGCGACGGACAGGAGAGCTTGGGCGTACCCGCGGACCGTGTCGTCGTTCGCCACTCAGCCCTCGCTCTCCTTGGCCGTTCCCTTCCCGTTGCCGTTCGCGGCCGCGCCCGAGGCGACCTCGTCGATGAACTCGTCGATCAGCCGCTGATGCGTCTTCTCGTCGAGGGTCTGCCCGACGACCCGTGCCGCGATCTCGACCGCGATGGATCCGACCTGCGCACGGAGCTCCTGGAACACGCGATCGCGCTCGGCGCGGATCTCGTCCTGCGCACGGGCCACGATGCCCTGCGCTTCCTCCTCTGCCTTCGCTTGGAGGTCGCGGCGCAGCTGGTCCGCGGTCGCGCGGGATTCCTCGATGATGCGGTTCGCCTCGTCCCGGGCGCCGGCGAGCTGCGAACGGTATTCGTCCTGGAGCTTGTCGGCATCCTTGCGGGTGGCCTCGGCGCGCTCCATCTCTCCTTGGATCTTCTCCTGTCGCTCCTCGAGCACCTTCTTGAAGCTCGGGATCACCCACTTCCACGTGAAGAAGAACAGGACGGCGAACGCGAACAGCCCCACGAGGAGCTCTCCCATCGCGGGGTAGAGGTCCTTGGCCTCCGAGACCTCTTCGGCGCCCTCCTCGGCCTGGGCGAGGATCGATCCGATCAACGCGAGCATCGTCCGCCCCTCAGATGATGAACGAGAACGCGATGCCGAACAGCGCGAGCGCCTCGATCAAGCCGATGCCGATGAACATGGTGGTCCGGACCTGGTTCGCGTATTCGGGCTGTCGAGCCATCGCCTCGACCGACTTCCCGATCAGGATCCCCAGCCCGATCCCCGGACCGATCGCCGCGAGCCCGATGATGAGCCCCTTGCCGATCGTCTCCAGCCCCGAGAAATCACTGGCGGCTTGTGCGAGCAACCCCAACATCCATTCCTCCTTGATCCTTTGGCTTGGTTTCTAATGCTCTTCCGCCAGGGCCCCGCCGATGTACGACGCGGTCAGGATGGCGAAGATGAATGCCTGCAAGGCCGCCACGAACACTTCGAACGCGACGAGCGCGACGGAGATCGGGACGGTCACCGTGAGCCCTAGATAGCTCAATCCTCCGTTCAACAAGAAGAACTCGGTCCCGAGGAACGCGAGCGCGAGCAGGAAGTGCCCAGCGACGAAGTTCGCCGCGAGACGGATCGTCAGCGTGATCGGTCGGATGATGATGTTCGAGACGAACTCGATCAACAGCAGCAGCGTGTAGCGAAGCGGCGCGGGCGCGCTCGGGATGATGCAGGTGAACTTGAGGTATCCGAAGAACCCGTGTTTCGCGATACCGACGGCGTTGTAGGTGACCCAGGAGATCATCGCGAGGACGAGCGGGAACGCGACGCGGCTGCTCGCCGAGAAGTTCACCAACGGCATGATCTCGAACATGTTCATGAAGAAGATGAAGAAGAAGAACGTCACGAGCAGGGCGAGGAACCGATCGGCGGCGGGCCCGAGCATCGGCATCGCGATCTGCTCGCGCACGAACTCGAGCCCCAACTCCATCAACGATTGGAGCTTCCCCGGCACCGTTCGCGGCTTCCGGAACGCGAACAGGAAGAGGAGGACGTACACCAGCACGGAGGCCACGACCAACGCGATGATGAAGTTGAAGCAGATCTCGATACCGAACAGATCGACGCTGAAGTAGCAGTCGAAGACGAAGTCCTGCGTGGACGGCGGATGGAACTCCTCTGCGAGGACCGCGGCGATCACGTGGTCCGCTCCGGCCGAGTTCGTTCCGGGAAGTACCAGAGGTCGGCCTGCATCCTGCCCGCGAGGAGTCGCATCTCCACGACGAGGAGCGCGATCGTGGCCGGCGCGAAGGCGGCGACGAACGCGAGCGGGGAGAACCACGAGAGCCGGTCCAGGAGCAGGAGGGCGACCGTGAACGCCGCGAGCCGCACGACGTAGCCGCCCACTCCAACGGCCATGAGGATCATCGGTGAGATCCGCGCGGCCCAGGCCATCGATCCGGCGTGGGCGACGAAATTCAGGACGAGGACGACGATCGCGATCGCCGCCGACCAGGCAGCTCCGGCTCCCCCGATCGCGGCGCCGGCTCCTGCCGCGATCGCAAGGGCAGGCACGGCGAAAGGCAGGAGCCGGCGCACCAGCTCGCGCTCCGGCTCTCGCGTCTTGGTCACTCGCCTCCCCTGCCGTACCGCAGATACACGATGTAGATGGCGCACGCGGCCCCGAGAACGATCCCGAGTGCCGTGAAACCAGATCCGGTTCCGAGGATCCGGTCGAGCACGTATCCCAGCCCGCCGACGGTGATGATCCCCCCGACGAGCGTCGAGGTGATCGCCCAGCCGGTCCCCATGCCGGACCACGCGTCGCTCTTGCGAGGCCCGCTCATGGGAGGCGGACACTCTAAACGCCTGCCGCGCACGCCGTCAAACCCTTGGCGGACGCGTTTCCGCTGGTCAGAGGCCATTTCCGTCGCCGGCCGGCCCCCGCTTGTGAAGGATTTCACATGAAGGATCACGGACCGGACTGCGACGGCGTCGGGTCGGCCGGCGCCGGATCCGGCTCGGGGGGAACGGGTGGTCGCTCGCCGGCGGCCGGGGTGCCCGCGGCGTGGCGGCCGTTGAGCTCGCCGTTCCGGCGGCGTTCCAGCAATCGGGGCAGTGCCGTCACGAGGAACAGCACCAACGCGCACCCGACGACTGCACCTGCGACCAGCCGTGCGTCGATGACCCCGATCGCGAGCGCCGAGCCGCAGACGAGCGCGGACCACAGATACATCAGGAGCACGGTCTGACGGTGGCCGTGCCCGATGTCCATCAGCCGGTGGAAGATGTGTTCCTTGTCCGCGTGCGCGATCCCGATCCCTTTCCGGGTTCGGCGCACGATCGCGAGGAGCACGTCGAGGAACGGGATCGCGAGCACCAGCAACGGCACGAGCAGCGGCAACGCGATGACGGCGACCTCCCCGCGGTCTGGGGGCCCCAGGTCGCTGCCCACGCCGGCGATCGTGGCGATCGCCACGAGCATGCCGAGGAGCATGGAGCCGGTATCCCCCATGAAGATCTTCGCCGGATGGAAGTTCCACGGCAGGAACCCCACGCAGATCCCGACGGTGATCACGGAGAGCAACGCGGCGACGGAGGCCGACTCCGTGATCTCACCGCCACGGACCAGGTACACGAAGAACGTGGTGGCCGCGATCGCGACCATCCCCGCGGCCAGCCCGTCGAGCCCGTCGACGAGGTTGATCGCGTTCACGGCCGCCACCACCCATAGGATCGTGAGCGGCACGGCCTCGTCGGTGCCGAGCACCGCGAGGCCTTCGCCGGGGAGCACGAAGTAGGCGAGCTGCACTCCCATCAGGACGAGGATGCCGGCGATGAAGATCTGAGCGGTCAGCTTGGCGAGCGCGGACGTTCCGCGCTTGTCGTCGATCGCGCCGAGGCCCGTCATCAGCGTGCAGGTGACGATCGCGGCCACCGGCTCGGCAGCCGTCTGCTTCAGCGCGCCGAAGTACGGCAGCAACCATGCCGCCCCCATCGCGACGAGGAAGCCTGCCCACATCGCGAGACCGCCCATCGTCGGAGTGGCCACCGTATGAAGCTTCCGCTCCGAGGGGTGATCGATCGCGCCGAACCGAACCGCGTAGCGTTTGACCAGGGGCGTCAGGGCGAACGTGGTGCCGGCTGCAACCAGGAAGACGATCAGGTAGGCACCCACGGTGGCGACAGTCTGCGGCGGCGGTTGCCGTCCGGCAACCGCCGGCGCGCTGCTATGCGTAGAGCGGGAATCGCTCCATCAGATCTCGGACGCGCTGGGCGGACTTCCCCTTGGCACTCACATCCGCGGGATCCTTCAGGACCTCGCCGATCACCGAAGCGATCTCCCCCATCTCCTCTTCGTCCATCCCCAGGGTCGCCGGGCCGGGGGTGCCGACGCGGATCCCCGAGGGCGCCGAGGGCGGCTCCGGGTCGTACGGGATCTGGTTCTTGTTGAGCGCGATGCCGACCTCGTCGCACACGGCCTCTGCGGTCTTCCCATCGGTCCCGACCGGACGCACGTCGGCGAGGATCAGGTGCGAGTCCGTCCCCCCCGAGATCACGCGAAGACCCTCGTCGGCGAGACCGGCGGCCAGGGCCCGCGCGTCGCGCACCACGCGGTGCGCGTAGTCGCGGAACTCCGGCGTCATCGCCTCCTTCAGGGCAACCGCCTTGGCCGCGATGCAGTGCTCCAGCGGACCACCTTGCATCATCGGGAACACGGCCTTGTCGATCGCCTTCGCGTGCTCTTCCTTGCAGACGATCATCGCGCCGCGCGGCCCGCGGAGCGCCTTATGGGTCGTGAACGTCACGACGTCGGCATGAGGGACCGGTGACGGGTACGCGCCGCCGGCCACGAGCCCGATGAAGTGAGACGCGTCCACCCAGTGCAGCGCCCCGACCTCATCAGCGATCTCACGGAACGCGGCGAAGTCGATCTCGCGAGCGTACGCGGTGTAGCCGGACAGGATGATCTTCGGTCGATGCTCCTTCGCCAGAGCGCGAACGCGATCCATGTCGAGCTGCTCCGTCTCGCGGTCCACCTGGTATCCGACGAAGTTGAACCACATCCCGGACACGTTCACGGGGGAGCCGTGCGTGAGGTGCCCACCGTGCGCGAGCTCCATCCCGAGGACCGTGTCCTCGGGGTCGTTCGGCCGGAGGAACGCGCCGAAGACCGCCATGTTCGCCTGGGCGCCGGCGTGGGGCTGGACGTTCGCGTGCTCGGCACCGAACAGCTCTTTGGCCCGGTCGATCGCGAGCTGCTCCGTGACGTCCACGAACTCGCACCCGCCGTAGTAACGCCGACCCGGATAGCCCTCGGCGTACTTGTTCGTCATCGTGGAGCCGAGGGCCGCGAGGACGGCGGGGCTCGCGTAGTTCTCGGAGGCGATCAGTCGCAGGGTGCTCCGCTCGCGCTGGAGCTCGTTCGCGATCGCCCCGGCTACCTCCGGATCGGCGGCCTTCAGCGCGTCCCAGTCGGCGACGTATTCCCTCATCTCTAGAGCTCCCCTCGCTCGATCTGCGCGATCTGATCCAGCCTCTTGACGTGACGTCCACCTTCGAAGGGCGTCTCCAACCAGATGCGCACGATCTCCCGAGCGTACGCGGGCGCGATCACCCGCGCCCCTAGGGCCAGCACGTTGGCGTCGTTGTGCTGCCGGGACATCCGCGCCAGCCACAGGTCGTGGCAGAGGGCAGCCCGGACCCCGTCCACCTTGTTTGCCACGATCTGCTCCCCCTGGCCGGACCCCCCGAGCACGATCGCGCGGTCTGCTGCCCCGGCCACCACGGCACGGGCCGCGGATGCGCAGAACGCCGGGTAGTCCACCGGCTCCGTGGAGTCGGTGCCGTGGTCGACGACGTCGTGACCCTCCTCGGCGAGGTAGGCCTTCAGGTCCTCCTTGAGCGGGAACCCGGCATGGTCCGCACCGAGGGCGATGCGCATCACGCCACCTCCTCGGTGAGCGCGGCCGCGAGTCGCCCGGACAGGTCGTGGAGCTCGTCCGCCACCTCGCGATACCCCTCGATCGGATCGCCGAGCGGGTCTCGGATGTCTTCGAGCTGCGATCCGGTACCGTTCCGCGACGCCGCGGCCGCGGCCACGCGAGCGTCGAAGGACCCGCCGGCGGGCGCGGCTTCCATCAGGCGAACGAGCTCCTTGATCGTGAAGGTCTTGGCCGCCAGGTCCGGCCTCGTGCCGACGATGGCCTCGCGATGATCGGTGGCCATGCACACGATCAGGTCGGCGTCGTCGAGCATCTCGGCGGTGAGCCGCCGCGCGAGGTGCGACCGGATGTCGGCGCCCCGCTCCTGCGCCGAGCGGATCGACTCGATCATCGCCCCGGAACCGTCCCATCCGGAGGTGCCCGCCGACGTCACGACCGGCGCCGCCTCGCCGAGGCGTTCCACGAGGGCTGCGCGCAGGAACCCCTCGGCCATCGGAGAGCGGCAGATGTTACCCGTGCACACGACCAGGATCCCGCTCATGACGAAGGGCGCGAGTCTAGCAACGAGGACTCGTCCGGCAGGAGCTCGAGGATCGTCTCGCGGGACACGACCCCATCCCTGATGATCGTCGCGGCTCCGTGGGCGAGGTCGAGGACGGTCGAGGCGATGCCCTCGAGGGGATCCTCTTGGCACAGGTAGATGGCGACATCCCCGCCGAAGAGGTCCTGCAGCTCGCCGCACGTCTCGGCCGGCGGGCGACCCGAGTGGTTCGCGCTGGTCACAGCCAACGGACCGGTCTCGGCCAGGAGCGTCAGGGCCATCGGGTGGTGGGGGGCGCGGACGCCTACGGTGGCCGGGTCGCCTCCGAGGTCCCACCCGAAGGCGCCCGTGTCCCTGGGGAGGACGAGGGTGAGCGGTCCCGGCCACAGGGCTCCGGTGAGACGCTCGGCTCGCCGGTCGAACACCGCCACGACGCGCGCCGCCGCGGCATTGGCGACCAGCACCGGGAGCTCGAGGTCCCGGGGCCGGCGCTTGGCCTCGAACACCTTGGCGGTCGCCTCGGGATCGTCCGGACGGGTGCCGATCCCGTAGACCGTGTCGGTGGGGAAGACGATCAGCTCGCCGCGGCGGGCGGCGGAGACCGCATCACGCAACGGCCCACTCAAGGAGGTCATCGCAGCGGCGTCATGAGAGGAAGCGGCGGCCGCCGCCCGCTCACGACGCGATCCCGCCCGGTCAGATCACGTCGGACGGACAGATCTACGAACCCTGCCCGCTCGGCCGCCGCCGACACGGACGCCGCCGTGCTCTCCTCGATCTCGACGGCCACCAGGCCACCGGGTCGGAGGCTCGACATCGCCTGGGCGAAGAGCCGCTCGTAGAGGGCCACCCCGCCGAACACCGCGAGCTCGGGTTCGGCTCGCACGTCCGGTGGAAGCGAGTCACGGGCTTCGGGCGGCACGTACGGCGGATTGCACACGACCACGTCCGTCTCGCCGCGCACCTCCGGTGGCAACGGGTCGAGCAGGTCCCCTTCCAGGACCGTGATCGGAAGGCCAAGGGCCTCCGCGTTGTCTCGAGCGAGCGCGACGGCCTCCGGCGCGAGATCGGTGGCGAGCACCGTCGCGTCCGGCCGCTCGTCCTTGAGTGCCAGGGCGACGGCGCCGCTGCCCGTGCAGACGTCGATGACCACCGGCGATCCGACGCCGGCCAGCTCGTCGAGCACGACCTCGACGAGGACCTCGGTCTCTGGACGGGGAACGAACACGCCCGGGCGGATGCCGACCGTGAGGTGCCGGAATCCCTCTTCGCCGGTGACGTGCTGGACCGGCTCGCCGGCGCACCGCCGGCACAGTGCGCGTCCGAAGAGCTTCGCCTCCTGCGACGTCAGCCCTTCCCGGGCGTAGATCCCCGTCCGATCCGTCCCCAGGACGTGCGACAGGAGCCGCTCGGCGGTGGGAACCGGGCTCTCCTCGCCGTGCCGCTCCAGGTACTCGGCCGCGCGCCTGACGACCTGCGCCGGTCGCACGTCAGTCGCCCGGCGTCGCCGGCACGTCCTCGACCTCGGCGAGCTGCGCGGAGCGCTCCGCGGCGTTCAACCGCTCCGTGAAGCCGTCCAGCTCGTCACCGCCCGCCAGCACGTTGGCCAGCTGGTGCGAGGTGTGCTTGACGCGATGGTCGGTCACCCGGCCCTCGGGGAAGTTGTACGTGCGGATCTTCTCCGAGCGCTCACCCGTGCCAACCATCGACTTGCGAGCGGCCGCCTCCTTCGAGTGTTGCTCGTCGAGCGCCTTCTGATACAGCCGTGCGCGCAGGTACCGCATCGCTTTCTCTCGGTTCTGCAGCTGCGAGCGTTCCTCCTGCATCTCGACCTTGATGCCGGTCGGCTTGTGGACGATCCGTACGGCCGAGTCGGTCGTATTGACCGACTGCCCGCCGGGACCGCTCGACCGGTAGACGTCGATGTCGAGATCCTCCGGCCGGATCTCCACCTCGACGTCCTCGGCCTCGGGCATCACCGCGACCGTCGCGGTCGACGTGTGGATCCGACCCTGCGACTCGGTGACCGGCACGCGCTGCACCCGATGCACGCCCGACTCGTGCTTCAACCTGCCGTAGGCGTCGCGGCCCTTGATCCCGAGCACGACTTCCTTGAAGCCGCCCATCTCGGCCGGCGCAGAGGCCAGGACCTCGGACTTCCACTTCCGCCGGTCCGCGAGGTGTCGGTACATCTCGTAGAGGTCGCCGGCCCACAGAGCAGCCTCCTGACCGCCGGCGCCCGCTCGGATCTCCACGATCAGATCCTTGCCCTCGTTGGGGTCCTTGGGCACCAGCAGCTGCTCGAGCCGGCCGCGGAGCGCTTCGGCCCGAGCCGCCGACGTGCGGGCCTCCTCGTCGAACGCCTCCGCCATCTCGGGGTCTGCCTCCGCGGCGGCGAGCTCGCGTGCCTCGGCCGCGTCATCGGAGGCCTGACGGAACTCACGGTACGGCCGGACGATCTGGTCGAGCTCGGCGAAGAGCTGCCCGAGCGTCCGCATCCGGTCGTGGTCGGTCGCCGCCTCGACGGAGGCCATCTCGGCCTTGATCTGCTCGAAGCGGGCCTCGATCTCTTTCAGGCGGTCCTCGACGTCCATGACGTCGACGATTCTCTCAGGCGCCGCCTGGCCGCCTGCGCTCGACTACTCCTCGGACTCGTCGAACTCCAGGTCGATGGCTGCGAGGTCCGGGATCTGCAAAGACTCCTCCTTGTTCACCCACAGATCCTCGTAGCGGGGATCGACGGCGTCATCCGAGCCGCCCGCGGTGCCGCCCGCGCCGTCGTCGGCGGCCTCCACCAGGTCGCTGTCCTCCGCGTCGGCTCGCGCCGCCTCTTCGATCGGCAGCGCGAGGTCCTCCGCCACCGCGATGAGCTTCCCGCGCATCTCTTCCAGCTGCGTGACGAGGCCACGCCGCCGCTCGGCCAGCCCCAAAAGGAGCCGGTCGGATTCCGTCTTGGCTCGCTCCAGCAGGTCCGTGCCCTCCTGCCGGGCTTCCTCCGCGTGCGCCTGCGCGTCGACCCTGATGCGATCGGCCTCGCTCCTCGCCTCGTCGAGCGTTCGCTCCGATTCGGACCTCGCGTTCTCGAGGATCTGCTCGGCTTCTTGATCCGCGATCTCGATCAAGGAGGCGAAGCGCTTGGACAGCGCGTCATACGGGTCGCCCGACGACGATCCTGCCTCGTGCACCTCCACCGGCTCCGCCGTCTGTTCGCTTCTCGCGGCGGCGGAGGAACCCACCTCCAGTCGCAACTGGCTGAGCTCACGCTCCAGCGTCCCGACCTGGTTCGCGATCGAGGTCAGGTAGGCGCGCACCTGCTGCGGGTCGTAGCCGCGACGAACGGTTGCGAACTCTCGTCTGCGGATCTGCTCCGCGCTCGGCAGCAACGGCATATCCAGGTCGCTGGTCGGCATGGGGAAACCTCCCGAGTCGTGGGGAACCGCATCATCTTCGCGCAAGAAACGGCCGATGCAACGACCCTCGGGAGAAGCGCCGGCCAACGAGGCCTAGCGCTCGGGTTCGGGCTCCGGCTCCGTCGCGGGCGCCGTCGCCTCCGCCTCGCGGCGGAGCAGCTCCCGGAACGACGTGACGGCGATCTCGATCTGGGAGCGGTCCGGCTGCTGGGTGGTGATCCTCTGCAGCCAGATACCCGGCGCCATCAGGCCACGCATCAGGAGCGATCCGGGGTGTTTCGCGCCGAAGCGCAGCGCCTCGTAGGAGATCGCGGCGATGATCGGGATCGCGATCACGCGCGAGACGATGCGCCACACGAGCGCGGGCGTACCGAAGAGCGTGAACACGAAGATCGTGATGACCATCACGATGATGAGGAAGTTGGTCCCGCAGCGCACGTGCTCTTTCGGGTAGCGGTCGATCAGCTCCGGATCCAGCTCCTCGCCGTGCTCGAACGCGGCGATCGTCTTGTGTTCGGCTCCGTGATACTCGAACACGCGGTGGATGTCCTTGGTCTTGCCGATCAGCCACAGGTAGGCGACGAAGAGCGCGACGCGGAACACGCCTTCGCCGATCAGCGTGAAGACCCCACCACCGCCCGTGCGGTTCTCGAACCACGCGAAGAGCGTCGTCGGCGCGATGATGAAGATCCCGATGAACAGCGCCAGCGCCAAGACGATCGACAGGGCGACCTGTCGTGGCGTGAGCCGCTCCTCCTCCTCCAGGGATTGGTTGGCCGAGACCATCAACGCGCGCATGCCGATCGCGAGCGACTGCCCGAGGACGATGATCCCCCGGAAGAACGGCTTCCCCAGGAGGGGGTAGCGAAGCACGATCGAGTCGATCTCGTGGGACTCGACGTGGACCGTGTCGTCCGGCCGGCGAACGGCGATCGCCCAGAACCCCGCGCCGCGCATCATCACGCCCTCGACGACCGCCTGGCCCCCGTAAAGATGGGCGCGCGGCGGCGTCGGTTTCGGGGCCGCTGCCTCCGCCACCGGTCGGTTAACCCTGCTGTGCCTGTTGGGCCGCCTGGGTCTTCGCGTACCGACGCTGGAACCGCTCGACCCGCCCGCCGGCGTCCACGAACTTCTGCTTGCCGGTGTAGAACGGGTGGCAGTTCGAGCAGAGCTCCGCGCGGATCTCGCTCACGGTGGAGCGGGTCTGGAACGTGTTCCCGCACGAGCAATGCACGTTGGCGATCTGATAGTCGGGGTGGATGCCCTGTTTCATCTCGTTCTCCTCTTCCGCCTTCAAGGGTACCGGAGGCCGTCCGATCCTCTCTGGTCGGCAACCCGGCCGGCGGCCTACCCCCCGGACGGCGCCTTCGCGATCTCCTTCAGGAACTGCTCGTTGGACTTGGTGGCCCGGATCTTGTCGACCAGCAGCTCGAGCGCCGCGCCCACATCGAGCGCATGGAGCACCCGCCGGAGCTTGATCACCAGCGCGAGCTCCTCGGCCGGCAGCAACAGCTCCTCCTTGCGGGTCCCCGAGGCGTCGACGTTGATCGCCGGGAACAGCCGCTTCTCTGACAGAGAACGATCGAGACGCAGCTCCATGTTCCCGGTGCCCTTGAATTCCTCGAAGATGCCGTCGTCCATCCGGGACCCGGTCTCGACGAGGGCGCTCGCGATGATCGTGAGCGATCCTCCCTCCTCGATGTTCCGCGCCGCGCCGAAGAACCGTCTCGGCGGGTAGAGGGCTCCGGAGTCGATACCACCCGACAGGATCTTGCCCGACGACGGCGCCGCCAGGTTGTACGCACGCGCCAGTCGCGTGATCGAGTCGAGGACGACGGCGACGTCCCTGCCGGATTCGGCCAGGCGCCGAGCGCGCTCGAGGACGAGCTCCGTCACTTGGATGTGCTGGTCGGTGGGCTTGTCGAAGGTGGAGTAGACGACCTCGGCGGCCTCGACCGTTCGCTGCCAGTCGGTGACCTCCTCGGGACGCTCGTCCACCAACAGCACGATCACGTGCGTGTCGGGACTCGAGTTGATGATCCCGTTCGCGATCTGCTTGAGGACCGTGGTCTTGCCCGCCTTCGGCGGAGACACGACCATGCCTCGCTGACCCTTGCCGATCGGCGCGATCATGTCGATGATCCGCTCGGTCACGGCCGTGGGCCCGGATTCGAGCCGGAACCGCTCGTCGGGGAACAGCGGCGTGAGCTTGTCGAAGTTCCTCCGCTCCTTCACGTCGTCGACGCCGACGTCGTTGACCTTCTCGACCTCGAGGAGCGCCCAGTACTTCTCGCTGTCCTTCGGCTGCCGCACCTTGCCCGTCACGACGTCGCCCTTACGGAGCTGATGCTTCCGCACCTGGGACATCGAGACGTAGATGTCGTCCGGTCCGGGCAGGTAGCCCGAGGTCCGCAGGAAGCCGTAGCCGTCCGGCAAGAGATCGAGGATCCCGGATGCGGACGGAGCGGTCTTCAGCGCCTCGACGCGTTCCTGCTCCTCGCGTTCACGGCGGTCTTCTCGCTGCTGCCGCCGCTCCTCGCGCGTGGGCCGGCGCCGCCTGTTGCGGGGGTCGTTCCGGTCGCCCTGGTCGCCTCGGTCGCCGCGGTCCTGGGGACCGCCGCGACCCTGCGGCCGCTCGCCGCGGTTGGGACGGTCATCCGGTTGGCGATCCTCGCCGACCGGACGACGGTTCTCCGTGGAACGATCGTCGTCCGACCGCGTGTTGGCGGACGAGCCCGCATCCTCGTCCTCCGCCGCGCTCTCGGCGCGGCGCTCGTCCGTCGCGACTGCGGCGGTCGCGCCGTCGCCGATCGCGGCGTCGCCACTCGCGCCGTCGCTCGACTCACGACGTCGCTCGTCGCGGTGGCCGCCTCACGGGACGGAGACGTGGATGCCTCGCCGTTCCCGGATCGTTCACCGTTCGACGAGGCTTCGACGATCGCGTCGATCAGGCCTGCCTTGCGCAGACGCTGGGATCCTTCGATCCCCATCGTCTGCGCGATCTGCTGCAGCTCCGGGAGGAGCTTTCCCTCCAACGTGCTGCGATCCATGGTGTTCATCGGTGCCCTGCCTCTCTTTCTTCGTTCGCTAGGGCTGTTCGTCCTGGAGCTTTCGCCAGTCGGCGAGGAAGCGCTCCAGTCCGGAGTCGGTCAGTGGGTGCTTCACGAGCTTCGTGAAGACGTCGTAGGGCATCGTGGCGATGTCCGCTCCCGCGAGCGCGGACTCCACCACGTGCATGGGATGACGGAGTGAAGCTGCCAGCACGTTCGAGGCGTAGCCCTGCACCGCGTAGATCTCGCAGATGTCGTGCAGGAGCTTCATCCCGTCCGCGCCGATGTCGTCGAGCCTGCCGAGGAACGGCGACACGCAGTACGCCCCGATCTCCGCGGCCAGGATCGCCTGCGCCGGCGAGAACACCAGTGTCACGTTGACCCGGATCCCCTCCCCGGCGAGTCGCTTGCCGGTTTCGAGACCTGCCGGGGTCATCGGCACCTTCACGACCGCATTGGGCGCCATGCCCGCGAGTCGCTGCCCTTCCTCGAACATCGGGCCGGCCTCGAGCTCGGTGGTCTCGAGCGAGATGTCGCCTTCGACCTCCGCGAGGATCTCTTTCCAGGTCGCCTCCGGGTCGGCGTTCTCCTTCGCGACCAGCGACGGGTTCGTCGTGACGCCGGAGAGCACGCCCCACCGGTTGATCTCGCGGATCTCGTCGATGCTGGCGGTGTCCAGGAACAGTCTCACGCCGTCCTCCCCTGTCGTCCGAACTCCTCCGCGTGCTGTGCGGCCCGCGCGGTGGCCCGCTCCATCACGAGGTCCAGCACAGCCGAGATCGCCTGGTCGAAACTGTGGTTCGCGACGATCGGCACCCCGTGGGACAGGGCCTGGCTCTTGATGTAACGCTGGAGCTTCCTGATGTTCTCGAAGTTCTGCGCGTACCGCTCGGCCGGACGGACGCCGGTTTCTCTCGCGGCGAAGTGAGTCAGATGGCGGCTCTCCTCCTCCACCTCGACGACCAGCGGAACGGGCACGGTGCGTTCACCATGGATGTCCAGATCGAAGAATCCCGGGACGACGTGGACCCCCTCGATCACGATGCTCGTTCCGTCGGCGGCCGCCCGCTTGATCAAGGCCTCGATCCCGACCGACACCGCCGCCGTCTGCTCCCGGAAGCCTGCGACGAGGGCGTCGGAGCGCCGCGTCGGCTCCCGCACGACCGTGTCCGTCTGGAACGACGAGATATGGAGCGTGGGCATGAGCTCGGCGGAGAGCATCGACCGCATCACCTCTCGGATCGAACCGTCCGTCGCGACGACGCGCACGATCCCGAGCCGGTGCGCCAGATGCGTGGCGATGGTGGACTTCCCGACGCCGGTCGCACCACCGATCAGGATCACGAGCGGCACGTCCAACCGCTGGACGTCCTGCCATCGGGCGAAGGTCGTGGCGTATCGATCTCCTGCGAGCTCCCGGATGATGTCCAGAGCGAACTGTGAGAGCTCGAGGCTGTTGATCGAGGAACGGCCCTCGTCGAGCAAGCGGATCTCGATCGTCTCCGCCACCTCGTAGGCGCGATAGGCGGAGAGCCCCGTGACCATGACCTGGGAGGCCATCAACCCCTTGGAGTAGGGCAGCCCGGGATCTTGGTCCGAGATCGTGATGTGTGGGTGTTTGTCTCTCGTCATAAGCGTTCTTCCGCTCGGCCGAGCGCGATGTCGATCGCGCCGCCGAGCGCGGTGTCGAGGTCCGCGGATCCCTCCACGGCCTCTGCGCGGTTGTCCACGAACACGACCTCCGCCCCTCGGTCGAGGGCGATGGGAACCGCCGTATCGACGGCCGCCGCCTTCAGCTCCGTGAGGAGGACGTCGTATCCCTGGACGGCATCGAGGTCTTCGACCAGACCGGCGCGATCCGCCAGTCGAGCGCTCCATCCCACGACCCTGCATCCGTGATCGGCTTCGAGGCGTCGGATGAGCCTCTCGACGACCGCAGAAGGAGCAGTCGTGGCGAAGAACGCTTCCTTGCCCCGGATGTCTTCCAACGCGACCGGAACGAAGTCCGTCGAGATGAACGCCGCATCGTCCAGGTAGCGCCGAACAGGGGAACGGAGCGCGGAAAGGTTTTCGGACCCGGATGGGTCGCCTGCCATGGTAACAACCACCAGGTCGGACCGCAAGAGCCGGTACGGGCCGAGGTAACCGCTCAGGTACTCGGGCGGCGTGGTGGCCGGCACGACGAGGATGCCCGCATCCCACGGGAGCGGCGGGATCGCGGCCCCGCTCCCCTCCAGGATCACGAGGCCGGGACCGAGGGAGGCCGCCAGCTCGGCGGCCTCCCGGACGTTGGAGAGGTACGGCGCGCCGGCGAGCCCACCGCCGGCGCGGCGAGCGCCCACCGTCGTGACGCCCGTGGTGATCGCGTCCTCCAGGTAGTCCGAGGCCGCGTGCTCGCCGTCGGCGACCAGGCGGACGAGATGGTCGAGATCGACGGAGCCGGCCAACGCCACGGTGGGCTCCGGCGGCCCGCCGCGACCCATCGCGACCACCACCGGCTCGAGACCTCGGCGGGCCGCCAGGCGAGCGACGGCCCCGGCGATCGCGGTCTTGCCCGTCCGCTTCCCCGTCCCGATGACGGCGAGCGTGGGAACGCCGAGGGGTGAACCCTGCTCCGGCGGATCGCATCGGAAGTCCGGGCCGACGTAGGGAACCCCCGCCGCGAGGGCGACCCCGATGAGCTCCATGCGCTCCCGATAGCCGAGGACCGGCTCGTCGGAGAGGTCGAGGACGACCTCCGGGGAGTGTTCGGCGATGGCGGCCCGCAGCGCATGCATCCGTTCGTCGGCCATGACCAGGACCGTGACGCCGAGGTCGGGCGGATCTCCACCGGCGGGGAGCTTCTCGGTCCCGCCCACGAGGAGCGCGGCCACGATCTCGTGGCCGCGCGCACCCGCCGCCTCGAGGGCGGCGCGCGTCACGGATGGGTAGTGCTCCCCGTCCACGAGGGCGAGCGTTCGCATGTGCGTCTCCCGACGGGTGGTTGGGTCGATGAGGTTGGATACGCCGGGCGTCAGTCGCTCGGAACCTGTCCGGACGCCGGGCCGTCGACGTGGCCGGAAGCCTTGCCGGAGACGGCGGACTCCTGGATGAAGCCCTCCCCCTCGCGCTGCATCTGGGTCCCCGTCGCGATCGCGACCGTCGCCATCTGCTGTCGTTCGCCGAACGGGAACTTCCGGAGGATCGTGACCTTCCCGGCGTCGATCTCCAACACGTTGTAGCAGGGCTTGGTGTGCCCGCGCACGCGAAGGGACGAGCAGGTCCCGGCGCTCGCCAGGTACATGTCCTCCAGCCGCCAGACGTAGGGGACATGCTTGTGCCCGGCGAGCACCACATGGACCCCCGAGTGGACGAGCACCTCCAGGAGATCTCCCGCGTCCATGACCGTGCTGCGTTCTCGCCCCGTCCCGGGGATCGGGATCAGATGATGGTGCAGGACGAACACCTTGAGGTCAGCGGGCTCGGCGAATTGCTTGCGGATCCACGAGTAGTGTCCTCGACCCACCATCCCCTCGTTCAGGTCTGGTTCACTCGAGTCGACGCCGACGATCCGGATCCCCTCCACGTCGACGGACCAGTTGCGCGAACCGATGAGCTCCTCGAAGTGCAGGTACCCCACGTTCCGTGAGTCGTGGTTCCCCGGGATCGTGTGCAGGGGCGCCTGGATCCGCTCCGCGTACGAGAGCCACGCTTGGTACTCCTGCCGATACCCGTCGGTCGTGAGGTCGCCACTGCAGATCACCGCGGCCGGCTGGAGCTCGTTGATCTCCTCGATCACTCGATGCAGGAGGTTCGGCACGAAGTGGGGGGAACCGACGTGCGGATCGGAGATGTGGGCGATCGTGACCACGTCGGCAGTGTAGGGGGCGGCGACTCGCATCGACCCAACGGCACGCCGTGTCGCCGTGGGACGATGTGGGTCGGTGACCGTCCTGGACGTGGTGCTCCTGGTACTGCTCGCGTTGTCGGCGTGGGGCGGCTATCGACGCGGCGCCGTACTCCAGGTGGCGGGGCTCATCGGACTGGGCATCGGGTTCGTCGTCGGCATCTGGGTCGCGCCCTTCACCGCCGGGCTCGTCCGGTCCGACCCTGCCAAGGCGGCCGTGGCACTCGGGACGATCCTGCTCCTCGGCGCGCTCGGCGATGCGGCGGCCTCGGTCCTCGGGGTCAAGCTCCGGCGGCGAGCGCACGGAACGCGGCTCAAGACCGCGGACTCGGTGGGCGGTGGCGCCCTGTCGGTGATCGCGCTCGTCCTGGCCATCTGGTTCCTCGGCATCAACCTGGCGGCGGGCCCGTTCCCGTCGATCGCCCGCTCCCTGCAGCGCTCGGCCGTCGTCCGGGTCGTGGACACCATGCTTCCGCCACCGCCGGCGCTCGCCGCGCAGATCGGGAACGTGCTCGACATCATCGGGTTCCCGGACGTGTTCTCGGGCCTCCCGCCGCTTCCGGCGGACCCGGTGCCACAACCGAGACAGGGGCTCGCCGCTCGGGCGGCTCGGGCGGCGCGCTCGTCGGTGGTGCTCGTCTCCGGACCCGCTTGCGATCGGATCCTGCAAGGCACCGGGGTCGTGGTCGAGGACGACCTCGTGCTCACCAACGCCCATGTGATCGCCGGCAGCAGCCCGACGGTGGAGTGGGACGGGCAGGTCTTCGACGCGGTGCCGGTCCTGTTCGACGAGGATCTCGACGCCGCTGTCCTCCGGGTCGAGGGCCTCGACGCGCCTCCCCTCACGCTGCTGGACACAGAGGTGTCTCGGGGTACCGGAGGTGCGGTCGTCGGGTACCCCCACGGGCGATACCGGGAGCTCGGCGCGGCGGTGCGACGGGCGCTCGATGCGGTCGGTCGAGACATCTACTCCCAGGACGAAGCACGACGCAGGATCTACGAGCTGCAGGTCACGGTGGCGCCGGGGAACAGCGGCGGACCCTTCGTGCTGCCCGGTGGCAGGGTCGCCGGCCTCGTCTTCGGCGCGTCCGTCACGCACGACGATCTCGGGTACGCGCTCACGTCCCCCACGCTGATCCCAGTGGTCGATCGGGCGGCGGCCCGAACCGACGAGGTCGGGACGGGCCGCTGCGTGGGCTGACCGTCAGTCTTCGACCGCGACCTCGACGCCCTTCGCTCTGACACCTGGTCGGATGGCCCGCCAGTCCGCGGGGAGGTCACCCACCTCGTGCCCCTCCCCCTCGAAGGCCAGCAGCGAAGGACCCGCGCCGGAAAGACAGGCCGGGATCTGCCGGTGACGGAGGTCATCGAGGAGCGCGGCCGACTCCGGCACGAGCGAAGCGCGAGCCTCCTCGTGGAGACGGTCGTGCAGCGCGACGAGGAGCAGATCGGGTTCGCGGGTGAGCGCCACGACCGCGAGCGCGGCATGTCCGATGTTGAAGACGGCGTCCTGCCTGTCGACCGTGTTCGACAGCGCTCCCCTCGCTTCGGCCGTCGCGAGCCGTAGCCGATCCGGCACCAGCACGACAGGTGACAAGGTCGGGATGAGGATCCAGGCGATGCACGTAGGCCGAGCCGGGAGCGAAGACGGTCAAACCACCGAACGTCGCAGGGGCCGCGTTGTCCGGATGCCCCTCCAGCTCCGCCGCGTACGCGAAGTTGGTGTACGGATACGGCTCTTCGCTGCCACCTGCGTCACCGAGGAGGGTGAGGCCGAGCGCGATCCCCGCGACGGCGGCGGCCGAGGACGACCCGAGACCGCGTTCGAGCGGGATCCGATTGACGCCGTGGAGCGAGAACGACGGGAGCGTCGCGCCGGGGAAGAACCGGCGCTGTCGCTCGAACGCGTGCGCGATCGCGCGGCTGACCATGTCGGAGCCGTCGGTCGGGAGCTCGTCGGCTCCCTCGCCCTCCCAGGTGACGCCGCGCTCCGCTCCGGTCGTTGCCGTCACCTCGTTGCAGAGGTCCAACGCGAGCCCGAAGCAGTCGAACCCCGGCCCGAGGTTCGCCGACGTGGCCGGCACCCGGACGGTGACGCGCACCTACAGCCCCAGCTCGGCGGCGACCACTGCGGGATCGGCCGGGACGGTCTCCGGCCGCGCCGCCCCGGCGATCGCCCACTCCGGATCCTTCAGCCCATGACCGGTCAGGACACACACCACCGTGGCGTCGGCCGCGAGCTTCCCCTCGGCGTGCAGGTGCAGCAGTCCGGCGACGCTCGCGGCCGACGCGGGCTCGGCGAACAAGCCCTCGCGGGCGACACGCCGGTACGCCGCCAGGATCTCCCGGTCCGTGACCGCGAGGATCGCGCCCTCGGACTCCTTCGCGGCCGCGACCGCCTTCTCCCACGACGCGGGGTTCCCGATCCGGATCGCGGTCGCGATCGTCTGCGGGTCCTTCACCGGTTCGCCGAGCACGATCGGCGCCGCGCCCTGGGCCTGGAACCCGAAGAGTCGCGGCGGCTCGTGGATCAGGCCGCCGTCCAGGTACTCGGTGTAGCCGAGCCAGTGACTCGAGATGTTCCCTGCGTTCCCGACGGGAACGAGGTGCAGGTCGGGCGCGCGGCCGAGCGCGTCACAGATCTCGAACGCCGCGGACTTCTGTCCTTCGAGCCGGTACCGGTTCACGCTGTTCACGAGGGTCACGGGGTAGCGGTCCGCGAGGCCCTTGGCCAGCTCGAGCGACGCATCGAAATTGCCGTCGACCTCGAGCACCCGGGCGCCGTGCACGAGCGTCTGGGCCATCTTGCCGAGCGCGATCTTCCCCTTCGGGACCAGCACCGCGCAGGTCAGCCCGGCCTTCGCCGCGTAGGCCGCCGCGCTGGCGCTCGTGTTGCCCGTGGAGGCGCACACGATGGCCTTCGCGCCCTCCTCCAGGGCCTTCGAGATCGCGAGCGTCATCCCGCGATCCTTGAAGGAGCCCGTGGGGTTGGTGCCGTCGTACTTCAGCCAGACGTCACAGCCGGTCTCGGCCGAGAGGGTCTCGGACCGGACGAGCGGCGTCCCTCCTTCACGGAGCGTGACCACGGGTGTGTCTGCCGAGACCGGCATCCGCGCCCTGTACTCCTCGATGATCCCCCGCCACTGTGGCGCCCCGGAGCCGACTGCATCCGTCGAGGTCACTCCTCACCCTCCACCCGGATGACGCTCGCGACGGCATGGACCGCATCGAGCTCGCGGAGCTCCTGCATCGTCTTCTGGAACGCGCCCTCCTGCGCTCGGTGGGTGATGAACGACAGCGTGGCCTCTTCCCCGGAGCCCTCCTGCCATACGCGTTCGAGCGAGATCCCGTTCCTCCCGAAGCGGTCGGCGATCTCCGCGAGGACGCCGGGTCGATCGTCGACGCGGAGCTTGAGGTAGTACTGATCTCGCGTGTCATCCATCGGCCGCACACGACGGGCATTGGTGGGCGCCGAGCCCGGACCCCGCGCGCCCTGCAGCAGGTTCCGCGCGACGCTCACCAGATCGCCGACGACGGCCGTGGCGGTCGGGTCGCCACCGGCGCCCGCGCCGTAGAACATCAGCTGTCCGATCTTGGGCCCTTCGACGAAGACGGCGTTGGACGAACCGCGGACCGCGGCCAACGGGTGCTCTGCCGGGATCATCGAAGGGTGCACGCGGACGGAGATCTCCTCATCGTCCAGCTCCGCGATCGCGAGGAGCTTGATGACGTAGCCGAGCCTGGCCGCGTCAAGGAAGTCCTGCGGGGTGACGTCGGAGATCCCCTCCCGGTACACGTCGTCGGCCACCACGCGCGCACCGAAGGCCACCGACGCGAGGATCGCGCACTTCGCTGCCGCATCGAACCCTTCGACGTCCGCCGTCGGATCGGCCTCGGCGAACCCGAGTCTCTGCGCCTCGGCGATCGCCCGGTCGGAGGTCCAGCCCTGCTCGGACATCTGCGTGAGCACGAAGTTGGTGGTTCCGTTCACGATGCCGAGGATGCGATCGACGCGCTCCCCCGCCAGGGACTCGCGGAGTGGACGGATCAAGGGGATCCCTCCGGCCACCGCGGCTTCGAAGTACAGATCGCCTCCCGCCCGGTCCGCGGCGGAGAAGAGCTCCTCCCCATGGGTGGCGAGGAGCTCCTTGTTCGCCGTCACGACCGACTTCCCGCTCGCGAGCGCTCGCAGGAGCAGGTCGCGCGCCGGGTCCACACCTCCCATGAGCTCGCAGACGATGTCGATGCCCGGGTCGTCGACGACGGCGCCGGGATCGTGGGTGAAACGGTCCTGTGGGAGCGGAAGGCTCCTGTTTCTGGCGGGATCGCGGACGGCCACGCGGACCACCTCGAGGCGCACGCCCGCCTTGCGAGCCACGTCTTCCCCGTGCTCGTGCAGGAGCCGGATCACAGCGGCGCCCACGTTGCCGCTCCCGAGCAGACCGATGCGCACGGTCCGCTCATCCGTCGTCTTCGATCCTTCGGTCCTCACCCGTCGCTCCCGATCCAGGCCGCCATGAGTAACTCGTCCTCGTAACCGTAGGACTTGCGGGAGTGCCTCGCGAGCCTCCCCTCCTCGACGAAGCCGAAGCTTCGGTACAGGGCGATGGCAGCCTCGTTGTGCGGGTAGACGGAGAGCACGAGCTTCTCGACGCCCGCTTCCTTGGACCAGGCGATCGCTTCGGCCATCAGCCGACGTCCGATCCCCCGCCCGCGGGCGTCGGCGGCGACCGCGATCGCGAGTGACCCCACGTGACGCGTCACGGGATGCCGCTCGCGCTGCACCGTGATGTGGCCGACCAGACGTCCCCCTTCGAAGGCCAGCAGATCCGTGCCGAGGTCCGACCGCTGCCGGAAGCGCTGTCGATACGCGCGGGCCGACGTCTGGACCTCCTCGCTCCGGACGAACCGCTCCTCCGCAACGATGGCGGTCCAATGCTCGAGGAAGGCACGGGCGTCGCGCGGCTCGGCGGTTCGGATCTCGAGGTCCTCGATCATGGGCGCTCAGGCATCGACACGCTCACGGATCCCGCGTCGCGTCGTCCATCTTCGCCATCGACTCGGGTGCCGAGACGCCCACCAATTCGAGGAGGTTCGCCAGGACCTGTTTCGTGGCCGAGGACAGCCAGAGCCGCGCCTGTGTCAGCGCGGCGTCGTCGGAGACCACGCGACACTCCGTGTAGAAGCGATGGAACGTGGCCGCGAGATCCTGCGCCGCGTGGGTCAGTCGGTGCGGCGCGCGCTGCTCGGCGGCGGTGGCGATCAGGGCAGGGACATCGGCGAGCGCTCGGAGCAACTCCTGCTCCGGCTCTGACGAGAGCAACGCCAGGTCGACCTCCTCGATCGGTCGCAGCTCGATCCCATCAGCCTTCGCCTTCCGGAGGATCGACGCGATGCGCGCGTGCCCGTACTGCACGTAGTACACGGGATTGTCGAGCGTCTGCCGCGCGACCTCTGCGATGTCGAAGTTCATCGGACGGTCGTTGGAGAACAAGAGCAGGTGGAAGCGGGCCGCGTCCGTCCCCACCTCCTCGATCAGCTCGTCCAGCGACACGAAGGTTCCGGCGCGCTTGCTCATCTTCACGGGCTGACCGCCGCGCAGGAACGAGACGAACTGGTACATCACGATCTCGACCCGGTCGGCGTCGAAGCCGAGCGCGGTCGCAACTCCCTTCACCCTCGCGATGTCACCGTGGTGGTCGGCGCCCCAGACGTAGAGCAGCCGGTCGAAGCCTCGCGAGAACTTGTCCAGGACGTAGGCGATGTCGGCGCCGAAGTACGTGTGCGTCCCGTCCGATCGGATCGCGACGCGATCCTTGTCGTCGCCGAACGTGGTCGAGCGGAACCAGGTTGCTCCTTCGGCGTCGTACACGTACCCGGCCTCGCGCAGTCGCTCGATGGCCTGCGCGATCTCGCCTTTCTCCACGAGGGACGCCTCGAGGAAGTACGAGTCGAAAGAGACGCCGAACCGCTCCAGGGTGGCGCGGATCTGCTCCATCGCTCGATGGGCGCCCTCCTCCCGGAGCCGCACGAGTCGTTGTTCCGGCGGGAGGTCGGCGAGGCCGGGTCCCTCGGTGTCCATGATGTCGCGAGCGAGCTCCGTCACGTAGTCGCCGTGGTAGCCGTCCTCGGGCATCTCCCCGTCGCGGCCCAGGAGCTGCAGGTATCGGGCTTCGACGGACGCCCCGAATCGGTCCATCTGGCCGCCGGCATCGTTGAAGTAGTACTCGCGCTCGACCTCGTGGCCGGCGAAGGCCAGCAGCCGGGCGAGCGCGTCGCCGATCGCGGCGTTCCGCGCGTGGCCGATCGTGAGCGGGCCCGTCGGGTTCGCGGACACGAACTCCACCTGGAACCGTCGGCCGGTCGACGGACCGGCGCCGAAGCGGTGGCCGTCGCGGGCGATCTGCCGCAAGACGTCGTGGAGCCAGTCATCGGTGGTCCACAGGTTGATGAATCCGGGACCGGCCACCTCGGCCTTCTCCAGGAAGGGTGCGGGTGGAAGCGCATCGACGATCGCGGCCGCCGTCGCCCGTGGATCGGCACCCGCTCGCGAAGCGAGGACCATCGCGAGGTTGGTGGTGAAGTCACCGAACTCCTTCTGGCGGGGTCGCTGCAGCTCCGGCTCGGGGAACGGCGGCTCCAGCCCCCGGGCGGGCGCAACCGCTGCCACGGCTTCGGCCAGCGACTCCTTCAGCCGGTCCTCGATCATCCGGTGACCCCGATCGCCTCGCGCACGATCTGCACGAGCTCCGTCGGGTCGAACGGCTTCGTGACGATCCGAACGTGCTCGCCCGCGTACGCGGCGAACTCCTCCGCGCCGCGCCCCGTCAGGAAGATGACGGGGAGCGAGTCGAGGCCGGGCTCCTGCCGGAGTCGCTGGAAGACCTCATGGCCGTCCATCCCGGGCATCGTCGCGTCCAGGACGAGCGCGTCGGGGGGCGACGCGACGACGCGCGCGAGCGCATCGTCGCCGCGACCCACCGACTCGATCGTGATGCCCGCGACCCGGAAGTTCACCTCGAGGAGCCGGTGCAGGATGGGGTCGTCGTCGGCGAACAGGACCCGTGGCGGCGTGGATTCGGACACGCGCCGAGGATATCCCCGTCTGCCTTCCGCGAAGCGCGTGAAAGGCCGTTGCTACACTTCCGCACCCGAGCCCCCGTAGCTCAGGGGATAGAGCACCGGCCTCCGGAGCCGGGGGCGCAGGTTCGAATCCTGCCGGGGGCGCACAGTGGGCGCCGAGCACGACCAGCCGCTGGAGCTCGAGAGCCTCCCGTCCGAACCGGTCGTGCTGTTCCGGCGCTGGTACGAGGACGCGGAGCGCGCGGGCATCCATCTCCCCAACGCGATCGCCCTCGCGACGGCGGCCGCCGATGGACGTCCCTCGATCCGCCACGTACTGCTGCGCGAGATCGAGGACGCGGGCTTCGTCTTCTACACGAATCACGGGAGCCGGAAAGGCAACGAACTCGACGAGAACGCTCGGGCGGCGTTCTCGATCTACTGGCGAGAGCTCGACCGGCAGATCTCCGTCACCGGCGACGCTTCCCGCGTGACCGAGGAGGAGTCCGACGCATACTTCGCCACCCGGCCGCGCGAGGCTCGCCTCGGCGCCTGGGCCTCGCGTCAGAGCACACAGCTCGCCTCGCGTGAGGAGCTGATGGAGCGATTCGCCGCCTACGATGCGAAGTATCCGGGCGACGACGTGCCGCGACCGCCGTTCTGGGGCGGCTACCGGATCGAGCCGGTCACGGTGGAGTTCTGGCAGGGGCGTCAACACCGCCTCCACGATCGGTTCCTGTATGAGCGGGCCGAGGACGGCTGGTCGCTCCGGAGGCTCTCGCCCTAGCCGGTAGGCTTCGCAGCCCATGAGCGACGACGAGGAGCTTCGCGAGCGGATCGCCGCCGACATGCCTCGCGTCATCGCCGAGCTCGAGCGACTGGTGCGCATCCCGTCGATGGGCTACGCCGGCTACGACCCCGCCAACGTTCGTGCGTCCGCCGAGGCGACAAAGGAGATCTTGACGGAGGCCGGCGTGGAGAACGCCCGCTTGCTCGAGCTGGACGGCGGGCATCCCGCCGTCTTCGGCGAGCTGCTCGGACCCGAGGGCGCCCCTACGGTGCTGCTGTACGCCCACCACGACGTGCAGCCCGAGGGTCCACTCGACGAGTGGCACACGCCTCCGTTCGAGCCGGTCGTGAGGGACGGGCGCATGTACGGCCGCGGGGCCGCCGACGACAAGAGTGGCATCGTCGTGCACGCCGCCGCGATCCGGGCCCTGCTCGTCGACGGCGACCCGCCCGTCACGATCAAGGTCGTCGTCGAGGGTGAGGAAGAGTGCTCGACCGAGCACCTCCCCGAGCTCGTCCAGGGCAACGCCGACCTGCTGAGAGCGGATGTCGCCGTGATCGCGGACGGCGGCAATCACCGCACGGGCGTGCCCACGTTGAACTCCTCCATCCGAGGCGTGACCGACATCGTGGTGCAGGTCCGAGTCCTGCCGAGCGCCCAGCACTCGGGCTCCTATGGGGGGCCGATCCCGGACGCGATCACCGCGCTCTCGCGGATGATCGCGTCCCTCCACGACGAGAACGGCGATGTCGCCATCCAAGGCCTGAAGCGGTTCGCCTGGGAGGGGACCCAGATCCCCGAAGACGAGTTCCGCGACGAGTCGGGGGTGCTCGACTCGGTCGAGATGATCGGATCGGGCACGCTCGCCGACCGGCTGCTGGCGTCTCCCGCGGTCGCGGTGCTGGGCGTCGACGCACCGGCGATCGCCGGCTCGTCGAACCAGATCGTGCCGGTCGCGCGCGCTCGCGTGAGCCTACGGCTCGCGCCGGGCGACGACCCCGGCGCGGCCCGCGAGGCGCTCGTCGAGCACCTCCGCGCGCATGCCCCCTGGGGCGTAGAGGTGACGTTCGAGGGCAGCTCCGGCTTCGAAGCCGGTCACGGCCACATGGTCGACACATCGACGCTCGCGAGCCGCGCGGCGATGGATGCGCTCGCGCAGGCATACGGACGCGACGCCATCGAGGTGGGATCTGGCGGATCGATCCCGCTCGTGCCGATGCTCACGCAGACGTTCCCCGGCATCGAGGTGCTGATCTGGGGCGCGATGGACGAGCGTTCGTTCATCCATTCCGTGAACGAGAGCGTCGAGCTGTCGGAGATCGAGCACATCGCGCTCGCCGAGTCGCTCTTCATCCGAAACCTCGGCAAGGGGACCAACGAGCAGGGTGCTAGGTTGGAGCGGTGAGCACACCTGAGGAGTCACCCCCCCTCCAACCGATCCCCGCCGTCCCTGTCGAGGGATCTTCGGACCCCGAGCAGCAAGGGAACGAGGGTGCTCCACCTGCGGAAACCATCACCGAGCCGGCGAAGCTCCTCCGGATCGCGTCGATGGTCCGCGAGCTCCTCGAGGAGACACGCCATGCCTCCATGGACGAAGCCGGGCGCGCGCGGCTGGTCGAGATCTACCACCGATCGGTGGAGGAGCTGGGCGGATCGGTCAGTCAGGACCTGAAGGACGAGCTCCAGGAGCTGGTCCCGCCGCTCGACGGTGTGCCGAGCGAATCGGAGATGCGTGTCGCCCAGGCGCAGCTCGTCGGATGGCTCGAGGGACTGTTCCACGGCATCCAGGCGGCGATGTTCGCCCAGCAGATGGCCGCGCGACAGCAGTTCGAGGAGATCCGCCGTCGCGGGCTCATGGCACAGAACCCACAGTCGGAGCAGCCGGGCGGCCCGCCGCGCGGGCAGTACCTCTAGAGCTCCTCGTCTGACCGGGAACCTGCCCCTGCCGCCGCCTGCACGTCGGCGCCTCCCGCCAGTCGCTGCGCGAAGTAGACGGGGATCAGCATCAAGAGCACGAGGACCAGTGCCACGACGTTCACGACCGGTCGATTCCTCGGCAGGTGGATGCTGTTGTAGATGAATCTCGGGATCGTCTGCGTGCTGCCCGCCGTGAAGTTCGTGACGACGATCTCGTCGAACGACAGGGCGAACGCCAGCAGCCCACCCGCGAGCACCGCGGTCCTGATGGCCGGGAACGTGACGTATCGGAATGTCTGCCAGCCGTCGGCACCGAGGTCCATCGACGCTTCGATCAGCGACGTCGGGGTTCGTCGCAGCCGCGCGAGCACGTTGTTGTACACGACCACGATGCAGAACGTCGCGTGCGCGATCACGATCGTGAGCACGCCGAACGGCACGCCGAACGTGTTGATCGCGGAGTTCAACGCGATCGCCGTCACGATCCCCGGCAGCGCGATCGGCAGCACGAGGAGGAAGGAGACGGTGTTCCGCCCGAAGAATCGGAACCGATGCACGGCGAACGCGGCCGCGCTCCCGAGGATCAGCGCGATCACGGTGGCGAACAACGCCACCTGGAGGGAGTTGATCAGCGCCACCCTCACCTGCGCAGAGCGGAACGCGATCCCGAACCACTTCGTGGTGTAGTCCTGGATCGGCCACGGCCTGCCCGATCGCGTCGTTGAAGGCGTAGATCACCACGATGCCCAGGGGAACGTAGAGGAACACCAGGGTGAGGACGCTTCCCGAACGGATCAGGATCCGAGTGGCCCGGGATTCCATCGTCAGAGCGCCTCGAACGCGCCGGCTCGTTTCGCGAGCAGCAGGTAGACGGCCATCACCGCGATCGGGACGAGTGCGTACGCCGCTGCGAGTGGCACGTTCCCTGCAACCCCCACGTTGGCGTAGATCACGTTGCCGATGAATTGGGTGTTCCCCACGAGCTCCGGAACGATGTAATCGCCGAGCGTGAGTGAGAACGAGAAGATCGACCCCGCGATGATCCCCGGCAGTATCAGCGGGAACATGACGCGTCGGAACGTGAACCAGCCCCGTGCACCCAGGTCGCCCGACGCCTCGAGGAACGATGTCGGCACCCGCTCGATCGCAGCGTAGATCGGCAGTAACGTGAAGGGGAGCCAGAGGTAGACCGACGTGATCCAGATCGCCCAGTTCGACCGGCCAACCTGCAGCGAGCCGAGCCCGAGCGACTCCACGAGCCAGTTCAGGAACCCGTTGGGCGTGAGGATCAGCTTCCAGGCGAAGACCCGGACGAGGTAGTTGGCCCAGAGCGGCAGGATGACGGCGATCAGCAGCGCGTTGCGGGCCCTCGGCGTCGCGAGCCGCGCCGCGTGGTAGGCGAGGGGGAACGCGAGCACGACGTCGGTCAGCGTGACCGCGAGGGCGATCCCGACCGTCCGCAACGTGATCGTCCGGTAGACCTCACCGTTCAAGAAGCGTCTGGAAGTTGACGAGGCTCCAGTCGTGCACGACCTCACCCGTGAACACGTCGAGTCGCCAGAAGGCCGAGATGAGCAGGATGGCGAGCGAACCCAGGTAGATCACGATCATCCAGGCGAGCGGCGGCCCGAGCGTCAGGGAGAGCCGGCCGATCGGATGGCGGTACAGACGGGTGCCGAGGCGTCGGACGGCTCCGCCGTCCGACGCCTCGGTCACCGATGTCACCGTGGTCCTAGGAGCCCGTGATCTCGGTCCAGGCCTGGGTCCACTGCGAGTAGTCGACACAGGTGTCCCCGCGGTCGTCCCCGCAGCTCACCGCCGGTGTCTTCCACAGGTGCAGCGAGGTGAGGAAGTCCGCGTCTCCGCAGAACCCGATACTCGAGCGTGTTCACGAGTTCCTCGCCGCCCTCCCCGAGCTGGCTGGCGATCTCCGCGCACGAGTTCACGTTGGAGCCTGCCGCCCCGTAATAGATCCCGACCTCAGCCTGCACGTCCGGCTGCATCGTCCAGTCCATCCACTTGAGCATGCAGTTGGGGTTGGGAGCGTTCGCCGAGATCATCCACGTGTCTGCCCAACCGGTTGCCCCCTCCGAGGGGATCACGGCCGTCCGTGTTGGCGGCCTCTGCGCCCTTCGTATACGTGAAGTTCACCGGCCACGCCGTGCCGACCACCATCGAGCCGTCCACGAACCCGTCGATCTCCTCGGTATAGAGCGTTCCAATAGGCAACTGATCAACTCGTTCTGCTGCTTCAGGAGCTCGACCGCCGCGTCGAACTGCTCCTGGGTCAGCTCGTACGGATCCGAGATCCCGAGGTCCGGGCTGATGCGCCATCAGGTACATCGCCGCGTCGGCGATGAAGATCGGGTACCCGTACGCCGTGACCTTGCCCGCGTACGGGGAGTCGGCCTCGAACGTGACGTCCCAGCTCGTGGGCGCCGGGCTGACCTCATCGGCGTTGTACATGAGGAAGTTGGGGCCGTACATGTACGGCGTGCCGTACACGTTGTCCCCCACGATGTAGTGGTTGGTCTTCGTTCCGCCATCGGGATTGAGCGGCGCGATCACGTTCTCCATCTCGGGGAACAGCGACGGATCGACCGCGCCGACGTCCCCGCCCGCGATCAGCCGGTTGGACGCGTCACCCGACGCGGAGACGCCGTCGTATTCGGACCCGCCTCCGGAGCGCATGAGCTGGACCATCTCGTCCGAGCTGTCCCCGTACGTCACCGTGACGTCGCACCCGGTCTCGTCCTCGAAGGGCGTGACCCAGTCGTACTCCTCATACCCCTCCGTGGTGCCGTCCTCCGTGTATCCGTGCCACGCGATCAGGTTGAGCTGGCCTTCGCCCTCACCGATCGCGTCGTAGACGACCGGCGGTTCCCCGCCGCCGCTCGGCTCCGCGGCGTCCTCGCCGCACGCTGCCGCAACCAACGCCAGCACCGAGCAGACGATCAGCCATCGACTGGTATTCCTCATGCACCCCCCCGTTCCGGGTCCGTCTCGGACCCCTCGTTGCCGGCCGCGTTCCACGGACCGGTTGTTGCTGCGCTCCCACCGGAGGCGCACGGGCTTCCCGCGCACCTGCAGCGCCTCCATCGAGCTCGTGACGAGGTTCTGCTCCATCACGACAAGCTCTCCCCCCTCGTCGAGCTCGACGATGTATCGCGTGATCGCACCCAGGTATACGACTTCGCGTACGTGCCCGGTTGCGGTGCAATGCGAGTCGTCCACTTCGGCGTCCGCCGAGACGAACGCGATCTTCTCGGGTCGCACCGTGAAGGCGTGCGCGCTCCCCGTGATCCGCGCAGCGACGTCACCTTCCAGCACGTTCGAGACGCCGATGAATCCGGCCACGAACGCGGTGGCGGGCCGCTCGTAGACCTCGGCCGGCGACCCGACCTGCTCGATCGTCCCCTGGTTGAACACGGCGAGCCGGTCGCTCATCGTGAGCGCTTCCTCCTGGTCGTGCGTCACGTAGAGGAAGGTCAGGCTCACCTCCTGCTGGATCTCCTTCAGCTCGATCTGCATCGCCTGCCGGAGCTTGAGGTCCAGCGCGCCCAAGGGCTCGTCGAGCAGGAGCACCTTCGGTCGCATCACGAGCGAGCGGGCGAGCGCCACGCGCTGCCGTTGGCCGCCCGACAGCTGTCCCGGCTTGCGGTCACCGAGATGCCCGAGGCGGACCATCTCGAGGGCATCGGCGACGCGACTCGCCCGCTCACTCGCGGGGAGCTTTCGGACCATCAGCCCGTAGCCGACGTTCTGCGCCACCGTCATATGCGGGAACAGCGCGTAGTCCTGGAACACGGTGTTCACGTCGCGCGCGAACGGTGGGAGGTCGGAGACGTCTCGGCCGTCCAGGAGGATCCGACCGGAGGTGGGGAGCTCGAACCCCGCGATCATCCGCAGGCAGGTGGTCTTGCCGGACCCTGAGGGCCCGAGGAGGGAGAAGAACTCTCCGGGCCGGACGTCCAGGGTGACCCCGTCGACGGCGACCACGTCACCGAAGCGTTTGACCACCTGATCGAGCGCGACGGCCGCGGGCGCGGCCGACGTCTCCACTCGCGCCTCGTCCGTTCGGGCAACTTCAGCCAATCCGCCGCTTCCCCCTCTCGTTCCCCGCAGCGTGGCGAACCCGGCAATCTTGACGGCGAAGGCCGAGGGGTGCAACGGGGACGCCTGGCCGGCGGTCTCCGGGCGGCTTCAGGAGCCCCCGAGCAGACCCCGCGTGAGCTCGCCCACGATGCCCGGACCGCGGTAGATCAGGCCCGTGTACAGCTGGACGGCGGTCGCGCCCGCGTCGAGGCAACGGCGGACATCAGTCGGCGGTGAAGATGCCCCCGCACCCCACGATAGGAACCGACCCGCCGGTCGCGGTGGCCACGTCGGCGACGACCCGAGGGGTCAGCTCGGTGAGCGGGCCTCCCGAGAGGCCGCCGCGGCCGGCGGCAAGCCTGGGCTCCTCCACCGCGGTCGTGTTCGAGCACACGAGCCCTCGCGCCCCGGCGTCCACCGCCGCCCGAGCGAGATCGAGCACCGCCACGCGATCCCGGTCAGACGAGAACGGGGGCAGCTTCAGCAAGACGGGGGCGTCCGTCCGCTCACGGAACGCCTCGAGCAGCCGGGTCATGTGCGCCGGATCGTGCCGCCATGGAGCGTTCGGACTGCTCGCGTTCAGCTCGATCCCGTCGACGTGGGGGGCGAGGAGCTCCACCGTCTCGATCGCCAGAGGCAGCTCCTCGTCGGCGACGCTCGCGAATCGTGGCGCCGTCCGCCGACCTCGCGTCAGGTTCCGCGCCGCGGCGTCGGCGCCGGGATTCGGCAGCCCCATCGAGTTCACGATCGCCCGACGCCGCGGCGCTCGCACGATCCTCGGTTTGGCGTTCCCGGCTCTCGGGGCTCTCGTGATCGTCCCCCCGACCACGAACCCGAATCCCAGCCGGCCGAGCGCGTCGAGATGCCCGCACGTCTTGTCGAAGCCGGCGGCCATCCCGATCGGGTTCGACAGGGGGATCCCGCAGAGCGAGACCTCGAGGGACGGATCGCGAACGGCACCGCCGATCCTCTCCCACGGAAGGGGGAGTGACAGCAGCGAGGTCGCCACCCGGTGGGAAGCCTCGGGCGGGAGGGCGAAGAACGCCGGGCGGACGAGGGCTCCGTACCAGCGGTCGCCGCGACCCACGCCCGTATGCTAGCCGCCCGTGAACGACGACCTCGTGCGACGGATGGTGGCCGCATCGGAGCTGGACGGGGACTTCGTTCTGTCGAGCGGCACACGATCGTCCGTGTACTTCGACAAGTTCCGGTTCCTCACCGATCCCGGATTGCTCCGCGACGTCGCGAAGGCAACGGCGGCGCTCCTGCCCGATGGCGTGACGGCGTTGGGGGCCCCCGAGGGCGCCGCGATGCTCCTCGTCGCGGCCGTCTCCCTGGAAACCGGGCTGCCCGTCACCGTCGTGCGCAAGCAGGCGAAGGAGTACGGGACGAAGGCGCAGGTCGAAGGGATCCTGACGCCGGGGGCGACGGTCGCGTTGATCGAGGACGTCTCCACGACCGGGCATCAGGTGCAACGAGCGGCGGAGGTCCTGCAAGCGGCCGGAGCCGAGATCGGCGCGATCATCCTCGCGATCGATCGAGGGGGCGCCGACCATCTCCGGGCGGCCGGGTACGAGGTGCGGGCAGTGGCGGTGCTGCGGCCGAAGGACTAGGCGGCGAAGGATAGGCGGGTGGGACGAGCCGGTCAGCGCTCGCAGCGCCAGACGCGGAGACGCCAGAGCCACCGGGATCCGCGCTTGTGGAGGTTCAGGAGACCCTCCTTCATCATCCGCGCGGCCGCGAGCGACTTGCCGACGACGTCGGGAAGCGGGAAGTCGCGTTCGATGACCGCTTGCATACGCTCGCCGAACAGCTCCCGAGCCTTCGCGAGGATCGTGCGCTCGTCCTGGATGGTGCCGGTCGGGAGGTAGAGGTGCCCCCCGGGCTTCAGCGTGTCGCCGATCGACTCGAGCATCGCCGACGGAAGCTCGGCGCCGGTCGGGCCGCCGGCCCTGCCGTCGGGGAACCAGCCGGCCACCTGGGCGATCTCGTCGGGGATCCCGGAGACATCGCCGATCACCACGTCCGCCCGGAGGTCACGGACCGGATCGAGGAGACTCCCCACCCGGAACTCGCAGGTCCCCTCCAATCCGAGCTGCTTCGCGTTCAGGCGAGCGATCTCGACGGCTTCCTCGGAGATGTCGCACCCGATCACCCGATGGGCGCCGAGCCGTGCCGCCACGAACGACAGCACGCCCGACCCGCAGCCCACGTCGATCACGGTGTCGTCGGGTCTCAGCTCCAGCGCCTCGGCGATCGTCTTGCTCGTGTGGGTCGGCGCGAAGACGCCGGGATTCACCCGGAATTCGAAGGGGCCGGTCCGCCCCGTCCACCGGATCTTTTCGAGAGCCTCACTCATCTGCACAAAGGCTACAACGCAAGGGGCGCCACCGTCGCTGCCTCTCCCGGCACGAGGTCACCGTGCTCCACGGCGTTCGCATCGGCCTCGAGTCGTGCCGCGAGGCTCTGGGTGGGAACGTCTCGGCTCCCGTCCTCGTAGCGCGCGATCCGTCTGGCGCCGCGCCGGAGCAGCGTCGCCGCCCCATGCGCGTTGCCACGGAAGAGGTGCACGTATCCCGCGCCCATCTGTGACAGCCCCTTGAACAACTCGGCCTCATCGGTGTCGCGGGCTTGCTTCCAGGCCGTCTCCCACGCCTCGTGTGCCGCGAACCACCGACCGGCGCGGGCGTGGCCCCTGCCGAGCTCGTGGTTCTCGTCCAAGCTCAACGCGTCGAAGTCCTCGAGGTGGAGGTCGCTCTCGGCTCCCCATGGAAGTGGCCTGCCCAAGCGGTCCCGAGGGCGCTCGGGCTTGTTGCGCGACTCGGTGGGTGTGCCGGTCTTGCCCGTCGCTGCAGCCCTGCGAACCTCGTCTCCCGGGGACACGCCGCCATGCTACTCGGGGGGCTTGTTCTCGGATCGACCTTTGCCGAAGCGGTCCTGGAACCGACGGACCAGGCGGCGGCGCGCGTGCGCTCGCTCACGAGCCTCGGCTTCCGCCTCCGCCTCGGCCCGATCGTGCTTCTCGAGCTCCGCCCGCGCGGCCGGGTCATCACCCTCAGCCACGCGGTCGCGCAGATAGACCTCCATGATGATGACCTTGACGATCGCCGTGACCGGCAAGGCGAGGACCGCGCCCGCGAATCCGCCGAGGGAGCCCAGGACCAACGTGGCGAGGATCACCGCGGTCGGCGACAGGTTGACGGCGTTCTTCATGATCCGTGGCTGGATCGCGTAGTTCTCGACCTGCTGGTACACGATGAAGTAGACGAGCACGAGGATCCCGGTCAGACCCGACTGGAAGAACCCGACGATCACGGCCGGCGCAGCGCCGATGTACGCGCCCACGGCGGGGATCAGTCCCGCGACGGCGGAGAACACCGCGAGCGGCACCGCGAACGGGATCCCGACGCCGAGGAGGCGGAGGATCGTGAAGAACAGGAGTGCGGACAAGCCGGCGATCGACGCGGTCGTCAGGATGCCGGCCACGTATCCGCCGATCCTCGAGATCGCCTGATCCATCACATCTTCGGCGCGATCCCGCGTTCCCGGGGCGAACCAGATCGCTGCGGCTCTTCCGTATCCGAGGCAGCGCGAGCATGAAGTAGATCGTCAGGATCGCGACCGTGACCATGTTGAAGAGGAGGCTCCCCACCTTCCCGGCGACGCCGACGATCGTGCCGAAGGAGCGCGAGACGGTCTTCGGGAGCTCCTCGACGAACTTCTGGAGTCGCTCCGCGACGTCGTTGTCGCGGACGTACCGTCCGATCGCGTCGTCGCGTTCGGACAGTCGCGCGGCGTACCCGGGGATGTCGTCGGCGAGCTCCCCCACCTGGGTCACGAGCGGTGGGATCACCAGCAAGGCGAACAGGATCGCGATGCCGAGTGCCGCGACGAAGATCAGGGTCGACCGCGCGGCCGCGCGAGCGGCCGCGGCGCTCGATGAAGCGGACGGCGGGGTCCAGGCCGATCGCCAGCACCGCGGCCATCATCACCAGGATCACGATGTTGATCACCGACCACAGCGCGAGGAGGACCGCGGAGACGGCGGCGATCGTGAGCGCCACCCGCGCCCAGTACGACATCGGCGGCCAACGGGTTCGCCACTGGTCTCGGTTCGGCTCCGATGTGGCCGTCGTGGAGGTGGCAGGAGTGGAGTCGGTCACCCGCCGAGTGTCGCCCGACCCGCGTGCCGTTTCCACTACCCGGTACGCTCCGCGCCGCCATGGAGCGCTTCGACGTCGTGATCGTGGGAGGCGGGCCGATGGGAACGGCTGCCGCCCGAACGCTCAGCGCGCGCGGCCGTGCCGTGGTCCTGCTCGAGCGGTTCACGCTCGGGAACGACAGGGGAAGCACCGCAGGGACGACCCGCAACTTCCGGCTCACGTACCACGATCCCCTGTACGTCCGGATGGCGAGGCTCGCGTTGGAGCGGTGGCGGGAGTTGGAGGATCGGTCCGGTCAGGAGCTGCTCCGGGTCGTGGGTGGGCTCGACGTCGGCCAGGCGACCGAGGAGTCGGCGGCCGCGCTCGAGGATGCCGGCGAGCGATTCGAACGTCCCTCGGACGCCGAGGTCGCCGAGCGATGGCCGATGCTCAGGTTTCCGCCGGGCTCGAGTTTCGTCTACCAGCCCGACGGCGCCGTCCTGCGCTCCCGGGAGGCGGTCAAGGTGCTGGCTTCGCTGGCCGTCGGCGATGGAGCCGAAGTGCGCGAGGAGACACGGGTCGAGTCGATCACGGCCGTCGGAGACGGTGTCGAAGTGACGACGCGGGACGGTGCGATCCGAGCGCCGGTCGCGATCGTCGCGGCGGGCGCATGGACGGGCTCGCTCCTCGAGCCGGCTGGGATCTCATTGGACCTGCGACCCACCCTCGAACAGTCGACGTACTTCGATGCGGACGCGCGCGGCGTCCCGACCGTGATCGACTGGGACGAGACCCCGGCGGAGCCTCCGTACATCGTGCCCGACCCCTTCGAACCGGGGAGGATCAAGGCCGGCGCGCACCTGTCGGGCCGGCCCGTCGACCCCGAGACGCGATCGTTCGAGGCCGACGAGCCCGGGGAGCAACGGGTCGTCGACTGGGTCGGCCGCCGCCTCGTGTCCCAGGCTTCCGTGCTCGGGACGGAGACGTGCCTCTACACGAGAACGCGGGACGAAGACTTCGTGCTGGACCGGGTCGGACCGCTCGTGGTCGCCTCACCCTGCAGCGGACACGGGTTCAAGTTCGCGCCGCTGATCGGCGAGGTCCTCGCCGACTTGGCCGCCGATGTTGCTCCCGAGATCTCCCTCGAGCGATTCCGAGTCGACCGTCCCGCCGTCCGTCTCTGAGCATCGCCTCACGAAGCCTCTTCCTCGGACTCGAGCAGCAGGTCGAGCGTCTCGCGCAACCCCTCGTACCGACGCCCGCCGAGCGTCCGCCTGGTCCGGGCTTCGACGGCCGCGACGGCTCGCCGGCACTCGGCGGCGAACGTCCGTCCGCGCGCGGTGAGCCGGACCACCTTCGCCCTGCCGTCTTCTGGGTCGGGCGTCCGGCGCACGAGCCCCCGGACCTCCAGCTCGTCGACGACGATCATCATCGCCTGCTTCGTCACCCCGGCCCGGCGAGCGAGCTCCGTCAGCCGGGTGCCGAAGCGCCGGTCCACGTTCAGCACCAGTGAGGCCTGCGACGCCCGGAGGTCGGGCCAGCCCCGCTCCTCGAGCTCGACGACGAGATCGGCCGCCAGTGTCCGATGTGCCGCGAGCAGGAGCCGCGCGAGCTGAGGATCGGTCACCCCTCCATCCTCCCCGGCATCAGAGAGAAGTCAACGAACCTGACGTTCAGCGTGCGTGAGGGCTCCGATACCCTTCCAGGATGGAGGTTCGTGAAGCGACCACGGACGAACACGCCGCGGCCGGACGGGTGACCGCCGAGGCCTACCGTGAGTTCGTGCGGCCCGGGGACGACGATTGGGAGCGCTACCTCACGAGGATCGCGGACGTGGGGGCTCGGGCAGATCGGACGACGATCCTCGTGGCGGTCGAGGAAGGACGCGTGCTGGGGTCGCTGACGCTGGAGCTCGACGGACGGGTGTGGGACGAGGGCGAGGAAGAACACCGCCCGCTCGAACCCGGGGAAGCGCACATCCGGATGCTCGGCGTCGATCCGGCCGCGCGTGCCCGCGGAGTGGCTCGCGCGCTGATGGCGGAGTCGGAGGCCCGAGCCCGCGCGGCCGGCAAGACGATCATCACGTTGAACACCACCCGCCGGATGAAAGCCGCGCAGGCGATGTACGAGCGCCTCGGCTACGAGCGGGCCGAGGACATCGTGTTCCCCGATGGCTTCGTCCTCCTCGGATACTCGAAGCCGCTCGAGGTTTCGTTCGAGGCAGGGCGGGGGAACGAGGCACCATGAGGCATCGTTCCCTCTCCCCGCTGACGCTTCGGATCTGGCTCGCCGTCATCGCGATGATGCTCCTCCTGGCGGCGTGCCCCGGAGGCGGAGGCGGCGGCGGCTACTGAACGAGCCGACCGATCAACTGGCCGTGCGCACGACCTCGCCGGAGGCCAAGATGACGCCGTCCTCGTACTCGGCCTGCACCTGGCCGCCACGGAACTGCTGCTCGTAGACCTGCGCGTACAGCCCGCCCCGCGCGAGCAGCTCCTCGTGCGTTCCCTGTTCGACGATCCGCCCCCGGTCCAGGACGAAGATCACATCGGCCGACAGGATCGTCGAGAGACGGTGGGCGATCGCGATCGTCGTCCGGCCCTTCATCAACGGCTCCAGCGCCGACTGCACCAAGCGCTCGGAGGTCGTGTCCAACGACGACGTGGCCTCGTCCAGGATCAAGATCTTCGGATCCTTGAGGACCACTCGTGCGATCGCGAGGCGCTGCTTCTCCCCGCCGGACAGCTTGTAGCCGCGCTCCCCGACGACGGTGTCATACCCATCCGGGAGCTCCAGGATCCGGTCGTGGATGTTCGCCGCCCGCGCCGCCGCGATCATCTCCTCGTCGGTCGCGTCCGGCTTCCCGTAGAGCAGGTTGCGGCGCACCGTGTCGTGGAACAGGTAGGTCTCCTGCGTGACGACCCCGATCGCCTCACCCAATGATTCGAGCTTGATCTTCCGCACGTCGTGACCGTCGATCTCGACGGCTCCCTCCTGCACGTCGTAGAGGCGGGGCACCAGGTACGTCACCGTCGTCTTGCCGGCGCCGGACGGACCGACCAGCGCGGCCAGCTGTCCCGGCCGGATGTCCAGATCGACGTCTTCGAGCGTCCATTCTCGTGGCAGCGGGTCGTCGTCGCCGAGCGGCGGTGCATCAGGCGAGACCGGGATCCCTTCCGTGGTGATCTCGGCCGGCGGCTCCTCGTACCGGAAGCGGACGTCCCGCAGCCGCACGTGGCCGGTCACGTGCTCGATCGACTCGGCATCCGGTGCGTCCTTGATCTCGTGAGGCAGGTCCAGGTACTCGAAGATCCGATCGAACAAGGCGAGGGAGGACTGCACCTCGGTCGAGACCTGCAGCATCGAACCGATCGGGAAGAAGAGCCGGGACTGCAGCGTGGTGAAGCCGACGAGCATCCCGGACTTGATCACGTCCCCACCCGGGTCCGCGTTCACCCAGCCCGCCACCAGGTAGACGAGCGCGGGCGTGATCGAGAAGAACGTGCCGACCAGCGCGAAGAACGACCGGCCGATCATCGTCTGACGGAGCAGGAATCCGGTCAGCCGTTCGTTCTCCCCCCGGAACCTTCCGATCTCGAACTGCTGGCGTCCGAACGCCTTCGAGAGCAGGATCCCGCTCACGCTGAGCGTCTCCTCCGTGATGGTGGTCATGTCCGCGAGGGTTCGCTGCGTGTTGGTGGCGACCTCACGCCGAGCCCTGCCGACCTTGACCGTGAGCCACAGGAACAACGGCATCAGCAGGAGCGAGAGGATCGTCAGCGGAACCGAGATCACGATCATCGCGATGATCGTGCTGATGATCGTCACGACGTTGGAGAGCACCGTGGATGCGGTGTCGGTCACGACCGACTGGACGCCACCCACGTCGTTGGCCAGCCTCGACTGGATCTCTCCCGTGCGCGTCGTCGTGAAGAACCGCAGCGGCATCGCCTGGAGGTGCTGGTAGAGCCGATTGCGGAGGTCCTGCATCACGTTCAGACCGACGACGTTCGTGAGGTAGGTCTGACCGATCCCGATGATGCTCGTCACGATCGGGACCGTGATCATCACGGCGACGTAGAAGTAGAGGAGCGGGAGGTTCGGGCACGGCTGGCCCTGGCAGACGCCGTTCTCGCCGAAGAGCGCGTTGTCGAAGACCAGCACGATCATCAGTGGGTTGATGACGCCGAGTCCGGAAGTGAGACCGATCAGCAGACCGACCAGCCCGACCTTGCCCTTGTAGGGGCGGAACGTCCCGATCACGCGACGCACGGTCGCGCGATCGACCTTCCGGTGATCCTCGTCGGCCGGAGGGACGCGGAAGAAGCCGTGACGACCCATCAAGCGAGCATAAAGGGGGCGGCGGGCTACGCCCGCCGCCCCCCGTCACTCCCGTTCGCTGCTACTCGGCGAAGCAGGGACCTCGGACCTCCGCGCTGGTGTGCGCGTCGCCGCGGATCGATGAAGAAGTGATCGATGCCCAGCCCGCCGGACACGGAGTCGTTCCCATGCCGTCGACCGTGGCGAGGCAGGCGTCGTTCCCGGGTCCGCCGAAGACCAGGTCGACGCCGGCGGCACCCCCGTACAGGGTCGAGTCGCCCGTCTCGCCGCCGTAGACGCGATCGTCGCCCCTGCCACCGTCTCCGTCGTCGGCCCCGGGACCGCCTCGCATCAGGTCGTTCCCGGTCCCCCCGATCATCGTGTCGCGGCCGCGGGCACCGAGGAGCCGGTCGTCACCCGCTCCGCCGCTCAGGAAGTCATCGCCCGGTCCGCCGCGAAGGAAGTCGTTCCCGCCACGCCCTCTGAGCTGATCGTCACCTCCGAGCCCGCAGAGCACATCGTCCCCGGCGGTCCCGGTGATCACATCTGGACCAGGTGTGCCGGTCTGGGTGCAGGCCTGGATCCCCACCGACGGCAGGCTCCACAGCAGCAATGACGCGATCCCCACCCCGAGCATCGACACCAGTCGAGCGATCCGCATCGTGCGATCTCCTCTCTTGCGACGTAGCCCCCGACCGTAGCCGGGGTTCCGCCTGCAGGCAACCGCCGTTCGGACGCCAGTCCGACACGGCGGCGACCCGACTGGACGAAGAGGTCAGAGCTGCGCCGATCGCCAGCACTCGAGCGCGTTCGAACACCTCGTCCAACATCGCCGCCGTGAGCTTTCCGGTGAACGTGTTCTGCTGGCTCGGGTGGAAGCAGCCCAACAGCACGTAGGGGCCAACTCGTGCCTCGGCCAGATGGCCGAATCGCGGCCGCGGCTTCACGGCGTGTCCGAGCGCGGCGAGGGTCCGGAGCGCCCCGTCCCAGGCCAACGCGCCCAGGGCGACGATCACGTTCAGGCGTGGCAACGCTCGGATCTCCCGCTCCAGGTACGGCAGACATCGGTCCCGTTCCTCGGTGGTCGGCTTGTTGGCCGGCGGCGCGCACCGGTTGACCGCGGCGATGTAGATCCCCTCGACCCGCAGCCCGTCGTCCGCGGAGACCGACGTGGCTTGATTCGCGAAGCCGGTGCGATGCAACGAGGCGAACAGGAAGTCGCCGCTCCGGTCGCCGGTGAAGATCCTGCCCGTCCGGTTCCCACCGTGGGCGGCGGGTGCCAGCCCGAGGATCAGGACGGCTGCGTCCGGGTCGCCCCAGCCGGGCACGGGCCTCCCCCAGTACTGCTGGTCGGCGAAGCGCGCCACCTTCTCTCGGGCGACCTGCTCTCGCCACTCGACCAACCGAGGGCAGAGACGGCAGACGACGACCTCGTCGCGGATCCCTTCGAGGCTCTCGCCGATCACACCATGGCCTTCGCGGCGACCCAATCGTCGTAGCCGCCGTCGAAGCTCCGCACCTCGCCGTCGCGCACCTCCAGGATCCGATCGCAGAGCCGGTCGAGCAGGTACCGGTCGTGGGAGATCAGGATCGCGGTCCCGTCGAACGACTCCACCGCGCCCTCGAGCACCTCCATGCTCTCGATGTCGAGGTGGTTCGTCGGCTCATCGAGGATCAGACAGTTCGCCCCCGAGAGCATCAGCAGGCACAGCTCGAGCCGCGTCCGCTCCCCGCCGGAGAGCGAACCGATCGGCGTGCGCATCTGGTCGTAGCGGAAGAGGAACTTCGCGAGGAGCGCCACCGCCTCGCCTTCGTACATCGCCTTGGTCTTGCGGACGCTCTCGACGGGCGTGAGCGCCGGTTCCTGGCCCTGGAAGCCCTGCTCCAGGTAACCGATCCGGATCGAGGGACCGATCCACCGCTCGCCCGCGGTCGCCTCGAGCTCTCCGGCGAGGATCCTGCCGAGCACGGTCTTGCCGGCCCCGTTCGGTCCGACGACCCCGAGTCGCTCGCGCCGATAGACGTCGAACGTCGCGTCGAGAAGGACTGGGTCATCGTCGAAGGCCATCGAGATCTCGCGGAGCCGCGCGATCCGTTGCCCCCCGCGCTCGGCGGGGCGCAGCTCGAGGGCCATCTTCCGCCGCTCGAAGACGGGACGGTCGACCTTGTCCATCTGGTCGATCTGGCGCTGCTTGTTCCTGGCCTGCCTGATGTGTCGCTCGTTCGGCACCCAGGACGCCCAAAGCTCGAACCGGGCGATCGCGGCCTCGAGCCGCGCGATCTCCTTCTGCTGCGTCACCCAGACTCGCTGCTGACGCTGGAGCGCGAGCTCCTTCGCGACGGCGTAGGCCGAGTAGGTACCCGGCCACATCGTGACCGCGCCGCGATCGAGCTCGGCGATCTGGTTCACCGTGTCGTCGAGGAGGTACCGATCGTGGGAGACGGTGACGACGGCGCCGGGGAACTCCGCGACCACGTCCCCCAGGATCTCGCGCTTGTCGGCGTCGAGGTGCGTCTCGGGCTCGTCGAGGAGGAGGAGATCCGGATCGCGGATCAGGCAGGCGGCGAACGCAGCGAGCTTCCGCTGACCGCCGGAGAGCGCGGTGGTGGGAAGCGTCAGGTCATGGTCGTCGAAGCCGAGGCGGACGAGCAGGCTCCGCGCCTCCCCCGCCAGCCCAGGTCCACCGGCTTCCACCCAGCGGTCGAGCACCGCTCTGCTGTTTGACGAGGACGCGATCCATCTTCGCGAGGTCGGCCGTGACCGCGGGCCGCGCGAGCTCGGCCTCGATCGAGCGGAGCTCGTCGTCGAGCGCGGCGATGTCCGGCCGGCCGGCGAGCACCCACGCCTCGGCGGTCCGGTCGTCGCCCTCGGGGTTCTGCTCGAGGTAGCTCACGGTCACCCCGCGCCGCCGGACGACCTCGCCCTCGTTCACGTCCTCGGTGCCACCGACGATCCGGAGCATCGTCGACTTGCCGGCGCCGTTCGGTCCGATGATCCCGATCCGGGCGCCGTCGGGCACCATGAAGTCGACCCCTTGGAGCACGGGCCACGTGCCGTACGACTTGTGCACCCCGACGAGGCTGACGACGGACATCTCAGCGACGAAGCGTACGGAACCGCTCGGCCGCCGCCTCGAACGCCTCCAGGGGCGCGAGGAGCTGGTCGACGGCCCAGATCAAGCCTTCGAAGCCGCCGAGCTCCGGGGGATCCTCCCGGAGCCGCCGGGCTCGCTCCAACGACTCACGGATCCCGGCGTCGCATGCGAGCCACTCGTCCTCGAGGTCCGGATGTCGCCACGCCGGCATCAGCTCGCGTGCAGCCGCGAGCCGCTGCTCCAGCTCGTGGATCCCCTCCGCGAGCGGCGTCCCCGCCGACCGCGTCGACGGGACGGTGCCCGTCATCGCCTCCTTCGCCGCCTCGACCTCATCGACCACGGCACGGAGGTCCACAAGAGCCGAGTCGAGCTCCGGTGAGAGTCGCTTGCGGCGGAACACTTAGGCGACAACCTCGTCGCGGACCGGAACGATCGCGCGGGGGTCGTTCGTGGCAACGGCGTCGGCGCCGAGCTCGAACAGGCTCCGCGCGGTCTCTGGGTCATCCGCGATCCACACGCCCAGGAGCGCGCCGGCGGCATGGACTCGATCGCCGAAGCCGTCGCCGGCCTCGAGGACCTTCGTCACGAACGGGAGCACCCACGGGTGGCCTTGGCCCGTCGCTCGAGCGAGCGCCTCGTCGGCATCTACGTCGAACCACGTGAGCAGGCCCGTGGGGACGTCGGGACGAAGGGCACGGCTGTGGGCGATCGACCTCGGGTTGAAGCTCGACACGATCAGCGGGCCCGAGAACGCGAGCTCGTCGAGGGCGGCGAGCGTCGCTTCGACCGCGGGCTCCGCGTCGGGCGTGTACCCGGGCTCATCCGGCGAGTTCTTGATCTCGATGTCGGCGCCGGCGCGGCCGGCCAGGCACCGCAGCACCTCCTCTAACGTGGGCACTCCGAGCTCCCGGATCTCGTCCAGCGTCATCTCCGAAACAAGTCCAGTCCCATCGGTCATCCGAGAGACGTCAGGGTCGTGCATCACGACGGCATGTCCATCGGCGGTCATCCGCACATCGAACTCGACCGCGTCCGCTCCGGCGTCGATCGCGGCCTCGAACGCGGCGATCGTGTTCTCGGGCTGCTCGATCGACGCGCCGCGGTGCGCCACCACCATCGGCCTCGCCGGCCGATCGACGCTCACGCCTGGCTGGCCGGGCACAGCGGCTCGACCGGGCACTCGGGGCAGTCGGGCTTCTTCGCCGTGCAGAGCGAACGGCCGTGGTCGATCAGCACGTACGTGAAGTCGAACCACCGATCCTTCGGGATCAAGCGCATCAGGTCCTGCTCGATCTTGTCGGGGTTCTTCTGCTCGGAGAAGCCCGAGCCGATGGGCGAGCCGGTTCACGTGGGTGTCGACCGCGATCCCCTCGACGATGCCGAACGAGTTCCCGAGGACGATGTTCGCGGTCTTCCGGGCCACGCCGCGCAGCGTGATCAGGTCCTCCATCGTGCCGGGGACCTCACCGCCGTACTCCTCGACGATCCGGCGGCACGCCTCGCGGATCGAGATCGCCTTCTGGTTGAAGAAGCCGGTCGCGTGGATGTCGGCCTTCAGCTCGTCCTCGGGCACGCGCAGGTAGTCCTCGGCGGTCCGGTACTTCTGGAACAGCGTCGCCGTGACCCTGTTCACCGTCTCGTCGGTGGACTGGGCCGAGAGGACCGTCGCGACCAGGCACTCGAGCGGGTTCGTGAAGTTGAGCGCGACCTTCGCGTCCGGGTACGCCTCGGACAGGCGCCGGATGATCTCGGGCGCGCGCTCCTCGATCGGGTCGTCTCGGGTGAGCTGTTTCGCGGCCACCCTCGGATGCTAGCGGCTACTCGAACAGTGGGAGCTCGAACCGGTCGCCGTCGCGGTACTCCGCCCGGGCATCGTCCTTCCTGACGTGGATGCCGCTCTTGCCGACGACCTCCCAGGACGTTCCACCGCCGATCATCGCCGTGTCCTCGTCCAAGCCGACGAACGTGAAGCCGTCCGGGACGGACTCGAGGATGAACTCCGTGGCGCCCGGGATCCAGGTGTCGACCATGTCCCAGTGGGGCGAGAAGAGGGTCCGCGGCGCCAGTGCGAGACCCGGCTTCCAGACTTGGTCGATGTCCGTCGTGTCGCTGTCGAACGTGATCTCGTTCAAGCAGGCGACGCCGGCGCTGCACCCCGCGTACGCCATCCCGCGGTCCAGCTGCTTCAACATCGCGTCCAGGAAGTCGCTCTCGGCGAGCGTCGCGGACAGGTACGCGGGGTTCCCACCGGAGAAGTACACGGCCGAGGCTCCCTCGAGGCGTGCCAACAGACGTGGGTCGTCGGTGTCCTCCCTCGTCTGGAGGTCGAGGACCTCCGCGGGGATGTCGAGCCGAGAGAAGTGGGCCAGGCCGAGCGATCCCCAGCGCTCGAACACGTCCTTGCCCTCGGGGGCGGATGCGGTCGGCAGGATCAGGACCCGGCCGTCGCCATCCGCTTCTTCCACGAGCCTCCGGTCGACGGGCTCGGACCACGGCTGGAACTCCCCCGAGCCGAGCAGCGACCACCAGCTCATCGCAGCGCCTCCGGGCGAAGCTCGACGTCGAGCTTCGCTCCGAGCTCTGAGGCCACATCCAGCAGCGCGTCCATGTCCTCCGCCTCGGTCCGGTAGTTCACGATGCACGATCGCAGGCAGAATCGGTCCTTCAGCACGGCGTTCGAGCAGTACACGCGACCGTCGAGCTGGATCTCCGTCATCAGCCGGTTGTTGAGGACATCGAGGTACTCGTCCCGCTGCTGGTCCGTCGGAAGCGGGCAGGGTCGCCGGCACGTATCGGAAGCACGTGATCGAGAGGCCGACCGGGGTCATCAACTCGAACTCCTCGTGCTCCTCCGCGCGCGCCCCCAGGTATCGAGCGAGCGCCGCGTCGTGCGAGATCCGACGCCCGTACGCGTTCCGTCCGTGCGCGAGCAGCGAGACCCAGACCTTGAGGGCCCAGAAGCCTCGGCTGAAGTTCGGCGAGTGGCGCCCGAGGTCGACGCCCCAGTCGGTGTGCTCCTCGTCCTTCACGACGTAGGCCACGTAGTCGACGTCGAAGGCACGCCGCATCAGCTCGAAGTCTCGGACCACGATGCAGCCTCCCGACTGCGGCGTGTAGAGCCATTTGTGCGGGTCGAACGCGATCGAGTCGGCTCGTTCGATGCCCGCGAACAGCGGTCGGAGGTCCTCCGCGAGCATCGCGGGACCACCGTACGCCGCGTCGACATGGAACCAGAGGTCTTCCTCCTCGCAGAGGTCCGCGATCTCCTCGAGCGGATCCACCACGCCGGTCGACACGGTGCCACCGTTGGCGACCACCGCGATCGGGTGGATGCCCGCGGCGCGGTCTTCCGCGATCCTCTCGCGGAGCTCGTCCACGCGGATGCGGTAGTCGTCGCCGACGGGGATCTGCCGGACGTTGTCCATCCCCAGACCCAGCATGTCGGCGCCCCGGATCGAGACGATGTGCGTCTCGGTCGACACGTAGACGGCCAGGGTCGGTCCGGCGGCAACGCCTTCCTTACGGATGTCCCACCCGGCCTTCGCGTCTCGCGCCACCTTCAACGCGATGAAGTTCGCCATCGCGCCCCCGGACGTGAGCGCGCCGCCGGACGTCGAGGGTAGGCCGAACACGTCCTGCGCGAACCAGCGCGCGAACCCGAGCTCGATCTCGGTCGCCGCCGGGGCCAGACGCCACCCGCCCGCGTTGCCATTGAGTCCCGATGCGAGCAGATCGGCGGCAGCGCCGGGCACGGTTCCCGCGCCGGAGATGTAGGCGTAGAAGCGCGGATGGCCGAGATAGCCGGAGTAGTCGAACGTGATGCGGCTGAGGTAGTCGAGGAGCTCGTCCTCGGGCATGGGCTCGTCGGGCACGGGGATCACGACGGCGTCGCGGACCTCCTGGACTCCCCAGGTGCCCGAGACCGGCAGGTCCTTGAGCTTGGTCAGCAGCTCCTCGTAGATATCCGCGACGCCGTCGGTGAACGCGCGGGCGCGTTTCGGATCCCAATCGAGGTCGCGGACCGGTGCCGGTCGCTCGACCATCACGCCTCCTTCGTCGCCGCGAGCACGAAACCCTCCTTCGCCATGAAGCGGCGGAAGCCCTCGTCGCCGAAGACCTCGTAGAGCGCCTCGATCTGACTGACGTGCTCCTTGATCGAGGCGATCTTCAGGTCGAGGAGCTCCGGAGGCAGCTCGAAGTACAGATCCATCTCCTCGTCGGGGACGACGTTGGGGGTGCCGGGGCGGAAGATGTCGAACGGCGCGAGCTTCTCGAGCCATTCGTCGGCCAGGCTCGTCGGGAAGACGGCGTGGTACAGACGCGCGCCGGGCTTCGCGACCTGGCCGAACGCCTCGCCGGCCCACCTGGAGACGTCCTGGTGCGCCACGTGCCCCGTCATCCCCTCCGGTCCGAACGTGAGGACCGCGTCGGGACCGACGTCCTCCATGATCTGACGAACCTGATCCTCGCCTGCCGGATCGAGCCCCGTGTCCATGTCGGTGTCGATCGGCCCTTCGAGGAAGTGGTGCTCTTTCACACCGAGCACGTCCAGGCTCCGAAGGAGCTCAACGGTCCGGACGTCCCCCATCGCGGCGGGAGGCCACTTCTCTTCGTCCATGGAGCCACCTTCTCCGCGGGTGGCCGTCACGTCCACGACGCGCTGCCCTGCCTTCACCGCGGCCGCCATCAAGCCGGCGCTCAGGTAGATGTCGTCGTCCGGATGAGCCCAGACGCCGAGGACGGTCCCCAGCTCCGCCGCGTCACGCATGCCGAGGGATGCTAGCCGGGCGTCGGGAACCCCGCTAGGGGCTGGCGGAGCGGATCCGCTCGCGGATCCGCTCCGCGAGCCCCTCCGGGAGCGACTCGCCACCGCACTTCGTGGCGACCAGAAGCTTGAGGTGTCGCTTGAACTCCGCGTGGTCGTGACAGTCCTCGCATCCGGCGAGATGGGCCTCGACCTGGACGGTGAGCTCTCGCAGGCACTCGCCGTCGACGTAGCGCTCGAGCTCGCGCTTCGTCTCCCGACATCCCATATCGCCCAGCTCACCCATCGACGAGTCCTCGTTCCTTGGCCACGGCGTACAACGCCTTCTCCAGGGCTTTCCTTCCCCGGTGCAGACGCGACATCACGGTGCCGATCGGCACATCGGTGATCTCCGCGATCTCCTTGTACGAGAAGCCTTCCACATCGGCCAACAGCACCGCCATCCTGAAGTTCTCGGGGATCGACTCGAGCGCCGCCTTCACGTCGGCATCCGGGATGTTCTCGAGCACGTCCTCCTCGGCCGAACGCTCGACGCTCTGGGACCCCAGCCGGTCGTAGAGGAACCACTCATCCAGGTCCTCGGGGCCGTCGACGGTCTTCGGCTCTCGCTGCTTCTTGCGGTACGTGTTGATGAACGAGTTCGTGAGGATCCGGTAGAGCCACGCTTTCAGGTTGGTTCCCTCCTGGAACGACGCGAATCCTCGGTAGGCACGAAGGGTGGCCTCCTGCAGCAGATCCTCCGCGTCGGCCGGGTTCCGGGTCATCCTGAGGGCCGCTCCGTAGAGACCGGGGAGCAGGGGCAGGACGTCCCGCTCGAACCGCTCGGTGAGGTCCTGTTCGGCGGGTGCCGGCGCGCTGCTCGCGTTCGCCATACGAGCTCCAGTATCCCTGGTCGCCACGCCGGCGCCCTCGCCGGTCGTCACAACTACAAGGCAGTGGGAAGATTGGGCTATGCCCGAGCAGGACAAGAATCCCTTCGGACGCCGCCCCGCGTCCGGGGCGCCCCAGCCGAAGCCACGATCCGCATTGCTCGTCGTGCTCGTCGTGGCGGGAGCGTTGTTCCTGTTCAACTCGTTCCTCACCCGAGCGGCGACCCAGGAGGTCTCCTTCTCGAAGTTCCGCGAGGCGGTGGACAACGGCGACGTGCTGAAGTCCGAGCCGGTCGTGATCACGACCACCACGGTGAACGGGACGGTGCGCACCGACGAAGGTCAGCAACTGTTCGTCGCCACGATCCCCCCGGGGTACGACCCCACCGACTTCGTGGACCAACTCCGTCAGGACGGGTACGACGTCGAGGCGCAGCAGCCCAACGCCCTCACGGGATTCATCGTCCAGACCGTTCTGTTCATCGCCTTGTTCGGGGGTCTCTACTACTTCCTCTTCCGGCGGATCGGCGGCGGCGCGACCTCCGCGCTGAACCTCGGTCGCAACAAGGTGAAGATCTACGACCGCAAGGAGATGAAGACATCCTTCGCCGACGTCGCGGGGGTGGACGAGGCGAAGGAGGAGCTCCGCGAGATCGTCGACTTCCTGAAGAACCCGAAGAAGTACCAGCGCCTCGGCGGCCGGATCCCCAAGGGCGTGCTGCTGCTCGGCCCCCCCGGGTGCGGGAAGACGCTGCTGGCCCGCGCGGTGGCCGGCGAGGCGAACGTCCCGTTCTTCTTCATGTCGGGATCGGAGTTCGTCGAGATGTTCGTCGGCCTGGGCGCCGCGCGCGTCCGCGAGCTGTTCCAGCAGGCGAAGGAGAAAGCGCCGGCGCTGGTCTTCCTCGACGAGATCGACACGATCGGGAAGGGGCGCGCCGGGCCCATGAGTGGAGGTTTCGGCGGACACGACGAGCGCGAGCAGACGCTGAACCAGCTGCTGGTCGAGATGGACGGCTTCGACGCCTCCAAGGGCGTGATCATCATGGCGGCCACGAACCGTCCCGACGTGTTGGATCCCGCGCTGGTCCGGCCGGGTCGCTTCGATCGGCAGGTCGTCGTGGATCGGGCGGACCTGAAGGGCCGAGAGGAGATCCTCCGTGTCCACGCCCGCGGCGTCGCGCTCGACCCCTCGGTCGACCTTCGGACGATCGCCGCCAGGACGCCCGGGTTCACCGGCGCCGACCTCGAGAACGTCGTGAACGAGGCCGCCCTGCTCGCGGCCCGTCGTGAGAAGAACGCGGTCACCGCGGCAGAGCTCGAGGAGGCCATCGACCGGGCATCCGTCGGTCTCGAGCGCAAGTCGCGGGTGATGAGCGACAAGGTGAAGACCCGCGTGTCGTTCCACGAGATGGGTCACGCGCTCGTCGCGCACTTCAGCGAGTCGAGCGACCCGGTGCACCGGATCACGATCATCCCGCGCGGGTCGGCCGCCCTCGGCCTCACATGGACGCGGCCGCTGGAGGACCGCTTCCTCTCCACGGAGCCCGAGCTGAAGGACATGCTGGCGCGCGCGATGGGTGGCCGGGTCGCCGAGGAGCTCGTGTTCCACGAGATCAGCACGGGGGCGCAGAACGACCTCGAGATGGCCACGCAGATCGCGCGCGCGATGGTGGCGGAGTACGGCATGAGCGAGAAGCTCGGACCGCTCTCGCTGGGGCACGAGGAACCGAACCCCTTCTTCGGGGGCTCGAAGGTCTCCGGAGCCACGGAGCAGCTGATCGACGAGGAGGTCACCCGGCTCCTGAACGAGGCGCACGACCAGGCCGAACGGATCCTGAACGACCACCGCGAACTGCTCGACAAGCTCTCCGCCCTGCTGCTCGTGGTCGAGACGATCGACGGCGAGGATCTCGGGGCCTACGCCGCCGGCACGAAGCAGATCCCCGACCCCGAAACGGTTCGGCCGATCCCGAAGCCCGAGCCTTCGGACGATCGAGAGACGGTGCCCGCAGAGCCCTCGGCCGTTGCGCGCGCCGTGTCGATCCCGCCGGCGCCGCCGATGCCGGCCACCGACTAGCGGCGACCCCTACTCGTCCGCGTGGTCGTGTTCCTCGTGATGGTGATGCGGGCGCTCGTCTTCGGGTAGAGGGTCGACCAACAGGTCCCAACGGTCGCGGAACCTGTCGAGGAACCGGTAGAAGTTCTTCTTCGACCATCTCGCTCGGTCCTCGGGCTCGGTGGTGAACCACATGCGGTGCTCGTGCTTGGTGACCGGGAGGTCGACGACCGTGGCCCGCCGGTCGAGGTCCCTCACCCGGAACGAGTACTCGATGTCGGCCGTGCGGTACCACCGGAACTTCTCGTCGAAGAGACCCGCGGCGATCATCGTCTCCCGCCGCATCGCCATCAGGTACCCCTCGATCGCGTCGACGTCGCCCGCGCTCGCCTCGTCGAACTGACGAAGATCGTGGGTCACGATCCCGTACGGACCGCACACGCCCACCGAGTGGTCCGCGAGGGCCGACTCCAGCGGCCCGAAGACGTCACCGGTGGGTTCCACCGAACCGTCCAGCACCAACACGGTGCGGCCGCGCGTTCGCTTGAGGCCGGCGTTGCGGGCGGCTCCCCACCCCGTGCCCTCCTCGAGCCAGACGACCTCCACGTCGTCGCCCCACGCCGCGGGGTCCCGGTCGGTGGTGTCGGCGACCACGTACTGCACGGATCGGTCCCCTTCGTTCGCACGGAACCCCGCGATCGCCCGCTCGATGTCCTCCGGCCAGCCCTCGCACACCCAGTGGACGGTCGCATCCACGTCGGGCTCGTCTTCGAGGACGGAGGGGACGTCGCTCGCGCGCAGACGGGCGACCGGCTCAGCCTCCTCGGTCGCTGCCTCGAGTCGGTATCCACCCGGTTCGTCGATCACGGTCCACCCGGCCTGCGGCGATCCGATCGCGGAGCGTGTCCGCCGCCGAGAAGTCACGCGAGGCGCGCGCGTCCGCCCGCTCCTGCGCCAGGCGAACGACGTCTCCTGGTGCCTCAGGCATGTGCGTGCCTCCGGACGAAGTCGAGGACGGCGGCATCCGCCTCCGCGGCCTGCTCGGAGTGGTACAGGTGCCCGGCGCCCTCGAGCAGCACGAGTTCCGCGCCCGGGATCCGCTCGGCGAGGAGCTTCGCGTTCATCGGGGAGATGGCCAGGTCCGCCGTTCCGTGCACCACGAGGGTCGGCACGGCGAGCGCGGGGAGTCGCTCGAAGCTGTCGAAATCCTGCATCGCCTCCCATTGTCGCCGTCCACCCTCGGGATGTGTGGGCTGCGCTGCCCCGGTCCGGAGATCCGCCGCCACATGCTCGGGATTGCGGTCGGGGAACCCGGGCGCATACATCGCTCGCCACGGCTCCCCCTTCGGCACCTTCGAGCCTTCGCCCCGGAGGGCATGCCTCGGCCCGGCGTGGGTGCACCCGAGGATCAACGTCCGGACACGCTCCGGGTGCGTGAGCGCCATCTCCTGCGCGACCATCCCACCGAAGGATTGGCCGTAGACGTGGACGCGATCGATCCCGAGCTCGTCCAACAGCGCGAGGGTGTCGTCCACGAACGTCGCCATCGTCGCCGGGCCCGGTGGCTCGTCACTGTTGCCGTTCCCGCGGAAGTCGTAGGCGATGACGCGGAGCTCACGCGCGAGCACGGGGATGTTCCGGCGCCAACCCGGGATGTCGCCACCCATCCCCTCGAGCAGGATCAGCGGCTGCGCGTCGGCCGGCCCGTGGAGCTCGTGGTAGAGACGAACGCCGTCCGGGCGCGTGAGGACCGGCATCGGCCGGCGTGGCTACGCGGTCGCGGCTTGCGTTGCGGCCCGGAGCCGACCGGCCATCGCCTCGAGGGTCTTCACGGCGATCGAGGGATGCTCCTGGAGCAGGCCGCGGAACACCCATTCGGTCAGGCCGAGGAGCCGGAGGTCGGAGCGAGCCGTGACCGTCGCCGATCGAGGCCCTCCGTCGAGGAGCGCGATCTCCCCGAAGAAGTCGCCGCGGCGAAGGACGGCCATGCGCTTGCCGCCGATCGTGACGACGGCCTCGCCGTCGACGATCACGAAGAGGCCGACGCCCGGGTCCCCCTCGGTGGCAACGACCGTGCCCTTGGGGTGCTTGACCTCCTTCACCACTCCGGCGATCGCCCTCAGCTCACGGGCCGAGCACGCTGAGAACAGCGGCACCTTCCGCAGCCACTCGGTCATGACGGTGTTTCCAGCCATGGTGCGCTCCCTCGGGTCCGACGCCGGAGCATCGTACTCCAACTCGGGAACGGACCGGTTGCGAGCCCGCTACCGCCACATCTGGTCGCCGTCAAGGGCGGGGAGGGGCGAGCGAGGCTTCGCGGACGGCCTGGGCCTCGGGTTCTCAGCCGTCTCCTGGCGTCGGTTGCGAACGATCGCCCAGATGGCCAGGCCGAGCGCCACGACCCAGAGCGCGTAGCCGAGTGTCCGAACCCTGCCTGCGATCGAGTCGGCGAGATACACCTTGTCGAAGAACTCCGCGCCGAGGATCCGCTCCCAGTCGCCCGCTGCATCGGGACCCGTGGCACCGAGGAGGGCGAGTCGTCCGTCATCGGCGTCTGCGATGTAGGTCGCGGCGCTGGCCAGGGCGCTCGCCGCCCACCCCCAACAGATCGCCGTCGACACGAGGTCCCTCTTGCGGATGAGGAACACCAGACCGACGGCGAACGGGAAGAGCACCTCGAACCCCGAGCCCATGATCAGCATCGTGAGCTCGCCGAACGGCCGGAACAGGACGTGCCCGGTCTCGTGGACCGCGATGTTGAGGTACACGAAGATCGGCGTCTGGTCGTTCTGCACGAGCGCGAACCAGCCCCACACGGCGATCAGGAGCAGGGCGCCAACCGCCTTGTAGGTGTTCAGGCGCCGCTGGATGTCGTCCGGCAGCTCGACGGGAGCACGCGAGTCCATCCGCATGTCATCGGCATCGTGGGAGAGGGAGATGAGACGGGCGCCGCCTTGCGGCTGTCTCGTCCGTCGCCGGGGGCAGATCGAACCTGCGACCTCTGGGTGATGAGCGCGTACCCGCTCAATGACTTCTTGTCGTCGGATGTCGCCTCGCACCTCTGACTGCGGACCCGGTCCTCTGTCTCGAAGCTCGGCCAGCCAAGCCGCACCTGGCGCCGCACCACCGACTCGCCGCCCTACCTTGTGGACGCGCGTAGTCTCCCCCAACCGAGTTGCAGGAAGGGACCCGTGAGCTACGACGAAGTCATGGCGGTGACGGCACCTCTCATCGCGGGAGCCGAGGCGGCGGCCGCGATCACAGCGCGGATGAAGCTCGATGCCCTCGGTGAGGTCGGTGACGTCGAGGTCCGCGCCGCCCTCGATCGAGTGATCGCGGCACTCGCCGATCCCGCGATCTTCAGCGACCTCGACGACGTGCAACGGCAGTCGGCTAGCGGGACGGTGATGTCCTTCTTGAAGCAAGCGGTAGAACTGGTCGAGAACCCGGGCCGTCCCGGTGGTTGGGTTCATACGGATCCGACCGTGTTGCAGAACCAAGGGCGGAGCTCGGGCGGGGTCGCCGAGCTCATCGCCCGGATCGCATCCACCCTCGAGGGGCTCGATCAGGCTCTCGGCCGAGAAGGGGCTCGCATCCTTGACATCGGATCGGGTGTGGGGGCGCTGTCCATCGCCTTCTGCCGCACGTGGCCGACGGCATCGGTGGTAGGCCTAGATCCGTGGGAGCCCGCGGCGAAGCTGGCGGCGTCGAACATCGCTGCAGCGGGTCTGGAAGACCGCATCACGCTCCGCACGGTGGGGGTTGAGGACTCGAGCGAGACGGAAGCGTACGACCTCGCATGGATGCCGGCCCCGTTCCTGCCGAGGCGCGTCCTCGACGCGGGTGTTCCGATGGTCGCGAGAGCGTTGCGACCCGGTGGGTGGCTCGTTCTCGGAAGGTACGCCGCCCCGAACGATGCCCTTCCCGCTGCGCTGGCCGATCTGCGGACCATCCGCGGCGGTGGCACGCCCTTATCCGAGGAGGACGCGGTCGCCCTTCTCGAAGGTGATCTCGAGAACGCCCATGTCGTACCAAGCGATTGGAACGCACCAATACGGTTCGTTGCCGGTCGACGCCCCCGGTAGCGCGTCGTCCTGTACTCGCTGATGTTGCGGAGAAAGTGAGAAGCCGCCGGAACCCGAAGGCCCCAGCGGCTTCTCGTATCGAACGTAACGGTCGGCGCCACTACCTGTCAAACCAAGTTAGGCACGCCTCACTAGGAACAGGACGCCGAGCACGATCAAGGCCAACACCACGATGCCGACGATCCCGATCCCACCTAGAGCTGCAAGCATTCCTTCCTCCTTCGGTCGGTTCCATATCCCTGCGACTCACAGCTACATACCCACCGGTACGGGCTGGCAATCGCTGTGCTCGGGAACTCGAATCTCCGCGCATCGGCGAATCAGGTCGTTGGACACCGCGATCGCTTCGGGGGTTGTAGGGACGACCGCTTGGGAGAGTCCGAACAGTGTGAGAGGCCCTCGCTTTGTGCGAGAGCCTCTCTTCGATCCGGGCGCCGAGCTCTGGCCGAGAGATTGCCGCACGGATCGAAGCCGGCGGCAAGCTCCATCGGTCCTCACGATAGGAGGTCTCCCGTCACCTGCCGCCGACTCCGATCAGATGGATTCCCACAGCCCTGACCGTGCAAACCGGTTGGGTAGAAGTGTCCTATCGTTCACCTCGAACGCCCTCGGCCGGAGGGACCCCGGAGCTTGAACGCCGAAGTCCGGGAAGAATGGCCACTCCCCGGCCGAGGGCGTTCCTTGGGGCTCGGGTTGCTTCCGAACTTGCTCCGAGCACAGTGGGGAGCGCGGCCACGCCCCAGAGGGGAAGAGACTAGACAACTACTCGCCGGGCCCTGAGCATCCGGCGGTGGAGATGCGCAAGAAGGCCCACACCGGCTTTCTATCCCCATGCGACGGCAGGAGGTTGGAGCAGCCTTTCCGGCAAAACTTCGCGCCTCGACTAAACCGAGTCGAAGCGCTAGGCGTCTTATTCGTGTGGAGAAGGAACGGGTGATGCAGGTCGAGTCGGAGCCCGTGAGGATCGAGGGGGACAGGCTCTCCGACCTGTACCGGTGGTACGCCGACGACGCCGTCCGCCTCGCCTACCTGATCACCGGGGACCGGGGGCTGGCGGAGGACCTGGTCCAGGACGCCTTCGTCAAGCTCGCCGGGCGGGTCGTTCACCTCCGCGGGTCCAGCCAGCCCTTCGAACCGTACCTGCGGCGCACCGTGGTGAACCTAGCGAACTCCTATTTCCGGCGTCGGAAGATCGAACGGCGCTACCAAGAACGCGAGTCCAGCATGCTGAGAACGACCAGCCAAGATCCGGACATCCCTTCCAGAGAGGCGGCCCGGGCGGCGTTGTTGCGACTCCCCCCGCGCCAGCGGACCGCGCTCGTCCTGCGCTTCTACGTAGACCTGTCGGAAGCGCAGACCGCCGAGGTCATGGGATGTCGGAGGGGAACGGTGAAGGCCCTCGTGTCGCAGGGTCTGGACAAGCTCCGAAGGCCGATGGCAGGGGACTGACATGGAGAATCAGGTTCGGGAGCTGTTGCAGGACATCGCGGAGGACATCCCGCACCAAGAGGTGCCGCCCACCCTCCGCCCGCGGGCTCGCCGCCGTATCGCGGCCACCGTCGGGGTGACTGTGATTGTCGTCGGCGCCCTGGTCTTGGGGGGGGTCGCGGCGTTTCGCTCGGTCGCCAGATTTCGCGTGTGCCCGCCGACTTCCCGACCAACGTTCAGCTCCCGAACGCTCCGGAGGCCTGGCAGCGAATCGCGCTCCCCGCCTACTCAGGATGCCCCGCCAGCGACTGTTCTGTTGGGTATCTCGCGGCGGGCAACACCGGTCTCGTCGCTATGGGTTGGACCTACGCGCATGACATTCACGGCGATAGCGTCGGCTGGTCGTCACCCGACGGTCTGTCGTGGCACCCGATCAGCTCAGCGGAGGTCGATGGAGAGGTGTGGGCCCTCGCGGCGGCAGGGCCGGGCTTCGTCGCCGTCGGTTATCAGAACGTCTGGACATCGAACGACGGCGTCTCCTGGGATCGTGTGCAATCCCACCCCGACTCCCATTGGTTCCAGAGCGTTACCGCGGGGGGTCCGGGCGTCGTTGCCGCTGGCCGACCCAACAAGGCCTGGTACTCCTCCGACGGGCTGACGTGGGAAGCGGCGACGGTCCCACCGGTCCCAGCGAACGTCTACCCCGGCGACGATGGGGGCACTCCACAGGTGTACATGACGAGCGTTGCCGCCGGTGCGGACCGGCTCGTGGCGACGGGGTGGATGATGTTCAACAACAACGGAGAAGGACCCGCGATCTGGGTCTCGTCCGACGGCATGTCCTGGCGCGATGTGCCAATCGACGGCGACGTCTTCCCACGAAGTTGCGACATCTACGACGTAGCCGGCACACCCGACGGGTTCGTCGCAACGGGCATGTGCGGCTCAGGCTCGGACGAGAATCGGGTCTGGCGTTCCCCTGACGGCGAGCTCTGGGAACGCGTTGGCGAAGACGCCTTCGATGGGGAGACACCCAGTCACGTGGCCGCGGGCCCAACGGGCTGGGTCGCGGTCGGCGGCGACGCTCTCTGGACGTCGGTCGACGGTGAAGCGTGGACTCGGGTTCCGACGGGGCCGACGTTCCAGGGGGCCGAAGCGAACGATGTGACCGCCTGGGGTTCCCGATTCGTCGTCGTGGGGAGCACCGACGACGGTCGCAACGTGGTGTGCGATTCTCCGGGCCACAGCAGTAGCGGCGCCAGGCGGCAGCGACGGAGAACGGCGATCGTGGTCGTGGCATGGCACAAGGCCGTGCTCAGCCAGTCGGGCGATCGGCATCATGGCCCACTTCGTCCGTGATGGTGCGCCTAGCCAGCTGGTTCGTCGTCACCCCACGCTCTCCGCGGAGAAATGTGGCACCTCCCAGAAAGTTTCGCAGCTGCCACAGGTCACCACGAAGTGGGCCCCGCCCGCGCCCTCCCGAACCTTCAAGAGCAATCGGAGGAGAGCGGGATCGGTCGCGTCCCGGTGCTCGCATTCGGGCATGTGGTGGAAGCGGCCGGGATCGTGGGCCGAGCGATCGACGGCCGGACGCCCTAGCCTTTTGGGGAAATTCTGGGGAAACGAAAAGGGGCCGGAATCACCGGCCCCTTCCGTTTGCGCTGGTCAGCCCGTCGCGGGGGCAGGATTTGAACCTGCGACCTCTGGGTTATGAGCCCAGCGAGCTACCGGACTGCTCCACCCCGCAGAACCAGGATATCGAGGACCGCCAGAGATGACAGATGAGCGGTCCCGGCGGCGTCAGGGCGGCCCGTAGATGAACCACGTGCGCTGAGCGTCGGACGGAACTTCTGCGAGCAACGCGGTGCCACCGGGCGGAGCGATCGCCTCGGCCCGATGGAGCACGAGGAACACACGCCTTCCCTGACGTTCGAGGCGATCCGATCGCTCCTCCCATGCCGCGAGGACCTGCCCGAGCGGAGCGGCGCGACATCCGGCCGCGAATCCGACGATCGGGAAGCTGCCCTCGCTGTAGACGTGACAGGGCTTCCCTGCCGCGAGGTCGCGCACCTCGAGACCCGCCCGTTGCGCGGAGGCGCGCTGTCGGGTCACACCCGCCTCGACCCTCGTCGCGATGCCGAGTTGCACGACGGCCCACACGAGCACGAGGGATGTCGCCACGACGGCCACGATCCTCGTCGGCGCGGATGTCTCACGATCCCGGACGTTCACGACGAGCGTGGCCAGTCCGACGCCGGCGGGAAGCGTGAGGAGCGCCAACGCAGGCAACAGGAACCGGGGAGCCTGTGCGTCCGTCAGCAAGACGTACTCGGCGGCAAGTGCCGTGCCCGCCGCGAGCGGGACCACCAGTGACGGCAGGAGACCTCGCCGGTTCGACGCTCGAAGCCCGAGGACGACGAGCACCCCGAACCCGACCAGCCAGAGCGCGCCGGAGAGCGGGATATCCGGATCTGCGACCGGGCCGATCGAAGGTCCGTCGCTGAGCGCGAGGTACTGGCGCGCGTTCTCGAGCAGGGACCATCGCCCCGTGTGGCCGAGGCGAGCGGCCGCTGCGAACGCCTCCCATGGCGACCCGGACCGCGCGGTCATCTCCACGAGCCAGGGCGCCCAGCCGGCGAGGAGGCCGAGGACGAGATGGACGGTCCACGAGACCGTCGCCCGCCGCACGGCGATCGGGATCAACACGAGCGCGGCGGTCAACACCACCGCGTCGAGGGGACGGACGAGGGCCGCGACCGCGACGAGCCCGCCGGCCACCAGCTCGTCGGAGCGCCCCAGACGACCCGCGAGCCGTCGAGCAAGGACCGCGGTCGCGGCCACGCCGATCAGGCCCATCCACAGGTTCGGCATGAGCTCGGACCCGTAGAAGAGGACCGGCCAGGCTCCGGGGAAGAGGACGGCGGCCGCGACGGCGCCGAAGCCGATGATGGGGACCCACATCCGGAACGACGCGATCAGTGCCGTCGCCGACGCGACGGCGAGGAACAGACGGAGCTGCGCGAGGGAGCCCCCGAGCTGCAGGATCGGGAGCGCAAGGAACGTGATGCCGCGCGCCCGCGACGGGACGAAGGGCAACGGCTCGGCGCCGGGCGTGACCTGCGAGAGATAGATCGCCTCGTCCCAACTCGACGGTCGGTCGAGGGAGAAGGCGAGCAGCTGTGCCGCCAGGTATGCCAGACCGACCACCACGACCAGGCGACGGGCCAACGTGATCTCGGAGTCCCGTGGAAGGCGCATCCGGCGCCCATCCTCCACCACCGGAAGGATAAGGAGGAGGAAGCTCGGAGCCGCGGAGGTGTACCTAGACGGCTTGCCAGCCCTCGACGACCGGGTGGTCCTTGGCTTGTGGCCCTGCTTGCGCGGCGCCGCCGGGCGAGCCGAGACCGGTGGTCTCGAACCACTCGGCGTTCACGGCCGTGAACTGCTTCCACTCCCCCGGCAGGTCGTCCTCGGGGAAGATGGCGGTGACGGGGCAGACGGGCACACAGGCGTCGCAGTCGACGCACTCGTCGGGGTGGATGTAGAGCATCCTCGGGCCCTCGTAGATGCAATCGACCGGACACTCGTCCACGCAGGCCTTGTCCTTGACGTCGATGCAGGGTTCGGCGATCACGTATGCCATGTCATCACTCCTTGGCTCAACCCTACCCGAGGAACCTCGGGGCCAACCGCACTCGAGACACTCTCCGATACCATCGATCTCGCGCATGGGCACGACCCGAACCGTCACATCCCTTCTCGACGGCGCCCCCGTAGAGGACGCGCCCGGAGGGACGCTCACCGTCCCGAACCCCGCCCATCTCGATCAGGCGGTGGCCGAGGCGCGTCTCGGAGACGCCGCCACGTTCCTCGAGGCATGCCGCCGGGCCAAGGCCGCGCAGCCGGTATGGGCGGCGGTCCCGGCGCCGGTGCGAGGCCGCGCGATCCAGAACCTCGGGCGGCTCGTCGAGCAGAACTTCGAGGCGCTCTCGCACCTCATCACGCGTGAGATCGGCAAGCCGATCAAGGAATCGCGCGGCGAGGTCCAGGAGGTCGTGGACACGTGCAACTTCTTCCTCGGTGAGGGCCGTCGCCTCTACGGACAGACGGTGCCGTCCGAGATGCCCGACAAGCAGCTGTTCACGTTCCGCAGTCCGCTGGGCGCCGCCGCGATCGTCACGGCAGGGAACTTCCCGGTCGCGGTGCCCTCCTGGTACATCGTGCCCGCCCTCGTCTGCGGGAACACGATCGTGTGGAAGCCGGCCGAGTACACGCCCGCCACCGCCGAGGCGTTCGCTCAGCTGATCCTGCACTCGGGGATCCCCACCGGCGTGTTCCAGCTGGTGCTCGCCGAGGGCGCGGAGACGTTCGAGGGGATCGAGCGGGCCCTCGACGACGAGGTGCTCGACAAGGTCGGGTTCACCGGTTCCTCCGAGGTGGGCAGGCGGATCGGCGAGCTCTGCGGACGGCACCTGCAGTCGCCCTGTTTGGAGCTCGGGGGGAAGAACCCGCTCGTCGTGATGCCGGACGCCGACCTCGATCTCGCCGTCGAGGGCGCGTTGTTCAGCGGTTTCGGGACGGCCGGCCAGCGGTGCACGTCACTCGGCACCGCGATCGTCCACCGCGACGTGCACGACGACTTCATGGCGCGGTTCTCGAAAGCCGTGACGGACGCGCCGATCGGCGACCCGACCGAAGAGGTCCTCTACGGCCCGATGATCTCCGAGCGCTTCTGCGAGCGATTCGAACACTGGCTCGAGCTGATCCGGCCCCACCACACGGTGACCGGGTCGGACGGGATCGGCCGCATCACCTCGGCGAACCCCAGAGTCGGCTTCGTCGGCGATCCAGGAACGGGCCTGTACTACCACCCGGTGATCGTCGACGGCGTCACGATCGACGACGAGCTGTACCGCACCGAGACATTCGGGCCGATCGTCGGCGTCGCGTCGTTCGACACGTTCGACGAGGCGATCGAGCTCGCGAATGCGCACGGCTACGGTCTGTCGAGCAGCATCTACACGAACGACCCGCTCAGCGTCTTCCATTTCCGTGACCGCATCTCCGCGGGGATGGTGAGCGTGAACAACTCCACATCGGGCGCGGAGGCACATCTGCCGTTCGGCGGCAACGGCCGCTCCGGCAACGGGAGCCGGCAATCAGGGTTGTGGGTGCTCGACCAGTTCACGCGGTGGCAGGCGATGAATTGGGACTACTCCGGGCACCTTCAGAAGGCGCAGATGGACACCGCCGAGCTCGACGGAGACCCGGGATTCCGCCTGCCGGATTAGGGGCTCGCGGACGGCGAGGGCGTCGGCTCGCCCGCGGATCCGGCCACGAGTTCGTTCGCGCGCTCGACAAGTCCCTGCGCCTGCTCGAGCTCCGACTGGTAGGTGGCGAGATCGCCGTTCCGCAGGGCTGCATCCGCCGCGACGAAGTGCTGCACCGCCTGCGTGAGCAGCTCCTGGACCTGCTGATCGACGGTGCCGGTGCCACCGTCCGGCGGTGGCTCGCCCGGCTCGCCACCGCTGGTGGCGCCGGTTGCTTCCTCGATCGCCTCCGGGAGCGATGGAGCCACGGAGACGCTCGATCCGTTCACGACCATCACGAGCTTCAGCTCGGGGACCGCCGACTCCTGGTTGGCCCGGACGTACATCGGCAACACGTACAGGATCGAATCCTCGATCGGGATCGTCAGGAGGTCGCCGAACTGCACCTCGGATCCGCCCGTGCCGAGGAGGGTCCGGGCCGCGGAGAACTCTTGATCGGAGTTGATCCGCGAGAAGACCAGGCCGGGCCCATCGACGTCTTGCCCCGCCGGGAACGTGAACGCCACGAGCTCCCCGTATGAGTCCGGATCGGAGTTCACCGCCATCCACCCCACCATGTTCAAGCGGTTCTCCGGCTGGAACGGGACCACGAGGTGGAAGCGCTCCTCCGCCTCGCCCGGCAGCTTCATCAGCAGGTAGCTCGGCAGGAGCTTCCTGCCCGACGCGTCCGGAGACGGCGTGGAGGGATCGGCGAGGGCCGCCGCCGGCTGGAGCGTCGGATCGACCGGGATCTCCCAGAAGTCCTGCTTCCGGTAGAACCCGGCGGGATCCTGGACGTGGTAGTTCGCGAAGTGGAACGCCTGCGCCTGGAAGAGGTTCTCCGGATACCGGAAATGCTTCTGAAGCTCCGCGGGCGCCTGATCCCTCGGTGTGAAGACGCCCGGGAACGCGCCGATCCCAGACCTGCATGATGGGCTCATCCAGGTCGGCGTAATACGTGACGCTGCCGTCGTACGCATCCACCACGGCCTTCACGGAGTTCCTGAGGTAGTTCACTTCCTGCGACCCGAGGAGTCCGGCCGTCGCCTCCCCCAGATCGAGCGACTGGGAATAGGGATAGCCGTCGGAGGTCGTGTACGCGTCCCAGATCCAGACGTAGCCCTCGCTCGTCACGGCCAGATACGGGTCGGCGTCGAACGTCAGGAACGGGAGAGGCTCGGCAGCGCGCTCCGCGATGCTCCGGTTGATGAGGATCCGACTCTCGGCCTGGACCTGACCGGAGATCAGGAGGTTCGGATCTCGGAAGCGCCACGCGAACAGGGCTCGCCTGAAGAGACCGCCCAGCTCGATCCCTCCGTCCCCGTCGTAGGTGAACGCGGTCTCGCCCGCCGCTCCCTCGTAGTCCAGCTCGTCGGTCAGGGAGTTCACGACCACGAACTCCGCGTCGGCCGGATCCTGCACCTCGCCGTAGTAGATGCGCGGCTGCTCCGCCGCCGGCTCACCTGCGGGCGGGATGTCCTCCAGCGTGAGGACGGGAGCGCCGTCGGCCGTGATCGAGTTGACCTGCGCCGCCACAGCGCCGAACCCGTGCGTGTAGACCAGATGACGGTTCTGCCAGGTCTGGGCGTCTGCGCTGATCCCCTCTTGGCTCACCTCGCGACCGGAGATCATGAGCACCCGTCGTTGCCCGTCGCTCATGTCATACCGGTCGACATCGACGTCCTCGAACTCGTAGTACTGGCGGATCCGCTGCACGGACTGGAAGGTCTCCTTCAGGACGGCAGGCCGCCACAGCCGGATGTTGCTCACCGTCGTCTCATTGGCCTCGATGTCCTCCGCCGAGAGGCGACTCTCGAACGGCCTCTCTTCGAGTCGGATCTCATCCAGCGCGAAAGCCCGTCGGGTGCCCGCGATGTTCCGTTCGATGTACAGGCTTTCACGCTGCTGCTCGTTGGGGTTGACGCGGAACTGCTGCACGAAGGCCGGATACGCCGTCCCGAGGAGGATCGAGACCAGCAGGAGCAGCCCGACGGCGATGATCGGCAGGCTCCAGACCCGGTACCGCGCATTGATGAAGAAGAGCACGGCGCAGATCACGGCCACGATCGCGAGGAACGTGAGCGCGGGCAGCTGCGCGTTGATGTCGGTGTACGAGGCTCCGTTGACCACGCCCCGCTCCGACGTGAGGAGATCGAAGCGTCCGAGCCAGTACCCCCAGGCCTTCGCCAGGAGCACGAGGCCGAGCAGGACCGAGAGGTGAGCTCGCACCTGGGGATCGACCTTGTCGCTCAGGCCCACGGCCTGCGGCCGGATCCCGCCCTGGAGGAAATGGCCGATGGCGACGATCACCGTCACCCCCACCAGCGCCCCGAAGAGCCATCCTTGGAGGTACTTCAGCCACGGGAGGGTGAAGACGTAGAAGCCGGGATCCCGATGGAAGACCTGCTCCGGATCGCCGAACACGACTCCACCTGATGAGCGCCAGAGCAGGAACTCCTGCCAGTGTCCCGACGCGGCGAGGCCGACGAAGAGCGCGAGGACCGCGGCGCCGAGCGGAAGGGCCCATCGCAGGTACGGCTCGATGTTCTCTCGGAAGCGCTCGACGATCTCCTGCTCGGGCGTCAGAGCGACGATCCTCGGGGCCAGCCGACGCGTCACGTAGAGGTTGACGAGGAGGAGCGCGAAGAACGTGATGAAGAAAGCGGCGGCAAGCCCGGCCTGTGCCCAGATGCGGGTCCAGAAGACCTGGGAGAGCCCCACCTCGCGATACCAGAGGATGTCCACGTAGAAGTTCGACAGGAACGAGAGGAGAGCGAACCCCGCCACGAGGACGGCGATCACGACCAGGGGCCAGCGGCGCCGCGCATAGGGGATCCGGACGGTCGTGGCCATCGACCGCAGCCTAGCTCAGGTCGCCGGTTCCGATGAGGAGAGTGCCTCGACGGCGTCGTCGAACGTCGACACCGAGATGAGCCTGAGACCGCCGGTGTCGACGTCTCGGATCTCGCCGAAATTGTCCGCCGGGACCAGCATGATGTCCGCGTTCGCGTCCCGCGCGGCCACCACCTTGTCGAGGATCCCGCCGATCGGCCCGACGTTCCCGTCGAGGTCGATCGACCCCGTGCCGGCGATGGTCCGGCCTTCCGTGAGGTCTCCGGGGGTGAGGAGGTCATAGAGGCCGACGGCCCACATGAGCCCCGCGGACGGCCCACCCACGTCGCCGCTCTCGATGACGATCTCGAACGGGAACGGCTCCACGAGATAGATACCGATGACCGGCTCGTCCGCCCCAGGGCAGGATCCCCGTGTCACCCGCACGTCGTGCACCTCGCCGTCGGCCTCGATACGGAACTCGATCGGCTCGTCGGCCGGAACGGCGTCGATGAGGCGAGACGCCTCGCGCGGCGAAGCCACCTGCTCGCCGCCGATGCGCACGATGAGGTCCCCGGGGAACAGTCGGCCCTCCGCCGGGCAGCGGGGACCCACGAACTCCACCAGCGCCCCGGGGCCGTGCTCTCGCGGATAGTCGGTCACCTCGGTGAGAGCGACGGCGGAGGCGTCGATCTTGCTCTGGTCCATCTGCGAGATCGCCCGCTGCTCCTCCTCCGAGGGCGAGAGGCCCGGCGGGTAGACGACATCCTCGTCCACCACCGCTTGCTCCGGATCGATCCAGGCAGCAAGCGCACCGAGCGCGGTCACCTGGGTGAATCGGATCGTCGTCATGACGAGGTGCCCCGAGGACCCGTAGGTCGGTGCCCCCTCGACGTGGATCAGCGGCACGATCTCACGAGCCGGCCCCGGTCCCCACGAGAAGTACGGGAGCGGGATCCAGCCCGCGGCGAACGCAACGGCAACGAGCAGCACGAATCCGCCGATGCGTATGCCTCGTCGCATCGGTGGATGGTAGCGGGGACGGCCTCGAACCCCGGGTCGTCGCCACGGCGAGAACGCGGCGGTACGCTCGATGACGTCGTGGGATATGTGCTGCTCATCGCCATCTCGGTCGGCGTCGGCGTCGGCGTCTATCGCTTGACGGCGACCCTGCCGGTCCTGGAGCAGGAGGACCCTGAAACGTGGGTGGGGGCGGCGCCTGCGAAGCAGGCGCCGCCCCCACCGCCCACCAACTTCGAACGGCTCTCGATCTCGCACGACAGCCTTTCCTGGCACGATCGGATCATCGGCAGCCTCGGCCTCGTGGTGGCGGTGGCGGTCGGAGCGGCCGCGCTCGCGTTCGCGCTCTACCTGGCGGGCTCAACCCTGGTCGGCCTCCTGGAGAAGGCGGCCACGTCTCCGACCTAGGGTGCGCGGGATCTCCGGCGTGACGTCGCGGAGCTCCACCACCAGCTGGTTCGAGATCTGGTCGTCTTCGCGCAGGCGACCCTCGAGGTTGTACTCGCCCGCCCACTCCGCCAGTGCCTTCCTGGTCGGGTCGTCGTAGTCACCGGAGGGCTCGCCCGCGTATCTCCCGAGGGCTGCCAGACGCCGCTGCAGATCTGTCACCAGCTCAGGACTCGTCGGGTAGGAGCGGGTCGTTCCGGATCAACATCGTCGTGTCCCAGACCTCGAAGATGCGGGCGAGCTCACGGGGCGCATCCGGATGGTCGTCGACCCGCAGGTCGATGTAGCGATCGTTCCGCCCCTCGTAACCGCCGCCCTCACGGACCACGAGCAAGGCCGAGGACTGCCGCCCGCGCCGGTCTCCGCCGGCCGCGTCACCAGCGAGCAGGGCCGCCAGGAGCCGATCGCAGAGGTCGCCCTCGGCCGCGGTGAACGCTCGTTCCATCTCCGCGACCACGTCCTCGGCGACGAGGATGTTCCCCTGGGCGGCGAACCAGCGGCCGGTCGCGCCGCCGGCCCAGTCCATGCACTTCGAGCCGGTGAACGTCGCGGCGCGCCCGGCCGCATCGACGAGTCCGACCTGTCGATCCTCTCGGCCCTCGTCCTCCTCGAGGAGCCGGTGGAGCGCCTCCTCGGCCGGGGCGCCGTTCGCCATCAGCTCGAGACCGTCCGGGCCGAAGGAGGTGTTGGCCCACGACTGCGTCGCCACCGCACCCACGCCGGCCTTGGCCCACGGCACGACCGCTCCGACGCAGGGGAACTTCGAGGCGACGGCCACACCCCAGTCCCCGGCGTCGGGATCCGCGGCTGCGATCGAGAAGGTCACCGCTACCCCCGCCTCAGCAGCTGGAAGGAATTCCGGTAATCGTCGAGGTGCTCCAGCATGCGGCCCGCGCCGCTCACCACCGTCTCGAGTGGTCGCTCGACCACGTGGACCGGGACCTCGCACTCCTGGGCGAGGAGCATGTCCAAGCCCTTGAGGAGGCTTCCGCCGCCCGTGAGGAACATCCCGGTTTCCAACACGTCGTGCGTGAGCTCCGGCGGGGCTTCCGCGAGGGTCATGCGCACCTCCCCGACGATCGTCTTGACCGTGGGAGCCATCGCCTGCCGGATCTCGTCCTCGTCGACCTTGACCTCGACCGTGTTCCCGGTCGAGAGCTCGCGGCCGATCACCTTGGCCGTCCGGCCGGTGGGCGAGGGGAAGGCCGAACCGATCGCGATCTTCAGCTCCTCGGCGGACTTCTCACCGATCGACACCCCGTACGTCACCCGGATGTGTTCCTGAACGGCGGCATCGAGGTCGAAGCCGCCGACGTTCGCCGAGCGACCGGACACCACGCCGCCCATCGAGACGACGGCCATCTCGGATCGTCCGCCCCCGACGTCCACGATCAGGTTGCCGAGGGGTTCGTGCACGGGCAGGTTGGCTCCCACCGCCGCCGCGAGCGGCTCCTCGACCGGAACCACCTGACGCCCGCCGGCGAAGCGGATCGCGCGCTCGATCGCCCGCCGCTCGACGACGGACGCGGAGGGGGGGACGCAGACGAGCACGCGCGGCTTCGGGAACCGTGTCACGCCGACGCGGCGGAGCACGATCGCCAACATCCGTTGCGTCACATCGAACTCGGTCATCGTCCCTTCGCGGAGCGGACGAACGGCGAGGACGTTGCCGGAGTCACCGCCGAGCATCTGCCAGGCCTCCTCGCCCATCGCGACGACTTCACCGTTGCCGTGGAGCGCCACGACGGTCGGTTCGTCGAAGACGATGCCGTCGCCCTGCCGGTAGACGAGGGTGTTGGCGCTGCCGAGATCGATCGCGAGGTCGCGGCCCAACTAGCTCCCCATGACCCATCCGGCCTCGCCGGTAACGAGGCTCTCCTTCTTCCAGATCGGAACGTCTTCCTTGAGACGCTCGATCCCGTGCCGGCAGGCCTCGAAGGCTTCCGCTCGATGCGGCGCGGAGCATGCGACGACGACACTGGCCTCGCCGACCTTCAGGTCGCCCGTTCGATGCAGGACCGCCACCCTCCGGAGCGGCCACCCGCCGAACATCTCGGCGGCGATCTCACTGAGGCGCTCGGTCGCGAGCTCGGTCCACGCCTCGTAGTGCAGCTCGATCACGTCGCCCGCATCCGAGTGGTCACGGACGGTGCCGACGAAGACGCACGTTCCGCCGGCCCCAGGGTCGCCGACGAACGCCAGGGCTTCGTCGACGGAGAGCGGCTCGGACGAGACACGAACCAGGACAGGCTGAGACACGGCGGACATCGTAACGGGAGGGCCGCGTACGATGGTCGGGTGAGCGGCGGACCCGGCTTCGGCTTCGGCAACCCCGACGACTTCAAGGACGCTCCCCTGTTCCAGGAGCTGCAGCGGGTGATGTCCGCTTCGAGCGGTCCGGTGAACTGGGAGCTCGCCCGACAGGTCGGCGTCGCGAACGCGGTCGAGGCCGGCCCGGATCTGGAGCCCTCCGAGGGCGATCACCGGATGCTGGAGGAGGCGGTCCGCGTCGCCGAGCTCCATGTGGGGAGGTTCACGGGCCTCCCGGCGCCGGCGGACGTCGCGCAGGTACACGCCGTCCGCCGCGCCGGATGGGTGAACGCGAACGCCGAGAGCCTGAAGAGCCTCCTCGAGCCGGCGGCCCGGCAGCTCACGGACGCCATCGAACGCAGCGCCGGCGATCAGCTGCCGCCGGAGATGGCGCAGCTGTCCGGTTTCCTGCGTCAGCTCTCACCGCTCCTGCTCGGCACGCAAGTCGGGACAGGTCCTCGGGATGCTGGCCCAGCGGGTGCTGGGTCAATACGACATCGCGCTCCCCAGGTCGGGACCGGGACAGCTCCTGTTCGTCGTTCCGAACCTCGTCGCGTTCGAGCGCGACTGGTCGCTCGACCCGAGGGAGTTCCGCACCCTCGTGGCGCTTCACGAGGTGACACACCGATTCGAGTTCGCACAGGGCTGGGCGCGCGGTCGCTTCCAAGAGCTCCTCGACGACTACCTCTCGACGCTCAAGCTGGACGTCGAGGGGATGCAGGGGCGGCTCTCCTCGCTGGACCCGGCGGATCCTCAGGCGCTCCAGCAGCTGGCCGAGTCCGATGAGGGCCTCTTCTGGGCGGACCTCGATGACGAGCAGCGCCTCAAGCTCGGCAGGATCCAGGCGTTCATGGCGGCCGCCGAAGGATACGGAGACCACGTGATGCAAACCCTCGGCGCCGAGCTGCTGGGCACCTATCCCCGGATCGAGGAAGCGATGAAGCGGTATCGCGAGGGCGAGCGCGGCGATCCCGTGTTCGAGCGCCTGCTCGGTGTGGATATGAAGCGCGAGCAGTACAGGAAGGGGGAGGCGTTCTGCCAGCTCGTCGTGGAACAGACCGACGAGGCCACCCTCGCGCGGATGTGGGACTCGGCGGACGCGATGCCGTCGCTCCCGGAGCTCGAGGAACCGCGCCTCTGGCTCGCCAGAACCGTCTAACGCAAGCCTCGTGGGCTCGTCGGCTATCATCGCCCGACGATGACCATCGGTGAGCTGATCTCCGCTGCCGTCGTCGACGAGCGCGTCTGGGACGCGTATCAGGAGACGGCTCCGGACGGCATCTACCTCATCGGGCAACCCGGCCCCGCGCTGTCCTTCGTGATCTTCCGGGCATGGAAAGTGCCGACGGGGTTCGTCTCAGAAGAGATCAGGTTGGTGGGCCCGTCCGGGCGCACGCTCTACCGCTGGGGACCGCATGTACGACGGATGAAGGGTGCGATGGACCTGACCGTCGGGCTCGATCGCATCGACGACGCGGTGCTGGAAGAGACCGGCACGTATGTCGCTTCGTTCATCCTCGAGGGCGAGATCCTCGGAGAGATCGAGTTCCCGGTGTACGTGCAGGCCGCGGCCCAGAAGCTCCCGAAGGAGACGGAGGAGGGACTTCGGAAGTCCGACGTCATCTGGGTGGGCACCCGGGTGAACGGCGACAAGCGGATGGCGCCGGTGTGGTTCACCTTCAAGGATGGACGGATCTACGTGCTGTCGTGCCGCGATCCGGACCTGCAGGAGCAGACGGTCCCGGGCGTGCCGGATGCGAACGAGCTTGTCGTCGTGACCCGGCGCAAGGGCCGCGACACGTCCCTGGAGGAATTCACGGCGGCGCAGCGGCTGCTGGAGGGACCCGAGTGGGAGACCGCGGCGAAGATGCTGGTCGACCGGCGCCGGAGTCGCGTCGGGCCGCCCGAGGAGTCGATCTCCCGCTGGCGCGGGAAGTGTGACATCGTCGAGCTCATCCCCAACGTCGCAACCCTCGAGACCGCCGGCTGAACACACGCGAGGAGGAGATGTGCTCAGATCGAGCTTCGCGGTGATCGCGAGGATCCTCGTATTGACGATCTGGCTCGGCAGCGACGCGTTCGACACGGCGTTCACCACGTGGATCTTCCCGCTCCTCGGCTTGATCTTCCTCCCGTTCGCGGCGATGGCATTCACGATCGCGAAGCTGGCGGACGCGGGGATCGTCGTCGTCGTGTTGGCCATCGGCATGGGGGTCATGCTCGACGCGGCGAGCGCAGCGCTTGCGGCCAGCCGGAAGCGCTACTGATCGCCTACCGGTTCATCGGTCTCCCGACCGCCGCGGCGATCGCAGCCAGCTGCTCGCCGAGCTCCACCACCTCGTGCGGCAGAAGCGCCTGCGCCCCGTCCACCATCGCCTCCTCCGGGTTGGGATGAACGTCCACCATCACTCCGTCCGCTCCGGCGGCGACCGCCGCCCTCGCCATCGCGGCCACCAGATGCCTTTTCCCCACCGCGTGCGACGGATCGACGATCACGGGCAGATGCGACTCGTACTGGGCGACCGCCATCCCCGCGAGGTCGAGCGTGTTGCGCGTCGCCGGCTCGAACGTGCGGATCCCACGCTCGCAGAGGATGATGTCGGAGTTCCCGCGCTGCGCGACGTACTCCGCCGCCTGCAGCCATTCGTCGATCGTCATCGCGAGGCCGCGCTTCAGCATCACCGGCTTGTTCGACAGCCCGACTTCCTTGAGGAGCTCGAAGTTCTGAGCGTTGCGCGTCCCGATCCGGATGCAGTCGGCGACCTCGGCGACATGCTCGACCTGGTTCAGATCGACGACCTCCACCACGAACGGCAACCCGGTGCGCCGCCTGACCTCCTGCAAGATCTCGAGACCCTCTTCGCCCAGTCCTTGGAACGAGTACGGCGACGTCCGCGGCTTGTACACGTCGCCGCGCACGATCGTGGCGCCCGCCGCTTGGGAGGCCTCGACGGCCGCCATCGCTTGCTCCGCGTTCTCCACCGCGCAGGGTCCCGCGATCAGCGTGAACGTCCCGCGTCCGACCGGTGTGGTCCCCACCTTGACGGTGGTGGTCTCCGGGTGGAGATCCCGCGCCACCATCTTGTAGGGCTTGCCGATCCTGATGACGTGGTCGACGCCTTGCATCTGCTTCCAATCGATCGCTTGGAAGCGATCGGTGTCGCCGACCAGGCCCACGATGGTGTGCACGGCACCGCGCGAGACGAACGCCTCACCGCCCGCGCCACGCACGCGCTCGGAGACGGCTTCGATGTCCGTCTCCGTCGCATCCTGCTTCATCACGACGACCATCTCTGACCCCTTCCGGCGCCTGGACGGCCCCCGGGGACGAAACGGCCCCGGGTCTTCCGCCCGGGGCCCCTGTGCTCGTTCGGCTGCAGGTGCTACTCCGGGCTCTGCCCGAAGTAGAAGAACCATCCGCCGTCGATGCGCTGCATGAGGCGCCCATCGTGCCCGCCGGGCGGCGCCGGTGTCAACAGTCCCCGGGGTCTCGCAACAGGACTAGGATGCGCCTCGATGTCGATCACCGTGCTCGACCACCCTCTCGCTCACGATCTCCTCTCCCGACTCCGTGAGCGCGGGACGGGTCCCGCCGAGTTCCGGACGCTCACGCGCCGCCTCGGATGGTTGCTCGTGATCGAGGCCACCCGCGACCTCCTGACCGAGCGCGTCACCGTCGAGACCCCGATGGAGGAGACGAAGGCCGCGCGGATCGCCGAGCCGCTCGTCGCGATCCCGGTGCTTCGAGCCGGCCTCGGACTCCTCGATGCCGCCACGGATCTGTACCCGGACACGATCGTCGGCTACCTCGGCCTGGAGCGCGACGAGGAGACGCTCGAGCCGCGCGACTACTACGCGAAGCTCCCACGGATGGAAGGCCGCCGGGCGCTCGTGCTCGATCCGATGCTCGCGACGGGCGGATCGGGCAGCGCCGCCATCGCCCACGTGAAAGGCGAACGCGAAGCCGACGTCCATCTCGTTCGTCTGCATCGTGGCGGCGCCGGAGGGCGTCGCGCGGATCGAGGCCGATCACCCCGGCGTGCCCATCGTCGCCGCCGCGCTCGACCGCGAGCTGAACGACGTGGGGTTCATCGTCCCGGGGCTCGGCGACTTCGGCGATCGGCTCCACGGTACCGACTAGGAGCGGAGGAGCTAGCTGCCTCCCGCGCCCTCGTACGCCCGCCCCGCGGCAGCCGGAGGACGCACCTTCCCGACGAAGCCCGCGATCGCCACGATCGTCACGACGTAGGGGATCATGTTGATGAACTGCGGCGGCAGCAGGCGGATCAACGGTGCGTCGTCCAGGCGGAGCGGGATCGCCTGCGCGAACCCGAAGAGGAAAGCAACCACCAAGAGCCGTCGGGGATCCCAGTTCGACAGGATCAGGGCGGCGAGGGCGATGAAGCCGAGTCCCAGGGTCTGCCCTTCCCGCCAGTTGAACACGACCTCCACCGCGAGGAACGCGCCGGACAGGCCGGCCAGTGCCCCGGAGAGCAAGACGCCCTGCCACTGGAGCGGCGCAACGGCCACCCCGAGGGAGCGAGTTGCCTCAGGGTTCTCGCCGGCGGACCGGAGGCGGAGGCCCCAGCGGGTCCGGTAGAGCGCGAACGAAACGGGGACGACGAGGAGCCCGGCGAACAGGACGACCGGCGAGAGGTTCTGGAAGGCGTTCCCGAGTCCCCACGGGATGTCCGACAGCAATGGGATGTCGATCCTCGGCAGATGGGGACCTCCCGGGTCCGACTGGGTCGCCTGCTCGAAGAAGACGAACGAGAGGAACCGCGCGATCCCGATCGCCATGAGGTTGATCACGACGCCGGAGACGATGTGATCCACCCGGAAGTTGACCGTGGCCACGGCGTGGACCGATGCGAAGAGCGCGCCACAGAGCGCGCCGAACAGCAATCCGAGCACCACGCCTCCGGCCCCCAGTCCCATCCCGTCCGGGGCGGCACCCGCGAAGAGCGCCGCCCCTGCTGCGCCGGTCACGGTCCCGATCACCATGAGCCCCTCCAGCCCGATGTTCACGATCCCGGAGCGCTCGCTGAACAGGCCGCCCAGGCCCGTGAGATACAGGATCGTGAAGTAGGTGAACGCGATCCGGATCGCGGCACCGATGTCGGTGAGGTCCATCAGCCTTCCCTCGCGGCTTCGTCCTCAGGCGTCCCGGTGTCCCGGAGCCCGACCTCTGCGCCGGCGCGTTGGAGCTCGCGCCTTGCGAGCCTGCGCTTCGCGACCTGATACACGACGACCACCGAGAAGATCAGGATCCCCTGCAGGATGATCACGAACTCTCTCGGCAGTTCGGTTTCGAGCTGCAGCGCGGTCTCCCCTCGGGAGAGGATCGCCCAGAGGACCGCGGCGAAGACGATCCCGATCGGGTTGTTCTGACCGAGGAACGCCACGGCGATCCCCGTGAAACCGAGCTGCGCCTCGTAGTTCTGGACGAGCGCGCCCCGTTCAGCCAGTACCTGCTGCATCCCGACCAGACCCGCGAGCGCACCGGAGATCAGGAACAGCTTGATCTGGACACCGCCGATCGCGATACCGCCCGCGCGGGCGGATCCCGCCGAGGATCCCACCACGCGGGCCTGGTAACCCAGGCGCATCCGACGGAACAGGAACCAGACGACGGCGCTCGCGACTATGGCGATGGGGAACAGCCAGGACAGGTGCGCAGAGCTGCCGACACCGAGGAGATGCCCGAGGTCCGGTACGAGGGCGCTGGGCTCGAAGATGTCCGTTCGCAGGTCGACGTTCTGACCGGGCGGAGCCTTCGTGAACTTCAGAGGGCCGTTGAGCGCGTACGCCACGATGCTGATGGCGATGCCGTTCATCATGATCGTCGTCACGACCTCGTGTGCCCCGGTCGTTACCTTGAGGACTCCCGGGACGGCCGCGTAGATCAAGCCTCCCAGGCACGCGAAGACGAGCACCGCTGTGAGATGGAGCAGACCCGGCAGGAAGTCGAAGGCGAGCGCCGCCCACGACGCGGTGACCATGCCGATCAGGAACTGACCTTCCACCCCGATGTTGAACAAGCCGCCTTTGAAGCAGACCGACACCGCGAGCGCGGCGAAGATGAGCGGTGTCGCGATCGAGAGCACCGTCCCGATGCTCGTCACATCCTTGAAGGCGAAGCTGAGCATCGCGCTGTATACGGTGAGCGGGTTCTCGCCGTACAGGAGGATGATCAGCGAGCCCGCGCCGATCGCGATCGCGAACGCGACGAGCAGCGCGAGGCCCTGGCCCAGGGCCGACTCGACCCACGGTGGGAGCGCGCGCGGAGCGGGCAGCGTCGCGTCCGTCGTCGACATCAGCTCGCCTCGGCGGTGTCGACCGCGCCGAGCATCCCGGCGCCGATCTCCTCAGGAAGCGCATCCGGCGCGTACTCGCCGGTGATCCGGCCCTCGTAGATCGTCACGATCCGATCCGAGAGCGCATAGATCTCGTCGAGCTCGGCGGAGATCAACAGGACGCCCCGCCCCTCTTGTTTCTGATTCAAGATCTGACGCCACACGAATTCGATGGCCCCGACGTCCAGTCCGCGGGTCGGCTGCGATGCGATCAGCAGCTTCGGACCGGTGTCCAGTTCCCGCGCGAGAACAAGCTTCTGCTGATTCCCACCCGAGAGCGTGCTGGCGTTGACGTTGATCGACCGGGCCCGGACATCGAACAGCTGCACGAGGCGCTTGGCCATCGTCTTGATCCTGTCGATGAACAGGAAGCCGGTCCTCCCCGAGAATGGCGGGTCGTCCTCGCGTCCCAGGACGGCGTTCTCCCACAACGTCATGGGGAGAACGAGCCCTTGCTCGTGACGGTCCTCAGGGATGTAGGCCACGCCGGCGTTGCGGATGTCGGCCACCGGCCAGCCCGTGATGTCCGTCCCGGCCAGACGGATCGTGCCGGCTGCGACCTTCCTGAGGCCGATCAGAGCCTCCGCAAGTTCCTTCTGCCCGTTCCCTTCGACGCCGGCCACGCCGAGGATCTCCCGGGCCCGGACCTGCAATCCGATCCCGTTCAGCTTGCCTTCGCCCAAGAGACCGTCGACCTCCAGGATCGGCTCGCCTATCTCCACGTCGGGCTTCTCGAGGCGGAACAGCACCGGGCGGCCCACCATCATCTCGGCGAGCTTGGCCTTGGACGCTTCCGCCGGGGTCGTCTCACCCACGACCTTGCCTCGACGAAGGACGGTGATCCGATCCGCGATGGCCAGCACCTCGTCCAGCTTGTGGCTGATGAAGACGATCGCCTTCCCGTCATCCCGCAGGCGGCGGAGGTTCGAGAAGAGGTCCTTCGCCTCCAGCGGCGTCAGCACCGCGGTGGGCTCGTCGAGGATGAGGACCTCGACCCCCCTGTAGAGAGCCTTGAGGATCTCGACCCGCTGTTCTTCCCCGACGGACAGATCCTCGATCAACGCGCTGGGGCGAACCTGGAACCCGTAGGTCTTCGCGAGCTCGGCGACCTTCTCGTGCGCAGTGTCCATGTCGAGGATCGCCGAGCCCTCGTCACCGAGGATCACGTTCTCCGTGACCGTGAACGGGTCGACCAGGACGAAGTGCTGATGGACCATCCCGATCCCGTGCTTGAGCGCGACGCGGGGTGACGCGATCGAGACCTCGTCGCCTCCCAGGAGGATCCGGCCTTCGCTCGCCGGGTACATCCCGTAGAGGATCCGCATCAACGTGGACTTGCCCGCCCCGTTCTCGCCGATCAGCGCGTGGACCTCGCCCGCATGCAGCTCAAGCGAGACGTCGTCGTTGGCGACGACGCCGGGGAACCGTTTGGTGATGTGGTCCATCACGACGAGGGGCGGGGCGCCCTCGCGCCCCGCCCCTCGTTCGTCGCTCATCGGTCGATCCCGTCTCCGGGCCTACGGAGCCTCGGGAACGACGATGTCACCGGCGATGATCTGCGCCTTCAGGTCATCGAGCAGGGTGATGATGTCGTCGGTCATCAGCTCCGTGTTGCTCTTCGAGTAGTCGACGCCACCTTCGGCCATGCCGAAGACCTGACCGCCGGCCTGGAGACTGCCGTCGCCCGCCTGCTGGATCGCGTCGTGCACGGCTGTGTCGACCCGCTTCAGCATCGACGTCAAGATGAGCGGCTGCTGTTCCGCGCTGACCAGCAGGTACTGGTCGGAGTCGACGCCGATCGCGAGCTTGTCTGCGGCGACGGCCGCGTTGAACAACCCGGCTCCCGACGCGCCGGCCGCATGGTAGATGATGCACGCACCGTCGTCGTACATGCCCGTCGACAGCGCCTCACCCTTCACGGCGTCGTTGAACGCGGTCACATCGTCGCCGATGTACTGCACGAGGACCTCGATGCCGTCGTCGACGTAGGCGACGCCCGCGGCGAAGCCGGCCTGGAACTTCTCGATCAGTGGGCCGGTCTGGCCGCCGAGGAAGCCCACAGTGTCACAACCATCTTCGTCGGCCTTGGTCGCTGCGGCCGCTCCCACCAGGAACGAGCCCTCGTGCTCCTTGAAGGTCAGGTCCGTGACGTTCGTGAGGCCGTCGTTCGTGAGTCCACACGCCGTCCCGCAGGTCGCGTATCCGTCGATGATCGCGAACTGGGTGTCGGCGTGGTCGCCGGCATTGACGTTGATCCCCGGTGAGAACGCGAAGCCCACCGCCACCACGAGTTGGTTCCCATCTTCGGCCAGCGCGAGCACGTTCTCGTCACGGTTCGACCCGGTCGCGTCCGGCTCGAGGAAGGTGGTGTTCTCCTCGCACACGAGCCCCTCGTCGATGGCCGCCTGGAGCCCGGCGGCAGCCGCGTCGTTGAAGGACTTGTCCCCGATGCCACCGATGTCGAACGCCACCCCGACGTGAAGATCGGCGTTGCACTCCGGTGCTTCACTACCGTCGCCGGCGGGCGGTTCAGCGTCGTCGCCGCAGGCCGCCGCGACGAGCGCGAGCACGGCCAAGGGCACGAGGAGCGTTCGAAGCCACTTCGGCATGCTTCCTCCTTCGTTGGGTCTTCTACGGGCTTCAGCCCGACCGCACGGATTCTCCGGGCGGAGGGAGGGTCCGTCAAACGCGACTCGGTACCCCCGTGGGAGACTACGGACCCGGAGGTCGCGACGGATGTCTGAAGCGGAAGGGCTGCTCGAGGCCCTTCGAACGCGTCTCGCCGCCTCCGCGTTCCACTCCTGGGCCGGGATGGAGGTCACGGAGGCGAGGGCCGGTGAGGTGACGGTCGCGATGGACGTGCTCGACCGGCACATCAACCTCCAGGGCCTGGTGCACGGCGGGATGCTCGCGATCCTGGCGGACACCGCGTGCGGCCTCTCGATCCGCTCCGCGATGGAGCCGGGACGGCTCCACGTCACGACAGATCTGGACATCCACTACTTGGCGCCGGCCGAACCGGGACGTCTCTTCGGGCATGGCAAGGCGATCAAGGTGGGTCGGACGCTCGCGTTCGCAGAGGCGTCGGTCGAGGACGGCGAAGGCAGGCTGCTCGCGCGAGCGCAATCGCGCTTCTCGGTGAGCGGCCGCGAGCCCGCGGCGGATTAGTACTCGACGTCGATCTTGGCCATCGCCGCCGGGAGCTGAGCGAGCGCCCCTTGGAGACCCAGGATCATCCCCATGTTCCCGCCGATCTTCAGCTTCCCGGTCATGAACGCGGTCACGGGGGAGAGTTGGCCTCTCGCGAGCGCAGCGGCGGTGTCGTAGCTCTGGGTGATGGTGGCGTCTTCGCTCTCGATGTCACCGGTCCCCAGATCGATGGCTCCGTCGCCGATCGTGATCCAGTAGTGCGTCTCGCCTTCGGTGCCGGTGATCACCTGCTGGATCGTCGCCTTCTGTCCGGCGGCGGCTTGACGGAACGAGTCGCTCTGGTTGAGCTCTGCTTTCAGCGCCTGCGCCCATTCGTCGGAAAGGAATTTCACAGCCAAGGTGTGGACCTCCGAGATCGTCGATGTGTGTTCGGCCTGACGAGTGCGTTCGAGTATAGGCGGCCGGCTACTCGAAGAAGTGTGGATCGCTGAGGTGCAAGACGTCGTTGAGGAACCGCACGGTCCGCGTGTGGCCGTCGACGTCGACGCTGTTCAGGCTGGTGTTCTCGGGGAGGAAGAACATCTCCTGGCCGAGCCCGAGGAGCTCGCCCACGTACGCGTTGATCACCCCTCCATGGACGAACAGGAGCAGGTTCTCGGCGGGATGCGCATCCAGGAGGCCTTCGACGACGTCATGCACGCGAGACCGGAACCGATCCCCGCGCTCCGCATCCGGCGCGCGGTGCCAGATCGCCCGCTGGTGCCGGATGTGCTGCATCACCTCGGGATCCGACTCGATGATCTCCTCGAACGGCTTCCCTTCCCAGCCGCCGATGTGGGCTTCGACGAGCTCGTCTTCGAAGGAGACGTCGGTCCCCGCCTCCCGCGCGAATGCCTCTGCGGTCTCGGTCGCTCGCCGCAGCGGAGAGGAGTACACGACGAACGGATCGAGGTCCATCACGCGGAGCCGTTTCGCGAGGAGTGCGGCCTGCTCTCGTCCTCGCTCGGACAGGGGCGGATCCCACTGCGCGCCCCGGGCGCTCGTCCACCGATCCCCGGTCCGATCGAAGTCCGACTGGCCGTGGCGGATCAGGTACAGGAGGCGACCGGTCACGCGGGCGCGGACACCTTGTTCGACGTCTTCGGCTTCGCCGGAGCCGTCCGCCTCGCCGGAGCCGTCCGCCTCGATGGATGGGTCGCTCGCCAGTGCTCCGCGTAGTCCTCAACGTCCTCGCGAAGCCAGATCCGGCCGGACGCCAGGGTGCTGATCGGCTCCGGGAACGAGCCTCGATCGATGTACGTGATCACTCGGCGCTTGTCCCATCCCATGATCTCCGCGGCCTCCGCGACACCCACGACCGCCGGGATGACCTCGACCATGAGATCGACGTCGCCCCCCGTCACGCGTCGCAGCTCTGCGAGGCACGTTCGCCGGCTGGTCCCGGTGACCTCGATGTACGCAGGCACGTCGAGGACGTGCGCGAACCACCGCCCTCCCGCCTCCCACATCCGAGCCCGGGCCGGCTCCTCCTGCCCCATGGGGCGGATGCTAGCGCTGTATGACGCCGTCCGCCGAGTGGCCTACCAGCCGCAGCAGGGAAGGATGTAGCCACACGACGGACAGCGATAGTGCGCGTGCTCGGGCTCCATCGGGGCGCCGCATGCGTCGCACGGCAGCCTCTTCGACTCGAGGATCGGCTGGCAGCGCTCCGACTCCGTGGGCGAATCCATCCTCGACACCCTACGCCTGCGGTGCGGCGTCACTCAGGAGGCGGGGGGCGATACGCCCCGATCCTCCTGAGCTCCTTCCGCCAGCACTCGGTGTGCCAGTGACGGCGTTCGTCGGGAGCATCGATCGGGATCACGACGAGATGCCAGATCCCTGCCCGCACGATGTGATCGCAGCCGGGGCAGCGGTACTCCTTCTCCCCTCCGACGTGGCGGACGTCGTAGCCGGGCAGCTCCGCCCACTCGGGCGCCGCGGACCGCGGCCGCGGTGCCTCCTGGGGCTGGAAGAACTCGGGGTTCCGCCGGTTCTTGCGAGGCATCAGGAGTGCTCCCGGATGAACGTGGCCGCGTGGGGAGCGAGCGATGCGCCGATCTCCCGGGGATCTCGCTTGTGTCCGCGCACCTCGAAGGAGTGCCCTCCCCCTTCGAAGGGGACGAGCGCCGCCCGGGCGCCGAGCTTCTTCACGACCCGCCGGAGGAGGTCCGGTGAGGCGAAGGGATCCGATGTCCCCTGCAGGAAGAGCATCGGCACCTCGATACGCGAGAGGTGTTCGTCCCGGATGCGTTCCGGCTTCCCCGGCGGATGCAAGGGATAGCCGAGGAAGACCAGCCCACCGGGTCGGATCTCGTCGTCGGCCGTGCACATCGAGGCGATCCTGCCGCCGAGCGACTTCCCACCGGCCCACACGGGTTCCTTCTTCCGCCGCGCCGTCGCCGCCTCGAAGGCCGCCCGCCAGGAATCACGGAGCACCGCCTCGCTATCGGGTGCGCGACGTCCGCTCTCGATGTAGGGGAAGTTGAAACGCAACGCTGCGATCCCCTCGTCGACGCAGGCTCTCGAGAACCCGGCGATGAAGGGGTGGTCCATCCCCGCCCCGGCGCCGTGCGCGACCACGATGGTCGCGAACGGCGACCTCGGACGGGCGTACTTCGCCGACACCGGTCCCTTCACGGTGTCGATACGCAGCGTCTCCTCGGGTCCGGCCATCGCGTGCCATGATGCACGCGATGGCCGGTACCCTCCACCTGGGCACCTCGGGGTTCTCCTTCGACGGCTGGAAACACGGCGTCTTCTATCCCGAAGGGCTGAAGAACCGCGAGATGCTCACGTACTACTCCAAGCAGCTGTCATCGGTCGAGATCAACTACACGTTCCGCCGCTTCCCATCGGAGAAGTCGCTCACGACCTGGCGCGAACAGGCGACGGACGGCTTCACCTTCACCTTGAAAGCGAACCAGCGGATCACCCACTTCAAGCGGCTGGCGGACACGGACGAGGACGTCCGCATCTTCCTCGACCTGGCGAAGCTCCTCGGCGACAAGCTCGGCTGCGTCCTGTTCCAGTGTCCCCCCTCGCTGCACTACGACCGCGCGCTGATCGAGGCCTTCGTGGGGTACCTACCGCCGGGCGGACGCTTCGCGATGGAGTTCCGCCACGCCTCCTGGATCGAGGCGAAGGATCTGCTGCTCTCCCAAGGGGTTGCCTGGTGCGTGGCCGAGACCGACGAGAAGGACCCGGGACCGGACGACCTCTCGTGGGAGCCCGTCGGCTACCTGCGCTTGCGGAAGACAGAGTATTCAGACGACGAGCTTCGGGAGTGGGCCGAGCGGATCGGCCCGGCGATCGAGGCGGGCGCCGATGTCTTCTGCTACTTCAAGCACGAGGAGGACGGCGCGGGTCCGAAGATGGCGAAGCGGTTGCGCGCGACGCTCGACGATCGAGCGACCGACCCGGGCCAGCGCGGCCCGCTAGGACTCGAGCCGAACCCGTAGGGCGCGATCGATCTCGTCGGGATCGTCGGTCAGCTTGCGACCGACCGCGTCACGCACATAGAAGGAGTCCACGACCCGATCCTCATACGTCGCGACCTTCGCGAGGTGGACGTCGAGCTCGAGGTCGGCGAACGTCCTGGTGATGTCGTAGAGGAGACCCAGCCGGTCGGACGCGCCCACTTCGATGACGGTGGCGAAGTCGGACGCCGTGTTGTCGACCACGACCGTCACGGGCGTCGGGACCTTCGGCGAGGGGTACCAGCGCCGCTTCTCGTCGACGCGGTGTTCGAGGGAGATCGAGCCGTCCACCGCGCGCCGGAGCATCCCGCGGAACTCGCGCCACCGACGGTCGGGCACCTCTTTCTCCCAGACTCCCTCCACCTCGAACAGGTCGGCGGCGACCCCGTCGTCCGTCGTGAAGACCTGTGCGGTGAGGATGGACATGCCGGCGAGGGCGAGGGAGCCGGCGATCCACGACAGGAGTCCCGACCGATCCTGCGCGACGACCAGCAGCTCGTACGTGCCGGCACGGACACCTTCGAAATGCACCGCCCGGACCTCCTTGGCGCCGACCGCCGGGGTGATCGTCGCGAAGTGCCTGGCCGCGCGAGCGGGCTCGACGGTGAGGAAGTACGAGCGTGGCATCCGCGTCAGGAACCGATCGACATCCGGAACGGGCTCTTCCTCGAGAAGATGACGGACGCGATCGACCCGGTCGCTGAGCTCGCCCGCGAGCTCCAGGCCCATCTCGCCGCGATCGAGGACGTGCTGCACCTTCGCGACGAGCTCACGGATCAGGGCGCGCCGCCAGGGCGTCCACGCCGCGGGACCGGTGGCTTCGGCGTCGGCCTTGGCGAGCAGGTACAGCGCCGCCAGTCGCTCGGATGACCCGACCGCCGCGGCGACGTCGAGCACGAGGTTCTCATCGGAAAGGTCGCGCCGCGTCGCCGTATCGGGGAGGAGCAGATGCCGGGCGACCATGAAGTGAACGAGATCGCGCACCGCTTCCGCGGCGCCCATCCGGTCGAGGACGGAGTCGACGATCCGGGCGCCGACCGCCACGTGCCCCCCTTCGCCGTTCTTCCCGATGTCATGCAGCAGCGCGCCCAGCAGAAGGGGATCGCGATCCGATATCTGCTTCACGGCTTCGGCCTGGACCGGGTCGTCGTCGGCGTCCTCCCCCGCGAGGATGCGGGCCATCGCGCGGAGCGAGCTCGTCAGATGCGCGTCCACCGTGAACCGGTGATAGGGGTCACGTTGCGGACGGCACCGGACGTCGGCCCACTCCGGAACGAATCGAACGAGCAACCCGAGCCGGTCGAGGATCTCGAGCGACGTGGCGCCCCGATCCCCGGTCCGGAGCAGCCGCGCGAACGCCATGCGCGTCGCCTCGTCCCAGATCACCTCGTCGGTGATGTCGACGTCCTCGATCGAGTCGAGGAGGGCTGCCGAGGGCGCTCGGGCCGCCTCCGCTTCGTCCGCCAGCGCGTCGAGCACCTGGACGGGAGAGGTTGGCGGCGACGCCGGAGGAGTTCCCTCCCCGAGGAAGCGCTCGATCACCGCACGGAGGATGAACTCCACCTGTCGCGCGTGCTCGAACAGCGCGCGCATGAGCCCGTCGATCGCGACGAGATTCGGCTCGTCCTCGAAGCCCATCGCCCGGGCGACCGCCGGCTGATGATCCCGCACCAGCCGGTCGCCGCGCTTCCCCGTCTCGAGGTGGAGCGCGCTGCGGGCGCGGGCCAGGAACTCCTCCGCGCCCGTGAGCGCCTCTCGCTCACGGGCGCGGAGGAGTCCGGCATCCTCTAACCGCGTGCCGATGACGGTCTCGATCAACCAGATGGAATGGAGGTCGCGCCACCCGCCGGATCCCTCCTTCAGGTCGGGCTCCAGGAGGTGCGCGGTGGAGCCGGACCGATCGGCCCGTCTCGCGGCGTCCTCGCGGATGGCCGTCACGAACCCTCCCGGATCGCGACGTGCCCACGTCGCGACCCTCGCAGCCACGTCCGTGACAAGTGCGTCGTCTCCGGCGACGCCGCGGATGTCGAGCATCGCCGCACCCGTATCCAGCCGCTCGGCCGACGCCTCGGCATCATCGGGAGTGCGGACCGCATGACCCACTTCGAATCCCGCGTTCCAGAGCGGATACAGCAGGCCGTCCGCGAGGCGCGCCACCGACCGCTCGTCGGAGCCATCGTGCAGGACGAGCAGGTCGATATCGGAACGCGGCAGCAGCAGCCTCCGCCCGTATCCCCCGACCGCCGCGACCGCCGTCCCGGGCGGCGCGCCGGCGAGCCCGAAGAGCGTCGCGATGGCTGCGTCGACGAGCTCCGCGCGGCGGCGCGCCGCCCACACGCCGTGATGGCCCGGCGAGTACGCACGTTCGAGAGCCTCGTACTCGGCCGTGAGGGTGGCGACGGGGTCGGGCGCGGCGCCCACGGGTTCGCTAGAGCGCGTCGGGACCCATCTCACCGGTACGGATCCGGATGAGCTGCTCCACCTCGGTCACCCACAGTTTGCCGTCGCCGATCTTCCCCGTCCGGGCCGCCTTCACGATCGCGTCCACGACGCCCTGTGCGTCGCCGTCGTCGACGACGACCTCGACACGGACCTTCGGGACGAAGTCGACCTGGTACTCCGCGCCGCGGTACACCTCGGTATGGCCACGCTGGCGCCCGAAGCCCTCGACATCCGTGGTCGTGAGGCCGTTCACGCCGATCTCGCGAAGGGCGTCCTTCACCTCGTCCAGGCGATGCGGCTTCACGATCGCGGTCACGAGCTTCATGAGCGAATCCTAGTCGGCGACGATCCGCTTCTCGTAGACGTGCCACGACCGCCCCCGCGTCATCCCGGCGCTCTCGTAGAACCGGGTCGCTCCGGAGCGGTTCTCGCCGTCCACGTTGAGCTTCACGAGCGTCCAACCCCGGGCGGCCAACTCTGCGAACGCCCTCCGAAGGAGCGCCCGGCCGATCCCGGACCCACGATGGGCCTCGAGCACGCCCAACTCGGCGACCCACGGCTCCTCCTCGTCGATCGCCGTCGTGAGCGCTCCGACAAGCTCCCCGTCCCGCTCGGCCAGGAAGACGAGTGACAGGTCCGACGAAGGTGCCCTGAGCATCGCCGCTTCCCACGCGTCATACGCCATCGGCTCGAAGCCGAAGTGATCCTCGAACGATGCTTCGAGGACACGATGCAGGAGCGGCCCGTCGCCGTCTCGGTACTGCCTGATCGACACGCCATGTGGAGCGTCCCCGGCCGTCTCGGTGCCCTCGAGCCGTCGCTCCATGTGCCAGAACGTGCGGACGTGCCGGTACCCGAGACCTCCGAGGAACGTGCCACCCGCCCCGGAGGAGGAGACGCTGGGCCGGAGCAGCGTGGACGTCCCGGGCCGGGCGAGGTAGCGGCGCGACCGAGCCTCTGCCCAGTCGACGAGCCACGAGCCGAGTCCCCGACCGCGGTGTTCCGGGTGGACGTTGATCCATGCCTCCACGGAGGTCGAGGGCTCGATGCCCCACGCGCTCGCGTAGCCGGCGAGCTCGCCGGTGTCCGCCGCGACCATGAGCGTGTCCTGTGCCGCGTCGAACAGGGGGTTGGCCCAGTCGTCCTCGATATGGCCGCGGACGGGCTCGACGATTCCCTCGTCGTGTCGATCGATCGTCTGCACGAGGCGCGCGATCGTCTCGATGTCGTCCCTGGTGCTCGGCCGAACGGTGTATCCGTCCGGCGGCGGGTTCACTCCCCGACGGCCTTCTTCCGCGGCGCGGCCTTCTTCTTGGCCGCCGTCTTCTTCTTGGGCGCGGGCTCGGCCTTCGGCTCCTTCTTCGCGGCCGCCACCGACGCCTTCAAGGCCTCCATCAGATCGACGACCTTCGCCGTGGGCTCGGGCTCGACGATCTCGATCTCCTCACCGTTGATCTTGGCCTCGACGCTCCTGAGCAGCGCCTCGCGATACTCGTCCTTGAACTCGGTCGGATCCCAATCCGCGGTGAGGTTCTCGATCAGCGTCTGGGCCATCTCCAGCTCGTTGGGCCGGACCTTGGCCGACACGTCGACGCCGCCGAAGTCCGCCTCCCGGATCTCGTCCGGCCAGTACATCGTCTCGAGGACGAAGGCGTCGTCGCGGAAACGAAGCGCGGCCAGGTGCTCCTTGTCGCGGAAGCTGACCTTGGCGATCCCGACCTTGCCGGAACGGTTGAGCGCTTCGCGCAGCAGCGCGTACGCCTTGGCGCCGGTCTCCTCGGGTACGAGGTAGTAGGACTTCTTGTATTGCGTCGGGTCGATCTCGTCGAGCTGGACGAACTGCTGGATGTCGATCGCTCGAGAGGACTCGACCGGGATCGCCTCGAAGTCCTCGTCCGTGAGGATCACGTAGCGGTCCTTCTCGTACTCGTACCCCTTCACGATGTGCTCGTAGCCGATCTCTTCGCCGTCGATCGAGCACACGCGCTTCATCCGGATGCGACCGCCGTCCTCGTCGTGCAGTTGGTTGAAGCGAAGCGTCTTCTCCTCGGTTGCCGGGTAGACGCTCACGGGGATCGTCACCAGGCCGAAGGAGATCGCTCCCTTCCACATGGCTCTGGGCATGTCGTCCTCCAGGGTCGTCGGATCCCTCGTGCACAGGAGGGACCCCTATCCTAGTCCGCGACGAGGACACTCCAGGGCGAGCAGGGCAGGGCCGGGGATAGGGCCCCCGGGCGTAGCATCGCGACGATGCCGCCTCGCCGACGGACCACGTCATCCGGTCCCGCCTTCACGCTCGAGCTCCCGAAACCGCTCGAGGCGCGGAAGGACGGGGACGCGTGGTGGGTCGAGGTCGACGGACGCGACCTCCGGCTCTCCAACCTGCACAAGATCTTCTGGCCGACGGAGGGGTACACGAAGGGCGACCTCCTCGCCTACTACTGGAACGTCGCGGATCTGATCGGCCCCCACCTGCACGGCCGCCCCTTGACGATGAAGCGCATGCCGGACGGCGCGGAGGGGCCCCACTTCTACGAGAAGACCGCTCCCTCGCATACGCCCGACTGGGTCCATCGCTGCAAGGTTCTTTCGGAAGACGCGAAGACCGGCGTGATCGACTACCTCAGGGTGGACGACACGTCCACGTTGCTGTACGTCGCCAACCTCGGCTGCATCGAGATGCACCCGCTGCATTCGCGGTGCGAAGACGTCGAGCACCCCGACTACCTCTTCTTCGATCTCGATCCGTTCGAGCCCTACACGTACGAAGACGTCCTCACGGTCGCACGCCACATCAAGGTGCTGCTCGATCAGCTCGGCCTGTCGGCCTATCCGAAGACCTCGGGAGCCACCGGTCTGCAGATCTATGTGCCGGTGAAGCACGGCGCGTACACGTACGGGCAGGTGCGCGCGTTCGTCGGTGCCTGCGGCCGGATGATCACGAAAGCCGACCCCGACCGCGTCACGATGGCGTGGAAGATCGCGGATCGAACCGGCAAGGTCTTCATCGATCACAACATGAACAGGCAAGGCGCCAACATCGCCGCGGCGTATTCCGTCCGACCCGAGCCGCGGGCGCCCGTCTCGACACCGCTCACGTGGGACGAGGTGTTCGAAGGGGGTTTCGAGCCGCAGGACTTCCGCGTCGACAACGTGTGGGACCGGTTCGCGGCAGTGGGCGACCTGTTCGCGGGAGTCCGCACGGAAGAGATGGATCTGGCGAACGCCTTCGAGGCGCTCGGCGTGAAGGACGAGGACGAGGACCCTCGCCTGAACACGCCCCTGCCCCGTACGGCGGCGAAGGCCACGGAAGGGAAGACGCAGGAGGAGATCGTGGCCGCGTCGAAGGATCCCGCGCTCTACGAATACGTTCGGAAGCGCGAGTTCGGGGAGGAGGGAACGACCGAGCCCGCCCCCGGCGACGCGCCCGGCACGGGCAACTCCTTCGTGATCCACAAGCATCGGGCGACCCGACTCCATTACGACGTCCGCCTCGAGCGCGAGGGAGGACTGTGGTCCTGGGCGGTCCCCCGCGGACTCCCGATCCAGAAAGGGGACAAACGGCTCGCGGTGCAGACCGAGGTGCACCCGCTCGAGTACGGCTCGTTCGAGGGGACGATCCCCGAAGGGCACTACGGTGCGGGCGAGGTTCGTATCTTCGACGACGGGTGGTACGAGCCGGTCGAGTGGACGGACACCAAGGTGAGCTTCAAGCTCCACGGCCGCCGCTACCCCGGTATCGAGTTCCACTTCGTGAAGACGAGGACCGACTGGCTCGCCTTCCTCGCGTCGGCGCAGGACGCTCCTATCCCCCTCGGTCCGGTCCGCTACCAACCGATGCTGGCCGAGGGCGGCGGGGAGCCGTTCGACGATCCCTCGTGGTGGTTCGAACCCAAGCTCGACGGGATCCGCGCGCTCGCGGAGATGGAGACCGGCGGGACGATCTTCAGGACCCGCCGTGGGCGCGACGTCACGTACCAGTACCCGGACATCCACATGATCCACGAGCTCGTCGATCAGGTGAACGCCGTGCTCGACGGCGAGATCGTGACGGTCGACGCCGAGGGGAAGACCTCGTTCGAGGCCCTCCAGCAGCGCATGAACCTGCAGAACGAGCGTGAGATCAAGCGGATCTCGAAGCAGATCCCCGTCTCGTTCGTCGCCTTCGACCTCCTCTGGTTGGACGGCCGGGAGACGACGGGTCTGTCTCTGGAGGAACGTCGAGAGCTGCTTCAGCTCGTCGTCGAGGAGGACCATCGCCTGCAGCTGATGAGCTACGAGGAGGGGAACGGGAAGGCGTTCGTGGAGGGCGCGCGATCGCTCGGGCTCGAAGGCGTGGTGGCCAAGAAGAAGGGTTCGAAGTACGTCTCCGGGCGGCGCTCGCCCGACTGGAAGAAGATCAAGTTGATCTCCACCCAGGACTGCGTGATCCTGGGTTGGACCCCCGGACAGGGGGGCCGCGCGGGGAGCTTCGGCGCCCTCTTGGTCGGTGCGATCGACGGTGGCGCGCTGCGGTGGGTCGGTCAGATCGGAACCGGCTTCACGCAGAGGATGCTGGAGCAGCTGATGGAGCAGCTCGAGCCACTCGTGCGAGACGATCCCCCGATCGACGATGCGGGGCTGCGGAAGCTGAAGGGCGCGACGTTCGTCGAGGCCGAGCTGGTCTGTGAGGTCGAATATCTCGAATACACGAAGTCGACGGGGAAGATGCGCGCCCCGTCGTTCCGCGGACTCCGACCCGACAAGACACCGGACGAGTGCCTGCTCGAGCCGCCCGCCTTCGACAAGGTGAGGAAGAAGCGCTGAGGATCAGAAGGGCTCGAACCCGGCCCGCACGAGCAGCGCGCGAACGTCCCGCTCGTCCATGCCTTTGCCGATCAGCTCCTGGTAAAGGCGGACGGCGCCCATCGACCGGCCGCATCGGGGACAGAACGCGTGGTCTTCCGCGAACGGGAACTGGCACCAGGGACACCGGGTGAGCTCGATCCGGCGCTCCGGCTCGAGTCCCGTATCCGTCAGCGCGTCGACGTACCCCTTCCCGTAGTCCCACTGGATGTACTCCTCTTCCGCGATGTCGAACGCCGGCTCATGCATCCGGGGCTCCCCAGACCGCAGCATGTGCTCGAGGTTGTCCCGGAGCAGCTCCCACTCGTAGTAGTGATTCGCGCCGCACTCCTGACACGCGATCACGACGCCCTTCACGGATTGCGTCGAGAAGACCGAGCGCATCGAAGCGAGGTCGTCGAGGTCGGCCTGGATGTCCCGCCGCTCCTCGGCGGTGAGCTCGTAGGGTTGGTCCGGCTCGCTGCGCTCGTCTTCCATCTAATCCTCGTCGTCAACGAATCGGAAGGCCTTGAAGCCTTCTGCGAACTCGCACCCTGCTCGCTCTCCGACCTCCCGCGCCCGTTCGGTGACCCGCTCCGCGACCTCCGGCCCGAGCTGCGACTCGTGTGCGAACAACGCCTTGAGCTTGAGATCGAGCGTGTCGGTGATATCGACGAACGTGTCCGGCTCATCCATCGACAGGTACAGGTTGGGGATCTCGTAGGGCTCGAGGCCCTCGGACTCGAGCTCCTGGAACAGGACCCGTGTCGGCGCGTCCGGCATCACGGCTGAAAGCGCCAGCTCGCCGGCCGCCTTGTGATCGGAGTGGTTGACGTAGCCGTTCCCGTACCACAGGCGTGACGGGTCGGGCGCCACCAACACCTCGGGCCGGATCCGTCGGACTTCACGGGTCACCTTCCGCCTCGTCTCCGGTGTCACTTCGAGGAAGCCGTCGAGCTCGCCCAGGAACGTCACGGACGTCACACCGAGGATCTCCGCCGCGGCGCGCATCTCCCGTTCCCGGACCGGCCGCATCGCTTCTCGCGACGTCCCCGGGTCGTTCGACCCGGCGGACCCGTCGGTGATGCACACGTAGTGCACCACGCACCCCTCACGAACCCAACGGGCTACCGTCCCGCCGCAGAAGAACTCGGCGTCGTCGGGGTGGGCGAAGAGCACGAGCGCGCTGGAGAAGGCCACGAAAGGAGGGTAGCGCCTCACCCGACGAAGGGTCCTTTACCCGGTTCCGCAGCACGCCGATACCGTTCACATGCCCAGCGAGCGCCTCCGCGGCACATCCATCGTCTGGCGTTTCGCCATCACGACCTTCGTCGTGTTCGCCCTGATCGGGGTCGGGGTCGCCGCGCTGCGGGCCGGAGATCTCAGAACCAACTCCGAGGAGGCAGCCCAGGTGAGGGCGGAGCTCATCGCGGGCAGCGTCATCGCTCCGCTGCTCCGCCCGGCAGACCTGGCCGAGCCGATCCGCGGGAGTCGCTACCTCGAGCTCGACCGAGCCGTCCACGAGTTCGCGATGGAAGACGCCGGGGTCGAACGAGTGAAGATCTGGAGTCCCAGCGGGACGGTGGTGTTCTCGAGCGATCCGAAGCAGGTCGGCCTGGAACCCGAGATCGAGGAGGATCTCCACGAGGCGTTCGAGGGAGAGGTGGCGAGCGAGATCTCCGACCTGGACGAGGCGGAGAACGCGAGCGAACGGGCCCTCGCCGACCAGCTGTTCGAGACCTACGTGCCCATCAACCTGTCGAGCGACACCGAGTCCGACGAGGTGGATGCGGTGATCGAGGTCTATCAGGACTACTCCGCGATCCAGCAACAGATCGACGGGCTGCACGACACGCTCAAGATCTCCCTTGGGATCGGTCTGCTGGCTCTGTATGTACTGCTGGTGCCGGTGATGGTGGGCACCACGAGGACCCTCCGGCGCCAGAACGCGCAGCTCCTCGACCAGGCGAATCAGCTCGGTGTCCTGCTGGCAAGGGAGCAGGAGACCGTCGCGGAGCTCCGGGAGCTCGATCGGCTGAAGAGTGACTTCGCCTCGGCCGCCTCGCACGAGCTTCGAACGCCCCTCACGACGATCCGCGGGTTCGCAGAGCTCCTGAAGCACCAGGCACCCTCCCCCGATCCCGCAACGAGGGACGCGGTCGAGGCGATCGTTCGACAGACGGCCCACCTGCAGCGCCTCGTCGGGAACCTCCTGCGCGAGGCGCAGCTCGAGCACGGGGACCCGGAAACCATCGGGGAACCGACTTCGGTGGGGGACGTGCTCGACGACGTGCGCGACGCATTCCCGGGATCGGTCGATCGGATCCAACTTCACGTCGACCCCGACCTGCCCACCTTGGCGTTGGACCCGGTGGCGCTCCACGAGATCGTGGCCAACCTCGTGGACAACGCCCTCAAGTACTCGACGCCCGGAGCACCCGTCGTCGTCGATGCTCGGATCGTCGATGGCGAGCTCACGATCCGGGTGAGCGACGAAGGCGCGGGGATCTCGCCCGGGGACCTGCCCCGGATCTTCGACCGGTTCACGCAGATCGATCAGACCTCGACCCGAACGCACGGTGGCGTTGGCTTGGGGCTGCACCTCGTTCGTGAGCTCACGCGGCGCTTCGGCGGCGAGGTCGCGGTGGACAGCGTGGTGGATCGAGGGACGACGTTCACGGTGACGATCCCCGTGCCCGCGCCAGTCCACCGCCACGACGCCGAGTACCAGGAGATGACCCCCGCCTAGCCGGTTCGGTCGAACCCGGCGAACCCTGTGGTTCGATACGCGAGATGGCTGACGATCGCCGGGTCGACGAGCTGGAACGATCGTTCCGGAGGGCCGGGCTCCCCACCTTCATCCGCGGCTACTCGGCTCGACAGGCCTTCGCGAAAGCGCTGCCGCTCCTCACGGTCGTGTTCGTGCTCGAGATCTTGAACGCACTGAACTTCGACTTCGGGTTCTGGGCCAACATCGGATTCCTCGCCGGTGGCATCGGCATCTCCCTCGGCATCATCGGGATGCTGAACCTCTCCCGTGGACAGCCGTTCCTCTCGGTCCCGAAACGGGTGGGGCTCCCGGAGATGATCGTGTTCGTCCTCGTGCCCTCCGTGCTTCCGCTGCTCTTCGGTGGGCAGGAGAAGAGCGCCGGCGTGACCCTGGTCGGCAACACCGTTCTCCTGGGGCTGGTCTACCTGGTGTTGGGATTCGGGGCCGTCTCGATCCTGGGGTGGGCGGTGCGCCGATTCGTGAGCCTGTTCGCAGCCTCGCTCACTGTGCTCGTTCGCGCGCTCTCGCTCCTGCTCTTCTTCCTGCTCGTGATCTTCTTCACGACCGAGACGTGGCAGATCTGGACGGTGCCTCGGATCCCGAAGTTCGTCGCCGCCATCACCTTGTTCGTCTCGTTGGCGGCCGGATTCCTCCTCCTGCGGCTCCCCGGAAGCGTGCGCGGCCTCGAGACCGAGCTTCGGGGCGAACACCTCAGCAGGACGCAGCGCATCAACGTCGGCCTCGTCATGTTCCTGAGTCAATACCTGCAGGTGGTGTTCGTCGCGCTCGCCGTGTGGCTCTTCTTCGTGGTGTTCGGATCACTCCTCGTGAGCGCCGGGGTCCGAGAATTGTGGCTCGGGCACCACGGAACGGAGCTGATGCGGATCCCCTTCTTCGGGAACACAGTGGTCGTGATCACGGAGGAGCTGCTTCGGGTCGCGACCGGGATGGCTTCGTTCGCCGCCCTGTACTACGCCGCGGCGACCCAGCTGGACGAGGCGTACCGCGACGAGGTCGTGGAACGGATCGCCGAGCAGATGAAGGAGACGTTCGCGCGCCGCGCCGAGTACAGCACGCTCGTCGGCGAGACCCGGGCCTCGTGAGGAGACCAGCACGAGCCGCCCGTGGCCAGGCTCCACGATGGCACGTGTCGGCAGTATCGGGTACGCTCCGAACCGAGGGTTCATGCAGCACCGGTTTTTGTGCCACCGTTGTTCTGGCAGTTCCCTCCCCGGCCGAGGCCGGGTAGGCCGACGGACACGCTTCGCCGATACGTCCGCACCGGCCGCGGAAGGAGGGAACGCCAGTGGCAACAGGCACCGTGAAGTGGTTCAGCCCCGAGAAGGGGTTCGGCTTCATCACCCAGTCCGAAGGCCCCGACGTGTTCGTGCACTTCTCCGGTATCACCGGGGAGGGTTACAAGAACCTCGAGGAGGGACAGGCGGTCGAATTCGACATCGTCGACGGACAGAAGGGCCCACAAGCCCAGAACGTCCGGCTCGTCTGAACCAAGAGCCTGAACGAAGCGAGGGGCGGCGCGCGAAGCGCGCCGCCCCCTTCGCATGCCTTTCCGTGTCTCTGGCCTCAGTCTTCGGGCCGATCGAGCCGAACGTCGGCGAGCGTCGCCTCGGTTCGCTCGATCGCGGATGTGAGCCACGTGCCGTCCTGCGGTCCACGGAGCTCCTCGCGAGGGTAGGCGAACTGATTCAAGGTCTCGTCGGATCCCACCTGGATGCCCTTCGTCAGCAGGTATTCGCCGAGCGCGAACTCCCAGCTGAAGATCGCGGCGCCGTCCGGATAGGCGTGCACCGTGTACGTGAGGTAGCGGTTGGGGTTGGACTGGAAGAGCTGCGCTCCTCTCCCGAGACCGCGTTCCTCCCGCGGACGGAAGCCGAAGCGCTCGAGAGCTTCGTCGAACTCCATCGACGGTGAGCCTATCCGCCGCGGGTCAGCGCACGATCGAGAGGACCTCCTCGTCCTCGACGTCCGCCAGCGACAGCTGCTCGGCGTGTCGCGCTCGCGCGATGGAGCCGCGCGCCTTGCCGAGGCTCGACCGGAACTCGTCGGCCCCGTTCGAGATCATCGTGCCCGCCTTCGAGAACTTGTTCTCGACGATCGCATCCATCGCATCCAGGAGCGTCCCGACCTCGGCGAGCGCAGCCTGCACGTCCGCGGCGTCGCCGAAGCGCTCGACGAGTGCGTACAGGAACATGATGATCGGAAGGGCACTCGAGTACGGCACGATGACCACGCCGCGCATGAACGCCTCGGTGTGGGCGCGGGACAGCACCTGGTAGGCCGCGTCCGGCACCGCCGCGACGGCCACCGGCGAGGTCACCGACGTGTCGATGTACTGTCCGACCTCCTTGGCCCGTGCCGCCACGGCCTTCTCGACCTTCCGGGCGCATGCGTCACGCCGGGTCGGATCTTCCTCCGCCTCCATCGCCTCGAGCTCCGCGACGGCCGACCATTTGGAGTCGATCGGCAGGCGTCGGCCATCCGGCAAGCGCAGACCGAACTCGACCACCTTGCCGTTCACTCGGAAATCCGACGCGAGCATGGACGGCGGGAGCTGCCCGAGATGTTCGCGGAGGACGTGCTCGCCTGCCCGGCCCTTCGTGTTGCCGCCGGCGAGAACGGTCGCGAGCCGGCGAACGACCTCCCGGTTCTCCGTATCCGACGAGCGACGCTCCTCGTCCCGCACCTGGAGCTGCTCCAGAACCTGACGCGTGGCCTCGAGGCCGGACCGGAGATGCTCGGCCGAGACGTCACGCTGACCGGAGGCGTCGGCGATCCGACGGAGCTCGGCCGCCTGCACCTCCAACCTGGCGGTCAGCTCGGCGTGGAGCTGCGCGTTCAGGGCGCCGAGCGCGTTGAGCGCGTCGAGGGCGTCGGGGTCCTCGACCTCTGGCTGCCGGCGACGGAGCACCACCAGCACGCCGACGGCGACGCCGACGCTCGCTGCGAGGACGGCGATCAGGACATCGTTGGTCATCCGGTCTCCTCCGAGGGGGTCATGGCGCAACCGTACCCCCCGAGAGTGACAAGACCTGGGAGGCGGGTCAGGAGACGGGATACCATCCCCGGATGACCCCCCATCCGCTCGAGCTGTACCGGATCGCCGGGACCCATCGGGAGGTGGGCATCCAGATGGGCGAGCTCGGGGCCGAGCAGATCAGGCGAGGCATCGAGGCGTTCGACGATCAGCTTCCGGAGGGTCGGACGCGCGACGCCCAGCTGACCCTGGCGCAGGCCTATCGCGAGGCGACCGAACCGACGCTCCCCTGGCTCCTCGAAGAGCTCGACGGCTGCGCGGAAGGTGCGGGCGTGGCTCCATCGGAGTTCTTCGCGACGACGATCGAGGAGCTCTGGTACACGCCGTACCCCAGACAGACCCAGGGTCGCTGCAGCGACGTCGTGGCAGGCCCGGCGGCCACGGCAGACGGGCATCTGTGGGTCGGTCACAACAACGATCTGCGACCCGAGATGGAGGCGGACATCGTCGCGATCGAGAAGACCGTCGACGGCGAGCCGGCGATCCTCCAGATCGGGGGCGTACCGTGGATCAGCGTCGGCTGGAACCAGGCCGGGCTCTCCCTCACCGGGAACGAGCTCAGCCCGAACGACGAGCGCGTGGGGATCTCCCGATCGCACCAGGTGTTCGAGATGCTCCGGGCGCGCAATCTCCACGAGATGGTCGCCATGGCGATCCGGCCGGACCGAGCCTCCTCGTACAACAACGTGCTCGCCGACCGGTACGGCGACGTCGCGAACATCGAGGGCAGTGCCACCGACGTCGAGATCTCGCATCTCGACGAGGACGATCACCTGACGCACACGAACCACTACGTCAGCGAACGGATGCGACCGTACGAAGGTGACACCGACTACGCCGTCAGATCGGACGTGCGGTTCTGCCGAGCTCGTGATCTGCTCTCGGGCCAACCGGCCGGCTCCGTGACGCCGGAGGTGCTGAAGACCATCCTCTCCGATCACGAGAACCAACCGGACGAGGTCTGCCGTCATCCCGAGTGGGGTCATCCGACGTCGAAGACCGTGTTCTGGTGCATCGCCGACGTGACCTCAGGCCGGGTGCTGTTCGGTCGAGGGAACCCGTGCGACTCGATGGACCAGGAGTACGTGTTCGCCGGCTACGGAGCCGCCTGAACCGCGGATCGGATCCGATCGGCGGTGGCGTCGTCGCCGCTCTCGTTCGCGAGGTCGACGACGCTTCGTCCCTCTTCGTTGGTCGCCGCGGGATCCGCTCCCGAGTCGAGGAGAAGCTCCACACTGGTCAGGTCACCGTTCATCGCGGCGGCGTGGAGGGGCGTCCATCCCGCCGACTGGCGGACGTTCGGGTTCGCCCCCGCATCGAGGAGGACCCGGACGACGTCGGCGTGGCGCCTGCTCACCGCGGAGTGCATCGCGGTCCCCGTCATCCATCCGCGGCCGAAGGCGTCGACCTCGGCGCCACGCTCGATGAGCAGCGCCGCGGCGTCCGGCCTGCCGAAGAAGGCGGCGAAGTGCAAGGCCGTGAACCCGTCGCCCGAGTAGGCGTTCACCAGCGACGCTTCTCCGCTCAGGATCTCGGTGAGCCGGTCGACGTCGCCGAAGGCCGCGGCCTCGAACACGTCGAGGATGTCGACCCGTCTCTTGACCGCTTCGACGAGTCCCTTGTCGAAGCGGTACAGCGCCCGCATCAGCGCGGACACGCCGGTCGCGTCCCGTGAGGACGCGGCCGCGGGGTCGTCGTCGAGCATCGAGTCGACACGACCCACGTCACCCGCTTCGATCGCCTCGAAGAGCTGGTCCGAGGTGCTTGCCATGGCTTCGCTCCTCGCTATTATTTGTGTAGCCTAACTAAATACCGATGTTGTCGTCAAGATGACCACGTCAAGGCGAACTTCCCCGACGCGAGAGGTGGGGCGGGTGGCGGACCGGCTCCATTCGGCCGCGATCCACCTCTTGCGGCGCCTGCGCGTGGAGGACGAGGCGCTGGGCATCTCCGCCCCGCGCCTCTCCGTCCTGTCGGTCCTGGTGTTCGCCGGGCCGAAGCGGATCGGCGACCTCGCACGGCTCGAGCAGGTGGAACCGCCCACGATGACGAGGCTGGTGGACGGACTCGTTCGGGACGGTCTCGCGATCCGGGAGGCAGACCCGGATGACGCACGCGCGGTCCGCGTGCGTCCCACACCGACTGGCGCCCGGACGCTGAAACGGGGGCGCGCGAAACGCGTCCAGACCCTCGAGACGTCCCTGTCGACACTCTCCCCCACCGAGCTGGCCGCGCTGGGCGAGGGCGTCGAGGTCCTGGAACGGATCCTCCGCGATCGCTAGACGGGCGTGCCGGCCTGCCACACGCTTCTCCGGCCCAGCAGCGAGCGCGGATCCTCGATCGGGTCACCATCGACGAGGAGCAGATCGGCTCGCTTGCCGGTCTCGATCGTGCCGACGTCCGGAAGGCGCAGCAGCTCGGCGCCGTTCGCGGTCGCCGCTCGGAGGGCGTCGAGCGGCGGCATCCCCCACTCCACCATGAAGACGACCTCCTGCGGCGCGTTCCCGTGTGGGTTGAACGGGGTGCCCGCGTCCGTCCCGCACACGGGGCGGACGCCGGCCCGGACCGCCGTTCGAAGGGACTTCTTGGAGTCGGCCTCGATCTGACGAGCCTTCTCGACCGCGTACGCCGCGACCTCGTCCGCGTGTTCGAGGATCCCGCGGACGGCACAGATCGTCGGCGATCGGAACGTGCCCCGGGCGACCATCTCGCGGGCGGTAGCGGGCGTCAGCTGGTTGCAGTGCTCGATCGAGTCCACGCCCGCGAGCACCGCCGCGCGGATCCCGTTCGCCCCGATCGCATGCGCGGCGACGGGAAGATCGCGCTCGTGCGCTTCGCGGACGCCGGCCTCGAGCTCCTCCGCGGTGAAAGCGCTGAACGTTGCGGGGATGCCCGGCGTGAGGACCCCGCCGGTCGCGACCAGCTTGATCGCGGTCGCGCCCTCGCGGATCTCCTCCCGCACGGCGGCGCGCACGGCGTCGGCGCCGTCGACCTGCCGGGAGAACGCGACGTTGTAGCCGTGGCCGCCGGTGACCGTGAGAGCGCGCCCCGCCGCGAGGATCCGTGATCCTGGCACGAGGCCGGCGGCCACGGCCCTCGCCACGTCGATGCTGGCGCCACCAAGGCCGCCGAGATCACGCACGGTCGTGACGCCGGCGTCCAAGTTGCGCTTCGCGTTGACCATCGCCTTCAGCGCCGCGAACCCAGGGGTCGTGAGGTCTCGAGCCTCCTTCTCGAAGTCGGCGACGCCGTCGAACTGGAGATGGACGTGCACGTCGATCAGTCCGGGCATCAGCGTCTTGCCGGAGCCGTCCACTTCGCGCGCGGAACTCGCGGACTTCGGCGCCCGCGCGTGTGCGCCGACCCACTCGATGGCGTCCGTGCCGAAGAGAACACCCTGACGCTTCTTCACGGCCCGCCCGTCGAACAGCGTCACGTTCGCGACGTAGGTCAGCTTGGGCATCAGTGCATCATGTCACCGGGAGTCTGCGCAGGTCCCCCGTAGTAGGCTCAGACGCTCAGCGGCGCGAAGGAGGAGTTCGATGCTCGTCGGCGAGATCATGCACTCGGACGTGAAGACGGCCAGTTCGAGCGATTCCTTCGCCGACGTCGCCAAGATGATGCGCTCGCACGGGATCTCCTCGGTCGTCGTCCTGGACGGTAAGAAGCTCGAGGGCATCGTGACCGAGCGCGACATCGTGAACCTCGTGGCGGAGGGTGGCGATCCGAACACCACGACCGTCGAGCAGGGCATGACTCGCCGCGACCTCGTCACGGTCGATCCGAAGACCGAGCTCTCGGACGCGGCCGAGCAGATGGTGTCGCGCAACATCCGACACCTGCCGATCGTCGACGGCGAGAACGTCGTCGGGATCGTGTCGATCCGGGACATGACCCGATGGGCGGCCGAGGAGCTCGCCGGCGGTCACGAGATGCCGGACATCGCCGGCTCGCACGCGGCCCTGCAGGCGGCGAGCCAGCTCCAGCGCAAGCGCGGCGCCTGAACCAGAAGGTCAGGACGGGCTGGTCGCCCGACGCCCGTTCGAACGGATCCCGAGGTCGCCCGAGCGAACCGAGTTGCGCCAGGTCTCGAGGGAAGAGCAGCGCCACCGTCCAGTCCATCGCGATCTTCACGCGCCGCGTCCACGTCGGCATCGCGAGCAGGTGGTAGGAGCGGTGCAGGAACCATCCGAGGAACCCTTTGCACTTCAGCCCCTTGACGATCGCGACCCCCTTGTACCGGCCGAGCGAGCAGACCCCGCCGATGTTCGCGTACACGAACGGCTGGGGCGCGACGCCGGCGAGGAACGCCTCGATGTTGGCCGCGACACGCTTCCCCTGACGGAGTCCGTGTTGCGCGGTGGGTGGGGACAGTCCCCCGGTGGTCTCGTCGGGAACGGACGCCGCGTCGCCGGCGCCCCAGATGTCCTCGACGCCTTCGACGCGGAGGATAGCGATCGACGAGCAGCCTGCCCTGCTCGTCGACCGGCAGCCCCGACTCCCGAGCGAGCGGTGAAGGCTTCACGCCCGCCGTCCACACCAGGGTTTCGGCGGGGAACTCATCCCCGTCAGAGAGCCGGACCAGGCCGTCTTCCGCCGACTCGAGCCGGGTCGCGAGCTTGACCTCGATCCCTCGCCGCTGGAGGAGGTCCTGGGCGTAGGAAGCGAGGCCCTCCGGAAGCTCGGGAAGGATCCGATCCGCGGCGTCGGCGAGGACCCAGCGCATCTCGGACGCATCGAGGTCCGGATAGTTCTCGATCGCATCACGCGCCAGGTCTTCGAGCTCGCCGAGCGCCTCGACCCCGGCATAACCGCCGCCCACGAAGACGAACGTGAGCGCGGCTCGACGTCGCGTGGCGTCCTCCTCGGACGCCGCGACGTCGAGCTGGGCAAGGACGTGGTTCCGAAGGTAGATCGCCTCCTGGACGGTCTTGAAACCGATCCCGTGTTCCGCGAGACCCGGCACGGGAAGCACACGCGAACGAGAGCCCGGGGCGAGCACCACGATGTCGTACCCGATCTTCCGCTCGTCGCCGCCCGCCGTCCGCACGTGCGCCTCGCGGACGGCATGATCGACGCGCGTGACTTCACCGATCACGATCCGGCAGTGCTTCAGGACCCGTCGGAGCGGCACCACGGCCGCCCGCGGGTCGATCGTCCCCGAGGCCACCTCGGGAAGGAACGGCTGATACTGGAAGAAGCTCTCCTCGTTGACGACCGTCACGCGGTGGCCCGCGGCCGCAGCGGCCTTCAACCCCATCGCCGCATACAGACCTGCGAACCCGGCGCCCACGACGAGGATGCGACGAGAGCCGACGGCGGCGCTCATGTCGACGAGAGCCGATCCAGCTCCGCGGGCAGCTCGGCGAGGCTCCCGACCGCCGCGTCGGTCTCCGCGAGCTGATCCGGAGTGGGGTCGTCGGGCGCTTCGCCGCGGAGCATCCAAACGGTGCGCATGCCCACTTGCTTGGCGGGGCGCATGTCGTAGTCGAGCCGATCGCCGACCATGACGCTCGCATCGGGAGCCACCCCGGCGGCTTTCACGGACAATCTGAAGAGGGCAGGATCGGGCTTCCCGACGCCGAGCTCGTCGGAGACCCCCCACACCTCGAAGAAGGGCTCCAGACCGTCGCGCCGCATCGCGGTGCGCACCTCCCCCGGCTGGTTGGCGATGACGCCGAGCCGGTACCGACCGCGAAGCTCCTCGAGGCACGGGACGACGTCGTCGTAGAGGGCGGAGGGCGGATAGTGCCAGTAGCGGGCCGCGAGGGATTCGAGTTCCCGGAGGTCGCCGTCCGGTAGGAATCGCGCGACGAGACGCCGCCGGAACGACCCAGCCTGCTCGGTGCGCGCACGCGTGTACTCCTCATCGAACTCGGCATCCGTGAAGCGCGCGCCCGCATCGCGCAGCGCGCGATGCCATGCGCGCGCGTAGACGGTGTCGTCGTACAGGACGCCGCCGATGTCCAGGAAGACCATCTCGATCGTCATCGCGCGTGACTCACCCTCGACCTCGACCCGGAGTTCAGCGACCTGCTCGCTGCTTCAGCGCCGCGAACGTCTCGCCGTCCGTGCGCTCCTCGCCCATCCGGAAGCCGTAACGCTCCCCGTGGCAATCGGATGCCGCGGTCGCGACGAGACCGAGACGTTCCGCGATCGCCGCGTATCTCGCTCGCATCACCTCGTCGTGGTCGGGATGGCGAACCTCGAGTCCCGCCATCCCCCCCGCCGCCATCTCCTCGATGAGCGCGTCGGGAACGGTGTCGCTCCCCCGCCACATGCCGGGATGGGCGAGCACGCATGCACCGCCGGCCTCACCGATCAGCCGGAGGGCCTCCATCGGTGGGAGCGCGTGCTTGGGGACGTAGGCCGAGCCGTCGTCGGAGATGTAGCGATCGAACGCCTCCTTCTCATCCGCGACGATCCCTGCTTCGACCATCGCCTCGGCGATGTGGGGTCTGGCGATCGCGTCCCCTCCTGCGAGCTCGCGGACCCGTTCGATCGAGACGTCGAAACCGAGTTCGCGGAGCTTCTCGACGATCATCTCCCCTCGCCGGAAGCGCGTCGCGGTGAGTCGCAGCAGCTCCGCCTCGATCGCGGCGTCGTCCGGGTCGACCCAGTACCCCAGGATGTGCAGGCTGGCGTCGTCGTACTCTGCCGAGAACTCGATCCCCGGCACGAAGTCCAGTCCGAGCTCGCTCGCGGCGGCCGCTGCTTCCTCGAGGCCGTCGAACGTGTCGTGATCGGTGAGGGCGACGCCGGCGAGGTCACGCTGTGCGGCGAGCACCATCACCTCCGCCGGGGCGAGTGTCCCGTCGGAGCGGTTCGAATGCGTGTGGAGGTCGTAACCCGGCATCGTCGGAAGGGTGTCAGACCGTCGGCGAGCGCGTCCACGCGGGCCCGGTCACGGCGCCGGTCCCACGAGCTCCCGCCCGATCTCCGCGACCGAGCGGCAGCCGGTGAGCGCCATCGCGTTCTCGACCTCGGCTTTGAAGATGTCGAGCACACCCGCGACGCCGTCCTCGCCCTCTGCCGCTAGCGCCCAGGCGGCCGGCCGGCCCACCATCACCGCGACCGCGCCGAGCGCGATCGCCTTCAGGACGTCGGTCCCGCGCCGGACGCCGCCGTCCATCAGCACCGGGAGGCGCCCGGCGACCGCATCGACCACCTCGGGCAACGCGTCGAGCGACGCCGGGCACGAATCCAGCTGTCGCCCGCCGTGGTTCGACACGACGATCCCGTCGGCCCCGTGCTCGACCGCCAACACCGCATCCTCGGCAGTGAGGATGCCCTTCACGAGGACCGGGAGATCCGGGGCGTGCTCGCGGATGAACCCGAGGTGCTCCCACGTCATGTTCGGCTCGTAGGCGTAGTCGGCGCTGCCGATCCCGAACGGCATCACGAATCCGCTGCGCGTGTCGCGATGTCGGAGCCCCGTCACGGGGAAGTCGACGGTCCAGCAGATCGCTCGATAGCCGGCCACGGCCACGCGCCCGAGCATCTCCGCCGACAGCCCCCGATCCTCGAAGAGATACAGCTGCCACCACTTCGGCCCGTCGGTGGCCGCCGCGATCTCCTCGAGGGTGTCGACCGCGGTCGACGAGACCACCGGGATCGTGCCGGCTCGGGCGGCGCCGACCACGGTGCCTCGTTCCCCGTCCGGATGCGCCCTCCCCTGATACGCCCACGGTGCGACCAGAACCGGGAACTCGACGCGGGTACCCAGGAGCTCCGTCGAGGGATCGGGGAAGCCGGACCCTCGCAGGAATCGAGGGCGGAGCACCCATCTGTCGAACGCCCTCAGGTTGTCTTCGAGCGTTCGCTCGTCTCCCGCTCCGCCGGCGTAGTAGTCGTACACGTCGGAGGGGAGCTTCTGCTTCGCGACGGGCTCGTAGTCGTCGACCTGCAGATACCGCGGCTCGGCCATGATGCGGGGAAGCGTATCCGACATGGCGGGCTCGGCCTGCACGCGGCTATCGTGAGCCCGTGGCGAGGGTGACGGTCTTCGGGGCCGGAGCGATGGGAACCGCGTTCGCGATGCATGCGGCGCGCGCCGGCCTTCCCACGTCGCTGTGGGCGAACGAGCACGACCTGGCCTCCTATGCGGCGATGCGCCAGGAGCGGAAGCATCCGCTGCTCCCCGAGCACCTTCCGGAGAGCGTCGAGGTGTGTGGGCCGAACGAGCTCGACACGGCGGCCCGCGACGTGGAGATCGCCGTGCTGGCCGCGAACTCGGCCGGGGCTCGCTCGCTGGCGTCGATGGTGCGCGAGCACGTCGCGGGCGCGCGCACGGCGGTCTCCGTCGCCAAGGGACTCGAGCCGACGACCGGCCTGCGGATCAGCGAGGTCTACGGCGAGGAGCTGTCCGACGTCGACATCGTGGTGGTGGGCGGTCCCTGTCTCGCCCGAGAGCTCGCGGAAGGCCTTCCCACCGCCGCGGTCTGGGCCTCCAGCCTCGCCTCGATCGCGGAGGAAGCGGGCAAGCCGTTCGACGACGGCCACTATCAGCTGTCGTATTCGGACGACGTCGTGGGCGTCGAGCTCTGCTCGATGATGAAGAACGTCGCCGCGATCGGCCTCGGTTTGTTGGACGGTCTCGGGAAGAGCACCGGGATCGGCTACCAGAACGCGAAGGCCGCGCTCTTCACGAGGGCGGCGCAGGAGATCGTCTCGCTCGTGACGGAGCTCGGCGGCAGACGGGAGACCGCGATGGGTCTCGCGGGGATCGGCGACCAGCTGGTCACGAGCCTCGGCGGGCGGAACCGTCTCTACGGCGAGCTGGTCGGCACCGGGGATCCTCCAGAGGACACCCTCCGCGAGCTGGAGGCCGGTGGGCTCACCGTCGAGGGCGTCGAGTCGACCCGCCACGTCCGGCGCCTCGCGGTCGAACAGGGGGTCCAGCTCCCCTATCACGAAGCGATCCACCGGGTGTTGTTCGAAGGCGCCCGCCCCCTCGAGATCCTGGAGGTGCTCCGATGACGAACCGGATCCGTCCCGACCGCAACCTCGCGATGGAGCTCGGACGCGTGACGGAGGCCGCGGCGCTCGCGGCCGGCCGCTGGATCGGCCGCGGCGACAAGATCGGAGCCGACCAGGCGGCCGTCGACGCGATGCGCCACATGATCGACTCCGTGTCGATGGACGGCGTGGTCGTGATCGGCGAGGGCGAGAAGGACGAGGCGCCGATGCTCTACAACGGCGAAGCCGTCGGGAACGGATCGGGTCCGGCGGTCGACGTCGCGGTCGACCCGATCGACGGGACACGCCTCACGGCCACGGGACAGCCCAACGCCGTTGCCGTGATCGCGCTCGCGGAACGAGGGACGATGTTCTTCCCCGATGTCGCCGTCTACATGGAGAAGGTGGCGACGGGACCCGAGGCGGCCGGCGTGATCGACGTGACCGCCCCACCGGAGGAGAACGTCCGGCAGGTGGCGAAGGCGAAGGGGATGAAGGTCGAGGAGGTCTCCGTGATGGTCCTCGACCGACCCCGTCACCAGGCCATCATCGACGCCGTCCGGGAGATCGGGGCTCGCGTGTTCCTGATCACCGACGGCGACGTGGAGGGGGCGATCTCCGCGGCGGCGCCCCGCTCCGGAGTGGACCTGCTGATGGGGATCGGGGGCACTCCCGAGGGCGTCATCGCCGCCGCCGCGCTGAAGTGCATGGGCGGATCGATCCAGGGACGGCTTTCGCCGCGGACCGACGAGGAACGCGAACAGCTTCAAGGCGCGGGCCTCGATCCGGAACGCGTGTTGACGACCGACGATCTCGTCGCCGGCAAGGACGTGTTCTTCGCCGCGACGGGGATCACCGACGGCTCGTTGCTCCACGGTGTCCGCTACTGGCCGGACGGCGCCACGACGTATTCGCTCGTGATGCGATCTCGTTCCGGCACGATGCGCTGGGTGGAAGCCGAACATCGCTTCGAGAAACTCGAGGAGATCTCCGGAGCAACCTACAGCCGTTGACATCGCGTGCATCGGAACCGGATGGGTTTCCTCGGCTATGCTCGCGTCACCCGACCGAGAGGACTCCACCATGGCCGAGAGAACGATCGTGGTATGCGACGTGTGCGGCAAGCCCGCCACCGAGACGGTGACGATCAAGGTCGCCCGCGGCAACTTCGCGAAGGATCTCTGCGCGACCCACGTCACGGAGTTGGTCGCCGGCGCGCGGCGGCCGCGACCCGGACGTCCACGCAAGATGGCGGGATCGAGCCAGGCGGCCGCGGCGCCCAAGCGCCGGGGGCGGCCTCGCAAGACGGCCGGCCGGAAGAAGGCTGCCGCGGGTCGGAGGAAGACTCAGTCGTCCTCGGCGAAGCGAGCCAAGTAGTACACGCCCTTCGTCCGTTTCTCCACGACACCCTCGCTCGCCAGCGCGAGCAGCGTCGTCTGCACCTGCCTGCGTACGTCGGGATGCTCGAAGGGATCGAGGTACCCCCTCCGGAGGGCGAGGTCCTGGATCTTCGTCCAATGCAAGGGGGCGGCTTCTTCGGTCAGGACGGCGAGGACGGCGGCCCTCGGCTCCATCAGCCCGCTCGTGACGGAGCGATGACGCGTTCCGCGAACAGCTCGACCTGCTCCGGCTCGTGGATCGCGAACGGCAGGACCCACGGCGAGACGATGATCTCCTCCACCCCGAGCGACTCGAACGCGGCGACACGCTCGAGGATCTGCTCCGGCGTCCCGGAGAGCGTGTCGGCGCGCCAGCTCTCGTCGTCGTCGTCGGCCATCACGTTCCCCGGGGCGGCCGCGCGGCCGCGTTCGAACGCGGCCCGCGCCGCCGCCCCGTCCTCACCGATCAGGGAGTAGAGCCCGACCGAGAGACGGAACGTGGCCGGATCGCGACCTTCGGTCTCGCACGCTGCTCGGACGTCGGAGACCTTCCGCGCGTAGGCCTCGGGCGCCATCCGCCACACGACGTTCCAACCGTCCGCGAGGCGGGCGGCGAGCCGAAGGAGCCTGGGACCCCCCTTCCCTCCCAGCCACAGAGGGAGAGGTCGATCGGGAGCCGGACGGAGCACGGCCTGCCGCAGCGACACGTGCCGGCCGTCGTAGGTCACTTCCTCGCCGCCGAACAGCTGTCCCAGCACCTCGACGGTCTCTTCGAGGATCCCGAAGCGCTCCCCCGCCGAGCCGAACCGGAACCCGAACGCCTCGAACTCCTCCGCCATCCAGCCGGCGCCGAGCCCGAGATCGAGACGCCCGCCCGACAGCAAGTCGATCGATGTGGCTGCTCTCGCGAGCAGCGCGGGGTGCCGGAACGCGGCACACAGGACGAGTGTCCCGAGGCGGACCCGGTCGGTGACCGCGGCGACACCAGCGAGCGTCGCCAGCGGCTCGAGCGACGCGATCGGCGACGGATCGGCGCCGTACCTCGCGAAGGAGTAGAAGAAGTGATCGGAGACCCACACGGAGTCGAATCCGAGGGTCTCGGCCCTGCGAGCCCAGCCGGCCGCGTCCGTGAACGCGATCTCCCCGGTCGGCAACGAGAAGCCGTAGTGCGGCAGGGTCAGCCCGAAGCGCATCCCGCGAGGATAGTGTCGGTCAGGCCACCGGTTCCTGGACGCCCAGGCCGCCGTTGAGGAGCACCCGTCCGCGCGCGTCTCGCACCACCACGGTGGAGTACGCGTTCAGGTTCCCGACGAACCACTTGCTGACCGCGGCGCCGCCGCCGCTGTCCAGCGCGCCGACGTGTCCAACGACGAGCGCGCCCGCGCGATCGCTGAGGAGACGCACGTCCAGCGGGAATTGCGCCTCACGGAGCGAGGTCAGACCGCTGAGCACCACGAGCGCAAGATCGTCGGACGAGGGTGACAGGAGGATCAAGGCGTCTCCCCCGCCGGTCCGAAGCCGCGGGGACATGAGCGTGGCGACCTCAACGATATTCGCAGGGTCCGCTCCCTCGAGGTCATCGATGAGCTCGCGGAAGTTCGCGATCGCCTGCCGCTGCTGCTGCCGCTGGATCACCACCTGATCCTCGGCACGATCCGCCCGGCCGGCCATCACCGCGCCCCAGCCCAGGCCGGAGAGTGCGAGCATCGCGGCCAGGACTCCGGCCGCGGCGACGCGGCTCCGCCGCGGCGCCGCGGCCCGCCGCCGGCCCGCCGCGTCCCGCACCGCGGCGACCACCCGTTCCTCGAGCTCCGCCGGCGGCTCGGCCGGCGCGACGGAGTACGCGAGCGTGGCGGCAGCCCGCTGGAGCTCCCCGGCTTCCTTCCGGCAGGCCGCGCACCACTCGAGATGGCGGTCGACGGTGATGTCGGTATCGGGCAGGACACCGAGCGCGTGCTCGGCGAGACGCTCGCGAACGGCGAGGCAGTTCACGGGATCTCCTTGCCTTCGTTCGCCCGCCGGACCTTGATCATCGCTGTGCGGAGCCTCGTCTTCACGGTTCCCAGCGGGATCCCGTCGGCCTCCGAGATCTCCCTCGCGGTGAGGCCGCGGAAATAGGCGCGTGTCAGGAGCCGCCGTTCGGCGTCCGTCAGGGAGGCGAGCGCGCGCGTCGCGGCGTCTCGCTCCTCGATCACGTCTCCCTCATTCGCGCCGGGTGCATCCGGGACCTCGTCCATCAGCACGAGGGTCGGTCGGCGAGCACCCGTCTCACGACGGAGGCGGTCGACGGCGAGGTTGTGCGCGATCGTCATGAGCCAGGTCGACAGGCGTCCCCGCGCCGGATCGAAGCGCGCGGCCTTGCGCCACGCGGTGAGGAAGACGTCCTGGGCGAGCTCTTCGGCGGCCTCCCTCGACCCCAGCAATCGCATGCCGAGGGAGAACACGGGCCGCCCGAACCTGGCGTAGAGAGCGCGGATCGCATCGTCGTCACCGTTGAGGAGACCCTCCATCAGTTGTTGCTCTTCCCGGGGGAGGAGCGGGCCTTCGTGCCGAGCGTCCACTCGGTTCCTCTCGGTATACGGAGCCTTCGCCTGTCCGAGCTTTTGCGAACCCTTGCCCCCGATACTCGCACGCTTGCGGCGAGACGGAAACGGCCCACCGGGCCCAGATGACCGCCAGGGGATCGGGCGGAGAACCGTGGAGAGTAGGCTGACGCATCACAGGAAACGACAGCCGCGCAGGAGCGCTGACCAGGTGATCGAGAGGTCGAGGTCCGCCCGAACGCTGGTCGGCGCCATGCTCATCGTGGCCGGGCTCGCGTCGATGGCCTCCGCCCAGTCGGCCCAGCCCTCGGTGACCCGTCTGTCCCTCGAAGGCGTGGTCGATCCCTTCGTCGCCGACTACCTGCGCAACGGCATCCAGGGAGCGAGCGACGCGGACGCCGTGCTCCTCACGATCGACACCCCGGGCGGCCTGGACTCCTCGATGCGGGAGATCATCAAGGCGATCCAGAACTCGAAGGTCCCCGTCCTCTGCTACGTGGCACCGGAGGGAGCCAGAGCGGCGTCGGCGGGCGCGTACATCCTGGTGTCATGCCATGTCGCCGCGATGGCACCCGCGACCGCCGTGGGAGCATCCACGCCGGTCGGCATCGGCGGCGTGACGCTCTCGAAGAAGATCGAGGAGGATGCCGCCGCCTACATGCGAACGCTCGCGCAACAGCGCGGCAGGAACGCCGAGCTCGCCTCCAGCTTCGTGACCGAGTCGAAGAGCATCACGGCGCAGGAAGCGCTCGACGGCAACATCATCGATCTGATCGCTGACTCGGAACAGGAACTGCTCGAGCAGGTCGACGGGCAGGTCGTCGAAACGGTCGACGGCAACACCGCGACGCTGCAGACGGCGGGGGCCGCGATCCACGACGTCGACATGACTCCCGGCGCAGGCTTCCTCCACGATCTGTTCGACCCGAACCTCGCGTTCATCTTCTTCTGGCTCGGACTCGCGCTGATCGTCCTGGAGCTGATCGTGCCGGGGCACGTTTTCAGCGGCACGATCGGGACGATCCTGTTGCTGACCGCGATCGCGTCCTTCGGGCTCCTGCCCGTGCGCCTGATCGGGATCGCGCTGCTCGTCGCCTCCGTGGTGTTCTTCGTGATCGAGCTGAAGGTGCCGGGTCTCGGGATCTGGTCGGCCGCCGGCATCGTGTCCCTCGTCCTGGGTGGGCTCTTCCTCTTCGACCCCTCCGGTGGCGTGCAGGTCTCTCCGCTCGTGATCGTGCCCATGGCCATCTTCATGGCCCTGTTCTTCGGGTTCGTCGTCGCGAAGGCGCTCGCGATGCGACATCTCCCTCCGGCCCAAGGACCGGAGGCCGTCGTCGGCCGCGAGGGCGTGGTCCTCGCCGGGGGCATCGATCCGGACGGCGTCGTCAGGGTGGCCTCCGAGGAGTGGATGGCCAGGTCGGCGAGCGGCTCCATCCCCGAAGGTTCGAAGATCCGCGTCACCAGGCTCGACGGGCTCGTGCTCACCGTCGAGCCGCTCGAATCCGAGCGCGCGCCCACCGGCGGCGCCGTGCCGGCCCGAGGAGGGAGCACCTGATGGACTTCACCGACCCCGTCTTCATCGGCGTGGCCGTCGCGATCGTGCTGGTCATCCTGTTCCTGGCGAACGCGATCCGCATCGTGCCCGAGTTCCAACGACTGGTGGTGTTCCGTCTGGGGCGCCTCCTGGGCGTGAAGGGACCGGGGCTCATCCTGCTGATCCCGATCGTCGACAAAGGGGTCAAGGTGGACCTCCGCGAGTTCTTCCTGGAGATCCCCAGGCAGGACTCGATCACGAAGGACAACGCGCCGATCGCGGTCGACTTCATCACGTTCTACAAGGTCGTCGACCCCGCGATGAGCGTGGTCCAGGTCGGGAACTTCGCCGGCGCCGCCCAGGCGCTCGCCTCCACGACCCTCCGAGCGGTGATCGGTGACATCCCGCTCGACGATGTGCTGGCGAAGCGGGACGAGATCAACCAGATCCTCCGCGCGAAGCTGGACGAGGTCACGGAGCGGTGGGGCGTGAAGGTCACGAACGTCGAGATCCGGGAGATCATCCCGCCCCCGAGCGTGCAGGAAGCGATGACGCGACAGATGTCGGCCGAGCGCTCCCGTCGAGCGATCGTCTTGGAAGCGGACGGGACGAAGTCCGCCGCGATCACGGTCGCGGAGGGCAACAAGGCGTCGGCGATCCTCAACGCCGAGGGGAGCAAGGCATCCGCGATCCTGACGGCCGAGGGCGAGCGGCAGGCCGCGATCCTGCGGGCCGAGGGTTTCGCGCTGGCCCTCGAAACCATCAACCGGCAAGCGTCGACCGCCGACCAGAAGACGATGACGCTGCAGTATCTGGACGCGCTCAAGCAGATCGGCGGCTCGGCATCATCCAAGATCGTCGTGCCGATGGAGCTCGCAGGCCTCGCGGGAGGGGTCGTCGCGCTCGCCGACCAGGCGAAGGACGACGGTCAGCCGTCGACCGGATAGCTCCGCGACCCGGAGGAGGAAGAGCCGTCTCCATCGAACGCTCGACGGACTCCGTCGGCATGACCGGAACCGCGATCCGGCGAGCGGTGTAAGCAGCCGTGAAGGGAAGAGCTCCCGTGGAGGGCCGACCACTGGAGGATGCCGAGCTCGCACGGCGAGCCCGAGAGGGCGACGACGTCGCATACGAGGAGCTGGTGAAGCGGTACGGGCAGATCGCCTTCCGTGTCGCCTGGCTCGTCACGCGCGACCGCGCCGAGGCGGAGGACTCGGCTCAGGAGGCATTCGTGAAGGCCTACTACGCGCTCCCGCGGTTCCGACCGGACTCCCCGTTCCGGCCGTGGCTGCTCAAGATCGTGGCCAACGAGGCTCGCAACCGAGCGAGATCCACTCGCCGTCGCCAGGGCCTGGCCCTGCGCGCGGCCGCGGTCTCCGACGGGGACGCGGCCCCGTCCCCGGAGACCGCGGCCCTCGCACAGGAAGATCGAGAGACACTGGTCGCCGCGCTGAACCGGCTGTCCCCACCGGACCGCGAGGTGATCGGGTACCGGTTCCTGCTCGGGCTTTCCGAAGCCGAGACGGCCGACGTGCTCGACGTACGGCTCGGGACGGCCAAGTCCCGGCTCTCGAGGGCGATGACGCGCCTCCGCGTCGTGTTGGAGGAGCCGGCATGAGCGAACGCCTGCGCTCGATGGGCGACGAGGAGCTCGGGATGACCCTGGCGACGCTCGACGTCGAGTGGCCGTCCACTCCGGAGCTCGTGCCCGCCGTCATGGCCCGCGCCGCCGCTGACCGCCATCCGGCTGTCGTCCGACTCCCGCTTTCCCGGCCCAAGCGGATCATGCTCATCGCCGCGGCGACCGTGCTCCTGCTCGCCGGGGCCGCGGTCGCCGCGAGGATCATCATCGACCTGGGGGCTGTCGTCGTGGAGGTCACGCCGAGTCGTCCGGGGATCCTGCCGACACCCTCGATCGCCCCCACCGGCGAGCCGGTGACCCTCGAGGAGGCGGCCGTCCTGCTCGGGAAGGACATCGCCCTCCCCACTCGCCTCGGGCCGCCCGACCGCGTGTGGGCGGACGAGGTCTTCACGGAGATCGGCGAGGTCGCGCGCGTCACGCTCGCGTGGCGAGCGCGACCGGGTCTCCCCGAGATCTCGGAAACCGGATACGGGGCCGTGCTGATGGTCTTCGAGGGGGATGCCAACCTGGCCTCGAAGGTCCTGTACGAAGACACCGGCGTCCTGCGGTTCGAGACCGTCGACGGGGTCGACTACTACTGGACCACGGGCCCACACCTCCTCGAGCTGCTCACCGGTGAGGGAGTCGCGTACGTGCGCGTGGACGGCAACGTGCTCTTGTGGCGAGACGGTGCCCACACGATGCGCCTCGAGACGGCTCTGCCCAAGGCCGAGGCCCTTCGGATCGCCTCGTCGGCGGGAACCTCCTGACCCCAGCCGGTGTACCAGGGGCATCGGATGAACGAGGAGGGATCGGCATGAAGCGAGGGATGCTCCTCTGCGTGGTCGTGGGCGCGGCGATGGTCGTGTTGGGAGTGCCCGGCGCGGCCCTGGCCGGCGGTGGCTGCCACTCGAGCGTGACCGAGAATGACGCGACCGGCGACGAGGCCGCCGCCGTCCAGATGGTCGACGCCTGCTTCACGGCGACCGTGACGACCGTCGATCCCGGGCAGCCCGTGACGTTCGAGAACGCGGACCTCGGGGTCACGCACAACGTGGGTGGCAACCAGTGGGGTCACTTCGAGGACATGACCGAGGGCGACGCGTTCACCGTGACGTTCGACGAGGCAGGCATCTACCCGTTCGCGTGCAACTACCACCCCGGCATGACCGGTGCGATCGTCGTGGGCGACGGGAAGGGCGTCGGCGGGGGCATCACGGTCGAGGCCACCCAGCCGGCGCCGGATGCGATCACACCGGTCGCGGCGGAGCCGGACGGTGCCCCCATCGGCATCATCGCCGGCGTGGGGGCGCTCGGTCTCGCGCTCGGCGCGGGGATCGTGCTCGGTCTCACCCGCTCCGGGAAGAAGACCTCGACGACCTAGGGATCAAGCCGGGACGGCGAGACCCGCCTGCTGCATCGCGAGCTCGAAGTCGTGGCGGCTCGACACCGCCTGGAAGGCCGCCTCGGTCGTGATCTTCCCCTCCTGCAGGAGGATCAGGAGCGACTGGTCGAACGTCATCATCCCGTAGAAGTGGCCCTCGGTGAGCACTTCCTTGATCTCACTCGTCCGCTCCGGGTCGACGATCCGCTCGGCGACCCGGCCCGTGTTCACGAGGACCTCGAGGGCCGGGGTTCGCCCCCCGTCCACCGTGGTGACGAGCCGCTGGCAGATGATCCCGCGGAGCGTCCCCGCGAGCGCGAGCCGCACCTGCTTCTGCTGGAACGGCGGGAAGAAGTCGATCACGCGGTTCACGGTCTCCGTTGCGTCCACGGTGTGGAGCGTGGAGAGGACGAGGTGGCCCGTCTCGGCGGCCTGGATGGCGGCGCGTACCGTCTCCGTGTCGCGCATCTCGCCGATCAAGATCACGTCGGGGTCCTGCCGAAGGGCGGCGCGGAGCGCCGCATGGAAGTCCTGGGTGTCGTTGCCGATCTCGCGCTGATTGATCGAGGCCATCGCGTCCTTGTGAAGGACCTCGATCGGGTCCTCGATCGTGACGATGTGGACCGGCTTGGTCTCGTTGATGTACCCGATCATCGAGGCGAGCGTGGTCGTCTTCCCCGATCCGGTCGGCCCGGTCACGAGGATCAGACCGCGATGCTCGTCAGCGAGTTGCCGCACCGAATCCGGCAGGCCCATCTCTTCGAACGTCGGTCCGCCGAACCGGAGGCGGCGGAGCACCATCGAGATCGAACCGCGCTGTTTGAACACATTGGCGCGGAAGCGACCGATCTCCTTGAGGGAGTAGGCGAAGTCGATCTCACCGGTTTTCTCGAAGGTCTCCCTTCGGTCGGCGGGGATGATGGAGTCGGCGATCGCGGCGGTCTCGACCGGCGTGATCGGGTCCCGATCCATCCGCTCGAGTCCGTCCGGAAGTCGGATCATCGGCGGGGAACCGACCTTCACATGCAGGTCGGAGCCCTGACCCTCCATGAGTTCCCTGAGCCACCCGTCGAACTCCGCGACGGCGGAATCCGTGCTCTCCACTGCGCCACACCTCATCTCGAACGTTCCGGGGGCGTGCGGAACACACCCGTTCTCTCCCCATCGGTCGTTCGAAGGAGGAACTTCAGCCGGGCCGAGGACCTCGCCCCGAGGTCACGCTCCCGCGACGACGCGGCACACGGAACCCCTGTCGGCGAGCGGTTCGAACGAGCGCAGATGCAACCGGGGGCGCGACCCCTCCAACATGCCCTCGAGGAGCCCACGGTGCACCGTGCATACGAGCTCGCGGTGCTCATCCAGGAGATCGCGGAACGGACACCCGCGCAACGCGATCTCGACGGACCGGTTGCCGCGCCGGCGGAACCGTGGATCGAACCCGGCTTCCGCCAGCGCGTCTCGAAGGGCGGCCAGGTTGGGTCCCGGGCGCCGCGCGCCGGGGGGCGGCGCGTGCCTCGTCATGAGGTAGTCGCCCCATTCCCTCGCGAGTGTCTCCGCGCCGGCTCGAGCTCGCGCTCCGGTCATGAGGGTGGCGAGGATGTCGGCGAGGAGCCGGTAGTCGCGCCCTTCGCGGTTGTCCATCGCGACCGCCGTGTAGACCGTCTGCGGCCGGCCGACCGCCGACGGGCCTCGTCGCGTCTCCGACGCGACGAGGCCCGCATCCACGAGCCGCCGCAGATGCGGACGGATCGTGTTGGCGTGCAGGCCGAGTCGCGTAGCGAGCTCGCGCACGGGCACCGGCCTCCCGGACAGGCGCAGGTACCGGAAGAGCCGGTAGCGGGTGTCGTCCGCGAGGGCCTTGTGGATCTCGATGGGGGCGGGTTCGTTCATCCACGCATCTCGTACGATGGGCTTTGCACGGTTCACACCGTGTCAACCAGAGCTTAGACGGCACGAACCAGCACAACTCGGGAGGAGAGCCCGTGGCCACGGAAGCACAGGTCCGCGAGGCGCTGAAGGGCGTCAAGGACCCCGAGATCGGCCGTCCGATCGACGAGATCGGCATGCTCAGGTCCGTCGTGGTCGACGGCGGCGTGGTCCGCGTCCACGTCCTCCTCACGATCGAGGGATGTCCGCTCAAGGACAGGATCACGAGCGACGTGACCGCGGCCGTCCAGCCGCTCGAGGGCGTGGAGCGCGTCGACGTGGAGCTCACCCCGATGAGCACGGAGGAGCGCGAGAAGCTGGTTTCGGGACTCCGTGGCGGAGCCCCCGCCGCGCCGGAGACCACCATCTCCTTCCCCCCGCAGACTTCGATCATCGCGATCGCCTCGGGCAAGGGCGGTGTCGGGAAGTCCAGCGTCACGGTGAACCTCGCGGCCGCGCTCGCGAAGGCCGGTCGCTCCGTCGGCGTGCTCGATGCCGACGTGTGGGGCTTCAGCGTCCCTCGCATGCTGGGCGCGATCGGCAAGCCGGTCGGGTTCAACGACATGATCCTGCCGCTGGAAGCCCACGGCGTGAAGGTGATCTCGATGGGTCACTTCGTGCCCGAGGAGACACCCGTGATCTGGCGCGGCCCGATGCTGCACAAGGCGATCCAGCAGTTCCTCGGCGACGTCTGGTGGGGCGACCTCGACTTCCTGCTCTGCGACCTTCCTCCCGGCACGGGCGACGTCTCGATCTCTCTGGCCTCGTTCATCCCCGGTGCTTCGATGCTGGTCGTGACGACGCCGCAGGACGCGGCCCGCAAGGTCGCCGAGCGCGCCGGGAAGATGGCGGAACGCACCAACCTGCGACCGCTGGGCGTGATCGAGAACATGTCGTGGTTCGTGTGCCCGCATTGCGGTGAGCGCGAGACGATCTTCGGCGAGGGCGGCGGACGCGAAGCGGCCGAGACCCTCGGCGTCCCGCTGATGGCACAGGTTCCGTTGGTGCCCGCGCTCCGCGCCGGTGGCGACGAGGGCGTCCCGATCGTCCTGTCGGAACCGGACTCGCCCGCCGCCCTCGCCTTGACCGAGGCTGCCGAGGCGGTCGTCCGCGCGACGAAGTCGAAGGTGGGGAAACCGCTCCAGCTCATGGCTCGATGACGAGCCGGTCGGACGTCCTCTCGTATCGGCCCGAGCCGTCGGAGTTCGCCTGGACGTTCGGCGGCGTGCCGCCGGTACGCACCGTGAAGCCGGGGGGCATCCTCGAGCTCTGGACGGAGGACGCGTTCGGGGGCAAGGTGCGCGGCCCCGACGACTGGATCAGCCGGGTGATCGAGTTCCCGTTCGTGAATCCGCAGACCGGACCGTTCTTCGTCGAAGGCGCCGAGCCCGGCGACACCCTCGCGATCCATTTCATCTCGATCGAGCCGTCCAGGGACTGGGCCTCTTCGTGCACGGTGCCACTGTTCGGCGCCCTCTCGTCGACCCACCAGACCGCGACGTTGCAGGAACCGCTCCCCGAGCGTGTCTGGATCTACGAGGTCGACCGGGCCGCGCGGACCGTCGCCTACCGCGCCACCGAGAGCGACCACGTCGCGATGCTGCCGCTCGACCCCATGCATGGGACGGTGGGTGTCGCCCCGGCATCGTTCGAAGCCCGCTCGTCGCTCGTGCCGGATGCGCACGGCGGCAACCTGGACACCCCCGAGATGCGAGCCGGCGTCACCTGCTACCTCGGCGTGAACGTGGAAGGCGCGCTCTTCTCGATCGGCGACGGGCACTGCCGGCAAGGCGAGGGTGAGACCTGCGGCGTCGCGGTGGAAGCAGCCATGGACACCGTGCTCGCGATCGATCTCGTGAAGGAGCACGCGACGCCGTGGCCCAGGATCGAGAGCGACACCCACATCATGTCGACCGGATCGGCCCGACCATTGGAAGACGCGTTCCGCATCGCGCACGCCGATCTCGTGGCATGGATGGGCGAGGAGTACGGGCTCGAGGCCCTCGACGCGTACCAATTGCTGACCCAAGTGAGCGAGTCGCCGGTGGCCAACGTCGTGGACCCGAACTACACGTTCCTCGCCAAGGTGGCCAAGACCTATCTCCCCCGAGCCGACGCGTACGGCGGCACGCACGCGAAGATGCGTGAGATCGGGCGGTCGTACCTCTCCGGCCGCTGAGGACGGCCCGGGCAAGGAACCGACGGCGTAGCGGCCGGCTGCAGCCGGCCGCCCCGATCAGGTCGGGCTCGTCTCCGGCTGTGGTTCCGGCGCGCGTTCCGCGCGACCGGGCGTCGTGGGACCGGGAGGTTTCGTGACGGCCCAGTAGATCAGGAGGCCGGTCGCGAGGATCACGACGGTCAGCGCCGTCCACTGCGAACCCGTGAACGGCCCGAAGCGCTTGTCGATCCGAACCGAATCCTCCAGCAGCCGTATGCACCCGTACGCGAGTCCGAACGTCAGGGTGGCGACCCCTTCTCGGCGTGGTGAGCGGATGAACCACCAGAGGAATGCGAACAGCGCGGCGGCAAGCAACATGTCGTAGAGCGCCGTCTGGTGCACGCCGACGCCGCGCTCGATGACCTTGCCGGCGACGTCGGTCAGGGTCGCCCCCGCTCGGTCGATCGTCTCCACGAATCCACCGCGGAGCGTGGCCGTGCAGGTGTCGTTCGCGCACGAGAACGGCGGCGCGAGGGTGCCGCCCTCGTAGGTCCAGGCCAGCAGCCACGACGTCGGCTTCCCGAGGTGGTCCCCGATGATCAGGTCGCCGATGCGCCCGATCGCGATGCCGAGGGCGAGGCAGGGCGCGATCGTGTCGGCCACCTGGAAGAACCGGAACCGGTATTCCTGCCGCTTGATGTTGATCGCGTTCGCGATCGTCGCGCCCGCGATGCCCCCGAGGAGGGAGATCCCGCCCTCCCAGATCCTGAGCCAGTCGAGCGGGCTCTCGAATTCCGAGACGTGCGCGATCACGTACGCGACCCTGGCGCCGACGAGCGAGCCCACCACGGACCAGAAGACGATCGAGCTCGCGAGGTCCTCGGGGATGCCACGCCGCACCGAGAGCTTCGTGAACAGCCACGCCCCCACCATGAAGCCGATCGCGATGCCGAGACCGTGCGGCGAGATCGCGATCGTGTCCCCGAGGTGGAAACGGTCGATGACGGGCCAGCCGACGGAAGCGATCGTGTCGATCATCGGGCGAGTCTATCGACGGCCGTCGCGCGACCAGAGCCGTGCGACGGCGCGTCCGAACAGGAGCCCGCTCGCCACGTCGCTCGGGTAGTGGACGCCGAGGGCGACACGGGACGCAGCGACCGAGACGTCCAAGGCGGTGAGCGCGGCACGCGCGAGCGTCCCGATCCCCAGCTCCCCAGCGGCCACACGGGTGAACGTGGTGAGGACCGCCGGGTGGCTGGAGGGCCAGGAGGTTCCGTGGGGTTCCGCGATCATCCGGCGCGTGCTCTCGGGGGCCGCGAGGAAGGGTCGGGGGCGATCCACGAGGCGTTTCGCGCCTTGGAGGAGCGCCCAGGTGGCGCCCGCGCCCGCCAGGGCGCGGGCGCCCTCGCGCCGGCGGCCGGCCAGCGCGAGCGCGCCGGCCGCCGCCGCGGCCGCATAGAGCGACCCGAGCTCGGTGATCCCCGCGAAGACGCGATCGGCGATCTCGCCGTGCTCGGCATTGCCGGCCTTGAACAGGTTCTCGTCGAGCTCCCGGCCGTCCTGGGTCCGGAGCGCCGCGTGCCCGATCGCCGCTCCCCCGGCCGCAAGCGCGGCCGCCCTCGCGATCCCACCCATCCCTCGAGCCAGCCTCATCAGCGACCCATCATGCGACAATCTCCCGAGCCCCGACGGGGCGGGCCCGGCCCAGGAGACGCATCGTGCGACGCGAGCAGGACGATCCGAACGACGCGATCCCCGAGGGGAAGCAGACCTTCGAGTACCGGCGGGAGAACACCGGGCTGAAATCCGTCGCGCTCGGCACCGCCGTCCTCCTGCTCGTCATCTTCATCTTCCAGAACCTCGACGACGCGAACATCGACTTCTTGCTGTGGGACTGGGATGTGGCCACGGCATTGGCGATCGGCATCGCCGCCGTCCTCGGGTTCGTGATCGGGTGGAGTCTCAACTGGCTCCGGCGCCGCGCCAGGCGGACGAGGCGCAGAGAGAGCTAGGCCCCCGCCTCGATCTGTCGCTTCTGTCCCAGGGTCCCGTGACGGATCCCGAGTTGGGCGCCGCCGACGGCGTTGAGACCGGCGGCGACCACGCGACCGAGCGGTCCCCGGAACCTGTAGGTCACCTCGTGGCGCAGGACGCTTCGGTCCCGAGGCAAGCGCGCGACCGAGGTGTCGATCGTCGCCTCGAGCGGGCCGCGCAGCATGATCGTCGCGTGGGAAGGAGGCTCCCATCGGAGGATCTCGCCGCGCACCATCACGCGGACACCCATGAAGGACATCACCACCGAGTACGTGGAGCCGACGCCGAGTCCTCCGTCGGGAACCCGCACGCTCACGACGTGACGCTCCCAGTGCGGGATGTTGCCCGGGTTGCTCACGACCTCCCAGACGCGCTCGGGGGGAGCGTCGACCTCGACCGAGAACTCCGTCGTGCTCATGCCACCTCGGCGCTCCCACTGGACCAACCACGCCACCACACCACCCTCGACGGCACGAGCCGAACGAGCGCCTCGGCCTCCGGGTCGATCTCCGTCGCGAGCGTGCGAGCGGACTTCGATCCGTTCCCGAGGTCGTCGAGGACGGAGATCGACCCCGTCCCTTGCACCATCGCGCCGACCATGTCGCGGGCACGCCACGCGGACGCCTCGTCGACGGTGAGCGCGGCCGGCACGTCCGGGCCGGCCGCCGCCAACGCGAGTGTCTCCGCCGGCAGGGCGGCATAGAGCGCGTGCGGATCCGCACGCCAGCGGGCGGGGACGACGACAGGCCCGCGCTCCCCCGAGAGCGTCAGGGCGCCGACGCCGTCCGTCCCGAGTGATGCCCTGATCTCGTCCGGCAGCACCGCCAGCGGATCCTTCCCCTTCGCGGAACGCCGGAAGGTCTCGTGCGAGGTCGACGAGCCTCCCCACCGACCCCTTCCCTCCTGTACACCGTCCTCGTCGACGAGCGCCGTCCGCTCGAGCTCGATGCCGACGAACACCCTGCCCGGCGGTGTCCACGCGAAGGGCACCTGCTTGGCGTCGAAGGCGTAGCCGGCGAAGAACTTCGCGTTCTTCTTGCTGAACGCGGCGGTGGCTCGGGCGATCGAGGTCGCCCCCGCCACGGCATCTCCCCACGTGCTGCGATCGAGGGCGTCGTAGAGCTTGGCCGCGCCGGAGAACGAGACCGCCAACTCGCCGTGGCGGACGAGGCCGGCCGCGGAGGGGTCCGTCCTCCAGGACCTCGTCTTCACCGAACGCCGGGAGGTCGTCAGCCACAGCCGGCCGCCCGAATACGCGAAGACCAACGGCGTGCAGTGCGGGCCGCTCGGCGCGGACGTGGCCGCGTAGCAGAACTGACCCTGCTCCAGCACGGATTGGACGGCGGTGGAAAGGAAGCTCACGGGGTCACCTTCGCACGGTCGGAGAGCGGCGGCCACGCGAGCATCAGTCCCGTCCACACCAGGTGGCTGACGAGCGGCGAGACGAGCCCTCCGGTCCATACGGCCAGCCCCGTCCAGAGCGCGCCGCCCACGATGGCGCCGGCGAGCAGCGGCGCGCTGGCCCAGGCTGCGATCACGCCCACGGCCGCGGCCCATGTGAGGAGCGCTCCCGTCGTCGAGGAGGTCGCGTCCTGCAGCTGGGGAAGGACGAGACCGCGCCAGAACAGCTCCTCTCCGGGCACCGCGATCACGAGCGTGAGGACGGACACCGCCAGCGTGCTCACTTCCTCCTCGCGCCGATACACGGCGGCCACCGATCGCCTGATGACGTCGTGATCGCGTCGCCATGCCGACGACCACCCGAGTCGCCACGTACAACACGAGCCCCGACGCCGCGCCGACCGCCGAGGCCGTCGCCACGGTCGTCTTCGAGCAGCAGGAGGGATCGCCGACGAAGAGCGACACCACCCCGAGCGCAGCGAACGTCGCCGCGACCGCGAGCCAGAAGGGAAGCCGCTCTCGCACAACCAGGCGGAACACCACGAACTGCGCGAGGATCCCGACGAGGACGACTACCTCGGCCATCAACCCGGCGAGCCGGGTCCGCCCGGCGTGTCGAGGAAGCGCGTCTTGACCGCCACCTCCGCGGTGAACGCCGTCACCACCGCGAGGTAGTAGAAGCCGGTCGCCGATTGCACCGCAGACGCTCGCTCGCCCTTGAGCACCGCTTTCACGAGCACGGCGATCAGGGCCGTCGCGAGCACCATGCCGAGCGCGATCCACGGCGCCAACGCACCCGCGGTGAGCAGCGGGTTGATCGACGCGGACGTCTCGACGCCGGAGAACCCGGCGCTGATCACCGAGATCGCGGCCACGACCACCGAGATCAGCAGGATCGTGGTCATCCTGTCGATCGGGCCGCGAGGCAACTTGCGATCGGTCAGGTACCAGTGACCGAGCAGCAGGCCATCCGTCGCCGCGCCGAGCAACGCGGCGCCGGCCGCCAACTGGAACAGGGCTACGACGTAGGACTGGCGGCCGGCGCCGGCCATCCACACGAGCACGGTGATCCAGGCGGGCACGCTGAGCAGCCCCACCACCCGGGCGGCGGCCTGCTGCCGAGCGAAGAGCAGCACGGTCCACAGCACCGTCGCGGCGCCGGCGACGACCGTCGTCACTCGGAGGCTCTCGCCGTTCGCGAAACCGGGTGGCCCGACGACGGCGGCCTCGACCGAGAGCCATGTGAGCACCGCGAGGACCGTGAGGATGGTGCCGAGGAGCTTGAAGAACCCCCGCTTCACCTCGTTCCAGAGCGGGCTCACCCAGAGGAACAACGTGGTGCCGGCCACTGCCTCGGCCAGGACGACCGCCATGACGCCCGCGACCCCGGTCACGTTCCGCCCCGTCGCATCGCGCGGAGTCTAGCGGCGCCCCGCGTTCACACTGTGCGCGGGTAGGCTGCGCCGATGGAGGACTGGCGTTCCTACGACGGCGTCGCGGAGACGTACCAACGCGTGCACGCGCCTCGCTTCGCGGAGGCCGCGCGCGATCTCGTCGACGCGCTCGCCATCGAGCAGGGGCAGCGGGTGCTCGACATCGGCACGGGGACCGGCGCGGCCGCGGACGAGATCGCCCGCGCCGGCGCGGAGGTCGTAGGGGTCGACCGGTCATTCAACATGCTCTCCGTCGCCCACCGGGACCGCCCGTCGTTGTCCCTCGTCGCCGCGGAGGGTCTCGATCTCCCCTTCCGCGACCGAACGTTCAACGTCGTTGCGGGCAATTTCGTGTTCGCGCACTTCGCGAAGGTCGAGACCGCGTTGTTCGAGCTGGCCCGTGTCCTGGTACCGGGGGAAGGATCGGGTTCACGACGTGGTCCGATGGGAAAGATGCGTTCCAGGACGCGTGGATCGAGCTGATCGAGAGCGTCATCCCCCGGGACATGCTGGCGCCCGCGTACGCGGGAGCCGCTCCCGGACACGACCGCTTCAAGAACCCGCAAGCGATCGAGGACGCGCTTCGGAAGGCCGGGTTCCGGCAGATACGGACCGCGCGGAGGCGCTATCAATGGACCTACCCGCGGGACGACCTCGTCGAGGGACTCGGGACCTGGGCGATCGGCCGCTTCGCGCGGAACATGCTCGGAGAGTCGAGTTGGCAGTCGTTCCTCGAGCGAGCGCGGGCGACGTTCGCGGACCGCTTCCCCGACCCGTTGAACGACTTCCACGACGTGATCATCGCGGTCGCCACGCTGCCTAGCTGAGATCGAGGACCCGGAACTCCTCGGCGTGCTCCACGCCGATCTTCTCGCCGGCTTCGACGGCGTCCTTGCCGAGGAACTCCTCGTAGAAGCGGATCCCCTCGGAGAGCTGGCTGTCGTGCTTCGCGAGCGCCTCCACCTTGGCCGCGAAGTAGCCCGAGATGTCCTCTACGTGGTTGGGCTCGTTCGTCCATCCGAGCCAGAGGTCGTAGACGTCTTGGGTCGCGAGGCCATCGGCGAGCTGCTCGGGGAAGAAGTGGGGGTTGCCGCTCCCGGGGTAGCACGCGTCCAACGCCACGAAACCGGAGGCGCGATGATCCGAGTGGTTGTAGTACCGGCCTTCGAAGAAGACCGCCGTGGGGTCGCACGCCACCACGGTCTCGGCGCGGATCTCCCGGATCCGGCGCACGACGCCTTCGCGCACCTCCTCCGTGTTCTCGAGTTCGCTGTCGGAGATCGGCCCGATCCGAACGCTCGCCAGCCCCAACACCTGAGCGGCGTCCTCGCTCTCCCGGGTCCTGGTGGCCGCGAGCTCGCTCCGATTCCTTGACGGATCCTGTGACCCTCGATCGCCGTTGGTGAGGATCAACAGGTGGACGTCGCGCCCGGCGGCCGCCCACTTCGCGAGCACGCCGCCCGCACAGATCTCGGCGTCGTCCGGATGCGCGAAGATGCCCAGGACCGGCCCGGTCCGAGGCGCTCGTTCGTCCCCCGTCACGCCGCCCTATCGAGCACGAAGCGGACGAGGGCTCGGACGGGAACCCCCGTCGCGCCCTTCGGGCCCAGGTCGTTGCCCTTCTCGGAGTACGCCGGGCCGGCGATGTCCAGGTGCACCCACGGCACATCGCCGACGAACTCCGCCAGGAACCAGGCCGCGGTGATCGCGCCGCCCCAGCGCTCACCGATGTTCTTGATGTCGGCGATGTTCGAGTCGATCAGCCGCCGGTACTCCTTGTGCAACGGCAACGGCCAGATCCAGTCGCCCGTCGCACGGCCCGCCCCGACGATCTCCTCCACGAGCGCGTCGTCGTTGCCCATCGCGCCGGTGATGTCGGTGCCCAGCGCGATCATGCATGCGCCGGTGAGTGTCGCCGTGTCCACGATGCACGAGGGCTTCTTCTCGGCGAGCAACGCGAGGGCATCGGCGAGGATCAGCCTTCCTTCCGCATCGGTGTTCAGGACCTCCGACGTCTTCCCGCCGTAGTGCTTGATCACGTCGCCCGGCTTCTGCGCCGCGCCGCCGGGCATGTTCTCGGCCGAGGGGATGGCGGCGATCACGTTGATCTTCGGCTTCAACCGGGCGATCGCCTTCATCGTGGCGAGGATCGACGCGGCCCCGCCCATGTCGATCTTCATCGACTCCATACCCTTCGCGTCCTTGATCGACAGACCGCCCGAGTCGAACGCGACACCCTTGCCGGTGAACGCGATCGGGGTGGAACCGCCCGCGCCCTTGTAGGAGAGCTCGATCAGCCGCGGTGGGTTCACGCTCCCCTGGCCCACGCCGAGGATGCCGCCGAACCCGCGCTTCTTGAGCTCGGCCTCCGTCCAGACCTTGCACGTGAGACCTTCGGCCTTCGCCATCGCCTGCGCCTCGCGCGCGAGCTGCGCCGGCGGGAGGTCGCCGGCGGGCGTGTTCACGAGGTCGCGCGCCCACGCGACGGCATCCACCACGACCTCAGCGGTGCGGACCGCCTTCCGTCCGGCTTTCGCGTCGCCCTTCGGCGGTCCCGACGACGGTGACCTTCGAGAGCACCTTGTGCTCGTTCGTGGACTTGTAGCGGTCGAAGCGATAGCCGCCGAGGCCGAGACCCTCCGCGGCCGCTTGCGCCACCTCGCCGACATCGCCCTTCACGACCTGCGGGAACGTGGTGGCGGCGTGGCCGAAGCGACCCACCGATGACGCGACGCGCCCGAGTGCCTTCCGCATCGCCACGACGTCGAAGTCACGACGTGCGCCCACCCCCTGGAGGAGCACGGCCCCCGCCGCGAAGCGGTCCCCGTTCCGCTTGGTGACGAGCAGCGACTCGCCCTTCTTCCCGGAGAGCTTCGCGTCGCGATACGCCTGCGCGAGCCCCACCTCCTTCACGCCCGGCCCGAACTCCGGCCCTTGGAAGACCGGGAGGATCAAGACACCTGCCTTCACCGCCGGGGGTGCGTCCGTGGAGAACGAGAACGTGGTCACAGGGTGCAGCCTCCTTCGTCCGGCCTAGCGCAGAAGCGGCAGTGTAGCCACGAGACGCAACCAGGGACACCGGTACCCTGGCGTCGGTGAAAACGCTCGACATCCGCACCCTCGTCCACTTCTCCGACGACGAACCACGTCGGCGGACGCTCCTCGATGGCGAGCGTCTGTGGTCCGAGATCGTCTGCCTTCAAGGATCCCAGGGCGTGGGTCCCATCCGCGACGACGGCGCCGACGGCCTGGTCGTCGTGCTCGCCGGTGAGGTCGCGACGCAGGTCGGGAAGGGTCGCGCCCGCATGAAGCAGTGGGAGGCGGTGAAGGTCCCCGCCGGCCTGGAGCTGACGCTGCGGAACGCCTCGGATGAGCCGGCGGTCGTGCTGCTGGTGGTCGCCCCACCCCCTTCCGACTGATGCAGCTCGAAGGCATCCTCGTGGGGACGCGAGGCTAGGCTTCCCGCATGGCGCGCGGGGCGGCGGTGGCGGCGACGCTCGCGACCGCCCGCGGCCCGCTCCCGGCGAGAGGCGTCGCCGCCACCGCCTCGGTCGTCTCCCCCGGCGGCATCGCGTGGGACGACGGGGGAACGATCGTCTTCGTCGGACCCGCCGACGACCTCCCCTGGGAGCCCGTCCTCGGCCGCGCCGACGAGGGCTCGATCGTCCCCGGGTTCGTCGACTGCCACGTCCACCTGCCGTTCGTCGGCTGGCGGGCGGACGAGTTCGAGGCCCGCCTCGCCGGGGTGTCGTACCGGGACATCCACGGGAACGAGGGCGGGATCTTCCGCTCGGCTCGGATGCTCGCCGACGCCGACGACGAAGACGTCCTCTCGTTCTCGAGGGCACTCGCCGTGGAGATGGCCGCGCACGGCACCACCGCGATGGAGCTGAAGACCGGGTACGGCCTGTCGGTCGAGGGCGAGCTGCGGCAACTCCGGCTCGCGCGTCGGCTGGCCGAGATGGTCCCGCAGACGTGCGCGGTGACGTTGCTCGCATGCCACGCGATCCCGGACGGGATCTCGCGAGAGGACTGGGTCGGGGTCGCCTGCGACGAGCTGATCCCCACGGCCGCGGCAGAGGGGCTCGCGGACGCCGTCGACATCTACGTCGAGGACATCGCGTTCTCCCTGGAGGACCTCGAGCGGGTGGCGGCGGCGGCCTCGGCCGCCGGGCGTCCGCTGCGGGTGCACGCCGATCAGCTCGGGCCGAGTGGAGCGGCCGAGGCCGCCACCGCGCTGGGCGCGCGGAGCGCCGACCACCTGAACCACATCGGCCCCGAAGGCGTCGCGGCGCTGGGCGAGGGGCGCACCGCCGCGGTGCTGCTGCCGGCCTCGACCTTCACGCTCCGGGCGGCGCCGGCGCCCGTCGCTGCGCTCCGGGACGCCGGCGCCGCCCTCGCGATCGGAACCGACCTGAATCCGGGGACCTCACCCGTCTGCTCGATGCCCGAGACGATCGCGATGGCGTGCTCGATCTACGGACTGACCCCACTCGAAGCGCTCACCGCCGCGACGGCGAACCCAGCGTGGGTGCTCGGGTTCGATGAGGATCGCGGCACCCTCGAGCCGGGCAAGCGCGCCGACTTCGTCGTTCTGGACGGACCGTCCTTCGCACACGTCCCGTATCGGCCGGGACACGATCCGGTCGTCGCGACGGTGATCGGCGGCGACACGAGCCGCTAGGTGCTTCAGTCGAGCGGACCGCTCACCTCTTCTGCCGCCGACACGAGCCCGCCGGATCTGACGAGGTCGACCGCCGCCGCGATATCGGGCCCGAACTCTCGGTCCGCCTCGAAGAAGGGAACCGCGTCGCGGAGCGCTCGCTTCGCCGAGGCGGTCGCGGGACCGGGCTCGAGCGGCGCCCGGAGGTCGAGCGCCTGGGCGGCACCGAGTGCCTCGAGTGCGATCACGACCTCCGCGTCCGCGACGACCTCTCGCGCGTGCCGGGCGGCCGTCATCCCCATCGACACATGGTCCTCCTGCCCGGCGGATGAGGGGATCGAGTCGACCGACGCGGGATGGGCGAGCGATTTCGACTCAGACACGAGCGATGCCGCGGTGTACTGCACGAGCATGAACCCGCTGTTCAGACCACTCTCGGGAACGAGGAACGGGGGGAGTCCGTTCGAGAGCGCCGGGTCGAGCAATCGGTAGAGACGACGCTCACTGATGCTCGCCATCCCGACGGTGGCCACGGCGAGCGCGTCCATCGCGACCGCCACCGGCTGGCCGTGGAAATTCCCTCCCGACACGATGTCCCCGTCATCCGGGAGCACGATCGGGTTGTCGGAGACCGCGTTGAGCTCGATCTCGAGGACACCCCGCGCGAACCCGAGTGCATCTCGTGTCGCGCCGTGCACCTGCGGCGCGCAACGGAGCGAGTAGGCGTCTTGCACGAGATGCTCGCTGTCCCGATGCGACGCGAGGATCGGCGATCCATCCAACAGACGGCGAAGGTTCGAGGCGCTCGCGGCCTGACCGGGATGGGGTCGCAGGAGCTGGAGCCGTTCGTCGAACGGTGCGTCGGTTCCGAGGGCCGCCTCGATCGTCATCGCCGCGACCACGTCGGCGGTGCGGACCAGCGTCGACAGGCGCTCGGCCGCGAGCGCGCCGATCGCCAGCATCCCCTGGGTGCCGTTCACCAGCGCGAGCCCCTCTTTCGCCTCCAGTGTGAGCTGTGCCAGCCCTGCGCGCTGCATCGCTCCCGCCGCGGGCTCGGTGCCGACGTCCGTCAGCACCTCGCCCGCGCCGATCATCGGCAGCGCCAGGTTGGCAAGAGGTGCGAGATCCCCCGACGCGCCGAGCGACCCCTGCTCCGGCACCGCGGGGATCACGTCCGCGTTCAGCATCTGCACCATCAGGTCCACGAGCTCGGGCCGCACCCCGGAGTGACCGAAGGCGAGCACGTGGGCACGCAGGAGCAGCATCGCGCGCGCTTCCGATCGAGGAAGCGGGCGCCCGACCGCCGTCGCGTGTGAACGAACGATCCCGTGCTGCAGATCCGATGCCTGGGCGGGATCGATCCGCACGTTGGCGAGTGCTCCGAAGCCGGTCGTCACCCCGTAGACGACGTCGCCGGACGCAACCGCATCCTCGACCACTCGACGTGCCGCGGCGACGCGCTCACGCGGCGCGGAGGAGAACGACACATCGGCGCCCGCCGCGACCGCAGCCACGTCGGCCAGCGTGAGCCTCTCCCCGACCGCGACCGTCACGGCTGCGAAGGCTACTACCGTGGACGGCGAGGCCGATCGGTTGACAGGCGGAAAGGATCAGCCTTCGCGACCGACGACGAACCAGATCCCGCTGACGGGAACGTCGCCGAGGTTCCACAACCGATGGGGCCGGGTCGAGTCGAACGCGATCGAATCGCCCGGGCCGAGTGCGTACTCGTCGAACCCGAGCTTGACGCCGAGCTCCCCTTCGAGCACCACCCCGTACTCCCGTCCCGGATGGCGCATCATCTTCTCGTCCGAAGCCGAAGAGCCTCCGACGTCGTAGACGACGTGGAGGAAGTCGACATGCTCGTGCTCATGGCTCGTCAGCCGTTCCCATTGCACCCCGGAATCGAGGTCGATCACATGTCGATCCTCCAACCGCACCATCGGGCCGCGATGGGTGATCTCGCCGGAGTCCGCACCGTCCTCGGTCCCGGCGCCTGCGGAGCCGTTCCCACCGCCGAAGATGTCGTCGACCGAAACACCGAGCTCGGTCACGATGTCGTAGAGCGTGCTCACCGATGGCTTCGACTGGCCCGACTCGATCTGGGAGATCATGCTCGCCGAGAGTCCGATCCGGCGGGCGAGCTCGCGCTGACTGATCCCGACCCGATCTCGCTCCTCTCGGAGCCTGGTTCCGATGTCTTCCAACTCGCCGGCCACAGCACCTCGAAGCTTTCGTCGGACGCAGGATAGGCGCTCAGTGTCACTGAGACTACCCCCTGGAGGAACTCCAGTGTGCAGTGTCGCTGATCGATCTCCCGCTGCCACTGGCGGCCGCGCGGTTGCCTAGCCAAGCCCGGGGAAGGTATGTAGTGTGCCTGAACGATAGGGGGATGCTCGTTCACAGTGGTGGTGATCGTGGCTCGCTTGGCAAGGGGGCGCGATCGCGGACACGGAACGATGAGCCGGTCGATCGAGCTCGGGGGTAGCGGTGGCGTCGAAGATCCTGCTCAGCGGCGGATGTGTGCTGACGCTCGGCACGAAGACCCCCAATCTCGCCCGGGGTGACGTCCTCATCGAGGGCAGCGTGGTGGCCGAGGTCGGTCCGGGGATCCGAGCGCGCGACGCCGAACACGTGGATGCCACCGACACGATCGTGATGCCCGGCTTCGTGGATACCCATCGTCACGCCTGGAAGTCGCTCTCCCGGAACGTGGGAGCGGGGACGCCGGACGGCGGGACCCCGGGCGCGAGCGATGCATTCCGCGCCGAGGACATCTATGCCGCCACGCTGATCGGGCTGCTCGGCGCGATCGAGGCCGGGATCACCACCGTGGTCGACTGGTCCCTCAGGTCGGATGACGCCCTCGTGGAGGCCGCGCTCCAGGCGCACGCCGATGCCGGTCTGCGAACGGTGTTCGTCGTCCACGTCCCGCAGACAGGGACGGAGGAGCAGGCATCGACCCCAGCGATCCGGCGGTTCGTGACGCACCTGACCGACACCGCCGGGCCGCTCACGACCATCGCGTTCGGTTCCGAGATCCGCGGGACGAGCGACCTCGCACGCGTGGAGCTCGAGTGGGCGGTGGCCCGTGAGCTCGGGTTACGGATCCATGCGCACGGTGACCCGGAGACCTCCGGGCATGGAGCGATCGCTGCGCTCGCCCAACGCGGTCTCCTCCGGGAGGACGTCACGCTCGTGCACTGTTCGCTCGACGACGAGGACATCGGGGCGATCGCATCGTCCGGGGCCTCGGTGTCGCTCGCGCGTTCGGGCGAGATGGCGGTCCACGTCGGGGCGCCGCCGATCCAGTCCCTGATCGACCGCGACATCCGGCCGGGCCTCGGCGTCGACGAGGAACGGCTGTCCCCGGGTGACCTGTTCGCGCAGATGCGCGCCACGATCTCGATGCAGCACGCCACGGTGTTCGATCGCAAGCTCGCAGGGAAATCCGGAGTGCCTCGATTGATGAGCACGCGTGACGTGATCCGCCATGCCACCGCCGACGGCGCGCGCGCGGCGGGGCTGGGCAGGGTGACGGGGTCCCTCGAGCCGGGCAAGCAGGCCGACATCGTCATGCTGCGGACCGACCGTCCGAACATCTTCCCGATCAACGACCCGATCGGCGCGGTGGTGTGGGGCATGGACACGTCGAACGTCGACGGGGTGTTCGTCTCGGGACGCGCCGTGATGCGAGGTGGGGTCCTCGACGCGGACGTCGCCCGAGCCCGGGAGCTCGCGACCGTCGCTCGACGCCGCATGACCGAGTCATCCGGGGCGGCCCCGGGCATGGTGCCGGCGGGAGGCGCATGAGCGTCGCGCGGACGCCCTCCTCGGCGCTCACGTCGTTCGTCGTCGGCTCTCGGTACATGCCGGTGTACGTCGCGCTCCTTCTCCTCGTCATCGTGGCAGCCATCTGGGCCCCGGCGGCCCTGAGTGGCGTGGCGCTGCGCGCCGTCGCCCCCTACGGGGCGGTGCTCGGGATCGCCGCCCTCGGCCAGATGTTGGTGATCATGACCGGGGGGATCGACCTCAGCGTCCCCGGGACGATGAGCCTGGCGGCCGTGATCATGGTCGGTGTCGGGGACGGATCGAACGAACGCATCTGGGTCGCCGTCGCCACGGCGCTCGTTGCCGCCGCGGTCGTCGGACTCGTCAACGGCATCCTCATCGGCGGGCTCAAGCTGAACGGACTGATCATCACGCTGGCGGTGGGTCTGATCGTGGTCGGGGTGGTGAATCGCTACGGAAGCACCTTCCCCGTCCAGAGCCCGGTGCCGGACGGGTTGTCCGACTGGACCTCGGCCCGCATCTTCGGCGTCAGCCCCATCTTCTGGATCGGGGTCGGGCTCGCCGTCCTCCTGAGCGTGGGCCTTCGCTACACCGCGGTCGGCCGCAGGTTCCAATCCGTAGGCGCCAACCCGACGGCGTCCCAGGTCGTCGGTGTCCGGGTGACCGTGAACCAGATCCTCGTCTACGTGGTCGCTGCGGTCTTCTACGCCATCGCCGGGGTCGCGCTGGCGGGCCTCCTCCGCACCCCCGGGGTGGCCGTCGGCTCGACGTATCTCTTGGGGCCGATCGCGGCGGTCGTGATCGGGGGTGCGTCCTTGACGGGAGGTCTGGCCAGCCCGATGTCCACGTTCGCGGCTGCCCTCTTCCTCACCGGTCTGAACCAGATGCTGCGAACGATGGGGCTTCCGACAGCCCTCCAGTTCGTCGTGTTCGGTGTGGTCATCATCGGGGGGATGTTGGTCTCGGGCGATCGGATCGTCCGGGGCGTCGAGCAGTTGATCCGAGAACGGAGACGACCGGATCGCTCGCAGACGCCGACCATCCCCGGTGGACGTGCGTGGAAGGAGGGGGGTATGTGACGGTCTCAAAGATCCGGGAACACCTGGACGATCGACTCTATGGGAGGAGGAACATGCAACGGTTCAGGATCATCGGCTTCATCGCCGTGCTGGCGTTGGTCGCAGTGGCATGTGGAGGTGACGAGGAGACCCCGGGCGGCACGCCCACGCCGACCGGAGCCACAGGGAGCGGCGCGCTGTCGGACTACGGGGAGAGCACCGATGCCGACCCGGCCTTGGTGGACAAGGCCCTCGGGCCGGTCGAACCGTCCGATGAGGCGAGCTGGAACATCATCCTCGCGTCCATCGCGCGAGCCGACCAAGACCTCGATCAAGCCGTGATCGACAAGGCGATGGAGTGTTGGAGCAACCAGCAGTGTGACACCGGGACCGGCGGCGAGGTGGTCATGGGCTACGCCGACGGCGGCGGCGACACGGTGAACGTCTGGCGTGCGGTGAGCCACATGGAAGCCATCCTGCAGGCGCTCACCTACGACGAGATCGGGACCATCGTGTCGACCGAGGCCGATTTCAACCCGGATCCCGCCGTCCACGCGAATGACATCAGGTTCCTGATCCAGCGAGGGGTCGACTTCATCGTCGGGTACCCGGACGTGGGAGTGGCCCTCGCCGATGCGGTCAAGGAAGCGACCGCTGCGGGCATCCCCTATGTCTCGTTCTCGGCCGGCTGGGTCGGTCTTCCCGACCAGGACGGGGCGCTCGTCCCCGGTGAGGACTACCTGAGCGTGGTCGGTGAGGACCTGTGTGCCCTCGGCGACAGCTTCGCGGAGGTCCTGAACGAGGGCGTCGGGTCGGGCGAGGTTGCGATGCTCGGCGGGACGCCGGGCAACGCGCTGTCCCTCGGCTGGCAGCGGTGCGCCGCCGACAGCTTCGCCGATGGGGTCGAGCTGGTGAATCCACCGGCCGACGAGAACACCACGACCGGCGACACCAGCTGGTACCCGCCGGCGATCCCGCAGGTCTATCAAGGGCTGTTGACGACGAACCCCGAGATCCACGGCTGGGCGTACGAGTACGCCGACGGGATGTACATCGGGCTGCAGACGTATGAGGACCTGGGCATCCCGGTCGAGAACCTCACCGTCGCGTTGCGCACCGACGAGCAGAACCTCTTCTGCGACTGGGCGGAGCGGGACGAACCGACCTACAACATCTGGTACTCGGCCGGTGGCAACTTCCAGTCACGGGTCGGCGTCACGGCGGCGATGCTGTCGCTACAGGGTGCCGAGATCCCGCCCGAGCTCGTGGTGCCACACGTGATGCGGCAGGTGACGGAGGCGGACTGCGATCCCGACCGTGTCAACGAGGCCGTGTCCGGGACCTCGTTGGTGCCGGATCCGGTCATGGAAGCGATGTTCGCCGGCTGATGAAAGGAGGCCATCCCGAAGGAGCGTCGGCCCCGGGGGGCCGTGTCCTCGAGCTGAACGGTGTGTCGCGGCAGTTCGGGGCGGTTCGAGCGCTGACCGATGTCAGCTTCGACTGCCGTGCCGGTGAGGTCCACGCCGTCGTCGGTGAGAACGGCTCCGGGAAGTCGACGCTCCTCGGGATCGCCAGTGGGTTCGTCGACCCCGATCTGGGCACGGTCCAGATCGGGGGCGAACCCCTCCGCCGGGATTCCCCGGCACTGGCCAGGAAGATGGGCCTGGCCATGGCCTACCAGGACACCTCGCTGATCCTGCCCGAACCCGTGAAGAACAATCTCTTCCTGGCTGCGCCCGAGGACCAGCGACCGCCGTACTGGCGGCGGAAGAGGTGGGCGAGGAAGCTGCTGGCCGAGTTCGACCTCGACCTCGAGTTGTTCCCAGATGCTCCGGCGGGGTTCCTCACCCTGGCCGACCGCCAGCTCTTCGAGGTGGCCAAGGCACTGGTCACCGACCCGAAGGTGCTGCTGCTCGACGAGCCGACCACCGCGCTGGGACCGGACGAGGTGGCCGCACTTCATCGGGCCGTCGCCGCCTGCAAGGCTCGCGGCGTCGGCGTGGTGTACGTGAGCCATCGCCTGCCCGAGGTGCTCGAGATCGCCGACCGCATCACCGTCCTTCGCGATGGCAGGAACCGGGGCACGTTCGATTCGAACGCCACGACGGAAGCGGAGCTCGTCGAGCTGATCGTCGGCCGCCCCTTCGAGGCCGCCTTCCCGCCGGCCGCCGCCGAGGCGGGTGAGCCTCGCGAAGTGCTCGTGGTCGACGGCCTCCAAGGCCAGTCGTTCGGGCCCCTCAGCTTCACGCTGGAGAACGGCGAGATCGTGGGGATCGCGGGCGCCGAAGGGAACGGCCAGCCCCAGCTCTTCGACTGCCTGGCGGGCCGCCAGCCGCCGAAGGCGGGCCGCGTCGTCTGTGACGGCAAGGAGCTGTCCCTGATCTCGACCCATGAGGCGGTGGGAGCCGGGGTGATGCTGCTGCCCGGGGATCGCACGCACGAGGCGTTGATGCCCGTGCTCGGCGTGAGAGCGAACGCGACGATCCAGTCGTTGCGCCGCTTCTCGGTGCTCGGCCTCCTGAGGAGGCGGAAAGAGCGGCGCGCCGTCACCGACCTCGTCGAACAGCTGGAGATCCGAACACCGTCCCTCGAGCAACCGGTCGAGTTCCTCTCGGGGGGGAACCAGCAGAAGGTGTCGGTGTCACGGAGCTTCCTCAAGGAGCCATCCGTGATCCTCGCCTACGAGCCGACGCAGGGCGTCGACGTCGGCTCCCGCTTCGACATCTACAAGGCCCTCCGCACCCGCACCGACCGGGGAACGGCCCTGCTCGTCAAGTCGAGCGATCCCCTCGAGCTCGCGGGGCTGTGCGATCGCGTGCTCGTGATGTCCCGGGGTCAGATCATCGAGGAGATCCCCGGCGACGAGCTCGACGAGTTGCGGATCGTCGAGGCGATGGTGCGGGGGCCCGGCCTGTCCAAAGCCGGTCGGTCGCCACTCGGGATCGCGATGCCCAGGTCATCGTCGGCGAACGGCCGGTCATGAGCGATCGGACCGAGGCCGCCCGACGCGCCCTCCGGAAAGTCATCCGCGACGCTCGCGACAAGAACAAGTGGCGCAAGATCGTCCGGTTCCGCCTCTGGATGCCGGTGGTCCTGCAGATCCTGCTGGTCGCAGCAGTGCTGACGTACACGAATTCGAGATTCCCCGGTTTCGTCAACGCTACGAACGTCAAGCAGATCCTCATCCTGGCGCTCCCCCTGATCGTCGCGGCCATGGCACAGAACCACGCGCTCCTCGTCGGGTACCTCGATCTCTCGGTCGGCGGCATGATCAGCCTCGGGGTGGTCACGGCTTCCTTCCTGATCGGCGCCGAGGCCTCCGTCTCCGAGATCACGATCGGCATCGGCGTCATCCTGCTCTGCGGCGCCGCACTCGGGCTCGTGAACGCCGGCCTGATCCGAGGACTCAAAGTCCCCTCGATCATCGCCACCCTGGCGACGTTGAGCATCCTCGACGGGATCTCACTGACCCTGCGACCGACGGCCCAGGGGGTCATCAGCTCCGACTTCGTGTCGATGCTCACGACGAGCATCGGACCGATCCCCGTGGCGTTCCTCGTCATCGTCCTCGGGGCGGGGCTGGCCGATCTCTGGCTTCACGCGTCGGGTTCCGGACTGGCGGTGCGTGCCGTGGGTTTCGACGAGCGGTCGGCCAAACGCGGTGGGGTCAGCACCAACTGGCTCCGCGTCCGGGCGCTCCTCTTCTCGGCCGTGCTCGCGGCCGTGGCCTCGTTCTTCGTCATGGCCCGATCCCCGATCGGAAACGCATCGGTCGGCTCGACGTTCGCGCTGAACAGCATCACTGCCGCCGTCCTCGGAGGCGCGTCCCTCGCAGGTGGGAGAACCACGTTCATCGGGGGGACGGTGGCGGCGATCCTCCTCGCGCTCATCCTGACCGTCTTGCCGTACCTCGGTCTGTCACCCAACGACGGACCGATGATCATCGGCATCCTGGTCCTGATCGGGATCGTGCTCTTCCAGCTCGGAGACATCAAGGAGCTGGTGAAACGGAACTACAAGCGAGCCAGGCGTTTGGTGGTCGGGAGCCGCCCGCCCAAGGTCGCCAGCCTTCCCGCCTTCTATCCCGCCGGGACGGACTTCGGCGAGATGCCGTCCGGAAGGACCCTGATCCAGGGAGGGACCGTCCTCAGCCTGGACCCCGCGCTCGGCGACTTCACCACCGGAGACGTGCTGATCGAAGGAGACACGATCCTCGCCGTCGGCCCGGGTCTGGCCAACGGGAAGGTCGACATGATCGACGCATCGGGCATGATCGTGATGCCCGGGTTCGTCGACTCCCACCGTCACATCTGGGAGGGGCTCCTCCGGAACATCGGGACCGACGTTCCCTTGGAGGGACGGTCGAGCTACATCTCGTTCGTCCTGCACAAGCTGGCGCCCGCCTTCCGACCGGAAGACGCGTACATCGGCGATCTGCTCTCGGCGCTGGGCGCGATCGACGCCGGCGTCACGACGCTGCTCGACTGGTCGCACATCCAGGGCTCCCCCGCACACACCGACGCGGTGATCCAGGCACTGAAGGACTCCGGCTTGCGCGCCGTCTTCGCCTACGGGTTCCCCTGGTGGGGGAAGTGGGAGGAGCGCCAGCCCAGCTGGTTCGTGCGCGCCGCGACGGAGCACTTCTCGACGAAGGATCAGATGGTGACGCTGGCCCTGGCGGCACCGGGGCCGGAGTTCACCGACTTCGAGGTGTCGCGCGATCACTGGAAGCTCGCCCGCGAGGCGGACGCCAGGATCACGACCCACGTCGGCGTCGGGAGCTACGGACAGGACGCCAAGGTGCAGGAGATGGGCGAGGCGGGGCTGCTCGGCCCGGACACGACGTACATCCACTGCACCACGCTGAACGACACCGAGATCCAGATGATCGTGGACACCGGCGGCACGGTGTCCTTGGCCTCGCCGGTCGAGATGATGATGGGCCACGGGATGCCTCCGATCCAGAAGTTCCTCGACCGGGGGCTCCGCCCGAGCCTGAGCGTCGACGTCGAGACGAACGTCCCGGCCGACATGTTCAACCAGATGCGCTCCGTGCTGGCCCTCCAGCGAGCGCTCGCCTCGGCCGAGGACAAGCCCCCGCTCTCCCCGAGCGACGTCCTCGCGTGCGCCACGATGGAAGGGGCCCGCGCGAACGGGCTCGACGCGAAGGTCGGGTCACTCACGCCGGGCAAGAAGGCGGACGTCATCCTGCTCCGCACCGATCGGATGAACGTGACGCCGTTGAACGACCCGGCGACCGCCGTCGTCGCGGGGATGGACACTGGCAACGTGGACACCGTCCTGATCGGCGGCCGGGTGATGAAACGCCACGGTGAGCTCCTGCACGTGGATTGGCCGGCGGTGCGGCGCATGGCCACCGAGTCCCGGGACTTCGTCGTTGCCAAGTCGGGCTTCAAGCTTCCGAGCATCTGATGAAGAGGAGATGAGGGAAATGACGATGACGACGGACGGGTTCCCGGTGGCCACGACCCCGGCCCCCGGTATCGCCGGGGTCGACTGGGAAGTCCGCGTCGACTTCGAACGACTCCGTACCTACCGCCTCGATCGCACGAAGGCGGCGCTCGACGCGTCCGAGCTCGGCGCCCTGCTGCTGTTCGATACCAGCAACATCCGATACGTCACGGCGACGCAGATCGGCTATTGGGCGTTCAACAAGGGCGAGCGCTATGCCCTGCTCACGCGAACAGGTCGGCCACGCATCTTCGACTTCGGCTCGGCCGCCAAAGCCCACCGCCTGCAGCTCCCCCACCTCTACGACGAGACGAACTCCGTCGGGGGCAACACGGGGCTCCAGGGCGCGATCCATCCGCGCGTGGGACTCCAGGCGCGCGCGGTGCAGGAGATCAAGTCGATCATGGCCGAGGAAGGGGTCGGCGACATGCCGCTCGGCGTAGATGTCGCCGAGACATCCATCTTCCTGGAGCTGATGCAGGCGGGGATCGAGGTCCGCGACGGGCAGCAGGTGATGGCCGACGCGCGCGAGATCAAGAGCCCCGACGAGCTCATGCTGCTGACGCAGGCCTGCGCGATGGTCGACGGCGTGTACCAGGACATCTTCGAGGCGCTCAAGCCGGGCGTCCGCGAGAGCGACATCGTCGCGCTCGCGCACGCCCGGCTCTTCGAGATGGGCTCGGAGTTCGTCGAGGCGATCAACTCGATCGCAGGCGAGCGATGCAGCCCGCATCCGCACGTCTTCTCCGACCGACTGATCCGGCCGGGCGATCAGGCGTACTTCGACATCATCCACGTCTTCAACGGCTACCGGACCTGTTACTACCGCACGTTCGTCGTCGGCCGGGCGACGCAGGCGCAGCGGGATGCGTTCGCGCGTTCGCGCGAGTGGATGGACGCCGCGATCGATCTCGTGAAGCCAGGCGTCTCCACCGACCAGATCGCGGCAGTGTGGCCGAAGGCGGAGGAGTTCGGGTTCTCCGACGAGATGGACGCGTTCGGGTTGCAGTTCGGCCACGGCGTCGGCGTCAGCCTGCACGAGCGACCGATCATCACGAGGCTGAACTCGTTCGTGGATCCGCTCGAGATCAAGGAGGGCATGCTCTTCGCGCTCGAGACGTACTGTCCGGCCACCGACGGTCGGTCGGCGGCGCGGATCGAGGAGGAAGTCGTCGTCACCGCCGACGGGTGTCGCGTGATCACCCTGTTCCCGTGCGACGAGCTGATGGTCGCGAACGAGTACTAGGCCGAGGAGACATGGACGAGATGGTGGACACGATCCAAGACGCGGACCTCGACACCAGGCTGTCGATCTACCGGATGATGCAGGAGGGCCGCCTGTTCGAGAAGCGCGCCCAGGACCTGTTCCTCGAGGGACTCGTGAAGGGAACCTCGCACCTCGGGATCGGTCAGGAGGCCGTCGCCGCCGGCTTCGCCGCAGCGCTCCGGCCCGAGGACCTCGTGTTCTGCACGTACCGAGGTCATGTGCACACGTTGCTCCGCGGCGCGCCGATGGGCGCCTTGATGGCGGAGCTGCTCGGACGTGCGAACGGGATCTGCGGCGGCAAGGGTGGTTCGATGCACCTCACCGACGTGGCCCACGGTGCGATGGGCTCCTACGCGATCGTCGGCGCCCACATGCCGATCGCCGCGGGTGCCGCCTGGGCGGCGAAGGCGCGCGGGACGGGACAGGTGGCCGTGTGCTTCTTCGGCGACGGGACGACGAACATCGGCACGTTCCACGAGGCTCTCAACATGGCCGCCATCTGGGAGCTCCCGGTCGTGTTCGTCTGTGAGAACAACCACTACATGGAGTACACGGCGATCCGCGACGTCACCGCCGTCGAGCATCCGGCCGCGGATCGCGCGGCCGCCTACGGGCTGGAGTCGATCCTCATCGACGGCAACGACGCCGACGCGGTCCACGCCGTCGCGGTCCGCACCGTCGCGCGGGCGCGGGCGGGCGAGGGTCCGTCCCTGGTCGAGGCGGTCACGTATCGCCACGGTGGACACTCGCGAGCCGACCCCGGGAAGTACCGACCCGCCGAGGAGGTCGAGGAGTGGCTGGGCCGCGACCCGATCCCGCTGTATCGCGAGCGACTCCTCGCGGCGGGAGCCGAGGAAGAGACGTTGCAGGGCATCGAGCGCGAAGCCCGAGAGGCTGTCGATCGCGCGACCGACGAGGCCCGCGAGGGACCGTTCCCCGATCCCGGAGCGCTCGAGACCGAGCTCTGGGCCGACGGAGGCGCCGCATGGCGGAACTGACGTATCGCGAAGCGGTCGCCCGTGCCATCGGACAGGAGATGGAGCGGGATCCCTCCGTGTACTTCCTCGGGGAAGACGTCGCGGCCGCGGGAGGGGTCTTCAAGACGACCGAGGGGCTCCTCGAGCGCTTCGGACCCGAGCGGGTCCGCGACACGCCGATCAGCGAACAGGCGATCATCGGGGCCGCAATGGGCGCGGCGATGAACGGGCTCCGACCGATCGCCGAGCTGATGTTCAGCGACTTCTTCGCGGTCTGCTGGGACATGGTCGCGAACCAGATCGCGAAGGCCCGCTACATGACCAACGGGCAGGTCGAACTGCCGATCGTGATCCGCACCGCGAACGGCGGCGGCGTTCGGTTCGGCGCCCAGCATTCCCAGAGCGTCGAGACATGGATGATGGCGATCCCCGGACTCAAGGTGGTCGTCCCGTCCACCCCCGTCGACATGATCGGCCTGTTCGCCGCGGCCGTGCGCGACCCGGACCCGGTGATCGTGGTCGAGCCGAAGGTGCTGTACGCGTCGAAGGGCGAGGTGCCCGACGGTGAGATCGTCGACGAGCTCGGGGTGGCGCGCACCGTGCGGGAGGGTGGTGACGTCACGATCTGCGCGCTCGGCGCGATGGTCCCCAAGGCGCTCGAGGCGGCGGGACGCCTGGCCGACGACGGGGTCGCGGCCGACGTGATCGACGTCCGCTCCCTGGTCCCGCTCGACGTCCGCGCGATCGCGGACTCGGTGGAGCGGACCGGGCACCTCGTGACGGTCGAGGAGAACCCGCGGTTGTGCGGCTGGGGAGCGGAGATCGCCTCCATCGTGGCCGACGAGAAGTTCTATGCCCTGGACGGTCCGATCGTCCGCGTGACGACGCCGCACCTGCCGCTGCCGTCCGCCGACGTGTTGGAGGACGCCGCGATCCCCTCCGTCGATCGCATCATCGACGGCGTGCGGCGTTCGCTGGGATGAGGACCTCATGAGCTCTCGCCATCTGGTCCGACCCGGGAACGAGCTCGAGCTCACCGCTCCGCCGGGATCGTGGGCCGGGGACCTCCGGCGGTGGTCGGTGGTGGACGAGCACGTTCCCGGCGCCGTGCACACCGGGTTCGCGATCGTCGAGCTCGCGGGCGGCGGGCGCATCCCGTGGCACGTCCACAGCTACGAGGACAGCGTCTACGTGCTCGAGGGGCAGCTCGTGATCGATACGGGCGACGGCGCGAACCTGCTGCGACCGGGCGATTACGGCGTGACGCCGGTCGGGGCGCCGCACGCGCTCCGCAACGTCTCCGACGCGCCCGTGCGATGGGCGGCGATGTGGGCGCCGCAGCCACGTTCGCGGGTCCAGGGTGACACCTACGCGGTCCCGGGGCTGCCCGAGCGCGAGCCGACGCCGATCGACGTGCGCGATCCGCGCACGCGTTCGTTCGGGCACATCGATCCCGCCAACATGGAGGTGGACAAGCAGACGCAGGACATGCTGGCCGTCTCGGCGAGCATGCGGACGGCGCTCCTCGTCTACAGCGGCATCACCGTGAAGATGATGGTCGACGCCGACCTCGGCGCCCAGCTCCTCACGATGTTCATGGTGCAGTACGAGCCGCGCGGGCTCGCCGGGCGCCACGACCACCCGTACGAGGAGACGTACCTGATCCTCGAGGGCGAGGTCGATGCCGAGTTCGACGGCGAGCGCTATCACCTCGTGCCCGGGCGACGTCGCGTGGGCCGGCGTCGGCTGCGTCCACGCGTTCACGAACCCCGGGCCCGGGATCGTGCGGTGGCTCGAGACCCAGGCGCCGCAACCGCCTCATCGCCACTCCTACCGATTCGCCCGGGACTGGGAGTACCTGACCGAAGCTGCCTCGACCGACGAAGGGAACGAACGCGATGGATGAGCACACGGTGGTCGTGGTGGGCGGGACCCACGGGCTCGGAAGGGACCTCGCACAGCACTACGCCGATGGCGGCCGCCGCGTCGTCGTGACCGGGCGAGACGCCGAGCGGGCCGCGGCGGCCGCCAGCGAGATCGGCGGCTCGGCCGAGGGACTCGCGTTCGACGTCTCCGAGCCGCTGACGATCGCGCCTGCGCTCGCGGGGCTCGGCTCCATCGACCGCCTCGCGCTCGCAGCGCTCGACCGCGACCTGAACACGATCAAGGACTACGACATCGAGGCGGCGATCCGGCTCGTCACCCTGAAGCTCGTCGGCTACACCGAGGTCGTCCACGCGCTGCTCGACCGGCTCACGCCCGACGCGTCGGTCCTCCTCTACGGCGGCCTCGCCAAGCTCCGGCCGTATCCCGGCTCCACGACGATCACGACGATCAACCACGGCGTCGACGGGCTGGTGCGAACGATGGCGGCGGAGCTCCCGCCGATCCGCGTGAACGCGATCCACCCGGGGATCGTGGGCGACAGCCCGTTCTGGGCTCCGAAGACCGAGGCGCTCGAGGCGACGAAGGCGAAGACCCCCACGGGCCGGCTCGTCGAGATGCGAGACGTGACCGACGCGGCGGTGTTCCTGCTGGAGAACCCCTCGATGCACGGGACCGAGCTCCGGATCGACGGCGGCTGGTCGCTCACATGACGTCCCGCGTCGCCGTCCTCGGCGCCGGGAACATGGCCGGCGCGATGGTGGGAACGCTCCGCCGTGCGGACTTCGACGTCGTCGTGTGGAACCGCACACCGGCGCGCGGCGAGGCGGTCGCGGAGGCCCACGGAGCGACGGTCGCGTCCTCGGCGGCCTCCGCCGTGTCGGATGCCGACGTCGTGGTGAGCAGCCTCGCCGACGACGAGGCCGTCCTCGCCACCTACCTCGGCGAGGCCGGAGCCGCGAGCGCGAGCGGCCCCGCCCAGGTCGTCCTCGAGATGAGCACGATCGCGCCGGACACCGTCCGTCGCGTCGGCGAGGCCGTCGCGGCAACCGGCGCCGCCTTCCTCGACGCCCCGGTGTCGGGCAGCGTGCCCACCGTCGAGAAGGGCGAGCTCACGATCATGGTCGGCGGGGATGCGGCGGCGCTCGAACGAGCCCGGCCCGTTCTCGACGCGCTGGCCGCGAAGGTCTTCCACGTCGGTGCGCTCGGCGCCGGCGCGACGGTGAAGCTCGCGGTGAACGCGCTGGTCCACGCGATCGACGTGGGGCTGTCGGAGGCACTCGTGCTCGCGGAGAAGGCCGGCGTCGACCGGAGCGCCGCCTACGACGTCTTCGCCGCGGGAGCGGCGGCAGCGCCGTTCGTGCTGTACAAGCGCCCGGCGTTCGAGGACCCGGACAACGCGCCACTGACGTTCACGTTGGACCTGATGGCGAAGGACCTCGACCTCATCCTGTCGCTCGCGCGCGAGGTGGACGCCCCGATGGGACAGGCAGAACGCAATCGCGAGGTGGTCGAGCGTGCGCTCGTCGGTGGATTCTCCGGCCGCGACATGAGCGCCGTCGCCGAGTACCTCCGACGCCCGGGCTAGGTTCCCCAGTCCTCGAAGGGTTCGTGCCTCCCGGGAGTGAAGTTCCAGTACTCGCGAAGGTCGCTGCATCGCCCGTCGGCCTCGAACCGGAGCAGCAGGCACCCGGGTAGGGAGACCTCTTCTCCTTCGGAGACCATCATCGTCCACCACTCGACCGCGACACGATTCCCGTCGACGAACGGACGACCCATCGTCACCCTGGCGCTGCGCTGCTGGCCGGTCACGCCGTCCCAGTACGCGCGGATCCCTCCGTGTCCGAGGTGGGGTTCCTCGAACGGGTTCGATCGGTAGCTCGCGTCCTCGGTGAAGAGCGTGAGGACCAGCTCGGTATCGCCGCCCTCCCACGCCTTCCGGTATCCCTCGATCCAATCTGCGAGGTCCATGGCACCAGCGTATCGGCTGAGGTCGCTCAGCTGCGAGGATCGAAGGCCTGCGGAGGCACGCCGGGAGGGAGTCGCCCCCAACCTTCTGATCCGTAGTCAGGTAGGGCCGAACGGTGTGCGGAGCAGCGTTTCCGCAGGTCGAGTCCGAGCGCTGGCGCCGAGTTACCACTGTCCAGATCGCTCGATTCGCGGATAAGCCTTGACGGGAAGCCGTCCGTTCGCCAGTTGCCCAGAACGGCTTGTCTTAATGTTGTAGTACACTGGGACATGTGATGCTGGCGTTTCACTTGAGCTCGACATCAGGGGTCCCGACCTATCTGCAGATCGTCGAGCAGGTGAGACAGGCGCTGCGTCTGGGTCGGCTCGAGCCGGGCGATCGACTGCCAACGGTCCGCGAGGTAGCAGGGGCGCTGGCCATCAACCCCAACACGGTGCTGAAGGCGTACCGCGAGCTCGAGCACGAGCAGCTTGTGGAGGGACGGCACGGGCAGGGCACCTACATCGTGGGATCGCTCGCGGGGCCGTCGCCAGGGACTCTCGACGGGCTGCGAACGCGCCTGGAGACCTGGGTGGACCGGGCGCTTGCTGCGGGTCTCTCGCCCGAGCACATCAGGGCGGTCGTGGACACCACGCTCCACCGGTTGCTCGACGCGAAGGACTCGGCGTGAGCGACGCGCTGGTTGCCGAGGGTCTCACGAAGCGCTACCGACGGACGCTTGCGCTCGACCACTGCAGCCTTGCGATACCTGAAGGGGCGATCGTCGCCCTCGTCGGCCCGAACGGAGCCGGCAAGTCGACCCTGTTGCACTGCGCCACCGGGCTGACCCGACCCTCCGAGGGCATGTTGCGCGTGCTCGGAGGCGAACCGGGAGATCGGACACTGCCCGGGGTCGGCTTCGTTGCCCAGGACGCTCCGCTGTACCGGGACTTCACGGCCGACGAGCTGCTCACGATGGGCGACAAGCTCAACCGCGACTTCGACGTCGTGTTCGGCAGGGAACGGCTGCCGAAGGTGGGCGTGCCACTCGACCGGCGCGTCGGCCAGCTGTCGGGCGGCCAACGCGCCCAGGTGGCGTTGTGCCTCGCGCTGGCCAAGCGCCCGCGCCTGCTGCTCCTCGACGAACCCCTCGCCAGCCTCGATCCACTTGCCCGCCGGGAGTTCCTCTCCACCATGGTCGACGCCGTCGCCGAGACGGCCATGACCGTCGTCCTGTCATCGCATCTCGTCACCGATCTGGAACGGGTCTGCGATCACCTCTTGGTGCTGCACGCCGGACGCGTCCAGGTCTTCGCCGAGACCGACGAGTTGCTGGTCACCCACAAGATCCTGATCGGACCGGGCGGACCGCGCCGGGAGAGGATCGCCGGCGTCGAACACGTCGTCCACGCCACCGACGCGCTACGACAGAGCACGCTGCTGGTCCGAACGAACGCGCAAGCCCTCGAACCCGCGTGGGAGCAACAGGACGTCACCCTCGAAGACCTCGTCCTCGCCTACCTGGCGGCTAACGTCGAGACACCGCCCGACGACCAGGACGTGAGCGCATGACCTGGCTCGTGTGGCGCCAGCATCGCAAGCAACTCCTCTTCGGCGTCGTCGCCCTTCTCGCCCTCGGTGCCGTCTTCGTCGGCACCGGCCGGCCGATCCACGACCGGTTCGAGCAGCTGGGCCTGCACGATTGTCTTCCCCAGACCATCGACGCGACCGTCGTCGCCGAACTCTTCGGCGACGCCGCGAGCGTCGACGATGCGACAGCAGCGATCACCAGGTGCGCGCAGACGGCCCGTGAGTTCTTCAACGACTACGGGAACGTCATCTTCACCGTCGGCTCCCTCCTGCTGTTCCTTCCGATGCTCGCCGGCATGTTCTGGGGCGCACCGCTCGTCGCCCGCGAGCTCGAACACGGAACCCACCGCCTCGTCTGGACGCAGGGAACCTCACGACTGCGGTGGGCGGCCACGAAGATCGGCCTCGTGTCGGTCGGGGTGCTGGTGATGACCTCGGTCTTCGCCGGGATGCTCACCTGGTGGATCACACCGGTCATCCAGACCTCCGGACAGCGGTTCAACTTCAGGATCTTCGACATCCACGGCATCGTCGTGTTCGGCTACGCGATCTTCGCGTTGGCGCTCGGCGTCTTCGCCGGCGCCGTCACCGGCCGGCTCCTGACAGCGATGGCCACCACCGTCGTCGGGTTCCTGGCCACTCGTCTGGTCGTCATGCTGGCTGCGCGGCCGAACTTCCTGCCAACTGAGACGGTCAGCGCTCGCCTCGACCCAGCCCGCGCCGAACAGTGGAACCTCCTCCACGGCGACTGGATCCTCAGTCGCCAGGATCCGCCCGGCTGTGCGAAGGGTGCCACGGACTGCGTCGACACCCTGACCATGCACATCCACCCCGCCCATCACTTCTGGACCTTCCAAGCCATCGAAACGACCATCTTCGTCGCGCTCGCTCTCTGCCTGGTCCTCGCCACCATCTACTGGATCCGGCGACGGGTCGCCTGACCACCT
>CAWIUW010000003.1:0-130478 GCA_963839395.1 uncultured Actinomycetota bacterium
ACGAAACGCGCAGGTCAGGCCCCGATTCTCGGTGTCATCGGGCGAGCCCAGCTGATTCGTAAACATGACACCTTCACCGAACCGCTTCATGCGCGACTGGAGGTCCAGTCGCCGATGCGGACCTCTGGCGCGCGAGCGGGTAAGGGCGCGCTTCACTCCTGACCGTCGGACGTCCGCGCGTGAGGAGCCCAATAAGGCGCCTGCCTGGAGAACGGCAAGCGCCGCCTCCGCTCGATCCGGGAGCAGCGGAGGGCAAAGACCCTCGACAAACCTCATTTCGGTCCTTGCCAGTCTGCGCTTGTGTATCTCACCGGAGTGATGGAGGCTTCCGGCGTGATTTGCCCCTCCTGCGGCCGGGAAAACGCGGACGATGCACGGTTCTGCTCCGCGTGCGGATCGCCGTTGGAAATCGAGCCGGCGGCCGATGTTCGCAAGACGGTGACGGTCGTGTTCTGCGACCTCGTCGGATCGACCTCGCTCGGCGAGCGCACCGATCCGGAGGCGTTGCGCGAGCTCATGTCGCGCTACCATGCGGAGCTTCGCACGATCCTTGAGCGACACGGCGGCTCGGTCGAGAAGTTCGTCGGAGATGCGGCGATGGCGGTCTTCGGCCTCCCGCAGGTCCACGAGGACGACGCGCTTCGCGCGGTCCGGGCGGCAATCGAGATGCGCGATGCCGTCGCGACGCTCGGCCTCGCGGTGCGCATCGGCGTCAACACCGGCGAGGTCGTCGCGGGCGCGGGCGAGACACTCGTCACCGGCGATGCCGTGAACGTCGCCGCCCGCTTGGAGCAGGCGGCCGGCACCGACGAAGTACTGATCGGCGCGGCGACCGAGCGGCTCGTGCGCTCGAGGATCCGAGCGGACGCGACAGAGCCGCTCGCGCTGAAGGGCAAGAGCGAGCTCGTTCCGGCGTTCCGCGTGCGCGAGCTCCGCGACGACATCCCGGCGTTCACGAGGCCCATCGCGGCCCCGTTCGTCGGCCGGAAGACGGAGCTCGAGCTGCTGGAGCAGGCGTTGGAGACGGCCGTCGGGACCCGGGCGCCGCAGCTGGCGACGATCGTCGGACCGCCGGGGATCGGCAAGTCGCGCCTCGCGCGCGAGCTCATCGGGCGAGCGAAGGCTCGGGTTCTCGTCGGCCGGTGCCTGTCGTACGGCGAGGGGATGACGTACTGGCCGCTCCAGGAGATGGTGTCGCAGATCGGGGACGTGCGGGCGGCGTTGGAGGAAGGTCCCGACGGAGACCTCGCGGCGGTGCGGATCGCGGCGCGCGATCGGAGATTCGGACACGCCCTCCACGCCCGAGGAGATCGCGTGGGGTGCGCGGAAGCTCTTCGAGGCGATGGCCCGGGTGTCTCCGTTGCTGGTCGTCTTCGACGACATCCACTGGGCCGAGCCCACGTTCCTCGACCTGATCGAATATGTGACGACGTTCGCACAAGAGATCCGCTGCTGGTCCTGTGCACGGCTCGAGCCGACCTCTTCGACCAGCGTCCGACGTGGACGGCTCCCCGCCCCAACGCCACCGTCCTCATGCTCGAGCCGCTGTCCGCGGATGACTGCGCCGAGCTCGTGAGCGACCTCGGGGAGAGCGCGTCCGACACCGTCGAGCGGATCGTGGAGACCGCCGAAGGCAACCCGCTGTTCGTCGAACAGCTCGTCGCCACGCTTGCCGAGGAAGGAGCCGGTCTGGAGGTGCCCCCGACGCTGCAGGCCCTGCTCACCGCCCGCATCGATCGCCTCGCGAAACCCGAGCGGGCGGTCATGGAGCGGGGTTCCGTCGAAGGTCGGCTCTTTCACCGAGGGGCCGTCGCCGCGCTGCTCCCCGAGCCGGATCGCGGGGAGGTGGGCGGAAAGCTGCTGACGCTGGTGCGCAAGGAGCTGATCCGACCCGATCACGCGATCGTGCCCGGCGACGACGGGTTCCGGTTCGGCCATACCCTCATCCGCGACGCCGCGTACGACGAGATCCCGAAGCGGCAGCGGGCGGTTCTACACCAGAGCTACGCGGCGTGGCTCACATCACGCCTCGGCGACGACGCGCCCGACGAGATCATCGGGTATCACCTGGAGCAGTCGTACCGCTACGGCGCGGAGCTGGCAGCGGCCGACCCCGTCGTCGGTGAGCGGGCCGCCGAGCGGCTCGCGAGGGCGGGCGAGACGGCACATGCGAGAGGGGACATGCATGCGGCGGCGAACCTCCTCAGTCGGGCTGCGGACTTGATTCCCGGTCATCCTCGACGACCCGCGCTTCTCGCCGAACTCGGCGCCGCGCTCCACGCCAGCGGCGAGATCGAGCGCGCGCGTTCGGTGCTCGGGGAGGCGGCGACCCTCGCGAACGCGGCAGGTGACGGGCATGTGGAGTGGCTCGCGAGGATCGAGCTCGCCGCGACGCAGCTGGAGACCGAGTCCGGGGATCCGGAGGCCGCGTTCCGAGAGGGGGAGGCCGCCCTGGCCGCGCGTGAGTCAGTCGACGATCACGAGGTCCTCGCTCGAGCCTGGCACCTCATCGGTACGACGCATAACTGGCGCAGTCAAGCGGCCGAGTGGCGTGACGCCTCCGAGCAGGCGGTCGCGCACGCGCGGGAAACCGGGGACCTGGCCCTGGAGGTGCGGATGGCGATTGGATTGGCCGGCCCGATCGTCTACGGTCCCGTGCCCGTCGACGAAGGGCTTCGTTTCGCTGACGACCTCATGGCCCGACTCGGCCACGTGCCTGAGGTCCAGGGGTTAGCGGCGCACGTCCGCTCGCACATGCAAGCTCGCCGCGGCGACCTCGACGGGGCGTTTGAGGGCGTGAACGCTTGGCGGCATCACATCCACGAGCTCGGTCAGGAGATCATGTACGCGGGAACGGCGGCCTGTGTCTGGGACGTGTGTTCCTGGGCCCGGGACTGGACACACGGCGAAGAGGTGTTGCGCGAGAGCTACGAGATGTTCGAGCGGATGGGCATGAACACTCACCGCTCGACGATCGCGGCCCACCTGGGGGAGGCCGTGTTCCGCCAAGGACGCGTCGACGAAGCGGAGCGCCTCAGTAGGGAGAGCGAGCAGCTCGGTGCGAGCGACGACCTCTACAACGACATGGCGTGGATGCGACTCCGCGCCAAGGTCGCGGCGGCCCGCGGCGACCTCGATGGGGCTCGAGCGCTCGCGAAGGACGCGGTCGAGACCGCCGAGGGTGTCGACTTTCTCGACGAGGTCGCCCTGACCTGGCTCGATCTCGCCGGGATCCTCCATGCCGCGCACAACCCGGAGGCTCGACCCGCCGCCACCGAGGCGCTCGGTCTGTTCGAGCGCAAGGGCAACCTAGTCGGCGCGCGCTGGGCACGCGAGCTCCTCGACCAGACCCGGAGCGACCGGTAGCGACTCTCCAGTGAACCAGCCACCTCCTCCGTGCTCGGCGGGATGCTCGCGTTCAGCTGACCAAAAACCCCATACCTAGGCCGGGTGCACGACTGATACAACGATTCGTGTCTCGTGCATCATGGCGGCGATGGTGAATGACCTTCCGACCGGGATCGTCACCCTCCTGTTCACCGACATCGAGGGGTCGACGAAGCTTCTCCACGAGCTCGGGGCCGAGGCGTTCTCGGAGGCGCTCGCCAAGCACCGCCGGCTCCTCCGCGAGGCGTTCACGCGACACGACGGCGTCGAGATCGACACCCAGGGCGACGCGTTCTTCTACGCGTTCCCGGACGCGCGCGAGGCGATCGCCGCGGCCGAGGAGGGCTGCGAGGCGCTCCTCGGCGGTCCGGATCCACGTCCGGGTCGGGATGCACACGGGCTCGCCACACCTCGGGCCCGAGGGCTATGTGGGCGAGGACGTCCATCTCGGCGCGCGGATCGGCGCGGCCGGACACGGCGGTCAGGTCCTGCTATCGGAGGCACGCGCCGGTCGGCGGATCTCGAGGAGAGCGTCCTCGACCTCGGCGAGCACCGCTTGAAGGACTTCGAGCAGCCGGTCCGGATCCTTCAGCTCGGCGCGGAGCGCTTCCCGCCGCTGAAAACGATCTCGAACACGAACCTGCCGCGGCCCGCCAGCTCGTTCGTCGGTCGCGGCAGGGAGGTCGGGCGAGGTCGTCGCCCTGATCCGAGGCGGCGCGCGGCTCGTCACGCTCACCGGCCCTGGCGGCTCGGGCAAGACGCGGCTATCGATCGAGTCCGCCGCTGAGCTCTTGGGCGACCACAAGGCCGGAACATTCTGGGTGGAGCTGGCGCCGATCCGCGATCCGGTGCTCGTCACCGACGAGATCGGCAAGACGGTCGGCGCGAAGGACGGCGTCGCCGATCACATCGGCGAACGCGAGATGCTCCTCGTCCTCGACAACCTGGAGCAGGTGATCGAGGCGGCGCCGGCGCTGGCCGACCTGGTCGAAGCGTGTCCGAACCTCGCCGTCCTCGCGACGAGCCGAGAGCGCCTCCGCGTTCGGGGAGAGGTCGAGTACGAAGTTGAGCCGCTCGCCGAGTCCGATGCCGTCGCGCTGTTCCTCACGCGCGCCAGCCTCGAGCGGGCCGACGATGCGGTCCGCGCGCTCTGCCGGGCACTCGACGACATGCCTCTCGCGATCGAGCTCGCCGCGGCCCGTGCGAGAGCGCTCACGCCCGCGCAGATCCTCGAGCGGCTCTCGCAGCGCCTCGACCTCCTGAAGGGCGGCAGGGATGCCGATCCTCGCCAGCGGACGCTCCGCTCGACGATCGAGTGGTCGCACGAGCTGCTCGACGCCGCCGAGCAGCGGCTGTTCGCGCGCCTGGCCGTCTTCGCCGGCGGGTGCACGCTCGAGGCCGCGGAGCAGGTGACCGATGCCGATCTGGACTCGCTCCAATCCCTCGTGGAGAAGAGCCTCGTCCGCCACACCGACGATCGCTTCTGGATGTACGAAACCATCCGCGACTTCGCCCTCGAACGGCTCGAGTCGAGCGGCGAAGCGGACGACGTCCGCCGTCGCCACGCCGAGCATTTCCTCGTGATGGCCGAGGAGGCAGAACCACACCTCCGGCAGGAGGAAGACGAATGGCTCGACCGGCTCGAGGTCGAGCTCGACAACGTGCGTGCAGCGCTCAACCACTTCGAAGCCACTCGGGAGCATGAGTTGGAGCTGCGGCTGTGCGCGGCGTTCTGGTGGGTCTGGTCGCAGCGGGGCCCGCTGAGAGAAGGGTTGGATCGGATCGTGCGAGCGCTCAAGGGCGATCCACGGCCGACACTCGCGCGTGCGAACGCGCTGACCGGGGCGCACGACCTCGCAGGCGACGCCGGCGACGATGCCGCCTCACGCGTGTGGGGCGAGGAGGCGTTGGCGCTCCATCGCGCACTCGGGAACGACTGGGGCGTGGCCTACGTCGCAGATGGGGCTCGGGCTCACCTTCGCGATGGAAGACCGGTTCGCCGAGGCGAAGCCCCTCCTGGAGGAGAGCGTCCGCGGCTTCCGCGAGCTCGGCGACGAGCACTGGGAGATGCAAACGAGCCGGCGCCTCGCGTGGGCATACGAGGAGCTCGGTGACGCGACCCGCGCGCGCGAGATCCAAGAGGGCAACCTCCGTCGCGCGCGCGCCCTCGGGGACGCATTCATCGAGTCGAGGTCGCTGGCCGTGCTGGCCCAGTATCACCTCGACGAGGGCCGCGTCGAGCCGGCGGTCCCGCTCCTGGCGGAGGCTCATCGGGTTGGGCGCGGCAGGCCGGGGATCCCGGACCGCTACCAGGAGGTGATCCTCGTGTGCCGATTCGCACTCGCGCTGGCCCTGGAGGGGGAGGCTGCGGCGGCGATCCGGCTCCTAGGGTGCGCGGAGGCCGGGTTCGAGGAGATCGAAGTCGACGAGGAGCGGTGGGTGGTCCGGATGAACGACCGGACGCGCGAGCTGGTGCGCGCGATGTTCGACGAGGCGACCGCCGCGGCCGCAGGCTGAGGAGGGTCGGAGGTTGACGGTCGATCAAGCCGTCACGCTGGCGTTGGATGCGCTCCGGTCGACCTGATCAACCCGATGGCGGGCGACGTCGGCTCGCAGGTCTGTTGAGTGCGGGGTGCGTTTCGTACATCCGGACGGCGACCACGATGCCCGACAGTGCCGTGAGGATCGCCACCGTCCCGATCGCGAATCTCCGGCCGAACGCATCCGCGAGGAGGCCGGCAGCGATGACCACCCGTGCCACTACAGCCGGGCGTGGGCCTTACGACGACCTGTCGCGCCCACCGGCGGCGAGGCAGCGTTCTGCGTCGGACGGGTTGCCGGCGCGCGCGAACGCTTCCGCGGCTTCGTGGAACATCGCCCGGGCTTGCGCCTCGTCGCCCTCCACCTGGCGGAGGACGCCCCGCGCCTCCCACACCGCGCCGATCCACGGGCCTGTCTGCCACATCCCTGAGATGCGCTCAGCCTCGGCGATGAACGCGCGCGCCCGGTGCATATCGCCGTTGCGAGCGCTCGTCGTCGCAGCGGTGGTGAGGTAGCCCATCGAGCATGGTTCACACGATCGCATCTGGGACAGCGTGCGCTCGGCCTCGCGCAGAACGGACATCGACCTCTCCGGAGCCGATGCCTCGATCATCGTGCCGAACACGCGCACCAACAGGTGGGAGACGATGTCGGAGCGGTTAGCAAGCGCGCGGGCTCGGCCGAGGAGCCGGTTGGCGTCGTACCGACGCCCACGGCGGACCGCCGCCTCTGCCAGCCGCTGCCTCGCGAGCGCGGAGCCTGAGATGCAGCCTTGGCGGTCGTTGGCCTCGGCCGCCGACCTGAGGTGATCCTCCGCTTCGTCAACGTGACCGCCGAGCAGTTCCGCCTCGCCCAACATCAGCAGCGCGAGGGCGGCGCCGGTCGCGGAGTTCGCCTGATCGGCGATGCGCATCATCTCCCGAGCGAAGTCGGCCGCGATGTCGTAGCCCTCGGGCCCGGTGAGGTAGTACTCAGCCAGACAGAGGTGGGCGTCGTAAACGATCGGCTCCATGTTGGCGCGCATACGCATCGACTCGGCGAGCTCCTCCGCGAACTGCTCACGCCACCTGCCCTGGCTCATCGCGACCTTTGCGAGGATCACCGCGGCTTCTCCGAGCTCGCGGCCGAGCCCGGCGTCGAGAGCGATCGCACGCGCCTCCGTTGCCGCACGCTCGGCCTCTGCCATCTCCCCGCGGTTCATGTGCACGAGCGCCCACGCCAGCAGTGCATGTGCGCGCTCGGTGTCGGAGGGAGGCTCGGCACCCTCGACCGCAAGCACGCGTTCGTACAGCGCGACCGTTTCGGGATCTGGCCCAACTCCCAACTGATCTCGGAGGACCTCGCGGAGCCTCTCGAAGCGGCGGATCGCCGCTCGGCGTTCCCCGGCGTCGAGATCGATCATCATCAGCGCGCGCGTCGCCTGCTCGTCGGAGGGGTCCTCCTCCGCCAGGCGAGCCCAAAGCGCTCCGGCGCGCAGCACATCCAAGTAGCGGCGGCGCAGCCGCGCGCGCGGCTCGACCGTCCAGGACTCATAGATGTCATCGGGCAGGAGGTCGCCCCGATAAAGATCGCCAGCGTCGCGGTTCATCGCGGGGTCGCCGGTCTCCAGTGCACGTCCGGAGGCAGCCTCGAACCGCTCGACATCTGTGTCGACACGAGCCTCAGGCGCCAGCACCAGCACGCCGTGTTCGTTCACGATGGCCCGCTCGTCGGCTAGCGCGAGCCTCGCGAAATGTAGCGCCTTTCGGAGGTTGGTGCCGGAGGCTTCCGGCTCGCTCTCGGGCCAGAGCGCGTCCATCACTTGGAGGCGGTGCAGCCGGTGATCGGGAGCGAGGGCGAGCAGCTTGACCACGTCGGCCGCGCGGCGGCTCCGCCAGGCATCGCTGGAGAGGGGTTGATCGTCGACCGTCACCGCCGATCGACCTAGCAGTTCGATCGCGAGCTCGCGCACATCGGCATCGTAGAGGCCAACCTCGGCCCCGCCCACCGGGCCTGCGGAACGTTTCGGGAACGCTTGCCTCCGTAGCTTCGCGTCCGGAAGGAGGTGAACAACAGGTGACGCTCTATATGGATGTACACGACCACCTGCCCGAGGGAACGACCACTGTCGACGTGGCGAGGGCGCACGCCGCCGACCTTCGCGTCCAGGAGCGGTTCGGCGTGCGCTACCTCAATTACTGGGTGGACGAAGGGGCCGGCAAGTCTTTCTGCCTGATCGAAGCCCCTGACGCCGACGCCGCACACGCCGTGCACCGCGAGGCGCACGGCCTCGTCGCAGACGAGATCTATCCCGTCACCCAGGGGTGGTAGCGGACGGATCACTGGAACGACGACGAAGGAAGGTTCGCCGTGATGACCGTGACACCGAACGAACGCAGGAACGGGTTCTCGAGTGGGGCCGAGCAACAGCCCGGCCGCGTGCACACCTTCAACGCAGGCGACCTCAGCTGCGCGACCGGCCTGGCGGAGGAGTTCCGCAGGCAGATCCAACAGATACCGCTCGGCGACGAACTTCTCGTGACCACCGGCGATCCTTCCGCGAAGGAGGACCTGCCGCCGCTCGCACGGATGATGGGCCACACCGTCCGTTCGATCGAGAACGCACGCGACGGATCCCTCGTCATCGACGTGGAAAGGGGACGATGACATGACCAACAAACTGATCTTCAATTGCACCTACGGCTCCGATGACCCGGAGCGCGCAACCCTTCCGTTCGTGGCCGCGAACGTCGCCGCGACCGCCGGCCAGGAGGCGGTGGTCCTGTGCACGATCGACGCCGTGTGGCTCGGCACGAGCGATGGGGCGAACGGGATCGCTCAGCCCGGGCTGCCGGTGCTAGACGAACTCTTCAACGACTTCGTGGACAACGGTGGCCAGGTCTGGCTCTGCGGTGCGTGCACCGGTCCCCGCGAGATCGGGGAGGACCAGCTGCGGAAGGGCGTCACGATCGTTGGCGCGGCCAAGGTTGTCGAAGAGGTCATCAACGGAGCGCGGACGATCGCCTTCGCCTAGATCCGCCGGTTCCCACGGAAAGGGGAACGGAATGCCGGAGTTCATGGACGTGCACAAGGGAATGGTGTGGGCATCACGCGGGAGACCTTGATGAGCGGACCGGTCATCCAGCCGAGGAGGTCTTCCCGGTCCCGGTCCAGATCTGATCCGGCGGGAGGATCCGCTCAGGGCCGGGGTGGATACCCCCGGCCCTGATGCTCCACCGATCGACCTGACCTGCCTGGCTCCGGGGCGACCTTCCTGCTGACAGGGATTGAGAGGGTCCTAGACTGACTCCCATGGACCGGACCGAGCATTGGGACCGGATCTACGAGCGTCGGTCGCCGGGCGAGGTCAGCTGGTACGAGCGCACGCCGACGATCTCGATGCGACGTGTTCGCCAAGCGGTGGCAGGAGGGGCACGGAGTCTCCTCGACGTTGGCGGCGGGGCATCGACGCTCGTTGACGAGGTCCTGGAGTTGGGTCTTCATCGCATCGCGGTCTTGGATGTCTCCAAACGAGCGCTCGATACGTCAAGGGGACGCCTCGGCTTGAGGGCTGATCGGGTCGAATGGATCGTCGGAGACGTGACCGCCATCGATGACGTGGGGATATTCGACATCTGGCACGATCGGGCCGTGTTCCATTTCCTCACCGATCCGTTCGACCAGGAACGGTACGTTTCTTTGTGTGAGCGGACGGTCGCACCCGGCGGTATCGCGATCGTTGCCACGTTCGCTCCCGAAGGTCCCGAAATGTGCAGCGGCCTACCTGTGCAGCGGTACGACACGTCGGCACTCGCTGAACGATGCGGTCCTCGGTTCGAGCTCCTCGATTCCGAGCGATATGTCCATCTGACGCCTCACGGAGTTGAGCAGAGGTTCCTGTACGCGTCGTTCCGGCGCGCGTCTGACGATCGAGCAAGAGTGCCCGCCTAGCAGGAGGCGTGCGACGACGATCCAGTGCTCCAAGAGATACGGCTCGGGTGCTTGCTGGTCAACACCAGGTCAAGGAGCCAACCGAACCAAGCGGTACCAGACGGAACTCCTGAGACAGCCAGAAATCGGTCTGAGCTGCGAAGACGCTGGTCAGAGCGTTGCAGTGGCCTTCCTTGACACGGAAGAGGTCGGAGGTTCAAATCCTCCAGCGCCCACCAGCAAATCCCCAGGTCAGCCGTATCTTCCTTCGTGTCGGTCGACGGTGGCAGTTTCCTGTCGGACCCGCCCTGGTCAACGCCCCCTTGCAGCGATCGCACGACGGCGCCTTCGAGACGCTCTCGTATCATGCCGTGGCGCGATGACCTTCTTGCCGGCGGCCGATCGATACGACAGCATGCAGTACCGCCGGACCGGTCGGAGCGGACTGCAGCTCCCCGCGATCTCGCTCGGCCTGTGGCAGAACTTCGGCGGGGACCGGCCATTCGAGGAACAGCGGCCCATCATCCACAGGGCGTTCGACCTGGGTGTCACACACTTCGACCTCGCCAACAACTACGGGCCGCCGTACGGTTCCGCCGAGGAGAACTTCGGCCGCGTCCTTGCCGGCGACCTGCGTCGCTATCGCGATGAGCTGGTCATCTCGACGAAGGCCGGATACGACATGTGGCCCGGGCCGTACGGTGAGTGGGGATCCAGGAAGTATCTCCTCGCGAGCCTCGACCAGAGTCTGGCCCGGATGGGCCTCGATTACGTTGACATCTTCTATTCGCACCGCGCCGACCCCGACACACCACTAGAGGAAACGCTCGGCGCGCTCGCTGCAGCGGTCGAACAGGGGAAGGCTCTCTACGTCGGGATCTCCTCGTATTCCCCGGAGCGAACGCAGGATGCCGTGCGGATCCTTCAGGGTCTGGGCACGCCGCTGCTGATCCACCAGCCGTCGTATTCGATGCTCAACCGCTGGATCGAGGACGGTCTCCTCGACGTCCTGGGTCGAGAGGGCGTCGGATGCATCGTGTTCTCGCCGCTCGCGCAGGGACTGCTCACGGACCGCTATCTCCACGGGATCCCGGAGGGTTCACGGGCGAGCAGGGACAGCTCGCTCCCCGGAAGCATGCTCTCCGCGGAGAACCTCGCGAAGGTTCGCTCGCTGAGCGAGATCGCGCAGCGGCGGGGACAGACGCTTGCGGAGATGGCGCTCGCGTGGACCCTGCGCGATCCTCGGGTGACCTCGACGCTCGTCGGGGCGAGCAGCGTGGCCCAACTCGAGGACAACATCGCGGCGCTCGAGAACCTGGACTTCTCCGCTGAGGAACTCGACGAGATCGACCGGTCTGCGACGGAGAGTGGCGTGGACCTTTGGGGGGAGTCGAGGGCCACCTGATGGGACTTCATCCCTTTCGCGCCCACCAGAAGAAGCCCAGGTCAGTCCCGTAGCAGCGAGCCAGCGGGTGGATCACGAACCCGGCGTCCACACAGCAGGACGACGGGCGAGTCAGCCGGTTCCGGTGATCGCCTCGACCGCCTGCAGGATGAGCTGGGTCGCGGCCCCCGGCTGCGACACGAACGAGACGTGCGAAGCCGGCACTCCACGATCGTCGCGTTGGCGCGCTCGGCCATGAAGCGCTGGAGTCGCCCATCGTCCGATGCACCTGTATCTCCGCGCACATCAGGTCCGGCGGGTTTCCTGATCGGGCGCGCGCGGGCGTGCTGTAAAGTGTCGGTCCTGGTCGGATGCCGGCAGCAGCCAACTACGGCCGGGCCAACACGAGGGGGTTGTCCATGGGAATGAGGCGACGGTCGAGGCGCCGGGGGCTCATAGCAGGGGCGGCGATCGGTCATCACATGGCCACGAGGAACGCGGAGGCGCAGCAGTACCAGGAAGAGCCACCTCCGGCACAGCCGGTTCAGTACGCGCCGCCTCCGCCAGACCCGGCTGACGAGATCGAACACCTCGCACAATTGCACGCGTCGGGTGTGCTGACAGACGAAGAGTTCGCAGCGGCCAAGGCGAAGGCTCTTGGGATCTGAACGCGCCGCGAAGAAGACGTCGTCGGATCAATACGTGCGGAGGGTAGGTGGCTGCAATGAGTGGATCGCGTAAGGACGTGCTGCTGAAGGCGATCGAGGCCGAGGTCGGTGGTGAATCGGCTGATCTTGGCACCCTGTTCACCGACGATGTCGTCGGTTGGTCGCCCTACGCGACCGTCTCGGGGCTCACGGCACTCGCCGAGCTCGCCGCCCTCCGCGAGGTGGCGTTCTCCAACGTCGTCATCATGTTCCGGGGACTCGACGAAGTGGGCAACAAGGCGTTCGCGGAATGGGTAATCGAAGCCGACCACACGGGGCCCCTCGTCCTCAGTGAAGATGCGGTCGTCGAAGCGACGGGACGGCATGTGAAGTTGCCCGGAGCCACCGTGGCCGACTTCCGCGAGGGGAAGATCCGGTCGTACCGGACATACTTCGACGACATCTCGCTGATCGAGCAGATCGCGGGCGACTAACCGGATCCGCCGAGGTGGAGTTCCAGGTCGAGGACGATCCGGATCCGCTCGACATCGGATTCCTCGAAACGCAGATCCGTCGTGAGGCGTCCGCTGCCATGGAACTCGGTGACGAAGTCGAGCTCGCGATCTTCGTGCGCGACGCCGGCAAGGTCGTAGCCGGCATCAGCGGCTGGACATGGGGCGACTGCTGCGAGCTGCAGAGCCTCTGGGTGGAGCCGAGACTCCGCGGTCGCTGGCTCGGGCCGAGGCTCCTTGCCGCCGCGGAAGCCGAGGCGGCCGCGCGCGGGTGCACGCAGGCCGTCCTGTTCACCTACGGTTTCCAGTCTCGTCGCCTGTATGAATGGGCCGGCTACGAATCGGTTGGTCGAGTCGAAGACTTCCCATCAGGAACGGACGGCCTCTGGTATCGCAAGCGCCTGAACCAATCCACCGGGCCGCGCGGGCTGACGCGACACATCTCCTCCTGATCCACAAGCACACCGGGCGATCGTTTTCAGGTGAGATCGGCCGAAACCACCTCCGGGCCGGTGTGTTCGATTATCCTCCTAGCCTCCTAGCGGTCATAGAGGGGCAGTCGTGTTCTTCGCCAATCTCGGGCGTTGGTGCTTCCGTCATCGGGGCAAGGTCGCCTTGCTCTGGCTGGCCGCACTGATCGTGTTCGGCGGTATCAGCAGCATGATCGGCACCGCCTACAGCACGGAGTTCGCTCTTCCCGATGTGGAGAGCCGCCGCGGGTTCGACATCCTCGATGAGCACTTCGCCGGCTCTGGCGCCGGCAGCGAAGGCGGAACGATCGTGTTCCGCACCGAGCAGGGCGTCACCGACCCCGAAGTACAACGAGCGATGACCGCCTACTTCGACGAAGCGAGCCAGATCGAGGGGATCACGCTCATCAGCCCGTACTCCCCGGAGGGAGCGCAGCAGATCGCCTCACAGGGTCCGGAGGCGGGGCTCATCGCCTATGCCCAGATCGGGCTCCCTCGCGACATCACGTTGGAGGAGGCGACCGCCATCGGGGCGAAGCTCAAGGAGCTGATGCCGGAGATCGAAGGTGTTCAGATCGAGATCGGGGGACAGATCCTCGCCGAGTTCGAGGTACCGAGCTCGGAGCTGCTGGGCCTGGCTTTCGCGATGATCGTGCTCATCCTCGCGTTCGGGTCGGTGCTAGCCATGGGTCTCCCCGTCGGCATCGCCCTGGCGGGCATCGGGGTGGGAACGATCCTCGCCGGATTCCTGAGCCACGTCCTTTCGATCCCCGACTTCGCCACGACGATCGCCGTGATGCTCGGTCTCGGTGTCGGCATCGACTACGCGCTCTTCATCGTGACCAGATTCCGGGAGAACATGCACAAGGGGGCCTCGATCGAGGAGGCGACGGTCGTCGCCCTCGATACCGCCGGCCGGGCCGTCGCGTTCGCGGGCACCACCGTCGTCATCTCGCTGCTCGGCATGGTCCTCATGGGCCTGGCGTTCGTGACGGGGCTCGCCGCCGCCGCGGCCACCGTCGTCGCCGTCACCGCGGTCGCTTCGTTGACCCTGCTCCCTGCCCTCCTCGGCTTCGCCGGGGGACGGATCGAATTGACCCGATGGCGGGGACTCATCGCCGCTCTCCTGGTTGCGGTGGGTCTCGTCGGCGTCGCGCTGACGATCCAGCCACTGGCTCTCGTGGGGATATCGCTGGCCGCTGTCGTGCTCCTGGCGAGCTTCGCGTTCAGACCGCTCCGGCGGGAGGTCCCTCGCCGCACGCCGAAACCGTTGCGCGAGACGATCCCCTACCGATGGAGCCGATTCATCCAGCACCGCCCGTGGGTCGCGGCGATCAGCGGGGCAACGATCCTCCTCGTGCTTGCGATCCCCTTCTTCAGCCAGCGGCTCGCCTTCTCCGACGAGGGCAACTACCCGGAGGAGACGACCACCCGCAAGGCATACGATCTGTTGGCCGCCGGCTTCGGACCGGGCTTCAACGGGCCGTTGCTGCTCAGTACCGAGATCCCCGTTGGGACGGATCCCGCGACCCTCGAAGCTGTTACCCAGGCCCTGGCAAGTGACCCGGGGACGGCCTTCGTCACCCCCGCGGTGCCGAACGATCCCGAAGCGCCGACGGCAGCGTTGTGGCGGCTCTTCCCGACGACCGCCCCGCAGGACGAAGCGACCACCGACCTGGTGTATCGCCTCCGCGACGAGGTCCTGCCGAACGCGACACAGGGAACGGGGCTGGACGTCGCCGTCTCGGGCGCAGTGGCGGCCACGGTCGACTTCTCCGAATATCTCACCGCGCGCTTGCCGCTCTTCATCGGTGTCGTGCTCGGTCTCTCCTTCCTGCTGCTGATGCTCGTCTTCCGGTCCCTGTTGGTTCCGCTCAAGGCGGTGGTGATGAACCTGCTCTCGATCGGAGCGGCCTACGGCGTCGTCACCGCGATCTTCCAATGGGGCTGGTTCGGGGACGTGATCAACATCGAGCCCGCGCCGATCGAGCCGTTCGTGCCGATGATGATGTTCGCCATCCTCTTCGGATTGTCCATGGACTACGAGGTGTTCCTGCTGTCCCGGATCCGAGAGGAATACGTCCGGACCGGCGACAGCAGACTCTCCGTGGCCGATGGCCTGGCGTCCACGGCCCGGGTGATCACCGCGGCAGCCGCCATCATGGTGGTGGTGTTCGGCAGCTTCATCGGAGAGAGCGACCGCATCGTCAAGCTCTTCGGCGTCGGCCTCTCCATCGCCGTGCTCCTCGATGCGACGATCGTCCGGATGTTGCTCGTGCCGGCCACGATGGAGCTTCTCGGTGACGCCAACTGGTGGCTCCCGAGATGGCTCGACCGGGGGCTCCCGCGGGTGGCGGTCGAGGGTCACCCTCTCGAGGTGCAACCGCCCGAGCTCGAGACCGTGTGAGCTCAGCGTGCGAACAGCGCGCCGGCGAACTCGAAGTTCACGGGTTCTGACTAGGTCGGGCGACAAGATCCCCGAGGATCTGCTTGGGGAGCTGCGTCGTCGACAGCGAGCGACGGCATGATCAACGATCGCCAACGGGAACCGTCCGGGAAGGTTGCCCTGGTGGCCGGGGCCACTCGCGGCGCGGGACGCGCCATCGCGATCGAGCTGGGCAAGGCTGGCGCTCACGTGTACGCCACCGGGCGTAGCAGCCGGTCGGCCGGGCGGTCCGAGATCGACCGTCCCGAGACGATCGAGGAGACCGGCGAGCTGGTGGAGGCGGCCGGCGGGTCGGCCACCCCGCTGGTGGTCGACCACGAGGACCCCGGCTCAGTGTCCGCCCTCGTCGAGCGCATCGAGGCGGATCACGCGCGTCTGGACGTACTCGTCAACGATATGTTCGGCGGCGACAGGTATGCGCAGTGGGACAAGCCGCTGTGGGAACATGACCTCGCTGGCGGTTTGCGGATGCTCCGGATGGGCGTCGATACACATCTGATCACGGCCCATCACGCGCTGCCGCTGATGTTGAGAACCGCGTCGGACGAGAGGCCCGGACTTGTCGTGGAGATGACTGACGGAACGTTCGAGTTCAACGCCAAGTTCCGTGAGGGAGTCGGTTTCTACTACGACCTGGTCAAGGCCAACGTCGAGCGGATCGTCGTAGGACTGACCTTCGAGCTGCGCGATCATCCGATGGTGGCGCTGGCCGTGACGCCGGGCTGGCTGCGCTCCGAGAACATGCTCGACAACTTCGGCGTCACCGAGGAAACGTGGCGCGAGGCTCTGGCAAAGCGACCCGGGTTCGCGATCAGTGAGTCACCCGCGTATGTGGGGCGAGGCATCGCGGGACTCGTCGGCGACACTGACTCGGCGAGATTCGCTGGCCGCTCGCTCACGTCGTACGAACTGGCGAAGGAGTACGGCGTTACCGACATCGACGGCTCCCAGCCGAACTGTTGGGGCTATATCGATGCGTATGGGATCGACGAGCAGAGCGGACGAGGGGTGGAAGAGTTCCGGTAGGCCCGGCAGACCCACACGGGATCATGAGTACGTGCGCTCGCTCCAAGGATTCGTGCGGCGGGCCGGCTGTTCCAGACTCTGGTCAACACCAGGTCAAGGAGCCGACCGAACCAAGCGGTACTAAACGGAACTCCTGAGACAGTCCGAATACGAGCTGAGCTGCGAAGGTGCTGGTCAGAGGGTTGCTCGTGCCTTCCTTGACACGGAAGAGGTCGGAGGTTCAAATCCTCCAGCGCCCACGCAGGCCCTGCGCCTGACGAGTGCCTTTGGACTGCTCACGCTGGGTCATCGGCCGGGCGTTCGGTTGGCTGCGGTGGGCTTGTCGATATCGGGGGTCGGCGCCGCGGGACGCCGAGGATCAGATTCCATACGCCGGCTATCGAGAGCCCCAGTGCGGCTCCCCCGATCACATCCAGCGGGTTATGAGCCCCCAGGTATACGCGGGCGAAGCAGACGAGTGCTACAGCAGCCCACGGAAGCGCCTTCCACCGTCGCGGGAGATACGGGGAGACCACCCCGGCGAGCCCGGCCAGGAGGATCGCGTGGCCGGAGACGAACGCCAGACCCCGGACGGGCACGCCGCGCATGACGGCGTCCGGTGTCGAGACTCCCGGGCGCTGTCGCTCCACGACGAGCTTCACGACCCGCTCGAGGATGAGCTTGGACGCGGTCACTGCCACGGCGGCGACTGCCAGCCGCGGCTTCCTGAAGACGATCAGAGCGAAAGCCGCGACCGCGGGTCCGATCCACAAGGCACCGACGAGCTCGATCGCTTGCATCGGTGACTCGAGCCACGGTGGGAGTCCGTTGATCGCGTGGAACAGCGCCTCCTCCCAAGGATCGACGCCGCCGTCCCTCACGGCGATACTCGATGCGAGGAGGATCAGAGACCCGCCGATGACCCATGCGACGTCCAACCACCGGCGTTCCAGGTCGGAATGAGTTCCGGCGATCGTCATCCCCGGAGCGTACCCACGTGCCTCATCGCAGGGTTCGTCGTGCTGTCGCTGGTCTCGGTCAGCTCTCGACGCGGGCTCCCTCGGCAGGGACAGGCTCGACGGGACGGAGCCAGCTTCTCTTGCTGCGCCAGATCAGGTACGTGATACCTCCGAGGGGGATCTGGATCCCGTACGTGAGGACGCGGAACAGGAAAACCGCCGCCACGACCTGGGGGCGAGGCCCACCGGCGGCGACGAGGCCGCCGATGTATCCGAGCTCGATCACACCGAGTCCGCCAGGCGTGATCGGAAGCGCAGAGATCAGCCGACCGAAGGCGAACACGGCGAGGGCTTGCGCGGTCGAGATCTCGGCTTCCGAGACGCCTACGTGTCGGAGCGAAAGCAGCAGAACGAGGAACAGTGCGAGGTGCCCGAGGATCGTCGCGCCCGTCAGCCACCACCATCGACGACGGATCAGGTCGATCGTCTCCCGACGGAACCGAACCGCGCTCTCCGCGAGACCGGTGACGCGGGGCCGATGGAACACATTCACGATGCTCGACACGACTCGCTCCCCGAGGTCGCCGAGCCGCCGAGCCAACTCTTCCCTCCAGAGGATCAAGGCGAAGAGAACCACCGCCACCGCCAGGAAGAGGAGGCCGAGCAACGCGGCGGTCACGAAGGCGGCGCTCGACGTGCCCGTGATCGCGAGGATCGCCACCGAGGCGACGGGCAGAGCGAGTTTCATGAAGATGTTCCAGATCCCGGTCACCACGATGTACAAGGTCGACTCCACGCGGTTGAAGCCCCAGGAGTGGAGCATCTCGTAGGTGAGGCCGACGGCAACCGCCCCTCCCGCAGGCAACGTATTTGCGACGGTCGTCGTCGTCTGCGTGATCACGGCGGCTTGCGCGAGCCTGAGCCCGGGGAGCGCAGCCATGTTCGCGAGCCAGTACGTGAAGAGATTGAACCCGGTCGCGAGCAGCAGCGACCAGAGCTCGCGCCAGGTCAGCTGGCGAAAGATGTCGATGACAGCGCCGTAGCTCGCGATCCGAGGGATCGCGAACGCGAAGATCCCGACGACCAAGAGCAGCGAGATCGCGATCGACACGTAACGGCGCCAATGACGCTGAAGGGCGGGCCATCTCCGTTGCGTCTACGCGTGCGGATGTCGGCGAGGGCTTCACCGCGGGAGCATAGTCCCGTGGTTCGGATTGACGAGCAGTACGCGGATTGATGTGCCACGAACTCGCGGCGCTTGATCAGCGGCGACTTGGCTAGCTCGCAGTGTCCATTTGAGGCTTCGGTCCGGTCGGTCATACTCGCGAACGTGATGCAGGTAGAGAGCTTCCTGGCACGGTATCCGCCCTTCAGCGCGCTACCAGGGGACGACCTGCATCGCATCGCGGGCTCGGTCCAGATCGAGTATTTCCCGGCGGGAGCCACGATCCTCCGACAGGCCGGCGAGCCGGCACGGTTCCTCTACGTGGTCCGCAGAGGCGCGGTGGAGCTGCTCGACGAGGGTCGTGTGCTCGACCTTCTCGAAGAGGGCGAGCTCTTCGGGCATCCGTCTTTGCTTTCGGGGCTGAGCCCAGGTATGGAGGCTCGTGCTCATGACGACACCATCTGCTACCTGGCGGACCCAACCGTCGCCACCGAAGTGTTCGGGACCGAAGCCGGGTTGGCGTTCCTTGCGTCGAGTCTCCGGCGGCGATCGATCCGAGCGATCGATATCCGAGACGCGGGCCGCTTGGATCCTCGGCTCGCGCCGGTCGGACAGCTGATCCGTCGAGCACCCGTAACGTGTCCGCCAGCCACATCCGTGAGGGAGGCCGCCGCGCTGATGGCGCGCGAACGGATCTCATCCCTCCTCGTCGAAGGACGGGATAGCCTCGGCATCCTGACCGACCGCGACTTGCGGACTCGGATCCTCGCTACGGGCCGAAGTTCGGACACCCCCGTCGAAGAGGTGATGAGCTTCCCGGTCGTCACGCTTCGATCAGACGTGACGATCGAGGACGTGCTCCTCGCGATGCTTGAACACGGTGTCCATCACATCCCCGTGATGGACTCGAAGGGCCACGTGATGGGGGTCGTGACGGACACGGACATGATGGGACTCGAGCGCACGGATGCGTTCGCGTACCGAAGCGCGATCGAACGGGCGCGGAGTGCGGCAGGGGTGGTCGAAGAGCTCAGGCGGCTCCCCGAGATCATCGGCGCCCTCGTCCGTGCGGAGGCTGACCCCGTCCACGTCGGCCATACCGTCGCGGTCTCGATCGATGCGGCGACAAGGCGCTTCATCGACATCGGGATCGCAGATCTGGAGATCCCCCCGGGCCTTGGGCATGGCTGGCGCTCGGCAGTCAGGCTCGACACGAGCAGGCCTTGGGAACGGACCAGGATCACGCGCTCGCGTTCGACCTCGGCGAGGATGCCGCCAGAGGGGGCTGACGTCTACTTCGCTCAACTCGCCCGGTTTGTTACGGACGGCCTTGAGGCGGGCAGGATCTCGCGGTGCCGGGGGAATGTGATGGCCGAGAACCCTGCGTGGAGGCGGTCCGTCACAGGATGGGCGGGGGAGTTCCGGCGCTGGATGAGCGATCCATCCGTGGAAGGGCGCACGTTCACCAGCATCGCGTTGGATTACCGTCGTGTCGCAGGTCCTCTGGATATCGAGCCCGTCCTCGACTCCGTCATCCGTGAAGCGCCGGCACACCCCGTGTTCGTGAAGCGACTCGCGCACACCGCCATCGAGATCCGTCCGCCGACGGGGTTCTTCCGCGATCTGGTCCTCGAGAGCGGTGGCGAGCGCGCTGGAACGCTCAACATCAAGCAGGGAGGGATCAAGCCGCTGACGAACCTCGCCCGCACGTATGCGGTCTCCGCCGGAGTGTCCGGGAACCGGACACTCAGCCGGCTCGATGATGCCGCGCGAGCGGGAAGGATCGAGCAGTCGCTGGCCCTCGACCTCCGGGAGGCGTTCCGACTCCTCTGGGATGTGCGGCTCGATCACCACGTGCGACTCATCGAGTCGGAAGGGCTGCCGGACGATCATGTGGATCCGGCGATGCTCAGCCCCGTCGCTCGGAGCGGGTTGAAGGAGGCATTCCGGACGATCAAGCGCGCACAAGGGCTCCTCCGTCGCGAGATGAGCCTCGGCATCGAATGAGCGACGCGCCGACGCGGCCGTCATGGGCTTCTCGCGGGGTCCATTGGTCGAAAGTCGGTTTCGCTTCGCTGGACTTCGAGACGACCGGCCTCGACGCGAACGACACCGTGATCTCATTCGGCGTCGTCCCGGTGCTCGATGGACGGGTCGCGCTCGCCGGCAGCGTCTACCGGACCGTCAGCATGGCCTCCGAGCTCTCGGCCCCGTCGATCGTGGTGCACGGCCTGCTGCCCGGCGACCTCGCGGACTCGCCACCGATCGAGGAGGTGCTTCCGGTCCTCCGGGATGCACTCGACGGGCGATTCCTACTCACGTGGGCTGCAGAGGTGGAGGCGGCTTTCCTCGCGCAGCTGTTCGGTGGCGCGCCGGCAAGGTGGCTGCGGCGATCCGTCGACGTGCTCGGGCTCGCGATCCTCGCCGACCGCCTCGAGGGGAGGGAGCCGAAACGGGGCGACTACGCGCTGACGTCAGCTGCAGAGAGATCCGGTGTTCCGGTCGAGCAACCACATCACGCGTTCGATGACGCTCTCACCACGGCCCAAATGTTCCTGATCCTTGCCGACAGGCTCTCGCGCGAGGGGTTCGACACACCCCGGCGTCTCATCCGTGCGGGCAGGTCAGGGAGGCGTTGAGCCGGACGGCCTGCCGTTCCTTGGGAACGTTAGCCCACCGACTCAGCTCCATCGCCCGGTACCGGATCGAGCCCAAGTGCTGTTCGACGATGCTACGAAGCGGCTGGGCTATACGCCCGATGTCGAGAAAGGTGGCGTAGGGAGTTCACCGACGCACGTCGTGTCCAGTCCTTCCACGGTGCCGGCTTCGAGGAACGCCGCGACGACGTCCGGCATGCAGCCGATGTGGCCGAAGGTGTGCGCCTGAGTGGCGACGATGACGAGGCTGTTCGGGAGCTCCGTCGCCGCGTCAGCGACGTTGGCCGGAGGATCCTGTGGATCCAGGGTGCCGTTGAGCAGCAGGATCGAGACGTCCGACCGAATCGGTCGCCCTTCATCGGCGGGCGTGGGCACCCGTGGCATCAGGCTGCAGCCAAGGTCGAGATCCCTGTCGGCGTCCAGCATCACCGGCAGGTAGTAGGAGCCGACGCCCGCTTCGGCGATGTCATCTCGATCGTGCGCAGCCCACCTCTCGGAGCATTCGATCGACCAGAACATCGCCAGCTGGCCTGGATCGGGCTGGCGCAGCGCAGCTAACACGAGGCTCGTGAGGGGTTCGTAGTCCGCCTCAGCCGTGAGATGCAGCAATCGAGGGATCTCGCCGCTCTGGCCCGTCACGAGCAAGTCGTGCAGGCTGCCTGCGAGCGAGTCGGAGGTCAGAACGACGTGTTCCCCGGACCCGTAATCGACCGCATCGATCTTCACTGGGTGTGATAGCCGACGGAGCGCCTTCCGGAGGTCGCGCGCTGGATCGGGGTATGAAGCGTGGCAACCCGCGTCGGCATGACACCGCGCGAGGACCCGATCGAGCGCCTCCTGGCTCCGCGCCGCCATCAGCTCCACGATGGGGACGTCGACCAGGGTGCCGCCATCGAGCACGACGGCGCGCACGTGGGCCTCGTGCTGCCGCAAGTAGTACTGCGCGAGGGTCGCTCCGTAGGAGCCCCCGTAGAGGTCGATCGAGGTCATAGCCGAGAGCCACCCGGACGTCATCCAGATCGTCCGCCGCGATCGCGCTGGTGTAGTAACGGATGTCGCCGTTCAGTCCCTCGAGCGCCCCCTTCGCCCAGCGCTCCACCCTTCTCCACCCGTCGGACGAGGCAGACCGGAGACATCCGGCGTCGGTGGGAAGAGTAGTTCGTTCGATCCTCCGGTCCCTCGTTGATCGACGAGAACGATGTCCCGATCATGGTGGATCGCCGGGAACACCTGCGGAGCGTTGGCCCAGCTCTCCGTTGCCGCTCCACCGGGACCACCGGCGAGGAAGAAGCACCGGGTCGGCGGCGGGGCGTTCACTCGCGGCTGGGATCACCACGACATCGAGCGGGATCACGCGCCGGTGGGGATTCCCTCGATCCTCGGGGACCTGGAGGCTTCCGCACGCGGCCGGGAAGCCACCCGACGTGCATGGCAGCATCGCCTCGGCCCCGAGCGCGAAGGTTCGTTCAGCTCGTGTCGGGGCCGGCGACGTGCCGGTGCCGGTGCATCCGACGAGGAGCGCGAGGGCTGCTGTTCAACGAGCGTCCGAAGTCTCCCCATGGATCCCCCTTCTCCCCGTAAAGTCTGATGACGAGGGAACGCTGTGGCCGGTGCCACGAGTCCCCGCTTTCGTGGCGTACCCCAGCCCACACGCGGTGGGAGCAACAGATCGCGTTCGCAGCACGGCCGCTGCTGAGGGCAGATCAGGGATTCGCCGGGCTTCGATCACGGCCACGACCTGGCCGTTGACAGTCCCGTCTCCGTCCCCGGTATGAGCCTCCAGGGCTGACTTGTCAGGGATGGCCTGTGTGCCTCTGCTCGTACTCCTCGTGGCGATGAAGCATAGCGACGTACATGAAGGGCGGCGTCAAGGGATCTGCATCACGCCAGACGTACCCCTCGCGACAAGGCACGTCGCGAAAGGCCGACCAGCAGGACGTCGGGCACGATCATCGCGGCGCTCATCTCGAGCAGCTCGTCCAGCATGGTGGCGGTGTCGCATCCAGAGGCTCATTCGCGACCATGTAGATGGTCAAAGGCAGCGGAGGGTGGAAAGTGGAGGAGGTTGCCGTGACCAGTAGGGCGAAGACACGCGACACCGCCGCTGAAGAGGACCATCGACAGGGAGCATCACGGATCGTCCATCTCGATGAAGTGCCGCCAGAACGAGCGCCTCGACCGCCCGTGGGGTGATAAGTGGGCTGCCACGTGAGCGTTACGATGTTCGCCTCTCTCGAGCCTCGGTGGGGAGGAGTGTGGTCCCGCCTCCGGGGATGGGCCGCGTCGTCAACGCTTGGTCGTTTCGGCGTCCGTGCCCCTGCCGCTCTTTCGATCGGCGGATCGCCTGCTGATCCATAGATGCAGAGCCGCAACAGACCGCAGCCACGCCGATCCAGATGACCGCTACCGCAGACATTCCATTCACCTCCCTCGCCGGTACCGAGGAGTCGCCCTCGAACCGCATCGGCTCCCTAAGACGTTGCCTCCCGTGGCGGGGGCTCGATAGGGCCGATGGAGCTCGCGCGGAGTGGGACCAGTAGATGTTCCGCCAGCACTTCGATATCGTGCTCGCAGCGCTTTCGGCTTCTCGCGGCGTGCGAGGCAAGCACTTCACGCTTCGCCGCTGCGCCAGGCCTCTCTCAGACGCAACCGGGGGCCGATCCGGAGCACCGCACCGGCGTAGATGCGTCCGGCCAGCCGACCATGGCGTAGATCGTGGCCGTGATCAACGCGACTGACAGAACGATCTCCCACCACGGGACGCTCCCGTGCGCGATACGGACGATCATCACCATCGGAGCCGTGGGCGGCAGCAACGATCCCACGAGGGCCGCTGTCCCGTCGGGCGACTTGGTTGCCTGCATCGAGAGGAAGTAGGCCACGATCGAGTACTGGCCGAGATCGGGAACTGGATACTCTGAGCCTCCTCCTGGCGCGAGACCAGTGAGCCCGCCGTCGCGTACAGGACCGAGTAGAAGCCGTAGCCCAAGATGAACCAGATCACGATCCATCCGATCGTGCTCGGCGTCGTCGTCGCGGTGGTGTTCTCCGAGAACTGCAGCGCGATCAGGGCCGATCCGGCCACGAGCGCGAGCTGCGCGAGACCGACCAGTCCGATTCCCAGGATCTTGCCCGCGAGCAGCTCGGTGGGCCGCAGGCGAGAGAGCAGCACCTCGACGACCCGGCTTGATTTCTCCTCCACGACGCCGACGAGCAGGAACCCGCCGTAGAAGGCCATGGCCGTGAACAACACAAGCAGACCGATCCAGGCCAGCTCCTCCCGCTCCGAGCGCTGCTGCGTGAAGGGTTCGAGGCTCGTCGACGGCAGGTCCGGTGCTCGGAGCAGTCGCTGTGCTTCCTGGGCAGTGAGGCCGAGCTCGGCGATCGCCTCACGTCGCTCGATGACCTGGACCGCCGAGGTCACGACGGCGTTCAGCTGGTCGTCGATCTTCGCATTTCCACACGAGCCGCTGTTGATCGACGATCAACACAGACACGTCGTCCGAGCGCAGAGCTGCCCGGCCTGCGGGCTCATCCGCGAATGCTCGCGATCTCCACGGTGAGCCCGAGCTGGTCTCCGGAGGCGCGAACAAGCTCAGGGAGTTCCGACGAGCTGGGCGCCCACGACGCCCACGGTGCGCTCGTTCGCCCCTCCGCCGTACATGTCCGGAACCACGATCAGCGCCACGACGATCAGGATCGAGATGAGCGTCGAGACGCGGAAGGCGAGCGTGCGCAGCCGCTGGTTCCATTCGCGACGGGCAACCAGCCACAGGCGCCGTGCACTGCCGTTCATGATCCTTCTCCTTCCGAGACCGCCGCGAGGAACAGATCCGTGAGCGACGGGGGCTCGAAGCTGAACATCGGTGACCTCGCCGACCCGAGCGGGCGCTCGCCAGGACGTCGGCCACATCGACAGAGGCGTCGACGAGGACGCGGAGCCTGCCGTCGCGCTTGCTCGTCATAGTGCCGCTCGGCAGGACCGGCACCCACGGGTTGCCGTCCACCGTGATCTCGAGGGAGCGGTGAGGGGAGGCTGCCTTCAGCTCCTCGACCACGCCGGCCAACACGACCCGCCCATGGTCGATGATCACGACGTCTTGGCACACGTCCTCGACCAGATCCAACTGATGACTCGAGAACACCACAGCGACGCCCGTCGCTGCGGTCTGCAGAAGCATCTCGCCGAGGGAGGCCACCCCGAGTGGATCCAGCCCGCTGAACGGCTCGTCGAGCACGGCGAGCTCAGGGTCGTGTACCAGCGCCGCGGCCAGTTGCACCCGCTGCTGGTTCCCGTGGGAGAGCTCTTCCAGCCGCGCACCCGCCCTGTCCGCTAGGCCCAGGCGCCCGAGCCATCCGGCGGCCGCCTCCTTCGCGACCGTCCCTCCCATCCCGGACAGCTCGGCGAAGTAGGTGAGCTCCTCGCCGATCTTCATCTTCGGATACAGACCCCGCTCCTCGGGCATGTAGCCGAATCGAGCCCGCTCCGGGAGGCCGACCGGCTTCCCCTTCCAGAGGATCTCGCCCCGGTCGGGACGCATCAGCCCGAAGATCGCCCGCATCGTCGTGGTCTTCCCCGCTCCGTTCGGACCGAGGAACCCCACGATCCGACCCGGCGCTGCGCTGAGAGTTGCACCGTCCAGAGCCACCACGTCTCCGTAGCGCTTCGTGAGCTCGTGGATCTCGAGCATCTGTCCCTCCCATCGGATCCTTTCTATCGCGGGCATGGATCGATCCTTGGGGTGGTAGGTCCCTGCGGATGCGGGACCTTCGGCTACTTCTGGGACCTCGATCGGTCCTCTCGGCCTGCTGGTCCGATCTGGCCACCAGGTCGACCGCCGCTGATTTAGTGAGCACTTAGCCCTCGTTTGAAGGCTGCTTGTATCCGCCGCTCGTAGCGTGGCAGCACGCTCACGAAGGAGGAATGCAATGAACAAGCGATCGGCGGTCCTCATCGCCGCGGGACTCGTGCTCACGCTGGCCATCGGTGGACTCGCGGTGTCGCTCGGCTTGACCGGCCCGACGCCGGTCAACGCGGCCGGACCTGTTCGGCCCGAGCGAGTGGTGAAGGTGGAGAGCAGAACCGTGACCATCCATCGGAAGGCGGAATCACGGCCTCCGCGGGCGACCATCACGCTCTCCGCCCCGGCGGCCGACCCCTCCATGGGCGACGACTCGGACGATGGATACGAGAGCGAGCACGAGAGCGAGTCCCACGAGGACTTCGACGAAGCGGAGTCGGAGGACGTCGGATGACCGATTCGCCCCGTCGCGTCGCGAGCAAAGGGGCACTGCGGCTGGCGGCCTGGTCGTCGGCCGCAGTCGCGCTCGTCGCGTCGTGGGGAGTGTTCGGAGCGCTGCCCAAGCCGATCGCTGTGGCAACCGTGCCTCAGGACCGGCCGCAGAAGATCGTGGTCGTGAGGAAGGTCCTTCGCCGGGTGATCGTCCAGGAGGCTGTCCCGGCGAACCCACCCACGAACCGTGACGTTCAGCCCCGCGCCCGGTTCGTCGGCGCCACCCGCCCCGACGTCCACCGGAGGGTCAGCGCCGTGAAAGCGTGGAACTTCCGTGCGATGGGAACGTCGGTGCGCGTCCTGACCGAGGGTGGCTCCGACGTTCCGACCGTCCCGGCGGTCAGGGCCATCGTTCGCACCTTCGCGAGAGAGGAGCGACGCTTCTCTCGTTTCCGAGGGGACAGCGAGCTCTCTCTCGTCAACGCCGCGGAAGGGCGGTGGGTGCCGATCTCGCCGTCCTTCCGTTCGGTGATGCGTGTGGCCCTCGACGCCGCTGCGTCGACAGGAGGACTCTTCGACCCGACGGTGCTCGGCGCGATGGAAGCGGTCGGCTACGACCGCACGTTCGACGACGTGCTGGCCGGAGCGCGGGGGGCATTGCATCCGACCAGCCCGTGTGGGCGCTGGCGCGACGTGGTCCTCGAGGACGATCTCCTTCGGCTCCCGCCCGGGGTCGGTCTGGATCTCGGAGGGTTGGTCAAGGGGTGGACCGCGGATGAAGCGGCGACACGAGCCGTCGATGCGGGACTCCCGTGGGTGCTCGTCAACGCGGGTGGCGACCTGAGGATCGCGGGCGACGCCCCTCGGATCGACATCGCCGTCGAGGATCCGGACGATCCCGCTGGCGAGTTGGGGCGCCTGTCGGTTCGTGAAGGCGGCGTCGCGACATCGTCGACCCGCTCGCGGTCGTGGGGCGCAGGGCTCCACCATGTGATCGACCCGAGGACCGGCTCGCCGTCAGCCACCGACCTGGTCCAGGTCACGGTCACGGCGCCGGCCTGCGCGGAGGCGGAGATCCTCGCGAAGGCCGTTCTGTTGCGGGGCTCCAGTGCCGCCGGGGAAGCAGCGGTGAGCGTCACGTCTGGGGGGCGCGTGCTCGTCACGGTTCCGACCGAGGAAGCGGCATGACCTGGCTGCTCACGCGTTCGGCCGGCGTCGGCGCCTACCTGATGCTGTTCCTTTCGGTCGCCTGGGGCCTCCTCGCGACCACATCCCTCGTGACGAAGCGGGTGTCGAAACGATCCTCGACGGCGTTCCACGGCTTCGTCGCCAGCGCCGGACTTCTGCTCCTCGCCCTCCACCTCGTCGGGCTGCTGTTCGATCGGTTCGTCCGCTTCGACACGCTCGATCTCCTGATCCCGTACCGAGCCACCTATCGCCCTTTCGCTCTGACGCTGGGGATCGTCGCGATGTACGCGACGGTGATCGTCCTGACGACGTCCTGGACACGGAAGCTGATGCGACCCGCCTTGTGGCGAGCGATCCACCTGGCCGCCGTCCCCGCGTTCGCGATGTCGCTGCTCCACGGGGTCCTTGCCGGCAGCGACTCAGCCCGCGAGGGGATGACGATCCTGTACTGGACCACCGGCTTCTCGGTGCTGTTCCTCGTGATCGTGCGCGGACTCACTGCTCGTCCGCCGCGAGGCGAGCGGGCGGCCGCCGACCGGTCCGGTGTGACACCGGTCCAGGCGAGATCGTCTCCGCGTCCGGTCTGAACCCCGAGACAACCCCTCTTCGAGTGCCCCGGCGCTCAGCCATGCTCGCTGTTCGTCGGCCAGGAGGTTTCACTGTTGTGCTGAGGACCTTCGAAGTCGTTCGACCTCTCGATCGATGCGCTCCTCCGATAGCGGCTCCGAGTAGGTCTCCCAGCCATGGAAGAAGAGCCCGATGCCCCATCCCAGGATCGGGAACACAGGCCAGAAGAACCCCGCCCCCGTGAACGCCCAGATCGCCACGATGAACACGTTGACGAACACATAGGCGGCGATATGCGCCGTGAACTCCCGGCGCTTGACGAGCCTCGACCTGGCCAGCGCGCGCAGGTCGTCACCCTGGGTCATCTCGTTCCCCATCGTTGCCACCTCCATCCGCTCCGCCTCAGATCGCGGATCGATCCCCGTTTCCATGTCCTCCGCTACCACTCGACTCGATCTCATTCTCCGCACCTCCACCCCGACGCTAGGTCTGAGTGGTGAGCGCGCCTCCGGTCGGAAGACCTGGGGCGAGCAGGACCTTCCTCCCGGTTCTCGGCCGATCCTCGAGGTCGAGGGCCGCCCGCCGATCCTGATCGGGCCACCGGGACAGACGCGTGCCGCGCTCTCGTCCAGCAGATGGGGCAGAACACGCACTCGTCGCCCGGATCGGCGCTCGCCCTCGCGCAACTGGGACTATCGGGCGGGTGCTCGCACTTGCTCGGCGCAAACCTTCGCGACGCGCTTGGCCATCGCCACGATCGTCAGGATCGGCGGGTTGCCGAGTGCATTCGGTAGGAGCGACGCATCGGCGACGTAGACGTTCTCAGGCAGGCGCGATGGGTGCATCGAGCCGACATCGGCCTCGGTCAGTGGAACGGTTCCACCTGGATGCCCCGCGTTGAGCGTGCCGGAGAACGTTCGCTGCGATCACTCCGAATGGGACGCGACACGAACGCCCAGAGCGTGGCGCTCCCAAGCGACCACAGGCAGGATCAGGAAGCGCGTTGCGCAGTGTGCCGAGCACATCTAGCGTCCCCATCGCTGTGGATCATGAGCGAGGTCATGCCCGATCTATTGCGACACCGGTGGGCTCGTGGCGACGGCGTCAACCCATCGGAGGAGGTCGCGCTCGGTCACGATCCCCACCAGCTGACCACCATCGACGACGGGTAGTCGCCGGATCCCCTGTTCAGTCATGAGATGGAAGATGAACACCACCTCGTCGGCCGGGTTCACCGTGGTGAGAGGGGTGGACATGACCTCGCCGACTTCACGATCGAGGAGGCCCTCGTCATCCAGCAGACGCCTGGTCAAGTCACGCTCGGTGAAGACGCCAACCGCCGTCGTTCCCGCGACCACGACCACGGCGCCGATGTCGCGATCGATCATGGTGCGGAGCGCCTGGGAGACCGTGGCATGCGGAGCCACATGAACGACCGGGCTGCTCATGATCCCTTCACGCGATCCTCTTCCACGGGCATGCTCGCCACCTTTCGGTTCGGGGTCGGATGCATCATGCCACTCGTCCAACTCCCGCTCTCTGGTCCCTCCTAGGGAGACAGATGGGATCGCCTGGGGCTGACGGGGAATCGCGACAGCGAAGCGGAGGGGGTCAGGACCGAGCGACACCGCATCCGCCATGCGCTGGATCCCATCGGGCCCGGCGGGCCGATCGGCCGTACCGCGTGGGACCGAACGGCCCCCTGGGAGGGCTCGAGCTCGGCGTACGGTCAAGGTGAACACGGAGGACGAGGAGGCGTGAGATGAGACGCGTGCGCGATGTGATGACGGCGGAGGTTGTCGTGGTCCGGGATCGGACCCCGTTCAAGGAGATCGTGGGGCTCATGCGGCAACATAACGTGAGCGCCCTCCCCGTGGTGGATGCGACCGATGAACTCGTCGGGATCGTCTCCGAGGCGGACCTGCTCATGAAGGAAGAGCTCGTGGCCCAGGGAGAGTCTCATCGTCGGTTCCAGACCAGACGGCGTCGGATCGATCGAGCGAAGGGCGACGGTGTTGTAGCGCAGGAGCTCATGTCATCGCCGGTCGAGACGATCGACCCAGAGGCGCCGCTCCCGCGAGCGGCCCGCCTGCTGCACGAGCGGCGGGTGAAGCGTCTCCCGGTCGTCGACGCCAACGGCAAGGTGGTGGGCATAGTCAGCCGGGCCGATCTCCTGAAGGTGTTCCTCCGCGCGGACCGTGAGATCCGCAACGAGATCGAGAACACGCTCGCGAAAGCGGCGTTCGAGCCTGGGCCCATCCGTGTCACGGTGGTGGATGGCGTCGCAACGCTTGAGGGGCGAGTCGAGCTGAGGAGCCAGATCGCGGTGATCGTGGGTGCGGCCCGAGACTGTCGACGGTGTGGTCGGCGTCGAGCCGCGGCTCAGCCACGAGGTGGACGATGTCACACCGAGGTTGGAATTCCTGACTCCGTGGGGCCCCTACATCCCGACCGGACCACCCCACCGCGGTTGATCCGGCCGGAAGTCGGGCAGATGAGCGACGACGAGGCCGGTCGCTCGAGCCGAGACGCAGTCGGTGTGCGATCGTGGTCCCGCGTCGACGTCACCCTGAGCCTTCGCGGTCACGAGGCATGATGAGTACCAGGGCAGCGGGGAGAGCCGGCGACGAGGCGTGCGCCGACGATCAGTCTTTCTACGGTTCAGGCCTGCACGCTCCCGGGGATCTCCCTCCAGTCGTACGGGCTCGTGAAGTTGACGAGCATCTGCATGTAGTTCGAGCGGGCGAACGCCAAGGGGTCGGTGACGTTCGCTTGACTCACGCTTCCCTTGAGCTGCTCCACGCTCTCGTACTCGTGCTCGTCCAACCACGTCCGCACGCCCTCGAGCACCACTCCCAGGTGCTCGGGACCGTGCCGGAAGAGGGCGCTCGCCATCATCGTCACATCAGCCCCGGCGAGCAGGAGCTTCACGGCGTCGTCGGCCGTCCACACCCCACTCGTCGCGGCGAGCGAACCTCCGACCTTGCCGTGCAGCATCGCGATCCACCTCAGGGGGAGTCGCAGCTCATCGCTCGTCGAGAGGTGCAGGGTCGAGTCGACCCGCAGCGTGTCGAGGTCGATGTCCGGCTGGAGGAACCGGTTGAAGAGCACGAGCCCGTTCGCCCCGGCCGCTTCGAGCTGCAACGCCATGTTCGCCATGGATGAGAAGTAGGGGCCGACCTTCACGGCGAGCGGGATCGTGACACTCCCGCGAACGGCCGAGACGAGATCGAGGTATCGCCGCTCCACCTGGCTGCCGCTCTCATCGGGGTCGGCCGCGATGAAGTAGACGTTCAACTCGAGCGCATCGGCGCCCGCATCCTGGATCAGCTTCGCGTAGCGGATCCATCCACCGTCACTCACTCCGTTCAGGGAGCCGATCACCGGGATCTGGAGCTCGCGCTTGCACGCCTCGAGGTGTCGCAGGTACTCGTCGGGGCCGGTGTTGTACTCCTCCATCTCCGGGATGTACGAGAGAGCCTCAGGGAACGACTCCGCGCCGTTCTCGAGGACGCGGTGCGTCTGGAGTTCCTCGTGCTCGATCTGCTCCTCGAACAATGACTGCATCACGATCGCCGACGCACCCGCGTCCTGGAGGCGCTTGAGATTGTCGATCCGCGACGACAGCGTGGACGCCGACGGCACGAGCGGGTTCGCGAGTTCGAGCCCCAGGTACGTGGTCCGAAGGTCGACGCTCATCTCTCTTCCCCTTCCGTCTCTGTGGGCGGCTCCGTTCCTCTCCGCCGTCCTCCGCGCGGCCCGGTGCGTGGCGCTCGACCCCGGCGAGCTGCTCATACAGGCGCCGACGCTCCTCGGCGTCTTCTTGCGCGAGTGCCTGGAGCTCTGCATAGCCCTCCGGATCGGAGCGGGCCAGCATCGCGAACCGAGCCTCCTTCATCTGGAACTCCTTCAGCGGCAGCGTCGGAGCCTTGCTGTCGAGCTGCATCGGACGTTGGCCCGGGACGGCGAGACGCGGGTCGTATCGCCAGAGCGGCCAGAAGCCGGTCTTGACCGCCTCGGTCTGGTGCGACATCGAGGTCGACATGTCGATCCCGTGGGCGATGCAGGTCGAGTACGCGATGATCAGTGCCGGCCCCGGCCACGACTCGGCCTCGGCGAACGCCTTCACCGTCTGCGCGTTGTCCCCGCCGAGCGCGACCTGCGCCACGTAGACGTTCCCGTACCCCGTCGCGAACAGCCCGAGATCCTTGCGGCCGATCGGCTTGCCTCCCGCCGCGAACTTCGCGACGGCCCCGCGCGGCGTCGCCTTGGAGGCCTGCCCGCCGGTGTTCGAGTAGACCTGCGTGTCGAGCACGAGCACGTTGACGTCCCTGCCACTCGCCAGCACGTGGTCGAGCCCCCCGAAACCGATGTCGTAGGCCCACCCGTCGCCGCCGACGATCCAGACGCCTTTGCGGACGAGCGCATCGGCGATCGCGAGCAGGTTCCGAGCCTCGTCGTCCTCGCGAGCCTCGAGCCGCTCCTTCAGCTGCGCGACGCGCTCGCGCTGATCGGCGAGTTGCGCCTCGTCGTCCTGGGGTGCGTCGAGGATCGCGCGGGCAAGGCTTTCGTCGATCGACCCGCCGAGGCGCGCGAGCAGGGCGCGCGCGTATGCCACCTGGTGGTCCAAGGCGAGCCGCATCCCGAGGCCGAACTCCGCGTTGTCCTCGAACAGGGAGTTCGACCACGCGGGTCCCCGGCCGTTCGCGTCCCGTGACCAGGGCGTCGTCGGCAGGTTGCCGCCGTAGATCGAAGAGCAGCCGGTGGCATTCGCGACCAGGATCCGGTCGCCGAACATCTGTGACAGGAGCTTCAGGTACGGGGTCTCGCCGCACCCGGCGCAGGCACCGCTGAACTCGAAGAGTGGCTCGAGCATCTGCGAGCCCTTGATCGAGGCGACCTTCACGTCGCGCCGGTCGGCCGGAGGGATGTCGAGGAAGAAGTCGAGGTTCGCCCGCTCCGCGTCCACGTGCTCGGCCTTCGGCATCATGTCGATCGCCTTGTGCTTCACGGCCTCTTTGGACTTGGCGGGGCAGACGTCGACGCAGACGCCACACCCGGTGCAGTCATCGGGAGTGACCTGGATGGTCATCCACATCCCCGGGTTGTCCCGGTCGCGCCACTCCTTGTGTTGGAACGTCTCGGGCGCCGAGTCGGCGGTGATCGGCTCGTACACCTTCATCCGGATCGCCGCGTGCGGACACACGAGCGCGCATTTCCCGCAATCGATGCAGATCTCCGGGTCCCAGATCGGGATCTCCTGCGCGATCGAGCGCTTCTCCCATCTCGCGGTGTCGGTCGGGAACGTTCCATCGACCGGCATCGCGGAGACCGGGAGCAGGTCGCCTTTGCCCGCGATCATCAAGGCGGTCACGCGCTGGACGAAGTCGGGGGCATCCTCCGGGACCGGCAGCGATCGATGCAGGTCACCGTCGATGCCCGCCGGCACGGATACCTCGTGGAGGCTGTCGAGTGCGGCGTCCACCGCAGCGAAGTTCTGCTCCACGACGGCGCGGCCGCGTTTGCCGTAGCTCTTCTCGATCGCGGCCTTGATCCGAGCGACGGCCTCGGTCTGATCGAGGACGTTCGCGAGGGCGAAGAAGCATGTCTGCAGGATCGTGTTCACGCGCAGGCCGAGTCCCGCGGCCGTCGCGACCTTCTGGGCGTCGACGACGTAGAGGCGGAGCTCCTTCTCGATGATCACCTGCTGGGTCTCGATCGGGAGGTGCTCCCACACCGCTTCGGGGCCGAACGGGCTGTTCAGCAGGAACGTCGCGCCGGGCGCCGCGACGTCGAGGACGTCGAGGCGCTCGAGGAAGCCGAACTGATGGCAGGCGACGAAGCTCGCCTGGCCCGAGCCGATCAGGTACGTCGAGCGGATCGGCCGCGGTCCGAACCGCAGGTGCGAGGTCGTCACGGAGCCCGACTTCTTCGAGTCGTAGACGAAGTAGCCCTGGGCGAACAGGTCCGTCCCCTCGCCGATGATCTTCACCGAGCTCTTGTTGGCGCTCACCGTTCCGTCGGCGCCGAGGCCGTAGAACACCGCTCGCACGACGTCGTCGGCCTCCGTCGTGAAGGAGCGATCGACCTCGAGCGAGGTGTGCGAGACGTCGTCGACGATGCCGACGGTGAAGTGATCCTTGGGCCGGTCCTTCTCGAGCTCGTCGAAGACCGCCTTGGCCATCGCCGGGTCGAACTCCTTCGATGCGAGGCCGTACCGTCCACCGATGACCGTCGGCATCGTCGGGACGGCACCTGCCGCGACCTGCTCGGCGAGCACCGTCACGACGTCCTGGTAGAGGGGCTCGCCCGGTGCGCCCGGCTCCTTCGTCCTGTCGAGCACGGCGATCGCTCGAACGGTGGACGGCAACGCACCGAGGAATGCCTCGGCCGAGAACGGCCGGAAGAGCCGGACGTTCAGGATGCCGACCTTCTCTCCGCGTGCGACGAGTTCGTCGACGGTCTCGCGCGCGGCGCCCTCACCCGAGCCCATGAGCACCACGACGCGTTCGGCGTCGGCGGCTCCGTGATAGTCGAACAGATGGTAGGCGCGGCCGGTGAGCTCCGCGAACCGGTCCATCGTCTGCTGCACCACCTGCGGGATGATCGCGTAGTAGGGGTTCGAGGCCTCCCGGGCCTGGAAGAACACGTCTGGGTTCTGGGCGGTGCCACGCAGGACCGGGTGGTCGGGGGAGAGGGCGCGCTCGCGATGCGCCCGGACCATGCGGTCATCGACGAGCTCGCGAAGCGCTCCGTCGTCGAGCTCGGTGATCACGTTCACCTCGTGTGAGGTCCGGAAGCCGTCGAAGAAGTGGAGGAACGGGACGCGACACTCGAGTGTCGCCGCGTGGGCGATCGCGGCGAGATCCTGAGCGGCCTGGACATCCGACGAGGCGAGGATCGCCCAGCCCGTCTGCCGCACGGCCATCACGTCGCTCTGGTCGCCGAAGATCGAAAGCGCATGGGTCGCCAACGTCCGGGCAGCGACGTGGATCACCGTGGGGGTGAGCTCGCCGGCGATCTTGTACATGTTGGGGATCATCAGCAGGAGGCCCTGCGACGCCGTGAACGTGGTGCACAGAGCGCCGCCTTGCAGCGCACCGTGGAGTGCACCCGCGGCGCCGCCCTCGCTCTGCATCTCGGTCACCTGCGGGACCGCGCCCCACAGGTTCGTGCGGCCCGCCGCCGACCAGGCGTCGGCGAGCTCGCCCATCGACGTGGAGGGCGTGATCGGGTAGATCGCGATCACTTCCGACAGCCGGTGAGCGATCCTCGCCGCTGCCTCGTTCCCGTCCACCGCGATCATGCTTCGGCCTTCCGCCATCGGTGCGCTCAGCATGTAGACCCACTCGACTCAGCCCCGGCAGGCGAGGTCATGGTACAAGCCTCCGGATCGGGCTCAGCCGTCGGGGGACCTCGTTCTCGCCCTGTCGGCGTGTCGGAGTTCACTGGCCCCGCGTCTCTTCGAACAATCCGAGCATCACGCCGTCCGGATCCTGGAACATCGCGAACGTGCCGGCGCCGGGGATCGGCATCGGCTCGACGACTCGTCTTGCCGCCGAGCTCCTCGGCCCTCTCGAGTGTCTCCTTGAGATCCTCGACGCCCACGTAGACGGTCACGTAGGGGAACACTCCCTCCGGGTGTCCGGAGGAGTCCGCCGCCGATGCTTCCGTCGGCGGTTTCGACCAGACGGTATCCGTCCATCTGCTCGTCTCCGATCCTCCAATCGAACAGCTCCTCATAGAAGGCTGCCGCTCTCTCCAGGTTCGGTGACGCGATCTCGAAGTGCATGATCGGCCGTCCCATCGTTCTCCCTCCTTCTGTTCGTCGCCGCCATGGTCCATCCGCTGGCCCGGAGCGAGGGGGCCGAACGTCCCTCTCCCTGCGCGACCTCCGGACGAGGAGGAAGGGGCTCCCGAACGGGAGCCCCTTCCCGGTTCCGGTCTCAGACGCTGACCGGTTCCTTCGGTCTGGTCGGGACGAGCTCGCGGGTGCTCGAACGGCACGATCAGCTCGTGCTCGTGACGTCGAGCCCACCGCATCCACACGAACACCGGCACGCCGATCATCCAGAGCACGAAGCCCTGTCCGATGATCTCCATGCCCGAACCGATCATCGTCCACACCGCGTAGCCGAATCCGACGGCCGCCACGACGATGTCGCGGACGAGTCGCCGGCTGACGAACGCGCTCCGGTCGGTGATCATCAGGTACGCATCGGCCGCCGCAGAGAAGGCGTACGGCACCAGCGTGACGAGGGTGGCCAACAGGATCACGAACGTGAAGTTGTCCACCAGGTTCTTGTTGTAGTTCAGGGCCATCAGCCCGGTGATCAGAATCGGACGAGGCGACGAGTCCGAAGACCGGCGTGCCGTTCCGTCCCAGCTTCCCGAACACCCTCGGGAACAGGTCATCCTTGGCCGCGGCGTACGGGACCCGCCCCTGCAGGAGGATCCAGCCGTTCAGCGCGCCGAAGGTGGAGACCATCACCACGAGGGCGACGACCTTCCCCCAGAACGCCCCGCCGAAGATCTCGGTGGCCGCGTCGGCGAACGGTGCCGTGGAATCACGAAGCACGGTCAAGGGCAAGATGCCCATGACCGCGATCGTCGCGACCGCGTAGACGACCGCCGTGCCCAACGTGCCCCAGATCGTGGCGCGTGGGATCGACCGCTCGGCATCCTTGACCTCCTCGGCCGGCACCGTCGCCGACTCGAGGCCGATGAACGCCCACAGGGTGAGCGCCATCGCGGCCGTGATGCCTCCGATCATCCCGGTTCCCGTCCCGTATCCGTTCGGGGCGAACTCCCCGAAGTTGCCCGTGTCCATGAAGAACAGGCCGATGACGCCGATCATCGCCAGGGGCACGAACTTCAGGATCGTGGTGACCAACTGCACCGTTCCGGTCTGCTTCACGCCCCACGCGTTGATGAGCGTGAGGAGCCAGATCGTCCCGATCGCGGTGACGTACGCCCAGACGTGGCCGTTCGTGGTCTCCGCCCCCAACCGAGGGATGAAGACCGCGAGCGCTCCGACGAATGCCGTGGCGATCGCGGCGTTCCCGACCCAGGCGGCGATCCAGTAGCCCCATGCGGTCTGGAACCCCATGAAGTCGCCGAACGCCCGGCGCACGTAGACGTACGGGCCTCCGGTCTTCGGGTAGGCGCGGCCGAGGCTCGCGAACACCATCGCCAGGAGCATCGCGCCCACACCGGTGACGCCCCACGCGAGCAGTGACCCAGAGCCGTACTCGAGTGCCACGACGGCCAGTGCCGCCGGAAGCAAGAACACACCCGATCCGATCATGTTGCCGACGACCACGGCGGTCGTGGTCCACCCGCCAAGCTCGCGCTTGAGAGCGGGGGTCTTGGTGGCCGCCATCTTCATCCCCTCCTTGCGGTCGGGGAGGGCGACGATCGTCCTCCGTCGCAGACAACCTAGGCCGCTCAGAGTCGGGGGCCTCCTGTCCAAGGTCCCGGCGCGGGAGGGCCGGAGGACCCCTCTCCGCGCTGCCTCCCGGTGCGAGCCTGTGCGAGAGACCAACGGGAGGTGGGAGCGATGAAGCGCATCGTGATCATGGGAGCTGCCGGGAGGGACTTCCACAACTTCAACGTCCGGTACCGGAACGATCCGCAGACTGAGGTGGTCGCGTTCACCGCGGCACAGATCCCGTTCATCGCGGATCGCACGTATCCGACGGAACTTGCCGGACCGCGCTACCCGGGCGGGATCCCCATCTACCCGGAGGAGGATCTGGACACACTGCTTTCCGAGCGACACATCAACGACGTGGTCTTCGCCTACTCAGACGTGTCCCACGAATACGTCATGCACAAGGCGAGCCAGGTGCTTGCCGCGGGCGCCGATTTCGAGCTTCTCGGTCCCGATTCCACCATGATCCCGACGACCATCCCGGTCGTCGCGGTCTGCGCGGTTCGGACGGGTGCGGGGAAGAGCCAGACGACGAGGCGGATCGCGAGCATCCTCCGGGAGGAGGGACTCCGGCCGGTTGTCGTGCGTCATCCGATGCCGTACGGCGATCTCCTCGCCGAGCGCGTGCAGCGGTTCGAGTCGATCGATGACCTCGATCGGGCCGATGTCACGATCGAAGAGCGCGAGGAGTACGAACACCACATCGCGGAAGGGACGCCCGTGTTCGTCGGCGTCGATTACGGCGCGATCCTGGACGAGATCGAAGGGGTATGGGACGTGCTGCTCTTCGACGGCGGCAACAACGACCTTCCCTTCTATCGGCCGACGGTCCACATCGTGGTGGCAGATCCACTCCGGGCGGGCGACGAGGCCACGTATCACCCGGGTGAGACGAACGTCCGGATGGCCGACGCGGTCCTGATCAACAAGGTCGATGTGGCGGAGCGTGCGGATCTGCACGCCCTCGAGGCCAGCATCCGCGCCGTGAACGCCACGGCCCCGATCATCCGGGCCGCGAGCCACGTGGAGGTGGACGACCCGGACGCGATCAGCGGCAAGCGGGTGCTCGTGGTCGAGGACGGTCCCACGTTGACGCACGGCGGCATGAAGTACGGCGCCGGCGTCGTCGCGGCTCGTCGATACGGCGCCGCGGAGATCGTGGACCCTCGTCCCTACGCGGAGGGCACCCTCGGCGAGGTGTTCGAACGGTACGACGTCGGACCGGTGTTGCCGGCAGAGGGGTACTCCGTCGAACAGCGCCATGAGCTCCAGCGGGCGATCGACACCACGCCCGCAGATCTGGTCGTGATCGCGACGCCGATCGATCTCCGACGCATCGTCAAGATCGAGAAGCCCTGCGTCCGGGTGACCTACCGGCTCGAGGAGTTGGCAGGTGAACCCTCGCTGCGTTCGATCATCGAACCGGCGGTCAGGGCCGCGCGGCGGCAGCAGACCGGGAGGTGACCACGATGGAGATCCTGTTCGCGACGGATGGTCTGCCCCCGGCCACGGCCGCGGGTGAGCTGTTGCGCCGACTGACTGATCCCAGTCGAGTGAGCGTCACGATCCTGTTTTCGGAGGAGGTGGCGGAGGCGGGGGTAGACGACTCGGTCGTCCGGGGGTTGGGGGACGCTGGGGCGGCCATGCGGGGCGCGGGGATCGCCACGCATGTGCTCCGGATGACCGGCGATCCCGTCGGGAGCATCGAGAAGGCGATCGCAGGTCAGGACTTCGGTCTCGTTGTCCTGGGTGCTGGGAACCATCACTGGCTCGGTCGGCTCGCGTTCGGCAGCGTCAGCACAGAGATGCTGCACGCGTCTCCCGTGCCCGTTCTCCTGGTCCACCGGACACCGGACCCCGAACACGAGCGACTCCACGTGCTCTTCGGCGCGGACGGGTCACCGATCGGCCGCGACCGCGATGGACACGGTGGCCGCCATCACTGAGCCGAACCGCGTCGACCTCAGGTTCGGACCGTCGTCCATACGCCCGAGCTGGGGTTCTCGGCGCATCCGGGCGCCTACGTCCCGACGAAGTACATCGAGGGATCTCCTCGCGGCCGAGAAGGCCGCCGCGAAGAGACAACTGGGCGAGACGATCGACCGGGCGCGGCTGTTGGGGTTCACCGCCCACGGCAGTCTCGGCGCCGGCTGGCCCGCGAACGACCTCCTCTCCTACGGCGAGCAGAAGGAGGCGGACCTGATCGTGGTCGGGGCGCGAGGACTCGGGACCTTGGCGCGGATGACGATGGGCTCGGTGAGTGCCCATGTCGCGAGACATGCGCCGGCCGCCCTCGTTGCCCACGCCGCGGTACAGCTCGCCGAGACGGAGCCGATCGAGGAGCCTGACGGCGACGTGAGCATGAACCGGTATGCGTGCGATGGGGTTGAACGACCTGACGAGGGAGAGGAGGTGAAGATGATGCTGGACTTCTGGGATGAGATCGCAGCGATCGAGCGACGGATGGACGATGTGGTCCGCGGGTTCCTCGGAACCAGGGCGCGTCTCGCCTCTCCGGCGTTCGGACAGTTCGCTCAGAGGCCCTTCGTGCCGCGGATGGACGTCTTCGCACGCGACGACGACTTCGTCGTCAAGTTCGAGCTCCCCGGGATCGACCCGGAGAAGGACGTGACCGTCCAGGTGCGGGAAGGGATGCTGGTCATCGCGGGCGAGCGTCGTCACGAGAAGGAGGTCAAGGAGGAGGCGTACTATCGGATGGAGGCCTCCTACGGAACCTTCGAGCGGCAGATCGCGATCCCCGAGGGGATCGACGAGAGCCGCATCTCCGCGACGTACGCTGATGGCGTCCTCGAGGTGATCGTCCCGAAGGGCGCGGTGCAGGAGGCGGAGGAGGCTGTCGAGGCTCGCACGATCCCGGTGCTGACCGGGAAGAAGCCTGCCAAGGCGGCCTGACACGCATCTGGCGAACCGCGAGGGGATCCGGCGGCCGAGGCTCCGGAGGAACCTCGGCCGTCTCCCCGGTAGGGTAGCGGCGGCCGTGCAGCAGCTCGAACGTCGTGAGCCCGAAGGGTTGAGCGAGGCCGCCGCGGCGGCCCGCCTGCTTCGGGACGGTCCCAACGTCCTTCCGATCCGTCGCCCTCGTCCGTTGTGGCTCGAGGCTGTCGGACAGCTCACGCACTTCTTCGCGCTGATGCTCTGGGTCGCCGGGCTCCTCGCGTTCGTTGCGGGGTTGCCGCAACTGGGCGTGGCGATCTTCGTCGTCGTGCTCGCGAACGGCGCGTTCGCGTTCGTGCAGGAGCATCGTGCGCAGCGCGCGGCGGAACGACTCCGCGATCTGCTCCCGAGGCGAGCGACCGTCGTCCGCGGCGGACGACACCTCGAGATCGACGCTGCCGAGCTGGTGGTGGGCGATCTCGTCCTCCTGGAGGCGGGTGACCGCATCTCCGCCGATCTGCGGATCGAGCGAGCGGCGGCGGCGATGTTGGGGACGGCGGCCCTGACGGGGGAAAGCGTTCCCACGGCCGTCGACGTCGGCGATGAGGCGTTCGCGGGAACGTTCCTCGTCGAAGGGGAAGTCATCGGCGAAGTCACGGCGACGGGGACGTCGACGAGACTTGCCGGGATCGCGGCCTCGCGGCCGCGGCCGGATCGGAACCGCGGTCTCCGCTCAGCGATCGAGCTGCGCCGCGTCGTCCGCACCGATCGCCACGATCGCCCTCCTGTGTGGGTGCCGCGTTCTTCGGCGTGGCGCTGTTGACCGGGATCCCGCCGCACCGAGGGGTTCCTCTTCGCGATCGGCGTCGTCGTCGCGCTCGTCCCGAAGGTCTCCTCCCGACCGTCACCCTGTCGCTCGCGATCGGCGCGCAACGGATGGCGCGACAGCCAAGCGCTCGTTCGCCGACTCGATGCGGTCGAGACGCTCGGCTCGACCACCTTCATCTGCACCGACAAGACGGGCACGCTGACCCGCAACGAGATGTCGGTGGTCGAGGTGTGGACGCCGGATGGCACCGCGCGGATCGAGGGACAGGGCTACGAGCCGACCGGCCAGATGGAGACGAGAACGGACGATGGCGAGGACGACACTCCGCCGCTCGCCCTGGTGGCCGCTCGGTGCTCACGGGTCACGCGGACCTGCCGAGACGGCGTGTGGACCGCCGTCGGGGATCCGATGGATGCTGCGGTCGATGTCGCTCGCCCGGCGGGTCGGGGTCGACGTGGCGGGCGACCGGGCGGCAGCTCCGGAGGTGGAGCGGTTCCCCTTCGATCCGACGGCGTCGCCGGGTGTCGATCGCGGACCCGGGACCGACTGTTCGTGAAGGGTGCGGCCGACAGCATGCTCGGCCGGTGCCGGCGGGACCCGGCTCGCGGTCGCGGCGATCGAGGCGTTGGCCGCTCGGGGCTCCGGGTGATCGCGGTCGGGACAAGACGGCCTCGGCAGCGTCCGCGGGATGCGGGCGACGGTCGAGCGCGATCTGGAGCTCCTCGGGCTCATCGGGCTCCTCGATCCGCCCCGAGATGGAGGTCGCAGACGCCACTGCACGAGATGCCGCCGGGCGGGCATCCGGATCGCGATGGTGACCGGGGATCATCCCGCGACGGCGAGCGGCGGTGGCTCGAGCGCGTCGGGCTGGCGCGTCGGAGGACGATCCTGTCCTGATCGGTGACGACCTGCCCGAGGACGAGCAGATGCTCGCCGCGATGATCGACCGCGATGGGATCGTCTCGCGCGGGTATCGCCGGAGCAGAAGGTCCGCATCGCCCGAGCGCTGCGATCACGCGGGCACGTCGTCGCGATGACCGGTGACGGTGTGAACGATGGGCCCGCGCTCGAGGAAGCGGACATCGGGATCGCGATGGGGCGTTCGGGACCGACGTGGCCCGTGAGGCTTCCGACCTCGTCCTGCTCGACGATCAATTTCGGGACGATCGTCACGGCGATCGAGCAGGGGCGCGCAACGTTCAGCAACATGCAGACAGTTCCTCACGTACCACCTGACCGACAACGTGGCGGAGCTGGCTCCGTTCGCCGTGTGGGCGCTCTCGGGCGGCCGATTCCCGCTCGCCTTGTGCGTGATGCAGATCCTGGTGCTGGACATCGCACGGACACCTTCCGGCGGTTGCGCTCGGCGCGGAACCAGCCGGCCCCCGGGCGCTGGACGTGACCGCCCGTGCGCGGCCGACTGCTGAACCGGACCGTCGCGATCCGAGCGCTCGCGATCGCCGGACCGATCGAAGCTCTGTCGGGATGTGCGCCTTCGTCCTCTCGCTGCTCGCGTCGGGATGGCGACCCGGTGAACCCTTCCCGACCGGGCCCGCCGCTCCTGGCCGCGTCGGGAGCGACGTTCGCGGCGTGGTGCTCGGACAGATGGCGAACGCGTTCGCGTGTCGGAGCGCGACGCGGCCCCCTGGCGGATCGGGTGGCTCTCGAACCCCCTCCTGATCGTGGCAGTCGTCGATCGAGCTGGTGTTCGCGCTCGGCGTATCCTCTTCTGGCCGCCCCTCGCATCGAATGCTCGGGCAGGCGCCTCCGCCACGGGTCGGTTGGTTGGTGGCAGCCTGCGTCGATCCCGGCCATGCTCGTGGTCGATGCGTCGTTCAAGCGCTCGTTCCGCCGTCGGCTCGATGCCGCCGACCCGGCGGTGACCGCGGTGACGGGTCCGGACTCCGCGGCGAACAGCGTCGGCGACTGGCGGTCGCGACCCCTCTCGAGACGGCCTGACAGCCGAAGAGGCAGGAGCGCGGTTCGACCGTATCGGGCCGAACGAGATCCCGAGGGGCCCTCGCGCGTCGTGGCGGCGGCGGTTCGCCCGCCAGCTGCTGGAGCCGATGGCGCTCTTGCTCCTGGTGGCCGCCGCGGTGGAGGGGTTCGGGCTGGGGGAGCGCCTCGAAGCCATCGCGATCCTGGCCATCGTCTTCCTGAACGCGGTGATCGGGACGGTCCAGGAGGGTCGCGCGGAACGAGCCCTCGACGCGTTGCGCTCGATGGAGCCTCGCTACGCCACGGTGGTTCGAGACGCACGCCGGCAACGGATCGACCTCGCGCGGGTGGTGCCGGGCGACATCGTGGTGTTGGCCGCCGGCGACCGCGTGCCCGCCGACATCGAGCTGCTGGTCGTGAACGGCCTCCAGGTCGACGAGTCCGTCCTGACGGGCGAATCGCTGCCCGTCGACAAGCTCGTGCCTACCACCGTCGAGGATGCCGACAACGGGCGCGCCTTCGCGGGAACGGTCGTGACGAACGGGGACGGTCTGGGAGCCGTCGTCGCGACCGGCGCGTCCAGCTCGCTGGGCCGGATCGCGGCCGAGCTCGGTGAAGCGCGTGCCCCCACACCCCTCCAGCGCCGGCTCCGCCGACTGACGAAGACCCTCGGCCTGGCGGCGGTGGCGATCGCCGGCGGCGTCTTCGTGCTCACTCTCGTCCGGCTGGGGACCGGAGAGGACCAGGTCAGGCAGGCCTTCCTGTCCGCGGTCGCGTTGGCGGTCGCGGCCGTCCCGGAAGGGCTGCCGGCGGTGGTGACCGTCGTGCTCGCCCTCGGCGTCCGACGCATGGCCGAGCGGGGCGCGATCGTCCGGCGTCTGCCCGCGGTCGAGACCCTGGGCTCGTCGACGGTGATCCTGACGGACAAGACCGGGACGCTCACCGAGAACAGGATGCAGGTGGATCGCATCGTCGTGACGGGGGAGGCTCCAACGCGAGCGATCGTGGGATCCGTGCCCGAACGCTTCGCGACCGCGATCGCCCTCGGATCGGACGCGACGCTCGACCCTCCCACCGGCGACCCGCTCGAGGTCGCGCTCCTGGAATCGGTGGGGGAGGCGGAGGTTCGCCGCATCCGTGACCGGCAGCGGCGTCTCGGCTCGCTCCCGTTCGATGCGAGTCGACGCCGAACGGTGACGGTGAACGAAGGGATCGGCACGGCGATCGCCGTCCTCAAGGGCGCTCCCGAGGTCGTCCTGGGCGCATCGGTGGACGCGGTCGACCGCGAGGGCGGCCGAGGTCCGCTGGCGGGAGACGCTGTCCTTCGGTCTGCGGAGGAGCTCGCCACCTCGGGGAGCCGTGTGATCGCCTTCGCCGTCCGGGAGGGATCGGATGTCGACCCGGATCGCCCACCGGAGGAGGGGTTCACGTTCCTCGGCCTCGTGGGTCTCCGCGATCCCGTACGGGCGGAGGCTGCATCGGCGATCGCCGACGCGGCCTCCGCCGGCATCCGGATCGTGATGGTCACAGGAGACCACGCCGGTACGGCGGCGTCGGTCTCGCGTGAGGTTGGCCTCCTCACCCCCGACGGTCACGTCCTCGAAGGCCATCAGCTCGGCGAGGCGGATCCGGCAGAGGTGAGCGTGTTCGCGCGCGTGAAGCCGGAGGACAAGCTCGCGATCGTCCGCGCGCTCCAGGAGCGGGGAGAGGTCGTCGCGGTGACCGGTGACGGCGTGAACGACGCTCCTGCGCTGCGGCAAGCGGATATCGGTGTGGCGATGGGCAGGACGGGCAGCGACGTCGCCAGGGAAGCCGCCGACATGGTGATCACCGACGACGACCTCGGCACGATCGTCCATGCCGTCGAGGAGGGACGCCGGCTCGTCAGGAACATCCGCAACGTGATCGACTATCTCGTCGCCGGGAACCTGTCCGAGGTCGCCGTCGTGGTGACGGTGCTGCTCCTGTTCCCCGACGCCGGTGCCACGCTCACGCCACTGCAGATCCTCTGGATCAACCTCCTCACCGATGGTCTTCCGGCGGTGGCTCTCGGGGTCGAGTCGGGTTCCGGGGTACGTACGGACCGGGTGGACACCTCGAGCCTGCTGTCGTGGCGGAGAGCGCGGATGCTCGCGGTGCGTGGGATGTCGATCGCGTTCACGTCCGTGGGCACCTTCGTGGTCGTTCGGTTCGGCTTCGACCAGTCGTTCGAGTCCGCACGGACGGCGATGTTCACCGTCCTCGTGTTGTCGCATCTGCTCTACGCATTCGCCGTGTACCTCGATCGTCCGGGCGGAACGCCGGTACCGCTCCGTGCGCTGCTGGCTGCGCGAGGGCTGTTGATCGCCGTGGGCACCGGCATCGTCCTGCAAGCGGCGGTGGTCGCCTTCCCGGTCTTCCACGACGTCTTCGACACCACACCCCTCTCGGGGATCCGGATGGCTGGTGTGCCTCTCGGCCGGGCTCGTCGCGCCTATCGGGATCTGGCTGGCCGGCCGGGTCGGCTCACGGAGTGCGGCGTGAGGGCCGGAGGTGCGGTCGCCGACCCTCAGCGCCGCGGCCGGTGATGGCTACGAGATGAGTTGCTCCTCGATCGCCACGACCTTCCCGTCCTCCATCGTGATCCAGTACGGCGACACACCGAAGGTCTCGACCCTCGTAGGAGGAGAAGAGCTCCCCGAACCCGCTCAGGTCGACGACGGTCGCGCTACGAGCGTGACCCCAACGGGATGCAGGGACACCGTCGCTGCCGGGTCGATCTCGATCGTCCGCCAGCGCGGGTTCATGTTCCGGATGTAGTCCGGGTGATCGAGGAAGACCCCGTCCTCTTCCGCAGCATCGAACGCCGCCTGGTCCGTGAACCACTGTTCGATGTCGATCACGAGCCGTGGCGGCTCCTGGTTGGCTCCGACGGCGATGAGGGCTCCGAAATGCTTCCCGTCCGGCAGGGCAGGGCCGAGCATCGGACACGAGCTCGGCTTGGGCGGCCGAGAGCCTTCCCTCCAGATCGCGGTCGCCTGGTCCCTGACCTCCGTCAGACTGCTCCGGAGCCCTTCGAGGCGGTCGGTCAGCACGGCCACCTGGTCCTGCGCCGCATCCCGCTGCGCGAACGGCGTCTGCGAGCGCACCTGACCGATCCCGTGAGCCCGTCCGGTCCCAAGCGAAGACCGAGGCTCCTCCGATGAGGCCCGCGACGACGATGAGCGCCACCGTCACGGTGATCGGAGGTCTCCGACCGCCAGGGTGCGTGGTTCTCGACCCGTTGTCCCGCTCATCCATCGCCACGACGTGTTGTTCGTCGAACAACCGAGGCGTCTTCATGACGATCACTTTCCTCTCGAGCTGTTGGTGCTACGGGATGTACTGTTCCTCGATCGCAATGACCTTTCCGTCCTTCGTGGTGATCCAGTACGGGGATGACTCCGCGGAGCCTTCGAAGGAGCGGAAGAGCTCCGCGAACCGGCTCAGGCTGACGACGGTGCGCTCCGTCGGATATTGGAGAGACGTCGACACGGACACCTTCGCCGCCGGATCGATCTCGATCATCCGCCAGCGCGGGTTCGCGTTCCGGATGTAGAAACCACCGGTGCCTGCGTCCCACGGTGGTAGGCCGTCCTCGAGGGCGGCCTCCCGCGCCGCTTGGTCCGTGAACCACTGCTCGATGTCGATCAGGAGCCGTGGCGGCTGCTGGTCGGCGCCGACGGCGATCAGGGCTCCGAAATGCTTCCCGTCCGGCAAGGCGGGGCCGATCATCGCCACGAGCTCGGCCTGGGCGGCCGAGACTCCCTGCACTTCCAGCGCGGTCGTCCGATCGTCGGCCTCGGTCAGCCTGCCTCCGGAGTCCCTCGAGGCGGTCGGTCAGCACGGCCACCTGGTCCTGCGCCGCATCCCGCTGCGCGACGGCGTTTGCGAGCGCACCTGACTCGATCCCGCGAGCCGGTCCGGTCCCAAGCGAAGACGAAGGCTCCGCCGATGAGGCCCGCGACGAGGATCAGCGCGGCGGTCAGGGCGATCGGACGTCTCCTGTGCCGAACGATCGAGGGGCCGGGCGAAGTCCGCTCAACCGGGGCAACCGGTGCAGGGTGCCGTCTGTCGTACGTCGGTAGAGGCGTCATAGGGATCGCCCCCTTTCGTGACCATGGTTCCAGCGGGGTTCGGCCGCGCTCAGGGCCGACCGGACCGAGATGGCTGGGACCTTCGGGCTGAGACCGAGGAGGCGGCCGCCGGTTTGCGGCATCGGGGACGGTGCGTGAGTATCGCTACGTGAAGCGGAGATGGCCGTTCGTGGTCGCTGCCGGCGTTCTGCTGTTGACGATCACGAGCTGCGCCCCGGGCCCGAACGTTCAGGAAGGTGTCGTCCAGGGCGGGGAGATCGCCGGGTTCTGGCTCGGTCTCTGGCACGGGGTCATCGCCCCGATCACCTTCGTCATCTCGTTGTTCAGCGACACCGTCAACGTGTACGAGATCCACAACAACGGCAACTGGTACAACTTCGGCTTCGTTCTCGGGGCGGGCGTCCTACTGGGCGGCGGCGGCGCCGGCTCCCGAAGAAGGAAGGGCTGAGCTGGATGCAAAGATCCCCTTCATCCGCAGCGGTCTGACCCGGAGACATCTTCCGAGGCGTCGCTCGAGACTCAGCCGATCTGCGGTCCCTCGGCAAGGGTCCTGATCGTTCGGAGCATCTTCTGCTCCATGACGAACGCACCCGGGTCGGTGATGAGGGACCAGATGAACGTGCCGATGCTCTTCTGCCAATCCTGTCGCCATCGGCTCACGAGACGGCTTCGCCCCTCGGGCGTGGGCTCGACGAGGAGACACCAGGTGTCGGCCTCGCCGCCGCTCAGGATGTGATGGTCCGGTTCGATCTCCCGCACTGACGGCCCGAAGCCGGGGATCATCTGTATGCGGTCGCCGACGGCGAGGTTCTGGAGCGCTGGAACGATCCGGTCGACGCTTCGCTGCCCGTCGTTGTCGATCCAGTCGTAGCTGTACCAGCCACCTCGCCCGTAGCCGATCTGGAGCAGCCAGGGGAAGACGTCTCGAGGTCTGGCGTCGATCGTGATCGCGCGTGTGGTCGAGGGTGCTCCGGGGCGCAAGAGTTCGTCGCCGGGCATCGCTCGCCCGACTTCCTCGTCGGTGGAACCCCATCTCCGTTGCCACGGGCCGACGAGAGTGATGTACGACGCCATCACGAAGAAGGCGACACCCAGGCCGACGGCGATGCCGAGCACGGACCCGAGCCAGATGATGAGTGCGGCGAGCACGGCGAGGCTCGCCACGACACAACCGACCAGGACCAGGGCGACCCTTCGCATCGTTCGCACTCTCAAGTCCACCTCTCGTGTGTCTCCGTCACCCCGAGCTCGCGGTGTGCAACTCCTCGGTCGTTGGAACGACCCTCACATCCTTCGCCGAGCTTCTCGCCCCATGCTCGTGCGCGTTCCTCTTCGCCCTCGACGAGCGGGCCAGCCGTTCCCGTCACGTAGAAGCTCTCTGAGGCGACGGCGACTCGGAATCCGAGTTTCCGAAGACGCTTCTCGGCCGCCCGGGCGGCGGAGCCCGGGACGCGAGGCTTGGCGATCCGCGTATCGAACGCGGCAGCCGTGACCTTCCCGGGGGTTCGCTCGAGCGTCGTGAGCCACTCGCGCATCCCGATCCCTCCTGACACGACGTGCCCTCCGGCTTGTCGGGTCGCGTCCTCTCGCGTCCCGGGCCGGCTCATCCCGAACGCGTGGGTCGGGCCTCCGACGACGAGCAGTTCGACTCCCTCTCCGAGGGCATGCGGAGCGGTCCCCACCTCGAGGATGTCGGTGGGCACGTGTGACGACAGTCCCTGCTTCGACCGCCTCCGCGATCTTCTGCGTGTTCCCGAACATCGATTCGAACACCACCAGCGCGCGTGTCACGTTCGTCTCCTCCTCATCTGCGAACAGCTTGGAACGACGGAGAACGGTTGCGATAGGTCGAAGGACCTGGCGTTCGGAGACCTTTCAGACCGTCCGTGGATGCGAAGAAGGCGGGGCCGACGGCCCCGCCTTCATGCGCCTTGGGTCGATCAGTACAGGTACCTCCGGTCCTTCACGAACCCGACCCGCTGCCAGACCTTGCCAAGGCCGTAGTAGCGGCCGGCGTTCGCCAGGATCAGCCCGACCAGGACGATCGCGTACACGAAGTGGTCGTCCACGAACGGGTTGTGCTCCGGCCAGATCGCGGTCCCCAGGTAGAAGGTCGCCATCCAGGCGATGCCGCCCACTGCGGCGAGCCGCGTCATCACGCCGCTGATCAGACCGAGGCCGATCAGCAGGATGAGACACCATGTACACCCAGTCGATCCATCCGGCCACCTGCGGGCCTGCCTGGGTCATCTGGAAGCTGGTGATGCTCTGGATGTTGTCGGCGAACGGACCCTTCAGCCCGAAGCCGATGGCGCCCGCCGTGGGGCTGGCTCCGTTGATCCACGCGTCCGGACCGAAGAAGTCGATCTTCACCGTCTGCCCTGCCTCGTTCAGGACCCGGCCCGTCGAGAATCCGAGGGCGAAGGCCTTGTCGAGGAATGCCCACAGGAAGGTCCAACCCAGCCACGAGTCGGAGCGCTCCGAAGACCCGCTGCAATCCCTTGGTGTGGATCGGCTCGAGCCGCTCCAGCGCCGGGATGTCGAGAGCCTTTCTCTCGATCGTTTCCATCTATCCCACCTCCTTGTTCGTGTTCACCTGCCCAGCCTCTCGACTCCTGCATCCCGCCTCTACGGTCCACCGACCCTGTTCGAACAGGACCTTTGGCACCTTCCGCCTCTGAGCATCAGGTGGAGACTCATGAGCAACGAGGAGGTGTGCGATGCCGCAGGAGGGGACCGTGTTGCTGGTCGAGTCAGACGACGGAGAGCGGGACCGACTGGGGAAGGCGCTCGAGCATGCCGGGTACCAGGTGATCGCGTGCCCAGGTCCCACGGCTCCGGACTACACATGCATCGGCGGACGAGAGGGCTACTGTCCGCTGCTGGAGCGGGCAGACGTCGTGGTCCTGGATCCGTGGTTGGCCGGGGACGAGCTCGGCGTCGGAACGTCGCCCGACGAGCTGTTCGCCCTGTACGCGGGGAGCGGTCGAACCGTCGTGGCGATCGACGCGGTGCGCCTGGATCCGATCCCACGAGGCAGCATGATCCGCCTCGATCGCCATCCCGAAGCGCAGGCGGTCGTCGCGGCGGTTCGGGTCGCGGCCGAGGCAGACGGGTTCGTCCTCCGGCGTCCTCTCCTGGAAGGCGACGGGCTACTCGACTGATCCAGGCATGGTCGTGTGGCGAGCCAGATAGGCGGCAGCTTCCGCGCGCCTGGCGACTTCGAGCTTCGAGAGGATCGAGGAGACGTAGTTCTTCACCGTCTTCTCCGCCAGGGTGAGCTCGTCGCCGATCTCCTTGTTGGTCCGGCCGTCGGCGATGAGGGTCAGGATCCGCTCCTCCTGTGGAGAGAGGCGCGCGAGCTTCTCATCCCTCATCAGGTGCTTCCCCTTACGGAGCCGGTCGAGGACGGCGGTCGTCACCGAGGGATCCAGGAGGCTATCGCCGGCTCCGACGGCACGGATGGCTCGGACGAGTTCGCCGGAGCGAACCTGCTTCAGCACGTAGCCGGAGGCCCCCGCCATGATCGACGCGAACAGCGCTTCGTCATCCGCGAACGAGGTGAGCATGAGCACACGGGTCGTCGGATGCTTGGCGCGGATCTCGCGCGTCGCCTCGATCCCGCTCCCATCGGCGAGTCGGACGTCCATCACGACGACATCCGGTCGGGTCCGGTCGGCCTCATCGATGGCCTCTCGGACCGTGCCCGCTTCCGTCGTCACGTGGATGTCGTCCTCGGACGCGAGCATCGCTCGGATCCCGTCCCGCACGACCTCGTGATCGTCCACGAGCATGACCCGCAGGGGAGGGCTCTTCGGCTCGGTCATCGGTGGATGTTAGCCCGCCCGGTTCATGCCGACGCCGGCTCGGCTCTGCCCAGCTCGGTAGGACCCGGCGCATCTCGGCTCCCCATGATCGTCTCGGCAACCCGGTCGAGGAAGTCCTTGAGCGTCGCCTCGGCGACCCTCGAGAGGACCGCGCGATCGATCGCTCGGCCCACGGCGCCGAAAGGAGGCACGTACCTCGCGCTCATCGCGAGCTGGGTGCGCCCGGGACGAAGGAGTGCCACCTCGAGGTCGGCATCGAGCGATGGGAAGAGTCCCGCAGCACCGGAAGCGGTCCACCGGAGCGGGAACACGGTCTTGGCTCCTGAGCGAACCGCTTCTCCGAGCTCAACGGCCACCGTTCTCTTGATCCGGACGTGCTCCCCGAAACCCACCTCGGCGAGGAGCAGGTCCCCGCGGTGATTCGCTCGCTCCGCCAACCCGGGAAGCCACGCACGCGGGTCTCGCGCCAAGGCACGCTCGACCTCTTCTGGGGGGATCGGCACCTCGACGAAATACCTGGCGAACATAGATACAAGGATGCGTGCGGTCGGGTCGCGGCGGAGGGGTCGATGGTCCTGGCTCTGGCGGGACCTGTTCAGGACGGGAACGTCGCTCGGACGGTCGTCCCTTCTCCAGGCGTGCTCTCGACCTGAAGGACTCCACCCAGGGACTCAACCCGCTGCCGAAGGTTGCTGAGGCCCATGCCCCAGGTCGTCATGTCGACGTCGAACCCCCGTCCGTCGTCGTCGACCTCGAGGAAGAGGCCGGCCTCTCCTCTCCGGAGTGAGACTCGGCACGTGGTGGCAGCCCCGTGCCGGCCGACGTTCGAGAGTGCCTCACGCACGAGCTGCACCACATCGCCGGCGCGCGAGGCGAGCTGGGACGCAGCCTCGCTGTCCACCTCGACGACCGTCACGACGCCCGAGCGGGCGCCGAACTCGCTCGCCATCTCCTTGAGCGCCTGATCGAGCTGACGGTCCGCCAGGATCCCCGGTCGGAGGCCGAAGATGTAGTTGCGCAGGTCTCGGATCGAGTGGTCGACATCCTCGACGGCGGCTTCCAGGCGACGGGCCATATCCTCGTCGCTGGATGCGGCCGCCAGTCCTTGCAGGCTCATCCCGACGGCGAAGAGCGACTGGATGACGCCGTCGTGGAGCTCTTTGGCGATCCGTTCACGCTCCTCAAGGACCTGGAGCCTCTGGAGCTCCCTGCTCTTGCGCTCGGTCTCGTCGTAGAGGCGTGCGTTCTCGACGGCGATCGCGGCCTGGGTCGCGAGGACGACAAGGACACGTTCGTCCTCCTCGTCGAACGTCTCCGCGCCTTGCTTATCAGTGAGGTAGATGTTCCCGAACACCCTCCCGCGTCCGCTGACCGGAGCTCCGAGGAGGGACTTCATCGGGGGGTGATTCGGAGGGAACCCGACCGACCGCGGATCCGCGCTGATATCGGGGATCCGGAGAGGCCGGGCCTCGGTGATCAGAGCCCCAAGGAGCCCGTGGCCGGTCGGAGGGTCGCCGAGGGCAGCGCGTTCCTCCGGGGTGATCCCCACCGTGATGAATTCCTCGATCAACCGGCCGTCGGGCGTGAGGACGCCCAGCGCCCCGTACCGGGCATCGGTGAGATCGACCGCCAGCTCGACGATGCGGAGGAGCACCGTGTCGAGCGAAAGCTCCGAGGCAGCGAGGATCATGCCAGCCTCGATCAGCCGTCGATCTCCGTCTCTGGCGTCCCCTCCGAGCATGGCACGAGCGTAGTCGAACCCCTTCGGCAGCGATGACCAGGTCTGCTTCGCGCCGACCTACCCGGGGTGCGTCGTCAAGCCCGGGTCGATCCTGGTTGACCGATCCGGGACACGACCGACGCAGACGCGTTCGTTCGGGCCCGACTTCGTGCGAGTCGTCAGGCTGCTTTCCGGCCCTCCAGTCGCGGTACGAGCCTCGTCACCTTCGCCCTCTCACCGCGCCGACGGATCAGCACTGCGATCGCGACACAAGCGGCAACGAGCACGAGGATGCCCAGGACGACCATTCCTTCGGGACCGTTCCCTGCCACATCCGGAACTGCCGGTGGAATCCCTGCTCCGAACATCGCACTCACCTCCACGTCACATCGTCGCTGTCCCGCGAATAGCAGAGGAGAGTCGAACGACCCGGCCCCGACAGGACTCCAGCTAATCCTGCCTTCGGAGGAGTTCCCCCTCGAAAAATGTGAGGACACGGTGCTCGTACTCAGCAGGGTGTGTACGAAGTGCCTGCGTGTGGGGTGTGTCGGGCAGTGTCCACGATGTGATCGTGTCTCGCGCGGCGTCGGCGTAGATCGGGTTGAGCTTCCGCTCGTTCGACGGCGAGCCGGAGATCATGAGAACCGATGCCTCGATCCGCGGCATCAGGTCGATCAGCGGCTCCGGAGGCTCCTCGGGAGCCAGGATCCCCACCAGCGCGAACGTCAGCCACGCGTTGACGTATCCGACCGGGTGCGGCTCCGGCTCACGCTGGGCGTCGGCCCACGTTCGAGCGGAGACACCTTCGACGACGACAGCCCCGACCCGGTGATCGAGCGCGGCGACGGTGAGGCCAACCTCGCCGCCCATCGAAAGACCGAGTAGGCCGATGCCGTGCGTCACGCCGGGCTGGTCCAGGACGAAGGAGATCGCCGCGGTCACGTCACGGTCGGCGCCCCAACCGAACTCCATGCTGCGTCCGGCGCTCCGCCCATGCCCACGCCAGTCGAGCAGCAACGCGCCGTAGCCATGTCGGGCGACGAGTGCCGCGTGATCCAGCACCGCATGCCTCGTGGAGCCCGAGCCCGGCAAGAGAACGATGGCTGCGCCGTTCCTCGAGGGAACCCACCACGCCGAGAGGGTGGTTCCGTCCGGACTCGAGATGCGCACGTCCTGGAAGGGGAGTCCCACATCTGCGGGAGTCCTCCCGGACCCGGTCGGGCGCGGCCGATTCGTAACGTCCAGCGCTACGCCGGCGGGCAAGAGGACGAACTGCGCGACGAGGAGTGTGGACACGAGAGCGGTTGCGACCCTCACCCACCGGCGTGGGATCCGGCGGAGGGTTCGCTGCCACCCCAGGACGACGAGAACCACGCCCATCACTGCGGCGATCCCGCCGAGCGCATCGACCGCCGATACTCCGTCCGCGAGGCCTCGCCCCCCCGACCCTAACAACCCCCCCCCTCCCGCGGTTCCGGCCAGCGTCGCCGGCTCACTGGACCAAGCCTCCCCGCACGAAGCTCGGTCGAGGGGTGTCGAACGTCCCGTCCCTATCGGGCCAAACAGCGATCTGCCCCTCCACTGCGCACGTGGCGCTCACGCGTGGATGTCGCGACGATCGAACGCGAGGATAGAGAGCCACAAGCCGATCACGGCGATACCGAGGAGGACGAGCGCGTGCCCGATGTCGAGGCCGTCGCGGAGCGGGATGTTCTCGCCGTAGTAGTAGAACGGTGAGAGCTTCGCCGCCCACGTCAGCCCTTCGACGGCCGGTGCGAATGCGTCGAGGAGGAACGTGGCGACCGCAAGAGCGGCGGTCACCGCGATCGCTAAGGTCCGTCCGCCGCGCCAGGCACCGAGAAGCAAGGCGATCGCGCCAAAGGCGATACCCAAGAGGACGAGCTGGAGTGTAGCCGCCGCCACATCCGCCGGAGGAACGTCGAGGCCGAACGCCCGGCCGATCGTGATGAGCGCGATCCAGAGGATCACCCCGATCCCGATCGCTGTGCCGCTCATCGCCGCGAACTTCTCCAGGACGATCCGACCCCGCGAGATCGGCGCCGCGGCGAGCAGATCCATCGTCCCGTGCTCCTCCTCGCCGGCGACGCTTCGGGCCCCGGCGCCGATCGCGAACACGAGGATCAGCGCGGGACCGAGGAACGAGAACAGCTCGCTCTGCAGGTACCCGGCCGGCGTGCCGAGGCTCAACTCTCCGATGACGTTCCGGAGCGCGTCCGGCAGGTTCTCCAGGTAGGACTCGAACTGGCCGGCGTTGTCGCGGACGCTGGGCCAGAACGAGCTGTACATCAACACCATCGCGGCGAGACCGCCACCCAATCCCAACAGCCCGCGGCGCTGGTCTCGCAGCTCCTTCCGAATGAGGACCATCATCGGGGCTCCTCGCGACGATCCCGGTAGTACTCGAGGAAGAGCTCCTCGAGCCCCGGCTGCCGGCTCTGGAGATCCACCACGTCGAAGCGAGCGACCGCCTTGATGAGCGCGTCCACCGGGCCTCGGACGGTGCACCGCATCACGTCGCCGTGGATCTCGAGGTCGGTAACACCAGATACGTTGGCGAACGCGTCTGGAGGGACCGGATGGGCGAAGTGGAACTCCATCACCCGGACCGCCTTCGCTCGAAGATCGCCGACATCCTCCACATCGATCAGTCGTCCGTCGTCGATGATCCCGATCCGATCGCACGTTCGCTCCACCTCCGGCAGGACGTGGGAAGACAGGAAGACCGTCCCGCCGCGAGCCGACGTCTCCAGCACGAGGTCGTGGAATTCCCGCTGGACGATGGGGTCGAGACCCTGCGTGGGTTCGTCCAGGATCAGCAGGTCCGGCTCATGCATCAGGGCCTGGATCAGTCCGAGCTTCTGGACGTTCCCGTGGGAGAGCGAGGAGATCCGAGGTTCGAGGTCGCATGCGAGGCGATCCGCCAAACCGTCGAAGGAAGAAGGGCCGAGTCCGCGGAGCGCGGCGAAGAACTCGAGATATCCCCGGCCCGTCATCCGCCGATAGGCGCTGAAGTCACCGGGCAGGTAGCCGACGCGGCGATGGATCTCGAGGACGTCACGGTGGGAATCCAGTCCGAGCAGGGAGGCGTTCCCCACCGTCGGGCGAAGGAGATCCAGCATCGTTCGGATCGTCGTGGTCTTACCAGCACCGTTGGGACCGAGGAATCCGAAGACCTCGCCGGCCTCGACCTGAAGGGACACCCCCTCGATCCCACGGCGCACGCCGTACCGCTTGGTGAGCCGATCGAGAACGATCGCGGCGCCGGGAGTCATCGCGCCACCCCGGCCGGTCTCAGGTACACGAACCAGTAGACGAGCCCGACAAGCACCGAACCACCGACGACATTGCCCAGCGTGGATGCCGCGAGGTTGATCGAGAGCCCCGTGAGATCCAAACTCGCGAGTTCACGTGCGGGAAGGTGCGCCGCCGCGACGACCTCCTCATTCTCTCGAAGCACGAGACCCATCGGGATGAAGAACATGTTCGCGATGCTGTGCTCGAAGCCCGCGGCGACGAACGCCGAGATCGGGAAGATGATCGCCGCGATCTTGTCCAAGACCGTACGACCGCCGGTCGCCAGCCAGACGGCCAGGCAGACGAGCGCGTTCGCGAGGATCCCGCGTCCGAAGACCGCCGTGAAGGAGAGATCGGTCTTCGCCGCAGCGGTCGAGAGGGCGGTGACACCGACCGCGGCGTCCCCCAGCCGCCACCACTCAGCGAGCGTCACGATGACGACCACCGAGAGGGCGCCGAGGGCGTTCCCCACATAGACGATCGCCCAATTCCGGAGGAGACGACCAAGGGGCACGTGTCCCGCGACCACGCTCATCACGATCAGGTTGTTGCCGGTGAACAGCTCCGCGCCCGCAACCACGACCAGGATCAATCCCAGCGAGAACGCCACGCCGGCCAGCCATCTGGTCGGGCCGAAGCCGAGCGAGGACCCCGTGGCCACGGTGGTGGAGAGCACGGCGCCCAGCGCGATGAACGCTCCGGCGACGACTCCGAGCACGAACGTCGTGAATGTCGGCGCGTTCGCCTTCGCCACGCCTCGCGTCTCGACGAGGGTGGCGATCTCGTTCGGAGAGAAGGCGTCGTGGCCGGTCATCGGGTGGGGCGTGGTTCCGCTCACGGGCACATCTTGACGGCCATGGCCGATTCCTGCCGAGATCCGGCCCGTGAACCGACTCGGGGTGGACCTGAGGGTCAGGGGATCGGCCTAGGGATCGTCCCGATCGCGTACGGGCGCATCATCTCGTTGTCCTCGTGCTCAACGATGTGGCAATGCCACACGAAGAGCCCGGGGACCTCGAAGCGTCCTCTTACCCGAGTCACCTCGCCCGGGTAGGCGATGACCGTGTCCTTGAAGCCGGTTTCCCAGATCTCGGGCGGTCGGCTCGTACCCGTCGGGAGGTTGTCCGGACCGAGCGCCTGGCGGTCAACCACCTGGAAGTGGATCTCGTGGATGTGGATCGGGTGCGCGTCCACCGTGAGGTTCTGCAGCTCCCAGATCTCGGTAGCGCCGACGTCGGGGTTCTCGGTGATGGGGGCGGCCCACTCGAGATCCTGTGCCGTCCCGGACACGGGATCGAAGCGTGCCGAGCTCCGCCTCGGCCGGACCGTCGAAGAACGCGGACGGCCGCTCGAGCAGAGCCAGGGAGCGCGGTGTCCCACCCGCCAGGGGGGTGATCGGTGGGAGCTCCAGGAACTGTGGTGGAGTGCTGGGGTCCGGGCCGGTCGCTCCCACGACGCGGAACTCCATCACCTGTCCGGTCGTCTCCGCGTCCGATGCCGTCGCGGGGAACCCGCCGAACGGCTCGTCTGGGCCCAGGTTGAGCAGGAGGACGGAGGTCCCCACCGGGACGTTGGTGAAGTCCACGATCACATCCGCTCGCTCGGCCAGGCTCAGGAGCAGTACTCCGCCCAAGCCACCCACATCGAGTTCGTTGATCCTGATCGGAGCCGGTAGGAAGCCGGCCTCCGTGCCGATCTGCCACACGTCGACGTTGGGATCATCGAACTTGAGGACCAGGAACCGCGAGTTGCAGCCGTTCAGGAAACGGAACCGGTAGCGTCGCTGTTCCACCTGTAGGAACGGCCAGGTCTTCCCGTTGACCACCATCGTGTTCCCGAAGAACTCGGGGTTCCAGATAGGCGAGAGGTCGGTCTTGGGGATGTAGCCGGGACCTCAGCCGTCGCGCCGTCGAAGAACTCTCGGCTGTCGGGGTAGAAGAGCGATCCGTCGTCGTTGAACGAGCGATCCTGCACGGCGATCGGTACTTCGTAGTACACGACGCCTGAGGCGTCGCCGTGCGCGGGCGCCGGCCCGGGAAGGATCGCCTTCGTCCCGAAGCGGGAGTCGATCACTTGGTCGTCGGGGCCGCCCCGGACGAGGTAGAAACCGGCCGGCCCGGCGTAGACATTGACCCGGGTCATCCCAAGAGTGTGATCGTGATACCAGAGCGTCGACGCTCGATGGTCGTTCGGGTATTGGAACACGGCGCTGCCTGGGGTCCAGGCCTGCCCGAACTTACGTTGGGCTTTCGTTCTGAAGTACTTGTACCAAGTCCCCACGTCCGCGAAGCGGGGGTCGATGTTGGAGGCTCTGGGCAGGTACCAGGCCTCCGCGTAGCCGTCGCTCTCGTCTCCGACGCCGGCGGCACCATGGAGGTGGGTCACGATCGGTACGGGCCCGGTGTAGGGGCCCGGCGTGTCCGAGAACGTCGGTCGCATGTCGCGGCCATCCCTACCGCCCGGCGGGTTGGCCCAATGCAGGGTGGGGTCCACGGGGAGCAGGTGGGGGAGGAAGCGTCCATCCGGATGGGACGAGGTCATTCACCCATTTGACGCGAACCGGAGACTGCGACTTGGCCTCGATCGTGAAGGCCGGATAGTTGAAGGTCGCGGGGTGGTTCACGGAGCCGTAGCTCCACACGGTGGTCGCCGGATGGGGTGCTGTGAGTATCTGCTGCCGGAACTGTCGCACCGCGATCTCGTAGTAGTCGATGTCCGCCCCCCGGTGGTGGAGCTTGCCTGTCCGAGGCATGGCCGGTGGGATGACGAGCGGCGTCCGGTACTTGACGATGGCCGAAGGGTCGAGGGTCCCCCACGTTGGCGGCTGAGCCAGGATCGGCGACAAACGACCGTTCCAAGGAAGCATGAGCGAGGCGCCGCTCAGGGCACTTGCCTTCAGGAATCGCCGTCGGGAGATCGGCACGAATCCCCCCTCTCGGAATCGCTCCTTCGTTCCTCCCCTCCGCGAACATCGCCATGCACCGCAGGAGAAGCATGAATCTGTCGAGTACCAGGCAACTTGTCAAGCACGACGTAGTTCGCGGCTCGCGGGGGTAGCCCGACTTTGACGCGGGAGGGCCCCCATCTCTTATCGAGCGACTGTCGTTCGGCCTCGAGAGACGGGACGGCTGTCCGGATGAGGGGCCCGCCCAGAGGGAGCCGAAGGTCCCTCGTCAAGAGACCTCCCGCCGAGGAGACTGGCCGCGAGAGGAGTGATTCACATGTTCGAGCGGATATTGGTGGCGATCGATTCCTCGGAGCCCAGCATGCGGGCCGTCGAGTTCGCGGCGGGGCTGGCGAAGGACCACGGCTCGGAGATCATCGTGTTCCATGCGGTTCCGCGCGTCGTCTCGCGATCCGGGGCGAGTGACCTCGAGGAGCCGGACGCAGCCAGGGACCTCGTCGACGAGATCGTTCGGGATCTGAAGGACCGAGGATCGAACGCTCGCGGAGAGGTGATCCGCGTCCTCGAAGGCCACATGGCCCGTGGGATCGTGGAGTCCGCGGCTACCGTGGACGCTGATGCGATCGTCATGGGCACTCGCGGTCGGTCAGACTTCGGCGGGTTGTTCCTCGGCAGCGTCACGCATCGCGTGCTGCACCTGGCCGAGAAGCCGGTGATCGTCGTTCCCTAGCGGAGGAGGTAGATGTTCGGCTCCCGCCACGGCGGGGAGCCGAACCCGCCAAGCCTGGGGCCTGGCGGGGTTTCACCGTCCCCGATACGGTTCGGGTCAGATGGACGAAAGCGAGACCCCGAAGAACCTCGAGAAGGATGTCGTCCTCCGTGACGGTCGGACGGTACATCTGCGACCCGCCAGGTCAGAGGATCAAGGAGCCGTCGAGGACTACCTGATCGGACTCTCGGACGAAAGCAGGAGACTGCGCTTCTGGTCGACATCGATCGACGTCACGGACCTAGCCGCCAAGGCGGTCAAGCCCGAGTATCCGGACCACCTCACGCTGCTCGCGCTCACGGGCGGCGACGCCGGGCACGTGGTGGGAGGCGCACAATTCATCCGGGAGAACGCGACCAGAGCGGAGCTCAGCGTGAGCGTCTCCGACGAGCTCCAGGGGTCGGGTCTCGGATCGCTTCTGGTCGGCAACCTGGTCGATGCTGCGTACGAAGCGGGGATCGGGATGCTGGAAGCCCAAGTCCTCCCCGAGAACCACCGGATGATCGACGTATTCCGCAAGACAGGCTTCCCCATCTCCATCCGCGCGAAGCCCGGTGCCGTTTCGGTCGAGATCGCCACGGCGCCCACAGAGGACGCCGTCGCGCAGTTCGAGGAGCGGGAGGCGGTGGCGGCGGCGAGCGCCGTGCGCACCATCCTGGAACCGGAGACCGTCGCCGTGATCGGGGCTTCCCGGGACGAGGCGAGCATCGGTGGGCGCCTCCTGCGGAACCTGCTCACCCATCCCTTCAAGGGCACCGTGTATCCGGTGAACCCGTCGGCTCCGGCGGTCCAAGGGGTCAAGGCGTACGCGACGATCGACGATGTTCCCGGTCCGGTCGACGTCGCGTTCATCGCGGTGAAGGCGCCGCTCGTCGCCGAGGTCGCCGAATCGTGCGGTCGGAAGAGGCGTGCGAGGCCTCGTCGTGATCTCGGCCGGCTTCGCGGAGACAGGAGGCGAGGGCCCGGCTCGTCAGCGAGAGCTCGTCGAGATCTGCCGCCGATGGGGGATGCGGCTCGTGGGGCCGAACTGCATGGGAGTCGTCAACACGGATCCGGACGTGGACCTGAACGGTACTTTCGCGACGATCGTGCCGGAGGCCGGATCGGTTGGGTTCCTGTCGCAGAGCGGCGCAGTCGGCATCGCCGTGATGAGCGAGACCGGCCGGAGGGGCATCGGCTTGTCTTCGTTCGTCTCCGTCGGGAACAAAGCCGACATCTCGGGGAACGACATGCTCAGCTACTGGGAGGATGACGCGCGCACCAGCGTCATCCTCCTGTACCTCGAATCCTTCGGGAACCCGCGCCGTTTCTCGCATCTCGCGCGCCGGATCGGCAAGCGCAAGCCGATCGTCGCCGTGAAGAGCGGCCGCACCCAGGCAGGCCAGCGCGCCGCGGGATCGCACACCGGATCTCTCGTCGGCGCGTCCGACCTCACCGTCGACGCGCTGTTCCGGGAGAGCGGCGTGATCCGCACCGACACACTCGCCGAGATGTTCGACGTCGCGATGCTGCTCGCGACCCAGCCGTCGCCCATCGGCAACCGCGTCGGGATCGTCACGAACGCGGGTGGGCTCGGGATCCTCTGTGCCGATACGTGCGAGGCGAACGGGCTCGTCCTGCCCCCTCTGTCCCAGGAGACCGTGGAGGAGCTTCACACCTTCCTGCCGTCCGAGGCGTCGACGGGGAACCCCGTCGACATGATCGCGTCCGCGACTGGTCAGGACTTCGAGCGAGCCGTGCTCGCCGTCGCGAGCGATCCGGACGTCGACATCGTGATCGTGATCTACATCCCTCCTCTCGAACAGCATGTCGAGGATGTTGCCCGGGGGATCGGACAGGCTATCGGCAAGCTCGAGGGCGGCACGCCGGTTCTCACGAGCTTCATGTCGGGGGGACAGGTCCCCGTCGACCCCGAGAGCGGGCGGGGATGGTTCCCCTCGTTCGCGTTCCCAGAGCAGGCCGCCATCGCGGCCGCTCGGGCCGTCGAGTACGGACGATGGCGAGACCGCGCCCCTGGCACCGTGCGTCGCTTCACCGATGTCCGGTCCGATGAGGCCGATGGGATCTTGGCCTCAGCCCTCTCCCGAGGGAGCGGCTGGTTGGAACCCGAGGAAGTCGACGGGTTGCTCGACTGCTACGGCATCCCGGTTGCCATGTCGAAACTGGCGATCACCCCGGAGGAGGCGGGGCGTTACGCGGCCGAGTTCGGGGTCCCGGTGGCGCTCAAGGCCATCGGCCCGTTGCACAAGAGCGACGTCGGGGGTGTTCGGCTGGGTCTCCAAGGTGAGGAGATGGTTGTCGCACATGCGATCGAGATGCAAGAGCATCTCCGAGCGATCGACGAGCCGCTGACGGGATTCTCCGTCCAGGAGATGGTCGAAGGCGTGGAGGTGCTCGTTGGCGTCACGCACGACGATGTCTTCGGGCCGATCGTCGCGTGCGGCGCGGGTGGCACGATCGCGGAACTCCTGAAGGACGTCGCCGTGCGCGTTGCACCGGTCACGGACACGGCTGCTCGGGAGATGGTTCGTTCGCTGAAGACGTTCCCGCTGCTGGAGGGCTATCGCGGAGCGCCGCGCGCGGACGTTCCTGCCCTCGAAGAGGTGATCCTTCGGGTCAGTGCCCTTGCTTCGGACCACGAGGCGGTCCGGGAGATGGACTGCAACCCGGTGATGGTCGGGGAAACGCGAGCTGTCGTCGTCGATTCCCGCGTGCGGGTGGCGGCTTCCTAACGGCTCGGCGGACGCAGGCTCATCGTCGCCGGAGCCGAGACCTCCGAGGAAGGAGGACGCGTCCCTCGAGTCGCCCACGCCGATGCGTTGATCACGGAACGAGGAGCACAGGGACATCCGCGTGATGAAGAACGTGTTCGGAAACGCTCCCTATCCATCGTTCGACTCCACGCACCCCTCGCCGTCCCAGCACGACCAGCTCCGGAAGCCAGTCCCCGATCTCGGCAACGATCTCATCGGTCGGGTTACCGAATCGATGAGCGATCTCGACGATGTGACCGCTGCTTTCGAGTAGCCCTCGGGACTGATCCGTGAGTCGATGGACATCCTCCGCCACGCGTCTCACTCGTTCGGCCTCATCGCCAAGGGGTATGTCGTCGGGAACCAGCGAATACGGATACTCGCTGTACGACAGGACCGTGAGGAGCCTCACCTGGTCTCGGCCCGGGACGAGCAACGTGGAGGCGTGGTCACAGGCTCGGAGCGCGGGCTCGGAGCCGTCCGTCGCGAGTAGCACCTTCATCGCTGGTCACCTGGTCCCGATTTCCGTCTCCCACTATCCCTGGCGGATCGAGTCGCATCAGACTAATCAGGCAAGCGGTTCGTTGCGTGGACCGCGGGCGACTTGCGCCGAGCCACGAGATGGACTGCAACCCAGTGATGGTGGGGGAGAAGTCAGCGGTCGCCGTGGATCCCCGCGGAGGGTTTCAGGTTTCCTAGCCTCGCGGGCGCCCTCGTCCTCCCGCCGTTGGCCCCCCACCGCGTGAGCCGTTCGACCCTGAACGGGGGGTATCCCCGCGTGGAAGATGACGTCGAGAAGGAGGATCCGATGGCGCGATGGGAGGATTTCAGGAAGTGCCCCGGCTGCGGGCTCGACATCGCGACCGGTGAGGGCGAGCGGAGCTGCCGTGGGGAGACTGTCCGTACCTCCCCGAAGAGCTGGATGTCTATTGCGACACGTGCCGATTCAACTTCTTCACGGGTGAAGGCAATCCATCCTGTGAGGACCCCATCACGTGTGAACACGCGGCCGAGCCCCTCCGACACGTCGAGAACGTACGCACGTGGATCGCCCGCACGACGGCAGGTCGTGGGACGGGAAGCGTCTGACGTTTCGGATCCGAGGACGTCCGAGGCGTTGGCCTCATCGCTCCCCGCCAACCCCCATCTGAACGGTCCGAACGTCACCCAGATGCCCGCCGTTCGGCCCCCTCGCCGCCCACCCCTTCGGCTCACACTGTGGGCGAGTGAAGGAGGGGGCCATGGACGGGAACGACGAGACACTCTCGCTGGTGCTCTGCTCGGGGACCGACGACCGGTTGACCGGGGCTGCCGTGTTGGTCGTCGGGGCCGCCGCGATGGAGCGCAAGGTCGAGATCCTGCTGCAGTTCTGGGCGCTCGACGCGTTCCGCGCCGATCGCATCACGAAGGACCATGGACTGTCGCCCGAGGCGGGGACCGAAGGACAGACGCTCTGGGAGTGGCACGAGGGTATGCATTGGAGCGAGATGCTCCGGCAGGCGAAGGAGATCGGCGACGTGTCGATCCACGCGTGCTCGCTCTCGATGGATCTGCTGAAGATCACTCCGGACGACCTGGATCCGCTGGTGGACGACGTGCGCGGCGTGGCCGCGTTCCTGGCCGCCGCCGGCGGTGCGATCACGTTCGTGTGAGGAGACGGAGGTGGCAGCGATGACACAGGTGACCGATGTGACCCGGTCCATCGACGCTCGGGGGATGCCCTGCCCGGGCCCGCTGATGAGTCTGATCGGAGCGATCCGGGAGGGATCGATCGGCGATGTGATCGAAGTGCTCTCGACCGATGCGGGCTCGCTGACCGACATCCCGGCATGGGTGACGAAGGCGAGCCACGAGCTCGTCTCCGTGACCGAGACGGACGGCGGGACGAGCTTCGTCGTGCGGAAGATGAGGTAACCCGATGCCGGCGAGGATCGTGGTGCTCGGCGGCGGGGTCGGGGGTACCTTGACGGCCAACCTGCTCTCGAAGGAGCTCGGCCGGGAAGCGCAGGTGACGGTGGTCGATCCGACCGGCATGCACGTCTATCAGCCCGGCTTCCTGTACCTGGCGCTGGGCGAGGCGAACGGACGATGGCTCGCGCGCGACGAGCGCACGTTGCTCCGGCGTGACGTCGATCTCGCGATCGAGCGGGCGGTCCGGATCCATCCGGACGCGGGCAGCGTCCAGCTGGAACGAGGCGGCAGCCTGGACTGGGACTACCTGGTGATCGCGACCGGCGCGCGGCTGGTCCCGGAGCAGATCCCCGGACTCGCCGAGGGAGCGTTCGGCTTCTACTCGCTGGAGGACGCCGAGCGCCTCCGCGAGGAGCTCAGGCGCTTCCGGGGGGGACGGGTCAAGGTGGGCGTGGCCGGCATCCCATACAAGTGCCCGCCGGCGCCGGTGGAGTTCGTCTTCATGCTCGACCAGTTCCTGCGGCGCCGCGGTTTGCGCGAGCGGAGCGAGATCACCCTCCTTTCCCCGCTGAACCGGGCGTTCACGATCGAGAGCGCTTCGAAGCTGATCCAACCGATCATGTCGGCACGGGGGATCGCGCTCGAGACGTTCTTCAACGTCGAATCGGTGGATGCCTCGGCCGGCGTCGTGAGCTCGCTCGAGGGCGACAAGGCCGAGTACGACCTGCTCGTGCTCGTGCCCCCGCATCGGGGACAGGGAGTGATCGACGCCTCCCATCTGGGCGACCCGGGAGGGTGGATCCCCACAGACCGCCACACGCTCCAGGTGAAGGACCAGGAACGGATCTTCGCGATCGGGGATGGGACGGACCTCCCGATCTCGAAGAGCGGGTCCACCGCGCACTTCGAGGCACCCGTGGTGGCCAGCCGGATCGCGTCACTGGTTCGAGGCACGGCGCCGCGGTCGAACTACGGCGGCCGCGTCATGTGCTTCCTCGAGACCGGCGACGGCCGCGCGACCACGCTGCGGTTCGACTACGAGCATCCGCCGGTCCCGCCACAGCCGAATCGGATGTGGCACGCCGCGAAGTGGCTGTTCAACCGCCTGTACTGGGAGACGGTGCCCCAGGGACGGCATCCCCGAGCGGGCGATGCGCGGAGGAAAGGAGTGAGCGATGAGCGCGACGATCGTGACGACGCTGGACATGAAGGGGTTCGCCTGCCCGCTGCCGATCGCGAAGACGGCACAGGCGATCCGGGAGCTCGCCGTCGGTGACCTGCTCGAGGTCCTGGCGACGGATCCCGGGTCGGTCCCCGATTTCGCGGCGTGGTCCGGCTCGACCGGCCACGAGCTCGTCGAGCGTTCGGAAGAAGACGGCGTGTTCCGATTCCTGATCAGGAAGGGGTGAGCGACATGGCGGCAACGGCGGAAGCCGTTCGAGAAGCGACCGAGCGAGAGGCTCCACCACGTCCCGCATCGGAAGCTGGTGATCATGGCCTGGAGCGGCGATCTCGACCGAGTCTGGCCGACCTTGATCCTCGGTACCAGCGGGGCTGCGATGGGGATGGAGACCACGATCTTCTTCACCTTCTGGGGGCTCTTCCCGCTCGTGAAGGACGACGTGCGGATCACCGGCGACAACTGGATGCAGAAGCTGCTGTCCACGATGGACCGGCCCGGCCTCGAGCACGTGAAGTTGGGGAAGATGAACTTCGCCGGCGCGGGCCCGGCGATGATGCGGAAGCTCGCGAAGGAGCATCACGTCGCGAGCCCGGAGGAACTGATCGAGCTCGCGAAGGATCTCGGGGTGAAGCTCGTGCCGTGTCAGATGACGATGGATCTGCTGGGTCTGCATCGTGAGGATCTGATCGACGGCCTCGAGGAGCCGGCTGGCGCCACGACGGCGTTGGTCGAGGCCCAAGACGCGATCACGCTGTTCATCTGACGGGCTACGAACGTGCCCTGTCCGATCCGGTCTCTCAAAGAGGGAGCCTCAGAGGCCGGCTCCTCCCCTTCGCCGTTCGCCCTGGGCCGCGTGGGCCGTTCGACCCTGACCGGGAGTGTCCACGCGCGGAGGATGACGCTGAGAAGGTGGAACCGATGGCGCGAGGAAGGGACTTCAGGACCTGCCACCGTTGCGGGATCGACATCGCGGTCGGTGAGGGCGAGCGGAGCTCATGGTGGGACGGGGCGGATCTCCCCCTGGATCTGGACGTGTACTGCGACACATGCCGGCTCCAATTCTTCATGTGCGAGGCCAATCGTCCGGGCGACCCCGCCAGCATCCGCGGTTACGAGGTCGGGCCGCTCTCCCGCGTCGAGAACAGGCGGAAAGAGATGGCGCGCCCACGCGACCGTTCGTAGCGTTCGCCTACTCCGAGACCTCGCGCAGGATCCGATCGATCACACCGAGATGCGCGCCGAGGAAGTGCGGGGGCAAGAAGCGGTTCCTGACCCGCTCACGGGCCGCATGGCCGACCGCTTGGGCGAACCCGAGATCCGCGATGAGCGATGAGATCGCCTTCCCCAGCGAGGGCAGGTCTGTCGGTGCGATCAAGAGACCGCTTCGGCCGTCCATGATCTGATCCTGGATCCCTCCGACGCGGCTGGCGACGACCGGCCGCTCTTTCCACATCGCCTCGGTCACCGTGAGACCGAAGCCCTCCGCGAGGCTCTTCTGCACCACCACGTCGACCTTGCGCTGCAGGGCGTTCACCACGACCGCATTCTCGATGCGGTCCTCGACCGGGAGGTTCACGAGATGGATCCGTGCGCGCGGTCTCGCCGGAAGCCGCTGCCATGCCGCGAGGGCCTCGGCGAAGACCTCTGCGCCTTCCGGATCGTCTGCGACGGAGGCGGTCGCCGGCCCGACCAGCAAGAGGTGAGCGCCGAGGTTCGGCCGCACATGTCGCGCGAACCCCTGCAGGACCCCGACGGGGTCTTTCAGTCGGTCCCAACGAGATACCTGGGCAACGAGGGCGGCATCCACGGGGACCGGCCCCTCTTCGACTCTCTCCGCGTCTCGATGGACGCGAACCGAACCGACGCCATCGATCTCGACACGAGCCTCTGATGGCTCAGATACCGTCAGAACGCCGGCGGCACCGAGGATGGCATCCGCCTCCGAGGCTTCTATGTCAGCGTTCTTCGGCGATACGGGATCGATGCAAGGTGGGATCACGGAGACCTTCCGCCGGTCGAGCCCTCTCCAGATGTACGCGCGCCGCGAGAACACCGACGCGTGCGCCCGTTCGATGTCGGGGCGCAGGAATTCCCACGCGGAGCGAACGATGTCGGTCGGGGTGTCAACGCCGACGTGACAAACCCATTCCACGCCTAGCCCCGTGTCTGCGAGTGGGCCGGCGAGGCCGGCGGTCTGAGGATCGTGCAGGATAGCGATGTCGCCGGGGCTGACGAGATCGAGCAGCGGGGCGAGCTCCCTGCGAAGCACGCCCATGTACATCTCCCGCTCCTTCTCCCCGAGGGGGCCGCCGTCACCCTCGGATCCGTGCAACCGGTTGTGGAGCCGCTTCGTCACCCAGAAGAAGTCCTGGTCTCCCTCGACCACGATCCATCGGCACCGGATCCCTCCCTCGATCAGATAGCCGAGCAGTTGATGGAGTAGCTCGGAGACTCCTCCGCCTTCAGAGGTCGAGTTCACGTGCCAGAGCGTTCGGCCTTCGAGTCGGTTGGCGACCGTGCCGAGGACCGATCGGAACTTCTCGAGATGGGACGGCCGGACCAGTCCTTCAAGCTGGGCGAGCGATCGTGTCTCGAGCGCGACTTCCCTCAAACAGCATCCCTCCAGGTCAGCGGATGATGTCAGGAACGAGCCGTGAAGGCCGCGATCGGTCCCGTTCGAAGCGGGACCGTCGGCCCCCCGTTGCCAAGGACCCTGACCTACGCTCGGATCGTCACGAGATGACGAGAGGTGAGATCGATGGTGGCGGATCTGGTTCAGGAGGATAGACGGCATGACGTACTCGTTGCTCGGGATGTCGAGGGTCAGAGAGCGAAGCCCGGTCTTCGCGCCGCCTACGGGCTTTCCGGGGTGATCGCGGTCCTGATGGTGGTGGCATCGGCAGCCGGTCTGCTCATCGACGGGCTGTATCGCGATGGTCCTTGGGCTCGAGAGGCCCTTCGAGGAGGGGATCTGACGACGATGGTGGTTGCGGTGCCGATCCTCGTCACGTCGCTGCTGCTCGCGAGACGAGGTTCCCGCGCGGCTCAGGCGGTGTGGCTCGGCGCGCTCGCGTACTCGCTCTACAACTACGCCTACTATGTCTTCGGGGCGGAGTTCAACGACATCTTCGTTCTGCACATCGCGCTGTTCGCGCTGTCGATCATCACGCTCGTACTTGCAGTGGCGAACGTCGACGTCGACGCGATCGCAGCTCGGTTCCGGGGAGTCAGGGGGACCAAGTGGATCGGGGGATTCCTCGCGGTCGTGGGAGCGGTCCTGGGCGGGCTCTGGGTATTCCTCGCGATCCGCTTCGCGATCACCGGTGAGCTGATGGCCGACATCCCGACCGACGGGCTCCACCTCGTGTTGGCGATCGACACGTCGTTGTTGGTCCCGGCGCTCGTGATCGCCGGGGTGCTGCTCTGGCGGCGCACCCCCGACGGGTACGTGTTCGGAACGGCGATGGCTGTCATGGGCGCCATGTACCAGGTGAACCTCTTGATGGCGGGCCTGTTCCAGGCGAACGCGAACGTGCCGGGGGTCGAGGCATTCCCGTTGGAGGGCATCGTGCTCGCAACCGGTTTCGCGCTGGCCATGCTGGCGCTCCTACTACATCGCGAGCGGAGATGACTTGATCGACGATCGAAGAGAGGAAGGTTGGTCAGCATGACGGTGCTCGTGGCCTACGCGAGTAAGCACGGCTCAACTGAAGGGATCGCACAAGCGATCGCGGATCGCTTGCGCGAGCTCGGCGAGCCGGTGGAAGTCTGTTCCGTCGGTGAAGTCGTCGACCTCGCAGAATTCAGGGCGGTCGTGCTCGGGAGCGCTGTCTACGCGGGATCCTGGATGAAGGAGGCCGTCGAGTTCGTGCACCGATCCGCAGAGGCACTCGCGGAACGACCCGTGTGGCTGTTCAGCAGCGGCCCGCTCGGCACCGACGTCGAGGACGAAGAGGAACAGCCTCGGCAGTTGGAGGAGATAGCCGGGATCGTCGGTCCGATCGATCACCGGATGTTCTTCGGCGCCCTGGATCGGAGCAAGCTTGGGTTCGGGGAACGGATGATCGTGAAGGCCGTGAAGGCTCCTGACGGAGACTTCCGCGACTGGGATGCGATCCGAGATTGGGCCGACGGCATCGCCCGCGAGCTCGGTGTCGGGCCCGGACACGCAAAGTAGTTCGCCATGGACCCGGGCGACCACCGCTCAACTCCTCATGAGCGCGCGCTCGTCGCGGTCAAGGTCATCCATACGCTGGCCTGGTTCTCCATCGAGTCGTGCATGGGGTACCTGTTGTATGCGGGGTTCGTGAAGCGGACCGACCGACGCGTCGCGGCCGCGGCCGCCGTGGTCGGCGGCGAGAGTGTGATCTTCGCGGCGAACGGCTTCCGTTGCCCGCTGACCGATGTGGCGGAATCGCTCGGCGCCGAAGATGGTTCGGTCACCGACATCTTCCTGCCGCGCTGGTTCGCCCACAGTCTGCCCGCGATCCACGTGCCGCTGATCCTTCTGACGGCGTACCTCCATGGAAGGAATCTCCGGCGGCGTCCGCCCGCGAGACGCGCCTAGCCCAGCGGGACCTCTGTCCCGTCGAACCAGTGTCTTTCGGCCTCCCCCGGTGCGTGCCGCGCCGCGCATCCTTCGAGGTGACGGGTGAGAAGGAGACGGAGATGTCTGAGGACCTGGTCGTCCAGACGAATGGACCGTACCTCCGTGTCGTGCTGCCCGACTTCGAGCCGGACTGGGCTGCGGTGTGGAGCGCCGTTGGACTTCGAGCTCGAAGAAGGGATCGAGCGCGCTGAGGTGGTCGCTCCTTGCTATCCAGACGACGAATGCCTTGCGGGCGTCCGTGCGCTCGTCGAGCAACTGGAAGCGACTTGGTGTGCAGACGGTTGTCGAGTGGCAGGGCGAGCCGTCTCTCGCGAAGGCGACAGTGGCGGCTGCCCCGCAAGAGAGAGGTGAGGAAGATGTGGCGGTTCCTATTCATCGGATTCCTGATCGCGCACGCGCTCGTGCACCTGGCGATCTGGCTCATGCCGAAGCCCTCGGATCAGGAAGCGCCGTTCGACCCGGACCATTCGTGGTGGCTCGGTGACCAGAAGACCGTGGCGGTGCTGCTGGCCGTGACGGCGGCCGTGTTGCTCATGGCTGGGGGTCTGGGCCTGTGGGCGCATGCCGGCTGGTGGCGGAGCGTGGCCGCGATCGGGCTGGCGGCCTCGTTCGGCCTGATGGTCGTGTACTTCAACCCTTGGTACCTGTTCATCGAAGGGGTCAACGCAGCGCTGATCGTGAGCATCGTATGGCTCACATGGCCGTCCAAGACCATGGTTGGCGCGTGAGTGCACGGCGCTTGGAGGGGAGATGATCCCGATGAGAGTCGTAGATCGTTACCGGCGCGACATGGAAGCCGCCCGACGGAGGCTGGCGGCACTCGATCGTCGTACCGTCGAAACGCAGTTCGGGAAGGTCGAGTACATCGACCAGGGTGAGGGGCCTGTGGTGCTCGTGATCCATGGCATCACGCAGGGCGCCGATGGAGGTCTGCGAGGACTCGCGGCCGACCTCGTTCCCCCGGGTTACCGGGTGATCGTGCCCTCTCGGTTCGGTTATCTCGGCTCCGAGATGCCGACAGGCGCCACGCCGGAGATGCAGGCCGACGCGTTCGCCGCGCTGCTCGATGCGATCGGCGTCAGGAGGGTCGTGGTCCTCGCGGGATCGGCAGGAAGCACGTCCGCGCTGCATTTCGCGATCCGTCACCATGATCGGACGCGGGCGCTGCTGCTCGTGTCGGCAAACGTCCCGGGTCCGCATCAGTCCAAGGGCATGCCACCGAGAGCCGTCTTCAGAGCGATCTTCGCAAGCGATCCCGTCGCTGTGGCTCACGATCACGTACCTACCCAGCCTGATGGCGAGATTGAGCCAGGTGCTGCGCGTCCCGGACGGTGTGCAGCCGACCGAGGAGGACGAGTCGAAGATCCGACGAGCGATGGAAGGTGTCCTCCTGGGGAAGCTGCGAGTGACGGGCGAGGTCTTCGATGCCTTCGTGTCGAACCCCGCATCAACCAGATCGATCTATCCGAGGTCCCGGTTCCCACGATGATCCTGCATGCGCGGGACGACTACAGGACCTCCATATCCGGCGGCGGTCGCCATGGCCCGACGGATCCCGTGCGCACGGATGGTTACGGTCGATCGTGGCGGTCATCTGATGCTGGGAAAGCACCCTGCGGCGACACGAGAACTCGAGGGGTTCCTCGAAGAGTTCCTCCAAGGGCACAGCCTCTCGAACGTCGGGGTGGCGGCATGAACAGCCGGGTCGCGAGGTACTCAGACCAGTTGCATGAACGAACATCCAGTGGAACCGTCCGCGGGCGAATGATCGAACAGGAGGTGTGAACGATGCGAGCCATCGTGTATCACGGACCGGGAAAGAAGAGCTGGGAGGAAGTCCCGAAGCCGTCGATCCAGGAGGACCTCGACGCCGTCGTCAGGGTCGACGCCGTCACGATCTGCGGAACGGATCTCCACATCCTGAAGGGGGATGTTCCGACGGTGACGGAGGGTCGGATCTTGGGCCATGAGGCGGTCGGCACGATCGAGGAGATCGGGTCGGGTGTGACCACGGTCGCTCCAGGCGATCGGGTGCTCATCTCCTGCATCACTGCGTGCGGGCGCTGCCGATTCTGCAAGGAGGCCCGATACGGACTGTGCACCGGAGGTGGCAGCTGGATCCTCGGACATCGGATCGACGGGACCCAGGCCGAGTACGTCCGCGTCCCTTTCGCGGACACGTCTACCCACCTCGTGCCCGACGGTGTTTCGGACGAAGCCGTGCTGATGCTCGCCGACATCTGCCCCACGAGCTACGAAGTCGGGGTGCTGAACGGCAGGATCCGGCCGGGTGACACCGTGGCGGTGGTAGGGACTGGGCCGATCGGACTCGCAGCGATCCTCACGGCGCAGCTGTTCTCGCCGAGCCAGATCGTGGCGATCGACATCGCTGACTCCCGGTTGGAGGCGGCCAAGCGATTCGGAGCCGGCGTCTTGGTGAACAGTGACCGGGACGACTCGCTCGAGAGGATCCGCGAGATCACCGGTGGGCTCGGTGTGGATACGGCGATCGAAGCCGTCGGGGTACCCGAGAGCTTCGAGCTGTGCGCGAGCCTCGTCAGACCGGGCGGTGTGGTGGCGAACGTCGGAGTGCACGGAAGGCCGGCGACGCTCCATCTCGAGGATCTGTGGATCAAGGGGGTGACCGTCACCACCGGTCTCGTGGATACGTACTCGACGCCGACGCTCCTCAAGCTGATCCGATCCGGGCAGCTCGACGTGGGTGGATTCGTCACCCACCGATACCCGATGGATGAGTTCCTCGAGGCGTACGACACCTTCTCGCGAGCGGGGGAAACGGGTGCGCTCAAGGTGGTGCTCACGCGGTCGTAACGACCATCGCCTCGTTGGGTTCGTGGATCCGAACCAGGGTGCTGAGGCGCCCCCAGCCGGGGTCTCTGGTGGTCCTGGGCAAGTCCTACCCGGTGTGGGGTCCAAAGGCCCATGAAAGGCAAGCGCTCCGGGTCGAACATGAGCTCAACGGGGCCCCCACCGGAGCGGCGGCCCCCAGGAGCAAAGGAGCAGTGAGATGGACAGGAGCAACTGGGACAAGATCGTGAGCGGCGCAGGTGCCGTGGTCGCGATCGTGCTCATCGCGCTCGGCGCGATGGCGATCTTCGGAGGCAACTTCGGGCAGCAGAACGTGCGGGACCGCTTGGTGCCGCAGAACATCTCGTTCCCGCCGGCCGACGCGATGTCCCCGGAGGAGAAGGCCGAGATCGGCGAGTTCGCCGGTCAGAAGGTCGAGAACGGTGTGCAGGCAGAGGCGTTCTCCCGCTACATCGGCGGACACCTCGAGGCCGTCAACGACGGCGCGACCTACTCGGAGACGAGTGCAGCGGCGCGCGAAGAGGGGATCGACCCCGACGTTGCCGCGGAGCTGCAGGCCAAGGCTGACACGCTCTTCAAGGGTGAGTCCCTGAGGGCGATGCTGCTGAACGCCTACGGCTGGTGGACCGTCGCGACGATCGCCATGTGGGCCGGGATCGCGATGCTGCTCGCGGGTCTCTTGCTCGGGATCCTCTCGATCCTCGGGTTCAGGCACGCTGGCAAGGTTGCCGGCGAGGTGTCGGTCACAACGCAGGAGCACCGGGCAACGAGCCCGGAGTACGCGGACGCAACACGCTAGACGAGCGGCCTCAGCTCCGGGCCGCTTCACGGAAGGAGCCCGCCTGCAGGCGGGCTCCTTCTACTTTGCGCACTGTCGGCACTGCCAGAGGTGCGCCCCGCATAGACGGCGGCAGTTGAAGTGGCCACCTCTTCCCTGAGGGTCAGACGGCTCCGTGACCTCGGGACCTATGGCCTGAGCGGCGCATCCTGGAGGAGGGATGCTGTGATGGACACGTTGGAAGGAGTGACCATGGAAACGACGAAACGAGTCGACATTGACAAGACGATCGAGGAGGCGAAGGACGCCATCACCGTCCGCCGCGTCTTCGGCGAGCCGTATGTCAAGAACGGCGTGACGGTGATCCCGGCTGCCCGCGTCCAAGGGGGCGCCGGTGGCGGCTCGGGTGAGGCCCCAGGCGGGGAAGGACGTGGAGGAGGGGCTGGGTTCGGCCTCAGCGCGAAGCCGGTAGGCGCCTACGTGATCAAGGGAGACGAGGTCTCCTGGCGTCCTGCGGTCGATGTCAACCGCGTGATCCTCGGGGCTCAGCTTGTCACCTTGGTCGCCTTGTTGGTTGCAAGGTCCATCGTCCGGTCGCGCCCGGCCCGGACGGACGAAGACATCGGCTGAGTGTTGTTCGGCGGAACAGAAAGTCGGCGCACGATCGGCGGCCATCTTGGTCAACACCAGGTCAAAGAGCCGATTGGGATCAGGCGGTCCTCGACCGTAATCCTGTGACACGTCGCGGATGCTCTGAGCTGCGAGATGCTGATCAGGGGGTGCGCCGGCCTTCTGACCGGAAGAGGTCAGAGGCTCAGATCCTCTAGCGCCCACTACCCAAACCCCTCCGTCAGAGGCGGTTTCGTGGTGTGAGATCCAGCTCCGACCTCGTCACTCCAGGACCTGATAGAGGCTGAGGTGGTTGCCGTCGGGGTCGGAGAACTCGACGAAGGCGATCACGCCCTCGACCCGCTCGATCGGCCCGACGCCGATCCCCATCGTCACCAGACGGTCGCGTGCGGCCTCGACGTCCTTGACGCCGATCCGGAACACGGTCCGATCGCCGACGTAGAGCTGCAGCCAGGAACCAGGGTGGACCTCGAACTCGACGATCCCCGGGTCGGGCTCGATGTCGGCCACTTTGCCGAGCACGCGTTCGTACCAGGCCCGGGCGGCGTCCAAGTCGCGAACGGGAACGCCGATGGTGACGCTGGTCGTCGCAGCTTCCTTCTCCACTCGTTCGTTATATATCCGGCCCTCCCCGGCGCTCGGCGATCAGCCGGTAGGACCTGAGTCCTCTGGCCGCGCGACCACCGGTGGGGTCGTCGGCGCAAGCGCCATATCCGCTCGCTCCTGATACCTCGCAGCCGCGATCCTCCGGTCGATCCAACCGACCAAGGCATGCATCCCGAGCGCGAGCAACCAGTACATGAACATCGCGAAGAGCAGCGCCGGATCGAGGAGCGAGCCGCTCTCGCCCTCGACCGCGGGGAAGATCCCGCGGAACGGCTGCATGATCCGATCGGTCGCCCGGAACACCCACTGCACGAACGGCGTCCCCTCGTTCGCGTTGAACAGCTCGAGGAAGAACGCCATCGCGAGGATCACGGTGCAGACGATCGCGAAACCGTAGATGAACAGGACCATCGCTCGACCCACCCGGAAGCCGATGCGCGTGTCCGCGCCTGCCTGGGACATCAGACCGCCTCCTCCTATGTCGGTAGGCGCAGGCTACCTCGGGAGCGTAGGCGGGCTTCGCGAGCAGTCACATCGGCCGGTTCGTCACGGTCGCTCCGCCCGGACTCACATCGTCTTCCTCAGCGCGGCGCGCCCGTGGTGTGCGAGCACACGCACCGTTCCCGGACGGACGCCCAAGAGGCGCCCCGCCTCCTCGGACGTGTAGTCGAGGAGCTCTATGAGGATGACCGCCGCACGTTGACGAACGGTCAGTGCCGCGAGGGCGCGATCCACGCGGTCGCGGCCTTCGACGTCTTCGAGCGGATCGCGATTCGAGGCCCAGTCGAGCACGCGCCTCGCGATCGCGGCTCGCCGATACCGGGTCTTGAATGTGTTGAGCGCGGTTCGGTAGAGATACCCAGCCGGGCGATCCATGTGGCGCACGCGACCCCACCGCTCCCAGACCTTCAGGAAGGCGTCGTGCATGAGCTCCTCAGCCTCGTGCGGGTCTCGGGTGATGAGGCAGAGATTGGCGAAGAGCCCATCGCGCTCGGACCGGTAGAAGAGCTCGAAGCTCGCGGTGTGGTCATCCCCCTCGGGCCGAGTCACCTCGTGGTCCTTGGCATCACGTGTATCGAGCTTCACCCTCGTTCTCCTCTCGCTTCTGGATGAGCGCTCTCGGGTCGAGACGCTAGGAGGTGGTTCCCGCCGGCTCTACGGTGGCGGCCTGGCGAACCGCGGGATGCTGCCATCCGTCGCGATACGGTGCTGGCCGCTTGACGCCGCCCGAGCGATGACGGACAACTGCGGAGGATCCGGGCGCAGGAGGCATCCGCTGGAGATCGATCAGGCCGACGAGCAACCAACCCTCGATGGGTTGCGCCGCGAGATCGAGGAGCTCCGAGCCTCTCGGAGACGACTCGCGCTTGTCGGCGATGCCGAACGTCGCGACATCGAGCGGGCTCTGCACGGAGGCGTGCAGCAGGATCTGGTGGGGCTCGCCGCCATCCTCGAGGTCGTCGCGGGATCCGTGGACTCCGATCCCGCGGCGGCGAAGGGGCTCCTCGAGGAGATGCAGCGCGAAGTGCGACGAGCGTTGACGGAGTTGCAGGAGCTCGCCAACCGGATCTTCCCTCCGCTGCTCGAGGTAGGCGGACTGGTCGCGGAGCTCCGCGCGGCGGCCACCCGCGCCGGCGTGCAAGCGCGGCTCGACGTCGATGTGGACGGGTCGACTCCGCCGGAGATCGCCGGCGCCGTCTATTTCTGCGCCCTGGACGCGTTCGAGCGCGCGTCGGCCGGCATCCCGGTCGTGGTGAGGGTTCGGGGCGAGGAGGGCGCGCTCGCGTTCGAGATCGAGGCGGACGGCAACCTGGGTCCCGAACGCCGTGCCCCGCACGATCGCGTCGAAGCGCTGGGCGGCCGAGTGACGATCACCGCGCCGGGGGACCGGACCACCGTGGCCGGATCCCTGCCGCTCTCGCGATGACGCTAGTCGCTCTCCGCCAGGTAGAGGATCACGGCCTTGACGCGCTTGTTGACCGACGGCTCCCACGTGAGTTCGAGCTTGAGGAAGATCGAATGGATCACCTTCTCGACCGACCGCTCGGCGAGGAAGAGGGACTCACCGATAGCCGCGTTGCTCTTGCCCGCCGCCATCTCGCGCAGCACGTCGCGCTCGCGCGTGGTCAACTGGTGGATCGGCGACTGCTCGCCTCGGGCGTCCTCGGCGACCAGCGCCTCGACGACCTTCGGGTCGATCACGGAACCGCCGGTCGCGACCGCGCGGATCGCCGCCACGAGCTGGTCCGGCTCCTGGACGCGCTCCTTCAGGAGGTAGGAACGTCCCGCGCTGCCGCCCTCCAGGAGCGCGAGGGCGTAGCTCGGCGTGGCGTACTGGCTGAGCACGACCACGCCGACGTCGGGGTTCGTCGTCCGCAACCGTTCTGCCGCCTGGATCCCCTCGTCGCTGTTGCCGGGCGGCATGCGGATGTCGGTGACGACCACGTCCGGATGCTCCGTCTCCACAGCGCTGAGCAGAGAATCGAGGTCGCCGCACACGGCCGCGACCTCGAGGTCGGGATCGGCCTCGAGCAGCCGCCGCACGCCCTCGCGCACGAGGAGATGATCGTCTGCGATCACGAGCCGGAGCGGCATGGCGCGAGGATACGCCTGTGACCAGCGTCCTCGTCGTCGACGACAACGACCTGAACCGGAAGCTCGCGCTCGACGTCCTGGGCGCCGCGGGGTTCCGGACGCTCGGAGCCTCGACGGGCCGCGCAGGGGATCTCGCTCGCACGCGAGCACGTGCCCGACGTGATCCTGATGGATCTTCGGCTCCCCGACATGGACGGCGTCGAGGCGACGCGGGATCTCGCGGCGCACGAGCGAACGGCTCGGATCCCGGTGGTCGCGATGAGCGCGACACGGCTGGAGGGCGCCGACGACTGGCTCGAGGAGGCAGGGTTCGCGGGATGGATCGAGAAGCCGATCCACGTGAGCACGTTCCCCGAGCAGGTCCGCCACTTCTGCGCAGAGAGGACGGAGTGACGAGGTTCGAGGGCAGTACCGTGCTACCACCCCGAAGATGGACGGTTGGCCTGCTGGGCCGGGATCGTTGCTCTCCCTAGCCTCTAGACGTATCGGATCGGCAGTGTGAACATCCTCGGCACTGACGACCAGGCAATATGAGCGGAAAGGGGCATCACATGCGGAGGTTCGTGCTCGGTGGAGTAATCGGGGTCTTCGTCATCTCGGTCGTGCTCGCAGCGTGCGGCGGCTCGGGAGGCAACGCGTCCGAGGCCGAGGCCCGGCGATTCCAGGACATGTGGGAGATCGACCAGATCGAGAAGGACTTCCACGAGGCCACGTCGGTGAAGGACATCGATCTGATGCTGAGCCTGTACGCGCCCAACGCGACCTTCTCCGTCGGAGGGGGAGAGACCGCGGTGGGCCTCGACGAGATCCGGGACTTCTGGACGACGAAGTCGCCGACATTCCAGAACAACTGGATCTCCGATCACCCCGCCTACAAGATGGAGATCACGGTGAACGGCGACCGTGGGACGCTGCACTTCGAGTGCCACTTCGTGGATAGCGAAGACCGGGGAGGTGGCCGCGGTCACGGCCGGCGATGCGGACGTCGCGCGGATCGACGGCAAGTGGCTGATCACGAACTTCGTCGGCGGCACGACCGAGCTCCTAGGCGTGCGAGCCCGTGTCCGACGCACCTCCTGACGAGCGGCGAGCGGCCGTCGCCCACAAGCGACGGCCGCTGAGCCGCATCGACGATCCGCTCGTCCGCGCCGTCGCCCGCCTGCCGGTCACGGTTCGCACGAAGCTCCTGATCGCGTTCGTCGGCACGTCGCTGCTCCTCGTCGCGCTGGGACTGCTCGGGCAGCGCGTCCTCGGGCAGTCGAACGATCGCGTCGGGAGTCTCGGACCGCTTCGGGAGCGAGCGATCGGTTACGGACAGCTCCAGCGGGACGTGGGGAACCTCCGCCAGCTCATGGCGCAGAACGCGGGAGGGGGCTTCTGCAACGTCTGGACGGGGGTCCGGTGCGTGGAGAACCAGGAAGCGATCGACCGATACGCGAGAACCGCGGTTCGCCTCATCGAGGCCGGGACGACCGCGGATCAATTGCTCTTCACGCCGCCCCCTGAGGATCGAGGCGACCTCGAGGACGATCAGAGTAACCGCCCACCGACTGTGGCTGCTGTTGGACGAAAAACTCATCCCTCTCTACAAGGAAGGCGCCCCGGAACAGAAGATGGACCACGTCCGATCGAAGGCAGAGAGGCTCTTGAGCCACCTCAAGACGAATGCCGCGAACCTGGCGGACGGGACGCGTGCCGAGGTCGAGGGGCTGATCGATCCGGAACGAGAGTTCATTCGCGAGCTCGCGGGCCTTGTTCATCGGCGTCGCGGCCGGCGCCCTCGTGCTCGCCCTGTTGCTCGGGTTCATCCTGTCGTGGTCGCTGGTCGGGCCGATCCAGAGCATCGACGCGCCGACTCGCGGCGATCGCGTCGGGCGACTTCGAGGGGCGCGTCGACGTCGAGAACCGCGACGAGCTCGGTGCGTTGGCCACCAACGTCAACCGGATGAACGACGAGCTCCGGAGCGTGTACGCGAAGCTCGAGGAGGCCAGTCGGCACAAGTCGGAGTTCCTCGCGAACATGTCCCACGAGCTCCGGACGCCGCTGAACGCGATCATCGGATTCTCGCAGGTGCTTCGCGACGAGATGGTCGGGCCCGTGAACGAGAAGCAGGCCGAATACCTCGACGACATCGCCTCCTCGGGCAACCATCTGCTCTCGCTGATCAACGACGTGCTCGACCTCTCCAAGGTCGAAGCCGGGCAGGTCGAGCTCGAGGTCCACCCGTTCTCGCTCCGGGAGGCGCTCGAACGTGGCGTGGTGATGGTGCGTGAGCGCGCCACGGAGGACGGGGTCCGCGTCGCGTTCGACGCCGATCCGGAGGTCGACGTCGTCGACGGCGACGAGCGACGGATCAAGCAAGTCATCTTCAACCTGCTCTCGAACGCGGTGAAGTTCACGCCCGCCGGCGGCGAGGTGGACGTGAGCGCGACGCGGGTCAACGGCGAGGTCCGGGTCTCCGTCGCCGATACCGGCCCTGGTGTCGCCCCCGAAGACACGGAGCGGATCTTCGAGGAGTTCCAGCAGTCCGAGACGGGGGTCGGACTCCGCGAGGGGACCGGCCTGGGCCTCGCGCTCTCGAAGCGGTTCGTGGAGCTCCACGGGGGACGGATCTGGCTCGAGAGCGAGCTCGGCCGGGGGAGCACCTTCACTTTCGCCTTGCCCGCGAGGTCGACCACGCCATGACGGGCGAGCGGATCCTCGTCGTCGAGGACAACGAGAAGAACATGAAGCTGTTCCGCGACGTCTTGGTCGCGACGGGATATCGAACACTCGAGGCGACGACGGGCGGCGAGGCGGTCGACATGACATCCGAGCACACGCCGGACCTCGTGCTGATGGACATCCAGCTCCCAGACCTCGACGGCGTGGAAGCGCTCCACCGGTTGCGTGCGGACGCCCGCACCGCGACGATCCCGATCGTCGCTTTGACCGCGCAGGCGATGCATGGGGACCGTGAGCGATTCCTGGCGGCCGGCTTCGACGGCTACGTGTCGAAGCCGGTGAACGTCCGCGACCTGATCGAGACGGTTCGTCAACACTGCCTGACGGGGGAGCCGATGAGCGACAACGCCACGATCCTCGTCGTGGACGATGTCCCCCAGAACGTTCGTCTGCTCGAGGCCGTCCTCGTTCCGCAGGGCTACGACGTGGTCTCCGCGAACGATGGCGAAAGCGCGCTGGAGGTCATCGCCTCGGCGAAGCCGGACCTCGTGTTGCTCGACGTCATGATGCCGCCCCCGGACGGCTACGAGGTCTGTCGACGGCTCCGGGAGGACGAGGAGACCGCGGTACTGCCCGTGATCATGGTCACGGCGAGCACGACGGAGAAGACGAAGGTGATCGAGGTGGGCGCCGACGATCTGATCGCGAAGCCGTTCAACCACGACGAGCTCCTGGCCCGGGTCCGGTCCCTCCTCCGGATCAAGCGCTACCACGACACGATCGCGGCGCAGTCGGCCGAGCTGCTGGAGCTGAATCGAACGCTCGAGGACCGGGTCGAGGCCCAGGTCCTGGAGCTCGAACAGACGCGGAAGCTGAGGCGGTTCCTCTCGCCGCAACTCGCCGACGCCGTCGTCTCCTCCGGTGACGACTCGATCCTGCGCAGCCATCGTCGGAACGTCGCGATGCTCTTCGCGGACCTCCGCGGTTGGACGAACTTCGTCGACGCGGTCGAGCCCGAGGAGCTGATGCAGGTGCTCCGCGAGTTCCACGACACGGTCGGGCGTCTCGTCGGCCGGTTCGACGCGACCGTGGGGTTCCTCGAGGGTGACGGGGTCCAGCTCTTCTTCAACGACCCCCACGAGGTCCCGGATGGGCCGCTGCGAGCGGTTCGACTGGCGTGTGCGCTCCGAGAGGAGATGGCGACCCTCACACCCCTGTGGAGGAAGCGCGGGTACGACTTGGACATGGGAGCCGGTATCGCGCTCGGCCACGCCACGTGCGGGGAGGTCGGCTTCGAGGGCCGCTCCGACTACGCGGCGATCGGAGCGGTGACCAACCTCGCAGCCCGGCTCGCCGACGAAGCGGCGGGTGGCCAGGTCCTGATCACCCAGCGTCTCCACGCGGAGGTCGAGGAGGACGTCGAAGTGGAACCCATCGGTGAGCTCACGCTCAAGGGGTTCAAGAGGCCGATCCCGGCGTTCAACGTGGTCGCCGTGCGCGAGCCGGCCGCGAACGTGACCGCCGTGCAGGGTCCGTGAGGCGCGGCTCGACCGCGACGGATTCTCCTCAGGCATGTGGCCGTGGTGATCGGCTGTGCGAGCGACAGAGCGGGCGTTCCCTGACACCGAAGAGGTCAGAGTCCCTCTCTCACCATCGATCCGACGAGATGGCTCATGATGTAGGCGTTCGGCAGCTCTCGGCGGTTGCTTAGGTAGATGAGCGAAACGGCCCGGCTCGTGGCGGCATCTGATCTTCAGAGTGCGTCGACGGCATCCGTGCCGTTCGAGGACTTCTTCGACGAACAGAAGGACGGCCTCTACACCGCGCTCTGCCTCGTGACGCGGAACCGCCACGAGGCGGAGGAGCTGATGCAGGATGCATTCGTCCGCGTCCTCGAGCGATGGGATCGAGTCGCCGCGATGGACGATCCTCGGGCCTACCTGTACCGGACCGCGATGAATGCGTTCAGGAGCAGGTACCGCCGAGCCCTCTTGGCCGCGAAGCGTTCGACGGGGCTCATCCACATCGACGACGAGATCGCCCGTATCGACGAGCAGGATGCTGCGGTTCGCGCGCTCGCCGACCTGTCGCCCCGCCAACGGGCAGCGGTGGTCCTCACCGACCTGCTTGGCTTCCCGTCCGAGGAAGCCGCCCGCATGCTCGGGATCCGCGCGTCCACGCTCCGTATGCACGCGTCACGCGCGCACGCGGCTCTGAAGGAGACGATGACCCGTGACTGAGTACCGGTCCGTACTCGAGCGTGCCGGGGCGAACTTCTCCGCGCCGGAACTGCCACTCGAACGCATCCTGCGTCGCCGTGATCGGAAGCGTCGGAACCAGCGGATCGCCGCCGGAGCGGTGGGGATCGGCGTCGCGCTCGCCGTGGCCATCGCTCTCGGTGCCTCGACCCTCATCCGTTCGGATCGCCAGACAGGCGACACGCAGATCGTCCCCGTGCCGCGCGACAACGGCATGGTCACGTTCGTCGGCCCGGGAGGCTCCGGCCTGTACGCCGTCGAGGCGGATGGGTCCGGGTACCGGCTGCTGCGTCGTGAGGCAGCGACGGGTCCTCGATCTCCTGTCATCCGCGATTCGAAGGCGATCACTGCGCCTTCACCTCACCGGTGTGGTCGCCTGACGGCTCGCGCTTCGCGTTCCTCTACGGGATCGAGCCCGGCGAGCTCGGGGGCGACCGGGCGATCTTCGTGATGGATGCGGACGGGACGGGCGTTCGGAAGGTCGCCGAGTGTCCGGGGCCCGACCCGAGCTCGGATATCGATCAGCGGCTGAGGGGTCGTGGGAGTTGCTCCTTCGAGTTGCTGCCCACCACGCCGCCATCCTGGTCGCCCGACGGAACCCGGCTGGCGGTTGCCTCGAGTGGCCAACTCTTCGTCGTAGACGTGGACACCGGTGCGGTAATCGAGATCGGCGAGAAGCTGAATGAGCAGTACGTCCGCCCGCTGACCGCCGCATCCTGGTCACCCGACGGGAAGAGGATCGCGTTCTCCACCGGCGTCCAGGTGATGGTGACCGACCCCGACGGCTCCGATCCTGTGGTCATCGGCGGCGGCGTGGACGCCACACAGATCGCGTGGTCACCCGATGGCACCCGTGTCGCCTTCTCGAGCATGCAAGGGATCTCGGTGGTGAGCGCCGACGGTTCGGATCGTCGCCTGGTGGTCGACAGCCAGGTCGACATCGAGAGCGGGGTTGGACGGACCCTGCTGGGACCGGTGTGGTCGCCGGACGGGACGCGACTGGCGTACGCACGTGTGGCCCCCGCCATGTCTGCGGGTATCTGGACCATCGATCTCGACCGGAACGAGGAGACGATCGTCTACCTCGCGGGATGTTGCCAGGCCGAGATAGGCGGCCCGGTGTGGTCGCCGGACGGGACCCGGCTGGCGTTCAGCGTGAACTTCAACGGGGGGGAGATGATCATGATCGACGAGGATGGCAGCGATCTCCAACGGTTCCGCGGTGGCGGCGACCTCGCGTGGCAGGGGGTGGCCCGTTGAAGCGCCTGGCTGTCGTGTGGACCCTCGCTCTCCTCGCCTCCGCGTGCTCCGGGTCGCTCGACGAAGACGCGTCGGCATCGAGCCCGCCGCCGGTCTCGGCCTCCGAGGAGCCGAGCGATGGCACGATCCACGGAACCTATGACGTCGGTGGGCACGAGCTGTTCATGGACTGCACGGGCACCGGGACGCCGACCGTGGTGATGCTGCACGGGATCATCTGGGAGAGCGGGTTCGGCGGGGATTCCGTCGCCTGGGACGCCACCCGAGAGGCGCTGCCGGCGCGGACCTGTGCCTATGACCGGCGCAACGTCGGGCTGAGCGAACAGGTCCCCGGCACGAGCTCGGCGACCGATGCGGTCGAGGACCTGCACGGGGTCCTCGAGGCCGCCGGCGTGGAGCCCCCCTACGTCCTGGCCGGTCACTCGTTCGGAGGCTTGCTGTCCCTGCTCTACGCAGGAACCTATCCGGACGAGGTCGCCGGGATCGTCCTCGTCGACGCGACACTGCCGCTCGAGTGGGATCTCGACCCACCCGAGGTCGTCGACGAGGTGAAGGCTTCCCTCAACCAGAACGATGAGCGGATCGACTTCTATGGCGCCGGCGCGTTGACCGCCTCGGTGCTCGAGCGCCTCCCGGATGTCCCGATCACCTACCTCTATGCGCTGCGGCAGGAGGACGACCCGAACTGGGAGGAAGGCGCCTACGAAGCGGGGCTGCGGGCGTTCATGCGGAGTCTGCCATTGGGGAGACTCGTGGAGTTCGACACCGACCACGACATGCTGACCAACATCCCGGCCGACGTCGCCGACCAGATCCGGAAGGTCCTCGCGCAGACGGCCGCATGAGCGGGCGGGTGTATCGACCCTCATTGGTCACGAGGGGGACGGCATCCCAGGGTTGTCTACCCTGAGATCCATGTCATCACTCTCGTTCGAGGAATTGGCGACCCAGGCTGAAGTGACCCCAGACTTCGTGGAGCGGCTCATCGAGCTGGGAGCACTTGAGCAGAAGAACGGCGACGCGACGTACGACTCGGCGGATGCGGGTCGCGTCCGGTTGCTCCATGCCTGGGAGGAAGCGGGTCTCCCGCCCGAGGACATCATGGGTCTCGTCGAGGCAGGAGAACTCTCCATCTCCTGGCTCGATGCTCCGGTCATCGCCAGAGCGACGCGCATCGAGCTCACGTTCGAACAGCTCTGCTCGGAGGAGGCGGTGCAGTTCCAGACGGTCCAAGCCTTGTACGAGGCGATCGGGTTCGCTCCGCCTGAACCACCGACCGCATCCGCGCGGGCGACCGTGAGCTCGTCGATCTGCTGCGCACCTTCATGGAAGCAGGAGCCGGGGAGGGACCGACGTTGCGTCTTCTCCGCGTGTATGCGGACAGCATGCGCCGGATCGCCAAGGCGGAGGCAGAGCTGTACGAGAGCGCGATCGAGGAGCCGCTCCGAGCCGCGGGGCGAACCGAGGGAGAGCTGATCGACTTCGGGGCGCGATTCGGAGGACGCGTCAACGCTCAGCTGGAGCGTGCCTTCCTGGACATCTACCACCGCCACCGTGAGCACGTCTGGATCGAGCATTCCATCGGTCACGCGGAGATCGCGCTCGAGCGAGCCGGCCTGTTCGAGAAGGTGCCGAAGCCGCCCGCGATCTGTTTCGTCGATCTCACCGGATACACACGCCTGACCGAGGAAAGAGGAGACGAGTTCGCCGCGGAGCTCGCTTCGAACCTCGCCTCACTCGTCGAAGACATCTCCCGCCGCCGCGGTGGACGCCCGATCCGCTGGCTCGGGGACGGAGGCATGTTCCATTTCAAGGAGCCGCAGGCCGCCGTGCTCGCCGGGTTGGACATGGTTGAGAGCGCTCCCCATGCCGAGCTGCCCCCGATGCACATCGGCGTCCATACCGGTCCGGTCGTCTTCCAGGACGGCGACGTGTACGGCAGGACGGTGAACCTCGCATCCAGGATCGCGTCTCAGGCCGCGGGCGGCGAGGTCCTGACGAGCGAGGAAACGGCGAGACGGGCGTCCGGGGCGGGTGTCCGCTTCGAGCCCGTCGGTCCAGCGGTCCTCAAGGGATGTGGCCGAGCCCGTGGATCTGTATCAGGCCTTCCGGGCAGGGTGATGTGCAGGTCACGGGAGGATCAACGGGGGAGAGGGATCGAGAACACTGTCGAGGAATTCTCGAACAGCTTCAACGACTGCCTCTGCGTGAGCCGAGGTGAGTGTTGATCGGAAGCCGAAGGCAACGTCATCCGCGATCTTGATCTCCGCCCGAAGAGGGTTCTCCGAGCCCTCCTGGCACCACGCCCGGATCGTGAGGAGCGAGACTCCTGTGGCGAGCACACCCCCATGATGAAGACGAGCCCGTCACGGCTGCGTGACGGCCCAGAGCTCGGCGACCAGCGCCCGAAGCCGTTCGGTCGGCTCGACGCCGAGCTCCAGCATCAACAGCTCGCCGTATCTGGCGAACTCCCGAAGCGCCTCGGTGGGGTTGCCTTCCGCGATGTGCACCCGGATGAGCGCCGCCCGGGGACTTTCCCTGAGCGGCTCGGCTCGCACCGCCGCGAGGGCAGCGGCCGCTGCATCGCCGTAGTTCCCCTGGGCCGTGAGACGGTCGGCGAGCACCTCGAGGGCGTGAAGGCGGAGCTGCCGCCAGTCCTCGGCTTCGACGAGCGCCCACTCGTCGTACCAGTCCGGGAGGAGCTCGGCCGAGAGGGTCGAGATCGCTTCCCGTCCCGGATCCTTCGAGGGTGAAGGCCCGGTCGGGGCGAGCAGCCGGGTCGGCGAGCGCCCGCGCATCCCAGAGATCGACGGTGACATCGTCGGACAATCCGAGATCCCGGGCGGTCGCCGTCGACCGAGGCCCGAGCTCCGCCCCGCAACCGCGACAGTGCCGAGCGAAGGCTGGACGAGGCGTGCACGTCGGTCGCGACCGGCCACAGCGTGCCCGCCACCGTTTGTCGCTGGATCAACCTTCCCTTCAGTGCGAGGAAGGCCAACAGGCGCTGAGATCCTTCCGGGAGGATGATCGCGGGACCCTCCCTCTCCAACTGGAACCCGCCCAGGAGGGAGATCCGGAGACCCGAGCTGCCCTGAGTCAAGACATCCCCCTCTGTCAGCGGCTCCGATCAGCGAGCCCAGGACCGTCCTGCTGAAGCGCAACCCTACTTGTTCTTGTTCAGCCCTCGTCACGCCGGCGTCACGGCACGGTCACGGCCGGTGATCAAGCTCTCGTGTGATCGAGGCGAACGAACTCGAGGAGGCGGAGGGTCTCATCCATGGCTCGAGATGGTCACCATCGACGGACAGCAGTACAAGAAGCGCAACCCGCTCGGAGTCCTCGGGCTCACGTTCCTCACGCTGGGCGTGTATTTCCTTGTACTGGTACTACAAGATCAACGATGAGCTCAGGCGAGTCGCTGAAGGAAGAGAGCGATCAGCCCGACGCGGTCGCTGATGGCCATGATCTTCGGCTGGCTGATCATCGTGCCGCCCTTCATCGCCATGTACAACACCGCGAAGCACGTGCAAGAGCTCGAGACGCGACGAGGAGTCGTTCAGACGGTGGAGCCGGCATTGACGATCGTGTTGATGCTCCTGCTCTCGTTCGCCAACGGGATCTACATCCAGGAGCACCTGAACCGTGCATGGGGTTCGACGGCCGCTCCGGCCCTCCTCCCGCTCCCGGTCTCGTGCCGACAGGCTCCTGAGCGAAGCAACGAGAGGAGGGCGTCGTGATCGAGGCCAAGGGTCTGAGCAAGCGGTACGGGTCGAAGGTCGCGGTCGACGACTCTGAGCTTCGAGGTGAACCCGGGCCGCGTGACCGGGTTCCTCGGTCCCAACGGATCGGGGAAATCGACCACGATGCGCCTTATGCTCCAGCTCGACCACGGCGAGACCGGTCAGACGACTGTTCGACGGCCAGCGGTACGCCGACATCCAGTACCCGACGAAGGAAGGTCGGTTCACTGCTCGAGGCGCACGCGGTGCACCCCAAGGTGACGGCCGAGGAACCATCTGCGCGTGCTCGCGGCCGCCGACCGGATCCCAGAAGCGAGGATCGACCACGTCTTCGGACCAGGTGGGGCTGGCCGATGCAGCCGATCGCCAGACGGGGGGGTTCTCCCTCGGGATGTTCCAGCGGCTGGGTTTGGCGACGGCGCTGCTGGGCGATCCTGAAACCTTGATCCTGGACGAACCGATGAACGGCCTTGACCCGGAGGGCATCCATTGGATCCGCGTCTCTCCTGCGGCAGCTGGCCGGAAGAAGGCAGGACCGATATTCGTCTCGAGCCACCTGCTCGCCGAGATGGCGGAGACCGTCGACGATCTCGTCGTGATCGGTCGCGGTGGAGCTTGATCGCGCAGACGGCGCTCGCCGAGTTCATCGGCCATGCCCGGTCAAGGGGTGAGGGTTCGGAGCCCGCAACTGGATGAGCTCGGTGAGGCATGCTCGCAGGGCCTCGGAGCGGAGACGACGCTCGGAGACAGACGGGAGTCATCACGGTCTCCGGCGCAGAGGCCTCGGTGATCGGTGACCTCGCGGCGCAGCGGTCGATCGCTCTTCACGAGCTCGTCGATGGTGAGCGTTCTCGTTGGAGGAGGCGTTCCTGGATGCGACCGCCGGTTCAGGCGAATACATGTCTCGATCCGCCAGGACGTCCCGATGATCGTGCCCGACGAAGAGCCCGTCGGCCCTGAGCGAGGAGGACCGGTGAACAAGCTCATCCGCTCGGAGTGGCTCAAGCTTCAGCACGCTGCGGACCACCTGGATCCTCGCCGCCCTCGCGATCGTCACGGCGATGGCGATCACCGGGGTGGCGACGGCCACGGTGCAAGGCGGGCATGAGCTCGCTTCGAGCGGGTCGACCTCTTGCTCACGCCGGCTCCGTTGCTCGTTCGGCTGTTCATCCTCGTGTCTGGGCGATCATGGCGTTCTCGAACGAGTACCGCTACGGCACGATCATCCCGAGCTCTTGCCGCGGCTCCGATCCGTACTGAGCTCCTCGGCGCGAAGCTGATCGTGCTGGGGGCCTTCGGGCTCGTCTTCTGGGAGCGGTCGTGACGGTCGCCTCCACCGTGACCGGGCTGCGACGGTGCTGTCCATCATCGGCCAGCCGGTGTCGGTGTTCGACGGAGAGATCCCACGGGCCATCGTGGGCACGATCGGCTTCTACGGGATCTGCGCGGTCGTCGGTGTCGGTGCTGGGGTCCTGGTGCGTCAGCCCACGATCGCGATCGGCATCCTCATGCCGTGGGCATTGTTCGCGTGAGAAGGCGCTCGGGAGCGTTCCTGCCCAACCTCGCGACGTTACCTGCCGTTCACAGCCGGCGAGCAGCTCTACGCGGTCACGACGGAGGGTCCGCCTCTCGATGCTGGTGTGGGCGCTGCGCTCTTCCTGACGTGGACGGCGCTGTTGGTCGATCGTGGGGATGGTGCTATTCCAGCGGCGCGACGTCGCCTGACGATCGACGTTCGCGCACACGGTGCGACGACCAGAGCGGTCCCGAGCGCGATCGATGGTCCCGAACAGGACACCGGCGACCGCGTCCGAGAGCCAGTGCGCTCCCAGGTAGGTCCGCGAGAGGGCCATCAGGGACGAGAACGCGACGGCCGCCGCTCCCCACCGATAGCGGCGCGGCCCCTCGGGGACCAGCGCGATCACCGCTGCCACGGCGGTGACCGAGGCGGCCACGGCGTGCCCCGAGGGGAACGAGGCGCTGCTCGTCTCGACGAGCGATCCGAGCGCCCGAGGCCGGTCGTAGAGCGCCTTCAGCGTCCCGATCAGGATCTCCGAGACGACGATCGCGGAGACGAACGCGGCGAAGTGCCACCATCTCCGCCGGATCGCCAACCACCCGGCGATCCCGAGCCGGATCGGTGTCATGACGTAGGCCAGCCCGATCAGGTTGAAGACCCTGGCCGCCACCGTCAGCGATCCGGTCCGGAGCGACACGATCCATCGGAGGAACGCGTCGTCGATCGGCTGGATCCATCCGCGGCCGGCATGGGTGGCCATGAGAGCGAAGAAGGCAACGGTCGCCGCCACGAGGATCGCCGTGACCACCGTGTCGCGTCGCGGCATCCCGAGGAGCGGGTGCTCTTGCTCGTCTCCTGGATCCTCGGTTTCCACCGGCCGGCGGCTCACGGCGGACACGGCGCGCCTCGACCGCACAGGGCGAGACCCTCCGTCTCTCGGAGGTGCGCCACCAGGTCGGCTCGGGGGACGAACGACACGGCCTCGTCCACGTCGAACACCATCGCCGTGGACGCGCCTTCATCGAAGGCGAACCGATACGTGGCGCATCCTCCCGGGAACACGTAGGAGCGGACGTTGAGGAGCTGCGGCGTGAGGGCGGACGGAGCCTCGAACCTGCGCGTACCCGCTTCATCGGAAGGGACCTCGTGGGCACTCGACACATCGCACGCCGACGCGAGCGTCACCGTGACCGCCCGCATCCCGGCCAGGTCGGAGTTCAGCCAGAAGGTCGCCTCGCCGGTGTGGATGTCGCCGCCACCGTAGGTCCACCCGGAGGGCAAGGCGGCCAGACAGGGGATCGCCGCCGCGCTCGGCACGGCCTGCGCCGAGAGGATGGATGCTCGGCTCACTCCGCATTCGGGCGCGTGCACGACCCCGAGGTTCTGCGCCGGAAGGAAGGCCTGGATGCTGGATGAGACCGCGATCGCGAACGCAACGAGCATCCCGAGGCCGAGGAGGACCCGACGGACGCTCCACCGTTGGATCGAGATCGGCCGGCGTTCCGGCGCGAGCGCGCGGAACTGACCCACGAGGTCACGAGGGTCCCGCTTCATGAAGGCTCGGAGCTGCGTGGGACTCGCGATCCCGCGGGTGGCGGCGAACGCCTCGGCGATCTCATCGGCGGTGAAGAACGTGAGCGCGCGCCGGTACACGAGGTCGACGTCCGAGCGGACCGCCAGGACGAGCATCATGTTGCCGAGGTCCACCGCCTGCCGCCACGGGGACGGTTTCACCTGCGCGAAGAAGACATCGATCAGAAGCACGCGTCCGTCCCTGACCATCAGGTTCGCCGGCTTGATGTCGCGATGCGCCAGACCCGCGTCCCACAGCTTGCGGACCAGCGAGAGTCCGTCGTCCACGATCCCCTCGTCGACGTCGACATCCCCGATCTCCTCGGCGCCCTCGAAGAACTCCATGACGATCATGTACTCGCGTTCGGGAGAGATCTCGACGATCCCCTGCGGCGTCGGCACGGGGATGCCTTCATCCGTCATCAGTCGCAGCGTGTAGTCCTCGTATTCGACGAAGCGGCGGACGGACTGGAAGGACGCCTCGTCCTCGAGTGCGCCGTAGAGGATGATCCGCGACAGCTTGTACCACCGATCCGCGCGCACGTGGCTCTTCGCGTAGAGCTTCGCGAACAGATAGGTGTCCGGATCGCCGGCGACCTTGAGGCGAAGCGGCGTCGAACCTCCGGACCCCTCCAGCCCCACCGGCTTGATCTCGAGCACCGTGAGCCCGAGCTGCTCGTGCACCGCCTCTCGGATCGCCTCGCCTCGTCGACCCGTCACGTCGAGGTGCGCCGTGCTGCCCTTCCGATAGACGACGGGGAACACCTCGTTCGGCGTGAACCAGCGGAACGCCGTGAGCGGGAACGCCACGCCCAGGATCAGCCCGTACAGCACGCCGGAAGGTCCGTCGACCGCCAGATACATCCGCGAGACCACGAAGAGCCCGATGAGGCCGGCGATCGCGAGTTTCGCGTACCAGCGGGGGCGCCCGGGTACGACGAGCGAATAGACGATGCCGATCATGACGGCCGTGAGCGCGGCGACGGGCGCAGACGGCAACGCGAACCCACCCCACCCGGCGATGATCGTCACGCCGTACGGACGTGGTCGGCTCAGCAGCTCGTAGACGATGCCTCCCACGATCTGCATGACGAAGAGGCTTCCCAGGAAGACCAGCAGGTGACGCCATCTGCGGAAGACCATCAAGGCGCACACCATGCCCAGGCCCAGAACGGTCATCCCCCAATCGGACCCGGCTGCCTTGATCCCGCGCATGATCGGCGTCAGCCAGTCCGCGCGGAGGTTCGCGACGCGGAGCAGCCACCAGGTCTCGACACGGTCAGAGAAGTGCAGCACCGCGTCGATCTGCAGCACGAGCACAGTGGCGATCGACGCGTAGGCCATCATCGCGAGCCAGAATCGGCCGCTCGCACCCATCCTCCGTCGCAACGGTGGTGGAGCGCCGGTCGGACGTCGCTGCTTCCGCGTTCGCCTGATCGTGTCCTCGTGGTCGGGCACGGTGACGACGTCGGGCGCGCCGGCGGCGCCTCGCGAAACCGCCTCGGGGTCGTCCGTCACGAGCCCTCCATCAAGACCGATCGGTGGTCCTCCAGCCATGAGGCGGCCACATCGTGAGCCGACTCTCCGCCGACGACCCGGCCGATCATCGCTCGCAGGTCCGAGGTCGTGAGGGATGCCGACACCGCGTCCAGGGTCTGGACGACGCCGTCGCCGTGCGTGGACAGGACCTCCCGACGGACGAGGGGCGTCACGTTCTCCGATGGCTGCAGTCCCCGGTCATCGGCCAGGACGACGAGTCTTTCGGACACGATCGCAGGATCGGTGGTGAATAGGAGAGCCACGTCGATGCCTCCCGATCGGAGCGCCTGAAGGGTCAGAGGTCCACCCGTGTCCAAGGGGATGAATTCCTCGAACCTGAGCCCGTACACGCTCTCGAGGCCCACCAGGCAGAGGCGCCGCTGCGCGCACTCGGGTGGGCCACCGAACACCAGTCGCGAATCCACGGACGCGAGGTCGCTGATATCGCGCAAGCCGTAACGATCGGCCGTCGCCTGCGTCACGACGATCGCGTTCGCATCCTGGGCGGGGGCAGGCGCCAGCGCGATGAGGCCCGATGGCGTCACGACATCCATCAGTGCGTCATGGGTCTCGCTGATGCTCGCGGTCCCCTCGAGGGCGCCGAGCGTGAGGAAGGCGAGGGCCGAGCCGGCGTATTCGGGAACCACATCGATCAGCCCTTCCGCCAGCGCCGGTTGCACGAGCTCCCTCGGGCCGGCGTTCAGCACCGGGTCGATCGGGTAGCCCTTCGCCTCCAAGGCCTGGGAGTAGAGCTCGGCGAGTATCTCGCTCTCCGTGAAGCCGAACGCGGCAACCGTGATGGCGTCGGGCGAGCGGGGTGGCGGCGACGAGGGGTCTCCCGTGCAGGCGGCGAGGACAACGAGAAGGCCGACGACGCGGGGAGCGCGCCGGATCCGAGCCCTCATCCTGGGGAGCCCGCGGGAACGGCGGATGGCTGGGGGACCTCGGGCTGCGGTTTCCGCCAGCTCTTCTTGCGCTGCCAGATCAGGTACGTGAAGCCGCCCAACGGGATCTGGACCCCGTACGTCAACGTCCGGAACAACAGCGCGGCAGCCGTCACCTGAACCTTGAACTCCTCGAGCGGGACATCGGTGTGGGTCCTGCCGGCGGCGTAGAGACCGCCGATCAGCCCGAGCTCCACTATGCCCACGCCACCGGGCGTGATGGGGATGGCCGAGATCAGCCGGACGAACGCGAAGACCGCAAGCACCTGGATCGTGCTCACCTCGTGCGCGGACACACCTACGTGACGAAGCGAGAGGAGCAGCACGAACCACAGGGCGAGGTGGCTCGCGACGGTCGTGATCGTCAGCGCGGGCCACCGCCTGACGACCAGCCCGATCGTCTGCTTGCGGAACCGCACGGCGCCTTCACCCCATGTGTGGACGGGGGGCTTGTGGAAGACCCCTCGGATCGTCGACCAGATCTTGCCGAGCCGGGTTCCGATCGCCCGGGCGAGTGATTTCTTCCACAGCACCATCGCGAACAGGACGACGCTACCGGCGAGGAACACGAGCCCGATCAGCGCCGGCGCGAGCAGGGTATTCGTGGCCCGGCCCATGATCGCGAGCAGCGCCACAGCCATGATCGGGAGCCCCAGCTTCAAGAACGTGTTCCAGATGCCGGTCGTCGACGCGAGCAGGGCGACCTCGGAGCCCGTGAACCCCCACGAGTGGAACATCCCGTACATGAGGCCGGTCGCGGCAACGCCGGCCCCCGGCACGAGGTTGGCGACGGTCGTCGAGGTCTGATTGCTCACCGCCGCCTGTCCGAGCGTGAGTCCCGGCATCGCCGACTGCATCTGCCACCAATAGGTGAAGAGATTGAAGACGGTGGCCGCGATGAGCGAGACCATCTCGATCCACGTCAGGGCCTTGATGGTCTCCCACACGTCCGCGTAGCTGGCGATCTTCGGCAGGATCAGCCCGAAGATCGCGATCATGACCAGTGTGGACAGGGAGCCCTGGACCAGGAGGATCACTCGCTTGCGTCGCGCTCGATCGACCGATGCCATCACCGTCGAGCTTGCCCTCATCCGGTCGAGGTCACAACCCGAGCACGGCGGCCCCCCGAGCTCGCCTGGGGGTCGATGTTCTACGGTGTTCTCAGGAGGGCGTGAGATGGGCGACTCGAAGGTCAAGGGGAAGCAACGCGGCCGCGAGTCACCCGACCATCCCACGCAGGATCTCACCGCGTCGCCTCCCAAGGTGCCGAAGAAGGTCTACGCGGCCGAGCTCCTTCGGCTCCAGGAGGAGCTCGTGAAGATGGCCGAGTGGGTGAAGGCGTCGGGCGAGCGCGTGGTGGTGATCTTCGAGGGACGAGACGCGGCGGGCAAGGGTGGCGCGATCAAGCGCATCACCGAGCATCTGAATCCGAGGATCGCCCGGGTGGTCGCGCTTCCGGTGCCCTCGGAACGTCAGACGACTCAGTGGTACTTCCAGCGGTACGTGGAGCATCTGCCGGCCGGAGGCGAGATCGTGTTGTTCGACCGCAGTTGGTACAACCGGGCCGGCATCGAGAAGGTGCTCGGGTTCTGCACACCCGAGGAGCACCGGATGTTCCTCCAACAATGTCCGATCTTCGAGCGACTGCTCGTCGCCGACGGCATCCACCTGACGAAGTACTGGTTCTCCGTGAGTAACCAGGAGCAAGGGCGGCGTTTCGAGGCGCGGATCGACGACCCGATGCGTCGCTGGAAGCTCTCCGAGACGGATCTCGATTCGCGCACCCATTGGGTCGACTACTCGCGGGCCAAGGACGAGATGTTCGTGCACACCGACATCCCGGAGGCACCGTGGTTCGTCGTCCCCGCCGACGACAAGCGTCGGGCTCGCCTCAACTGCATGGCACACCTACTGAGCCGACTCCCGTACGTACCGAAGACGCTCAAGGAACTGGAGCTACCGGCGCGTCAGGACGACGAGGGCTACGTGCGGCCTCCGCGTGAGATCTACACGTACGTGCCCGATCACACCGCGAGCCTGACGCGCGAAGGTTCCCCCTGAGGACCGAACTCAGACATCGAAAGAAGACTCGAGAGATCCGCGCACGGGCATGTGCGTGGTCACGAGGCGAACGTCCAATCTGGGCGTTTGCTCCGGTAGGAATGGTCGTACTCGAACCGGTTCATCGTCGGATCCCAATCGACGATCTTGTGGAAGGGTAGGTCTCGAGGCAGAGGACAGGTCGAGCCACGTGGGCGCGGAACTCGTCGGCGAAGATCTGCACCACGCTCTGCATGAGCAGGCTCTCCCCGGTCGGGAGGGCGCACTTCTGTCCGTCGGTGGAACTCCTGGCTCGCGCGAGGATCGTCTCGAGATCCGGCGCGCGACCCTCGAGCTCGATCTCATCCAGGCTTCGGGTGACCTCCCCCGTGCCGAACTTGCAGGCCGGACATTGGGCGCATGACTCGACCCAGAGGAAACGAGAGTAGAGGTACGCCGCACGAACCATGCACGCGGTGGCGTCGAAGACCGCGAATCCGCCCGAGCCCAGGCTCGAACCGGCCGTGCGCATCGAATCGAAGTCCAGCGGCGTGTCGAGTTGTTCCGGAACGATCACCGTGTTCGAGGCACCGGGGAAGATGGCCTTGACCGACCCACCCTCCCTCGGTCCTCCCGCCCGGTCCTCCACCAACGAACGAAGAGGTGTGCCGAGCGGCAACTCGAACACGCCCTCTCGCCGGACGTCCCCGCACACGGTGAAGAGCATGGTGCCCGGTGAGGTCTCCGTCCCGTTCGAGCGGAGCCGATCCGATCCATCCGCGAGGATCCAAGGCACGTTCGCGAGCGTCTCGACGTTGTTCACGAGGGTGGGGTTGTCCTTCGGCGGCGCGGCGAACAGACCGAGCATGAAGGGCCGAGCGACCCGCGGGAGCGGCGGTCTTCCCTCGATGACCTCCTCGAGGCCCGTCTCTTCTCCGAACAGATAGAGGTCAGGCCCGAGGACCACCTCGAACGGCCTGCCCCCGAGCGCGTCCGCCTCGCGCATCTCCTCCAGGGCGCGGGAGATCGCCTGGATCTCTTCCGAGAACGTCTCCTTGATCCCGATGTAGCAGCGCTCGGCGCCGACGGCGTACCCGGCGATCGCCAGGCCTTCGAGGATCTGATACGGGTTCGTCCTCATGAGCGCGCGATCCTTGAACGTCGCGGGCTCTCCTTCGGCGCCGTTGCACACCACGAACCGCGTTCCCGTCCCCGTGGTTCGGATCGACCGCCATTTCTCACCGGTCGGGAAGCCCGCCCCGCCGCGACCACGGAGGCCGCTCTTGGCGACTTCCTCGATGACGGCCTCCGGAGCCGCGCCCAAGGCAACCTCGAGACCACGGCCTCCACCCGTCTCCAGGTACTCCGTCAAGGAAGTGATCGTGTTCCCGAGGAGTGTCACGTTCGCCAGCGTACCCGCGAGCGTTCCGTGGGCGTCTCAGTTGGTTTCGTTGCCTGGATCTCGCGGTACGGCCTCACATGCCGAGGATCTTCGCCTTCTGGGCGTCGAACTCCTCTTGGGTGAGCACGCCGGCCGCCTTCAGCTCACCGAGCTCCTTGAGCTGCTCGAGGGTGGCGTCCTGGCTCGAGGCAGCCGCGGGCGGCGGCGGGGGTGGTTCGGCGTATGACGCGGCTTCCTGTTGGGACCATCGGTTCGCCTGACGACGCGACACTCGGTTCGAGACGGCCGTCGCCGTTCCCGCAACGACCGCCGTTCGCGCCACTCCACGGAGCAGTCCTGGCATCGTCATTCACTCCTTCTCTTCGAGCTCGTCCAGCGCTGCGATGATCGCGTTCACGGGGATGCGCCCGTTCGCGACGAGCTGCGCGCCACTTCGACGCAGAGCAGTCGCGAACGGCGCCGCCCATGTGTTCTCGTACACGAGGAGCGCCGCCGAACAGCCGGGCTCGATCGCTGCCCCGGCCTCGGCGTAGTCGTCCTCTCCCAGCAGTCCGGACGAGGCACCTTCGAAGATGGTCAGCTCCGGAGCTCCGTCGGCCCCGACCGCATCGAAGTCGAGGCCTACGACCGACCCGTCCTCGTTCTTGTGGACGAAGGCAAGATCGAGCACACGGATGAGGCCTCGGTCCGCCAGGTCGGCGAGCAATGGCAACCCCTCGCCCGACGGCTGCTTCCCCGCAGGCCACTCGACGACGAGGTAGTCGATGGGGCCCAATTCGACGTCTTCGCCACTCATGCGTTCCCCCTTTTCCGCGACGCACAACGATGACAGCAAGTCCGGCTAGGAACTATCGCAGGTGCGGAGGGGGGCGGCATCCGCCCATCGGGCTCGCTCCTCGGTGGCTAGCGAAAGCGCTGGTCGACGCGTTGTGAGGACGTGCGACCATCATCCGATCGCGGCCCGACCAGGTACCACGTCTCCATCGCGCCCTTCCCCTTGACCTCGATCGTTCCCCGTTTCCTGCAGACGAACTCCTCCTGCAGCAGCTCATACGTCGAGCGCGTGATCTGGATCTCTCGGGGCGTGCCGTTGGACTCCATGCGGCTCGCCGTGTTCACGGCATCGCCCCAGAGGTCGTACAAGAAGCGTTTCGTGCCGATCACGCCGGCGGTGACCGGCCCGGAGTTGATGCCGATCCTCAGCTCCAGCCCGTCCCGACCGGCGATGACCGAAGTCGCGACCGCGGCCTGCATGTCGAGCGCCAGCAACGCCGCCCGGCGCGCGTGATCGGCACACGGATCCGGCACGCCCGCGGCGGCCATGTAGGCATCGCCGATCGTCTTGATCTTCTCGAGCCCGTGCCGCTCGACGAGCGTGTCGAAGTGGGAGAACAGCTGATCGAGGGTGCCCACGACCTCGGCGGGCGAGAGGCGCTGTGAGAGCGGTGTGAAGTCCACGACGTCGGCGAACAGGATCGAGGCTGCCTCGACGTGGTCGGCGATGGACCCCGTCGCGGCCTTCAGGCGATCCGCGATCGAGCTCGGCAGGACGTTCTTGATGAGCGTCTCGGACCGTTCTTGCTCGGCCCGAAGTGCCACCAGCGCCGCGTTGCGCTGGGTGGCGAAGGACGCGAGGACCGTGAACGCCACGGCGCCGGTCCCGACCACGTTGAGCGCCAGCATCGCGGTGGTGAACCACGTGGGGACGTCGATGTCGGTGAAGAACAGCTCGCCCGCGATGCCCAGGAGCACGAACGCCGCCAGGAACGCGAAGAACCATCCGATCGCTTGGCGCACCTCGAGGAAGACGAGTGCACCGAGGGGAGCCAGCATGCCCCACAGCCCGACCCCTCCCGAGGGAAGGAAACCACCCGAGAGCATCTGGCCGATCGTCGTCATGAGGAGGACGTCGAGAAGCTGCACGGTGAGGAACGGGGCGAAGTGCCTGGTCCTCGAGAAGACCACCAACGAGCCGACCGAGATGGCGAAGTAGATGAATGGAAGCACGCCGACCGGTGAGCCGAAGGCGAGGTACGAGGTGCCCCACACCAGGGACACGGGCAAGATCAGGACGGCGAGCAGGACCACGAGCGACTTCTTCTGGCGCAGGTCCTCGTCGTCCTTGGGATCCGCGCCGACCCGGGCGAGGCGTGCCGCCGCGTTGTCCATCCACGAGGGGCTGCGCGACCGAGACGAGGTGACTTCCTCCTCGCTCACGCGCGGGAGAACTGCGTGCGGCTCTCGAGCACCTCCACGGGCGAATCTTGACCCGTTCCCTGAGGAAACGGCAAGCGACTCCGAGACATATAGGTGGCCTTCCGGGATGTCGTGGTGAGCGACCGGTGTTTAGGACCGTGGCCATTCGGATACGCTGCCCTCGTTGATCAGCGATCGTCCGCGTACCCCCATGATCAGGATCGTGCTCGCCGTAGGGGCGATCGTGCTCGCGTCCCTGCCCGCGGTCCGCGCCGCGGCGAGACCCGAGGCGGCCGCCGACCGAGAGCCCGAGGTCCTTCAGAGGCAGGTGCTACGGCTCTTCGATCAACTCGACCAGGTCAGCGGGGTCATCGAGAGCGTGCTGGCGGAAAGCGCGTGGGTCCATGAACGGATCTCGGAGCTCTCACGTCAGACCGACGCGCTGCAGCAGAAGCTGAACCGACGCGCCGCCGAGGCGTACATGGGTGAGCTCGCGGTTGGGGTCGATTCCGTGCTCGGGGCGAGCTCGATCAGTGACCTCGGGGACTCCCTCCAGTTCCTCGAGGCGATCTCTCGAGGGGATCACGATGTGCTCCTCGCCCTCCAACGCCGGAAGGCGGAGTTCGAGCTGCAGGGGCTTCGCCTCGAAGGACTCGAAGAGCAGCTCCGGGACAAGCGCGAGCAGCTGGAGGCAACCGTTGCAGACCTCGTCGACAAGCTCGAACGGCAACACGCCCGCCTCCGACAGCAGGCCGCGCAGCGCGCTCCGGAAGTCAGTTCAGTCGCCGACTCCCCACCCTCGTCGCCTCCCCCGAGTCCACCAGCGCCGACCCTGTCCGTCGGGAAGGGAGCCGTGATGGAGCTGATCCGCGATCGGTTCGGCTCTCTCGGATCCAGGACCGAGGAAGTCGCTCTCTGCGTGGCCGAAGCGGAATCGAACTTCGATCCGCTGGCGGTGAACCAGAGCACGGGAGCAGCCGGCGTCTTCCAGTTCCTTCCCTCCACATGGGCGAGCCTGTCCAAGCTGGCCGGTCGCGGCGGCGCTTCCGTGTTCGAAGCCCGGGCGAACGTGGCCGTCGCCGCTTGGACGGTGGCGGAGTACGGGTGGCATCCGTGGAGATCGGTCGCCGCGGACTGCGGAGTCTGAAGCCCGTCGCGGGATCGGTCACGCGCGGTTCCTGACTGCGTCACCGGGGTATGCCCCTAGTTCAGAGCTCCACCGGGGATGAAGAGGGGACCCAGTGCCGATCTGGTCCAGAGGTTTCTCCCGGAACCTGGAGGCGGCGGGGGAGGCGAGAGGCTTCGTCAGGCAGGTCCTCAGCAGCCGGATCCCTCCTGAGGTCCTGGCCGATGTCCTCCTGATGACCAGCGAACTCGCGATCAACGGAGCGCGACACGTGCCGAAGGACCGAGGGGATCGGCTCGAGGTGCTGATCGACCAAGGCGACGAGGTCCTGAGGGTCAGCGTCCGGGATCCGGGCACGGACTTCGATCTTGCCGACATCGCGAGCGTTCACGAGATCGGCGGTTGGGGACTCCGTTTGGTCGGCGCTCTTTCATCTCGCTGGGGAGTCGAGCCGAGCTCCGGGGGAACCGATGTGTGGTTCGAGGTCGATCGACCGACCAAGTCCGCGGGGGACCTTCCGCCTCGGTAGGGGCAAGGAGAGGTGTACCCTGGATGTGAAGGAATCCCGGTCGCCTGGACCGTCGGCGCTTTCGCCCTGACTGGCCGCCCTCCCGACCCATACAGAAGGGCGCCACGATGACCGATTTCGAGATCACCGCTGATGGACCTCGGCTGTACTTCCTGACCGGGGAGCTGGATATGTCAACGCTTCCCCTCATGGAGACCGCGATCGCTCCAGGGGTCGCGAAGGGTGGTCCGGTGACCCTCGACATGTCCGGTTTGACGTTCATCGATTCGACCGGCGTCGCTTCGATCCTTCGAAGCTTGAAGGCCCTGCCTTCAGGTTGCATCGTCCTTCATGGTGTCCGCGATGCGGTGAAGCAGGGTCCTCGATCTGATGAGCGTCGATCGGGCCTCGAACCTGCATGTGATCCCCTGCACGGTTCGCGTCTGACGCGCGCTGCTCCCTACCGTCCGGTGGCCCTGAGGAACTCGTCGCGCAAGCCCGGCTCCTCCTCGTAGGTGCCCCGCCAGAACGACGTCCACGTCTTCGAGTTCTCCTCGCGGACCCCTCGCATCTGGGTGCAGAGATGGGTCGCTTCGAGGTGAACCGCCACACCATGGGCGCCCAGCAGCTCGACGAGATGGTCCGCAACATCCTGACCGACGCGCTCTTGGACGGTGAAGCGGTTCGCGAACATGCGGACCAGCCGGGTCAGCTTGGAGATGCCGATGATCCGGTCGTGTGCGACGTAGCCGACGTAGGCCGATCCGTGGAAGGGGAGTGCGTGGTGCTCACAGAGAGCGAAGAAGGAGATCGGGCCCTCGATGATCTGACTGATCCTGCAATCGGGACCTCCTCGGCACTCCGTGGGGAACACGGTGACGAGCTTCGCGTCACCCTCGTAGCCGGCGGTCGAATCGAAGAGCGCCTTCAGGAACCGTCGCGGGGTCTCCTTCGTCCCCGGGGTGTCGAGGTCCATGCCGAACGCTGCGAAGATCTCGCCCACGTTGACTTCGAACCTGCTCCACTCCTCGTCGCTGACCTCCCTGGGGACCAGATGCTCCCAAAGGGTGCCCTCTTCCGGATCTCCGGCTCTCAGTGCCGAGATGGCGCGCTCGCCGACCGGTCGCTGGACCGCTCGATGTCCCGTGTCGGTCATGTGGGATCCCACCTCCTGCTCAGCTTCGCCCTCCGATGCATCGGAGAGGTCAGTCAGCCTAGAGGCTCGTTCGTTTAGGCTCCCGCCGGTCGAATGACCGATCAGCTCCTACCCGAGTTCCACGGGCTCTTCGAGGCTCGCGGTCTGCCACGATTCGACCTTCCGGAAGACCTCGAGCGCGCGTACGGAACCTTCGGCCTCGCTCCTCGGCTCGTGTACGGGAACTTCGTGTCGTCCATCGACGGGATCGTCGCGATCCCCGAAGTGCCGAGATCCTCCGCGCTGATCTCCGGTGGCGACCCCGCGGATCGATTCGTCATGGCGCTCCTTCGAGCCGCGGCGGATGCCGTCGTCATCGGAGCCGGGACGTTCCGAGCCCACGAAGGTCCCTGGACCGCCGAGAACGCCTACCCGGAGGCCGCCGAAGCGCTGGTCGAGCTCCGGCGCAAGCTAGGGATGCAGGGCTCACCGACCCTCGTCGTCGTGACCGCTTCGGGCGACCTTGGAGGACCACGCTCGAAGCTCGAGGATGTGATCGTGATCACCAACTCGGCGGGGGCGGAGAGACTCGGTGAGAGCGTGGATGCGACGACGGAGGTGGTCGAGGTAGGCGCGACGGGACCCGTGGACGTGCGCAACGTGATCGCGTGGCTCTCGGAGCGTGGGTACGGGAGGATCTTGACCGAGGGCGGTCCGAAGCTCATGGGAGAGGCGCTGCGGGCGCGTGTCGTGGACGAGCTGTTCCTCACCGTCTCGCCGACGATCGTGGGCGGGGGAGTGGAGCACCCTCGGCCGACGCTTGCAACGGGTGTGGAGCTGCTGTCGGATGCGCCGTTGTCGGGACGACTGCTGAGCGTCCGCCGGCGCGAGGCATACCTCTTCCTCCGATACTCCCTGATGGATCGGCACATGGAGGCGGCTTGATGAAGATCGGCATGGTCGGCCTGGGGCGGATGGGCGCCGGCATGGCCGAGCGGCTTCGGCTGGCGGGCCACGAGGCTCTCGGCTACGACCGGAACCCGGAGACGACCGAGGTCGCATCCCTCGACGAGCTCGCCTCCAAGCTCGACCGCCCGAGAACGATCTGGTCGATGGTGCCTTCCGGCGATCCGACCGAGGAGACGATCCGCGCCCTCGCAGAGCTCCTCGATGAAGGGGACCTGATCGTGGACGGCGGCAACTCGAACTTCCGCGACTCGATGCGGCGTGCCGAGGAGCTCCGCGGTCGGGGGATCCTCTTCTGCGACGCCGGCGTCTCGGGTGGCATCTGGGGACTCGCCGAGGGCTACTGCCTCATGGTCGGCGGGGTCGACGAGGCGATCCAACGCCTCGAGCCGGCCCTCATCGCCTTGGCACAGGAGGGCGGCTTCGCCCACGTCGGTCCCTCCGGGGCGGGGCACTTCGCGAAGATGGTCCACAACGGGATCGAATATGCCCTCCTCCAGGCTTACGGCGAGGGGTTCCAGCTGCTGCGGGCTTCGCCGGAGTTCCCGGATCTGGATCTCTCCCAGATCGCCGAGGTGTGGCGCCACGGCTCTGTCGTGCGTTCCTGGCTCTTGGACCTCGCGGCGCAGGCGTTGGAACGGGATCCGCGGCTCGAAGGGATCCGCGGGTACGTCGAGGACTCCGGCGAGGGGCGCTGGACCGTCATCGAGGCCGTCGGCGCCGGTGTCCCGGTGCCGGCGATCGCCGACGCGCTGTTCGCGCGGTTCGACTCCCGCGACGACGATCCGTTCGCGATGAAGATGATCGCCGCGCTCCGCCAAGAGTTCGGCGGACACGAGGTGAAGGAGCGGTGAGGCTCGACCGACCGGCACCGCAGGCACTCGTGATCTTCGGCGCGTCGGGGGACCTGACGCGCCGGAAGATCCTCCCGGCCCTCTACAACCTCTTCCACGACGGCTGCCTGCCCGAGCGGTTCGCCGTCGTGGGATACGCACGGACCGGATGGGACGACGACACGTTCCGGAAACACGCTCGGGCATCCGTGGAGGAGTTCTCGCGTCGCGAGCTGGACGAGGGGAAGTGGACGGCGTTCGCACAACTGCTCCACTACGTCGCCGGGACCTTCGACGAGGTGAACTCGTTCGCGCCGCTGGAGCAGCGCCTCATCGAGTTCGACCGGGCACACGGCACCGAGGGGAAGCGTCTCTATTACTGCGCAACGCCGCCGTCGACGTTCCCGCTCATCGTCGAGCGGCTCGCGGAGTGCGGCCCGCAGGACGACGCAGCGATCGTCGTCGAGAAGCCCTTCGGGCGCGACCTCGAGAGCGCCAAGGAGCTCACCGCCGTGATCCATGAGGTGTTCGACGAATCGAGGCTCTTCCGGATCGACCACTATCTCGGGAAGGAGACCGTCCAGAACATCGTCGTCTTCCGCTTCGCGAACTCGTTGTTCGAGCGCGCGTGGAACCGTGAGGCGATCGAGCACGTCCAGGTCACCGTGGCCGAGCCGATCGGCGTGGCAACGCGCGGCGCCTACTACGAGGAGTCCGGCGCGATCCGGGACATCCTGCAGAACCATCTCCTACAGGTGCTCTCCTTCCTCGCGATGGAGCCACCCCGTGCCCTGGAGCCGGAGGCCATCCGAGACGAGACGGTGAAGCTGCTCGGCGCCGTCCGGCCGCTGGAGCCCGAGGACGTCGTCCGTGGCCAGTACGGACCCGGGGTCATCGACGGTGCGCAGGAGCCGGGCTACCGCGAGGAACAGGACGTCGCTCCGGACTCCGATGTGGAGACCTACGTGGCGGTACGCGCCTGGATCGACAACTGGCGGTGGTCGGACGTGCCGATCTTCATGCGCACGGGCAAGCGGCTGGCGCGTCACGTGACGGAGATCGCCGTCGTCTTCCGGCATGCACCGGCGTATCTGTTCGAGGGCGTCGGGATCTCGCCCCCGCCATCCGATCACCTGGTGATCCGGATCGCGCCGACGGAGGGGATCTCCTTCGACTTCCAGGCGAAGAAGGACGGTCCCGGGTTCGAGCCGGAGACCGAGCAGATGCACTTCTCCGACGGCGATCCGTCGACGACCCCCGACGCGTACGAACGGCTCCTGCACGACGCGATGCTCGGTGACCAGACCCTCTTCACTCGCCGGGACGGGGTCGAGCGCGCGTGGGAGCTCGTGGAGCCCGTCCTCGACCTCCCCGGGCCCGTACACCTCTACCCCGCGGGCTCGTGGGGTCCTCGCGAAGCCGACGAGCTGATCGCGCCTCGCGAGTGGCACGCCGGTGGGAGCGAGGAGGAGGAGTCGCGCCACCCGTGACGCGCGTGATCGACGTGTCGCTCGCGATCGGCCCCGACCTCCTGGTGTGGCCCGGCAACCCCGGCGTCGCGATCACGCCGTCGTCGCGTATCTCGCGCGGCGACAGCTCGAACGTGTCGGAGATCCGGCTCGGATCGCACACGGGGACGCACATCGACCCGCCGTTCCATTTCCTCGACGGGGGGACGAGCGCCGACGACCTTCCCCTCGATGTGATGCTGGGAGAGGCGACGGTGGCCGACCTCAGGGGCACTGCGGGTCCGATCGGGGTCGACGAGCTCGACGGCTTGTCCTTGACCGGGGACGTCACGCGCCTCCTGTTGCGCACCGACAACTCCGACCTGTGGCGTACCGATCCTCGGGTGTTCCCGGACGGATACGTCTGCCTCTCGCCGGAAGGGGCGCGATGGGTGGTGGACCACGGCATCGAACTGATCGGGATCGACTTCCTCTCCATCGAGGCCCGGGGCGCGCCGGGTCATCCCACGCACCGGACGCTGTTGGAGGCCGGTGTCGTGATCCTCGAGGGGCTTGACCTGTCTCGGGTCGAACCGGGTGTGTACACGCTGGTGTGCTTCCCCCTCAAGATCGCGGACGGTGACGGTGCCCCCACGCGCGCGGTCCTGCTGCAGGATCGAGCGTGACGGCGACGACCGTCCTTCCTCCACCGCGGAGGGTGGACGGCTATGCACCCATCCGCGACTACGCGGCGATCGGGGACGGACGGACGGTCGCGTTGGTGGCCCGAGACGGTTCGATCGACTGGTTGCCGTTCCCTTCCATCGATTCGCCGACGGTCTTCGGCGCCCTCCTCGACGCCGGCAGGGGTGGCGCCTTCTCGCTGGCTCCGGATCGTCCATACGAGGTCACGCGACGCTACATCCCCGGCACCAACATCCTGGAGACCACCTTCTCCACCGACACCGGCGCCGCCTCGGTCACCGATGCGATGACCGTGTCCGCAGGTGGTCTGGTGCCGTTCCGAGAGCTGGCGCGTCAGGTCAGAGGACTCCGAGGGACGGTCGGGATGCAGTGGCGCGTGGAGCCACGCTTCGGCTACGGAGGAGCCCGGACGAGGGTCGGCCGGCGTCGGGAGGTGCCGGTCGCAGCAGCCGGCGCGGACGCCGTGGCCGTCTGCTCATTCGAGGCGGGCGATCCGGAGATCGGGGAAGGATCGATCTCTGGGCGATTCGAGATCGGGGCCGGAGAGAGCGCGCTCATCGCCCTGTCCTTCGCGCATCAAGAGCCACTCGTGTTCCCGACGCGCACCGAGGTGGAGACGCGCACGGTCGAAGCCCACGAGGTATGGCACCGGTGGAGCGCGTGCAGCGACTATCGGGGGCGCTGGAAGGACGCGGTCGAGAGGAGCGGCCTCGCCCTGAAGCTCCTCTTCTACGCTCCCACGGGCGCGGTCGCGGCCGCCGCGACGACGTCGCTCCCCGAGGAGATCGGTGGGGAGCGCAACTGGGACTACCGGCTCTCATGGGTGCGAGACTCGGCTTTCACCCTCGACGCCCTCCTCAGCGTGGGCTGCGCCGAGGAGGTCGAGGCCTTCTTCTGGTGGCTGATGCAGGCCTCCCAGATGACACATCCACGGCTTCAGGTGCTCTATCGGCTTGACGGCGGCGCCGAGGCATCGGAGCGATCGCTCCCGCTCCGGGGCTACCGTGACTCGCGGCCGGTTCGGATCGGGAACGCCGCTGCGGATCAGCTCCAATTGGAGATCTACGGGAGCGTGCTCGAAGCAGCATCTCTCTACGCGGATGCGGGGCACCCGATCGACCGGGACGTGGCGAAGAGGCTCGCGGGGATGGCGGACCTCGTCTGCCAGATCTGGCGGCTTCCGGATTCGGGCATCTGGGAGGTGCGGAGCGATCCCGTGCACTTCACGCAGTCCAAGATGATGTGCTGGGTGGCGCTGGACCGTGCGATCAAGCTCGCCGAGCGAGGGTTCATCCCGGACAGCCATGTCGATCGATGGCGGACCGAAGCCTCCGCGATCCGTGAGTTCATCGAGGACCAGTGCTGGTCCGATCGGCTGGGGAGCTACGTCCGTGCGACCGGAGCGGAGGAACTCGATGCGAGCATCCTCACGGGAGCCCTGTTCGGCTACGGCGACGTCAAGCAAGGTCGTCTTTCGACCACGGTCGAGACGATCCGCCGCGAACTCGGGCACGGACCTTTCCTGTACCGCTACCTCGGTGAAGACGGGGTCCTCGGGGGTGAGGGCGCGTTCATGACCTGCTCGTTCTGGTTGGTGGAGGCGCTCGTGCATGCGGGTCGCACGACGGAGGCCGCCGAACTGATGGAACGTCTCCTCGACCTGGCCAATGACGTCGGGCTCTACTCCGAGGAGGTCGACCCTGCAGATGGCGCCTTCCTCGGGAACTTCCCCCAGGCCCTGACGCACATGGCGCTGATCGGCGCCGCCGTCGCGTTCGAGGAGGTGGAGGGATGAGCGTGTGGTCCGCCATGATCGGAGGCTTGGCGGGGACGTTCATCCTCACCACCGTGCTCCGCGCCTCGAGCGAGCTCCGACTGACCCGGGTCGATCTGCCGTTCCTCCTGGGCACGGTCGTGACGGCGAACCGACAGTGGGCCAAGGTGATCGGGTACCTCATGCATTTCGTGATCGGGTTGCTGTTCTCCTTGGCGTACTACGTTGGGTTCGTCGGACTCGGGCGCGCCGGCTGGCTCTTGGGTGCGGCGTTCGGGGTGATCCATGGCGTGTTCGCGATGACCGTGCTCGTGAACGTCCTTCTGCCCGTCGTCCACCCGAGGATGGGCGGCCCGTTCTCGACCGTGGACTCGACCGTCCTCCTCGAAGCGCCCGGCTTCCTGATGCTGAACTACGGCCGCGCGACGCCGGTCGTCACGCTCATCGCACATGTCATCTACGGCGCGATCGTGGGAGGGTTCGTCTCGCTCGCCGACTGAGGGGTGTGGGCGATAGCTCAGCAGGGCGGGAACAACGCGTCCCGTTCGATCGCTCCTCGAACGTCATCGAGGGCGAGACCGTCGAGCACCAACTCCTTCGTGGGGTCGCCGTCCTCCGTGATCCGGATCTCGCGCACGTTCCCCTGCGGTGGCACCAGGAACCACGTGCGGTCGTCGGGGATCCACCGCAGGTGCCATTCGCCGGCCGGGTGAGCGGAGCCGGGCGAGGCCTCGACGAGCGGGGCTCGGATGCAACAGACGTGCTTCGCGCATCGTTCCGCCAGGTTGCCGTCGGTCATCGACCTTCCCGGTGTCGTCTCTCGCTCGTGGATCCAGCGAGGGACCTTAGCATCGGCGCCGTGGCGCCCCGTTGTGGGAACGACGCAACCCCCGGGAGTGGCGGCTCGCCTATAGACGGAGTCGCCGCACGACGTCACCGAGCGTGCGGATCGACGTCTCGGTGATGGGGTCGAGAACCAGGATGAGCTCATCCGCACCGGCCTCGACCATCGCGCGGAGACCGGCGCCGATCTCGTCTGGCGACCCTTGGAGAGGGGTGACTCCTTCCACGTCCTGGCGCTCGCGTCCCTCGCCGAGGCGGACGAGGACACACGCGCTGTGCTCTATCGACGCGGGGTCGCGGCCGGCGCGCTCGCACGCCTGGTCGATCTCGCGCAGCTTCGTCTCGAATCCCTCGGCCGTGTTGCCGTACCAATCGAACCAGGTGTTCCAGGTCTCCACGTGGGGCAGGGTCGCGGCCAGCACACGCTCGCCCGTCGAGCCGACCATCAGCGGCGGGCGCCGCGCGGGCGACGGCAGGAGCACGGCGTCGTCCGCGTGGTGGAACCGACCGTCGAATGTCACCCGTTCACCGTCGAGCAGGCGACGGACGATCTCGAACGACTCCTCGAACCGAGACGCGCGATGGTCGTAGGGGATCCCGAACGCGTCGAACTCGGTTCGATTCCATCCCGCGCCCACTCCGAACCTCAACCGTCCACCGCTCAGCTCGTCGACCGCCGCAGCCTTCTTGGCGAGCACGGCCGGGTTGTGGAAGTTCAAGCAGGCGACGAGGGGACCGAGCTCGATCCGTTCCGTGATCGCGGCGAGTCCGGCGAGGAACGTCCACGCCTCCCACGGTCCGCGTTCCCGGCCGCCGTCGCGATAGAGGTAGTGGTCGCCGAGCCACATCGAGTCGAACCCGACCTCTTCCGCTGCCCTTGCCATCGAGGCGTACTCGGTCCATCCGACGCCTCGCTCGACCTCGGGAAGCTGGACACCCACTCGCAGCCCGTCAGCCATCCGCCGGAGTCTATGGACCCGTGAGCCACTGCTAGCATCCCGCCCTCGATGGTCGAGCAAGAGGCACCCGCGGCCGGCTCACCCACCGACCCGCCTTCTGCCGCTCGATTGATCCTCTTGAGCTTCCTGATGCTCTTCGTCGAGCTCGGGTTGATCCGATGGAGCGGCGCCTACGTCGTCTACCTCGCGTTCTTCACGAACTTCGTGTTGCTGGCGAGCTTCCTCGGCGTCGGGGTCGGGTTCCTGCGCGCCCGAGCGCGAGGCGAGCTGTTCCGGTACTTCCCGCTCCTGCTCGCCGCGTTCGTTCTGTTCCTCGCCGTCTTCCCGGTCGAGGGGGGGCGTGTCGCAGGTCGCCTGCAGTTCATCGGCGCCTTCGGGTGGCCGGCCTTGCCCAAATGGCTCTCGCTCGGCGTCGTCTTCCTGTTCGCGTTCCTCATCATGGCCGCGATCGCCGAAGGCGTCGGTCGCCTCTTCGTGCGCTTCGAACCGCTCGAGGCGTATCGATGGGACATCCTGGGGAGCATCCTCGGGATCGCTGCGTTCTCCGTCCTTTCCTTCCTGGAAGCGTCACCACTCGTCTGGGGCGTGATCGCCGCCGCGATCTTCGCGGTCGTGGTCCGACCACGGATCGCGCAGATGGTGACCCTCGCTGCCGCGCTCATCGTTCTCGGGATCCTGTCGTTCGCCCCGGAGACGAGATGGTCGCCCTACTACCGCGTGACCACGCGCGCAGCGGCGGATGACGGAAGCGTCGCGATCAGCGTGAACGGGCGGCCGCACCAGCGCATCATGCCGCTCGACGTCATGGAGTCGACCCAGACGTTCCGGTTCGAGCCCTACCGGCATGCGCCGGACAACCCGCTGACCGACGTGTTGATCATCGGGTCGGGGAGCGGGAACGACGTCGCGATCGCGCTCTCGCGAGGCGCCGGTCACGTCGATGCCGTCGAGATCGATCCCTTGCTCTACAGACTCGGGCGCGACCACCACCCCGACCACCCGTACCAGGACCCTCGTGTCACCGTGCACGTCGAGGACGGACGGTCGTTCCTGCACGACACCGAGCAGCGATACGACCTCGTGCTCTATGCGATCCCCGACTCCCTCACGGTCCTCGCCGGGCAATCGTCCCTCCGCCTCGAGAGCTACCTCCTGACGCGCGAAGCCATGCAGGAGGTCCGGGAGCACCTGAAGCCGAACGGCGCCGTCTCGATGTACCACTACTACCTGCCGGTCGTGGTGGATCGGTACGCGGATGCGCTGACCCGGGTCTTCGGCGAACCACCGTGCTTGGAGCTGAGCGCCGGTTCCGGGCCGAGGCCGCGCACGGTCCTCACCGCCAGCAGGCAACCCGAGGAGCTCTCGTGTGAGGACCGGTGGTCGCGGCCGGCCGTGCTCGTCGCGCCGGTCACGGACGACCATCCGTTCGCCTATCTCGTCGGACGCGGGATCCCGGGGTTCTACCTCGTCACGCTGCTCGCGATCCTGCTCGGTTCCCTCGTCGCGGTCCGACTCGCCGCGGGACCGTTCACGCAGATGCGACCGTACGTCGACCTGTTCTTCATGGGCGCCGCGTTCCTCCTGCTCGAGACCTCGAACGTGGTGCGGTTCGCCCTCCTGTTCGGGACCACCTGGTTCGTGAACGCGCTCGTGTTCGCCGGCATCCTCGGATCGGTCTTCCTCGCCATCGAGGTGGCTCGCCGGGCTCGGTTCCGGCGGCCCGCGCTGCTCTACGCGCCGCTGTTCGCGTCGCTCGTCCTCGCGTGGGCCGTTCCACCCGAGGCGCTGCTCGGTCTCAGCTTCGTGCCCAGGTTCGCCGCGGCGGTGGTGCTCGGGTTCACGCCCGTCTTCATCGCCAACCTCGTGTTCGCCGATCGGTTCCGCGATGTCGGCTCCTCGGCCGTCGCGTTCGGCACGAACCTCCTCGGTGCGATCGTCGGTGGGGTGCTCGAGTACGGCGCGCTCGTCGTCGGCTATCGCGCGCTGCTCATCGGCGTGGCCGCGCTGTACGGGGCCGCGTTCCTGGCAGGACGGTCGCACCTCGACCGCGTCCGGACGGACGTCGTCGTCGGAGCGAGTGGCGCCTAGGGCGCGCCGACAGGCGCCGGGGGCATCGGCGGCGGCGGGCCGGCCGGCGCCATGGTCGTGACCGCGCGGTTCCGGATCGCGACCGCGAGCAGACCGAGGCCCCAGACGCTCGCGAGGAACCAGAGCCACCCGCCGACGAACGGGATCAACGCCGGCAGGCGGAGCACCGCCCAGCCAACGAGGAACACGACGAATCGAGAGGGCGAGGTTCGCATGATCATGCTGCCCACCGCCAGCGTCGCCACGACGTAGCCGATCGTGTAGATGAACGCCAGTGCGAGCAACGTGAAGAACCCCAGCGGGAAGCCGATGACCGTCACGAGCAGGAGCACCGACCCGATCGGTAGGAGGAAGAAGAGGCCGAAGCCCCACCCGATCGAGGACCCCAACCGTGTGCGCACGATCTCGCGAACCGCGGGAAAGAGCTGCGGAGCGAACAAGAGCAAGAGCAGTCCGAGGACGAGGACGGAGACCGAGTAGGCGACCCACCAGAAGACGCGCCCCCCGAAGCCCACGATGTCGATGTCGAGCTCGGTCACCACGGTCTTCTGCTCGCCGCGGACGGTCGCGCCCTCCTCGACCTCCGGGGTTCCCTGGGTGATGAGGTTGCCCCCGACCACGGCGCCAGAACGGACCACGAGGTCGCCGTTGAACACGAACACGTCTTCTTCCACCGTCCCCGTGATCTCCGCGTCGCCGTTGAAGACGAGGAGCGATTCACGGACGGTGCCTTCGACGAGAGCGGAACCGTTGAAGATGAGCGCGGTGTCCACCGTCTCGTCGGCGGCGATCTGGAGGCGGCCGGTGAGCACGATCTGGTCGTCGTCTCCGGCCCGACCTTCGGTCTGAGCCAAGGCGGGCGCCATCGTGAGCACGGAGAGCAGGACGACCGCGCCTGCGAGCACGAGAGCGCTGCGCGTTCGGAACACGGGAGTTGCGCGACTCTTCTTGCGTCGATCCGGCACGGTCAACGACTCTATAGATGTATCGCCGGACGGCAACCGCTGGTTTCCAGGGACAGGTGTGAAGTAGCCTCCAGCTCGCGCATGGAGACCTGGGACGCGATCAGGACTCGCCGAAACGTCCGGCGATACGACGACCGTCCGATCCCCGGGGAGGACGTCGACAGGATCGTGGCGGCGGCGGCCCTCGCGCCGAGCTCGATGAACGAACAGCGATGGGCCTTCATCGTGTGCCGAGATCGTGAGCGCCTCGAGGAGCTCTCGCGCGCCGGCGACTACATGGATCACGTCGCGAGGGCCGACGCCGCGATCGCGTTCCTCACGCCACGGGCGGAGGAGATCGCCGAGCGGGAGAGCATCGCCTTCGACCTCGGTCAGGCGGTGGAGAACGCGATGCTCGCCGCGTGGGAGCTCGGGATCGGGAGTTGTCACGCCTCGGTGTACGACGAGCCGCGGGTACGCCGCTTGCTCGAGTATCCGGTCGAGATGACCTGCGACCTCGTCGTGTCCTTCGGCTATCCCGAGGATCCGGCCTCGCTCGCCCCGCCCGGCTCCCGTGGAGGGCGCAAGGCCATCGGAGCGCTGCGCCACGAGGAGCGCTTCGGGGGCTGACGGGATAGCATCGTTCGAACGGCGGGTCCCCACCCACTCCCGGGGAACCGAAAGACCCTCGATGGGCGTATCTAGGGTCGACCGGGAGGAGGGTTCCGCTGACGGAACGGCACGCGAAGGGACACAGGGGCGCCGGCAGCCCGCTCTGGAAGAAGGCGCCGCTGGCGCTCGTCCGCTATCCGGGTCTCCTGGCGGCCGTCGTGGTCGGCGCGCTCTTGCTGTCACTGGTGGCGGCGGCCTACCCGCTCTTCCTTTCGAGATCCGAGAGCGAGCTGCTCGAGGCCGAGATCGCGAACCCCACGATCACTCCCTACGGTGCCGGGATGTTCTACAGCGTCACGAACGTGAGGTTCAAGGAGAAGGTGGGCCGCGGTAACGACGAGCTGCTCGCGGATCGGCTGGACCAAGAATTCACGCGTCTCGCGGCGGAAGGGCCGCACCTGGCGAGCCCCATCCGGTACGCCCTCGGATCGGTCGTCGAGGTGACCCTCCCCGGGGGGATCCCGGCCGACTCCGGCCCCGTCGCCGGGTGGTTGTTCTCCGGCACGGATGCCGCCCGGAACGTGGAGGTCGTCAGCGGGAGCGAGGAGGGCGGCGCCATGATCCCCGACCTGATCGCGGATGAGTTCGACCTCGGCCCCGGCGACATGATCGAGATGACGGGTCGCCGGCGGACGGTGAACCTGAAGGTCGGGGGTGTCTACAGGGCCTTGTACTCGCAGCCACGGCGGGACTACTGGCTGCCGTGGGGGGAGCAGATCTTCCCGCAGTGCGGGGACTGTCCGGCGCCGCCGCAGTTCATCCTCGTCGGTCCGAAGGAGTTGGTCGATCTCACGAAGGAGGTCGGAGAACGCGATGCCGATCTCGGCTGGGTGGCTCCCGTGGACGGGCTCCCCCTCACCCTGGACGAGGCTCGAGACGTCAACCTCTACACTCACGCTCTCACCCGTGAGGTGACGGACCGGCGGACGAAGGTCGGACGACTCTTCAGGTGCTGCGGTCAGGGATACATCGGCGGGACCTTCTTCTCCGGACGCCGCGACACGGAGTTCCGCTCGGCGATGTCGCTCGTGATGCGGGAGGTGGAGCGTCGCGCGGCGACGGTGGAGGGACCCCTGCGCCTCCTTCTCATCGCGGGGTTGGGCGTAGCGGCGGCGGTGGTGGCGGCGGCGGCCGCGTTCGCCGTGGCCGGGCGCCGCACGGAGGCCGCCCTCCTCCACGCCCGTGGATGGGGGCCGTTGCGCTTCGCGACGAAGTCGACTCTGGAAGCCGCGATCCCGGTCGCCTTGGGTGCCGCCCTCGGGATGGGTCTGGGGTGGATGCTGATCTCGGCGTTCGGGCCGGCGGCGCCGCCGGCCTCCTCGGCCCGAACGGCGTCGTTGACCGCGGCGGCGGCCGCCGGCGCCGCCGGCCTGCTCGTCCTCGGGGTCGTGTCGGGCGTGTCGTTCCTCCGGGCGTTCGAGGTCCACTCGCTCGGAGGGCGTTTCGCGTGGGTGCCGTGGGAGGTGCTCGCGATCGCCGGGGCTCTCTGGGTGCTCGCACGATTGAACGCGGGAGGCGCGCTGGTCGAGGACACGCGGCTCGACATCGTGCGGCCGAGCGCGCTGTTGCTCGCGTTCCCGGTCCTGTTCGTGGCCGGGTTCGCCACACTGGGCGCCCGCATCGCGGTCGAGGCGCTGCGGCGGACGGGATCGAGGTTGGGTCGCAGCTCCCCGGTCGCCTATCTCGCCGTCCATCGGATGACCGGGCTGCCTCGGCTCACGGTGCTGCTCGTCGCGGCAGCCGCGCTCTGCCTCGGCATCTTCGTGAACGCCCAAACGATGGTGCGCTCGCTCCGGGCCACCGTGGACGCGAAGGCCGGCGTCTTCGTCGGGAGCGACGTCCAGATATGGGTGGACCACGACTCTCCGGTGCAGGCGCGGAGCTTCCCGCTCCCGATGACGAGGGCGACCCGCCTGAAGTACGCCGGTTCGCTCCTGCCGGGCGAGCAGCCCTTCGACATGGTCGGCATCGACCCCGCGACGATCGTCGGCGCCGCGTTCTGGGACGAGTCGTTCGCCGACGAACCGCTCGAGGACATGGTGGGTCGTCTGAGCCGACGGACCGGACCGCTGCCCGTCCTGCTGGTCCAGGGGGAAGGGACCCCCCAGGCGATCGAGATCTCCCATGTCGAGGCACCGATCGAGGTGGTCGGCCGGGCGAACGCGTTCCCCGGCGTCTATTCGGACGACCCTTTGCTCGTCGTGGATGCGGCCGGGCTCGAGGAACGGTTGGGCGCGCGAGACAACCCCTTGCGGCGACCCGGTGCGCGAACCGAGCTCTGGATCGCGGGAGACGCGGACGAGGCCCTCGCCGACTTGAGCGAGCTCGACGCGTTCCCCCTCGCGACGATGACGGCGGAAGAAGTCAAGGACGTGCCGTTCATCAAGGCGGCGATCGAGACCTTCTCGATGCTGAACATCCTCGGGTTGGCCGCCGCGCTGCTGGTGATCGGCGTACTCGTCGTGTACCTGCAGGCGCGCCAGCGTGCCCGGACCGTTTCCAACGTCTTGTCGATGCGGATGGGGATGAAGGACCGACAGGCGAGGCTCGCGCTGGTGCTCGAGCTCGCCGCGATGCTCCTGGCCGCGTTCGTGCTCGGCGCCGCGACCGGGATGGTGGCCGGCCGACTGGTGTCGCCGCTGCTGGACCCGCTCCAGACGATCCCGCCTGCTCCGCTGTTCGACGCGCCCATCGCCATCGTCGGTTGGACGCTGGTCGGGCTGGCGGTCGTCGCCGTCGCGGGCGGCTGGCTGGTGCATCGTCGGGCGGCGGCAGTCGACCTCGGGGAGGTGCTCCGCGTTGCCGAATGAGCCCGTCACCGCGCGCTGCGTCGATCTGGTGAAGACGTATCGCACGCCGACAGGCGCGGTGCACGCGCTCCGTGGGGTGACGCTCGGCTTCTCTCGCCGCTGCACTCACCGCCGTGGTTGGGCCGTCGGGGAGCGGCAAGTCGTCGCTCCTTCGGGTCCTGACCGGGATCGATCGGGCGACGTCCGGAGATGTGTGGGTCGGATCGAAGAACGTCGGCCGCACGTCGTCGCGCGAACTCCGACGGCTCCGTCGAGACGTCGTCGGCTACGTGTTCCAGCGACCCTCCGACAACTTCCTGCCGAACCTCACGATCGGCGAGCACCTCCGTCTCGCGTCCGGCCACACCGACGGCGAGAGGGACACGGAGATCCTCGAGCGGCTCGGGATCGGCCACCGCATCGACCACCTGCCCGACGAGCTCTCGGGCGGTGAGCAGCAACGAGCCGCGTTCGCGCAGGCGGTGGTCGCGGGCTCCTCGGTCGTGGTGGCGGACGAGCCGACCGCCGAGCTCGACACGGAATCAGGTCGGTTGGTGATGGACGGCGTCCGCACCCTCGTGGATGCGGGAGTCACGTTCGTCGTCGCGACCCACGACCGTGCCGTTCGCCGCTTCGCAGACGAGGTCGTGGAGCTCGACCACGGACGACTGAAGGGGACTCATCCAGAGGGTCCGGGCGGTCCCACGCCGGCTGCGCGCTCCTACGGGGGTGGGCGGCTCCGTCGGAATACGCCGAGGCAGCCATCTCCGTGGACGGGCTGAGCAAGGTGTTCCACCACCACGGCGGCGACGTCGTCCACGCCCTCGAGTCGGTGAGCTTCGAGGCACGGCGAGGCGAGCTCGTCGGCCTCGTCGGCAGGTCCGGCTCGGGCAAGACCACGCTGCTGAACGTGATCGCCGGTTGGGAGCGTCCGACCGAGGGTGAGGTGCGTTGGGGGGAGCCCGTGGATGCGGGGTCGCCGGCGTGGTCGGCCGTTGCGGTCGTCCCACAGAAGCTCGGCTTGATGGAGGAGCTGACGGTCGAGGAGAACATCGCCTATCCCGCCCGGCTGTCGAACACCCTCGAAGAGCGAGACGACGACATCGAGGAGCTGATCAGCGTCCTCGGGATCGGTGATCTCCGATCTCGGTATCCGCGCGAGGCCTCGGTGGGGGAGCAGCAGCGCACGGCGATCGCCCGCGCCCTGTCGATCCCGACGAGCGTGCTGCTCGCCGACGAGCCCACGGCGCACCAGGACACCGCGTCGGCGGAACGCGTCTTCGCAGCGCTCCGCCGCGCCGCCGACGCGGGCACCGCCGTCGTCGTGGCGACCCACAACCCGGAGGTCATCCGCCATCTGGATCGCGTGCTGACGATGGCAGACGGTCGTCTCCAACAAGCACCCACGGGCTGAGCCGGCTGCGCCTCTGGAGATGTCCCTCTGAAGGCCCATCGAGAAACCCCCAGAAGCACTACAGCAGGGCCAGATTCCGACCGATACTGACCGGAGATGTCTCCGGTCACGTGAGGTGAACGAGCCCATCGTTCGCGCTCCCGAGCCCGGCTTGGTGATCGACATGGCCCTTCGAACGAACAGGAGAACGACGAGATGAGCTCCCTCAAACGGCCCCGACGGGTCCGACGTCTCAAGCTGCTGATGTTCTTGCTGGCCGCGGCCCTCCCCGGCCTGGCCTCGGTGCCGATCGTCTCGCTCGCCGCGCCGCTGCCGACGATCTCCATCGACGACGTGACGATCACCGAAGGCAACGCCGGAACCTTGACGGCGACCTTCAACGTCACTCAGAGCGGCAGAGGGAAGTCGTCCGTGCGATTCGCAACCGCACAGGGCAACGCCATGAGCCCCGACGATTTCCTCTCGAGGAGCGGCAGAGTGAAATTCGCTGGAAACCATCGGAAGAGCAAGGTCGCCGTCACCGTGGTCGGCGACGTCCTCGACGAATCGAACGAGTTCTTCTTCGTGCGCCTGTCGGATCCCATCGGGGCGACCATCACCGACGCCGAAGGCAAGGGCACCATCACCGACAATGACGCACCGCCCTCGGTGTCATCGGTCGCCACGTTGACCGTTCCCGAAGGCAACAGTGGAGACCTGCCGTTCGCCTCGATCGACGTCACCCTCTCAGCCGTGAGCGGCCGGCCGGTCGCTGTCGACTACACGACGCTCGATGGCTCCGCCCTTGCGGGAAGCGACTACGGCGAGTCCTCCGGCACGGTCGAGTTCCCCGCCGGGGAGACGATCGGCTCGGTACTCGTCCAGGTCGTGGGCGATGATGACAGTGAGGGCGACGAGACGTTCGACTTCGATCTCTCCGACCCCGTGAACGCCACGCTCGGGGCGCATCCGACGGTGGTCACGATCCAGGACAACGACCCCCTCCCACCGGGGGTCGCGATCCTGAACGTCGCAGGGCGGAGGATGCGAGAGGGCAACACAGGGACCAGGTTGCTCGTCTTCACCGTGACCCGTTCGGGCGAGACCTCAACGGCGGTGACGGTCGACTACCAGACGGCGAACGGTGAAGCCCTCGCCCCCTCGGACTACCTGAGCACGTCCGGCACCCTGTCGTTCGCGGCGACCCAGACGACGGCGACAGTCGGCGTGGAGGTCAAGGGCGATCGGAGGCTCGAACGCCTGGAACGCGTCTTCCTGAGCTTGATCGACCCGTCGGCCGGGGCCGGGGTCGGGACCGGGCAGGCGACCGGTTCGATCAAGAACGATGACACTCGGACGAGGTTCTCCGTCAGCAAGGTGAGCGGGAGGATCCGTGTCCGAGGGAGGCTCTCCCCTGCCCACCCTGGCAAGCGCATGGTGGTGACGCTGTCCCGTCGACGGAACGGCGCGTGGGTGCGCGTAGCGGTGCGGCGTCCGTTCCTCTCGGGGAAGACCGACCTGAACGGCGACGGCTTCACCGACAGTGTCTACTCGACCCGTTTCTCACGACCGAGACCCGGTCGATGCCGGATCGTCGCCAGGTTCCGCGGAGACGCGGATCACGGGCCCAGCCAGTTCACCAAGGCCATCCGCTGCTAGGACGTCACTCGTCCGCCCGCCTGCTCCCGGACCCGGGCGCCGGCGGGCGGACGCGTCTGGTCACTGTCGCTCGGTCCTCCCAGGCAGCCGAGCCCTTCCACCGATGTAGGGTTCTGCGATGTGACAACCTCCCCGGCACGAAGCTGGCGCCGGCTCACAACCGGATCGCCAAGACGGTTCGCTGCAGGGGCGATCCTCATCTCTCTCACGGCCGCGATCGCCGCTACCTCGCCTTCGAAGATCGCTGAGGCCGGGCCCGTGACCTGTGGCGGGAGAAGTCTCACGATCATCGGGACCCCCGAAAACGACACGATCGAAGGAACGCCAGGCCCCGATGTCATCGCGGGACTGGACGGGGACGACGTCATCTACGGCTACGAAGGGAACGACGTGATCTGCGGCAACGCCGGGGACGACGAGATCATCTCCTCCCAGGGCGCCGACCGTCTCTTCGGGGGCACGGGAGATGACGGTCTCTTCGGCGTCGTTGGCGATGACGTACAAAGCGGCGGGAGCGGAAACGACATCATGACGTCAGGAGGCGGGGACGTTTCGGAGGATCGGCTCTTCGGGGATGGCGGCAACGATGCTCTGCTCAACGCGGGCCCCGGAGCCGACGTTCTCAGCGGAGGCCCCGGCCGGGACTTCTTGCGAGGTGCGAACGGCGCCGATGTACTCGCGGGTGGAGCCGACGCGGACACGCTCGTCGGGGACGACCAAGGTGATCGCCTTTCCGGTGGGAGCGGTCCCGATCTCCTCTATGGCCTCGAGGATCCCGACCGTCTGTTCGGCGAAACGGGTGATGACATCTTGTTCGGTGGCCGGGCCTTCGACACGACCGACGGAGGGGCCGACCGAGATGTCTGCCTCGAGGGCGAGCGCAAGGCACGATGCGAGCGCCCACCGGGAACGCCTCGATCACCTCGGCTCTGCGGGGGAAGGTCTCCGACGATCGTCGGGACGCAGGGGCCGGATCGACTCTTCGGCACGGAGGCCCCGATGTGATCTCGGCCCTCGGAGGGAACGACGTCGTTATCGGAGGGCGCGGGAACGACCGGATCTGCGGCGGGTACGGGCTCGACGTGTTGATGGGAGAGGAAGGTCGCGACCGACTCGAAGGCGGCTTCGGTCACGATGTGCTCCTCGGTGACACCGGAGCAGATGTGCTACTCGGTGGTCCCGGTCACGATCTCGCCGAGGCCGGTCGAGGATCCGACGCCGACATGCTCGAGGGTGGGCGGGGAAACGACGTGCTCCTGGCTCGACTGGGGAATGACCAGGTCACCGGCGGTTCCGGGAGCGACGTCGTGCATGCCGGCGCAGGATCAGACACCGTCCGGGCCGGGCCTGGAGACGACGTGGTGTACGGGAACGATGGCGAGGACCTCGTTCTCGGAGGGAGCGGGAACGATCGGATCGCCGGCGGATTCCATCCAGACAGCCTGCGCGGCGAGGATGGAGACGATCTCCTGATGGGGAACGTCCACGCAGACTCCCTGAGGGGAGGTCCGGGGATGGACCACTGCCTCGACTGGGAAACGGAGGCGATCGGCTGCGAAGTGGCCGTCCGAGGCCCGTGATCATGACGTCATCGTGGCGGCGGAAGGACGTGACCATCAGATCGGTCGTGGCCTATCCTTCTTCCGTACGGGCGCGTAGCTCAGCGGGAGAGCGCTTGCTTCACACGCAAGAGGTCGGAGGTTCAAAACCTCCCGCGCCCACCAAGGGAACCGCAGTTCAGAGGGCATTTCTCACACGCACGAGGGCATGAACGGTGTGCTGACCTGGGAGAACGCTGGATGCAACGGAAGGAGAGCCCCCAGGTCCGCTGTTGACGGTTGTCGAACCTGCGGTGAGGAGCCAGATCGAGGGCCAGGAAGCCTCATCGGGCTCCATCTGCCCTCCGACCTCGAGCCAGTACATTCGGTCAGGTGGAACTGTGGTGGCGATCTGTGCGTCCTCTGCTTCCGCTGATCCCGCTGGGGCTGGCAGCGGTCGGGATCGCGATCATCGGTCTCACTCTTTTCCGCACGAGCCAAGGGAAGCCGCGAACTGCCGCCCTGTCGAGTTCAGCTTTGGACGTGATGCTCGTCGCCTCGATCGTGTCCATCCTGACCCTGACGCTGCCTTCGCCGATCGGAGCCCCTTCGAGATCGACCGTCCTTATCCCGTTCTCCGAGCTTCGATATGCGGCAGCGGGCGAGGCGATCAGTCAGCTCGTGGGGAACGCCATCCTGTTCATGCCGCTCGGCTTCCTCGCGCCGTTGCGATGGCACCGTCTCGACTCCTTCGTTCGAGTCCTCGTCGTGTCCGCCGCCTTCTCGGTCGTGATCGAGCTTCTCCAGCTGGTTCTTCCGAGCGGGCGCCAGACGAGCGTGACGGATGTCATCATGAATGTCGTCGGCGCCGCGCTCGGGTACGTCTCGATGCGAGCCCTACGTGGTCTCGCCCGCCGGGCTCCGGCCGCGACCACAAGTCAGTGACCCCCTTGGAGCAGTGCCACAGCTCTGAGTCGCATTGTCTGGCGTTCACATCCGTGACGTAAGCTGCCCGGCTACCGCTCTCGAGGGGGATCTTCATGCTCACGGAAACCCGCACCGCCGCCGCTCGCGCGGTCGACCTTCGGAAGGTCTTCGGGGAGGGCTTGGCCGCGGTGGAGGCGCTGCGCGGGGTGTCCGTGGAGTTCGCCGCCGGTGAGTACACCGCCATCATGGGTGCCTCCGGCTCGGGCAAGTCGACCCTGCTCCACTGCATGGCCGGCCTGGACAAGCCCACCTCCGGCACCGTGTGGATCGGCGACCAGGACCTCACGCAGCTGAAGGATCGGGACCTCACCGAGATCCGTCGTGATCGCATCGGCTTCGTCTTCCAGGCGTTCAACCTCGTCCCGACGCTCTCGGCGGCGGAGAACATCACCCTACCTGCGGACATCGCGGGCCGGAAGGTGGACGGGGAGCGATTCGACGAGGTCATCGACACGATCGGGCTGCGCGACCGCCTGACCCATCTCCCCTCGGAGCTCTCCGGAGGTCAGCAGCAGCGGGTCGCCGCGGCCCGCGCCCTCGTTTCCCGCCCGGAGATCGTGTTCGCGGACGAGCCCACGGGAAACCTCGACTCGCGCGCCTCGCAGGAGCTGCTGACGTTCCTCAAGGCAGCCGTGACGGACCGGGGCCAGACGATCGTCGTGGTGACCCATGATCCCGTCGGCGCGAGCTACGCGGATCGGATCGTGTTCCTCGCGGACGGTCAGATCGTGGACGAGATGCGGGACCCGACGGCCGAGCGCGTCCTCGACCGGATGAAGTCGCTGGAGACCTGAGATGTGGCGCGCCGCGCTGAAAAGCCTCCTCGCGAGGAAGGTCCGGCTGGCGCTGACCGCCCTGGCGATCGTTCTGGGCGTGGCTTTCGTCTCGGGCACGCTGGTCCTCACGGACACCGCGCTGTCCGCGTTCGACGATCTCTTCGGCGACATCTTCGCGAAGACCGACGTCGTGGTCCAGGCGGAGAACGCGTTCCAGGACATCGCGGCCGGCGGTGGTGGAGGAGGGGGCCAGGAGCGGAACCCGATCCCGGAGGAGGTCCTGGGAGACGTGCAGGCCTTGCCCGATGTGGCCGCCGCCGACGGCAGCGTGGGCGGCTTCGCGCAGGTGATCGACCCGCAGACCGACGAGGTGATCTCGGGCGGCGGCGCGCCGACGATCGGGAGCTCGTGGGACCCGGACACCACCCCGTTCGACCTTACGGGGGAGCCGCCCGAGGGCGACGACGAGGTCGTGATCGACGCGGATACCGTCGATGAGGCGGGTCTCGAGATCGGTGACGACGTGCGGATCGTCACGCCGATCGGTGTCGACCCGTACCGGCTGACCGGCGTCATCGCGCTGCCGTCCGCCACCACGATCGGCGGCGCCACGGTCGCGTCGTTCGAGCTCGAGACCGCGCAGCGCCTCTTCGACCGCGAAGGCAGTTTCGATCAGATCTACATCGTGGCGGACGAGGGAGTATCGGCGGCGCAGGTCACCGCGCAGGTCCAGGAGGTGCTCCCCTCCGGCTTCCAGGCGATCACCGCGACCGACGCCGCCGCCGAGCAGACCGAGCAGGTTCAGGAGGGCTTGGGTTTCCTCCGCACGGCACTGCTCGTGTTCGCGTTCGTCGCGTTGTTCGTTGGGGCCTTCGTGATCTTCAACACGTTCAACATCGTGGTGACGCAACGGACCCGCGAGCTGGGGCTCCTGCGAGCGCTGGGGGCCAGCCGAGGACAGGTGTTCCGGTCCGTGGTCACCGAGTCCCTGGTGATCGGGCTCCTGGGCTCTGCCGTCGGGCTCGCCGCGGGGATCGGGCTCGCGGTTCTGCTGAAGCAGGGTCTCGAGGCGATCGGGCTGGAGCTGCCGCCGACCCCGCTCGCGATCCGGCCGACCACGATCATCGCAGCGTTCGTGGTCGGGACCGTCGTGACCGTCGTGGCGTCGGTGTTCCCGGCGCGTCGCGCGTCGCGCGTCGCGCCGATCGAGGCCATGCGTGAGGGGACGGTCGCTCCGACCGCGTCGCTCCGGCGTCGTTCGATCGTCGGAGGGGTGCTCACGGCGCTCGGTGTGGCGGCGATCGCCGCGGGACTGTTCGGAGACGTCCCGCAGCCTGCCGCGATCGTCGGCCTAGGCGCGATGTTCACCTTCATCGGGGTCGCGGTCCTGTCTCCGTTCGTGGCGAGGCCCCTCGCGACCGCGATCGGAGCTCCCGCCCGAGTCCTCGGGATGACCGGCCGCCTCGGGCAGGAGAACGCCAAGCGGAACCCACGCCGGACGGCGTCCACCGCCGCAGCGCTGATGATCGGCCTCGGTCTCGTCGCGTTCGTCTCCGTCTTCATGACGACGCTGAAGGCGTCGGCGTCCGACACGCTCGACGAGACCCTGCGCGCGGACTTCATCCTCAGCTCTTCCGGGTTCCAGCCCTTCAGCCCGGGGATCGCCCGCGCGCTGTCGGAGCGCGACGAGTTCTCCGCCGTGTCGCCGTTCCGGCAGGCCGGCGTGAAGATCGACGGCGGCCTGACCTTCATCGCGGGTGTGGACGAGACGACGATCGACCAGGTGGTGAGCGTCCCGATGGAGGCCGGGACCCCCGCCGACCTAGCCGAGCAGGGGACGATCCTGATCCACAAGGGACCCGCGCGAGCCCTGGGACTGGAGATCGGTGATGAGCTCCCGGTGCGGTTCGCTCGGACCGGAACGCAGCGGTTGAAGATCGTCGGTATCTACACGGACAACCGCCTGCTCGGCGACTACACGATCTCGCTCGATGAGTACGAGGCGAACGTCGCGGAGCAATTGGACTACCTGGTCTTCGTTCGGAAGGCCGACGGCGTCTCGCTCGAACAGGCGAGAGCCGCCATCGAGGACGTCGCGGGCGAGTTCCCCAACGTCGAGATCAACGATCAGGCGCAGTTCAAGGCGGAGCAGGACAAGCTGATCGATCAGGTCTTCGGGATCGTCCTGGTGCTCTTGGTGCTCTCGGTGATCATCTCCGCGTTCGGGATCGCGAACACCCTCGCATTGTCGATCTACGAGCGGATCCGCGAGCTCGGTCTCCTGCGCGCGGTCGGCATGCAGCGGAGGCAGATCGGCTGGATGATCGTGATCGAGGCCGTGATCGTGTCCCTGCTGGGCGCCGTGCTCGGGATCGCGATCGGGCTCCTCTTCGGCTGGGCGATGCAGCAGGCGCTCTCCGACCTCGGCGTGTCGCGCCTGGCGGTCCCGTGGGGACTCCTCGTCGTGTTCGCGGTGATCGCGGCGCTGCTCGGGCTGGTGGCGTCGATCGCACCGGCGATCCGGGCATCGCGGATCAAGGTCCTGGAAGCGATCTCGTACGAGTAGCGCCCGTCGAAGCGCTCCGACGCCACCCGTATCATGACGCCGTGCCTCGCCTGAGCCTGCCGGACGGTTCCCACGCGGAGCTCCCCGAAGGGGAGCCCGTCGGCGCCGTGCTCCCGCCCGAGGCGATCGCGGCGCGGGTCGACGGGGCCTTGCGGGACCTTTCCTTCGTGCCGGATGCCGATGGACCCGCCGACTCCACCGTCGAGCCGGTCGTGCCGGCGTCCGACGACGGGCTCCACGTCCTCCGCCACTCGACCGCGCACGTGTTGGCGCAGGCCGTTTGCCGGCTGTTCCCGGGGGCGAAGTACGCGATCGGCCCGCCGATCCAGGACGGCTTCTACTACGACTTCGACCTTCCCTCGCCGGTCAAGGAGGACGACCTCCCTGCGATCGAGGATGAGATGCGGAAGATCGTGGCCGCCGATCAGCCGTTCATCCGGGAGGAGGTCACGCGGGAGGACGCCCTCGCGCGCCTCGAGGATCAGCCGTTCAAGCGGGAGATCATCGAGGCGATCGGGACGGCCGAGGGAGAGGTCGCCTCGGGCGAGATCGTCTCCGTATACCGCAACGACGGATGGACGGATCTGTGCGAGGGGCCGCACGTACCGTCCACAGGCCGGCTCGGGGCGTTCAAGCTGACGGCGACCGCGGGCGCGTATTGGCGCGGCGTCGAGACGAACCCGATGCTCACTCGGATCTACGGGACCGCGTGGGGGACGGAGGAGGAGCTCCAGGCGCATCTGCAGCGGCTGGAGGAGGCGGAGAAGCGCGACCATCGCAGGCTGGGGCGTGAGCTGGACCTGTTCTCCAGCCCGGACGAACTCGGGCCGGGGCTGTGGATCTGGCATCCGCGCGGCGGGATCTTCCGCAAGCAGCTCGAGGATTGGGTCCGCGACGTCCACGTCGCGCGCGGCTACGACCTGGTCATGACCCCGCACATCGCACGATCCGTCCTCTGGGAGACCAGCGGCCACTTGGAGAAGTACAAGGAGAACATGTACCCGCCGATGGAGGCCGACACCGGCGACTACTACGTGAAGCCGATGAACTGCCCGTTCCACGTGCTCGTCTACAAGTCGCAGGTCCGCAGCTATCGCGACCTGCCGATGCGCCTGTCGGAGCTGGGGACGGTCTATCGCAACGAGAAGGCGGGAACCCTCCACGGGATGCTTCGGATCCGCGGCCTCACCATGGACGACTCCCACATCATCTGCACGCCGGATCAGCTGATCGAGGAGATCCTCGCCGTGTTCGACCTGACGCTCGAGGTCCATCGCACGTTCGGCTTCACCGACCCCGTAGTGGAGCTCTCCACGCTTCCGTTGGCCCAGTCGATCGTCGACGAGGCGACGGCGGCGCGCGCCACCGAGGCTCTGACCCAGGCGCTCGAGAAGTCCGGGCTCGACTATCGCGTCGCCGAGGGCGAGGGCGCCTTCTACGGACCCAAGGTGGACTTCCATTTCCGCGACGCGATCGGCCGCCTCTGGCAGCTCACCACCGTGCAGTGCGACTTCGCCTTGCCCGAGCGCTTCGACATGGAGTACACGGGCGACGACAACCAGCGTCATCGGCCCGTGATGATCCACCGCGCGATCCTCGGATCCCTCGAGCGGTTCAGCGCCGTGCTGATCGAGCACTACGGCGGCGCGTTCCCGCTCTGGCTCTCGCCGGAACAGCTCCGCCTCGTGCCCGTGGCCGACCGACACGTGCCGAACTGTGAGGAGCTCGCCACGACCGCGCGCGCGGCCGGGCTCCGCGTCCACATCGACGAGACCAAGGAGACGGTCGGGAAGAAGATCCGCGCGGCGCAACTCATGAAAGCGCCCTACATGGTCGTCGTCGGCGATCGCGACCTCGAGGCGGGAACGTTCACCGTCCGTGACAGGGCCGGGGAGGAGCACGCCGGCGTGCCGTTCGATCGCATCGTGTCGACGCTCGCGGAAGAGGCACGGACGCGCGCGCTCGAGCAAAGCACCTTCTAGCCGGATGGAGCGCCTCTGGAGCCCGTGGCGCATGGAGTACATCCAGGCGAACAAGGACGAGCCCGAGGGCAGCGAGTGCATCTTCTGTCGGATCCAGCGGGGCGAGGAGGCCGAGCGCGTGCTCACCCGAACGGACCTGGGCTTCGTGGTCCTCAACAAGTACCCGTACAGCCCCGGCCACATCCTGGTGATCCCCAACCGGCATGTCGGCGAGCTGGAGGACCTCGACGACGAGGAGAGCCTGGACCTCCAGCGGCTGATGAGGCGCTCCGTGAGAGCGCTCCGGGAGGAGTACGCCCCGCACGGGTTCAACATCGGCATGAACCTCGGAAGGGTCGCAGGCGCCGGGGTCCCGGATCACCTCCATTGGCACGTCGTGCCGCGCTGGAGCGCGGACACGAGCTTCATGCCGGTCGTGGGTCAGACGATCGTCTTGCCGGAGCTCGTCGCCGAGACCGCACGGCGCCTCCTACCGAGGTTCGCGGAGTGAGCTTCGTCGATCTGCCCGACGGCGGGAAGCTCCACTTCGAGATCGTGGGCGAGGGGCCGGTCGTGACGTTGATCCACCCGGGGCTGTGGGACATGCGGACCTGGGATCGGGAGTTCTCGTCGTTCGTCGATGCCGGGCTACCGGGTCCTCCGATACGACGTCCGTGGCTATGGGAAGTCCAGCCGCCCGGAGACCGGCGCGACGTACTCGCACGTGCGCGATCTCGAAGTGCTCCTGGAGGCCAACGAAGTGGCGTTGACCGCGCTGATCGGATGCTCGATGGGCGGCGGGATCGGGCTGGACTACGTGCTCGTTCATCCCGAGCAGGTCTGGGCGTTGGTGCCGGTGGCGACCGGTCTCGGTGGCTTCGAGGCCACGGAGGAAGAGGATGAATGGTGGGCCGAGCGAGACGGACCGATCGAGGCCGCGATCGAGGCCGGCGACCTCGAGCGTGCCCAGGATCTCCGGCTCGAAGATCTGGGCGCCCCTCGGGACGTCGGACGAGGCCGGCGCACAGGATCCGCGAGATCGCCTTCGACAACCTGCACGAGATCCTGATGGACGAGAGCGGCGAGGAGCGGCTGGACCCGCCGGCGGCCCATCGCCTCGAGGAGATCGACGTGCCGACCCTGATCCTCGAAGCGGAACACGATCCGCTGGATATGAAGCGGCATCGCCGATTTCCTCGTCCGCGCGGTCATCGGCTCGCGCAAGGTAGTCGTCGAGGGCGCCGACCATGTCGTCAACATGCGCCAGCCCGAGCGCTTCGAGGAGCTCGTGCTCCCGTTCCTCGCCGACGCGGCTCCGTGACCACGAGTACCGTGCTCCGGGCGTAAACCTTTCGGCTGGGGAAGGGGTTCATGGGGGTGATGACCGTTCCACTCCGCGCCGTGACGTCTGACGCCGAAGAGGGTTCCGAGCATGCCGCACCCTCGTTCGAGGCGTTCTTCACGGGGAGCGTTCTCGGCTCTTCGGTGCATTGGTCGTGATGACGGGCAACCGCGCCGAGGCGGAGGAGATCCTTCAGGACGCATTCCTCCGGGTGTGGGAGCGGTGGGAACGCGTCGCCACCATGGAGGAGCCCGTGGGGTTCCTGTACCGAACCGCGATGAACCTGTTCCGCAAGCGTGTGCGCCGCGCTGCGGTCGCCGTCCGGAAGGCCGTTCATCTCCTTCCGAGGGGGGACGAGCTGGCCGAGGTGGAGATGCGCGACGAGGCCGTCCGCCTGCTCGAGCGCCTCACCCCGAGAGAACGGGCCGCCATCGTGGTGACCGCGTACCTCGGCTATTCGAGCGAAGAGGCCGGCGAGCTCCTGGGGATCCAAGCGACGACGGTTCGCGTGCTGACGAATCGAGCAAGGGCCTCGTTGCGCGGCGTCGAGGAGGTGTCGGAGTGAGCTACGAACACGATCTCATCGAACGTGCCGCGCAGGTGATGGCGCCTCAGGATCCGTCTTTCGAGGGTCTCCTTCGGCGGCGCGACGGGAAGCGCCGGAACCAGCGGCTCGCTGCGGGCGCGATCGGCATCGCGATCGGGATCGCCATCGTGGCTCTCGGGGCGGCGTTCCTCCGGGCTGCAGGCGAATCGGAGACCGGAACGTGGCCACCTCCTTCCATCACGACGACACCCATCATCCAGCCGGACGAGGTGCTCTTGAGCCCGTACCCGGGGGACGCTCCCACCTCCGTGCTCGCGGTGGATGTCTCGACGGGAGCGCGTCGTGCGGTGGACGGCTGCCCTGGTCGCTGCGGAGTGATGTCGCAGTTCGACGCCTCGGCCGATCGGGGCTGGGTCGCGTACCACCTCCGGTCGTGCGAAGAGTGTAGGCCCGTCGAACCGGAGTCCGGTCTGTGGGTCGTAGGTGCCGGGACCCAGGCTCGACTCGTGTTGCAGGGAGACACTTCGTGGAGCTGGTCGCCGACGGGGGCGCAGCTCGCCTATGCGGACGTCGACGAGTTGATCCTGCTGGACCCGGCGACTTGGGAGCACATTCCGATCGCCACAGCTACCGGAACGATCTCTGAGATCGCGTGGGGGCCGGACGGCAGGTCGATCGCCTACTCGTCGGAGGACCCCCGATCCAGCGGAACCGCAGATGTCGGCTCCTCCGGCGTATTCGTTCTTCGTTCGGCGGGGAACCCCACCGGGTAAGGGGGGCTCGGGGGACCGGTGGGATCGAATGGTCTCCCGACGGTGGTTCATTGGTGTTCGACCGGACCGAGCGCGGCCGGAGCGTGATCGAGGTTGTTCGCGCGGACGGATCCGACGCGAGAGTACTGGCGTCAGGACCGATGTCCGAGCCGGCGTGGTCGCCAGATGGCCGCCGGATCGCGTTCATCCGCACGCCGGGCGAGGCAGGTGACTTCACGCTCGAGGTCTGGGTGATCGGTGCGGACGGGCGAGGTGAAAAGCGACTCGGCATTGGCGACGCGGACTCTTGGCTCGGAGGCGGTCCGGTGTGGTCGCTGGACTCCCAGCGCGTCGCATGGTCGTTGCACTTCGGTGATCGCTGGGTGGTGGTGGACGCGGACGGTGGTGGGGCAGCCCCGCGGCCGATCGATCGGTTGGAGGCCGAACGATGGCGACAGGGTTGAGCTCGGCGGCGGGTCGAGCCATCAGCGCCGGCGACAGAACGAGGAGGATCCGATGAAACGCGTGACGTGGGTTTCGCTCGCAGCGGCCGTGTTCGTTTCCGGTGCATGCGCATCGACCGAGGACGCACCGCCCACGTCCGGGGCGTCGAGCGGTACGCCCCCACCCGAGGTGCGCATCCTCGACGATTGTCCAGAGTTGCCGTGCGAGGGACCACTCGAGCCGGGGGCGTATCGCTGGACCTTCTCCGATCCGACGATCGACTTCACGATCCCCTCGCCCGGGTGGAATTGGCACTTCGGCGGGGGAGGCCTGTTCGTACTCTTCGCCGATGGGGACCCGCCCCCCAGGCACGAGGGTCTGTACGTCGCCGACGGGATCTACCTCCTGCACGACCCGACCATCGCCTCCAAGGACTGTGAGGAATCCTCGGAGCCCGGCGTCGGTCGCTCGGTGAATGATCTGGTTACGTGGCTCGAGAACGCGCCCGGCCTCGTGGTGAGCGAACCGACTCTGGTCACGGTCGGCGGGTTCGGGGGCACGCAGCTCGATATCGACATCGATCCGGAGTGGAAGCGAACCTGCGTCTTCAGCGAGGGCATCCCCGCTGTGCCGCTCATCTTCAACGGGTCGGTTCCTTTCGGCGGGTATCACTGGGCGATCGTCCCCAAGCAATCGTTGCGATGGTTCATCCTCGATTCCGAGGACGGGGTCGTCATCGTCAACCTGGAGGACGATCCCGGCGGCAACCTTTCCCACGACGAGCTCCTCCAGATCGGCGGCGAGATCGTGGATTCGATGGTGTTCTCGTCGTCCTGATCGAGCCGGCGGGAGAAGCAGGCCGCTACTTCTTGTGGGC
>CAWIUW010000004.1:0-102116 GCA_963839395.1 uncultured Actinomycetota bacterium
GGGTCTGGGAGTGCTGCTCGGCGACGACACCCAGCCTGCCGCGTCGTCGCAGACACCCTCGGTCAGCCCTCCGGCCAGCGCGTCACCCTCCGCGGCGCCGGGCACGAAGACCGGAACGGTCACGCCCACCGCGGCGAACGAGTCCGGTGAGGTTGCGTGCGGCGCGAAGGCACCCGCGAAGGCCGGGAAGCCGAAACCGCAGTTCGCCGGACCCCCTCCGATGGCGATCGACACGAAAGCCACCTACACCGCAACGATGGTCACCTCGTGCGGGACGATCGTGATCGAGCTGGATGCGAAGCGCGCGCCCCAGACCGTGAACTCGTTCCTCTTCCTGACGAACAAGGGCTTCTTCGACGGCCAGTACTTCCACCGCCTCGACACCTCGATCGACGTGATCCAGGGCGGGGATCCGTCCGGGACCGGGTCCAACGGTCCGGGATACGCGATCCCCGACGAGCTCAAGGGGAAGCTCTCCTATACCCCCGGCACGATCGCGATGGCCAATGCGGGACCCAATACAGGCGGGAGCCAGTTCTTCATCATCACGGGCCCCAACGGCACCAATCTCGACGGGAATCCGAACTACACGATCTTCGGGAGGATCGTCGAGGGGCTCAACGTCGCCCAAGAGATCCAGGCGCTGCCGATCCAGGACCCGAACGCAGCCGACCTGTCCGGCCAGCGCCCGAAGCTCGCCGTGTACATCGAGAAGGTCACGATCGAGAAGACCGGCGGGGGCGCGTAGCGACGTCCGTCAGATCTCGGCGGGCTCGGCGAGCCAACCATCGATGCCCCCGAGGATCTCCGACTTGACGTCGTCGTCCGCGAACGAGGCTCGAACCGCGGTGCGAGCGATCTCCGCGAGCGACGTGTCGTCGAAGTCCCAGGTTTCCCGGGCCGTCCGATAGACCTCGGTGAGCCACGCGCCGAACATCGGCGGGTCGTCGGAGTTGAGGGTGACGGTGACGCCGGCGTCGCGGAGCAGCCGGAACGGATGCTCCGCGAGCGATGGGTACACGCCCGTCGCGACGTTGGACACGGGCGAGACCTCGAGCGGGATCCCGATCGCCGCCAGATGCTCGACGAGCGCCGGATCTTCGACCGAACGCACGCCGTGGCCGATCCGGTCGGGGAGGCAGTGCTCGAGCGTTTCCCAGACGTTGCGGGGTCCGGCCCACTCCCCGGCGTGGGGCACGGATCGCAGGCCCGCGTCCTTCGCGCGACGGAACAGGGGGCCGAACGGCGCGACCGCCGCTCGTTCGCTCCCGGCGGCGTTCAGCGCCACCACGCCGCGCCCGGCGTACTTCAGGGCGACCTCCAGGGATCGCTCCGCCAGGTCGAGGCCCGCGTCGCGCACGATGTCGGGCGCGACGCGGGCCGTCACTCCGAAGTCGCGTCGGCCGGTCTCGAGGCCGTCCAACACGGCTTCGATCGGCCCGAACCAGTCCTCGCCGAGACGTGGAGCGTGGTTGCTGGGGGAGAACACGACCTCCGCGTACCGGACGCCGTTGCGCGCCTCGTCCTCGCAGAACTCGTACGCCACACGACGGAAATCCTCCGGCTCGGCCAAGAGCGCACAGGTCGCGACGTACTGCGAGATGAAGTCGTCGAATCCACCGAAGCGCCATCGTCCGCCGGCGAGCCCGGTCGGCAGCGGTGCACCCGCTCGGTCGGCCAATTCCTCGACGGTCGCGATCCGTACCGCGCCCTCGAGATGGACGTGGAGTTCGGCTTTCGGAAGGAGAGCGAGGTCCCGCATCCGCGGATGGTAGCGGGTGCTCGGCGGTCCGAGGGTCGAGGTGCTACCAGGCGTCGGTGAAGGTCTGGCCGTCCGCGACGGCGCACGCCAGGTCGGACGCGAACTCCGCGCCGTGCCCGTCTGCCTCCCGGAGGTACCAGCACATCCCCGAGTCGCTCATGGCCGAGATGAAGATCTCCTTCGGCCCGGGATGGAGGTGGAGGTAGGCCACGCCCGCGACGAGCGGCGTATCACCGTCCAGGTAGGTGATCGCTGGCTCGATCGCCGTCATCGTGGTCGGGTCGGTCGTGTAGGTGAGCGTATCCGTGTAGTAGGCGCGCTCCGCCGCGAAGGCGTTGCGGATGTCGGCTTGGGTGGCACGGTCGGATGCCCGGGCTCGAGCACCGAGGAACGTGGGCAGCGCGAGCGCGACGAGGATGCCGATGATCAGGACCACCACCATCAACTCGATCAGCGTGAACCCTCGTTCTTCGTTCATCTGGCATCTATCGGCGGTCCGGGGGACCAACCTGAGGTCCAACGCTCCTACAGAGCGCTAGCATCCAGACCGGCCCGGGTGTCGGAACTGGCAGACGACGGCGCCTTAAAAGCGCTTGCCCCGGAAGGGGCGTGTGGGTTCGAATCCCACCCCGGGCACTTCGAGCACGGGCTGTGAGGGGCTCGAGGGCAGGTCTCACCGACCCGACGCCACGCATCCAGCGAGAGGGGCCGGGATCCCGTGGCGGTCATCCACTGATCCTCGGTGTCAGTCGGGGCTGCCTACCTCTTCGATCAGGTCGGCTGCTTTCCGCACGCCCTTCTGATCCCTGATCCGCTCACCGAGCGCATCGAGGTTCGACCGAGTCGTCTCGTCGTCGAGGAGACCGTCGACGGCTCCGGTGAGCTCGTCATCGGAGAAGTCGTAGGTGGCGAGTCGCACCCCGTAGCCGAGCTCGTGCATCCGCTGTGCGTTGTCGTACTGGTCCCAGAACAATGGAAGCACGACCATGGGCTTGCCGAAATGGAGCGCTTCGGTGATCGTGTTGTTGCCGCCGTGCGTGATCACGAGGTCGACCTCGGGGATGATGCTCGTCTGCGGGACGCGGGATCCACCCCACATGTTGTCCGGGAGGTCGAACTCGTCCGCCCGCGGACCCTTCGACACGATGTACCGGTGCCGCGTGCCCGAGAGCACGTCCACGAGCCGGCGCATCAGGTCCACGTCCGCGGAGCCGAGCGAGCCGAGAGACAGGTAAACGAGAGAACTGTCGTCGCCGTCGTCCCGGAGTGAGTCGGGTACGGACCACGGTTCCTCGGTGTCCCGGACGGATGATTCGAGCCGGTGCCAGGTGGGTGCCAAGGGGCTCGTACGGAGGTAGTCGGCCGCGTCCGGGTAGACGGAGAGGTTCAGGTGGTCCGACTCGTGGATGAACTCGAGGTCGGGCAGCGGCGGCGCCCCTTGCTCCAGCATCCATTCGTTGAAGCTCGACCAGAGCGTCCGATGCGTCCTCTCGTACTCGGCTCGGAACTCCTCCCATCCGGATGGGTCATCGATCGGATAGCCACTGAACGCGGGAGGCAGGTCGGGATCCTTCATCTCGAGCGGGTTACAGCTCATGATGCGCACCCACGGTGCGCCGTGCGTGAGCAGCGCCGCGAAGCCGCTCACGTTGTCCTCGACGATCACATCGGGCTGCGCTCGGGCGAGGATCTCGCGGAGCTGTGGCTCGCAGTACTTCGCCCCGTCGATCAATGATTCCCAGACCGGCCTGATGAATGTGTCGAGCTGCTCGATCGTGGGCTTGCGGAACTCGGGGGCGGTCTCGGTGATGAAGTCGGTCCAGAACTGTCCGGCGTCCTGGTCGCCCTCTGCGGGCGGCGCCAGGTCGACGAGATCCTCCTCGAACCCGAGCGGCTCGAGCCTGCCCTTCCACGACGCTTCCGCGGCGAACACGACGCGGTGGCCTCGCTGCTCGAGGACCTTGCCGATCCCGATGCAGTTGTTCGTGGGCCCGTAGGCGCTCTCGGGCATGAAGACGATCGTCAGCGGGTCGGTCATGCGTTGTCCTCCGAGTCCGGGTGCGTATGCATATCACCCGGAATAGGAAGACAGCCGCTACTTCACCAGCCGAACCGGCACGAGCCCGAAGTTCTCCCCGCCCTGAGGGTCGAGCCCGTCGGGCGTGTACCCCTCCCAACGGGCGACCAAGCAGCGAGCGTTCGAATCTGCTTCGCTGATCGGCCTGCCGCACTCCGTCGCGGCCGCTTCGCGGTCCGCCGGGCTCCCTCCTCCGAAGAGATCGACGATGAACAATCGGGCGAACCCGATGACGTCATACTTGTCGACCGCGCAGTTGGTGCTCACGAACATCGCAGGAGTGCACAGGTCCCCATTGGCTTGGATCTGGGTCGACGGCCTGTTCACCGGGAAGTAGAGCGGGTTCCCCGCACTCTTCGCATCCAAGATGTCGCGATCAAGCGCGGTGCCGAAATGCCCCTGGCCTCGGCACACATACGTGTGCGTGTCCCCTTCGATCGCCCCGTAGACGCTGGAGTCGATCGGAAGCGGCAATTCGAAGCCTTCCAACATCCACTCCTCGAACTGCGGGGGGGTCGATTGGTCGCAATGGGTAGCCGGGGTGCGATCCCACTTCAAGAGGTCCAGCGTTCCCCATTCGGCGTTCGCGAGATCCGGGTTGGTGTGCGGATTGCTCGAAGAGTTGTTCCACCAGAACCAGCAGATCCGGTCCTGCGCCGCGTGTGGGTCTGCAGGTGGGATGTCGCAGTTCGGAGACTTCAGTCGGTCCGCGGAGAGCATCAAGGGGGCCACCTTCTCGCCGACACCGGCTCCGCCCCACGAGGCCGTGGCTTCTGTGGCAACTGGGGTGCTCTCATCGAACCCAAGAACGGGGGCGAAGAAGAGCGGCCGGTCGGTGCTCACTCGAACCGTCACGACACCGGCCGGCGAGTCGCAGCTCGGGAAGTACTTGGGGAACCCAGAGGCGACTGCGGCGCCGCTCTCGTTGGCGACAGTGTATTGGCTGGCCTGTGCATTAGCGGCACCGACGCCCTCTTTCTGACCGCATGATTGGGCGGCGGCGAGTGCAGCTGCATCGGCGGCGTTCACGAGGGCCCGACGAGTGAACAGGAGGGATCCTACGTCTACGACCAGGACCATCATGCCGAACAACGCGATGAGGCTCAGTGTGACGATGACGAGGACAGCGCCTCCCTCGTCATGCCGAGCCGGCCCGAAGATCCTCTGACGCATCGCTGGTCGCGCCTTTCGCAACTACCGAATAGGGGATACCGATAGTCGTACACCGGTATCCTCCGGCGCATCCCCCGAAAGGACTAGTTGCTGTAGGGAAAGGGCAGCCTCGCCTCGGGCGTGGGGGACCTCGACTCCGCGACGTGCCTGTTAGACTCAGCGACCTGGGAGCCACGCAGGCTTCCGCGGGATCTGTCCGTTCACGGGGTCGGTGCGGCGCTACTGATCGAGGCAGGTGCCGTAGTCCCGGTCGCAGAGCCGGACCACCGTGTTCTTGTCGGTGGGCACGAAGTCGTCGCCCAGGGTGGATCCCTGCCATTCCGTGATCACGCACATGGCGCTGTTGTTGCTCGGGAGCTGTCCGCACGGTCCATTGTTCGGGTCGATCATCCAGTCGAAGCTCACTTTGGTGTTCTTCGGGAGAACCGTTCCGAGCCAGGTGATCGTCCGGGTCGCCGAGTCGTAGGTGTAGTCGACGCCTGGCGTGCAGCACGGCGGGTCGTTGTTCCTGGCTCTCGTCACGACCGGATCACCGGTGATCTCGTCGGGAGTGCTGCTCGGGCACCCCGTCCACGCGCTGTTCCCAGCCGTGATCGTGTTCAGTTCCAAGGTCTGGCCCGTCGTCGTCCACGTGATCGGGCTGTTGTTCTTCGTCTCACACGTGCCCACCCCGCCCTCCGCTTCGTTGACGTTGACGACGTCGACGATCGTCAGGAAGGCGAAACCGATGATGTCGTACTTGTGGATCTGGCCATTGTTGTACACGGTCCCTTGATCCGGAGCGCCGAAGATCGGGGCGCCGGGGCCCTCCCAGTTGATGGGGAAGTCTCTCGTCTCGCCGATCAAGTCGTGGAGCGCACCCCAGAGCTGTCCGTGCGGACCGCTGGTCCCCCCCACCCCGCGGATGCCGCTGTCGCTGCACACGTAGGTCGGTTCGGTCCAGTTCAGTGACACGCTCGCCGGCGACGTCCCGTCGATCCACCCGGTCAATTGGCTCGTCCCGCCCGACTGCGCTCCGCTGCAGTTGTCGTCGATGGGGACGTCCCAGCCCGCAGGGTTCAGGCTGAGGAACGCGAAGTTGCCTCCCTCCAGGCGGTCATTGTCGTACCAGAACGAACACGTCTGCCCGATCGCCGGTGTCCCGGTCGGAGGAACCAGACAGTCGTCCGACAGCATGCTGCTCAAGACGATCGGCATGGGGTTGTTGCTGCCCAGCCCCCAGCTCGCGGTCGCCTCCGTGGTCACCGGCGAGCTCTCGTCGAACCCGATGGCCGGCGCGAAGAACAGCTCTTGCTGGCTCGTGTATCGAACGCTGACGTGACCCGATTGTTCGCCGCACCCTGCCATGTCCACGATGTTGGGACCGCCGACCTCGAAGCCCGTGATCTCACCGTTCTGCTGCACCTGGTAGTCGGCGGCCTCCTCGGGTGCGGCGAATCGATCGTCGGCGCCGCCGCGAGCGCACGTGCGCCCCGCCGACAAGGCCGCGGCGTCGGATCCGTTCACGAGCTCCCGACGTCGCAGATAGAGACCACCGGTGTCCACAGCGAGGGCGACCATCGCGACGAACACGACGAGCATGAGCGCGACGATGACCGCGACCGCGCCGTCCTCGCGGCGATGAACCCCGAGGGGCGTCAGACCTCGCATCGGAAGCTCGCCTGGATGACCGGGGTCAAGACCATGTCGGAGACCAAGGGGATCCGGATCAGGACCCCACCACCGGGCAGGTTGGCCGTGTCGTAGATCACCGTCACGTCCGACCCGATGTTCTGGGCCGTACAACGGCCACCCTCCGATGAGTTCACCTGCACGAGGCCTGCCTGACCGTTGGGGATGGATCCGACGGATGCCGCCACTGTTCTCTGTTGTGTCGTCGATACTTGTGCGCCCACCGCCGCCGTCCGTCCACCCTCCCGAACTCCGGAACGGATGGATTGGATCTGGAGGAATGCCACCCCGAACTCGATGATCCCGAAGAGGAAGATCGCCAACAGGGGGAAGAGCAACGCCAGCTCGACTGCGGACGCGCCTCCCTCTCGACGGAAGCGCGTCGCGTTCCGACGGACGCCCTTCTCGCGGTGAAGGGCCGTAGATGATGTCGTCTGACGCATCTTCGATCGCGCCTCTCGAACTGCAAATAGGGGAGACCGATCGTCGTACAGCGGTATCCCCCGGCGCATCCCCCAAATGGACTAGATGCAGTAGGGAAAAGGGGGTAAATCGCCTCGGCGTGGGGGACCTAGACTCCGCGACGTGCCAGCTCAGCGACCTGGGAGCGATCTGGACGGCCGGGTGGCGTCAACGCTCCCGGCCGAGTTCCTGCCGGCCCGTCGGATGGAGGGCCGAAAGGAACCGGTTGAGGTGGCGGGGGTGCTGGATGCGCTCGACCTCGCCGCCGGTCGCTGGGTCCTGATGTTGGAGACGCCTTCCGGACTGCTCGCGTCGGCGGTCGTGGAGGAGCACGAGGGGTTCCGCCGGGCGCGAGCGGGGGACGGCATCGCCGAGGAGCTGCTCGCTCTGGTCGCCGCCGGGGATGATCTCGGCGGGTTCGCGTTCCGAAGGCTCGGGCACATCGAACCGTGGAGGGGAGAGCGACAGATCGACGTGGATCAGTCCAACGAGTCGATCGTCGTGGGAGGCAGGGGCGTCGTGAAGCGATCCGTGTGGATCGCGCCCGGGAACCGGCGGCCCCTCGTGCTGCCGGCGCATCTCGTCGCGGCCGGTTTCGACGAGATGCCGCCTCCGCTCGGGAACGCTTCCTGGGAGCATCCCGACGGCGTGGCGCCCCTCGTCTCGATCACGACATACCTCCCCGAAGCCCGGGACGGGTGGGATTGGTACGCGGAGCTGCTCGAGCGGACGCTCGACGACAGCGTCATCGACGCGGTCGAGCCGGCCGCCTCACTTGGCGCCATCACGGCCCGTCTGCACGTCGCCCTCGCGACCCCGACGGAGATGCTGCCCGCGCCGACGGCGGAGGCCGGCGAGGGCGCGGTCGACGGATGGCGACGCCAGGCCGAGGCCGATCTCGATGCCGCGCTCTCGTCGATCGACGGTGAGGAAGGTGCGCGACTCCGAGAGAGCGCGAGGCAGATCCGAGATGGGCTCGACGAGCTCCGGAGCCGGGAGACTGTCACGACACCGATCCACGGCGATCTGCACGTCGGGCAGTTCCTCAGGTGGTCGGGAGGGCTGGCGGTCTCGGACCTCGATGGAGATCCGCTCGGTCCAGGGACCCTCACCGGTCCTCCGGTCCGCGACGTCGCCTCTCTCGTGCAATCCCTTGACCACGTCGGAAGGATCGTGGAACGACGGCGGGATGCGTCCGTCGCGGGCTGGATCCGTGATGCCTCCGACGCCTGTCTCGAGGCCTATCGAGCCGAACTCGCCGATCACGGTGCCTCGGCGCTGTTCGACGAGCGACTCCTGCGTCCGTTCCGGATCGCCCAGGAACTGCACGAGTTCGTCTACGCCGCCAAGTTCTTGCCCGCATGGCGCTACGTCCCGGACGGCGCACTCCCCGCGTTGCTCGAGGGGGACGGATGAGGCGGCTCATACTCGCGATCGGCCTGACAGCGTGCGTGCTCGTGCCGTCGGCGCTGTTCCTCGGGCGCTACCTCGTGAGCGGCACCGGGGCCGCGCCGGCGGGCAGCGACACGTCGCAGCACGTCTGGCGGTCCGAGGTGGTGGCCGGGCTCGGTCTCGAGGCTCTCCCGGCATTCGAGGGTCGATCCCAGGCGTTGAACACCAATGCGGATCGGCCCGGGTTGCCCATCGTGCTCTCCTTCCTGTCCGCCTTCACCGGCGCCGAGGCGCGTGAGCTCGCTTATGTCTTCCCGTCGGTGGCAGCGGCCGCGATCGCGCTGGCGGCCGCGGCCCTCGCCGGGGCGATCCCCGGCGTGCCCGGATGGGGGATCGGTGTCGTCGGCGTGGCGACCGGGGCCTCGGTGCACGTCGCGCTCGCCGCCAACGGCTACCTGGATCAGCTCCTGGTCGAGCCGCTGTTGCTACTGGCCGCCGTCTGCGCCCTCAGCGCCGCCGCCGGCGGCCCCGGGCGTGCGCTCGGTGCGGCCGCGCTCCTCGCGGCGTGGCTGACCCATTGGCAGTTCGCGCTCCTCTTCACGGTGCTCCTGGGTGTCCTCGCGCTCGGATCCCTGCCGGCGTCGCTCCGCGACCGCCGCCAGGGACGCCCACTGGCCGAGACCCCCTCCGGTCGCGTGGGGACGACGATCGCGGGCGGCGCCGGCCTCGGGATCGCCGCGCTCCTCCTGGGAACGCCGGGGATCCCGCGAGGACCCATCGGGCTCTCGCGCAGCTCGGTGGACCGGCACCTCTCGGACCAGCTCGCTCGCTATCGGCTGCCGGGGGCGGGGATCGCCGCGGTAGGGGGCGGTGCCTGGCTTGGCTTCGACACGTCACGGCGTCGGGCCGCCTGGCTCCTCCTCCCGTGGGCGCTGGTGCCGGCCGCCGCGGCGCTCCTGTATGTCGCCGGTCGCACGGTGCCGCTGCAGCGAGCCCTTTCGTTCGCGCTGGCGATCCCCGTGCTGGGAGCGGTCGGCCTCGTCGCCGCGATCCTCTGGACGCGCCGTCAGGTTCGGGAGGGTGGCCGCTGCCGTCGTCGCGCTCCTGGCTGTCGCTGCGTTGACCCTTTCGGTCTCGTTCGCATGGGAAACGTGGCGGACGAGGAAGCCGTGGAGCGAGGACCTCGCGCTCGCCGAGTTCCAGGCGCTGGGCAGCTACCTGGCCGGAGCCGGCCGCCCCGCCATCGTCGTGGTGGACGAGGAACCGAGGGTGGGGAGAGGCACGGAAGGCGAGTTCGGGACCGTGCCGGTGATGCGCAGGATCCGGGCCGAAGTGCCGGCCCGCCTCGCGCTGCGGACGACCGTCTACCTCGGAGACCCAGACCTCCTGCTGGAAGGGCGTCCCACCCTCCGTCCCGAGGTTCCCGGTTTCGACGAGGTCTCCCGCGAAACCTGGCGCGTGGCCGGTTCCCTGCTGCAGGAGGATCCGACGGTCGTGATCCTCCGATCCCATCTCAATGGCTTCGCGAAGGTCGTGAAGGCCCACCCCGAGTGGATGACGAACGAGTGGATGGCGGTCGTCTCGGGTCCACCGCCGCCGAGCGAGACCCCGGCCGTTCCCGAGCGGCCGCTCTGCGTCGTCCCTCGCGGCGTGGTGGGCGTCGTCGTTCGCGGCGATCGCGCTGGTGGGCGCGGGCTGGGCCGACCGCTTCGGTGGCGGGTCCCTCGGCCTCCGGCTGGCATTGGCGCCGGCGACCGGACTCGCCGCGCTCATCATCGTGGGGCTCCTCGTGGAGCGACTCGGGGTGAGAACGGGCGGCGCGGGCGGCGTGATCACCATGATCCTCATCGCGGGAGCGGGCGCCGTCGCCGCCGTCACGCATCGTCGATCCGATCGATCCGGGTGATCTGCGATGCGCTACCGTCCGAGCACGGATCACATCGGGAGATCGGGCAAGGAGGCTGCCGTACGTGGCCACACGCGAAGAGGCCATCGACATCCTCGAGCGCGGGCATGCGACGATCCGGCGTCTCCTGAAGCAGGTGCCACCACATTGGATGGCACGGCCCGGTGTCGGCGGCGGGACCTGGACGCCGAAGGACCTGCTCGGCCACCTCTGCCTGTGGGAGGAGAAGGTGCTGGAGGCTCTGGCCGCATGGGATGCGGGGGAACGAGCACCGATCGATCGCGAGATCTACGAGCGATCGATCGGTGCGATCAACGCGGACGGTGTCCGCGCGCGGTCGCGACACACGCTGGCTCGGGTGCTTCGGGACTGGGACAACGTGCACGGGGAGCTGATCCGCGCGATCAGGACGATGTCCGAGGCGCGATGGGAGAACCCCGCAACACCTCGGGGTCGGAAGGCGCTCGGTCATAGGATCGGGCAGCTACTCGTGGGACGCGATCCGTTCGAGCATGCGGAAGCCCACGTGAAGAGCCTGGAAGAGTTCGTGTCGGCGATCCCGGAGAGCGAGCGGTCGGGGGCTAGCGCCTAACTAGGCGTGCACGATGACCGGCGTGCCGTACCTCAGGAGCGGGATCAGCCGGTCGAGCGTCGCTTCGGACACTCGGACACAGCCGGCGCTCGCGCTGCGACCGATCGAAGACGGGTTGTTCGTGCCATGGATCGCGAGTTGGTTCCCCCCCGTCCAGCCGGCAGGCAGGCGCGGCTGGATGCCGCTGATGCCGAACGCGAACGTCCCGTAGCTCCCGCCGGAGAACGGCACGCGGTCCGTCACGAAGTACTCCCCGACCGGAGTCGGGGTGTAGGACGCACCCGTCGCGCCGGGGGCGCGGAACAAGACCTTGCCGAACTTCCGAACGGTGACCATGTGCTGGGACAGGTCGACGTCCACCCGCACGCGGGTGGCGTCGCGTTTCAGACCGCGAAGCTTGATCCACCCCTCGCGGCGTGGCCAGACGTAGGGGAGCTCGACGCGACCCCAGCGGCCGTCGTCCGACACCACCTCGACCCACGCGACGATCGGGATCCCGTAGTACTTGGACCCCGCTGGGACGACGCCGACCTGAGAGGCGCCCGCGCGAGGGCGGGCGAAGGCGGCGAGCGTGTGAGGCACGCGCACGAGGACGTTCGTCCAGCGCTCGGCGCGCTCGGCGGCACGCACGATCCGGACCGGATCGGGACGCACCCCGGAGACCGGCACCGCGAAGCCGTGAGGACGAGTTGCCGATACCGTCGCCAGGAGTGGCGTGCGGGCTGCACCGCCGGAGGCGCCTGCTGCGCCCGCCTGTGCTCCCACCATGTTGGCCGCCATCGGCGTGAGCAGCCCGACGGCCAGGGTGAGGACGATCGCGAGTCTCGAGTGGTGAGGAGGACGCCGCATCCCCTCCTATCGGCGCAGGCGCGAGGCTACCTAAGTCGAGGTAGTCGATTGTCCCGGCCGCTCCGCTCACCGTAGGCTGGAAAGGGTTGCCGGAGACGTCAAGACGAGGCACACAAGGAGCGAGCTCGGATGGATGAGAAGGATTCGATGCGCGAAACGGCCCGTGAGCTGGTCGCCCCGGGGAAGGGCATCCTGGCGGCCGACGAGTCGAGCGGGACGATCAAGAAGCGGTTCGACCAGATCGGAGTCGAGTCCACGGAGCAGAACCGTCGCGACTATCGGCAGTTGTTGTTCACCACGCCCGGGCTCGGTGAGCACATCTCGGGGGTGATCCTGTTCGACGAGACGATCCGTCAGTCCACCGATGACGGGACTCCACTCACACAGGTGTTGGAGAAGGCCGGCGCGATCCCCGGGATCAAGGTCGACACGGGCGCGACGCCTCTCGCGCTGTTCGAGGGCGAGACCGTGACGGAGGGCCTCGACGGCTTGCGTGAGCGGCTGGCCGAGTACAGGGAGCTCGGCGCCCGGTTCGCGAAGTGGCGGACGACGTACTTCATCGGCGACGGGCGCCCCACCGGATTCGCCGTTCTCGCCAACGGGCACGCGATGGCGCGATACGCGGCCCTGTGTCAGGAAGCCGGCATCGTGCCGATCGTGGAGCCCGAGGTCCTGATGGACGGCGAACACGACATCGCGGCATGCGAGGACGCGACGGGGCGAGCCTTGCAGGTCCTCTTCGCGCAGATGACCGATCACCGGGTCGATCTCGGGGCGTCGCTGCTGAAGGTGAACATGGTCGTTCCCGCGAAGGGCGCCGCAGAGCAAGCGGACGACGCTACGATCGCGGAGTCGACGCTTCGCACGCTCCGCGCTCACGTGCCCGAGGACGTGCCCGGGATCGTGTTCCTTTCCGGCGGGATGAGCGACGAGGAGGCGACGAGCAGGCTGAACGAGATCAATCGGCTGGGCGGAGCGCCGTGGCAGATCTCGTTCTCCTACGGCCGGGCACTTCAGCAGGGTCCGCTCAGCGCGTGGGGCGGGAACCCCTCCAACGTCGAAGCGGCGCAAGCGGCTCTCGCACATCGGGCGCGGATGAACGGACTCGCCCGGAACGGGGAGTGGTCGCCCGCGATGGAGGAGTCGGCGGCCTGACGGGAGGATCCGCAAGATGAAGATCCTCACGATCGGCGGCACGCGGTTCTTCGGACGCGCCTTCGTGGAGGAAGCGGCGAGTCGCGGCCACGATGTCACGGTCTTCCATCGGGGCGAGTCCGAACCGGAGGACCTGACGAGCGTCGACCACCTCCACGGGGACCGGAGGGCCGGAGGGGAACTCCTGGCGGAAGGGTCGTGGGATGCCGTCCTCGATACGTGCGCGTTCGTGCCGCGAGACGTCCGGGAGCTCGCGCAGATGGTCGGGGGTCGCATCGGTCACTACACCTTGGTGTCGTCGTTGTCGGTCCACCCGGACGACCTTCCGATCGGTGCCACCGAGGACACGCCGACGCACCAGCCCCCGTTCCCGGACACGGAGGACGTGACCGAGGAGACGTACGGTCCGTTGAAGGTCGCATGCGAGGTCGAAGCCGCCGCCGCGTTCGCCGGGCGACTGCTCGTGATCAGGCCCGGGTACATCGTCGGGCCGCACGACCCCACCGATCGCTTCACGTACTGGGTGCGGCGGGCGGCGGCCGGCGGCGAGATGCTCGCCGCAGGGCCGCCCGACGCGTCGATCCAGGGGATCGACGCGCGGGACCTCGGCATCTTCGTGTTGGACAGGATCGAGGCGGCCGACACCGACACCTACGGCGTCGTCGGACCGGCGGAGCCGGCGACGACGGCCACCGTCCTCGAGTCGGCCCGTGCGGCCGGCGGTGCCGACACCACCTTCGCGTGGGCGGATCAGGAATGGGTGCGCGGGCTCGGCGATCGACACGAGACATGGTTCCCGATGTGGCATCCGCAGCTCCCCGGGTTCCACGCCTACGACCCGTCGAAGGCGACCGCGGCGGGGCTGCGACCGCGGCCGTTCGACGAGACGATCGCGGACACGCTCTCTTGGGATCGCGAGCGAGGCTTCCCGCCGCTCGAAGCGGGGATGACGCCGGAGAAGGAACGTGAACTCCTGTCGGAGTGGCGCGCCGACGCACGCTGACAGGGGCCCCACCGACCAGCGGGTTTGACGCCCCGTGGCCTGGGCGGGAGGGTGGCTGTCCCCGACCGAGGAGGCGTCCCCATGCGTCAGATCGACCGGCGAACATTCCTTCGAGGAACCGCGGCAACCGCGGGTGCGGTGGTCCTCGGCGGCCCCTTCCAGGGGTTCGCGGCGAGGGCGGCGAACGCGGCGACGATGGCGGCACCTTCGTTCCCACTCGGGCCGGTCGAGGACATGCGCGATGGTGTCGTTCGGCTCTGGCTCCCGAGGGGATTCCAGTACCGCTCGTTCCACGACACCGAGACGCCCGTGACCCTTCCCGACGGGACGGCCCTGCCGGGTCGCCACGATGGGATGGCGTCGTTCCCCGGGCCCGGCGAGAACCTGTACCTCGTCCGCAACCACGAGGTCAACGCTCCGGGCAACGCGTTCGGGCCTGGCACGCCGTACGACGCGATGGCGCGGGGCGGGACGACGACGATCGAGGTCACTCCGAAGGGCAAGGTCGTCGACGCCTTCACGAGCCTCAACGGGACCCAGATGAACTGCTCGGGCGGTCCCATGCCGTGGGGGAGCTGGATCACGTGCGAGGAGACGGTCAACGGACCGGACGTCGGCGCGGACTTCACCGGCGTGTCGAACGTGCCGCTCCGGCAGCCGCACGGGTTCATCTTCGAGGTGCCCGCGGGCGGGCAGTCGAACGCGCGAACCGATCACGGCGGCGGGCAGGTTCGCGCACGAAGCCGTGGCGTTCGATCAGACCGAGGGGATCCTGTACCTCACCGAGGACAACTTCGCGTTCCCCTCGGGCTTCTACCGATACGTCCCGGCGACCGATCCGACCGGAACCGGCTCCCTCGACAACGAGGGACAACTCCAGATGCTCGCGGTCGTCGGTCAGCCGAACCTTGTCCTCGCCGCGGCGCAAACCGCGGGTGCGACGTACGACGTCGAATGGGTGGACATCGAGGATCCAGCGCCGACGTTCCCCTACACGCCCGGGCAGCCGGCGTCGACGACGAACGACCAGGCGCTCGTCTACGTGGGGAACCAGGGGAGGGCGCAGGGCGCCGCCTTCTTCTCGCGCCTCGAGGGATCCGTCTACGAGGACGGGGTCGTCTACTTCACCTCGACGCAGGGCGGAGGTGCAGCCCCACCCGGCCCTGCCTCCTGGCCGCTCTCGGTGACCGGATACGGGAACGGAACCGGGCAGGTCTGGGGGTACCGGGTCGAGGACCAGGTCCTGGAGTGCGTGTTCCAGTCTCCGGGCGCCGCGGTGCTGGACTTCCCCGACAACGTCACCACGAGCCGGCGAGGGACGCTGATCCTTTGCGAGGACAGCACCGGGGACAACTTCATCCGCGGGCTCACCAGGGAGGGTGAACTCTTCGACATCGCGCTGAACCGGCTGCGGAGCGCGGGTGGGAACGCCCGGTTCGGAGACGAGTTCGCCGGATCGACCTTCAGCCCGGACGGCTCGACGCTGTTCGTGAACATCCAGGCCAACGCGGGGATGACGTTCGCGATCTGGGGACCGTGGGCGAGGATCGGCGTCTGATCGAGCTCGGACAGGCAGTACACGACGGGTGGATCGACGAGGGAGGCGGAAGTGGCACGGATGAGGACCAAGCTGGTCGTGCTCGTTGCGGTCGTCGGCCTTGCGGTGCCGACCTGGGCCGGATCCACCGTCGTCGCGCAGGCGGCGCCGGAACATCCCAACCGCGTGCTGATCGTGCTCTTCGATCAGATGCTCCCGGAGTACGCGGACCAGTTCGACATGCCGAACTTCCGGTCGCTCCGCGACGCGGGGACGAACTTCAAGCGCGCGTACCTCGGCTACATGGCGTCGGAGACGGTGATGGCGCACAACGTGATCACCTCCGGGCTCTACCCAAAGCACATGGGGTGGACCGATGAGGCGTATCGCGACACGGAGAACCTGTTCGGTCGTGGCACGGACGCGATGCACATCACGGGCGACCTCAGCCTCACGGATTTCGGCACGCTGATCAGCCACGAGGGCTACCCGAAGCTGGCCGACTACCTGCACGAAGCGTTCCCTGGCACGAAGTTCATCGTCGTGGGGGAGAAGTCGTACGCGGTCGAGTCCGCGGTCGCGCCGACGGGCGACATCGGCGTCCGGATGTCGGGCCGCTCCTCCAGCACCTTGGACTCTTGCGGGCTCGAGCTCGGCGGTCGTTATCGACAGCCGGCAGGCAAGAACGTTCCGACCTACCTGTCGACGCCCTTCTGCGGGCGGTACTTCATCAACTCCGCGGACTCGCTCCACTACGGCACGCGAGACGCGTTCCCGACGTGGATCTATCCCGAGGACGGCAACCGCTTCTTCCCGGGGACCGACGCGTCCGCTCTCGCAGGGCACACGGGCGGGGACGAATGGGTCGCGGATGCCGCGATCGAGATGATGCAGCGAGAGCCGTGGTCGGGGATGTTCGTGACCCTCGGGGCGATCGACAAGGCCGCGCACATGTGGGGCGCGCAGGCCGACGCCGCCAGCTTCACGGGTGATTGCAACGATCCCGATCTGACGATCCGGGGCGCGAACCAGACCCACGTGCGATGCGCGGCGGAGATCGCCGACGAGCAGCTGGGTCGAGATGCTCGAGGCCGTCGCGGACCTGGACGAGGCCGACGGCGGGGAGACCTTGGTGGTGCTCACCGCCGACCACGGCGCCACGTTCGGCGAGCAGTTCTACGGGAAGACCGGCCCCGTCGGCATCAGCAACAGCAACTGGTACTACGCGCCGGTCGGTGTGTACGACGCAGGCTCGACCGGACCGTTCGTTCCCCCGAGCGATCCCCTGTACAACACGCCGTCGCCGACCCTCGCGCCGTTGATCGCGACGGGGAACGTCCAGTTCTCCTACCAGTCGACGGCGATCGAGACCTGGCTGATCGACCACTCGACGGCGGAGAAGCAGGATGGCGCCGACGCGATGCTCGACATGCCGGGGGTGATCGCTTCCTACTGGCGGGACGGCGACCGCTACCGGCTGTTCGGGATCGAACCCGATGCCCGGGACCGAGCGCGCGTGGTGGAAGCAGCACGGCCAGGAGTTGGTCGACTCGATGGCCGCGGCCAATGGCCCGGACCTGATCGGTCTCCTGCACGATCGCGCGAGCTACGGCGTGTACGGGGATCACGGAGGCGCCCAGAAGACCGTGCAAGAGGTCCCGATGGTGTTCTGGTCGGATAGCCTCGCGTTCGAGAACGACACCGGCGCTCCCTTCCGGACGATCGATCTGCTGCCCACGATCCTCGACGCGATGGGGATCCCGCTCACCGAGCCGGTGGACGGCACTGCTCGGCCGCTCGACTGAACGCGTGGGGCTCGCCGCGTCCGCGGCGAGCCTCACCCTCGATCCATCGCGCCTCGATAGGGTGCGGGCATGACCAAGGTCGGCGAGGGCCCGATGCTCGCGAAGCTCGAGTCGGAGATCCCGCGCGGGCCCGGATGGACCTATGAACCGAAGTGGGACGGGTTCCGCACGATCGTCACGGTGGGCGACGAGATCACGCTCGAGAGCCGCGGCGACCGGCCGATGAACCGGTTCTTCCCGGAACTCGTCGGGATGCTCCAAGAGCGGAAGGACGGACCGTTCGTAGCCGACGGCGAGATCGTCCTCGTGCGACCAGGCTCGCTCTCCTTCGACGAGCTCCAGCTCCGGCTGCATCCCGCGGAGTCGCGGGTCCGCATGCTGTCGACCGAGATCCCGGCCACGTTGATCCTCTTCGATCTCCTCGAGGACGAGGCGGAGGACCTTACCGACCGGCCCTTGGTCGAGCGGCGCGAACGGCTCGCGAAGCTCTGCGCCGGCCTCCACGTGGGCCAAGCACCGCAGGACCTCGATGACCTCACCCCCGGACCGGACCTCCTCCTCACGCCATGGACCGAGGACCTCGCGGCCGCTCAGGAGTGGTTCGCTGATGAAGCCGGGCTCGGCCAGGACGGGATCATGGCCAAGCGCACCGACCAGCCGTATCTCCGGGGGGCCCGCGGTTGGGTGAAGGTGAAGCATCGGAAGACGGCGGACTGCGTGGTCGGCGGGTACCGCGTCGCCAAGAACGACGACGGAGTCGGCTCCCTGCTGCTGGGTCTATACGACGACGACGGAGCTCTCCACTACGTGGGTCACACGTCGTCCTTCAAGGCGAAGGAGCGGCGCGAGCTCCGGGAGCGCCTGCGTCCGCTCGAGGGCGAAGGGAGCTTCGGCGGCATGCGCGCGCCCGGCGGCCAGAGTCGATGGTCGGCCGGCAAGGACACCGCGTGGGTGTCGCTCCGCCCCGAGCTCGTGTGCGAGGTCGCGTTCGACCGGATCCAGAGCGGGCGGATGCGACACGCCGCGACGTTCCTGCGATGGCGTGAGGATCGGACCCCGGCCTCCTGCACGTGGGCTCAGCTCGGGGAGTCGCCGCCCTCCTGGGACGAAGAAGGGTCCTGAGGCCACTCGACCCCTTCCCAGGGGTCGTAGTCGACCTCGAGCGCATCCTGCGCAGGACGATCGGCCTCCGGGACGTTCCGCAGGTTCACCCGGATCCGCGTCCACGTCGTGCTCCGACCTCGCATCGGGTCGACCATCACGTCGGTCGGCTCGAGATGCGGCGCCACCTCCGGGTGCTTGGCCTTCCATCGTTCGAAGCCCTCCATCGCCTCCCGTTCGGTCTCGGCTCGCGCGATCTCGATCAGCGGCATCCGCGTCCGGCGCCGCCCCGTCGGTCCGGTCTTCTTGCCCGGTGCGGGCGGGGGAACGGAGCCTTCCTCGGCCGGCTCCTTCCCGTCGATGCCTTTCCGACGTCGCGACGGTTGCGCGCGGACGGGTTCCCCCTCGGCCTTCGGGAAGTGTGGCGGATACGGCGCCTCCCCCTGGCCCTCGCGCGCCTGCCGGTCCGAGAGCTCGAGGGAGGGCTCGAGCGTGCCGGCATGGTCGTCGATCTCCGCGCCGGGATCGCCCGCGGTCCGCAGCCGGCCGGGCACCGTCCTGAGCGTGAACGCCTCGGGCGCGACGCCCGCGACCTCGTCCCACGTCAGCGGCGTCGACACCCGCGCGTCCGGCATCGGCCGGACGCTGTACGCCGAGGCCACCGTCCGATCGCGAGCGTTCTGGTTGTAGTCGAGGAAGACGCCGTGACGCTCCTCCTTCCACCACTTCGTCGACGCGATGTCGGGGAGACGGCGCTCCACCTCGCGAGCGAGGGCGAGCGCAGCACGTCGAACCTCGGTGAAGTCCCACTCCGGGCGGATGCGAGCGTTGACGTGGATGCCCTTCTTCCCGCTGGTCTTGGGGAAGCCGACGAGCCCGAACTCCTCGAGCACGTCCTTCGCTGCGATGGCCACCTCTCGGACGTGATCGAACGGCACGCCCGGCATCGGGTCGAGATCCATCCGGAGCTCGTCCGGATGGTCGACGTCATCCGAGCGAACGGGCCACGGGTTGATCTCGAGGCACCCGAGCGTCGCCGCCCATGCGAGGTGGGCGGCGTCGGCCATCACCGGCATGTTCGCGGTGCGGCCGCTCGGGAACGTGATCAGGGCGGTCTCGACCCACGGCGGTGCGCCCTTGGGCAGCCGCTTCTGATAGAACCCCTCCCCGGCCGCCCCGTCGGGGAACCGGTGGAGGGTGGTCGGCCGGTCGCGGCAACCCACGAGCGCGGCGTCCGCGACCTCGATCCAGTACTCGACGAGGTCGAGCTTCGTGATCGGACCATCGGGCGCGTCGGGGAAGTAGACCTTGTCCGGGTTGGTGACCCGGACGTCGCGTCCTCCCACCTCGAGGGTCTCGGCTTTCGTCGGCACGCGCTCACCGTACCCTGGTCCTCATGGCCGACGTCATCGAGACGGATCGACTCCGACTTCGACCGTTCGCGGACGATCTCTCGGACCTGGACCCGCTCCACGAGATCCAGTCCGACGCGCAGCACATGCGCTACTACCCGCACCCGTTCAGCCGCGAGGAGTCCCGCGCGTGGATCGAGAGGTTCCTCGAACGGCAGGAACGGTACGGCTACAGCCTGTGGGCGATCGAGGACCGTGAGACCGGGGAGTTCCTCGGCAACTGCGGCCCGGTGCCCCAGATGGTGGACGGGATCGAGGAGGTCGAGATCGGATGGTCGGTCACGCCACGCCGCGCACGACAGGGGATCGCGACCGAAGCGGCCGCGGCGTGGCGTGACCGGTGCCTGGGGGAGCTCGGGATGGACCACGTGATCTCGCTCATCCGTCCGGAGAACGTGCCGTCGCGCGGCGTCGCCGAGCGCATCGGGATGACGGTGTGGAAGGAGACCCGCCACGGGACCCCTGCCTGGGTGCATCTCGTGTATCGGATCGACGCGGCTGATCCCGTCGTGAGCGATGACGCGGACCGAGGCTCCTAGTCGCCGACCTCGATCCGCTCGATCACGATGTCGTCGACGGGACGGTCCTGGGGACCGGTCGGGACATCGGCGATCGCCTCCACCACCTCGTAGCCCTCCGTCACCTCGCCGAAGATCGTGTGTCTGCCGTCGAGCCACGGCGTCGCCGCGACCGTGACGAAGAACTGCGAGCCGTTGGTCCCGGGTCCCGCGTTGGCCATCGCGAGAAGGCCCGGCTTGTCGAAGGACGGGCCGCCGGGCGGCACCTCGTCCTCGAACTGATAGCCGGGGCCGCCCATGCCGGTCCCGGCCGGATCGCCTCCCTGCAGCATGAAGCCCGGGATCACGCGGTGGAAGATCGTGCCCGAGTAGAGCGCCGTCGACTTCTGCTGCCCGTCTCGCGGGTCCTTCCATCTCCTTCGCGCCCGTCGCGAGCCCGACGAAGTTCTCGACGGTCTTCGGCGCGTGATCGGGCATCAATCGCACGGTGAATGAGCCTTTGCTCGTGTGGATCGTCGCGGTCGGCACGGTCCTGTCCTTTCGTGTCGTGTTCGGATCGAGTTCGGGTCGCGGAGCTGGTGAGTCTATCGAGCCTCCCCGGCGAGCTGATCGGCGAGGTCGTCCGAACGGGTCACGGGGAGCCGGCACGTGAATCGCTCGCACACGAAGGCGGTCGGGAGCCCGTCCACCTGTGGGCGGTCGCGGAGCAAGGGGACCGCCCGGGCGGCTTCGGCGTCGTCGGCCGCCGCGATCGCGACGACCGTGTTGGGGAGGTACCGAACCGCGAGGACCTCGTCCGCGAGGGCCCACGTGGCCGCATCGTCCATCGAGCCGACGATCGCCACCTCTCGGGTCGGCCCCAGGGAGAGATCGAGCGCCGACAGCGCATGCCCGAACCCTGTCGGCGCTCGTCCGAGGGCGTCGCGGACGAGGCGGACCGCCGAGAGACCGATCCTTTCGAGCTCCAGGTCCCCCGTCAGGAGCGCGATCCGCTGGATGACGTCGGCGGCGGCGGAGTTCCCGGACGGCACGGCGTTGTCGTAGAGCTCCTTCGGCCTGATCACGAGCGCGTCGTCGTCCGCGGCCGACTGGAAGAATCCCCCTCGCTCGTGGTCTGCGAAGAGCCGGACGAGATCGTCGACGAGCCGCTTCGCTTCGAGGAACCATCGCAGCTGACCAGTGCGGGCGAACAGCGCCAGCAGCGCGGAGGCGAGGAGCGCATGGTCGTCCGCGTACGCCGGACCCCCGGGTACGCCCTCACGCCAGGAGCGGAGGAGCCTGCCGTCGGCACTCCGGAGGTTCGCCAGGACGAACTCGGCGGCATCGACGGCTGCGAGGGAGAACCGCTCGTCTCCGAACGCCCTCCCCGCCTCCGCGAACGCCTGGATGGCCATGGCGTTCCACGCGGTGAGCACTTTGTCGTCCGTCGTGGGCCGGACGCGACCTTCCCGTGCCTCGAACAGGGTCCGGCGGGCCTCTTCGAGGTCTCCTTCCGGGAGCTCGGCACCTTCCGGTCGCCGAAGGACGTTCGTCCCCTCACCATGTTCTCCCGCCCAGTTGCCGCCGGGAGAGGCACCGAAGGCGGCGGCGGCTTCCTCACCCACGAGAGCGGTGAGCTCTTCCCACGACCAGGTGAAGAACTTCCCCTCCACACCCTCGGAGTCGGCGTCCTGACTCGAGAAGAATCCGCCGGCCGGATGCCGCATCTCGCGGAGGAGGTACTCGAGGGTCTCGGTTGCGATCCGCCGATAGCGCTCTTCGCGGGTGACCAACCAGGCACGGGTATACAGCTGCGCGAGCTGCGCGTTGTCGTACAGCATCTTCTCGAAGTGCGGGACCAGCCACGCCGCGTCGGTCGAGTACCGGGCGAAGCCGCCTCCGAGCTGGTCGTACATGCCTCCCGCGGGCATCCGATCGAGGGTCGACGTGAGCATGTCGAGGGCGTCGGGCGCATCTCGTAGCGCCATCCGCAAGAGGAATTCGAGCGTCATCGGCTGGGGGAACTTCGGCGCCGATCCGAACCCGCCCCAGGTCTCGTCGAACGATCGCCGGAGCTCCGCCATGGCCGTCGACGTGATGTCGTCGGTGAGTGGTTCCGATGAGGCCGTCAGGGATGCCGCGCGGGAGATCGCCTCGACGATCCGGCCAGCCTGGCCTTCGAGATCGCCGCGCCGGTCACGCCACGCCTCGGCGATCCCCTCCAGGACCTGCCGGAACGACGGCATCCCGTGGGCCGGTTCCCGCGGGAAGTAGGTGCCGGCGAAGAACGGCTTCCCGGTCGGCGTGAGGAAGGCGGACAGCGGCCACCCCCCTCGCCCCGTCATCGACTGGACCGCGTCCATGTAGATCGAGTCGAGGTCCGGTCTCTCTTCACGATCGACCTTGATCGGCACGAAGTTCGCGTTCAGGAACGCGGCGACGTCCTCGTCTTCGAACGACTCCCGTTCCATCACGTGACACCAGTGGCAGGCCGCGTATCCGATCGAGAGGAAGATCGGGCGATCCTCGGACGCTGCCTTCGAGAGAGCCTCCTCACCCCACGGGAACCAGTCCACCGGGTTGTCGGCGTGCTGTAGGAGGTACGGGCTCGTGGCATCGGCCAGACGATTCACCCTCACAGTGTCGCGCACAGGGCCCGTTGGCAGCTCAGTTCCCGGCCGCGAGCTGCCGATGTTCTCAGCGAGATGGACGAGCTACGGGTCCTCATCGTGGACGACGGCCTCGGATTGGCCCAGGACCTGCTCTTGGCCCTCCGCCGACGACCGGGGCTCGAGGTGCTGGGTCCGGTGGCCGACGAGGCCGGCGCGCTTCGTGCGGTCTCTGAGATGACGATCGACATCGTCGTGGTGGGCATCGACCGGGCCGACGACCGAGGCGTCGCGTTGATCGCGGCCATGCGGAACGCCTCCGACATCCGCGTCATGGCCGCGACACGGCATGTCGCGTCGCCGCTGGTCGAGCTCGCGCTCGCGGCCGGAGCGTGCGGTGTGCTTCCGACCGAGCGAGAGCCGGCACACCTGGTTGCGGCCTTCCGGCGAGCCATCGCGGGCGAGCTCGTGTTGCCCGTCGCGGAGCTCCCGACGCTCGTCGATCGACTGTGGCAGGCGCGAGCCCGTCGCAGCGAACACGTCCTCCTCGCGACGCTGACCGGACGGGAGCGCGAGATCCTCGGGGCGCTCGCCGACGGAGCGACGACGTCCGAGCTCGCCGAAGAGCTCGGGATCAGTCCGGCCACGGTCCAAACCCATGTGAAGAACGTCCTGGGCAAGCTCGGCGTGCACTCCAAGGTCGAGGCGGTCGGGACCGCATGGCGGGCGGGCCTGACACTCACCTCGCGATCCGCCTGAGCGGTAGCCTCGCCGGCATGGACGAGGTCGGCGCGGTGGTGGCTGCCGGGCATCCGGTCGTGCGCAGCGTCATCGACATCGCCTGCCGGGAGGCCGGCGTCACGGTGCTCGCCAAGGTGGAGACGGTCTCCGGCGCGATCCAAGCCTGTCGCGCCCGGCGGTCGGACCTCCTGATCCTCGACCTGGAGCTTCCCGACGCCGACGGTTTCCAGGTGCTGACCGATCTCGAGGACGCGGATCGACCGGATGCCGTCCTCGTGTTGTCCGACCACGCGGAAGGAGACCTCGTGCTCCGGGCCTTGCGCCTCGGCGCCCGCGGCTACGTCACCAAGGCTGAGGGGCTCAGGGGACTCTCGGACACGATCCGCCGTGTGCTCGCCGGAGAGCGGGTGATCGCGCCGGGGATGGAGCAGGACGCGGTCCTCGCATTGGGTCGCTTCGCACGCCGAGCTCGCGAGGGTGCGGAGGTCGCGGCCGATCTCACGACGAGGGAGCAGCAGGTGCTCGAGCTTCTGAGCGACGGGCACACGATGCGGCAGATCGCCACGAGGCTGGGGATCTCACCGCGAACGGTGGAGACCCATGTCGCGAAGGTCTATCGGAAGCTCGGCGTGCGCACGCGGGTGCAAGCGGTCTCCAGGGCTGCCACGCTCGGTCTCGTCGAGCTGTAGCCTCGGCTGCGTCCCCCCGAAACGGAAGAACGCAACAGACCTGTCGCCGGAGGGTCGATGACCGAAACGCCTCCGAACCAGACCAAGGGAGCCCGCGCCACCCGGCGGCTGGGGGTGGTCGTCGTCGACCCGCTCCCGGTGGTCCGCGCGGGGCTCGCGTCGACGATCGAGGCGAGTCCTTCACTCGAGGTCCTCGCCCAGGCCTCGAGCGCCGACGAGGCGATCGCCATGGTCGGCAAGGTGCGCCGCACGCGTGTGGTCGTGCTCGTCGCCATGGGCCTGGCGGGCGATCAGGATTCGTACTGGTTGATCCGGGCCCTGCGTGAGCGCTTCCCGAGCCACGCGATCCTCGGCCTCGGCTCCAACGCCGATCCACACGTCGTGTCTCGGGCGCTGTTCGTAGGCGCCGACGGGTTCGTCGACAAGAACGTCGAACTGGAGGAGTTCTTGGGTGCCCTCAAGAGCGCGGGCGATGGGGAGATGGTGATCGCGGGCCCGGCCGCGGCCTCCGTCGGCAAGATCGCCGAGGGGATCGAGCGTCGGCGGAGCGTGGGAACGCGACTCACCAGGAGGGAGCGAGAGGTGCTGGCGATCGCCGCCGAGGGCCTGACCGCTCGGGAGATCGCCGAGCGGCTCGGTGTCCGCGAGAGGACGGTCACGACACACCTCGCGAGGATCTACGGCAAGCTCGGCGTGGGGAACCGGCTCGCCGCCCTCCGGATGGCGGCCCGCTCGGGACTCGTGTCGATCGGTCCGGCCGAATAGATCGACCGATGCGCTGAACCGAATCCGGGTCCGGATCTGCTCGCCAATGCGGCATTGAGCACAGCGCGAGTGTCTTTGGGACCAATGGCCAACGACAACACCCATTGCGGCCTATCGGAAAATCGGTCCTCTTAGGGGTTCCCATGAGGGCATCCGGCGGGGTACCATCCGGCTCCCTCAGAGAAGCGCGGGGGTGCGTACGTGGAAGTACGTAGACAACTCCAGTGGAATTCGGGATTCCCTGGAGCGTTGGGGTGCTTCTAATGTGATCATCGGCGGAATAGCATTCCGCCGGTGGGGCGGGAAGCGTCCCTGAGGACGGATATTGATTTCGGAGGAAGGGGGTGTACAGATGCTTCAGGTCTACACCGGTATGCAGACATGGTGGGCCGACTTCAAGGAGCGTATCTCCGACGAACGCGGCGCGACCGCGGTGGAGTACGCGCTGATGGTTGCCCTGATCGCCGTTGTCATCATCGTGGCGGTGACCTTCCTGGGTCAGTCGGCGAGCGACAAGTTCGACCTCGTCGGCCAGGAGATCAACGACGCAGGTCCGTAGTTCGAACGTGTTCGAGCGGCCCCATCGGCCGCTCGCGCCGTCGCCTTCAGGCGAGGGCGCGAGGGGCCGATGGTTCCATCAACCCCCCGACCTGCAGGAGTCACGTATGAGCATCCGCACGAAGGCAAAGGGTGAGGAAGGAGCGGCGGCGGTCGAGTTCGCTTTGATCGTCGGCTTGCTCGCCATCCTCATCTTCGGGCTCCTCGAATACGGGATCGCGTTCTGGCAGGTGCAGAACCTGCGCGCCGCGGCCCGAGAGGGCGCGCGGGTCGCCGCTGTTCGCGGCGACACCGCCGATATCAGTCAGGCGATGGTCGGCTCCTCCGCCGGATCGCTCGGATCGGGTTTCGTCGGATTCAGCGCGTCACGGGTCTGCGACCAGGCGAACGAGGGCCTCCCGGTCACCATCACCATCAACAACGGCGCTCTCGCTCCTTCGGTCCAAGAGGCCTTCAACGTGTCGATCCCGTTCCTTCCGGCGATCACGTTGGATCCCGAACTCAGCGGAACGTTCCGATGCGAGTGAACGACTGGATCCGTTCCCGGCTCCGGCTCCGACGTGACGACGGGGCGACCGCCGTCATCGTGGTCCTCACCCTCGTCGCGCTCCTGGGCGTGATCGTGCTGACGGTCGACGTCGGCCAGCTGCTCTACAAGCGCCGCGCGATGGTGAACGCCTCCGACGCCGCGGCGCTCGCCGCCGCCCAGTCCTGCGCGGGACTGGCCGATTCCGACAGTCCGACCGCCATGGCGAACACCTTCGCGGCGAACAACGTGAGTACGGCCGTCGGCGGGATCATCGACATCGCCGGCTGTGACGGACCGCCCTTCGGCCACGTCACCGTCGAGTACGGGGTGCAGCAAGGACTCTTCTTCGCCGGGGTGCTCGGATTCGAGGGTCCGGCGCAGGTCACCACCAAGGCCACGGCCGGGTGGGGGCCGACGGGGCGGGCCAACCCCCTCCCCATCGTGGTCTACACGGGGCAGGAGCAGGGCAACTGCGACATCCAGGAGGGAACTCCCCCCGGGACCCCTTGCTACATGTGGTACGACAACGACCTCTTCAACAACTCCGCCTTCGGCTTCTTGAACCTCTGCACCGCGACGGATCCGTGTCAGCAGGGGTGGGGCGTCGGCCAGACCGACAGCTGCCCGAACGTCGGGGCGAGCCTCCGCCAGGACTGGATCGAGGGGAACTGGACCGGCGGCCCGAACGAGGTCGTACCACCGTTCTCCTACGTCTGTCGGGTGAGCGGTATCTCAGACTCCAACTGGTCGTCACTCGAGGACCGCGAGATCCCTGGTAATCCCACCGGGCACGTCTTCGGCGAGGAGGACGGTGCCGACCTGATCTTCCCGGTCAACGACTGCACGCAGCAGGTGCTCACGGACGGGACGATCGGCTGCAGCACGACGCTGTCGCCGGAGAAGTACGCCATCGTGGGGTTCATCGTGCTGCACCTCGAGGACGTGCTCGACAGCGCGGCGGAGTGGGGCGGCAGCGCGGCAAGGGACTGCAGCGTTCGCCGCGACTTGACACATAATCAGGTCGTTCCACTCTCGAGCCTCGGTCCCTCGGGCCAGTGCCCCACCTCGCACGCCGTCCGGGGTCGAGAACTTCACGCTCAATGGACAGACGTCGAGCCCGAACTGGACGTACGACGACCTGAACAAGTCCTTCACGTGGACGGGGCCGGACACCCGGAGGGTGGACATCGGATTCGATTGGTGGCTCGATGGTGAGTGCGGCTGAGCCTCCGAACAACTCGAGCGCCATCTGCCTGAAGGTGACGACGGTCGAAGTGCGGTTCGGAGGGCAGGGCATCTGCCCGGAATGCGCCGACTTCGGTCTCCGAGGCGTCCGGCTGTGCGATCTCCCCATCGGGAGCTGCCCGGAAGAGACTGACCGAAGAAAGAACTGAAGCCGGCGGGGGGTCCGGCCGATAGAAGAACTCTGAGGATGGGCTGAAAGGAGCAAGAGGATGAGGTCACGGGGTCTGGTAGTTGCGATCGCTGTCGTGCTCGCCGTTGCGGCGGCCGCGGCCGTGATCCTGTACACACAAGGGGTCAAGGAAGAAGCGACCGGTGGTGGCGAGCTTCAGACCGTCATCGTTTCGTCGGTGGAGATCAGGGCGAACGAGGCGCTGAACCCATTGGTCGAACAGGACATCTTCCAGCAGATCCAAGTGCCGAAGGACGCATTGGTTGAGGGTGCCGTCACCGACATCAGGCAGCTCGAGGACGCGACCTCGACCTCGACGATCCTCGCGAACGAGCAGATCCCGCTCTCTCGCCTCTCGAGCGGCCCCCGGCCGAACGAGCTCGGTATCAGCGAGGGCCACATCGCCGTCGCGGTCGAGCTCGATGCGCCGCAGGGCGGCACGGGGAACGTGCAGCCCGGCGACAACATCTCGGTCTTCGCGACCTATCAGAACGTGCAGGCCACCGGCGGGAACCTCAGGCAGGCGGTCAGCAACCCCGCTGCGGTCACCGCCACCCGGAAGGTCGATCTGCCGGACTTCACCGTGACGCTGATCCCGACCGTCAAGGTCCTCCGCATCCAGAACCCCGCGGTCGACACCGAGACGGGCGAGCAGAACGACAGCGACCGGATCCGGATCACCCTCGATCTCCTGCCGCAGGACGCGCAGAACCTCGTGTTCGCGCAGGAGAACGGACTGGTGTGGCTCGGCCTCCTGCCGCCCGATGAGGATGGCACGCAGCCGGACGCGTCGGTCGTTCCTCTGGAGCTCCTGATCGGAGCGAGATTGGGATGACAGACGCGAGCGTCGTCGCCGTCGGGACGCCGCAGTCGTTCCGCCAACAGCTCGCGAGGGCCATCGAGATGGGTCCGGACGAGGTGGGCTGGGTGCAGTCAGCCACGGCTGCCGAAGAGTTGCTGATCAACGCCTTCCAGCCCATCGACGTCCTGGTCCTCTCGCCCGAGGTCAAGGAGCCCGACGCACTCGGCCTCGCCGAGTTCGTCGGGCGCCAGGCCCCCGGCACCGCCATGGTGCTGGTCCGCGACCACACGTGGAACGGGCTGCTGCCCGCTGCCATGCGAGCCGGTATCCGCGACGTCGTCGACATGACCCAGGGGACGGAGGAGCTCCGCGACGCCGTGGAGCGCGCCATCGTCTGGGCGTCCAACCTGCGCTCGGTGAGCGTCACCCAGACCGACGGCCAGCCGATGACGCGAGGGCGGATCCTTTCGGTCTTCTCCTCCAAGGGAGGGACCGGGAAGACGTTCCTGACCTCGAACCTCGCCACCTCGATCTCGGAGGTCACCGGCCAGGACACGGCGGTCGTCGACCTCGACATCGACATGGGCGACGTGTTCACGTACTTCGGCCGGGAGCCCTCCGCCACGATCCAGGACCTGATGGAGCTGGGCGAAGGGGCGGAGCGCTCGCGCATCAAGGCCGTGGGCGTCCAGCTCTCGGAGCACCTGTGGGGCTTCGGCGCGCCGCCCGATCCCGCCGCGGAAGCTCCCGCCGGTGAGGCCATCGGGAAGTTCCTCCGCGCGCTGCGGAACGAGTTCACCTGGGTCGTCGTGGACGCCTCGGTCGACTACTCGGACTCCGCGCTCGTGTGCTTCGATCTCTCCGACGCGATCTGCCTGGTGACGGGCCTCGACGTCGTCGGTGTGAAGCACCTCTCGAAGTCACTCGACACGCTGCTCACGATCGGGCTGCCGCGAGAGCGGTTCCGGGTCGTGCTGAACCGCGCGGACTCGAAGGTCGGCCTCGACGCCTCCGACGTGGAGCGCGTGATGAAGATCAACGTCGACGCGATGATCCCCTCGAGCCGACTCGTCCCGACGTCCCTGAACAAGGGTCGTCCGGTCGTGCTGGACGAGCCCAACTCGGAGGTGGCGCAAGCCGTGCGGCAGCTCGCGATCCGGTTCGCCGGACAGGCCGAGATGGTCGCCGCCGGCGAGGCCGGGATCGACACGTCCAGCAAGAAGAAGCGGAAGCTGTTCGCCCGAAGCTGACGAAAGGTAGAGGAGGCACCCCATGTCCCTGGCAGACAGGCTGCAGAAGGCCCAACAGAAGGACCGCATCGCCGAGGTCCGGACTCGGGTGCAAGAGCGCCTGGTCGAGAGCCTCGGGCCCCGCCTGTACGACGCGACCCTTTCCGACACCGAGCTCGAGGGCATGGTGCACCAGCGCCTGCGCGAGCTCCTGGACGAGGAAGAGGGACCGCTCGCGGCGCAGGAGAAGCTCCTCATCGTTCGCCAGATCGGCGACAGCGTTCTCGGTCTCGGCCCGCTCGAGCCCTACATCCGCGACCCGGAGGTCACCGAGGTCATGGTGAACAACTGGGACACGATCTACGTGGAGCGTTCGGGCAAGCTGTACTGGACCGGAACGAAGTTCCACGACGAAGGGCAGCTCCGTCGCACGATCGACAAGATCGTCGCCAAGGTCGGCCGGCGGGTGGACGAGGCGAGTCCGATGGTGGACGCGCGCCTCCCCGACGGATCGCGTGTCAACGCGATCATCCCGCCGCTCGCGATCGACGGTCCCACCCTCACGATCCGTAAGTTCGCCGCCGACCCGTACCAGGCGGATGACCTGGTGGAGTTCGGCACGATGAGCTCGGCGACGTCGAAGTTCCTCGAAGCCTGCGTTCGCGGCCGGATCAACATCATGGTCGCCGGCGGTACGGGCGCGGGGAAGACGACCACCCTGAACGTCATCTCGTCGTTCATCCCGGACGACGAGCGCATCGTGACGATCGAGGACGCGGCCGAGTTGAAGCTCCAGCAGCCGCACGTCGTCCGTCTCGAGTCCCGCCCGCCCAACATCGAGGGCAAGGGCCAGGTCTCGATCCGAGACCTCGTCCGGAACTCGCTGCGTATGCGACCCGACCGGATCGTGGTCGGAGAGGTCCGTGGGCCCGAGGCCCTGGACATGCTCCAGGCCATGAACACCGGTCACGACGGCTCGATCTCCACGATCCACTGCAACTCGCCTCGCGACGCGCTCTCTCGTCTCGAAACGATCACGATGATGGCCGGGATGGATCTCGGCTCTCGCGCGATCCGCGAGCAGATCGCTTCGGCGATCCAGCTGATCGTGTACCAACAGCGTCTCAAGGACGGGACGCGCCGCTTCACGCACGTGACCGAGGTCGCCGGGATGGAGGGAGAGGTCATCACCCTTCAGGACATCTTCCTGTTCGACTTCTCGGCGGGCATGGACGACGAAGGCCGGTTCCGCGGACGTCTCAAGTCCACGGGACTGCGGCCGAAGTTCCTCGACAAGCTCCAGGAGCGGGGCATCAACATCGAGGCGGAGCTCTTCGCCATGGAACAGAAGGGTCGGTAGATGCTGGCGGCAGACACCTTCTTCTCGAGTCAGGCGATGCTCGCCGTGGTCGTCGCCCTCGTGGCGCTCGCGGCCTTCGCGCTGGGGTGGCTCTTGCTCGGAACGGCAGCGCGCGTCAAAGCCGACCGCGACATGGCTGCGCGCATGGCGGCGATCGGTCGCCCGGTCCCACAGACGACGGCGTCACCGGTCGGCGGCAAGGGAAGCGGTTGGATCCCGGAGAGCGTGTCGGCGTTCGGCGAGCGGTTCGCGCAGTCGCAGGGGTTCGGCGAGAAATTGGATGCCCGGCTCGAGGCCGCCGGGGTCAGTCTGCGATCGGGCGAGTTCGTGGTGGCGACGGTGGGCGCCGGATTGGTCGGCGCCGTGCTCGGGGCGGCTCTGTTCACCAACCCCCTCCTCGCCCTCGTGTTCGGCCTGCTGGGGCTCGCGCTTCCCACCATCGTCCTCCGCACGCAGCTCAACAAGAGGGGCGACAAGATGCGGGAGCAGCTCCCCGACGTCCTGACGATCATGGCCTCCTCGCTCCGCGCGGGGCACTCGTTCCTGCAGGCGCTCGACACCACGGCGCGCGAGATCGCGGCGCCGGCCAACGTCGAGTTCCAGCGGCTCGTCTCGGAGATCCGGCTCGGCCGGCCCGCCGAGGAAGCCCTGGAGGCGCTCGCCGATCGTGTGGGGAGCGCCGACTTCCGTTGGGCCGTCCTCGCGGTGAACATCCAGCGCGAGGTCGGCGGGAACCTGGCCGAGATCCTCGACAACGTGTCCGACACGCTGCGTGAGCGCGCCATGATGCGGCGCCAGATCAAGGTGCTGACCGCCGAGGGCCGGCTGTCCGCGTGGGTCCTCGCCATCCTGCCGGTCGGGATCGCGGTCTACATGTTCGCGGTGAACCCGGACTACATCTCGTTGCTGTTCACGACACAGATCGGTCTGTTCATGTTGGGTGTGGCTGGGGTCCTGATGGTGCTCGGGATCCTCTGGATGAGGAAGATCGTGGATATCGATGTCTGAGATCTGGTTGGTCCTTGCCATCGGGTGCGTCTTCGGCGCGATCGTGCTGCTCGGGATCTTCGTCGACCTGAGTCAGTCGGAGCGCCGTCGCGCCGTCCGTCTGCTCGAATCTCAGGTCGCCGGGACGAATACCGAGAACGTGAACCTGCGCGAGCAGCATCTCTCGGAGAGTTTCGGGAGTCGGATCATCGTGCCCGTCGTCGTCGGGGCATCCAAGGTCGCGCGTCGGGTCACGCCGATCGATGCCCGCGAACGGATCGTGCACAAGCTCCTGCTCGCGGGAAGCCCCGCCGGATGGGATGCGGAGCGCGTCCTCGCGTTCAAGATCATCGGTCTCGGCGGTGGCATCATCCTCGGCTTCTTCCTCACGACCCTCGTCGGCGATCTGACGCCGTTCGTGCGGATCGTGCTGATCGGGCTCCTGGCGTTCGTCGGGTTCATGGCCCCGGACTCGATGCTGAACCGTCGTGTCGAGGAACGGCAGAAGGAGATCCTCCAGACGCTGTCCGACACCCTCGACCTCCTGACGATCAGCGTCGAGGCAGGCCTGTCCCTGAACGCCGCGATCGCGCAGGTCGTGCAGAACGTCCCCGGGGTCCTGTCGGCCGAGTTCGCTCGGATGCTGCAGGAGATCCAGCTGGGCGTGCCGAGGGCCGACGCCTTCCGGAACCTGGCCGAGCGGACCGATGTCGACGAGTTGAACGCGTTCGCGCTGGCCATGATCCAGGCAGACGTCTTCGGTGTGTCGATCGCCAGTGTGCTCCGAACCCAGGCGCAGCAGCTGCGCATCAAGCGTCGGCAGCGTGCCGAGGCCAAGGCGCAGCAGACCCCGGTCAAGATCGTGTTCCCGCTGATCCTGTGCATCCTGCCTGCCTTGTTCGTGGTCATCGTCGGCCCGGGTGCCATCCGGATCTTCGAGTCCTTCGTCAAGGCGTGATCGGGTCGCGCCCGCCGAAGGCGGGCGCGACCCGATAGCCTCCCGCGCCATGAAGGTCGCCTACCAGGGTGAGCCCGGCGCGTACAGCGAACGCGCCGTCCGCTCTCTGTTCGTCGATGCCGACCCGCTTCCCTGCGACACCGTCCGGCATGCGTTCTCGCGTGTGACGAGCGGCGAGGCCACCTTCGGCGTCGTGCCGTTGGAGAACTCGCAGGCGGGGTCCGTGAACGAGACCTACGAGCTCCTGTCCAACACGAGCCTCCTCCGCATCGTCGGCGAGTCGATCGTCCGGGTCGATCACGCGCTGCTCGGGGTGCCCGGCGCTCGTCTGGAGGACGTGCGCCGGGCCCACTCCCACTGGCAGGCTCTCGCACAGTGCGAGGAGTTCCTGTCCGCGATGCGGATCGAGCCGGTGCCGGAGCACGACACCGCCGGAGCGGCTCGCAAGATCGCGGAGGCGGGGGACCCGGGTGACGGTGCGATCGCGAGCGTCGACGCGGCTGCCCTCGCCGGTCTCACCGTCTTGGCGGAGCGCATCCAGACCGAGAAGGAGAACTTCACGAAGTTCGCCATCGTCGGCTCGACCGATCCGGGGTTCGGACCCGCCGACAAGACCTCGATGGTGATGGCGGTGCTGGACGAGCCCGGCTCTCTCCTGGGAGCGCTGGAGCCGTTCGCCGCCCGCGGCATCAATCTGCACAAGATCGAGTCGCGGCCTCGTCGCGGAGCCGCCTTCGAGTACCTGATGTACGTGGACTTCATGGCAGCGGCGGACGCCGCCGGGGTGCAGGAGGCGCTCGAGGAGGTCCGGGAGCATACGTCCCTGCTGAGGATCCTGGGCTCGTACCGCTCCGCGGGCGATCCCGTCTGACGCATAGCATGGGCCGATGGCCCGTGCGAGTCGTGTGACAACCCGGACGTCCGCGACGCGGCGCTTCCCCGTCCTTCCCGTGATCTCGGTGGCGCTCGTGATCGGTGCCGCCGTGGTCGTGATCGCGGTGATCCTGTCCCAGATCGAGGACGAGCAACACCGGGGAGGGCCGCTCCGCAACCCCACGCCGCCGGAGGGATACGCGCCCATCAACACGACGTTCGAGGGACTCACGACCTTCCGCGGCAACGCGACCCGGACCTACCACGGGGAGGGGCCGGTGCCACTCGATCCGATGATCGGCTGGCGCGTCCCGACCGAGCGGATGTGCTCGGTGTCCTACGTGGGGATCGAACCGGACGAATGGTGCGGCACGGGGTGGACCGGACAGCCCAACGTCGTGGTCGGTGAGGACGGGACGATCGAGGTGCGTGAGGGCGCGTACGACGGCATGTACCACTTCCTCGACGGGACGACCGGCCGGCCGGTCCGGTCCCCGCTCGCCACGCGAGACCTCGCGAAGGGATCCGCGACGTCCGATCCCGACGGCTTCCCGCTGTACTACGCCGGCTCGCGCGACGGCAGGTTCAGGATCGTCGCGACGGACCGGCGTGAGCCGCTCGTCCTGTGGTCGATCCACGGCGCCACCAGCGTCGAGCGGCCGCTCCGCAACGACGACTGGGATGGCGCCGCTCTCGTGGTCGACGATGTGCTGTTCGTCGGCGGGGAGAACGGGTGGCTGTACGTGATCCGACTCCATCGCCGCCTCGACGAGCTCCGGCTGGTCACCGTCGATCCCGAGGTGGTCGCGACCGTCCCCGGCTGGGACGACGAGCTGCTCCGGGTGCTCGGCGATCACGAGGTGTCCATCGAGAACTCCGTCGCGTTGCACGACGGGATCCTCTACTTCGCGAACTCCGGCGGCCTCGTCCAGGGATGGGACGTCTCCGACGTGTTGGCCGGAGGATCCCGCGTGGAGCGCGTCTTCCGGTTCTGGACGGGCGACGACACCGACGCCACCGTCGTGATCGACGATGCCGGCGACCTCTACGTCGCGAGCGAGTACCAGCGCTTCGGTGATCGCAGTCGCGAGGTGGGGCAGCTGATGAAGCTGGATCCCTCGCGACCGAACGACCCGTTGCTCTGGTCGATCGATGCCAGGGAGATCGGTTTCGAGGGAGCAGGAGGCAGCTGGTCGACCCCGGCGCTCTACGGGGACCTGGTCATCTTCACGACCGCGGCGGGCCGGGTCCTGGCCGTCGAACGAGAGACCGGCGACATCCGCTGGGAACGGCAGGTGGGTGCCCCCGCGATCGGGTCACCGGTGGTGGTGGACGGTGTCCTGATCCAGGGCGACTGCGGCGGCGACCTCTGGGCCTGGGACGTGTCGGAACCCGACGCGGATCCTGTGCTGCTCTGGAAGCTGCATTTCAACGACTGCATCGAGTCGACGCCGGCCGTCTGGCGAGGATGGATCTACCTCGGGACACGCCAGGGATACCTCTACGGCCTCACGGAACGGAAGGACGCCGAGGCGGTTCCTTAGCGCAGCAGGATCGTGGGATCCGCGTTGATCTGGGCGGTCCGGAAGACGACCAGCGCCGCCGCCGCGCCCAGCAGCGCCAGGAGACCGACCGTCGCGTACACGCGACGGAGCGCCGGGGGTCTCGAGGGGTCGACGGCGTAGCCCGCGACGAGCCCGGCGACGAGTCCGCCGACGTGCGCACGCCAGTCGATCAACGGGATCGAGAAGCCGATGATCAGGTTGATCACCAGCATGCTCAATGCGCCGCGCAACCGTGCCTGCGCCATCACATGCTGGCGTCGCAGGTAGTTGTAGGCGATGAACGCTCCGACGAGTCCGAAGATCGCGCCGGAGGCGCCGACCGCGATCGCGAACCCGGGCGAGAACGCGAACGAGACCGCGCCCGCGAACACTCCGGTGATCAGGAACACGGCGAGGGTCTCGAGCCTGCCGATCTGACCCTCGATCTCGTTCCCGAAGATCCACAGGACGTAGGAGTTCAGGGCGAGGTGGATCAGCCCGGCGTGCAGGAATATCGAACTGACCAGCCGCCACCACTGACCGCCCACCACTCCGGTGGTGAAGTCGAAGGCCTGCGGGCCGAGGCCGACCGGCACCAGGGCGCCGGCATCGATGAGTTGGAGCCCGCCGGGGCCCTCGAAGAGCGAGCCGGGTCCCCCAGCAACGATGAGCTCCCACACGTACCCGATCCCCATCGCGATGAGCAGCACCTTCGTGACGGGGGTGGCCTTGAGGTTGGCGGCGGCGACCTGGCGCCCGGGTCCCTGGCGGTACTCCTTCCGGGCCTCCGCCACGCACTCGGGGCACTGATGGCCGACGGGTGCCGGGATCATGCAGTCGGGGCAGATGGGCCGGCCACAGCGCGTGCAATGGACGCCCGTTTCTACCTCGGGATGCCGATAGCACCGCTCCTGCGTCGGAGGTGGGGGGATCGTGGGCGTGTTGTCCACGGGGCCAATCGTACGCGGGACGGGGGTGAACGACGCCTTCCCCGGCGAACTATGCCTTCATGGGTGGCAGGGCCTCGAGTGCGGCGGCGACCTCGGCGGGATCGAAGAGCGGTCCCCACCGCTCCAGGACGGTGCCGTCGGAGCCGATGAGGAACAGCCACGGTTCCGTCATCTCCGGGGTTCCGTCCGGGAGCTCTCGGAGGAGCCACTCCGCCGCGCCCTTGTTGACGACTTGCGTCTCCGGAGGGTCATACCTCTTCCAGATCTCGACGTGGATGAACACCGCGCGATCCGGATGATCCGCGGCGAGCCGCTGGAGCTCCGTGACCTCGGGCCCGCAGAACCGGCTGGTGCAGTACGCCGGTGTGCCGAACAGGACGAGGGCGGGCCGGCCTTGGTCGATCGCGTCCGCGATCGACCACTCGTGGAGCTCGGGGTCGGGGATCTCGCCCCCCGCGTCGGCCATCGAATCGATCGCCCCTGCCCGGGCCTTCGAGTCCATCGTGAGGGTCTCGGTCTTCGGCGCCTGCATGCCGGGTGCGGGGATCATCGACTCGGGATCGACCCGGAGATCGGTGGTGAGCTGGCGGGCGACGCCGTCGATCTCGATCGACACCGTCGCCCGCCAGATCCCGGCGTCCTCGAACGTCACGTCCTCTGCCTCGTAGACGCCGTTCGCTCCCGTGACGAGCGTGGGGACGTCGCCGGAGGCGTCCGTCCCCGGGACCGGCACGAAGGTCGCGGTCGCGGTCGGTCCATCCGTCGGCTCGGCGCTGCCGTCCGTCCCGAGGTACGAGAACGCCAGATCAACCGTGCCCTGGCTGACGACGCGGATGCCGTTGGCGTCGCTCGCGAAGATCCCCACCTGGACCCGCTGGGGAGCTCCGGCGTAGTGCCAGGTGCTCGCCATCTGGGCGGCGTAGGAGGTGTCGAGGTTCCCGTTCGGGTTCTCGGTCCCGTTCGTGCAGGACACGAACGCGGTCGCGAGAGCGAGCGTCACGAACGGGAGACGTTGCCGGATCATCCGTTCTCACCTTCTCACGCGCCGGATGAACCGACGGGGAACGCTCCCTCCAGACCGAGGAGGAAGCGCCGCCGGTCGTCGTGACGCCCGTAGCTCCCGAGGCTCGGGCCGGCTCTGACGACCCGATGACAGGGGACGAACAGCTCGATCGGGCAGCGCGCGAGCGCGCTGCCCGCCGCGCGGCCGCCGCGGGCCACGCCCGCGGCGGCCGCGACGTCCCCGTAGGTCCACATCTGGCCGTAGGGGATCGTCCGCACGATCTCGAGCACGCGCCGAGGGAATCCCTGGCCCAGTTCCGCCAGGTCGGCGGGCGTCTCGAACGCGCGGAGCGTTCCTTCGAAGTACGCCTCGACCTCGCGCCGGATCGGGGCCGACGCGCGCGGATCCTCGTCCGCGTCGATGTCGGCTGCGCCGGCGTCATCCTCCTCGAAGGACGTCCGCACGACCCCGTCCTCGCCGGAGAAGACCGTGAAAGGACCGAGTGGTGTCTCGATCGTGGTCCGGACCGTCATCAGATGGGAGGCCAGGGGAACGGACGATGATCCTCACCCGGCTCGGGGAACCGCTCGAGGGCGGCCACCTCGGATGCCCGCACCTCGAGGGATTCCAGCTCCGGCGCGGTGAGCAGGTTGGCCAGCTCCTCGCGTACATCACCCTCGTGCACCTGACCCGCGAGTCGGTGGAGGTCCGCCCGCACCTCGTCCTCGAGCGGCTCCCCGATGAAATCCCAGATCACCGTGCGGAGCTTCGGCTCCTCGCTGAAACACACCCCATGGTCGACGACGTAGATCCTGCCGTCCTCCCCGAGCAGGCAATGCCCCGCCTTCCGGTCGGCGTTGTTCACGACGATGTCGAACGCGGCGACGCGGCGGAACTCGGCGGGGAAGCGCTCCGCGAGGGTGAAGTAGTGCTCCTCCGGATCGGAGGGCACGAATCGCTGGACCGAGCCGACGCCGAACGGACCGTCGCGCAAGACGGTGGCGGGGACGTTCGGCCAACCAAGGGTCCGGGCGACGACGTAGGTCGCGACTTCCCTGGCGCACAGGGTCCCTTCCGGGAAATCCCAGAGGGGGGTCTCACCTCGTCGAGGCTTGTAGACCGCGAGGCCCCGTTCGTCCCCTCCCGCGCGGGCGAGGAAGGTGTGGTTGGACGCGTTCGGCAACAGCCCGAGGACCTCGAGCTCGCCGGTGGCGAGGACCCGGGGGATGGCGGGATCCGTCAGTCCCGCTTCGAGTGCCCGTTCATCGCGGGACACGCATGACCCTCCGCGTCGATCGGATTCCCGCAGAACTGGCACGTCGGCCGGCCGCGCGCGGCCACGGCCGCCCCGTGGCGGGAGAGGGCAAGCATCTGCCCCGGTGATGCCCAGATCCGGATCGACTCGGGCTCCGTTTCGGGGACAGAGGCGAGCGGCTCCTCGACGTCGAGATCCTCCAGGTCGGGTTGGAACTCCTCGACCTCGAGCAGGAACAGGTCACGGTCCTGGTCGAAGCCGATCGAGAGGCGGCCCGCCCGCCATCGCGGGTCCAGAGGTTCCTGGAGTCCCATGGCCGACTCGTCGATCGGCGGCTCGGTCGCCGGTGTGTCCTCGAGCAGCTCCATCACGGACGCCGCGAGCAACTGCACCTGCTGCTTCTCCACGATCACGGTCACGAGCTCGTTGCCGGCGCGCGCCTGGATGTAGAAGGTGCGCTCGCCCGGCTCGCCCACGGCATCGGCGGTGATGTGATCGACCGGTCCGAGGTCCATCGAGCTATCCTCGCAGCTTCCTCTCGGGGCCACCCCTTTTCGTGGCGCCACCCCTCTTCGTCGCGCCGTCCCTCCCGGCCGCGCGGGTCCTCGCCGGCGCCGCGAAGCGTCGGAGGCTCCCCGTGTCGTTCACGAGCAGGATCCGCGGCGCGCCCTCCCCGAGGTGGACGACCGAGACCGATCCCGGGTCCGCCATCACCCGCTGGAACTGATCGAGGTGCGCGCCCGTGTAGTGGGCGATCAGCACGCTGACGAGGTCGCCATGCGTGCCGACGACGACCCGGCCGCGCGGGTGTCGGTGAACGATCCGCTCGACGTCGTCGAGGATCCGTGCCTCGGCGTCGACGAAGCTCTCGCCGCCCGGGAAGGAGAATCGAGAGGGATTGCGCTGCACCGTATCCCAGAGCTTCGTCCGACGGAGGGAGGGGAGGGTCCGCCCGGTCCAGTCCCCGGCGTCCATCTCGATGAGGCCGTCGGAGGAGCGGATCTCCAGCCCGCGGGCCTCCGCCAGCGGCTCCATCGTCTCGATGCAGCGTTCCAGCGGGCTGGAGTACAGGGCGGTGAGCCGAACGCCATCGAAGCGTTCGACGAGCGCGGCCGCCTGCCGGCGGCCACGCTCGTCCAGATGGATCCCCGGCGTCCGGCCGTACAGCCGAGTGCCCGTCACGGCCGTCAGGCCGTGACGGATGAGGAAGACGGTCGTCATCGCGCAGGAGCATACGAGGGTCGACCCCGGCTCCCGGGCCCTCGCTCCCGTATGGGAGCATCGACCCGTGGAAGTCAGTCGGTTGTCTCGCCACGACGACCGGCCGTTCGCGGTGGTGGACGTCGGCTCGAACTCGGCACGGATGATCGTGTTCCGCCTTCGCCCGGGCGAGCATCTGGACGTGCTCGAGGATGCGCGGGCGCCGCTCCGCCTCGGCCGAGAGCTGCGTGATGACGACGATCTCGGATCGGAGGCGATCGACCGAACCATCGAGACCCTCAGGGATTTCAAGGCGGTCGCTGACGGCGTAGGAGCCGACCGCATGATCGCCGTGGCGACGTCCGCCGTCCGCGAGGCTCGCGACGGGAAGCGGCTCGTGCGGGAGGCGCTCGCCCTGGGGGTTCCGCTGGAGGTGATCGACGGCGACCTAGAAGCCAGGTTCGGGTTCCTCGGCGCCGTCCACGACCTGCCGGTCGTGCACGGCGCCGCGATGGACGTCGGTGGGGGGAGCATGGAGCTCACGAGCTTCCACGACCGGCGGTTCGATCGATCCTGGACGTTCCCGTTCGGGTCCCTCCGCGTGAGCGATCGGTTCCTCGTATCGGATCCGCCTTCGGAGCGCGAGATGAAGGATCTGCGCAAGGCGGTGGCGGCGGCGCTCGAACGATCGGAAGTGCCCTCGCTGGGCGTCTCCGGGCACCTCGTGGGCATCGGCGGCACGGTCCGGAACCTCGCGAAGATGGATCTTCGCCGGACCGATCATCCGTTGCCGCTCCTGCATGGTTACGAACTCCGGGAGGAGAACCTCGAGTCGATCATCGAGGACCTCGCGGCTCGCACGATGAAGCGCCGTGCTCGGCTCCGGGGACTCAACCCCGACCGCGCCGACTCCATCGTGGGGGGTGCGCTCGTCGTGCTCGCCGCGATGCGACACCTCGAGGCGGATCGGGTGGTCGTGTCGAGTCGAGGACTCCGCGAGGGGCTCGCGCTGGGCGACCCGTCGGTCGTCCCCTCGCCTCGACAGGTGCGCACGATCTCCGCGGCCACGCTCGCTGCTCGGTTCGCGACGTGGAACGTCACCATCGCCGAGCGCCGGGCATCGCTCGGGGCACAGCTGATCGATGCCCTCGATCCCGATGCCACGACCTTCATCGTGGAGATGCTCGAGCATGCGGCGACGTTGCTCGACGTGGGGAAGGCGATCGATCACTACGAGCGGTTCGAGCACGCCGCAATGATCGTGACCACGGCGGACCTCGCCGGATTCACCCACGAGGCACTGGGCGTCCTGTCCGCGATCCTCCGACACGCCGGCGGGGCGGCGAGTCTCGGGCCGTACGCCCGACTGATCCCGGCCGCCGACCGACCAGCGGTCCGTCGGGCGGCCGTCGCGCTCGCCCTCGCGGAGGAGCTCCATCGGCGGATCCCTCCTGGGGAACAGGCGTCGATCACGTGCACATGGCGAGGTCGATTCGAGGTCGAGGCTCCGGTCCCGGCTCCGTGGCATCCCAGGAGCGTCGCGGATCGGTTCCGAGCGGTCTTCGGAGCCAAGCTCTCCATCGTCCCGGCGCCGGATCCTGGCCCGATCAACTCGGTGATGTCGCCCGATTAGACGGATCGGAACGGTCTCTCAGCGGCCGCGCGCGGTGGGCAGCCTCACCCGGAACGTCGTCCCGCGGCCGAGCTCGCTCTCGACCTCGACGCTGCCTCCATGGTTGTCGACCACATGCTTCACGATCGCGAGCCCGAGCCCCGTGCCACCCGTCTCGCGGGATCGCGCTCGGTCGACCCGATAGAAGCGCTCGAAGATCCGAGGGATGTCCCGCGACGGGATCCCGATCCCCGTGTCGGTCACTCGAAGCGTCACCTCTTCGCCGTCGGACTCGACCTCGACGTGCACCTTGTCGCCTTCGTGGCTGTAGCGGATCGCGTTGTCGATGAGGTTGCGAACCAGCAGGGTCAGATCCCTCTGGGATCCGCGGACCGGCCGTTCGCGTCCGGCCAGGATCTCCAGGGTGACTCCCGACTGCTCCGCCGACTCTTTCAGCCGGTGTCCCTCCTCTCGGGCGGCTGCTCCGAGCGAAACGAGCTCGTCGAGCGCGCTCCCGGATTCCAGCCTCGACAGATCGAGGAGGTCGGCCACGATGCGCGAGAGACGGACGGCCTCGCGCTCGAGCTGCGACGCGAACCGAGGTACCGCAGCGGGATCGTCGGTCGCCGCCTGGCCGAGGGTCTCGGCGACGGCCTGGATGGTGGCGGCGGGCGTCTTCAGCTCGTGGGAGGCGTTGGCGACGAAGTCGCGTCTCACGTCCTCGAGCCGTCGCTGCTGGGTGACGTCGCGCACGACGACGAGGGTCGCGCCGTCCGCCGCGGGGGTGATCGTTGCGCGAAGCCAGCGAGGCGGGACCCCGATCTCGACCAGCACGGAGGTGGACTCGTCACGCTCGCGGCTCCGGTAGATCGCCGTTCGCAGCGCGAGCGGCAACACTTCATCGAGGGAGTCTGGCGTCGAGGGAAGGTGCCGGCCGATGGCGTCGTTCGCGAACGCCACGACGGCGTCTCGCCCGATGAGCAGTACCCCGTCCTGCATGGTCGACAGGACCAGGTCCCGGGTTCGGCGCCACTCCCGTGCCTCGAGCTGTCGTGCACTCCCCGCGGTTTCGGCCGCGACGGCCCGTTCCTCCCACGCCCGGGCCGACCGAACGGCTCGCGACATCGCCCAGGAGGCGGCCGCAACGACCGCGAGCGCCACCACGAGGACGATCACCGTGACCGCGTCCACGCGCGGGAGTGTAGGCGCACGTGCTCCTCGTTCATGAGCCGTTCCACCTCAGTTCTTGTTCCGTCCGCCCCGACGGAGAGGCGGACGCCAACCCCACGACCAGCGAGGACTCGGGTTCACCTCGCGTTCACCTTGCTGCCGCGGGCCAGCCATCAACCCCACTTAGCATCGCGCCGGGTGTCCGGAAACCGGTACCCGGAGAACAGGGGAGGGCAAGCATGGTGAAGGGCAAGAAGTGGTTGTCGTGGGCGGCCTGCGCCACGGTGCTCATGATCGTGGCGACGGCATGCGGAGGGGACGACGATCCCAACTCGCCGGCGAACACGCCTGAGGGGCTTACCGGATCGATCACGATCTCGGGCTCGTCCACGGTGGAGCCTGTCTCCTCGCTCGTGGCCCAGCTGTTCAACGAGACGAACCCGGATGTCGAGATCTCGGTCGACGGCCCGGGGACCGGGGACGGCTTCGAGCTGTTCTGCTCGGGGGAGATCGACATCGCCGATGCCTCGCGCGCGATCGAGGAGGAGGAGGTCACCGCCTGCGAGGACGGCGGGATCGAGTACACGGAGCTCGAGGTGGCCTTCGACGGGATCACCGTGATGGTGAACGCCGAGAGCGCGCTCGAGTGCCTCACGACGCAGGATCTCTACGCGATCTTCGGTCCGAACTCGGCAGACGTCGATTCGACCGGCCAGGCCAACGCGATCTCGGAGCGGGTCGGCGGTGCCGGCACCATGCCAGACCAACCGCTGGAGATCACGGCTCCCGGCGAGGAGTCGGGGACCTACGATGCGTTCATCGAGCTCTCCGGGATCCCCGACTTCGCGGTCAGGACGGCGTCGCGGAGGACGACTCCGAGGCGCTGCGCGGCGACTACACGGCTTCGGGGAACGACAACGTGATCATCCAGGCGATGGAGGGCAGCCCGAACGCGATCGGCTTCGTCGGGTTCGCGTTCGCCGAAGAAGCGGGCGACGCGATCAAGGAGGTCGGGATCGACGCCGGCGATGGGTGTGTCACGCCGTCGGCGGAGACGATCTCGGACGGCAGCTACCCACTCTCCCGGTCGCTGTACATCTACCCCAACACGGCTACGGCCGGAGACGAAGAGGCCGTTCAGGCGTACGTCGACTTCTATCTGACCGATGATGGTCTGACCCTGGCGGTCGAGGAGGCGGGCTACATCCCGCTTCCGGACGACCGCAAGCAGGCTACCCGCGATGCGTGGGAGTCTGCAGGCGCATAGAGCGAAAGCTGGTTCGGGCTCGGGCGTGACTGAGTGGCGCCCGAGCCGGATCGGCTCGGCGAAGGGGGTAGGGATCGGTATGGCGTCGATCGCGGCGGAGGCACCCGACCGGATGCTCGCGACGCTCCGGGGAAGCTCCCGGCGTCGGCGGAGGGAACGCCTGGTCCGGACGCTGCTGGGTGCTGCCGCCGGGCTCTCGGTGGTGATCAGCATCAGCATCGTGCTCGCGTTGATCTTCCGGACGATCAACTTCGTGTCCAACGTGGAGCTCTCGTCGCTCTGGTCGGGCATCTGGCGACCGAGGCAGGGCGAGTTCGACCTGATCTCCTTGTTCTACGGATCCCTTGTCGTCACCGGTATCGCGATGGCAGTCGCTACGCCGCTCGGCCTCGGCGCGGCCGCCTACCTCTCTGAGTACGCGAAGCCGGGCGCGCGCCGGAAGTTGAAGCCGATCCTCGAGACGCTCGCGGGCGTCCCCAGCGTCGTGATCGGGTTCTTCGCGCTCACGGTGATCAACCCGGTCATCGTGCAAGACCTCTTCGGCGCGACGAACACGTTCACGATGATGGCCGCCGGGATCGGCGTCGGGGTCCTCACGATCCCCCTCGTGGCGTCGGTGGCCGAGGACGCGATGTTCGCCGTGCCGCGCGCGTTGCGCGAAGCGGCCTACGGGATCGGCGCGCGGCGACGGACCGTGACGCTCCGCGTCGTGTTCCCGGCTGCGATCTCGGGGATCGTGGCCGCCTTGATCCTGGGGATCTCCCGAGCGGTCGGCGAGACGATGGTGGTGGCGATCGCAGCAGGTGGGTCCGGCAACGCGACGCGCACGTTGAACCCCTTCGAGCCGAACCAGACGCTCACCGCGGCGATCGCTTCGCTCGCGATCGGGTCCGACCAGGTGCAGACGAGAGGATCGGGGCTCAACGCCTTCGAGGCCCTCTACCTCGTGGGCTTCGTCCTGTTCGTGTTCACGCTCCTGCTGAACATCGTGAGCGAGCGCTTCGTGCGGAAGTTCCGGAGGGCCTACTGATGGCGGTCGCCACGCCGACGGCCACCCGGAGCACCGTGGAGCTCGCACTCGCGGGGAGGAGGAGCGACGTCTCCGGCCGGATCTTCTCCGCGCTGTTGCTGCTGTGCCTGCTCGTCTCGCTCGGCGTGCTGATGGTCCTGCTGGGATCCGTGCTCATCGATGCGTGGCCGGTCCTCTCGGAGCGCGGTTTCGGATTCGTGACAGGGAACCTGTCGGATTTCGAGAGCCGAGCGGGTGTCTGGCAGGGCTTGATCGGCTCGTTGATCCTGATCGCGTTCGTCGGCGGTGATCGCGGTTCCTCTCGGGGTCGCCGCCGCGATCTACCTGCAGGAGTACGCCCGCGACACGAGGGCGACCCGGTCGTTGATCGCCAACATCCGGAACCTCGCCGGAGTGCCGTCGATCGTCTGGGGGATCCTCGGGGTTGTCGTCTTCGCGCAGCTCCTCCGGGGCATCACGGGACCGGACGTGAACGGTCTGAGCTACATCTCGGGAGGGCTGACGCTCGCCGTGCTCGTGATGCCGTTCCTGATCATCATCACGATGGAGGCGCTCCGGGCCGTTCCTCAGGGGATCCGCGAGGCCGCCTACGGCGTCGGCGCCACCCGATGGGAGGTGGTCCGGAGCCACGTCCTGCCGTACGCGGCTCCGGGGGTGTTCACCGGGACGATCCTCGCGCTCGCCCGAGCCTTCGGAGAGGCCGCGCCGATCCTCCTCGTCGGGGCCGTGACCGGCTATCTCACCCCCGGCGGGGGCGACGGCCTGATCGACACGCTCCAGGGCAAGTACACAGCGCTCCCGACGATCATCTACTCATGGTCCAGGAAGCCGGGGGATGAGTGGCCCGCCCTCACGGCGGCCGCGATCGTGGTGTTGCTGGTCGTGATCCTCGTGGTGAACCTCGCGGCGATCCTGCTGAGGAACCGATATGAGCGGAAGTGGTGACGACGTGGATACTAGGACGATGCGAGAGCCGGACCCCACGACCGGCCGGGAGGCCATCGTGAGCGTCGACACCTCGATGGCGCCGACGCCGAGCACCGACGCTCCGCTGATCTTCGACATCAAGGACCTCTCGGTCTTCTACGGCGACTTCCGCGCTGTGCGAGATGTCACGATCACGATCCGCGAGCACGAGATCACCGCCCTGATCGGCCCGTCGGGGTGCGGCAAGACCACGTTCCTGCGGTGCCTGAACCGGATGAACGACCTGATCGAGGGAGCGCGGGTGGAGGGCACACTCCTGTACCACGGGGTCGACCTGTACGACGAACGGGTCGACCCGGTCGAGGTGCGTCGACGGATCGGGATGGTGTTCCAGAAGCCCAACCCGTTCCCGAAGTCGATCTACGACAACGTCGCCTTCGGTCCGAGGATCGCCGGCTTCAAGGGCAACATGGACGATCTGGTCGAGGAGTCCCTGCACCGGGCGGCGCTGTGGGACGAGGTGAGGAAGAAGATCAAGGACTCGGCCATGGCGCTCTCGGGCGGCCAGCAGCAGCGCCTCTGCATCGCGCGCGCGATCGCCACGAAGCCGGACGTGATCCTCATGGACGAGCCGTGCTCCTCTCTCGACCCGATCGCCACGTCGAAGATCGAGGACCTGATGCGCGACCTCGTGTCCGAGTACACGATCGTGATCGTGACGCACAACATGCAGCAGGCGGCGCGGGTCTCCGACCGTACGGCCTTCTTCACCGTGGACGTGGCCGAGGACGGTCATCGCACCGGGCACATCGTGGAGTTCGATCGCACGGAAGCCATCTTCACGAATCCCTCGGACCGGCGAACCGAGGACTACGTGACGGGAAGGTTCGGATGACGCGGGAACACTTCCATGAGCAACTCGAACGCGTCGAGCTCGAATTGCTCTCGATGGGCGAGTTGGCGTCGACCGCGATCCAACGCTCGGTCGAAGCACTGGTGCAACACGACACCGAGGCGGCGGAAGCCGTGATCCGGGGCGACGATGCGATCGACGAGATCTACCTCCGTATCGACAGCGGTGTGCTGGAGATGCTCGCCCTGCAGTCACCGGTCGCAACCGAGCTCCGCCTCGTCTCGGCGATCCTGCACAGTTGCCTCCACCTCGAGCGGATCGGGGACCAGGCGGTCAACATCGCCAAGCACTACCTCGCGACGCAGGATCTGCCGCCGAGCCAGACCCTCTTGCTCCAGCTCGAGGAGATGGGGGTGCACGTCGTCACGATGATCCGATCCGCGATGGAGGCGTTCCGGACGCGCGACCTCGAGCTGTGCCTGAAGTTGCCGAAGATGGACGATCCGGTCGATCGCCTCAACCGAGCGACGCACCTCGAAGCGCTCAAGTTGGCCGACGATCCGAGGTCGCTCGACTGGGGACTCCACATGAACCTCGCGGCGCGGGCGCTCGAGCGGGTCGGTGACAACGCCGTGGACATCGGGGAGCAGGTCGGATTCCTCATCACCGGGGAGTTCCGTGAGTTCACGGATGCCTCGCACGACGTTCCGGATGTGGGTGGTGACATCTGAGCGCCGACGAACCCCTGACGCAGATCCTGGTGGTTGAGGACGAGGAGTCGCTCGCGGACACCGTTCGCTACAACCTGGAACGGGAGGGGTACGCGGTCGCGGTGGCAACCGACGGTCGTCGCGCGCTCGACCGGTTCCGCTCGGAGGATCCGGCCCTCGTGATCCTGGATCTGATGCTTCCCGAGATGTCGGGGCTCGACGTCTGCCGTCAGATCCGCCAGATCTCCAACGTCCCCATCATCATGGTGACCGCGAAGGACTCGGAGGCCGACAAGGTCTCGGGGCTCGAGCTCGGCGCGGATGACTACGTCACGAAGCCGTTCTCCGTCCGGGAGCTCGTCTCTCGTGTGCGGGCGCACCTGCGCCGGGCGGGGATGCGCGCCGCCCAACCGGAGGAGGACGTGCTCAACGGAGGTCCCGTCTCACTCGACGTCGCGAAGCACGAGGTCTTCGTTCGGGGTGAAGCGGTGGGGTTCCCTCCCAAGGAATTCGAGCTGCTCGAGACGTTCCTGCGCCGGCCGGGCCGGCTGCTCACGCGTGACTTCCTCATCGAGGAGGTCTGGGGCGCAGGGTACTTCGGTGATACGAAAACGCTCGACGTCCACGTCAAGCGGATCCGCAAGAAGGTGGAGCAAGATCCCCATCAGCCGGAGCACCTCCTCACCGTCAGGGGTCTCGGGTACAAGTTCGTCGGCTGAGCGGCCGTGCACTGGATGCCTTCCTCCGCAGTCTCGAGCCCCTATCGGCCGACTGGCGATCCGACACGGCGAGCAGCTAGCATCGACGCTCCGATGGCGGATCCCTTCCCCCGCACCGAGCGTTTCCTCAACCGCGAGCTCTCCTGGCTGGAGTTCAACGCTCGCGTCCTCGCGCTCGCCGAGGACGACTCGAATCGGCTCCTCGAGCGGGTGAAGTTCCTCGCGATCTTCGGCTCCAACCTGGACGAGTTCTTCCAGGTGCGTGTCGCGGGCCTGCAGGAGCAGCGGGAAGCGGGCCTGGGCCCTGCGTCGCCCGAGGGATCGACACCCGAGGAGCAGCTCGCCGGCATCATGGAACACGTGGCCGAGCTCGGCCGCCGAACGGACGTGTTGTGGGTCGATGACCTCCAGCCGGCGCTCGAGAAGGAAGGGGTGAGGCTCGTCGATTGGGCCGAGCTCGACGTCCACGACCGTACGCACCTGGGAGAGCTGTTCCGGGAGCGGATCTTCCCCGTGCTGACCCCGCTCTCGGTCGACCCGGCGCACCCGTTCCCCTACATCTCGTCCCTGTCGCTCAACCTCGCCGCTCTCGTTCGCGACCCCTCGAGCGGAGAGCGGCGCTTCGCACGAGTGAAGGTGCCGCCTCTGCTCCCGCGGTTCATCGAGATGCCCGACGGCGAGCGGTTCGTCCCGATCGAGCAGGTGATCGCATCGCACCTCGAGGTCCTGTTCCCGGGCATGGAGATCGTCGGTCATTCGGCGTTCCGCCTGACCCGAGACGCGGATTTCGATCTGGAGGAGGAGGAGGGCGGGGATCTCCTCGAGGCGATCGAGTCCGTCCTGCGGCGCCGACTTCGAGGCGCCACCCCGGTTCGGCTCGAGCTCGACGCGTCCTCCAGCGACGAGGTACGGACGCTGTTGACGCGAGAGCTCGCGCTCCTGCCCGACGAGGTGTTCGTCGTGGAGGGGCTCCTCGATCCCTCCGCGCTGTGGTCCCTCTACGAGCTCGAGCGTCCGGAGCTCAAGGACGACCCGTGGACCCCCGTGACCCAGCCTCGGCTGGAAGGGGTGGAGGACTTCTTCGAGGTCATCTCGAACGGTGATCTCCTCGTCCACCACCCCTACGATTCCTTCGAGACCTCGGTCGAGGCGTTCATCGAGCAAGCGGCGCAGGACCCAACCGTCCTCGCGATCAAGCTCGCCATCTACCGAACATCCGTGGAGAGCCCGATCGTGCGTGCCCTGGTGCGCGCCGCCGAAGCGGGCAAGCAGGTCGTCGCGCTCGTCGAGCTCCAAGCGCGCTTCGACGAGCGCGCCAACATCACGCAGGCTCGCACGCTGGAACAGGCGGGCGTCCACGTGGTCTACGGCATCGTGGGGCTGAAGACGCACGCCAAAGTGTGCCTGGTGGTTCGCCGCGAGGCGTCCGGTATCCGTCGCTACGCGCACGTCGGCACCGGCAACTACAACCCGAGCACCGCCCGCCTGTACGAGGACGTCGGTCTGCTGACCGCGGATCCGGAACTCGGTGCCGATCTCAGCGATCTGTTCAACCTGCTCACCGGCTACGGCCGGCAGCAGACGTATCGCCGCCTGCTGGTCGCACCCACGGATCTCAAACAGAGGTTGATCGGATTGATCCGCGCGGAGGCGGCGGCTGGGGACGGATCCATCGTGCTGAAGATGAACAGCCTGGGGGATGCGGAGACCATCGACGCGCTCTACGAAGCCTCGCGCTCGGGAGTGGGTGTGGATCTGATCGTCCGAGGGATCTGCTGCCTCCGGCCGGGGGTCCCCGGTCTCTCCGATACCATCCGGGTCCGGTCGATCGTCGGCCGCTACCTGGAGCATTCGAGGATCTTCCGGTTCGGCAGCCTCGAGCGTGGCTACCAGCACTTCATCGGCTCCGCGGATCTGATGCCTCGGAACCTCGAGCGACGCGTCGAAGTGACCGTTCCGGTGCTCGATCCCGCGCTGTGCGCGCGTCTCGACGAGATCCTCCGAACGGCACTGGAGGACGATGTGCTCGCGTGGGATCTCGGATCCGACGGCGTGTGGAAGAAGGTGGAGACGGAGCGTGGTCTGAGCGCCCAAGAGCGGCTCATGCAGATCGCCGTCGAGCGAGGGGAGAGCCGTCGATGACGGATCGCGACGCGATGGCGTTGGCGCTCGCCGAGCAGGTGGAGCTGGAGCTGGATCAGCTCACCCGGCTCGCCGAGGGGGCGACCGCGCTCGACGTCATCAGATCCGCGATCGCCGTTTCCACCGTGAGGCTCACGTCGAGCGACCCGGTCGTCAGGGCCGGCGAAGATCCAGAGGGTGTCCACAAGGCGCGGGTCGCAGCCCGGCGGCTGCGCTCGGATCTCCGGACCTTCCGGCCGTACCTCGACCGAGACTGGGCCGATGCGCTGCGAGACGAGATCGGATGGCTCGGCCGACTCCTCGGACCGGTTCGCGACGCGGAGGTACTCGCTGCCAGACTCAGGCGCCGGGTCGCGGCGATGGTCGGGCTCGGCCCGCCCTCCGCGAAGATCCTCCTCGACGGTCTCGAGAGCGATCGCCTCGCCGGTCGACGCCTACTCCTCGAGGGCATGCGCTCCCGAAGGTACCAAGAGCTCGTCGTGAGGCTCGTGCGGGCCGCACGGGAACCGGCGTCGAGGGGTGAGGGGATCGATCGGCCGGCGGTGAGCACCGGCTCACTGATGAAGCGCCCCTGGGCGAAGCTCTCCGGGGATGCGACGGCGCTCGGTCCCGGCTCGAGCGACGGTGCACTCCACGCCACCCGGATCGAGACGAAGCGGGTGCGCTACGGGGCCGAGGCCCTGATCCCCGTGTTCGGCAAGCGGGCGGCTCGCTTCGCCTCCGCAGCGGAAACGCTGCAGGAGACCCTCGGCGAACACCAAGATGCCGTCGTCGCGATGGCCTGGCTCACGGAGCGGGCGATGGAGGCCGACGATCGGGCGGTGGCGTTCACCGCGGGACGCCTCGCGGAGCTCGAGACCGTCTCACGCGATCGAGCGCGAGAGGCCTGGCCGAAGGCGTGGAAGCGCCTCGAACGACGGAAGCGCTTCTGGACGTGACGAGCGAGATCCGCGCGGCGGGGGCGGTGGTGCTTCGGCGTGAGGACGGACGAGTGCTGACGGTGCTCGTGCACCGGCCTCGATACGACGACTGGTCGCTCCCGAAAGGGAAGCTGCACGATGGCGAATCCTTCGAGGAGGCAGCCGTGCGCGAGGTCTCGGAGGAGACGGGACTCGAGGGCCGGTTGCGCGCCGAGCTGCCGCCGTCTCGCTACGTCGATCAGGAAGGGAGGCCCAAGGTCGTCCGCTACTGGACCATGGAGGTGCTCGACGGGCGCGACCTCCATCCGACCATGGAAGTGGATGACGCGAAGTGGTTCACCCTCGCCGAGGCTCGTGGCATCCTCAGCTACGACCGGGACCGAGAGGTCCTCGACGCCGCCGCGGGGCTTGACGTTCCCGCCTATCTCCTCCGTCACGCGAAGGCAGGTGATCGTGAGGCGTGGCCCGGAGACGATGATTCACGACCGCTCTCGAACACGGGTCGTCGGCAAGCCAAAGGTCTCGTCCGAGCACTGGCGGACGTGGTCATCGAGCGGATCCTGAGCAGTCCGGCCGTCCGCTGCGTGGAGTCGGTGAGACCACTGTCCGAGCAGCGCGGGCTCCCGATCGAGCCACGAGACGAGCTCCTCGAGGGTGCGCCGCTCTCCGGCCTGCTCGCGTTGCTCGACGAGCTCCGATCCCCGACGGTCTTCTGCGGACACGGAGACCTGATCCCGGCAGCCATCGAGCACTTCGAGGCACGAGGAGCAGTCGTCGGGCCGGATCGGGGCTGGAAGAAGGGCTCCGTCTGGGTGTTGGAACGGGAATCCGGGCTCGTCGTGCGTGCGACCTACGTCCCGCCTCCCGAGGGTGGACGCGAAGAAGCCACCGCGTCGCAACCGTCTGGTGAGCGCCGCGACCCCTGAGCCTTGACCCGGGCCGTTGCGACAGCCGTCACGCTCGTGATATCCACCTCCGGCCGAACACGAAGGGGTCACAAGGATGCCGAAGCTCCGGTTCAGGCTCGTCCCCCGGGACGAGAGCTTCTACGAGATGTTCGTCAATCTGGCGGTGAAGGTCGAGGAGGGGGCAGCCGCGTACCAGGACCTCGTCGTGGACTATCAGGACGTGACGCGGAAGGCCGATCGATTGAAGGACCTGGAACACGAGGGCGATGAGGTTACCCACGAGATCATGAAGCGGCTGAATACGGTCTTCGTGACGCCACTCGACCACGAGGACATCCACCGCCTCGCCTCCGGCCTGGATGACGTGCTCGACCACATCGAGGCTGCCGCGGATCTGTTCGTGCTCCACAAGATCGAGCAGCCGCTGCCAGAGATGAAGGCGCAAGCCGACATCCTCGTGCAGACTTGCAGGGTCACTCGAGAGGCGCTCGAGATGCTCCCGAAGTTCAAGGAGCTCGAACGGTTCTGGGTCGAGGTCGATCGACTCGAGAAAGAAGGGGATCGGGTCTACCGGCGGGCCATCGCCGGACTCTTCGGCGGTGAGTACAAAGCGATGGACGTCCTGAAGTGGCGAGATGTCATCGACGAAACGGAAGGAGCCATCGACCAACTCGAGGACGTTTCGAACATGCTCGAGGCGATCGCCTTGAAGAACGCCTGATGGTCTGGTTCGTCCTCTTCCTCGCATATCTGTTCGAGTTCGCCAACGGGTGGACCGATGCGCCGAACTCGATCGCGACCGTCGTGTCCACGAGGGTGATGCGGCCGCACCACGCGGTGCTGATGGCCGGCGTGTTGAACCTCGTGGGCGCGCTCACCGGAACCGCGGTCGCAAAGACGATCGCCGAGGGCATCGTGGATCCCGATTACGTCGGTCTCGAAACGGTCGCATCTGCCCTCTTGGCCGCCACGATCTGGGCGCTGGCCGCGCAGTACTTCGGGTTGCCCTCGAGCGAGTCGCACGCCCTCGTCGCCGGACTGCTCGGCGCCGGGTTCGCCGCGGGTGGACTGGAGGCGCTCGAGAGCGAGGGGACGCGTGCATCACTCATCGGGCTTATCACCTCCCCGCTCGGTGGGTTCCTGCTCGGATTCGGCCTGATGGTGTTGATCTACCGGGTCTTCGCGCGCGTTGGAAGGGCCACGGTGCGGAGGGTCTTCGGCAAGGGGCAGGTCCTTTCCGCGGCGTTCATGGCCTTCAGTCACGGGACGAACGACGCACAGAAGACGATGGGGATCATCGCCCTCACCATCGCGCTCAACGAGGCCGGGACCGCGGGCAACGTCGGCGAGCTCACGATCGATCCCTGGATCATCGTCTCCGCCGGGCTCGTGATGGGCCTCGGCACCATGATCGGGGGCTGGCGGGTCGTCCGCACGTTGGGGATGCGGATGACCCACCTCGAACCCGTCCAGGGGTTCGCGGCAGAAACGGGTGCCGCGACGGTGATCACGGTCGCGGCTCGGCTCGGCATCCCGGTCTCGACGACCCACGCGATCGGTTCCGCGATCATGGGCGTCGGCGCGACCAAGCGCTTCTCCGCCGTCCGTTGGGGTGTGGCGGGACAGGTCGTCGCCGCCTGGGTCCTCACCTGGCCTACATGCGCCGTGCTCGGGTTCTTCCTGCAGAAAGTCTTCGCGTTCGTCATGTGATCGAGAGCTGAGATCACGTCGAGGCGGGTGGCCTCGACCGGCTCATCCGGTGGATCTCCTTCGTGAGATCGAGGATCTGAATGGACACCGCGAGGAGCTCCTCGTTCTGCTTCTCCTCGGCCTGCACGAGCTGCCACTGGTGCTCGGCAAGCTGCTCGCGCTTCAGATCGGCGCGGTTCTGGCTGATCATCACGAAGGTCGACAGGAAGATGGCCTCCAGGGACACGATCATCGTCAGAAGTCCGAACGGGTAGGACTCCACGCGGAAGCCGATCCATGCGGCGAACCAGACGATGTGCAGATACACGAACGGCATCGAGCCGGCGAACTCGGTGATCGCATCGGCGATCCTGTTCTGCAGGCTCCGACTTCGCTCCTCCGCAGACTCCGTCAGGATCGGATTCGTCCACGTGGTCTTGCGTCGCCGCGCCATCTGCTCCCCTCTCCCCTCCGGGCCTCTCGTCGCTGGTCGCGCGCTCAAGGCTAGCCCCGCGACGTCGCCGAACGGGGGAACGTCGCCTCGGTTCGAGGCCGCGCCGGTTACGCTCCCGGCGATGGAAGCACGCGTGATCCGCGATGGGGTCATCCAGACCGACCCGGTTCCCACTGAGCGATCTCCGGCGCACGGTGGCGGGTCTCGACGGGGCGTCCTGGGTCTGGATCGACTCCGTCGATCCGGAGCAGGAGGAGGTTGGGGAGATCCAGCGGCAGCTGGATCTCCACGACCTCGCCGTCGAAGACGTCGGCCAACGGGATCAGCGACCCAAGCTGGACCTCTACCCCGGACATGTCTTCGTGGTGTTCCGCCCCCTTACCCTCGGAGCGGACGGTGTCGCCGGGTCCGAGCTCTTCGCGTTCGCCTCGCCGCGCTTCCTGGTGACGCTTCGGTTCAGTCCCGCCTTCGACCTCGGGAAGGCGAAGAAGCGATGGCCGATCGTGTGTTCGCTCGCCCCCGGCACGGGGGCTGCGCTGTACGCGATCGCGGACGAGATCGTGGACGAGTACCTCGAGGTGATCGAGGAGCTGGAGGACCGTGCGGACGAGCTCGAGAGCGTGGTCTTCCGGGCCGACCCGGAAGAGCCGTCGGCGGGACCCTCGCTGCAGATCGAGATCCTCCGTCTCCGCCGAGACGCGGTCCAGCTCCGTCGGCATGCGGTTCCGACGCGTCAGCTGATCGACCGGCTGTCCGACGACTCCGATCTCGTGACGGCGCCACTCATCCCGTATCTCCGGGACATCACGGACCATCTGCTTCGCACGATCGAGCTCACCGACGGCGTACGCGAGATCCTCACCACGATCGTGGACATCCGGATGGCGCAGTCGGCTCATCAGCTGAACGAGGTGATGAAGAAGCTCACGGCCTGGGCCGCGATCATCCTCGTCCCGACCTTGATCGCCGGCATCTACGGGATGAACTTCCGGCACATGCCCGAGGTGAGCTGGGTACTCGGATACCCCCTCGCCCTCGGGCTGATGGTCGTGTCCTCGATCTGGCTGTACGTCGGCTTCCGGAAGCGAGGCTGGCTCTAGCGGTGTGCCGGGCCGTCAAGGTGCTCTGTGTCGCGACGGACGACGAGGCGCTCCAGGCGCTTCGGCATGCCACGACGGCAGCCGAGTGGGAGCTCACGCCCGGCGCGACCGACGAGACGGGTGCACTCGGGGTGATCGACGCCGAGCGACCGCATGCCGTCGTGGCGTTCGGGGACTACGAGCGACTGGTGTCGCTCGTCCGCGAACGGTTCCCCGCGATGCGGATCGTGACGGATCGGGACGCGCCCGGGACGAACGCCGTGGCTCCCTCACGCGATGACGTTCGGGAGCTCCTGCGTTCGCTCGGCCGCCCGGGCGGTCCGATCGTGGATGGCTCCGGCGCTCAGCCTCCCCAGGGTTCCCAGCTGTAGCGCTTCACCATCCGCATCGTCACGAAGATGTTGGCTCGAGCGTTGAACGCGGACCAGTCTCGGAAGCCGAAGTCCTCCGCTCGGGTCGGCCAGTACTTCAGGAGATGCTGATAGATCCCGGCGGCGTTTCCGCCGGCGTTGTAGGCGCTCGGCCGGTAGCGGGACTCACGCCATGCGATATAGAGAGCCTTGCGTTCACTCACGCCGTGATACGAAGCGGCGCAGCGGATGAGCTGTTTGACATGCCACGCGCTCTGTCGCCAGTCGATGGGACAGATCCTCGACGAGACGGCTCGGGTGGCGTCTCGTTGGACCATCGCCTCGGATGTCGTGGCGGGGAAGCTCATGATGACGGCGGTCAGGATCGATGCCGCGATGATGGCGCGGCTTTTCCGGATCATCGTTGTCATGGGCTGGATCACCCACGCGGCGGACGCGGCTGGTTGCCTCGTCCCGTCTCGAGCCCGACGGATCCACTCCGCCTGCCCTGCTCACCGCGCTAGGTCGTGGGTGTACGCATCACCTCCTGGTCTCGTCCTCTCCTGTGTGACCTTCCGTCGACGTCGATCCGAGCTCCCCTTCTCCCACGCGTGAACGCACGCCAAACCACACCCTGGGAAGGTGGGAAGCGCGCGTCGTGCGCAGGAGGACCGGGCCACTCGGTCCGAAGCCGACAGCGACCACCCTAGCCCGACCGACCGACATACGGCAACCGAGCGCTCACGGGGCTCGGAAAACCGGCCAGAGGCGCGGCGTAGGTACGATGGGGGCATGGGAACGGTCCTGCTCGCGGCGCCACGCGGCTACTGCGCCGGTGTCGAACGAGCCGTGGATGCGGTCGAGCGAGCACTCGAGCTCCACGGGGGGCCGGTGTACGTTCGCAAGCAGATCGTCCACAACCTGCATGTGGTGCGCGACCTGGAGCGGAAGGGCGCCGTCTTCGTGGACGAGCTCGACGAGGTCCCCGGAGCGGCGGTCGTGGTGCTCTCCGCCCACGGCTCGTCGCCGACGGTCCACGCCGACGCGGCCTCGCGGCGTTTGGAGCTGATCGACGCCACGTGCCCGCTGGTCACCAAGGTCCACCTCGAGGCGCGCCGGTTCGCCGAGGACGACCGGACCATCCTGCTGATCGGTCACGCGGGGCATGAGGAGGTCGAAGGCACGAGCGGGCAGGCCCCGGATCGCACGATCCTGGTGCAATCGATCGAGGAGGCGGAGCGCGTGGAGGTTCCCGACCCGCTCCGCCTCTCCTACCTCACCCAGACCACCTTGTCGGTCGACGAGACCGATCAGATCCTGGACGTCCTTCGATCCCGCTTCCCGGAGATCCAGGGCCCGCCTCGCGAAGACATCTGCTACGCAACGCAGAACCGCCAGGATGCCGTCAAGGAGGTCGCGCGTCGGGCGGATGTGGTGCTCGTGATCGGGTCCCGGAACTCCTCCAACTCGAACCGACTCGCCGAGGTCAGCCGCGAGAGGGGCACGCCCGCCTACCTGGTGGACGACGAGACCGAGGTCGACCCCTCGTGGGTGGAGGGCGCCGAGGTCGTCGGGCTGACCTCCGGCGCGTCGGCGCCCGAGCGGCTGGTGGCGCGGATGCTCGAGTGGCTCGCGGAACGCGGCTTCGACCGCGTGGAGCAGGCGCTGATCACCGAAGAGAGCGTCCGGTTCGCGCTGCCTCCCGGCGTTCGGGCGAGGACCGTTCGCTGAGGTCTACGACCATCCGCAGCGGTCTACGACCAGGAACTGAACTGGTCCCGGTCCTCCTCGGGTTCCTCGTAGTCGACGGACACCAGCGTGCTCGTCGAACGGACGCCCGGCAGGGAGTGGATCTTGTCCAAGACGATGGCCGAGGCGACCTCCCACGGTTCCGGGATACAGGCCAGCAGATCCCAGCGGCCGCCCAGGACGGCGGCCCCGGACACCCCACCGATCTCGGAGAGCCGCTCGTAGAGACCCGCGGCCGCCCCCGAGTCTGCCTCGATGTGGACGTAGCACGCGCCCCGGATGATCTGCGGGATCGGAAGCCCTCCGAAGCCCACCACGCCGAGCCGATCGGGTGGCACGACGGGCGCGGTGAACGTGCGGGCGACGCCCTCGATCGTCTGCAGCTCCGAGAGCACGCCGGTCGCCACCGTCGCGAGGTCGGGTCCGTCGATCAAGCAGAGGATGTCCCATTCCCCGATCACCACGACCGATCTCCGCGCAGCTGCGGTGGACGTGAGCCGATCCCTCACGGGCCCGATGGATCCGGGACGAACCCGCAGGTAGACGAAGGCCTCCATGGGAGGAGGCTAGGCCAGCCCCCCAGACCGAACAAGCACCGGGGAAGCAGTGGGACTCGTGGAAGGACCGAAGTACTACCCCGCCGCGGGGACGGGCGCCCGTGTCAATGCCGCGAGCTCTTCTTCGCCTTCCTCCGGTCCGACGGAGATCACCCGGTCCCCTTCCTGGAGGGTGAACCCCGAGCGGGGTCGGTAGATCCACCGGGAACCACGTTGGACGGCGAGCACGAACATGCCGGTCTCGGTCTCGACGCGGAGCTCTTTGAGCGACCGCCCCGCGGCCTCCGACCCCCGTTCGACCACCACCTCCGAGCTCGTCTCCTCGGTCTCCTCCAGGGCGAGCTGGACGACCGGATGCAATGGCTCTCCCTGCTCCACGTACCAGGTCATGTCGCGGGCTGCGTCGCAGACGTACTCCGACGCGGCGCCGAGTCGCAGGAGGCCGCGGAGCGCATCTGGATCGCGAGCCTCCGGCGCCGCCCGAAGGACCCAGGATTCGAGCTCGTCGTGCAGGATGTCCGATCGAGCCTCGAGGGTCCCGACCTCGGCCGCCAGGGAACGGTTGTTGAACAACAAGGCGGAATACGCGAGTCCGACCGCCGCCTCGGCGAGGTCTTTCAGCTCGACGAGGATGTCCACCGCTCGATCAAGCTCCGAGAGCGGGGGCGCCTCGTCGCCGGGTGCCTCCGGCAGCGGCGGGGCACCGGCCAGCTCACGTACGTGGTTCACCCCTTCCTCGGGGCCGCGGATCAGGAGCACGTCGCCGACGGCGACCACGTCTTCGGCGCCGGGATCGAAGCGCCAGTCCATCCCGCTCCGGATCGCGACCACCCACATGCCCGATTCCGTCGGGAGCGAGAGATCGCGGAGCGTGCGGCCGGCTGCAGGGGCGTCGTCGCGGATCTTGATCCTCGCCGTCATCTCGTCGGCGTGACGGAGATCCTGTCGGAGCGCGTCTGGGATCCCGAGCCGGGCGGCGACGACGCGCGCGATGTCGGAGGCGGCATCGCCCACGCGCTCGATCGCATGCGCGATCCACAGGACCCCGGCCATCCCTTCGGCGTCCTCGGGGCTACGGGCGGCGAGCATGGCGGTGATGCGAAGGCGGCGGAGGTGTTCGCTCATCCGCTGCTCGAGCCGTTCGACCTCCTGCGCCAGCTTCTCCTCGTTGAAGAAGACGGCCGCGTAGGCCAGGTCGACCATGAGCTCGGACGCGTCTTTCAGCTCGACCAGGAGGTCCTTGACGTTCCGAGGTTGTTCGTCCATCACGGGAGTACTCCGGATAATCTCATGACCAGGAGGATGGCCGCCACGCCCGCGAGGTCGAGGAGCGAGGTGATGAACGGAACACCTTGGTTGTCCGGGTCGATCCCGAAGCGCGCGGTGAGCACGGCGATGGCGTAGCCGACCACCAGCGTGATCGGCAGCACGATCGCCCCCGCGAGCAGCGTGGCGCCGATCAAGAGGGCCGGCGCGGGATCCGGACCCTCCATCAGCGTAGACAGAGCCCAGGCGACCGCGCCGATCGCGGTGAACACGAGCACGCCCAGCGTGATGACGATGCCGCCGTCCACGATCGCCGGGATCTCGGGGCGCCCGCGTGGGGTGATGACACCGAGCTGGAGCTTGGAGGAAAGCCGAGACGACAGGATCCCTCCGAGCGCTCCTGCCTGTGAGACGAACGGGGGGATCAGGATCAAGACGGCGGTGACCGTCTCGAGGTCCCCGCGATGCGCCTCGAGCAGAGCCCCCGCGAAGATGTCGAGCAGCGGGGCGAGTGCCACGACGACCGCCATCTCCAGCAGGATCCGCCGGACGCCGACGTCCACGAAGAACGCGGCGACGAGCGCCGCGACGGTCGCCGCCGTGCAGAGCACGGCGGCGACCGTGCTCACCGTGTCGTTCCCGACGAGCAACGTGGCGAGGAAGAGGCACGGGAGCGTCACCATGTCCCCGATGGCGGTGACCATCGGCGTGGACACAGCGTCCAGGTCCCAGCCCCTCCGGAACGACATCACCGCGATGCCGACGGTGAACACGAGCGCGATCAACGACGCGAGGACCCCGCCGACGACGGAGATCGTCACCAGGTCCCAGAAGGAGATCACCGATTCCCTCGCGAAGGCCGACGCCACGAGCGTCGCGATGGCGGCCAGGTAGAACGACGTCAACAACGCCGAGAGGACGCCGACGATGACGTTGCGGGAGAGCAGGCTGCCGCGGCGGAGCGTGGGCTCGAAGATGCCGGCGGCGATCCCGGTGCCGAAGCGGGCGCCCATCGCGCCGAAGATCGTGCCTCGCATGCCGACCGCGGCGGGGATCAGGACGAGGAGTCCCGGGAGCTTCTCCAGCGTGCCGGTGATCGAGCCGAGGACGAGCCCGGCGACGAACCCGGCGCAGGTGCTCAGCACGAGCGCGACCGCTCCCTGTCGAAGGGTGCGGCGTTCCGAGCGCCAGTATCCGAACAGATGGCGGGCGCGGCGCGCGAGGCGGGCGGGCGCGGCCCCGAGGCGCTCAGCCATCGTGGCTCACCCCCGAAGGGTTCGTCAGGCGCTCGTCAGGCTCGCGCGTGCGCGAGTACCCCCCGGCGTGCCGGGTCGGGAGGAGCTCGGGCGTGCGGCTCCGCGAGGACATAAGGGCACCGTCATCGATCGTGATCCTTCGTGAGAACGTCGCGCCGTCGGGACGCCTCGGCGGCCCGCGCAGTATATGCCGAGGGTCAGGCCTGCCCGTCCTCGACCCAATCGCGGGTGACGTACAGCCAGAATGCGAGTCCCGCGTACTCGCCGTACGGGCGGAACCGACGCTCGATCTGCGCGTCCGAGACCGGTCGCTTCCGCCCCACGAGCCGGGTGTACTTCGGCCTCGTCCAGGAGTCGAGGATCAGCCGGGAGTGACGCCCGAGCATCATCATGATGTGCGCGGCCGCGTACGGCCCCACGCCGGGAAGGGCCAGGAGCGCTGCCTCGAGCTCGGTGTCGGGAAGCGCCGCGGGCGTCGCCGTCGCGAACGCCTCCAGATCCAGCTCTCCATCGGCAACCGCCCTCGCCAGTCCGATCAGGTAGGCGCTCCGATAGCCGGCTCTGACCACATCCCGATAGAAGGCTTCGGGAGCGTCGGCCATCGCGACCGGCGTGGGGAAGGCGTTCGAGAGGGGCCCGTCTCCGCCGAGCGCCGGGTCGCCCAGGTGGGTCACGAGCGCGTCAACCATCCGGACCGTCGCGCTCCATGCGCAGTTGGTCGTGCAGACCGTCTTCACCACGTCCTCGAAGACCGTGGGGGAGCGGAGCATCCGGCCGGCGCCGCGCGTCGCCCACGCGAGGTCCGGGTCCTCCGCCGCTCGGAGATAGAACGGCGACAGATCTTGATCGAGCCGAAGGACGTGCGCCGCGCCCTCGAGCGCGGCGCGAATGACCCTCTGGCCCGGCTTCGGTCCGAGCACCTCGAGCCGCGCGCGCCCTCCGGGCGTGCGGTTCCCCCTCGCGCGCGTCTGGGGACCTTGCGACACCCGCACCCTGCGCGGTCGACCTCCGGGAACGCGAACCGTGAATGCGAGGGATCGAGCTTCCTCGTCGAGGACCGTGGGCGAGAGCTCCGCGAACCCGTGCGAGATCAAGGTTCGCCACAGATCGACCGGCTCGCCACCGGGAGCGGCCAGCTCGAGCTCGAGGGTGGTGGTCACTCCGCGGCCTGCCGCTCCCGGAACGCGCGGACCTTCGCTCTGTTCCCACAGGAAGCCATGGAGCACCACTTGCCGCTCTTGTTCTTCGAGTGATCGAAGAAGACCGAGGAGCATCCGGGGTCGTGGCAGACGCGGAATCGTTCCCAACGCCCGTCGAGCTCGGCGAGGAACGCGGATCCCAGGATCCTCCCGATCGCGCCGCGAACCCCCGTGGCCTCGACGTGGATCGGGCTTTCCTCGTCGCAGCCGAAGCAAACCCGGAGCCCGGTCTGCTCGGCGGCGCGGTTGAGGAACTCGGTCGCCGTCGTGTCCGCGGGGGCTCCCATGTTCTCTCGCACCTTGGTGGTGAGGGCGTCTCGCACCCGGAGGGCCCACGCCAGATCCTGGTCCTTGATGTGGTCCTCTTCCTCGACCAACGCCCTCGAGGTGAGCCACCACCGCAGGCTCTCGAGGCTCGGAGGGAAACCGTCCGGGTTCCCCTGCTCGTGGTCGTGCAAGGACAGGAATGCGCGCACGAGCTCGAGATCACCCGGTGCGGGCGGTGTCTCCCCCCGCTCGTGGACGGGCTGCGGGAGCCGCTTCGTCTCCAATACGACCTACCCTCCGAAACCATCCATCAGGGTTGACAGGTTACACCGAAACCAACCATCTTGTCTTGCTGGTTACGCTGCCGGGGAGAGATCGATGTGGCCGGTGTGGTCGAGCCCGACGCCCCGTACCTCGGTCGCCGGGCCGCCTAGACTCGGCGCGTGCTCGCGTTCACCGACTGGGCGGTCGAGATCTTGTCGCGCGCCGACGCGGCGGCCCGGCGCTTCAACCCCGATGTGCGTGTGCGGATCGTCCGCGCGGACGACGACGGCGTCCGGTTCGAGCTCACGGACGAGGCGGATCCCACCGACCGGATCGTGGAGCACCCCTCGGGGTTCACGTTGCTCGTCCCGGAGGGGCTGGAGGGGACGGTGGACGTGGTGGAGCCTCACGACCAGCTGGTCCTCCGACCGCCGGGGGACCCCGTGAGAAGCGCGCGCACACCGCACTGACCTGCCAGAGCGTCAACGTGCGGCGGATACACTTGCGTCCATGACGGACGCGGGTGCCCTTCGGGCCGTGGGCGGAGCGGGCACCGTGATGATGATCGGCGGCGCGGAGGACCGTTTCCGCGACAAGGTCATCCTCGGTACCTTCGCGGAGCTCGCGGGACGCGAAGCCGGCCACGTGGTCGTGATCTCCACGGCTTCCTCGTTGGGTGAGGCGGCCACCGAGGCGTACCGCGAGCTGTTCCTCGGTCTCGGGATCGGACGGGTGAGTGGCATCCACCCCGAGGAGCGGGAGGAGGCGGACGACCCGGCCGCGGTCGCACTCCTCGCTGAGGCGACAGGGGTGTTCCTCACGGGAGGGAACCAGTCCCGGTTGACGCAGGTCGTGGCGGGCACGCGCCTCGGCGATGCGATCTCCAACGCGCACGACCGAGGGGTCGTGCTCGCCGGGACGAGCGCGGGCGCGTCCGCGCTCGCCTCGCACATGGTCGCGTTCGGTCGCGAAGGACCGACGCCAAAGCACCGCATGGTGCACCTGGCGGCCGGGCTGGGGATCGTCCAGGGCGTCGTCGTCGACCAGCACTTCGAGCAGCGAGGGCGGATCGGCCGGCTGCTCGCCCTCGTCGCGCAGTCGCCGTCGCTCCTCGGCATCGGGATCGACGAGGACACGTGCGCCGTGGTGAGCGGCGCGCGAGACCTCTACGTGATCGGCCGCGGAGCGGTCACCCTCGTCGACGGCTCGCACGTCAAGACCGATGCCTATCGCGGGAAGGGCTATCGTCCCGTCATGGTGAGCGGCGCCATCCTGCACTCCCTGCCCTCGGGGTACCGGTTCGACCTGCGCGGTCGCGCGCTGCTCACAGGTCCGGACGCCCTCGAGGACGGGGAGGCGTCGACGTGACCAAGGCGGCTCCCAAGCAGCGACGCGAGTCGACGGCGGGGCCGCGCGCCAACCGCCGGGCGATCAAGCGTCAGCCGGCCTCGGCGAAGTCCGGCAAGCCGAAGCCCGATCTGAAGATCGTCCAGACGCAGGTCTTCCGAGGCCCGAACTATTGGTCCTACGAGCCGTGCATCCGGATGCTCGTGGACCTCGGGTCGCTCGAGGAATGGCCGTCCCACCAGATCCCGGGCTTCAACGAAGGCCTCCTCGCGCTCCTCCCCGGCGTCGCCGAGCATTCCTGTTCCCTCGGCCGCCGCGGCGGCTTCGGCGAGCGATTGGTCGACGGTACCTGGCTGGGTCACGTCGCCGAGCACGTTGCCCTCGAGCTCCAACGGGAGACCGGCGCGCACATCTCGAGGGGCAAGACGAGGAGCGCCAGCGAGACCGGCCAGTACAACGTGATCTACGGCTACTGGGAGGAGACCGTCGGCGTGGAGGCGGGGAAGCTCGCCGTCCGGCTGGTCAACCACCTCGTCAAGCCCGAGAAGGAGTTCGACTTCCTCGAGGAGCTCGAACGCCTGATCAAGCTCGCGGAGCGCCGGGCGTTCGGCCCCTCGACGCAGGCGATCATCGACGAGGCGGCGTCGCGCGACATCCCGTGGATGCGTCTGAACGAAGCCTCGTTGATCCAACTCGGCCAGGGCAAGTACCAGGAGCGGATCCGCGCGACGATGACGTCGATGACGTCGGCGCTCGCCGTCGACATCGCCTCGGACAAGAAGATGACGAACCGGTTGCTCGCCGCCGCCGGGCTGCCGGTCCCGCGCAGCGAGGTCGTGCGCACCGCCGACGAGGCGGTCGCGGCGGCCGGACGGATCGGCTTCCCCGTCGTGACCAAGCCCCTCGACGGCAACCATGGACGAGGGGTCGGGCTGAATCTCACGAAGGACAGGGCCGTCCGTACCGGGTTCGAGCGGGCGCTGAAGGAGTCCAGGGACGGCCGGGTCGTCGTCGAGACGTTCGTCAACGGCAACGACTACCGGGTGCTCGTGATCGGCGGGCGGATGGCGGCGATCGCCGAGCGCCAGCCGGCGCACGTGATCGGCGACGGCGAGCACACCGTGCGAGAGCTCGTCGAGATCACGAACCAGGACCCCCGTCGGGGGATCGGACACGAGAAGGTGTTGACGAGGATCACGATCGACGCGAACGCCGGGCAGCTCGTCCGTGCGCAGGGGTACGGCTTCGACGACGTCCCGCCGGAGGGTGATCGGATCCTGTTGGTCGCGACGGGCAACATGTCGACCGGAGGCATCTCGATCGACCGCACTTGGGAGGCCCACGAGGACAACGTCGAGATCGCCGAGGAAGCCGCGAGGGTCGTCGGGCTCGACGTGGCGGGCATCGATTTCCTGGCGCCGGACATCTCCCTCCCCGTTCGTGAGACGGGCGGCGCCATCGTGGAAGTGAACGCCGCGCCCGGATTCCGGATGCACACGCATCCCACCGAAGGAGAGCCTCAGTACGTCGCGAAACCCGTGATCGATTCGTTGTTCCCGCAAGGGACGCCGTCGCGGATCCCGATCGTCGCCGTGACCGGCTCGAACGGGAAGACCACCACGACCCGGATGATCGCGCACATCTTCCGGGGCCTCGGCAGGAAGATCGGCATGACGTCGACGGACGGCGTGTACATCGACGAGCGACTGGTGAAGCGCGTCGACGCGTCGGGACCGAAGTCGGCGCAGATGGTGTTGCAGAACCCGCGCGTCGACATGGCCATCTTCGAGGTCGCCCGCGGCGGCATCCTTCGCGAGGGACTCGGCTACGGGCGCAACGACGTGGGCGTCGTGCTGAACGTGACCGGCGATCACCTGGGACTCCGCGACGTGGAGACGCTCGAGCAGCTCGCCGCCGTGAAGCAGGTCGTCGTCGAGGCGGTGCCGAAGACGGGCTGGGCGGTGCTGAACGCCGACGACCCGCTCGTGATCGAGATGCGTCGGCACACCGGCGGTCAGGTGATCCTGTTCTCGATGAAGGAGAAGCACGAGTTCGTGGACCGATGGATCCGTCGAGGGCGGAAAGCCATCGTGCTGGAGCACGGTCCCCTCGGCGAGCTGATGGTGCTCAAGGAGGGGAGGCGCTCCTCGCCGATCGCCTACGTCCACATGCTGCCGGCCACCTTCGACGGCCGAGCCCGCATGATGGTGCAGAACGCGATGGCCGCCGCCGCCGCCGCGCACGCAGCGGGCGCGCACCTGCACGACATCCGCCAGGGCCTGCGTTCGTTCACGACCTCGATCTACCAGGCGCCCGGGCGACTCAACGTCTTCGAGATGGACGGTGTGAAGGTGATCCTCGACTACGCCCATAACGCGGCCGGGCTCGAGACGCTCGGGGAATTCGTGGATCGGCTGGCATCCGACGCCGCCCGCTCCGAGCGGCCCGGGGAGGCGTCGCGCGATGCCAACCTCGTCGTCGGCGTCGTGGCCACCGCCGGTGACCGGCGCGACGAGGACATGCGGCAGCTGGGCCGGGTCGCCGCTCGCTACTTCAACATCGTGATCGTCCGCGAGGATCGCCACCCGCGCGGACGGAAGCCGGGGGAGACGGCGGAGCTCGTGGTGGAAGGTGTTCGCGAGGCGATCAACGAGGGTCACGCCCGCGCGGGCACGGTGGAGATCGTCCTCGACGAGATGGAGGCCTCGCGGAAAGCCCTCGATCGTGCGCGGCCCGGAGACGTGGTCGTCCTGTGTGTCGACTACGCCACCGAGGTCTACAAGGAGCTCGAGAAGCGACGCGGGAGCGCGACGCCGTCGGCGTTGGGAGCCTCGGAGCACGGCCTGATCGAAGCCCAGGGCGGCGACACGGACCTGATCGACCTCTCAGGCATCACGCGATAGCTCGTGGACACCCGCGCCGTCGCCGAGGAGCTTCGCGTTCGCCGTGACCAGCTGAGGGCGGAGTTGGATGTCGTCACGGTCGTGGAGCGTGACCCCGATGCGTCGGTCTCATTCGGGAAGCGGGTCGGCGACGGCACGACCGCCGCCGTCGAACGGCTGAACCTCGTCGGGACCGCGCGGGAGCTCGAGGCGATGCTCCACGACGTCGATCGTGCGCTCCAGAAGATCGAGGACGGGACGTACGGCATCTGCGACCGCTGCGGGAAGCTCATCTCGGAGGCTCGCCTGGAGGCTCGGCCGTGGGCGGTCCTGTGCATCGAGTGCGCTGCGCTCCGGTCCTGAAGCGTTCGTAGGATGACCGCTGTGACCGTCGAGCGCGTCGTGAAGGAGCTCGCGGCGCTCGCGCCGCGAGCCGGGGTGTTCCTCGACCTCGACGGGACGCTCGCGCCGATCGTGGCTCGACCGGAGCTGACGCGGATCCCTCCGGAGCTCAAACCGACGCTCAGCAGGATCGCGAGTCGCCTTGAGATCGTGGCCGCGATCTCGGGGCGCCCCTCCCACCAGGTTCGCGAGCTCGTGGGTCTCGACGACGTCGTCGTCGTCGGCACGCACGGGCTCGAGGACGAACCCCCGATGCCGGCTGGGATCCTCGGAGAGATCGAGGCCGCGGCCGCGGCCGTCGGTGCCTGGGTCGAGCCGAAGGGCGCCGCCGCCGCCGTCCATTTCCGCGCGCTGGAGGATCCGGAGGCGGCCGAGGCGGCGTCGGTGGGATCGCTCACCGCGATCGCGGCGACGCACGGTCTGGAGATCCTTCCCGGGAAGCGCATCCTCGAGCTGATGCCGTCCGGGCGCCCGCGGAAGGGCGGCGCGGTCGAGCGGATCGCACGCGAACGAGATCTCCGAGGGGTCCTCTTCGCCGGGGACGACGTCGGCGACCTCGACGCCTTCGCGGCGCTCGAGCGGCTCCGAGCCGGCGGCCTGTGGACCTGCGGTGTCGTCGCGCGTGTCGCGGAGACGCCGGCGGAGGTGGAGGCCGCTGCAGATCTCGTCGTCGAGGGGACGCGCGGCGTCGCGGGCATGCTCGGAGCCCTCGCCACCGAGCTCGAGCGCGCCGCCTCGTCTCCCTAGAGCGTCGAGCCCCGGACCTCGTCGATGGCTCGGAGCTGCCCGGCCAGCCACGTGGCCGGGGTGTGGGCGAGCGCCGATCGCTGGAGGCCCCGGGCGCGGCGGGTCCGCTCCTCGTCGGGCATCTCGAGCGCCTCGCGGATCGCCTCGGCGGTCTCGGAGAGATCGAAGGGGTTGATCGCGAGTGCGTGACGCCCGAGACGACCGAACGCGCCGGCGTTCCGCGAAAGGATCAGCACGCCACCCCGCGAGTTCAACACGGATCCCTCCATCGCCACCAGGTTCATGCCGTCGTGCACGGGATTCACCAACATCGCGTCGTACTGATCGTAGGCGGCGACGGCATAGTTGAAGTTCTCCTGCACCTTCAACACGATCGGGACCCACTCCTCCTTCCCGAACGCAGCGTTGATCCGGTCGGCGGTCGCGCGGCAATCCGCTCCGTAGTCGCGATACGCCGGGACCTCCTCCCGCGAAGGACTCAGCAACGCCAGGAACACGACCCGACCACGCCACTCGGGGTGCTTCTGCAGGAGCAGCTCGAACGCGAGGAACCCCCTCAGGATGTTCTTGGAAGGTTCCATCCGGTCGACGCGCAGCAGCAGCTTCCGGTCGCCGCGGATCTTCTCGACCTGCGCCCGGAGCCGTTTCGCGCGATCGCCCGTCGCGGCTTCGCGGATCTCCTGCGCCCCGACGGCGACCGGGAACGACCGGACCTGTACCTCGCGACCGTCCACCTCGGCGCGATGCGCCCGGATGTCGACGTGGACGTCCTCGAGCTCCCGGACCGAGAGGAGGAAGTTCTCACCCCATTGGCGGCCTTGGAACCCGACGACGTCGGCACCGAGCATGCCCAGAAGTATCGACCGCCGCATGTCGTCGGGCAGGGTCCGCAGGTAGGTCCGCCCGGCGAACGGCGTGTGGGAGAAGTGGAGGATCCGCGCATCCGGGACCAACTCCCGCAGCATCCGGGGGACGAGCGTGAGGTGATAGTCCTGGATCAGGAAGACGGGATCGTGCTTCGCCTCGACCGCGAGCGAGCGGGCGAACGCGCGGTTCGCCTCGACGTAGTCGGCCCATTCGTGCTCGGTCCGCTCACCGAAGCTCGGGGTACGCGCGATGTCCCACAGGTAGTGGTGCACGAACCACAGGACCCCGTTGGCGATGCCGTTGTAGTAGCCGTCGTACACCTGCTCCGGGATGTCCACGTAGCGAACACGCTGCGCCGCCCCTTCGAGCTTCCGACCCCGCGGCGCGATCTCGCGATCACCCTCCGTGACGGCAGCGGCCACCCACGTCGCGTCGTCCCGCTCGAGCACACCGCCGAGCACCGTGACGAGCCCACCGGATCCTCGATGGGCGACGAGCTTCCCGTCCTGGTCTCGCTCGAAGCTCACCGGGCCTCTGTTCGAGGCCACGACCAGCGAGGATTCCATCGCCGAGTGCGGTGTGGAGGCCATCCCGCAGGGATTCTCCCAGGCCGGCGGTTGGTCGCGCCGAAGGGCAACGTCAGGCCCACGAGCGCGTTCGCCGCGGGTCGCGTGTGTGCATCGAAGACGACCCGGTGAGAGAGGTCTGGGCGGAGGGTGCGACCCGCCCAGACCTCTCGGGCTTCTCGGCATGTCAGGCACGCGCGCTGGCGCGCGGCGCCTGTTCCTCGGCGGATCGGGGGACCTCCGTCTCGGGTGTCGGGATCCCGACGCCTCTCGGAAGGCCACTGCCAACCCTCCGAGCCCAGTTCTACGAGGTCAGGGTGACGGCGCCGGGGCCACGGGATGAACGTTTCTCGCCGCCTTGACCAGCCGGCGGACGTCCGAGGGCCCCAGGAGACGGGCCCCTTTCGTGCGCAACCATCGGAACGCCTGGCTCCGCTGCGCGAGCGCGGTGATCCCCACGACGTCGCCGGGCGCGGATGCCTTGAGCATCCCTCTCAGGGCCCGGAGCTCGTCGGGATAGACCTCGATGTCGTGCTTGCCCGCCCGAGCTGCTCCCCGGCGGAGCTGCGCGATGACGTCCTCCCTCGGACGACCGCGCAGATACTTCACCAGCTCTGCGATCACGAGATGGTCGGCGCCGAGGGCCGCGCGCACCGCGAACCCCTGGAGGATGTCGTCGGTCCGGTCCCCGGCCGTCCCGATCGCCAGCCAGATCTCCCGCCCGGGTGGACGAAGCCCCTGGAGGATCTCCACGAGCCCGTCCATCCCTGCCTCGTTGTGGGCGTAGTCGAGGACCAGGAGGCGGCGGTCGAGGGCGAAGAGGTTGGTCCGTCCCGGGTTCTTCTTGGGATCCAGGACGAAGCTCCGGAGACCCTTGGCCACGGTCCTCGAGGGGAGTCCGACCGCGAGTGCGGCGGCGGCCGCGGCGAGGGCGTTCTGCGTGTACATGCGGGAAAGACCCGCGAGCGTCACCGGCACCTGGTCGAGATCGACCAGTGGGTGCACTGCGGGTCCGTCCATCCACACGATCGTTCCGTCCAGGACGGTGATCGCGCGCCCGCCGTCGGCGAGCGCCTCGCGGAGCGCCGGGTGACGAGGATCCAGTGAGAAGAGCCAGGAAGGAGCCGAGGCCGATCGACGCATCGCCAGCACTCGGGGATCGTCCGCGTTCAACACGACCCAACCGTCCGGCCGCGTGATGCGGGTCACCGTCGCCTTCACCTCGGCCAGCTGATCGACCGTGGAGATCCCCTGGAGGTGGAGGTGATCGGCCGACACGTTCGTGACGACCGCCACGTCGTTGTGCATCACGCCGATCCCGCGCAGGAGGATCCCGCCTCGAGCGGTCTCCAGCACGGCGACGTCCGGATGCTGATCGAGCGCGATCCCCGCACCCGCGAAGCCCGAGTAGTCACCCTTCCGGACGAGACGTTCGTTCCGATACACCCCGTCGGTGGAGGAGAACGCGACGCGCTTGCCGGCCGTCATCACGATATGAGCGAGGAGGCGCGTCGTGGTCGTCTTCCCGTTGGTGCCGCTCACCTGGATGACGGGGATGTCCGGATCCGGCACGGAGGGCTCGGGTCCCGGCTCGGCTGACGCCACCTCGCGAGCGGTCTCCGCGATCACGCGTTCGGGTGAGCGGCGAAGGACCGATGCCATCGCGCGGGCGACGCCTTCGGCCAAGGCCTCGGCCGATCCTCGCCGCCGCCACGGGAACACGACGATCACGTGTCCGAACTCGGGACCGGTGCGCCCCCGCACCCCCAGCCACCCGGTGCCGGCGGCGGCGGCGATGCGTCTCGTCAGCTGAACCGCCACGCGCGCCGCGGCCCGAGCGCGTTGCTCGCTCCCGCGCGCACCGGGATCGATCGATCGGATCCCCGTCGCGTCGGCGATCGAGGCCACCTTCTCGTCGCCGACGCGGAGCCACCCCGCGACCTCGAGCGTGAGCTTCACGGCCGGGCGGGGGAAGTAGAGGTTCGGGCCTTCGAGCACCCGCAGCTCGACGGTCCGGACCGGCTCGGACACGTGCTACTTGCCGCCGGGTTCGGCCGCGTCTCGCTTCGTCACGCGTCGGAGCGTACGTCAGGAGGAGTCGGCGGCGCGAGCCCGCCTGAGCTCGGGGTAGGCGAGCGCAACGAGCCCGGCGCCGACGACACAAGCGATCCCGCCGGAGACCACGCTGAACGTCGGGGAGACGAAGCGAGCGACCACCCCAGCCTCGAGGTCGCCGAGTCGCGGCCCGCCCGTCACCACGAGGATGTGGATCCCGAAGAGCCTCCCCCGGAGCCGATCGGGCGCCGCGAGCTGCAGGATCGTCACGCGGAAGATCGCGCTGATGACGTCGGCCCAGCCCGCGACGGCGAGCATCACCAGGCCGAACCACAGTGTTCCCGACCAACCGAAGGCGGCGATCGCGAGTCCCCAGGCCGCCACGGACACGATGACGGCGAGCCCCTGCCTGCGCACGCGACCCGTCCAGCCGCTGGTGAGGGCTCCCAGGAGCGCCCCCACCGCAGGTGCGGCGAACAGGAGACCGATCGCCTCCGGCGCGCGGTGGAACTGCTCGACGATCAGGAACGGGAAGAGCGCTCGAGGGAGACCGAAGATCATCGCGATCAGGTCGATGACGAACGTCGACATGATCAGGCGATTCCGTCGCGCGAACGAGAAGCCCTCGCGGATCGCCGAGAGTCCGGTGTCGTTGTGATCGGTCGCGATCGGCGGCATCGGGTGCACCAGAGCGGCCGCCACGAACATGCACGCGATCGACGTGAGATCGACGGCGTACGCGACCGTCACACCCCACCGGGCGACCACGAGTCCCGCCATCGCCGGCCCCAGCAACGCCGCGGTGTTCCACACGACCTGATTCAGTGCCTGCGCGGCCGGCATCAGGGGCGCTCCGAGGAGCCGCGTCGTCATCGCGGTCCGGGTCGGTCCGTCGATCGCGCTGCCGGCGGCGATGACGGCGAGGCCCATGTAGACCGACCAGAGCGGTGGCTCGCCGGCGAGCGCGCCGCCGAGCAGGATCGCCGCGCCGGCGGCGAGGCCGACCTGGGCGATCATCAAGAGCCGTCGGCGATCCCAGGCGTCGAGGACGGCGCCGCCGGCGAGCGTGCCGGCCAGCAAGCCCACGACGTAGGCGAGCCCGGTGGCTCCCACGGCGGCGGCCGAGCCCGTGAGCTCCTTGACCTGCACGAACACGGCGACCAGGGTGAACTGGCTGCCCGCAGACGTGATCAGGAGCCCGAGCCAGACGAGACGGAAGTCCCGGGAAACCCGCAGGGGCGTGAGGTCGATCGTCAGGCGCCGGAGTCGTGCCTTCGTCTTCCGCTCTTGCTCCCCCGGCGCGTTGCTCACGGCCTCGAAAGGTAGCAACCGCATGCCCCGTCGGACGTGTCGACCCTGGCATCAACGGTGGCGCAGGGTATCCTCTCGCGGGGGGTGATCACGATGCCGAAGTACCTGATCGACCGGAATTTCTCCAAGATCACGGAAGACGAGCTCGGGGAGTTCGCGAAGAACTCGAAGCGGATGGCGATCGAGAAGTTCCACGACGTCGTCTGGCACCACAGCCACGTCGTGATCGACCCCGACGGCGTCGTGCACACGTTCTGTATCTACAGCGCTCCGGACGAGGCCAGGCTTCGTGCGCACGCGGAGGCGTTCGGCGGGCACCAGATCGACAGCATCGCCATCATCGCCGGCGACGTGGATCCCGACGAGATCGCCGTCTAGGGCTGCTCGGCGTCCCGCTCCCAGCGCAGGCGTCCCGCATCGACGACCGCGTGCGACAGCCGTGTGTACGAGATCAGCCGTCGCACGGTGACGTCCTTCTTCCGCGGGTCGTCGTCGGCCAAGAGCCCGAGTGCGGTGCTGTAGAGCTCGACCGCGTGGTGGAACGCGAGCTGCTCGTCGGCCACCTCTGCGGCGGTGATCAGGTAGGGGAGTGATCGCTCGGGTTCCCCGGCCTCCTTCCAGTGATGGGCAAGGACCCAGGCGAGGTTCCGGGATCGATCGCCGGCGACGTCCTCGATGTACCTGGCGACGGCGGCGTGGCGCCGCTTGCGATCCGCACGCGCGAGCGTCGCGTACGCCACCTCCCGGATCAAGATGTGCTTGAAGGAGAACTCCGCCTCGCCTCGCACCTGGCTCGACGGTTCCCGCCTGATGAGGTCCCTCGATTCGAGCGCACCCAACGCCTCGTCGACACCCTCGAGGTCCTCGAACGAGCGAAGCACGCCGGGCCAGAAGTGCTTGCCGACGACGGATGCCGCCAGGACGGTGGCGCGCGGCTCCGCGGGCAGTGCGTCGATCCGTGAGGCGATCGCCGCTCGAACGGTCGTCGGCAGCTCGTCCGACGGGCCGCGATCCACGAGTGACGCTGCGAGCTCCTCGATGAACAGCGGGTTCCCCTCGGCGATCTCCACCAGCCGCTCGACCGATGACAGATCCCCTTGTCCCGAGAGGAGGTAGCTGGCGATCGACGCCGAGTCCACGGGTGACAGCGCCTCCAGGGGGATCGTCGTATGTCCGAGGACACCGCTTCCCCAGCCGGGCCTCACCTCGAACAGCTCCGAGCGCGCCAGCGCGAGGAACGCCGCGGGCGCATCGCGGACGTGAGAGGCCAGATATTCGAGGAGATCGAGCTGGGCGGGATCTGCCCAGTGGATGTCTTCGAAGACGAACACCGTGGGCTGCTCGAGCGCGACCTGTTCGGCGAACCGGCGAGCCGCGAAGTGGAGCTGGACGGGTTCCTCGGCCGCCTCGTCCGCCGAACCCAGTCCGATCATCGCGCCGAGCAGCCGTGTCGTCTCATCCGCTTCCTCCGACCCCATCAGCTCGTGGACCCTCGCCTTCAACTTGTCCACCGCCTCCGACGCGGCGTCCGTCTCGAAGATCCCCGCCACCTGGCGGACCTGCTCCGAGAACGCCCGATAGCTCGTCTGGCCGTACGGAAGGCAGCGTCCCTTGACGGCACGCGCCCCGGTGGCCTCGACCCGAGACAGGATCTCGGACGCGAACCGCGACTTCCCGATCCCGGTCGGCCCCACCACCGTGATGAGGTGGGGCCGGAGCTCGGCGGCCGCGCGCTCCCAGACGGAATCGACCATGCTCAGCTCTCGAGACCGGCCGACCAGCGGGGCGGTCGTGGCGGGCCGCTCGGCGGGCGCTCCGATCGGTGCCAGCGCGAGCCATGCCTCGACCGGATCGCTCTTGCCTTTCGCGTCGATCGGCTCGAGCTCCTGGTAGCGGATCATGTTCCGCGTGGCGCGATAGGTCTCCTCACCGACCACGAGACCTCCGACGGGGGCCGAGGTCTGGAGTCGTGAGGCGGTGTTCACCACGTCGCCCAACGCGAGCGCTTCGCCCGACTCAGGGCGAGATCCCATCGCGACGACCGCCTCGCCCGTGTTCACCGCCGCCCTGACCTGGAGGGGCCGATCGAGCCGGCCTCTGTTCAGGTCCTCCATCGCGTGCACGACCCGCAACCCGGCCCGGACCGCGCGCTCGGCGTCGTCGCCGTGGGCGACCGGCGCGCCGAAGACGGCCATGACCGCGTCGCCGATGAATTTCTCGACCGTTCCGCCGAACCGCTCGATCTCCTGTTTCGTGCGGGCGTGGAAGCCCTGCAAGGTATCCCGAACGTCCTCAGGATCCGCTTTGTCCGATCGCGACGTGAAGCCCACCAGGTCGACGAAGAGCACCGAGATGAGCTTGCGCTCCTCCCGAGGACGGTCGGCCGCGAGCAATTCGGCGCCGCACGTCGGGCAGAACGCGGCGTCGGGCGGCGGCTCTCGCCCGCAATTCGGGCACGCTGGCATGCGCGAATCTTAGGTCGGACGGAGCCCGGCGCGGCGTGGGTGGCCCGGGTCGGACTCAGCCGGCCGTCGCCGCGAAGGCTTCCTCGAGCAGGTCGAGGCCCTCGTCGAGCAGACCGTCGTCGATCGTGATCGGTGGGAGCAGGCGGACGACGTTCCCGTAGGTCCCGGCGGTCAAGACGATGAGGCCCCGCTCCAGCGCGGATCGGGCGAGCGCGTTCATGGTCCCCGCGTCGAGCGGCTCCTTCGTGGCGCGGTCGGCGACGAGCTCCATCGCCCGCATCGCCCCGCGACCCCGCACGTCGCCGACCGCGCCGAACCGCTTCTCGAAGGAGGCCAGTCGCGCTCCGATCGTCTCGCCGACGGCGCGCGAGCGTTCGAGGAGTCCCTCCGTCTCGATCTTGTCGAGCACGGCGAGCGCCGCAGCTGCCGCGACCGGGTTCCCGCCGTAGGTGCCGCCGAGCCCGCCGACATGGACGCTGTCCATGAGCTCGGCGCGCCCGGTGACCGCGGAGATCGGCAAGCCGCCCCCCAACGACTTCGCACTGAGGACGATGTCCGGGACGACGCCCTCGTCCTCGATCGCGAACCACCGGCCGGCGCGGCCCATCCCCGACTGGATCTCGTCGGCGATGAACACGATGCCGTTCGCCGCGGCGAACTCCGCCAGTCCGGCGATGAAGCCAGGCGCCGGCACGATGAACCCGCCCTCGCCCTGGATCGGCTCGATCAGGATCGCTGCGATGTTCTCCTCGCCGATGTGCTTGTGCATCTCATCGATCGCGTAGGCGAGGCAGGACTCTGCGCACGTCTCCGCGGTCCCACCGGTGGGACACCGGTAGGGATAGGCGAGCGGCAGCCGGTAGATCTCCGGTGCGAACGGCCCCATGCCCTGCTTGTACGGCATCACCTTGGCCGTCAACGACATCGCCATCAGCGTGCGGCCGTGGAACGCGTGATCGAACACGACGATCCCGGATCGGCCCGTGTGCTTGCGCGCGATCTTCACGGCGTTCTCGACCGCCTCCGCTCCGGAGTTCGCGAACATCGTCTTCTTCGCGTGGTCGCCGGGCACGAGCGTGTTGAGGCGCTCCGCGAGCTCGATGTAGGGCTCGTTCGCGGTCACGTGGAAGCAGGTGTGGGTGTCGAGCTCGAGCTGTCGCTGGGCTGCCGCCACGACCTCCGGCGCCGCGTGCCCGACGTTCAGCACCGAGATGCCCGTCGCGAAGTCGATCAAGCGGTTCCCGTCGACGTCTTCCACGATCGCGCCCGCCGCGCGAGCCGTCACGATCGGGTGGAGGTTCGCGACTCCCTGGGGGACGGCGGCGTCGCGCCGTGCGAACCACTCGCGCGACCGTGGGCCCGGGATCTCGGTGACGAGCTTCCGCTCCTGCGGGATGTCCATGACAGGTCCTCCCTCCGCCGGCCTCATCGGGTTCGTAGCTGCCGCGTTCGCCCCGGAGTATCGTGCGGAACCCTCCGGCTTGTCAGCCGGCAGGCACTCCCGAACGCGGCAAGGACCCGGAAGCGCGCTCGTGGGCGCTGCACGACACTCCGAGGATGCGGCATGACAGCTCGTCCCCGACGGACCTCGACTTCTGGCTCGGCGACTGGTCCTGCACGTGGGAAGCCGGTCGGGGCCGGAACGGGATCACGAAGGAGATGGACGGCCACGTGGTCGTCGAGCGCTTCGAGTCCCTCGAGCCCGAACGCTGGTCGGGGATGAGCGTCAGCGCGTTCGACGGACAGCAGGGATGGCGTCAAACGTGGGTCGACTCGACGGGCAACTACTGGGCCCTCCACGGTGCGCCCCATCCCGAGGGATTCTCCTTCTCCGTGGTCGAGATCGAGGACGGCCGTGAGATCGAGAAGCGGATGGTCTTCTCCGGGATCGAGGCGGACAGGTTCGACTGGCGATGGGAACGGTCGACGGATACCGGCGCCACATGGGAACTCCTGTGGACCATCGACTACCGCCGCGCCGACGAAGCGTGAAAAGAACCATGGCGATACAGGAAAGCAAGGAACCAGTAGGAACGGCAGGGAACCGGCACCGTTCGGCAAGAACTCGCTAGCTCCGCACACTCGCGGGTCCTAGCGTCGGTTCGGTGCTCCGGTACCTTGCTCGCCGGCTGCTCTATTCCGTCCTCGTCCTCATCGTCATCTCGCTCCTCACGTTCCTGATCTTCGTGAAGCTGCCGGCGGGCGACCCGGCCAGGCGTGCGGTCGGCCGGAGGACCGATCCGGAGCAGATCGCGAACGCGCGCCGCGCCTTCGGACTCGACCAGCCGTTGCTCGTCCAGTACGGGCGGTTCGCGAAGGGGCTGATCCCGCTGCCGAACACGTTCCTCGCGGAGGACGTCTACTACTCGTTCTCCAACTACCAGCCGGTACGTGAGGAGATCCTGCGACGGCTCCCCGTCTCCGCGATCCTCGGTATCGGCGCGGCCCTCCTCTGGCTCCTGGTCGGCATCCCGCTGGGGATCGCGTCAGGGGTTCGGCCGCGCTCGCTCGCCGCTCGGTGGACGATGATCGGCGCGATCATCGGCGTGTCGTTGCCCGTGTTCTGGCTCGGCCAGCTGCTGCTCTATGTCGTGTGGTTCAAGCTCGGGCTCGCGCCCGCGAGCGGGCTGCAGGTCGGCGCGAGCGTGTGGGAAAGCGCCCTCCAGGGGAAATTCATCCTTCCGTGGATCACGGTCGCGGTCGGTTACGCGGCGATCTACGCGAGGATGCTGCGGAGCAACATGATCGAGACCACGCAGGAGGACTACATCCGGACGGCTCGCGCGAAGGGACTCTCGGAGAATCGGGTCGTCTACAAGCACGCGCTCCGCGGTGCTCTCACGCCGATCGTCACGATGCTGGGGATCGATTTCGCCACGATCCTGGCGGGCCTGGTCATCACCGAGACGCTCTTCGGTCTCCCCGGACTCGGGCAGCTCGCCGTCAACTCGATCTACAGCAACGACTTCCCCATGGTGATGGGCGTGACCGTCGTCGGTTCGATCTTCATCCTCACCGCCAACATCGTGGTGGATGTCGCGTACGCGTTCCTCGATCCGCGCGTCCGGTACTGAGGCACGCCCCCGAGGAGGCCTTCCACCGGAGGCGTTCCCGTCGGCCCATAGCCGGGTCGCCCCTATCCGGTGGATGTCGCATACTGGCGAACTGAACGTTGGTGCAGGAGCCGTCGCGCACGCGGGCGGCCGAGCGAGGAGGGGACATGGCGGACGCCTATCAGATGTTCATCGACGGCGAGTGGGTGAACTCGTCGGACGGACAGACCCGCGACGTGATCAACCCGGCGACCGGCGAGGTCGTGGCCAGCGTCCAGGAAGGTACGAAGGAGGACGCGAACCGCGCGGTCGCTGCCGCCAAGAAGGCGTTCGAGGGTGATTGGTACGACTCGACGCCGAAGGACCGTCAGCTCGCCCTGCTCAAGATGGCGGATCGGATCGAAGAGCACGCCGACGAGATCGTGAAGCTCGAGGCACAGAACGTCGGCAAGCCGGCGGCTGTGACGCTGTCGGAGGAGATCCCGCCGATCGCCGACAACCTCCGGTTCTTCGGCGGGGCAGCCAGGACGATGGAGGGCCGCAGCGCCGGAGAGTACATGGCCGGGTTCACGAGCTACGTCCGCCGTGAGCCGATCGGCGTCGCCGGGTTGATCGCGCCATGGAACTACCCGCTGATGATGGCGATCTGGAAGATCGGGCCCGCACTGGCGACCGGGAACTCGATCGTGCTGAAGCCCTCGGAGATGACGCCCCTCACCGCCCTGAAGCTCGCCGAGCTCACGGCCGACCTTTTCCCGCCCGGCGTCTTCAACGTCGTGACGGGCGACGGCGTCCCGGTGGGGGATACCCTCGTCCGACACGAGGACGTGGGCATCGTCTCGCTGACCGGCGACACGGCGACGGGCAAGCTGATCGCGGCGAACTCCGCGGAAACGCTGAAGCGGGTCCACCTGGAGCTCGGAGGCAAGGCGCCGTTCATCGTGTTCGACGACGCCGACCTGGAGCAGGTCGTCGAGTGGATCAAGATCGGCGGCTACTTCAACTCGGGACAAGACTGCACCGCATCGGCGCGGATCCTGGTCGGCTCGGGCGCGTACGAGAACGTCCTCGCCGAGCTCGTGCCGGCCGTGGAGTCGATCAAGGTCGGCGACCCGTTCGCGGACGACACCGAGATGGGCTCGATGGTCTCGAAGGAGCAGCTCGAGCGCGTCGTCGGGTTCGTCCAGCGGGCCGAGGAGGCCGGCGCGAAGGTCCTGACGGGTGGCAAGGCGATCGACCAGGAGGGCTTCTGGTACACCCCCACGGTCGTGAGCGAGGTCGGCCAGGACTCCGAGATCATCCAGAAGGAGGTCTTCGGTCCGGTCGTCACTGTGCAACGCTTCGACGACGAGGCGCAGGCGCTCGAATGGGCCAACGGCGTGCCGTACGGCCTGTCGAGCTCCGTGTGGACCCGCGACGTGGGTCGGGCGCATCGGATGGCGCGCAAGCTCCAGTTCGGTTGCGTGTGGATCAACACCCACATCCCGCTCACGCCGGAGATGCCGCACGGTGGGTACAAGCAGTCCGGCCACGGCAAGGACATGTCGGTCTACTCACTCGAGGACTACACGAACATCAAGCACGTGATGGTGTCGCTCGACTAGAGCGAAACACCTCCACAACTGAAGGCGGTGATGAGGTGGCTGTCAGGCCATATCTGGTGAACGGCGAGTGGCGCACGGGCGAGGGCTCGTTCGAGGTCCACAGCCCCTACGACGACAGCGTCGTCGCGGAGATCGGCGTGCCGACCGAGGCCGACGTCGAGGAAGCGGCGGCGACGGCGCACGAGACGTTCAAGGAGTCATCGAAGCTCCCCGTCCACGCGCGCGCGGACGCACTCGATCACGTCTCCAAGCGCCTCGGCGAGACGATCGAGGAGAACGCGAAGCTGATCGCGCAGGAGGGCGGCAAGCCCCTCAAGTGGGCGACCGTCGAGGCGACGCGCGCGGTCTCCACGTACCGGTGGGCGTCCGAGGTGATCCGCCGCGGGGACGACGAGTTGATCCGCCTGGACACCGAGGCGTCCCTCGGGTCACGGGTGGGGCTGATCCGCCGGTTCCCGATCGGGCCGGTCCTCGGGATCACGCCGTTCAACTTCCCGCTGAACCTCGTGGCCCACAAGGTCGCGCCGTCCCTCGGCGTCGGGGCGCCGATCGTCGTGAAGCCGGCGAGCGCGACCCCGATCGGCTCGCTGCGCCTGGCGGAGTTCTTCGCCGAGACCGACCTCCCGAAAGGCATGTACCAGGTCCTGCCGGTGTCCTCGAAGGTGGCCGACGGGATGGCCCGCGACGAGCGCTACCGCAAGATCTCGTTCACGGGCTCGGCGGAGATCGGCTGGTACCTGAAGGGCCTCGACCCGAAGAAACGCGTAACGCTCGAGCTCGGCGGGAACGCCGGTGTGATCGTCCACGCGGACGCCGATCTCGACTTCGCCGCGCAACGGATCGCGTTCGGCGGCTACTACCAGGCCGGGCAGAGCTGCATCAGCGTGCAGCGGGTCCTCGTCTCCTCCGAGGTCTACGACGACTTCACGGCTCGGCTCGTCAAGCAGGTCGAGAGCCTGAAGGTCGGCGACCCGATGGATCCGACCGTCGACGTGGGCCCCGTGATCCAGCGCTCCGAGGTCGACCGGATCGGCGGATGGGTCAAGGAAGCGGTCGCCGAGGGCGCCGAGGTGCTCACCGGTGGCGAGGGTGACGGGCCGTTCTTCCAGCCCACGCTGATCTCGAAGGTCACGCCCGAGATGAAGGTGTGCCGCGAAGAGGTCTTCGGACCCGTCGTGACGGTCAGTCCGTACGAGACGTTCGAGGACGCGCTCCGTGTCGTGAACGACTCGAAGTACGGCCTGCAGGCCGGCGTGTTCACGAACGACATCAACCGCGCGTTCGAGGCCCACCGGACGATCGAGGTCGGCGGCGTCATCGTGAACGACGTCTCGGCGTTCCGCGCGGATCAGATGCCGTACGGCGGCTCGAAGGACTCGGGCTTCGGTCGCGAGGGTCTGCGCTACGCGATGGAGGAGATGACCGAGCCCCGGATCATGGTCCTGTCGCACGTTCCCCTGTAGGCGGGGCAGTGGATCTCAACGAGGTCGTCCTCATCGCGTTGCCGTTCATCGTGGCCATCACGCTCGGCCTGGGTTTCCTGCTGGTCTTCCGGGAGCGCGCCGCGGCGAACGATGTCCTGCGCCGCCGCGCCCAGCTCGCGGAACCTGATCTCGCAACCCCGCTCCGCGACCCGAGGCCGCCGGAGCGTCCCTGGTGGGGGAACCCATGGTTGTGGGTCGCCGTGTGCCTCGTATCCGTGGTGCTCGGGATCTACGTGTGGCCGGGCCTGTTCGGCGTGACGTTCCTGTTCCTGCCATTCATCTGGGTGTGGCGCCCCCGACGAGGCCACGACGTCGATCCCCGGACCAACGGCCACGAGAAGCGCGAGGACCCGAGCTCGCTGGGCGGCTGACCCCGATCGTAGTCCGGGGTCAGCACGAGGCTTGCTGTACCGCGTGTGGAATGGCCCGTCGCCGATGCCCGGCTCCGACGGCCGGGGTGGCGGTCAGACGCAACCAGCCAACGGAACGCCCCCGTGCGGCGACCGGGATCGTCCGGATCATGGAACGGGCTTGTGGTGCGGTCGGTCGCCCTCATGATCTTCCCTTCGCGAGGACTCGGTCGGCGAAGTCGCCGACGATGGCGGCGGCCTCGCGCTCCCGCCGCCAGAGGTAGTGGTCGGTGCCGTCCAGGATCACGACCTCGGCGACGCCTTCGCCGTAGGCGCGGAGTTCCTCTGCTGGGCAGTATTCGTCGTTCGCCCCGGCGAGGAACAACAGGGGACGTTTCAGGAGCCGGAGCTCCGCCGGCGCCGGGAGCGACGGGAGCGTGAGGTCGTTCGGCCGGAGCGGGAGTCCGAACAACGCGAGCGCGCCGACGCGTTCGTCCTCGAACGCTTCCCGCAGGGCAACGCTCGCTCCGAACGACCACCCGAAGGCGAGCGTGGGCCCCTCGACTCGCTCGCGGATCGCGTCGATCGCCGCTCGTACGTCGCGCAGCTCGTCCCGGCCTCCGCCGAAGGTGCCACTCGAGCCCATCGTGCCGCGGAAGTTGAACACGAGGGTCCCGAGGCCGCGCTTGCCGGCCAGCTCGTTCCTGACGGACCACAGGACCGGGTGGTCCTTGCTGCCACCGTGCCGGGGATGAGCGTGGCAGATCACGGCCGATCCCCGAGGGGGATCGTCGGGCAGGCGGAGCTCGCCCTCGAGGCGAACGCCGTCTTCGGTGAGGAACGCCACGGTCTCCACGTCTGCGACGATGCCAGCCATGGGGGAGCTGCGCCAACCGAGGGGGACCGCATTCACGATCCGCGACCCGTTGCCGTGGGCGGACGTCGCCGGGATCGCGCGGGAGGGTGAGGGGCTCGGATACGCGGCGGTGTTCCTCCCGGAGACCGGTGCGCGCGACACACTCGCCACGCTGGCCGGGCTGGCGGGGGAGACGGAGCGGCTGGTCCTCGGGACCGGCGTCATCCCGATGGGCGCTAGGACATCCAAGCTCGCGGCGATGGCGGCCGCGACCGTTCAGGAACGGTCCGGCGGACGGCACATCCTGGGCGTCGGTACGGGCGGGGCGGTGCCGGGGGCGCTCGGGCGACTCGAGGACTACGTGAAGGAGATCCGCGACCTGGTGGCGGGAGCGCCCTCGGCGCCGCGCTCCGACTTGCGTTGCCCGTCCCCGTGCCGATCTGGGTCGCGGCGCTCGGGCCGAAGGCCGTTCGCCTCGCCGGGGAGATCGCCGACGGTGTGATCCTCAACTGGTGCACGCCGGAGCGCGTCGCGGAAGCCCGCGACGCGATCCGGGTCGCGGCCGGCGAAGCCGGCCGCGACCCCGACGCCGTCACGATCGCCGTGTACGTCCGCGCGTCCTTCTCGGACCGCGCGGACGAAGCCCTCCTGGGCGCCGCCGCCGAGTACGCCTCCTACCCCGCCTACGCTCGCCAGTTCGAGGCGATGGGCGTGGAGCCTTCTCCGGAAGCGGTCGTGGAGGCCGTGTGCCTGCGCGGCGACCCCGACCGGGCGAGAGAGCGTCTGGAGGCCTACCGGGAGGCGGGCGCGGACCTGCCAGTCGTGTACCCGGTCCTGGCTCCGGGCGAGGGCCGCGAGGCGGCCCTCGCCGTGCTCCGAACCTTCTCGTCCTGACCGTCGCCGAAAGCGGGGCGTGGGCGCTAGACTTCCGTTCGCAAGGTCGACACCGTGGAAAAGGGGTAAATGGCATGACCTACACGATCGCGGAGCCGTGCATCGACGTGAAGGACCGAGGATGCGTCGACGAATGCCCGGTCGACTGCATCTACGAGGGACCTCGCATGCTCTACATCCACCCCGACGAGTGCGTCGACTGCGGCGCCTGCGAGCCCGTGTGCCCGGTGACGGCGATCTTCTACGAGGACGACGTCCCCGCCGAGTGGAAGCAGTTCAACGCGATCAACGCCGAATGGTTCAGCGACGAGATCAGCGGCGTCGGTTCTCCCGGTGGAGCCGCGCAGGTGGGACCCGCTGCCAAGGATCACCCGGTCGTCGAAGCCTGGAGCTCGCCCTAGCGCACCGCGCCGGCATGCGAGTCCGCTGCCGGGTGGATCTTCGGGAGGAACACGCGGAAGGATGCGCCTCCGCCCTCTCGCTCCTCGACCCATGCGCGACCGTGATGCATCTCCGCGAAGCGGCGAACGAGCGTGAGCCCGATCCCCACGCCCGGTGAGGGGTGGGCCGGGCCAGTCCCCTGACTGAACTCCTCGAAGATCGTCTCCTGCAACTCACGGGGCACGCCGCCTCCCTCGTCCTCCACGGCGATCAGCGCGCCCTGCTCCGTCTCGGTGACCGAGACGTGGACGAAGGTCCCCCGCGGCGTGTGCTTCACCGCGTTCACGAGGAGGTTCTCCACGATCCGCTCCACCTTCGGCGGATCGATCGGGACGACGATGGACTCGGTCGAGATCGTGACCTGATCGCGCATCGAGGGATCCGCTTCCCCCACCATCCGGCGCACGAGGTCGCCGACATCGGTCGGCTCGAACGTGGGTGTCAGCACGCCGCGTGCGAGCCGATCGAGATCCAGGAGGTTGGTGACCAATCGCTCGAGCCGGCGAGCGTTGTGCTCGATGCGGCCAGCGAGCTCACGGGTCTCCTCGGGGTCCAGCCCCACGTCCCCACGTTCGAGCGTGATCGCCATCCCGAGGATCGCGGCCAGGGGCGTCCGCAGGTCGTGGGAGACCGCCTGGAGGAACGTGTCCTTCATCTCGTCGAGCGCCCGCAGCCGCACCGCCGCCTGCCGCTCGACCTCGAGGGCACGCTCCAGATCCTCCTGGGCGCGCTTGCGCTCGCTGATGTCCCGGATGAACCCGGAGAACACGGTCTCCTCGCCCACCGCCACGGGGATGATGGCCAGCTCGACGGGGATCATGCGCCCGTCGCGACGTAGCGCCTGGATCTCGATCCGGGAGTTCAGGACCGCGCCCTCGCCGGTCTCGTGCCAGCGACTGAGTCCTTCGCTGTGGGCGGAGCGGTGTGCGTGGGGGACGATCGTGTTCACGAGTGAGCGTCCGAGCACCTCGTCGGCGCTCCATCCGAAGGTCGTCTCCGCCTGTGGGTTCCATCCGATGATCTCGCCTTCCATGTTCATGCTCACCACGGCATCGAGGGAGGCGTCCACCATCAGGCGCAGGTGCTCGTGGGCATCCTTGAGCCGCTGCTCGGCCTCCTTGCGCGCCGTGATGTTCAGCTGGAACCCCTGCCAGTAGGGAGCCCGACCCTCCGGTCGTACGAGGCGCGCCTGATCGAGGACCCAGACGATCCGGCCGTCCTTCCGGACGATCCGGTACTCCTCGGAGAAGACGCCCGAGTCGTCGGCGTTGCTCGCGGCAACGGCCGCGAAGACACGCTCCCGGTCATCCGGATGGACCTGTCGCTTCCACAGCGCCGGGTCGGCCGCGACCGCCTGTCGCGGATACCCGGTGAGCTCCTCGTCGCCCGGACCGACGTAGGTGGTGATCGCGTGCCCGGGGTCCTCCGGATCGATCTCCTGCATGTAGAAGACCGCCGGATTCTGCTCCACCATCGTCCGGAAGGTGAGCTCCGCTTCCCGGAGACGCTCCTCGGCATCATGACGGGAGCTCACGTCGGTGAGGAAGCCGAGGAAGTAGTCGAGTTCACCTTCCTCGTCGAACACGGCGGTGGAGTTGTCGTGTACCCACACCCAGTGGCCGTCGGCGTGGCGCATCCGGTACTCGTGGTCGAACGGTTCGAGGTCGGAGTTGTTGAACGCGTCGATCGATCGGAGACGCGCGAGGTCGTCGGGATGCATCAGCTCGAACCAGTACCCACCGTCGTCCAGGAATCGTTGCGGCGGGTACCCGAGGATGTCCTCCATCTGTGGGCTGACGAAGCCCATCGACGTGATGCCGTCGTCTCCCACGAAGTCCGTGTACGTGACGGCCGGGATCAGCTCCACCATCGCTCGGGATCGAGCCTCGGCCTGACGGAGGCGGCCTTCCGCCTCCACCTGCTCGCTCACGTCGACCAGGAACCCCTGCCAATAGAGGATCTCGCCGTCCTCGCCCCCGACGGGGCGCGCCTTGTCGCGAACCCACAACCAACGGCCGTCGGCCGTCCGCATGCGGTAGACCTGATCGAATTCCACGCCGGCCGCGAACGCGCGGGCGTTCGCACCCTGGACCCGCTCCACGTCGTCGGGGTGCACCGTGGCCCACCACCATGTCCGGTCCTCCACCGGCCGCTCGGGCGGAACGCCGAGGAGGTCCTGGATCTGCGGGCTGACGAAGGTGATCGTGCCGCCCTCGTCGTGATGAGACTCCGTGTACGTCACGGCCGGGTTCTGCGCGACGAGTTCCTCGTACCGCGCCTCCGCTTCGATCCGACGGCCCTCCGAGCGCTGTCGTTGGACGGCTGCTCCGAGCATGCCCGCGACGGCGCGAAGCGAATCGAGCTCGTGTCGCGACCATCGACGCTCCACGAAGCAATCGTCGAACCCGATGAATGCCCACCAGGCGCCGTCCACGAAGACCGGGAACGAGGCGATCGACACGATCTGTTCGCGGATGAGCTCCGCTCGCTCCTCCTCCGGGAAGTCGCGGACGAGGCCGTGCACCGTCTCCTGGTTCTCCATGAGGTGGATCCAGCGTTCGAAGCCGTTGCTGCGCATGCCGGCTCCGTTCAGGGCGGGATTCCCGAACTGGGACGTGACGTCGGGGGCACACCACTCCGAATGCTGGGTCACCAGATACTCGCCCGCACCGTCCGGATCCACGCGGATCAGGTAGGACCGGGAGACCTCCGCAGCGAGACCGAGCTGGCGGAGCACGTCATCGATCGCCGCGCCCCAATCGGGTGCCAGGAGCAGCCGCTCCGCGGAGAAGGCGACGGCTGCGAGCATCGCGTCGCCACCCAGCTGGTGCTCTTGCTCTCGGATCGATCGAGCCACGCGTGTCCTTCCGTCCAGGCATGGTGGAACCCGCTCACCGCGGTCCCTCCGGATTATCGGCGTGGCCACGACCACATGGAGTCCCCTCGTTGGGGGCGACCTGGGCCCCCGTCCGGGGGTCAGGCCTGGTCAGGAAGGACTGGGAGCACTCCCGGTGTGGAGCCGGCGACCGGCATCTCGTCGGGGGAGGGCCACCGAGCGCGGGACTTCGCCGCGAGCTTGAACATCAGCTCGACCGCCTTCGGGTCCTCGGCTCCCGGGCGGTGCTCGATCACGCCGTCGGCCGTCGCTCGATCCCAGATGTCCTGCCCTCGCTCGGTCCGGACGATCGAGAGGGTCCAGCCCTCCGACTGCCCGAGACCGCCGAAGGAGATGTCGGCGTGCTCGGCGGCGAAGTCGGGGCAGCGAAGGCAGCCGGGCCTCGTGTACTGCTGGGCATCCTTGAGCGAGTAGATGACCTCGTCACCGGTGTCCGTGTAGAAGAGCAGCTTCCCTTTCACGTTGACGCGGACGAGATGGTCGAGATCCAGGCCGAGCTCCTTCTGGGCGATCTCGCCCATCAGCCCGTCGTACGTGAACGACTTCGAGCAGAGGAGCCCGAAGGTCCACGCGATCTTCCGCCGCCATTTGTTCACGCGCCGAGCCTCCAGCGCCCCCGTCGCGCTGGACTGGCAGCCCATCCCCACGAGGGCGAGCTTCGAGAGCCCCAATTCCGCCGCCTTCAGGAGTGCGAGCGGGTTCGCGGAGTAGGTGTACCGAGACCCCGCGGTGGCGAGCACGCCCTCCGCATCGGTGACGACGGTCGGTTCGGCGTCCCATTTCCGTTCGTCGGAGAGCTTCGAGGTCAAGGCCCCGTCGATCTCGCCGTTCCGCAAGCCCCAGAGAAGCAGCGCCGAAACGGCGCCTCCGTCCTGGCCGTGCATGAGCGCTTCCTGCCCGGTGGCTCTCGCGAGGTAGATGTCGCGGTAGTGCCCGATGACCTCCTCGGGCTTGCGGACCTGGCCGAAGAACAGCTCGTCGATCTCGGATTCCCACTCACGGAACCTCGGACATGCCCGAGTGCAGATGTCGCACCCCTTGTCGCCGTGGCTGCAGCCGTCCGGCCCCTCCGGCTGGAGCTGCACGGGAACGTCGTTCTCGTACCCCAGGACGTGGAACGGACAGGCGACGATGCAGGAGGTGCAGCCCGTGCACAGGCCCGTGAGCACCACCTCGTTGTAGAGGTCCCGCCACTGGGTCTTCTCGACGGCCACGTCGGCAGTGTAGTTCTCCCCATCGCCGCGGCGTGCAAGCTTCCGGTGCCGTCCGCCCGTAGTACGTTCGGCACTTCGGCTGGGTCGAAACCTGGCACACGAACCCGGGCTCGCGAGGAGCCCGTCGAGACGAGGAGGGATGGATGCACCGACGGTGGATGCGACTGCTGGGCGCCGTGTTCGCGCTCACCTTGCTGGCCGCGGCCTGCGGAGGGGACGAGACCCCGCCAGATCAGAACGGCGGCAGCCCCGCCGAGAGTCCCGCCGGCGACGATGGCGGCGGCGCGGATCTCACGATCGTGGACTTCGCGTTCTCACCGACGGACCTCTCCGTGACCGAGGGGCAGACGATCACGGTCACCAACATCGGCGAGACCTCGCACACGTTCACGACGGACGACGATGTGATCGACCAGACGATCGGGGCGGGCGAGACGGTGGAGGTCACGCTCGCGGGTGTGAGCAGCGGCGGGTTCCATTGCCGGTTCCACTCACAGATGACGGGAACGCTCACCGTCGGCTGATCCGGGGCTGCGCGCCGCGGGCTGCGTGTCGCGGCTAGATGCTGAAGGAGTCCCCGCAGGCGCACTCGTGCGTCGCTTGCGGGTTGATCATCTTGAGGCCGCCGCCGAGGAGCGCGTCGTTGTACTCCAAGGTGGAGCCACGGACGATCGGGCTGCTCTTCGGATCGACGAGGACGCGGACGCCGTCCGCGGCCTCGATCACTGCATCGTCGTCGGCGGGGCCGTCGGCGAACGACAGCTCGTAGGTGAAGCCGGAGCATCCGCCGGCGGTCACGCGGACCCGGAGGACCGGCAACGCGCGGCCCTCCTTGAGGGCGAGCGCGGCGATCCTTCGAGCGGCCTTGTCGGTGACCGCGATGACCTCGGTGACGGAAGCGTCCATGTCCCTCAAGGCTACCCGACCTGCTCGCTGATGCCGAGCAGGGCTCCCTTCACGGACTCGGAGAACGTCGGATATGCGTAGACCGCACGGGCGGCCGTCGGAGCCGTCGTCCGCGCCTCCATCAGGAGCACCACCTGATGGATCAGGACCCCCGCCTCCTCGCCGACGATGTGTCCCCCGAGGAGCTCGCCCGTCCGGCTCTCTGCCACCAGCTTCACGAGGCCGTGGGTGGCGCCCTCGATGTGCGCGCGCTCGTTGTTCTCGAACCGGACGACGGACGTGATCACGTCATCGCGTTGGTCGCGAGCCTGTCGCTCGGTGAGGCCCACGCTCGCGACCTCCGGATCGCAGAAAGTCACCCGCGGGACGACCCGATAGTTCTTGCGCTCGGGGTGTCCGAGGATGTCCTTCACCACCAGTTCGGCCTCGTAGTTGCCGACGTGGGTGAAGAGGAGGTCGCCGGTCGCGTCGCCCGCCACCCAGACGCCGGGATGCGAGGTGCGGAGCGTGTCGGTCAGGACCGGCTTCCCCTCGTCGTCCAGCTCCACGCCGGCGGCGTCCAGGTCGTGGGGCGCGAACATCGGCCGCCGTCCCGTCGCGACGAGGAGCTCATCGGCGATCACGGGATCCCCGCCCTCGAGGGCAACCGTCCACGCGGATCCATCGTGATCCGCCCTCTCGATCTTCACGTCCGAGCGCACCGTGATCCCCTCGGCCTCGAGGGCGGGCACCAGCGAGGCGGCTGCCTCTTCGTCTTCCTGCGGGAGGAGATGAGGAAGGGCCTCCAGCGCCGTGACGCGTGACCCGAACCGCGCGTACAGCTGCGCGAACTCGGTCCCGATCGCCCCGGTTCCGATGACGACCAACGAGGCGGGAGCGGCCTTCGGCTCCCAGATCGCTTCCCGGTTCGTCCAATAGGGCCCGTCCGTCAGTCCGGGGATCTGGGGGAGGGTGGCCTCCGTCCCGGTTGCGAGCACGACCTTGTCGGCCTCGATCTCCGTGCCGTCCGCGAGCACCACCCGGCGTTCCCCGAGGAGGCGGGCCTCCTGCAGGAACACCCGGACCCCCACGCGTTCGAAGGGCGCGGCTCCCTCTCCGGACTGTGCATCGATCACGTCACGAGCGCGCTGCTGGACCGCCTTGAGGTCGACCTCGACCTCCGGGATCCGCAGGCCGAAGCGCGCGCCGTCTCGCGCGAGCGCCGCGATCTTCGCCGATCGAAGCATCACCTTCGTGGGGAGGCAGCCGTAGTGGTTGCACTCGCCGCCCAGCTTGTCCCGCTCAGCGAGGGCCACCTTCATCCTCGACGACCTCGCGAGGGAGAACGCGACCTCGGAACCGGTGCCGCCTCCGCCGATCACGACGACGTCGAACCGCTCCACGGGAGCTAGTTGGTGCCCAGGTAGCCGACGAACATCCGGGCGTACGTCCGTGCCGCGACGACCATCTCCGAGACCGCGATGGACTCGTTCGCGGTGTGCGCGAGCGAGAGCGAACCGGGTCCCACGATCACGGTCGGGATGTGCGCGTCGTTGATGTAGAAGCGAGCGTCCGTGATGCCGGTGAATCCGACGAAGGACGGTGGGGCCCCCGTCTCGGCGGCGATCGAGTCCCGAGCGATCGCCGCGATCGCCGAGTCGCCGGTCGTCTCGGCCGCCTCGGTCCAGTCCCTCAGCGAGACCTCGATGGCGGTCGCAGGGTGTTCCGCCACGAGTTCGTCGACCAGCGTACGGAACGGCGCGAGGACCTCCTCCGGATCGTCCTCACCCGGGACGATCCGGCGATCGATCTCCACCTCGCAGCGATCGGGGACGACGTTCGGGGCGCTGCCTCCGCTGACGAGCGCCACGTTGACCGTCGGGGCGCCGACGAGCGGATGGACCCGATCCGGCAGCGCCTCCGGCAGGCGCAGCAGGAACCGCGACATCGTGAGGATCGCGTTGACGCCGCGATCCGGCTGCGACCCGTGCGCGGCCTTCCCGTGCGCGACGGCCCTGACCCAGGCACCGCCGCGTTCGGCGAGGGCGATCTCCATCTCGGACGGTTCGCCCACGATCGCGGCGTCCTGGTCGAGCAAGCCCTGTTCGCGAAGGACCTTGGTGCCGTGGATCCCGGCGTGCTCCTCGTCGGCGACCAGGTGAAGGTCGAGCGTTCCGGCGAGCGAGAGGCCGGCGCGGCGGACCGCCGCGACGGCCGCGAGCGCGGACGCGATCGGTCCCTTCATGTCGCACGCCCCGCGGCCCACCAGTCTCCCGTCGACCACGGCGCCCTCGAACGGGGCGCTCGACCAGGTGGACGGTTCCCCAGCGGGAACGGTGTCGAGGTGTCCGTTCCAGGCGAGGCGTGGGCGCTCCCCGGAGCCGATCCTCGCCACCACGCTCGGACGTCCGTCCTCGGACCGGACGACCTGGATGTCGGCACCGAGGCCGGTGAGGATGCCGATCGCCACGTCGGCGGCCTCGTCCTCGGTTCCCCCGGGGTTCTCGGATGGCGCCGCGATCAGCGCCCGTGCATAGCGGAGCACCTCGTCCGGATCCGCCGCATCGGCCGCCGCATCGGCGGCCGCGCGGGCGGCCGACGACGCGGGCTCCGCGACGTCCTCGCCTACCATGGCTGCGGATGCTACACGCGGCCTCTCTGCAGGAAGTACTTTCGTCCGCGCTGGATCAGGCGCCGGCGCACGCGCCGGCGCCGGGCGACCGCCTGGCCGCAGTCCTCGCGCCGCTCGTCGAGTCGCCGGACCTCTCCTTGATCTTCACGGTCCGCTCCGACGCGCTGTCGCGTCACCCCGGAGAGATCTCGTTCCCGGGAGGACTCGTCGACGAGGGGGAGACACCGGCCGACGCCGCGCGCCGGGAGGCGTTCGAGGAGATCGGCCTCGAGCCCACGCTCCCGCGACTGGTCGGCGCCCTCCCGCCCGTGCACACGTACGTCTCCGCGATCCTCGTGATCCCGTTCGTCGGGCTGCTGAAGGCACCGCCGGATCTGTTCGCGGCGGAAGCCGAGATCAAGGAGATCATCCGCGTGCCGCTCTCCGTCCTCGCCGCCGTGGAGGAGCCGATGGAGCTGCCTCGTGTCGACGGGACCGCCTGGCAGGGATGGGCATATCCGGTGGAGGACCACAGGATCTGGGGCGCGACCGGGCTGATGGTCCGTTCCTTCCTGGACGTCCTCAGGGAGGAGGCGCCGTGGACCCTGACGTGAGCGCACGGAAGGAGGAGCTCCGGTCGTTGCTCGGCGAGGTGGACGTGATCGCGGTCGTCGGGATCTCCTCGAAGCCGTCGCGTCCCTCCCACGGCGTCGCCGCCTACCTGCAGGACCACGGCTACCGCATCGTGCCGGTGAACCCGAACGAGACGGAGGTCCTGGGGGAGCGGGTCTATGCCTCTCTCCTCGACATCCCGCCGGACATCCATGTCGACGTCGTGGACGTGTTCCGGCGCCCCGAGCACACACCGGAAGTGGCGCGCCAGGCCGTCACGATCGGCGCGCGCGTGCTCTGGCTCCAGGAGGGGATCGTGAACGAGGAGGCGGCTCGGATCGCCGCGGACGGAGGCCTCGAGGTGATCATGGGCGTCTGCATCCGGAACGTACGTGAGCAACTGATGGCCGAAGGAGGAAGTTGAGATGAAGTGGGAGTACTTCGTGGCACCGCTCCTCGAGCACAACCCGGGCGAGATCTTGAACAACTTCGGAGAGGACGGGTGGGAGCTCGTGACGATCCTGCAGCAGCAGACGCCGGCCGGCGGTGTCTCGATGGTCGCCTACATGAAGCGGCAGCTCTCCTAACGAGGTTCCGGCTGATGCTCCGGATCGATCACGTGGTGCTGGCCGTCCGCGATCTCGACGCGTCCGCCGCGCGCCTGTGGGAGGAGCACGGGCTCCGGTTCGCACCGGGCGGGCGTCACCCCAAATGGGGCACCGCGAACATGATCGCGCCCCTCGGGCAGGACTACCTCGAGCTCCTCGGGGTCGTCGACGAGGAGGTCGGATCGCGCACCGTGCTCGGGGGAACGCTCATGGAACTGTCGGCGGAGGGTGACCGCTGGTTCTCGGTGTGCCTCGCCGACGACGACATCGAGGCGACCGCGGCGAGGCTCGGGCTCCAGGTCCGGCCGGGCGCCCGGACGCGGGAGGACGGCACCGAGGTGCGGTGGCGCGGCGCCGGGATCGAGGAGCGCGGCGAGGACCTCTGGCTGCCCTTCTTCATCTCGTGGGACGTGCCGGCTGCGGACCATCCCGGCGCCGCGTCCGCCGAGCACGGTGTCCCGGCGGAGGGGATCGCCTGGGCCGAGGTCGGGGGGGACGAGGCTCGGCTCCGCGAGTGGCTCGGCGGGGCGGACGTGCCGATCCGCGTGGAACGCGGCGATCCGCGGGTGCATGCGGTGGGCGTCGCGCTCCGCGACGGCGGCGAGATCGTGCTGCGCTAGCCGAGCGCCTGTTCCAGATCGGCGATCAGGTCGTCGACATGCTCGATCCCCACGGACAGGCGGACGAGCTCCGTCGGCACCTCGCACGGCGATCCCGCGACGCTCGCGTGCGTCATCGGGCCGGGAACCTCGATCAGTGACTCCACGCCGCCGAGCGACTCGGCGAGGAAGAACAGCTCGGTCCGCTCCGCGATCGCGATCGCTTCCTCGGCGGAAGGGGCGTCGAATGACACGATCCCCCCGAACGACGACATCTGTCGGCTCGCGACCTCGTGACCCGGATGGGACTCGAGCCCCGGGTAGTAGACACGCCCGACCTTCGGGTGAGACGCGAGCCATGCGGCGATCACCGCGGCGTTCTCCGAGTGCTTCGCCATCCGGAGCGCGAGCGTCTTCAGCCCGCGGAGGGCCAGGAAGGAGTCCATCGGACCCGGGACCGCGCCGACCGCGTTCGCCAGGAACCCGAGCCGTTCGATCCACTCGGGGTCGCTCGTGACGACGGCGCCTCCGATCAGGTCGGAGTGACCACCGATGTACTTCGTGACGCTGTGGACGACGGCGTCGGCACCGAGCTCGAGTGGCCGCTGCAGCGCGGGGGTCGCGAACGTGTTGTCGACGACGACACGTGCGCCGGACTCGTGCGCGGCCGCCGCGACCGCCGCGACGTCGACGATCCGGAGCATCGGGTTCGACGGCGTCTCGAGCCAGACGACGCGGGTCTCTTCGCGGATGGCGTCGTGCAGATCCTCGAGATCGGTGACGTCGACGACCGAGTACGACAGCCCCCAGGGCTCGAGCACCGTGGACAGGAGTCGGTACGTGCCGCCGTAGACGTCGTCCGGCAGCACGACGTGGTCGCCCGGACGCAACGAAAGCAGGAGTGTGGTCTCCGCCGCCATGCCGCTCCCGAACGCGAACGCGCGCTCGCCACCCTCCAGGGCGGCGAGCGCGGTCTGGAACGCCTCTCGCGTGGGGTTACCCCCACGCGCGTAGTCGAAGACCTTGGGTTTGCCGACGGACGGCTGCGCGTACGTGGACGTCTGGTAGATCGGGACGTTCACCGCACCGTATGGTGGGTCGGGATCCTGTCCGGCGTGGATCGCCGCGGTCTCGAACCTCATCCGATCTCCGGAGGTACCTTCCATCCTCGTCCCCTCAATTCGTCGGTGGCGTCTCGCCCCTCACGGGCGAGTCGCCACAGCATGGACTTGCGCTTGGCGTCGTGACCGGGCGCGAACTCCCGGCGCGTGAGTTCCTGGCATCCCGGTGTGCCACATCCGCAGTAGCGGAACAGCACGGAGGTCTCCGGGCTCACCGCCAACGAGGCGTCCCGCCGGAGCGGGGCGAACCGCGCGGCTGGGAGCGTGACCACGGGGAGGACGATCACGCCCTCCCGTGGATCGCCGGGCGCGAAGCGCTTGCCCTGCAGGGCCAGGAGCCCCGTCAGCGCACAGAGGCCCGCGTCGATCAGGTCGATCGACGTCAGCCGGTCTGTCCGCACGCCTTGCGCCACCAAGACCCCCTCACGCCAAGCCTTCTTCCCGATCCATTTCGGGCGGAGGAACCCGCGCAACACCGTGGCGCTCGCGTGCGGGAAGACCTCCATCGCCGTTCCCTGAGGGTCACCCGCCGCGTATCGGGGGAAGCCTGCTCGGGCGGCGGCCCGGAACACCCGGAAGCCGACCTCCATCCAGTCGTAGAACGGATTGCCCTTGCCACGCGCGCGGGCGGGCGTAGCGAACGTGCGGATGTTCCGCTCCGCGAGGACGCGCTCGGTAAGCCGGGATCGACCGTCCGCGGCCCACGCCGGCGGTGCGTCGATCGCGATCACATCGGGCCCCATCTCCTCGATCGTGCGGGGGACCTGCTCCACGCCGACCTTCGGCTGCACGTGGATCGGCACGCGTTGGTCGTCGAGCAGCACGAGGTCGAGGCCCTTGCCGACGCCCACATCGATCCCGAGTGCGCGCACGGGCGGTGATCAACCTCGACGCTGGCGAGCGAGGAACTCGAGGAGGTCGCTCCGGGTGAGCACGCCGAGCGCCTGCCCCGACTTGGTCACGACGAGGGCGGGGGTCCGTTCGAGCTCCGCGAAGGCCATCTCCACCGGTGCGTCCCATTCGACCATCGGGATGGGAGGCGCCATCGCCTCGGCCACGTCCAGCTGGAGCGCGTCGGGATCGCGGAAGACCCGTTCCAACAGCTCGCGGTCTCGGATCGATCCGACGAACTGCGACACGTCGATCGACTCCTCGCGGACCACGGGGGCCTGCGAGATCCCGTGTTCCTGCAGGGTCTCCACCGCCTGGCGGACCTTGTCGTGGGCGTTCACGGTCACCAGCGAGGGGATCTCGCCGGACTTGGCCGACAGGACCTCTTCGACGCGGATCATCTCGGGCCGCTCGAGCATGCCGTGCTGCAGCATCCAGGTCTCGGAATAGAGCTTCGACATGTATTGGCGCCCGGTATCCGGGAGCAGGACGACGATCGTCGCATCCGGATCGTCGAGATCGCGAGCGACCGCCAGCGCCGCGAAGACGGCGGTGCCGCTCGAGCCGCCGACCAGGATCCCTTCCCGGCGGGTGATCGCGCGCGCCGTCAGGAACGAATCCCGATCCGAGACCCGCACGTAGCGATCCACGACCGACGGGTCGAACGTGGAGGGCAGGAAGTCCTCGCCGATGCCTTCGACGAGGTAGGGCCTTGGCGTGTCGCCCGAATACAGCGATCCCTCAGGGTCCGCCCCCACCACGAGGACGTCCGGGTTCTGCTCCTTCAGGTAGCGGCCCGCGCCCGAGATCGTGCCACCGGTGCCCACTCCGCACACGAACGCCGTGAGCCGTCCATCGGTCTGTCGCCAGATCTCCGGGCCGGTCGTCTCGTAGTGGGTCAGGGGGTTCACGGGGTTGTGGTACTGGTTCGGCTGGAAGGCGCCGGGGATCTCCGCGGCCAGCCGGTCGGCGACCCGGTAATAGCTCTCCGGGGAATCGGGCGACACGGCGGTCGGGCAGATCACGACCTCGGCCCCGTAGGCGCGCAGGAGCGAGATCTTCTCCTGGCTCATCTTGTCCGGCATCACGAAGATGCAGCGGTAGCCGCGGACCGCCGCGGCGATCGCGAGCCCGTGACCCGTGTTGCCGGACGTGGGCTCGACGATCGTCCCTCCGGGCTTGAGGAGCCCGTCCCGCTCGGCCGCCTCGATCATCCGGATCCCGATCCGGTCCTTGACGGACCCACCGGGGTTCAGCATCTCGAGCTTGGCCAGGATCGCCGGCTTCACCCCGCGGGTCACGGCACGCAGGCGCACCAACGGTGTGTTGCCCATCGCGTCGAGGAACGAGTCGAGCACCGGCATGGTGTCCCCTTCTTCTCTGCGCTTTTGGCCAACGGAGGCCCGCCCCATCGTGCCACGCGGCGCCACGGAACGTCCCGAAGTGACCTACCCGGTCGGCTCCACCTCTGGCGGTAGAGTGCCGATGTCCAGGAGATGACGCATCCCGGGACGACAGGAGAGACGGTGACGGACGAAGAGACGCCGCAGGAGACCGCGCCGGAGATGGATCCGGAGACGGGCAGCGGAGCCACTCCCGAAGCGATGCCGCAGACCGAGGACCCGGGTGGCGGCGGCGAGAGTCTCCTCGTGGTCGACGACGACCCGTTCATCGCGCGTCTCCTCGAGATCGAGCTCAAGGCCGCGGGCTACGACGTCCGGGTCGCGAGCGACGGCGAGCAGGCGTTGACCGCCGCGCAGGAGCGTCCTCCGCAGCTCGTCCTGGCCGACGTGATGATGCCGAACATGGACGGGTTCGAGCTGACGCGCCGGCTCCGACAGGATCCGCGGACGGCCACGGTCTCCGTGATCATGTTGACCGCTCGCGGGCTCTCGGCCGACAAGCTCGAGGGGTTCGCGATCGGCGCGGATGACTACATCGTGAAGCCGTTCGACACGCCGGAGCTGCTCGCGAGGATCCGTGGGGTCCTGAACCGCGCGAGCGACACGCGATCGCTGTCACCGATGACCGGACTTGCGGGCAACATCGCGATCGAGGACGAGATCGAGCGGCGCGTCGCCGCGGCCGATCCGTTCGCGGTCCTCTACGTCGATCTCGACCGGTTCAAGTCCTACAACGACCGCTACGGCTTCCTCCGTGGGGACGAGGCCATCCGGGAGACCGCACGGGTGATCGGCGAGGCCGCCGCGCAGGTCGTCGGAGCGGAGACGTTCGTCGGGCACGCCGGCGGAGACGACTTCGTCGTCGTCGTGCCTCCCGAGCAGGCCACGGCCACTGCACAGCAGATCGTCCAGATGTTCGACGAGATGGTGCCGGCGCTCTACGACGTGGACGACCGCACCAACGGCTACGTCGAGGTCACGAACCGACGTGGCGATCTCCAGCGGTCCCCGTTGCTGACGCTTTCGATCGGGATCGCCTCGACGGAGAAGCGGGCGTTCCGTCACTACGCGGAGGCCGTCACCGTCGCCATGGAGATGAAGCAGTTCACGAAGGACACGGGTGCCTCGTCGTGGTCGATCGATCGCCGCTCGAGCTGATCCACTGAACGCCGAGCCATCATCCGAGCGACGCCGGCGTCCGGTCGTCATCGAGGTCTCCGACACGATGCCGGGCCCACCCGATGTGGTGTGGGCGCTTCTCACGGATTGGGAGCACCAGGACGACTGGATGCTCGAAGCCTCCGGCTTCGAGGTGGTCGGCGAGCAGCGGGAGGGCGTCGGCGTGGAGGCACGCGCGACGGTTCGCATCGCGGGCATCAAGACCAGGGACACGATCCGGGTGAGCATGTGGGAGCCTCCGCGGATCCTGGTGATCGATCACCTGGGATGGGTGAAAGGCGCGGGTGAGATCCAGCTCCAGCCGGTCAGCGAGGGCACGAGGATGCGCTGGCGCGAGACCCTCTATGCGCCGAAGGCGCTGGGTCCCGTTGGCCGTCTCGGCCTCCGGCTAGCAGCACCGCTGATGCGCCGCATCTTCCGTCGTGACCTGCGGGTGCTTCGGAGCCTGGTCCGCACCCGGTCCACGGGCGGCTCGTGACGCCTCAGTCGAGCGGGGTCGGCCGGGAGAGGTAGAAGCCCTGGCCGTAGCGGACGCCGAGCTCACGGAGCGCGTGGAGCTCGCCCGCCGTCTCGATCCCTTCCGCCACGATCGTCATGTTCGTCTCGCCGGCGAAGGAGATCAGCGCTGCGGCGAGCGCCCGACGCCCCGCATCGCGGTCGATGCCTCTGGTGAGCGAGATGTCCATCTTCACCATGTCGGGCGCGAGCTGCAGCGCGTGCCGGAGGCTCGCGTAGCCCGCGCCGACGTCGTCGACCGCGACCCGCAGACCGCGCTCGCGCAGCGGCGCGAGCGCCTCCGCGAGCGCGCTGTAGTCCTCGATCGCTTCGTGTTCGGTGATCTCCAGCACGACGTGCCCCTCGACGCCGTCCAGCCGTTCCGCGAGCTCCGGGGACGCCGCGGCGTGATGCGAACAGTTGATGGCGAGGAAAGCCCCGTCCGGGATCTTCGGGAGCGCCTCGATCGCCTGCTTCACCGTGCGGAGCTGAAGCTGCAGCCCCAGCTCGAGGGCCGTCGCGTCGGCGAACCACTGGTCGGGCGGCTTCGCGGGGATCGAACCGAAGCGCGCGAGCGCCTCCACCCCGATCACGTCACGGGTCTCGAGGTCGACGATCGAGTGGAACACCATCCACACCCCGTGACCCGAGACGAATCGTTCGATGTTGCCTCGGAGGGCTTGGTCCGCCTCCTGTTCGATCTCCTCACGGCGGAGCTGGGTCGCGAGCTCGGCGACGACGCCGCCCAGCACCTCGGCCGAGAGGCTGGTGCCCCCCCGGGCCACCAGCTCGATCCCATCGACGAGCTCATCGGCCGCCGTGCCCTTGACGAGGTAGCCCACAGCACCCGCTCGGAGCATCTCCATCACGTTCTTCCGATCCTCGTACGCGGAGAGCGCGATCACGCGCGTCCCGGGGGAGACGCGCGAGATGCCGCGCGCTGCGTGCGGCCCGCCGCCCTCCGGCATTCGGACGTCGACGAGCGCCACGTCCGGCCGGTCAGACTCGGCGATCCGGATCGCCTCCTCGGCGTCGGCGGCCGTCCCGATGAGCTCGACCCGTTCCTCGTGGCTGAGGAGCTCCGTGAGGGCGACCCGCAGCGCCGGTTCGTCATCGGCGAGGAGCACCCGGATGGGATCGACGGCGCCTCCGGCCTCGAACTCGATGAGGGTTCCGTCGGAGGCCATCGCGCGGACGGTACCTGTGAACCCGGGGTCACTCAAGCACCCGGGTAGCATCTCTGCCGTAGCCCAGATGGAGGTTACCCATCCAGGGGTATCGCCCAAGATGGAGGCAGCCAAGATGGAGCCGATGGACGCTCACGAGGTGCGTGCGCCGAGGGGATCCGAGCTGAGCTGCCGTTCGTGGCCGCAGGAGGCCGCGATGCGGATGTTGATGAACAACCTCGATCCCGAGGTCGCCGAACGGCCCGAGGACCTCGTCGTCTACGGCGGCACGGGCCGCGCCGCCCGGTCCTGGGAGGCGTACGACGCGATCGTCCGCACGCTGAAGGGCCTCGGTGACGACGAGACGCTCCTTGTCCAGTCCGGGAAGCCGGTCGGCGTGTTCCGAACCCACGAGATGGCCCCTCGGGTCCTGATCTCGAACGCGATGCTCGTGCCGAAGTGGGCCGACTGGGAGACCTTCCGAGAGCTCGAGCACGCGGGGCTCACGATGTACGGCCAGATGACCGCCGGCTCTTGGATCTACATCGGGACGCAGGGGATCCTGCAGGGGACCTACGAGACCCTGGCCGAGTGCGCCACGCAGCGGTTCGGTGGCACGCTCGCGGGCACGGTCACGCTGACCGGTGGGCTCGGGGGCATGGGGGGAGCGCAGCCGCTCGCCGTCACGATGAACGGGGGTGTGGCGATCTGCGTCGAGATCGATCCCGACAGGATCGAGCGGCGCATCAAGGGCCAGTACCTCGATCGGGAGACGGATTCCGTCGACGAAGCGCTCGCGTGGGCCGAGGAGGCGAAGAACGGCGCGAGAGCCGCTATCGATCGGCCTGCTCGGGAATTGCGCCGATGTGCTGCCGGCACTGCTCGCACAGGGCTTCCGGCCCGAGATCGTGACCGACCAGACGAGCGCGCACGATCCGCTCGGTGGCTACGTTCCGGCCGGGCTCACCCTCGAGGAAGCCTCGGCGCTCCGGGAACGGGACCCCGAGAACTACCAGCGGCGGTCCCACGAGTCGATGGCCCGCCACGTCGAGGCGATGGTCGGGTTCCTCGACGCGGGCTCGGTCGTCTTCGACTACGGGAACAACCTGCGAGCGGGTGCGGAAACGGGCGGCTTCGAGCGGGCGTACGCCTACCCGGGCTTCGTCCCGGCGTTCGTCCGCCCGATGTTCTGCGAGGGGAAGGGGCCGTTCCGGTGGGCGGCGCTCTCCGGCGACCCGGAGGACATCGAGAAGACGGACAAGGCGGTCGCGGAGCTGTTCCCGGAGGACGAACGGCTGCTCGCGGTGGCTGCACATGGCGGGGGAGCGCGTCGCGCACCAGGGGTTGCCCGCGCGGATCTGCTGGCTCGGGTACGGGCAGCGCGCGAAAGCGGGGCTGCGTTTCAACGAGATGGTGGCGAGCGGCGAGCTCTCCGCGCCGATCGTGATCGGCCGGGATCATCTCGACAGCGGTTCCGTGGCCTCGCCGTACCGAGAGACCGAGGGCATGAAGGACGGCTCGGACGCGATCGCCGACTGGCCGATCCTGAACGCGCTGATCAACACCGCGGCCGGCGCCCACTGGGTGAGCGTGCACCACGGCGGTGGCGTGGGGATCGGCTACTCGATCCACGCGGGGATGGTCGTCGTCGCGGACGGCTCGGAGAACGCGGCGGCGCGCCTGGAGCGGGTCCTCACGACCGACCCCGGGACCGGCGTGATCCGGCACGCGGACGCCGGCTACGAGCGGGCGCTCGAGGTCGCAGCCGCGCGCGGGGTCCGCCTTGCCTTGGCGAGAGGAGTGATCCGGCCCCTTCGGGGATCGGATCCGATCTGCCGGTAGGCTCGAGCCGTGAAGGTCATCGAGCATCTGGCGAACGCGACGAACCCCTTCGTGAGCGTCGAGATCATCCCGCCACGCCGCGGGGCCAACGTGCAACGCATCTACGAAGCCGTGTCGTCCCTGATGCCGTACGAGCCACCGTTCATCGACATCACGAGCCACGCGGCGGAGACAGTGTGGGACGAGGTGCCCGGCGGTACCTACCGGCGTCGCGTGACGCGCAAGGCGCCGGGCACGTTCGGCCTGTGCGCCGCGATCAAGTACCGCTTCGACGTCGACCCGGTTCCGCACGTCCTCTGCAACGGGTTCACCCGCGAAGAGACGGAGGACTCGCTGATCGAGCTGAACTACCTCGGGATCGAGAACGTCCTCGCGATCCGCGGGGACGGCGAGCGTCGGGCGCCGCCGGAAGGACGCAGCGCGAACGAGGGCGCTCTCGATCTCGTCGGGCAGGTGGCCGCGATGAACCGCGGCGAGTACCTCGAGGAGCTGGCCGAATCCACGCCGACGGACTTCTGCATCGGCGTCGCCGCCTACCCGGAGAAGCACGAGGAGGCGCCGAACCTCGAGCGGGACATCGGTGTGCTCCTTGAGAAGCAGCGCGCCGGCGCCGAGTACGCCGTGACGCAGCTCTTCTATGACAACGAGGTCTTCTTCCGGTTCGTGAAGTCGTGCCAGGATCAAGGCGTCACGATCCCGATCATCCCGGGGCTCAAGATCCTCACGCGCCGAACGCACGTCACGAGCATCCCGAGGACCTTCAACGTCGCCGTGCCCGAGGCGCTGGTGGCCGAGGTGGCGTCCGTGGAGGACGAGAAGGTCGCCGAGGTGGGGATCCGATGGGCGTACGAACAGACGCTCCAACTCTTCGAGCAGGGTGTGCCCTCGGCGCACTTCTACGTGATGCAGGACACCGGTCCGCTGGTCTCGCTCATGGAGATGCTGAAGAAGAGCCTCTGACTACGGATCAGAAGGTTGGGGGTTCGACTCCCTCCCGGCGC
>CAWIUW010000005.1:0-670038 GCA_963839395.1 uncultured Actinomycetota bacterium
ACCGTCGTACTCGTCGTGGCGACGGAGCCAGAGCTGCATCCCGTCGCCTTCGTCGCGGCCCTTCGGCGCCCGATCGAGGATCGGGTAGTAGCCCATCAGGAACTCGAGACCTCGGGCTTGCGTCGAGTACGTGTGGTACACGACGCCGTCGGCCTTCGCGAACGAGCTGAAGCCCGGTCCCTCCGTCAGGTAGCCGGCGACGTCCGTGCCGCTCGCAACAGCGTTGGCATCGAGGATCGGCGGGGCACCGGCCTCGAGGAGCGGCCCCACGAACTGGCTCACCTGCTCGTCGGTGTACGAGAAGCCCAGGTCGAAGTTGAAGTCGTTGCCGCCGCACGAGACCCACGGGAAGCTCCAGCCCATCCGATCCCTGTAGGCGAGGAGCCGCTCGATCGGAGCCCGTGAGACGTAGAGCATCGTCGCGTCCCGCGCGTCGAGGTGCGGCAGGACCCCGTTGACGGCGTCGGCCGATGACGAGCAGGTCGGGCAGCCGGCCGCGTAGCTCGGACCGAACATGAAGTGGTAGATCAGGAGCTGCGAGTGCTCGCCGAACAGCTCCGCGAGCGTCTCGGGTGCCGTCGCCGGTGTCGAAGCGGTAGTCCTTCTCGACGGGAACCCACGGGAGCTCCCGTCGCATCTGGGCGAGCTCGTCGCCCAGCCTCGTGTGCTCCTTCTCGCGGAGAGCAGCTCTCGCGTGCCGCGTGCCACTCCTCGCGCGTTCCGATCGGGTGATCGGTCATCGGTCTGCTCCTCCCTCGATGTCGCCGGCCTCCCACCATGATGGCGGAAGCGTCGGCGGTTAGGTTCTGTGGGTGGGCGAGATCTCGGAGCGAGACGTCGCGGAGCGAGCGGGCGTCGAGCTCGACTTCGTGGCCAAGCTGGTCGAGGTGGGCGTCCTCGCTCCGGATGAAGACGGCACGTTCACGGAAGGCGACGTCAGACGCACTCGCCTGTACCAGGGCCTCGAACGCACGGGGCTGCCGCTCGAGGCGATCCGCGAGGCGCTCGACGCCGGCGAGCTCTCGTTCGGGTGGCTCGACGCCCCGCTCTACGACCTGATCGCCCCGCTCAGCCCACGCTCGTTCCAGGACGTCGCCACGGAGACCGGCATCCCGCTGGAGCTCCTCAGGGTCCTCCGCGAGGCGATCGGATTCGCCCTGCCCGAGCCGGAGGACCGGATGCGCGAGGACGAGCTGCGCATCGTCCCGCTGATCCGGAAGCTCGCGTCGAAGGATTCCCCACGTCCGTCGTCGAACGGTTGCTCCGCGTCTACGGCGACGCCCTCCGCAGGATCGCCGAGGTCGAGGCGGACTGGTGGCACACGTACGTCGTGCTCCCGAGCCTGGCCTCCGGCATGACCGACGCGGAGATGCACGAGGCGACGCTCGGGTTCGGCGAGGAGGCCACGCCGCTCCTCGAGGAGGCGATCCTCGCGATGTACCACGCGCACCAGGAGCACACGTGGGTGGAGAACCTGATCGGGGAGATCGAGGACGCGCTCGACCGAACCGGGCTCCGTAGCCGGCTGGTCGAGCCGCCGGCGATCTGCTTCCTCGACATCACGGGGTACACGCGGCTGACCGAGGAACGGGGCGACGAGGCGGCGGCGGAGCTGGCGGCTCGTCTGACGCCGCTCGTCCAGCGGCCGGCCGAGCGCCACGGCGGCAAGGTCGTGAAGTGGCTCGGCGACGGCGTGATGTTCCACTTCCGTGAGCCGGCCGGTGGCGTCATCGCCGCGCTGGAGATGATCGACGCCATCTCGGCGGCAGGGCTGCCGCCCGCGCACGTCGGCCTGCACACCGGGCCGGTCGTGTTCCAGGGAGGCGACTACTTCGGCCGGACCGTCAACCTCGCGGCGAGGATCGGGGAACGGGCGGCGCCGGGCCAGGTGCTCGTCACGCAGGAGATCGTGGATCGCGTCGCGTCCGGACGGCATCGCGTTCGAGCCGATCGGTGCGGTCGAGCTGAAAGGCGTGTCCGATCCGATCCCCCTCCACGCCGTCACACGGTGACGACGGCGAGCACCCCATCGGATGGACGGATGTCGGTTCCCGCTCCTAGGGTCGAGGGATGACGAAGCCACCGATCATCTTGGTTCCCGGGTTCTGGCTCGGTGCGTGGGCGTGGGACGAAGTGGCCGACGCGCTCCGAGCGGCAGGCCACGACGTCACGGCACTCACGCTTCCCGGTCTCGACTCGGCCGATGCCGACCGGTCCTCGATCGGTCTGTCGGATCACGTCGACACGATCTGTGAGGCGGTCGACGCGGCGAGCGGTTCCGTCGTGCTCGCCGTGCACAGCGGAACCGGGTTCTCCGGCTATGTCGCGAGCGATCGAGTCCCGGAGAGGATCGCGGCGATGGTCTACGTCGACACCGCCCCGGGCATCCCGCCGCTCGATCCCGACTTCGAGGGCGCGGAGAAGCCGATGTCGTGGGAGGAGCTCTCGGCGGAGGAGAACCTCGACGGGCTCAGCGAGGAGCAGCTCGAGACGTTCCGGCAGCGGGCGGTCCCCGAGCCGGGCGGCGTCCTGCGCGATGCCGTCGAGCTGACGAACGACGCGCGGCTCGACATCCCGAGCACCCTGATCTGCACCGGGTACTCGTCCCAGGAGTACAAGGAGGCGATGGACGAGGGCTACGCCTGGCTCGCCGGCCTCAAGGAGGTGCGCAACATCACCTGGGTCGACCTGCCGACGAGCCACTGGCCGATGTGGTCGCGCCCGAAGGAGCTCGCCGAGATCATCGGCGACGTCGCGAAGGCGCACGCCTCCGACGGCTGATCCGCGCGCTTCGCGGCGAAGGCGAAGCGGGGATCGGCGCGGCCGGAGGCCGCGCCGATCCCCAACCGCCTACCCCGCGGTCAGATACGCGAGGGCGTCGGCCATGATCTCCTTGCGCGCGGCCGCGTTCCCGGCGTTCTCGAGCGCGAACCCGAAGTACAGCGTTCGGAAGTCGGCGTCCGCGGGTGTCATCGACGTCATCGCGCCCTCGACGAACCCGACGTCCTCGGAGCGGTTCCAGTCCAGGACGTTCACGCCGCTCCCGATCTCGATCGGGTCTCCGATGGTCCAGCTCCCCATGTCGCTTTCGAAGTCGGTGCTGACCCCGGCCTCGGTCGTCGGCGCGGTGATGTCGTCGACCCACACGCCGAGTCCCTGGGCGGCCCAGTCGCTCGCGTACGAGATCGAGACGGTCACCTCCTGCCCGGCGTAGTCGTTCAGGTCGAAGTCCCACTCGGTCCAGCCGTTCGACCGGCCGGACGTCGCGTTCCACCCCGTTCCGGCGCAGTCCGCGCCCTGGTACTGCACCAGCCACGGATGGAGCTCGTGCCAGCCCTCGGGGCAGGATTCCCCGGTGCTGGAGTCCGTGTGTCCGTTCGCTTCCGGCAGCGTGGCCCACTCGCCGTCCTCGCCCTGGATCTCCACGAACACGAAGTCCCACGCGGGCTCGGTGTCGTGGGAGATGAAGAACGAGAGATCGGTTCCGGAGTTGACCTCGAACGTGTTCATCAGGCGCTGGTAGCGGATGTCCGCTCGCTGCGAGTACATGTAGAAGTCCCCGGAATGCGGCTCGTACGCGCCGGCGAACGGCGTGTCCCAGACCCCAGGAGCCGTGCTCGTGAACTGCGGGAACTCGTCGTCCTTGAGGATGCTGCTGGTCGTGACGAACGACTGGTTCGTGGCGTCGCGGCCGGGTTCGAAGACCTGGTCGATCGGCCACGGGTCGGTCGTCGCGTCGTCGTAGGGGTCGTCGGCCCCGGCCACGTCGAACGAGCTGCCGTCCTCGGCCGCTCCCCCGTCCTCTACGAACAGATAGGCCCCCAGCCAGTACTGCTGGAAGTCGTCCGAGAGGAACAGGCACCCGTCGTCGGCCTCGAGGTCGACCGCGTCGCAGAGCGGTGGCGTCGAAACCGGGTTGTAGTCGAACGCGTTCGCGAACTGCCACCCGGCGTGGCGCCCCGTGTACAGGAGTCGACCCCCTTCGTTCAGGTAGGCCCGGACCTGCAGCATCATGGAGTTCGCCTGGGTCTCCGCTCCCGTTCCGCCCGGTTGCCCGGCCACGCGGGAGAGCAGATCGTTCGCCGTGTACCAGATCACGGCGTCGTAGTGCCCGAGGACGCCGAGGTGATCCGGCGCCGCCCCCATCGCGTCGACGTCGTAGACGTCGTGCGACGTCCCGGCCGGCAGCGCGTCCTCGTAGACCGAGAGGAACGGCGGCTGGCCGGCGGCGGGATCGTACGCTGGGAAGTTCGACGGCCCCGTGTAGTCGGTGTCCGCGAGGATCAGGACGTCGGCCGCGGTCGTCTCCTCCACGTGGTAGGTGAAGGAGTCACTCGTCTCCCCGCCGCCCTCGAACCAGACCTCGACGTCGTCACCGGCCTCGGCACCCGTCACGTGGCCGCGGACGATGTGGTAGTAGACGTTCCCGCCGCCGTAGCGGAGCGACGTGTCCGTCGGATCCGGCCACTCCTCCGTCGGGGCCGTCGACTCGTCCCCGTCGATCGACCAGTGCAGCGTCACCGGGTCGTCCTCGCCGTCGCCGTCGAGATCCCGCTTCGCGAGCACCTGCACCGGCTGGTCCTCGCCGTTGTAGGAGTGCGCGAACGTGAAGTCGCTCATCGGGTTGAACGACTTCTGCGGGTCGAGGTCCGCGGTCGAGAGGTAGAACGGCTCCACCTCGAGGTTCACCGGCGATACCGGGTTGCTCGGGTCGGCCGCCGACCTCGCGGCGGCGAACGCGAACGGGAGGTTGATCGTGAACTCGTGCTCGACCTCGCCCTCGCTATCGGGGAAGACGAAGCCGGAGTCCTGGTTCCCGTCGCCCAGCTCGGGCGTGATGCTCAGCGCGCCGTAGGCCGAGTACGCATAGTCGGTCTGCTCTCCGTTCGTCGTGTACAGGTCGGCGCCGACCCCCGGGTCGTAGCCCTGCACGGCCGGCTTCTTGTCCGTGCCAGCCCACGCGACGAAGAGCGGGTCGTCGGCGGAGGGCGTATTCACCTGGTAGCCGAAGGGGTAGAGCAGGAGCTCCCCGAACGAGTGGTAGCTGATGTGGTACGCGGGCCGCGCCCGGTCGAGCACCTCGTCGAGTGCCTGCGTCTCCGGCTCCGAGCCGGGCGAGGGTCCGCGATAGGTCTCGTCCGAGACGAGCGAGGCGGATCCTTCGTCGTCGTACTTCCAGTGCTCGGGGAAGTTCCGGTTGCCATCCACGCCGTCGAGCAGCGTGATCCGGTTGTCGGGTGTCGCCGGGCCGCCGCCGTCGGGGTCGTTGTCGCGGAGGGTCTTCCGCCAGAGCCGGTCCCCCTGCGGGTCGAACGTGTACTGGTAGCCGTCTGGGTTCTGGATCAAGACGAACCACAGCTCGGTCGTCCGGAGGACGTTCATGACCCGAGGCTTCCCCTCGCGCCACCCCTTGATGAACCACTCGAGCAGCCGGCGGTTCACCTCGCCGGCGATCCACTCGCGCGCATGGACCGTCGAGGAGTACAGGACCGCGGGCTTGCTGCCGTCGGCGCTCGCCTCCTCGTTGGCGGTGAGGCGGAGAGCCACGATGTCGCGGGGGGTGTCGGGGCCATCGCCCTGCGGGTCCGTCCCCCACGTGTGGCCGACGACCTCCAGGTCCAGGATGTCCTCGTTCGCCGCCTCCAAGCCCGTCATGTACTGCCGGTACCCGTCGGGCCCGTCGTAGTCCATCCACACCTTGAAGCCGGCGTTCTGCTGCTTCGCGGCGAGGGTTCGGGCCGTGAGCCCGGCGTCGTTCCGCCAGACCTTCAGATCGATCCCACGCTTCTCGAGCCCGTGTCGCTCGAACGGGTAGATCACGAGGATCACCCGGAAACCACCCGCCACCTCCTCGATGCTGGCGACGTCATAGCCCTCGCTGGTGAGGAGCTCGACCGTCGCGGCGTCCACCACCGCCTCGTACATCTGCAGCTTCTGGCGGGCGATCTTCGTGGGGCCCGCGGCCGCCGGCGAGATCAGCGCGGCGAGCAGGACGAGCGACACGAAGGCGGAGAGGAGCGCGATCCGGTGCTTCACGGGGGGACCTCCCTCGGATGCGGTTCCCCAGAACCTATGATGGGCGGCGTTGGTTCTGCAAACCCGATCCAGGGCAGATCCGGGCCACGAGCGGACGAACGCCACGATCGGCGATAGGAGGATGAGCCACGCACCGGCCTCGTCCAGGTCGTACCAGTCGCGCTTCTGGCCGATCGAGTAAGCACGATAGCGAGCGACGAACTGGTCGGCATCGGGGGGTCGAGACGTGACGCACGGAACCCACGAGACGCCGTTGCCTCCCCCGCCGCCACCACCTGCCGTGACAAGGCGGCGGAACCGAGCCGCGGTGTTCGGATCGCTGCTCGTGCCTTCGGTGACGTTCCTGGTTCCCTTCCTCGGCGCGATCGTCGCTCTTGGATCGCCCGGGATCGGCGCTGCTGTCGCGGAGAGGGCCTGGGGCGCATCCCGTCGGAGGGGCGCGATCGCCGGCGCGCTCGTTCTCATCGTCCTTTGGTTCCCGGTCGTCTCGATCTTCGTTCAGGTGCCGCTCCTCTCGTCCGACTGGAGCCTTCAACGGTTCTTCCCGCTCTGCGGCCCCTCGGACGCGATCGGCTGGCTCGTTCCAGGGGTGGTTGCCATCGTGGCGTTCGCGGGAGGAGTCGCCCTCAGCTTGCGATTTGCGAATCCATGGCTGTGGGCCGCGGGCGCCGTCGCGGCGAGCGCGGCATTCCATGTGAGTTGGCTCGTCCTCGTCGAAGCAGGACAGGAGCTGGTCTGCTGACCGACAGCTGACCGAGAACCATCGACAAGGTCTGAGCTGGTTCGTCCCGACAACGAGCACGTATCGTTCGACCGGACCGATGAGCACGACGACCGGCGATCCGCGAGCAGTCATCCTCGTCGAGGGGATCAGCGACCGAGGCGCGCTCGAGGCGCTCGCCGCACGACGAGGCCGCGCGCTGACGGCGGATGGTGTCGAGGTGGTCGCGATGGGCGGAGCGAAGAACGTCGGACGGTTCCTCGAGCGGTTCGGGCCGCACGGATCCGACCTCGCCCTCGCGGGGTTGTACGACGCGGCCGAGGAGCCCGATATCCGTCGCGGCCTCGAGCGGACGGGGTTCGGATCGAGCTCGTCGCGTCTCGAGTTGGAAGGCCTCGGGTTCTACGCCTGCATCGAAGACCTCGAGGACGAGCTCATCCGCGCGGTCGGTGCCGAGAGGATCGTGAACCTCGTGGAGGAGCGAGGCGAGCTGGGACCGTTCCGGACCCTTCAGAAGCAGCCGGAGTGGCGCGGACGGCCCCTCGATCAGCAGCTCAAGCGGTTCCTGGGGAACTCGAACCGCAAGATCGACTACGCGCCGCTGCTGGTCGACGCGCTCGATCTGTCGAAGGCCCCGCGCCCCCTGGACGCGGTGCTCGCTCATATCTGAGCCGAGGGACGCCTATCCCGCCGCCGCCCGCGGCTCGAGGACGACGACCGCCGTGTCGTGCCCTCGTCGCGCGGCGTAGCCGTCCAGGTTCTTGTCCACTTCGCGGTAGCGCTGCCACAGTCGTTCGCGCTCCTGGCCGACCGCGGCCCTGCCCAGGACCTCGCGCCGGATCCCACCGCCCAGCTCGACGACCGCGTCCGGATGCGCCTGGAGGTTCAGCCACCAGGCCGGCTCGGGCGCGCCCCAGCCGTTCATGGCCATCGTGATCAGATCGTGCCCATCCTCGATGTAGCCGACGATCACGCTCCGCGGCTCGCCACTCCGCCGGCCCGTCGTGGTGAGCCGGAGGGCGCCCCACTTGCCCGTGCGCGGGCGCCACAGGAACTTCCGCCCGCCGGTAGCGCGGACGATCCATCGGTGTACGTGCCAAGCGGAAACGACGAACCATCGCGGTGGCAGGCGTGCCTTGCTTCCGGCCACGACCACTCCCTCCTCGGGGACGAGCTCACCATAGCGTCCGCACCCTTCAGCTGGGACGAGCCCTCCGCACCGTGACGTCGGAGGCACTCGACACCGCATCGACCAGCGGGGATTGCGGGATCGCCTGCGCTGGAGTATCGTTCGCGCTCCTGAGCACCGGGGGCGCAAGGATGGCGCAGCGATCCAACGGAGACCGTTCGGCCGAGGCCGACCCACTGCCGGCGTTGCGGCAGCGGCTGATGGAGGAGTTCGGCGGCTCGGTCTCAGCCGAGATGATCGACAGGATCGCGAGGCAATCGCTCAACGATCTCGGGGAAGCCAGGGTTCCGGACTTCGTGCCGATGTTCGCCTGGCGCCGGGCGCGCAGTCAGCTCCGAGGTCGAGGCTGATCGGAGACAACGGCCAGTATCACGCCTCGACGTACCCATCTGCCGTCGCAAGGATCGCCGCCGCAGGTCCTCGGCCGTCGTAGTCCCATTCCGGGAAGTTGAAGTCGGCCGTGACCGACGCCGGCAGCAAGACCGCGACACGAACGGACGATGAACTTCTTCGCCTAGGCTTCCCGCGTGGATGACTGGGCAACCATCTCGGCGCTCGCGACCGCCGCCGGAACGCTCGCGCTCGCGATCGCGACGTTCGTGTCGGTGCGATCCTCGAACCGCTCGGCTCGCGTGGCGGAACGCGCGCTCCAGGCAGGGATGCGGCCACTCTTGAGTGGCTCCCGGCTGGTCGACCCCGACATCAAGATCGGCTGGTCCGACGACCACCGCGCGGTCGTCGGCGGCGGCCGGGCGTCGATCGAGCTGGTGGACGAGCGGATCTACCTCGCGATGTCGCTCCGCAACGTCGGCTCGGGTGTCGCCGTCCTCCAGTCGTGGGGCATCGACGTCCCGCCGAACATCGAAGAGCAGGCACCGCTCGATGACCTCGAGCGGTTCCGCCGTCAGCTCCGTGACCTCTACATCTCGGCGAACGACGTCGGCTTCTGGCAGGCCGCGTTGCGCGATCCCGATGACCCGCTGTACGCGGGGGTCCGTACTGCGATCGAGGAGCGCGGCACGTTCCTGATCGACGTGCTCTACACGAACGACGAGGGTGATCAGCGCGCGGTCACACGGTTCGTCGTCGCGCCGCCGCACGAAGACGGCACCCAGTGGCTGTGCTCGGTCGGCCGCCACGTGTACCTCGACCGGCCGAACCCTCGCTAGCCAAGCGGACCCGGGCCGAGCCGGGCGTGACGCCGCGGAATACATCGCGACCCGATCCGACTTCTGGGCAAGGAGAAGGAGATGAGAGCGATGACGACGCAGCTAGAGAAGACCCAACGAGAAGCCGTCCTCGTCGAGGACGCCGCCCTGATCCGGATGATGGGGTTCCCGGTCCTGGAGGCTCTGCCCTCCCGCGGAGCGCCGTACGAGCGGGTCGACCCGTTCATCCTTTTGCACGAGGCGCGGATCCACGCGGCGGACATGACGGGCGTCGACACGAAGCACCCGCATCGGGGCTTCGACAACATCTGGTACATCCTCGAAGGCACCGCCAGCACGGGTCACACCACCGGGCCGAACGGGTCGATCGAACGCGCACGCCTCCCCGAAGGTGCGCTGCTCGCGCTCCGAACGGGGCGCGGCGCGTGGCACGCCGAGTCGATCGGCAAGGACGAGATAGAGGAGGGGAAGCTCGACGCCGAGTTCCGGAGCGTGATCGTCTGGGTGAACCTGGCACGCAAGGACAAGGACGTCGAACCCACCGCCCTGGTCCTGCAGCCCGGCGAGATCGCCGAGCGGGTCGAGGGAGACGCCACGATCCGGGTCCTGGTGGGTGAGGGTTCGCCCGTCGAGCTCGGGACGCCGGGCATCGTCTACGACGTCCGGCTCACGGACGGCGGATCGGTGACGATCCCCGTGCCGTCCGAGTTCCAGGGGTTCGCCTACGTGCTGGACGGCGAAGCCACGTTCGGATCGAACAGCGCGAAGGCGAAGCCGCCGCAGCTCGTGCTGCTCGGAGCGGGCGAGTCGTTCACCGTGAGCGACGCGGCTCCCGGCACCAGGTTCCTGCTGATGGCGGGCGAGCCGATCGGCGAGCAGCCGATCTGGAAAGGCCCGTTCGTGGACTGAACGAGGCGGCGCGCTTCCCCTCCGCCTACCTGCCGGAGGCCATGACGACGGGCTCCAGCAAGGACAAGGTCAGCGCATCGGCGTCCATCTCGGCACGGACGCCGAGCGGCATCGGAAGGTTCGGGCCCGCGTGGCCGATGTCGACGTCGCCCAGGACCGGGATGTCACGCTCGCCCACGACCTCGAGGACGATGTCGCGGAGCGAGTCGGGTCCGGGCGGCGTCGCTTCTACCTCGAACGGCCTGCCGACGACCATGCCCGAGATCCGGTCCAAGACCCCCGCCTGTCGCAGCACGTGCAGGTCGTTCCAGACCACCGAGGTCGAGGTGAAGGCTTCCTCCCAGAACAGGATCGCGCCGTCGAAGCGCTCGGGGCTCAGCGCGGACGCGGTCGACTGCACACGCACCAGCCGGTTGAGCATCCCGCCGATCAGCGGGCCTTCCGCGCGACCCGACCGCCACGACTCCCACCGATCCCCCGGCGGGAGCGGACCGATCGGCGCGTCGTTCGTCAGGATCCGGACGTAGAGCTCCGTGAGCTGGTCGCGGCGCGCGTCGTCGATCTCGTTCCACTCGCCGAATCCGAACGTGACGAGATCGGAGTGCAGTGAGACCAGCCCGGTCCGGGAATGGAGCGCCAGATGCAAAGCGGAGATGTCGCTCATCCCGAGCACCGGTTTCGGATCCGTCAGCACGGCCTCAACGTCGATCAGATCCAGATAGCTCAAGGTCATCCGGCCGCCGGTGAGCGAGAAGATCGCTCGCACCTCCGGATCTCGCAGGTGGCGGTTGAACTCCTCGGCGACCTCCGCCGGCGGGGCAGCCGCCCACCACCAACTCCGCTCGAGGTCGACCAACGGCGACACCTGAACGACGAACCCCATCCGTTCGAGCGTCTCGACACCGCGCTCGAACAGCGGGGCCTCGTCCTTCTCGAGCCCGCCGGACGTCGCCACGACCGCGACGACGTCACCCTCCCGCAGTGCCTTCGGCCGCAACATCGATCGAGCCTAGCAAGGGGCGCTTCTGTGGGCTGGATCAGTCGTAGCTACGGATCGAGCGGACGCTGAGCACCACCATCAATACGCCCGCGGCAGCCACGACCGCGTACCCCCGGCCGATCGCGGCCCAGTCCAGATCGACGAGAACGAGCGAGCGCAGAGCTTCCATGATGTAGGTGACCGGATTGAACGTCGCCGCGATCTCCATCGGCCTCGTGAGCAGCTCGCGCGGGACGAAGCTCGGGGTCAGGAAGAGCAGCGGGAAGAAGATCAGCCCGGCCGAGTTGGTGGCGGCGGCGCTCCGCGTCTTCAATCCGATCAACTGCATGAAGCCCGAGAACACGACGGCCCATGCCGCGGTCAGCAGGATCAGGAGCACGAAGCCGAGCACGCCGCTGGCGATGGTGATCCCGAAGGGCAGCGCGATCAGCACCATGACCGACGCGATCGCCGCGCTCTTCAACGCCTCGGCGAAGAGGCGGCCGAACACGATGGCGGTCCTCGGCACCGGTGCCGCGCGCAGCTTGTCGAAGTAGCCGCCCTCGATGTCCTCGACGAGGTAGAGGGCAGCAGTCCCGAACGACGCGGCCAGGAGCAGAGAGCTCGGCAGCTGGAACGCGGCGTAGTTCTGCCCCTCGAGGAACGGGGTGCTGGTCGATGGGAAGATCCTGGCGGCCTGTCCGACGTTGACGACGAGGAAGAACAGCGGGATGAACAGCGTCGGGAGCAGCGCCTCCGGCGTGCGGAGCGCCTCGCGGATCGAGCGCCCGACGAGCACCAACAACTTGGTCATGCCTGCACCTCCTGGACCTCGCCTTCGACGCGCTCGCGGGTGCGTCCCGTCGCGTCGAGGAACACCTCGTCCAGCGTCGGGTCGTACGTCAGCCCTCGCCGGCGCCGTAGTTCGGCTTTCAGCTCGGACGGTGTCCCTTCGCCGACGATCAGGCCGTCGTCGATGATCGCGAGCCGGTCGCACAGCTGGTCGGCTTCCTCGAGGTATTGGGTGGTCAGGAAGATCGTCGTTCCACGCTCGTTGATGCGCCGGAGCTCGTCCCACACGGTCAATCGGCTGGCCGGGTCGAGGCCGGTCGTCGGCTCGTCGAGGAAAAGCACCTGAGGCTCGTGCACGAGCGCCGACGCGAGGTCCAGCCTGCGCTTCATCCCACCCGAGTACCCCTTGATCCGCCGGTCCGCGTCGTCCACGAGGTCGACCAGCTCGAGCAGCTCCTGGGCCCGCTCGGCGGCCTCGGTCCGAGACATGCCGAACAGCCGGGCCTGGAGGATCACGAGCTCCCGGCCGGTCTGGCGGATGTCGAGCCCCGCTTCCTGAAGCGCGACTCCGATGCGAGTGCGCGCCTCGTCGGGGTCGGCGGCCACGTCCACGCCGGCGACGCGCGCCGAGCCCGACGTGATCGTCATCAGGGTCGTCAGCATCCGGACGGTCGTCGACTTGCCGGCGCCGTTCGGTCCCAGGAAGCCGAAGACCTCGCCCTCTTCGATCCGCAGATCGACGCCACGGACGGCCTCGACGTCACCACCCCGTCCGGAGTAGTGCTTGACGAGCTGCTGAGCCTCGACGGCAAGAGTCATGGTCCGAGACCATATCGTCCGTCACGGACACCCGGCTCCTCTCGATGCCGCCGACCGATTCAGCCGCGGGGCGTCAGCCGCGACATCATCGCCGGCTCGACGTACACGAGCTCGGCGTCGGGGGAGCGAGAGAGGATCTCCTGCGCTCGGGCGTACATCTCGTCAGCGCGGAGGGCGAGCGTTTCCTCCTTGTGCGGGGGATCGTACGCGTCTGCGACGGCCCAATGATGTCGAAGCTCCTGCATCGACGACGCGTGTGTCCGCAGCTCGAACCGGCGGCGTTCCTCGAGGACGAAGACGCCTCGGCCGACGACGGTCGAGACCGCCTCCTCCGCGAGCCGGCTGTCCTCCTCGTAGTCGAACCCGGGATCGTTCTGCGAGAAGGCGAGCTCCCCGCGCGACCTGACCTCGAGGAACGGGAACTCCAGGGCGGGATGGATCTCGATCAACGTGCCGCCCGGCCTCGTCACCCGGTGGATCTCCTCAAGGGCATGGACCATGCCCTCGGGCTCCATTCAGCAGAGCGACCAGGACAGGAGCGTCACGTCGAAGACGTCGGCGTCGCTGGCGGCGGCGAATCCTTCGAAGGTGATGTTGCGGAACTCGATCCGCTCCTTCGGCGCCTCCGAGAGCCGCTTCTGCGCCCTCGCGATCGAGTCCCCGAAGGGCTCGATCGCCGTCACACGAGCGGCTCGGTCCGCGTAGCGCCACGTCAGGCGGCCGTCGCCGCAGCCGATCTCCAGGACCTCGCGTCCCTCCAGCTCGACGAGGTCGAACAGCGCGTCGGTCTCGTTGCCTTCGGGGTCGGTCCGGATAGCCATGGCACGACCCTAGCGCCGAGCGACGCGGTACTCCAGATGCGCCACGTTGCCGGTCTGACTGAGACCCGTCAGCTCCAGGTCGGTCCGCGCGGGCAGCTGGTCGAACAGGCGACGGCCCCCGCCGAGCAGGACATCGACCACGTGGATCCTGATCTCGTCCACGAGCCCTGCCGCCAGGAACTGCTGGTCGAGGTTCGCGCCCATGATCCCGATCCGCTTGTCGTCGGTCGCCTCCTGCGCCTGCGCGAGTGCACTCTCGATCCCATCGGGAACGACCGTGAATGTCGGGTCGGCGCCCTCGATCGGCCTGTGGGTGACCACGAAGCACGGGACATCACCCAGCGGGCCCTTGCCACCCCAGTTCTCGATCGAGTTGTCGTACGTCCGGCGGCCCATGATCACGGCGCCGGTGTTCTCCGTCAGGTCGCCGTACACCTGCTCGAAGACCGTCGGGTCGCCGAACATCCAGTTGTGGAGCCGCATCCCATCCTCGCCGAGCCCCTGTTCGGGAGTGTCGTTGGGCGCCGCGATATAGCCGTCCAACGACATGCTCATGTCGATCACGACGTTGCCCATGTCGGCCTCCTCTGGTCTCACGGTTACTGCGACACGAACCTATCCGCTGGCGCGAGGGGTTCGTCGGGCGTGCTCGTAGGCTGGCGCGATCGATCGACCACGCTCGACGGCGAGGAGGACTTCGATGGGACGACTCGTTCTCAACAATTCCATGAGCGTCAACGGCGCCTTCGAAGCGCCGGTGCCCGAGCCGGATGGGTGGCTGGTTCTGGACGCCGACAGCAACCAGTTCTCGCTGGAGCAGTTCCTGGGAGCAGAGGCGATGGTGCTGGGGCGCAAGACGTACGAGGGATTGGCCGCGGTCTGGCCGCAACTCGCCGACGACCCGGGATTGGCTGCGTTCGCCGATCAGATGAACAGCATGCCCAAGTACGTCGCGTCTCGGAGCCTGCGCGGGCCGTTGGAGTGGAACGCCACACTGCTGGAAGGCGACCTGGCCGAGAGCGTGACCGCGCTCAAGGAACGCCACCGAAGGACGCTCGTCGCCGTCGGCGCCGGCGAGCTGGCCAAGGACCTCATCACCTTGGGTCTCGTGGACGAGTTCTGGTTCTGGGTGAGCCCATCGGTGTGGCCGACGGGTCCACGGATCCTCGACGGAGTGGGGCCGGTCCGCCTCGAGTTGATCGGCTCGACGACGTTCGGCTCCGGTGTGGTGCGGCTTGCCTACCGGCCGGCACCCTCGGATGTCGGTTCCCGCTCCTAGGGTGAGGATCGAGGCTCGTCCGCCGTCTCCTGTGTCGCGTACCCGCCGGCGCCTATGAGGTGGTACGACACGTAGGGCTCATCCCCCACGACCCAGCTGTCGTGTCCCGCCGGGATCGAGAACACGTCGCCCGGTTCCATCACGAACTCGTCGCCGTCGGTCATCCGCACGGCCGCGCGGCCCGATAGGACGATGCCGACATGCTCGACCTCGCAGAGCTCCGTGCCGGCGATCGGGCCGACGTGCTCGGACCATCGCCATCCCGGCTCGTAGCTCGCGCGTCCGATCGACATGCCTCCCGAGGTCAGCAGCTCGAACGCGCCCTTCTCGAACGCCCGTCGCTCGTCCGGCTGGTCGAATCTCGAGATCCGAAGCTTCATCTCGTTCTCCTCAGATGCCTCAGCTTGATACGCGATCCGGGCCTACTCGAGGCTCTCCAGCTGTCGTTTCTTCCACGCTTCGATCCCGGGGTTGTGGTGGAAGCGCGGGAACACCCACCGGAACAGGCTCAGTCCCGGCCTCCGGCACCAGCAGTCCGGGTAGCAGTCGCATGAGAGAAGTCCGGCCACTTCCCTCGCCTTGCTCGCCAGGGCGAGGACGAGATATCCGATCACGAGGGACGTGACGATCCGCTTCACGAAGGCACGCTAGGTCGGGCGTTCGAGACCGTCAACGCTCGGTCCAGCGAGAACGAGCCGGTCATGACCTCGCCGGCCGGGCTCGTGGTGACCATGAAGACGCCGATGGTGAAGACCGTCGAGTCGACGAGCGCAGCGGGGATCGTGCCCGCGGCGAGCAGGCGCTTGCCCGAGCCGGAACGAGGGGAAAGACCCAGGTGGTACTCGTCGACTAGGTCGTGACGGATCAGCGTCGGGGTCGTGCAGACCGAGCTTCTAGCGTTATCCCGCTCAGCGGCTCGCTTTTCAATTCGACCCGCCTACGGCCTCGGCCCGGCTGTTTCTGGCCTCACGGCGCGGTACCTGGCGGCAAGCGGCCAGGTGAGGGCCCCCACGATCCTGCGGCCTCGAGGCGTCATCTGGCGGCGCCAGGCTTCGTCCTCCCGGATCTGCATCAGGCCGCGTTCGAACCGCATCGGGTTGCCCGCGACCGTGTGATGCTCGAGGTCGAGGTCGAGCGCCCCGCCGGGCATCGCGACCGCGGCGTCGTCTCCTCCCGCGAACCGCACGATCCGGCGGAGCGAGTTCTCCGGTGCCGCGGCGAAGCGCTCGTAGGACAAACGGAGGTACGGCCGCTGCGGAGCACGCAACCCCTCGACGAGGAGGTTCGTGACGCTCCAGCCGGCTGCGGCTCGCACGTACCCGTGCCCCCCGAGCTCGTGTCCACTGCCTGGGTCGAACTTCCGACGCTCGCAGAGCGAGTACGCGACCGCCCTCGCGTCGCGGACCAGGTGCACGACCCGCAGGTCGATCCGCGATCCCATCGAGCGGAGGAGATAGCCGTGGGACGCGTCCTTGCTCGAGTCGACGATCACCTGGGCCCCCGACACCTCGACGATCGCCCGGTACAGAGACGCCAGCGCGTCGAGGTAGATCGCGAGGTCGTCCGCGATCGCGGCGCTGCTCGATCCGAGGAGTTGCGGCACCCGCCACCACTGATCCACGCAGCGCTGTGCTCCGAGGACCGCATCGAGGTCGACCCCTTGCCGTCCACCGAACGCGACGTCGACGACGCGGGTCCAGAAGTGGCATCGCCCGAAGGGCTCCCCACAGGCGCAGCGCTGATCCTCCACGAACCCGCGTTGCCAGACGAAGCGAAGCTCGCCCACGGCGCAGAAGCCGGGCACGGCCCCGAGCGCGATGTCTAGGACGGTACTGCCGCTCCGTGCGTAGCCGCCGATGAAGAGCACGCGGGGGACGGCCGCACGCGCACCGAACTCGGCCGAGTTCGATCGGGTCACCATCCGGGGCTCCGATCGGGAGCGCGGCGGCGTCGGACCCGCCGACCCGCCGCCACCGCCACAAGCGCGATCCATCCGAGAACGGACGCCGCCGCGCTCCACCGCAGCCATCGATCCGGAGCGAAGACGATCTCCGCGGAGAACGGTGATCCCCTCGAGACCAGCCACCCCTGCGCGTACCCGTCGACCTCGACAGGGTTCACCGACCGCCCAGCGGGGACGCCGGAGATCGACCATCCCGGTGCGGCGGACTCAGGGATCGACAGCAGGAACGGTCCCTCCGAGCGTCCGACGTCGGCACGGAACGACGAAGGACCGACGCGTGCACTCGCGACCCCCGGCGGCGCCGGCGGATCTCCTGCTTCCATCACCGACACGACGAACGGCGCCTGCATGCGGATCCGCACATTCCGGTAGGCGACGACCGTGGGGCCGGTCTCGTCCTTGCCGCCGTCGGCGTACAGGAACAGCCGCAGGCCAGCCGTTCCCGGCCGCGGCGTGAAGGACTCTTCGTATCGGGTCCAGCCGTCGACTCGCCCGAGCTTGGGGATCCGGGCACAGCCCTCCGGGCCGATCTCCCAGAGGCAGGACCGCGCTGGCGATCCCTTGATCGCGCGGGACTCCATGCCGAGGAGGTAGCTGCCTCCGGGTACGAACCCGTCGATCGTCTGCACCGTGCACGCGGAGTGGACGAACGCCCGGAGCCGGACAGAGTGAGATCGCAACGGGCGCAGCCTCGTCATCCGGAGCCCGGCCTGCCAGTAGATGCGCTCGTCGAAGGCGTGGCAGTCCTTGACCCTGGCTGGGAACGGCCCGAGCGACGCGGACGCGTCGACGGAGGTGCGGAGAGAATGGGTACCCGCGGCGACCGAGACGGTCGTCTCGCTCGGCGCGGGCACGTCGATCACGCCGGTCCTCACCGGCTCGAGCAGCGTGACGCGGATACGCCGGTAGTCGACGCGTGTCGGCTCACCCAACCCGGGCCCGTCGGCGTAGAGGAAGAGGACGAGCCGATCGGTGCCGGGCGTAGGGGTGACCGCGGTGCGGTACCGCTGCCATCCGCGACCGCGGGTCAGCGCCGGAAGCGCCGCGCACCGATCCGGTCCTCCCTGCCAAAGGCACACCCTCGCCGGCTCCCCGGAGACGTGGCGATGCTCGAACTCGACGAGCATGGTGTCCTGGTCGGAGAAGCCGATCACCCTGAGGCGGGAGCACGCGACGTGCTCCTCGGCGTGCAGCGAGACGCCTCGTGCATCGCCCGCCAGACTGTCGGCCCCGATCCCCAGCTCCTCGAGTGACCTCGGGTCGGACGCGTTGCAGTCACGGACGTCCACGAGCGAGCCCTCGAGCGAGAACGCCTCGGGCGAGCTGGCATAGGCCGTGATCCGAGCAGGATCGTCGAGGCCGGCGTACGCCACACCATCGTTCATCGTCACGAGCCCTCGCGGCGTCCGGATCGCCTCGACGGTATCGGCGGTGCCCACGTTGAACGTCGCGACGCCTCCATCGTGGAGCCGGCTGCCGTCGAGGTCGATGTGGGCGGCGGGACGGACGACCAGCGTGACGAGACCGTCGTTGGCTCGCCCGGCCGCGAACGCGACGAGCTGCGGTCCGATCGAGCGGGGAGTGATCCGGACCGGGCCACCCTCCGTCGAGAACTCCGTGGCGCCGACCGCCGGATCCGTCACCCAGATCCGATGGGCGGCCCTGCCGTCGCCGACCGTGGCGGCATCCGTCGGCAGTCCGGCCACGGCGAACGGGATGGCGTCGTCGTCGGCCCGGAGCGCCCACGGGGTGAGCGCCTCGACGTCGGAGGAGCGGCGGCTCGGGTCGCGGACGCGGAAGACCTCGCCGACGTCGAACGATGAAGCAATCGACACGCCGGGAACGGATCGCAGTCGCCCCGAAAGGACCTCGGCCGGCGCGATCGTTCGACCGGGCATCGCCCCGAGGTCTTTCCGCACGATCACGTGCGAGACACCGAGGGACCGCAGCAACGAGGGGACGCCCTCGACGTCGCCAGCGAGCAGTGAAGCCTGGACGCGATCGACGAGCGCCTCGAAGCCGGCGGTGCCACCGTAGTACGAGCCGGGCAGCGGCTGGATCGTCGGTCGGGCGAGCAGCGAGCGCGGTACCCGGTCGACTCCGTAGAACCCCCACGTCGTGGGCATCTGATAGAAGTCGCCGAGCGGCAGCACGAGCGCCTTCCCCGGCCTCGGATCGGCGTTCACGCTCCCGGCGAGCCGCTCCCAGCCCGGGGGGACCGTCACGCGCGCCGGCGGCAGGGCCGGACGCTCCTCCGGGATCACGGCGCCGTTCATCATCGGGAAATTGAACGAGAGCGCGGCCACGACCAGCACTGCGGCGACACCCGATGCCACCTGCGACGCCTTCGGCTTCCAACTGGCGTTGAGCCCGGCGACGGCGGACAGCGAGATCGCCACCAAGGCAGACGAGAGCAGCACGAGCAACGGCCCGAGCTTGCTCATCGGCTCGCGGAGCAGCCACATCCCCGGGACGTGTTCGTAGAGGAAGAGGTTCATCCCCCCGAGCGGCGGATGGAGTCCCTTGGCGAGCAGGGCGAGGAGGCCGAACGACCCCACGAGCGCCCATGCGGCCCGCCGTTTCCGGCCGACGGCGAGGATCGGCGCCGAGAACGCGAGGGCGGGCAGCGCGAACCGGAACGCGCTCCACACCGATCCGTCCATCGAGTCCGCGAACGGGAAGTACTCGGGATGCGACCAGCCCCAGTGGCCGTCGAGGCTCAGCACGTTCGGCAGGCTCAGCCTCGCGTGCGTCCACGACCACGCCAGGACGTCCGTCTCCGCTTCGAACCGGTAGCCGACACCGGCGGAGGTCATCGTGGACGCAAGCGGGTAGAGCCACCAGAGGTTCAGGACGACCGCCCAGGGCAGAGCCCTCGCGAGCAGGCCGAACGCGAGACGAGAGCCGCCCGTCCCGACGAGCAGCGACGACCCCACGGCGACGAGGAGGACCCAGCATCCGGCCATCGCCAACGACGGCGGATTGATCGCCAGGTACGAGGCGCCCACCGAGAGGGCGCCGAGCGTCCATCCCGGGACGGCCTCGCCCCGAGCCGCCCGGAGGACGAGGCTGCCCGCGAACCCCATCAGCGCGATCGACCACAGCGGCACGGGGTTGGGCAAGTGCTGGAGGACGAACGGGTTGAAGAAGGCCACGAGCCCCGCGACCGCGACGGGGATCGGTCGCTGCGTGAAGCGCCTCGCGAACGCGACCGCCCCCATCACGGTCGCGGCGGCGAGCAGCGAATAGAAGAGTCGTTGGGCCGTCGTGGCGTCCCATCCGAGCGCCCGTGCGAGCGCCAGCGTCACGAGCTCGGGGGCGCGGGCGGACGCCTGGAAGGACGCGCTCCCGCCGCCGCTCAGCGCGTGGCCCCATAGCGATGACCACTCGGCCATCAGGTCGGTCCGGAAGAACGGCGGGACGTCGCCGGTGGCGATGAACGTCCCGGGTCGGAACCAGGTCTGCGTCGCCGCGACCGCCAGGAACGCGGGCACGAGGGACGAGAGCGCTCGTGCCGACAGCGCCCGGGGGACGACGGAGGACAGCCGCCAACGGGCGACGACTAGCTCAGCCTGTCGCAGCGAGCTCTGCACCGACGGCCTCCATCCCACGCGTCGCGCTCGAGCGGACGAGGTCCTGCACGATCTCGAGGAACAGCTCCGCCGTGACGTCCCAGCTGAAGCAGCGGCCCCAGGTCACGGCCTCAGCGCACATCCGCTCGTAGCGGTCGCGGTCGTCAACGAGTTCGGCGGCCAGGCGCCCGAGCGATGCGGCGTCGCCGACAGGCGCGAGGAGCCCCGTGCGACCAGGCCGGATCGCATCCCGGATCCCGGGTACGTCGTACCCGACCGCCGGCGTCCCGACCGCGTTGGCCTCGGTGATGACCATGCCCCATCCCTCCCGGACCGACGGGACGAGCAGGCTGTGGGCCCGTGCCATCCGTTCGTACAGCTCCTCCCGTGGGATCCGGCCGAGGATCTCGACGTCGTCGCCGGCTCGCACGCGGAGCGTCTGTTCCATCGCGCCCTCCCCGACGATCCAGAGACGAGCTCCCGGGAGCCGTTCGCGCGCGGCATCGAGCGCGGCGAGCGCGTGGCCGGGACGCTTGTTCGCCGCGAGCCGGCCGACGAAGAGGAACGTCGGGACCTCTTCCTTCGGCACGGTCAGCAGCGGTGGCTCGTCCCGCCCCTGGAGGATCAGCCGAACATCCCTCAGCCCTAGTCGACGGAGATCCTCCGACGTGGAAACTGGAGATCGTCACGATCGGCACGTCTCGGTACATCCGCAGCAGACGAGGCTCCGTGCGACGGCCGATCGCGGCCAAGGGTCTCGGCAGCTCGGCGTCCCAGACGTCGTCGGCGAGCTGATGGATCATCCCGACGATCGGCGGCAGCGATTCGCTCCAGACCGGCGTGAGGAACGGGATCGTGTTGATCTCGTCGATCACGACGTCGAACCCGCGCAGCCGGGAGAGCTCCCGCTGGACGAAGAGATGGAGCGATCCTCGCCGAAGCGAGCCGACGCGACGGATCGAGACCCCGTCGAGGGTCTCCTCGGGGCGACCCCCTGGGAATCGGGACGTGAGGAGCGTCACGTGGTGGCCCCACGCGACCCAGCGCCTGGCTACCTCGTGGGTGAACACCTCGGCGCCGCCCGCCTGCGGGTTGGCCACGTCGCGCCAGTTCAGGATCAGGATCCGCAACGGCGATCCCGTCGCCCCGCCGTCGATCGCGAGTGGGGCCGGAGCCTCAGACTCGGTGGTCGGCTCTGGTTCCGGTGCGGACGAGGCGCCCCCGTACGCGTCGAGGACGTAGCGGCGGAGGAACAGTGCGGCGGTCGACGACGCCATGCGGAACGGCGTCCAGAATCCGATGTGGCTCGCGGATCGGTAGCCGACCCGGATCGGCGCCTCGAAGATCCGGCGATACCCACGCCGGGCCGCCACGACCAACAACTCGAGGTCGAACGTGTATCCGTCATCGCGGACGCGGGGCAGCACGTCGGCCAGGACGTCGCTGCGGAACAGCTTCATGCCCGTCTGCGTGTCCCGGACGTTCAGCCGGAACAGCATGCGAGTCAGGAGGTGGAAGGCCCAGGAGAGCAGCCGCCTGAGGGGCGGATAGTCGACGTTCGACAGTGGATGTCGCTTCGACCCGACGACCGCGTCGGGGTCGTACAGGTCGACCAGTCGGAGGAACGACGTGAACGCCTCGGGCGCGATGTCGCCGTCCGCGTCGATGAACGCCACGTACTTCCCTCGTGCGGCCGCGAGGCCGATCCGCAGCGCGGCCCCCTTGCCACGCCGTGCCGGGTAGGCGATCAGCCGGACACCGCGGTCTGCGAACCCGCGCGCGATCTCCTCCGTGTCGTCGGTGCTGCCGTCCGAAACGAGGACGATCTCCCACGGCGGCGAACCCATGAGGACGTCGATCGTCTCCTGCAACATCTCTCGCAACGCCCGCCCACCGTTGTGGCATGGCATCACCACCGAGAGGTTGGGCCGCTCCTCGTCCTCCGCGGTGCTCGCGCGCGGTCCATGGAGCTCAGCCTCGAGGGCCCGGCGCTCGTCCGCATGTCTGCTCGAGCGGCACGCCGCCCACGCGGTCAGTCCGAGCGCCGCGGTCACCCCCGCCGCGACGGCCAGGAGCACCGTCTCCACGCTCCTGGCGCTTCCATGGACGACCGACACCGCGGCGATCTCGAGCGCCACCGCGGGAAGCAGGATCGCGTGTGCTCGGACCCCGTGAGCGATGCAGAAGTACACGAGCACGTGGGCGATCGCGAGGATCCCCATCGCGAGCGCGAGGATCGGGACCAGTTCGGCGGCCGGGACGAAGCCGGGACCGAAAGCGAGTCGGACGACGGGCTCCTTCCATACGAGGAGGAGGGGCAGGCTCGCGATGACCAGCGCCGCGGTGATCGCGACCGCCAGCCACAGGGAGCGAGCCGCCTCTCGGCCCCGCGTGGCGGTCCGGACGAACCACGGGAAGGCGAGCATCGACACGGCACCCCCCAGGAACAGGAACGATCTCGCGATCAGTGCCGCGGAGGAGTAGAAGCCGGCGTCGCGCGGTCCGAGGTAGTGGCGGGCGAGGATCACGTCGACGCCGGCAAGCGTCCAGAACGCACCGAGGTTCCAGAGCGTCTGTCGGAACCGGCCGCGGAGCAGCGTGACGTTCCACGATCGTCGCTCCCGCCGGTCGACCCCGCGCTCATGGAGGAAGCGTCGCGCCAGCACGAGGCTGACGACGGGGGCCAGAACCGTGGCGACGAGCGCTCCCTCCAGGCCCCAGCCCAGATCGAGGAGCAGGACGGCGCCGAGCAAGCGACAGACCGCGCCCGCGAGGAGCACCGTGGCGAGCGCGCCGAAGCGCATCTGGCCTTGCAGCACCCCGAGTGGGACGGCGAGGACGAGCGAGATGAGCGCGAACATCGCGAGGAGCGTCGCGGACACGAAGCCCACGTCCAGCAGGAGGCCGACCAGCGGTGCGATCATCGCCAAGCCGAGTGATACGACGACGGCGAGCGGTCCGAGGACGCGGACGGCGGCGAACGAGAGGGCGGGGATCTCGGGAGCCCGGCCGGCTCCGCGCAGCTCCGCGGTTCGCTTCGCGACGACCGTCTGCAGGGTGTTCAGTGGCACGGACATCACGAGCAACACGGCGAGCAGCGAGGAGAGCGCTCCATACTCTCCTGGGCCAAGCGAGCGGCTGACGATCAGGTGGAACGCGTAGTTGGACGCGTTCATGATCCCGAGCGACACGAGCAACGCGAGCGCGTCGCGTCGGAAGATCCGCGCCGGCGTCGACGGATGCTCGTTCTGCGCCGTCGCGGATCCCCCGGAAGGGTGTGACGGCGTGAGCGTCTGCTCAGCGATCCTGGGGGGCGCCAGCACCTGATCCTTCCTCGGTCGGCCGCAGGCAGGGGAAACGAGATCGCCCGCGGGGCAGCCGAAACTACGCTTCCTTATGAGGGGGAACCATCGGCCCAACCGCCGTTTCGTGGTGGGAAATCGACGTGCCCTGCGACGTACGCCCCGAGACCGGGCCGCGTCACCCGAGCGAGGGACGCGGGTCGGTCGGGCGGGGATAACCGGGCCTTCGGCCGATCGGAAGTTGCGGGTGACCGTGATCGGAGACCTTCGCCGGTTGTGCGGGTGCGCCGCGCACTTCACCATGATCCCCGTAGCGTCGGGCGATATGTGCTACGGCGTCGGACCGAGGAGGAATCTCCTGATGAGACGATGGACGATCTTCATCGCGACGACGTTCATCGTGCTCCTGACGACGATGGGCTCGGCGTTCGCGCAGGTCCAGAGCGACGGCATCGACCCGGTTGCGGGCGGCGGCGCCGTCGCCGGTGCCGGCGGCGAGGCTGGCTACGTCGGCGGAACCGCTGCCACCGGCAGCGACGTCTCGATGACGATGGTCGCCATCGCGATCCTGGTTGTTGCGGGGCTCATCAGCCTGTACGTCGCACGGCGGTGGTCCCTCCGACCGGACGCCGACCCGGAGCGCGTGCAGCCGATCTCCTGACGCCCGATAGGGCTCAAGGACGACCGCCGGATCGCTCGGGATCGCCCGGCGCGATCGTCGATATCGGTCCGCCCTCGGTTCCTTCTCACGGCACCACGAGGATCTTGCCGCGCGTGTGACCCGTCGCCACCTGTTCGAACGCCTCTGCGGCTTCGCTCAACGGGAACGACTTGATCTCGGGGCTCACCATCTCCCCTCGCTCGAGCATGCCGGCGAGCGTCTCTAGCGATGCCGTCGACACCATCCCCATGATGTTCGCGGCCTCGATCCCGCGTCCTTTCAGCGTCTCTTCGTCGGCACCGCCGACCGCCGAGACGACGCGACCGCCGGAGCGGACGAGCTCCGCGAGGCGCGCCGTATCGTCACCGCCGTGCATCTCCGCGATCACGTCGACACCGTCGGGGGCGAACGACCTGACGGCCTCGACGACGTCACCGGCTGCGTAGTCGATGGATCCGGCCGCTCCGAGCTTCCGCGCGTAGTCGGCGTTCGCTGCACTGGAGATCGCGAGTACGCGGGCGCCGCGCTTGGCCGCGAGTTGCACGAGGTAGCTCCCGACCCCACCGGTCGCGCCGATCGCCACGACCACGTCGCCTTCGGCGACCCCCGCGGTCTCGACCATCGTGAGAGCGGTCACGCCGGCGACCGGGATCGCGGCGGCGTCGGAGTGGTCGATGCTCGCCGGCTTTCGAGCGATCGTCCCGGTGGACATCGTTGCGGATCCGGCGGCCGTTCCTTCGCCGAGGTGTCGCTTCCCCACCGAGCCGAACACCTCGTCCCCGATCGCGAGCTCGACGACGCCCTCACCCAGCGCGTCCACCGTTCCGGACGCGTCCATGCCTGGGATGAGCGGGAACCTGTGCTCCATCTGATCCTTCAGGTAGCCCTGCATCACCGCGTTGTCGAACGGATTCAGGCCGGCCGCGGCGACGCGGATGCGGACCTGTCCTTCAGCGGGCTCGGGCTCCGAGAACATCCATGAGGGAACCGGGCCGACTCGAGCTCCTTCGAGGGCGAACGCTCGCATCGTTTCCTCCTTCACGTGGCGGACAGGGCTGACAACCCCCGGCCGCCCCACCGGATTCCGTCAGACGGTGACGACGATCTTGCCGGCCGCGTGGCCTTCCGCCAGGTAGCGGATCGCGTCGGGGGCTTCGATCAGCGGGTACGTCCGATCGATCACCGGCGTGACCGTGCCGGCTTCCACCAGCTCCCCGAGTGCCGCGAGGTCCTCCTGCGTGATCTTCGTCGCCAACCCACGCAACCGTTGTCCCACGAAGAGCGACACGATGGGCGCGCGGAGCATCCCGCGGAAGAAACCACCGGTCCAGTTACCGCCACCGTCGCCACCCACGATCACGAGTGTCCCCTTCGGGGTCAGCGCCTTCCGCAGCTGCGACAGCGGGCGACGGCCCGCGTTGTCGATGATCACGTCCCAGCGCCGGGATCCGTCGGTGAAGTCTTCGCGCGTGTAGTCGATCACGTCAACCGCGCCGAGCGAGCGGACCAGGTCCGCCTTCGAGCCGCTGGCCACAGCCGGTGACGGTGGCGCCGCGCGCCTTGGCGATCTGCACCGCGAGCGACCCGACACCGCCGGCCGCGCCGATCACCAAGACGGTCTGCCCCGGCTGGACATGTCCCACCTCATCGATCGCACGGAGGGCGGTCACGCCGGAGACGGGAAGCGCGGCGGCTTGCTCGAAGCTCACCCGGGACGGCTTCGGGACCAGCTCGTCGCGCCTTCGCGATCACGAGCTCCGCGAACGAGCCCTTCGCCTGACCCATCACCTCGTCGCCGGGCCTGCCACGCGGTCACGTTCGAACCGACCGCCTCAACCGTGCCCGCGACGTCCCAGCCGAGGACCTTCAGCTTCGGCTCCCGGAGCCCGATCGCGACCCGCGCCATGTACGGCATCCCGGTCATCAGGTGCCACACATCGGGACCGCAGCCGGCCGCGTGCACGCGAACGAGGACGTCGTTCTCGCCCATAACCGGTTCCTCGATGTCAGTGAACTCCAGAACGTCCGCCGAGCCGTATCGATCCTGCGTGATCGCCTTCATCCAGATCCCCTCCCTCGCTGCCGATGCTGGCCATTTGCCTGTGTACGCCGTACACTTCGATGGGTGGAGAGTACGTGTACGGCGTACACTTGTCAAACCGGAGCGGCTGCGGAGGCGAGAAGGCATGAGCACCGAGATCGAGGTCGGAGCTGAGACCCGGGCACCCCTGACCAGGGAACGCGTGCTGACCATCGCCGTCACCTTGGCCGATCGGGGAGGCATCGAGTCGCTGAGCATGCGGAACCTGGCGCAGGCCCTGGACGTCGTCCCGATGGCCCTCTACCGGCACGTCGCCAACAAGGACGAGCTCCTGGGCGGCATGGTCGACGTCGTGATCGGTGAGATCGATCCGCCGCTCGAGGGCGGCGCCGACTGGAAGACGGCGATCCGCGCGAGGATCCTCTCCGCCCGGCGCGCGCTCCTCCGCCATCCGTGGGCGTCTCGACTGATGGAGTCGCGGACCACCCCCACGCCGGTCGTGCTCGACTACATGGACTCGATGATCGGGATGTTCCGCACCGGAGGCTTCTCGCTCGATCTCACCCACCACGCCCTCCACGCGATGGGCAGCCGAATGTTCGGCTTCACCCAGGAGCTGTTCAACGACACCTCGTCGTCCGACCCGGAGATGGACGAGCAGATGTTCGGTGCGATGGCGGACACGTTCCCGTACATCTTCGAGATCTATACGACGATCTCGCACGACGACAGGTCCGTCGTCGGCGCGGGCTGCGACGATCAATTCGAGTTCGAGTTCGCGCTCGACCTGATGCTGAACGGGCTCGAGGAGCTCAAGGACGCGGCGACAGGAAGCGGTCCCGGATCAGCCGCTCGAATCTAGAGATCGATCCTCGAGAACGAGTGCGCCTCGCATGCCCGATGTGGCCGTGTACTTGCAGCTGAACAGCAGCAGTCCGGAGCGCGGGAACGTGACCTCCACCTCGTCTCGTGCCCGCACGCCGCACTGCAGATCGATGTCCTGTGCCGGGACGCTGAAGTTGTGCGGACGGGTGCCCTCGTTGTGCAGCTCGATCGTCACCGTCGTTCCGGGCGCGCCCCTCAGCACGCTCGGTTCGAAGTAGTCCTCATACATCTCCATCTCGATGGATCCCTCGCCGGCGACCAGGGCGGTCCCGTGCAAGTTGATCGCCGCTCCCCCGAGCACGACGTGGTTGGGCTCGAGCTCCTCGACCTCCCACCCGCCACGTCGCATACGCCCGACCCCGTACCGCCAGTAGCCCAGGTTGCCCGTTCCCGAACGGCAAGGGAACGCCTCGGGACCGAGCAAAGGGGTTCCTGTCGGCGGAGTGTTCAACCCCATGCTGCCGAATCCTGCCCGCGGCTCTTCCACGGTTGGCTCGTTCTGACAGGCCGGAACAAGGAGCAGGATGACGAGAGCCGCGAACACGAGCTTGATGCGTTGCATCGGCCTCCTCTGCCGTCGACCTGGGGCTTCGCGCGCACGGTCGCCCTCCATGCCGTCGGGTGTACGGGAAGGGGAGACGAGTGCGTACTGATCCGGCCTAGACGAGGGCAAGCGAACGCAACCGCGGATGGCCCTACATGAGGTCGACGGGATGGCGCTGGTCGTGCGGATCGAGGACGAACTGCTCCGACGCGGTGGCGCGATACAGGCGATGACGGGCGGGGGGCAACACGTCCTCGGCCGTCCATCTCCGCAGTCCTTGCGCTTCCCCTCGCAGGGAGAAGATCTCGATCGCCTCGTCGACGTCGCCGAGCTGCTCGGCGACCGCCGACATGTACACGGCCTTCCATCCCCCTGCTTCGTGCGAGTCGAAGATCACGATCGCCAGCTCCGAGCGCACGGCGAGGTTCCGTGAGTGCCTCGCCTCGGGGGAGGAGACCCACAGGAACTCGCGGTGCTCGACGGGCGCGTACCACACCGGTGATCCCCAGGGCACTCCGTCGGCGTCGGCCGTGGCGAGGGTCATGTAGCGGTTCGAGTCGATGATCGAACCCGCCACCGCTCGAAGATCCGGCTGCTCGCTCATCTCGATCGGACAACGCTAGCATCGCCCCTCGGAGGAACCGTCTTGACCTTCGAGGACCTGATGCGGACCAGGAGCGCCACGGAGTACGCCGACTTCGTGCTCCCGTCGATCGGAGCTCAGGACCGGATCATCGACGTGGGCTGCGGTCCCGGTTCGATCACCGTCGGCCTCGCGGAGGTCGCCGCACACGTGACCGGAGTCGACGTCGACGATGCGGAGTTCACCGATGCTCGGACGTATGCCAGGGAACACGGCAGCGACAACGTGGAGTTCCACGAAGGAACCATCCATCAGCTCGACATCCCCGACGCATCCATCGACGTCTGCACGCTGTTCGCGATGATGGAGACGCTCGACGACCCGCTCGCCGGGCTCGCCGAGGTCCGTCGAGTGCTGAAGCCCGGGGGCCGGTCGGAGCGTCGTCGATCGAGTACGGAGGGCTGATCGTCCACGGCCCCGGCGAACCGTTGCTGCGACGCTTCTACGAGCTTCGGCTGCAGTTGTGGACGGCGCAGGGCGACGTGCACTTCTATCGGGGACGCGAGCTCCGCGGACTGTTGCTCGCGGCGGGGTTCGCGGAGGTCGAAGCGGCAACCACGTACTTCAGCTACGGGACCGAGGAACGCGTACGGACATTCGGGCTGGGGCGTGCCGCGGACTGCCGGGATGAGTGGTACGTGGACGGACTCACGGAGCATGGGTTCGCGGATCAGGATGAGATCGAGACGCTGGCCCAGGCCTGGCTGGTGTGGGCCGAGTCGCCCGACTCGTTCGCAGCCTTCGCGTGGGGCCGAGCGACCGGACGGAAACCGTGACCCGGTCCGATGAGCACGTCACGGATAGTCCGATCGGCTGGGTGTCGAAGCACGTCCGCCGCTACGTCGAGTCCGACGGGAAGAGCGGTCACCGGTGGAGTGGCGTCGACACGCTCTTGCTCACGACGCGGGGGCGAAGCACAGGGACGCTCCGACGGACGGCCCTGATCTACGGCCGGGATCGCGGTCGATATCTCGTCGTGGCGTCGAACGGTGGTTCGAAGTCACATCCGAGCTGGTACCAGAACCTGGTGGCGGAGCCGCACGTCTCCGTGCAGGTCGGCGACGAGCGTTTCGAGGCGCTTGCTCAGACGGCCACGCCTCGACAGAAGCCGCGTCTCTGGCGACTGATGGTCTCAATCTGGCCGGAGTACGAGCGATACCAGACGCGGACGACTCGGGAGATCCCGGTCGTGATCCTCGAGCGGCTCACCTGACCGACCGGCAACCTCGTCCCAAGCGGTCGCGAAGTAGCATCGGCTCATGGACGCCGCCACGATCTGGAAGTTCCTGCACATCGCGTGCATGTTCGTGGCCGTCTCGATCTTCGTCGGACAGGGGATGCTCACAGGAGCAGTCGCTCGCTCGGGAGACGTGCGCGCCCTCCGCCGCGTGTTGGCAACCGAAGACCGGTTCGCACCGATCGGCGGCGGGTTGTTCGTTCTGGGCATCGTGTTCGGGTTCATCACCGCGATCACGGCGGACTTCGACCTCACGCAGACATGGCTGCTGATCGGATACGGCCTGTCGCTGTTCATCCTGGCGAACGGGGTGACGTACCACCGGTCACAGGCCGAGAAGCTGAAGGCGGCGGCGGCCGCGAGCCCGGACGATCACGCGTCCGAGGAGCTCCGCGCGATCGCCGGCGCGCCGAGCATCGCGGTGATGAACACGATCGATGGCCTCGCGTGGCTCGCGACCATCTACGTGATGGTTGCGAAGCCGTTCAACTGATCGGGAGGTGCTTCATGTCGAAGCTGATCTACACGGCGATCACGTCGCTCGACGGCTATGTCGCGGACGAGGACGGCAACTTCGACTGGTCCGAACCGAACGAGGACGTGCATCGCTTCGTCAACGACCTCGAACGCCCGATCGGCACCTATCTCCTCGGCCGCCGCCTCTACGACGTGATGGTCGCGTGGGAGACCCTCGACGACGAGCAGCCGATCATCAAGGACTACGCGGAGATCTGGCGAGCCGCCGACAAGGTCGTCTTCTCGCGGAGCCTGGGATCGGTGTCGAGCGCGAGGACGCGGATCGAACGGACCTTCGTCCCCGACGTGGTCCGCCGGATGAAGGTAGAGACGGAACGCGACATCAGCGTGGGCGGTCCCGACCTCGCGGGGCAGGCGCTCCGGGCCGGGTTGGTCGACGAGATCCGGCTGTTCCTCTCGCCCGTCGTGGTGGGCGGCGGCACTCGGGCGCTCCCGGATGGCGTCCGTCTGGATCTCGAGCTGCTGGACGAACGCCGATTCGACAACGGCGTGGTGTATGTGCGGTACGGCGCCGGAGGTCCAGCCGACGCTTGAGCGCGGAGGCGCGCTCGGTGTGCGACCATCACGTCCGACGAGGGAAGGGATCGCTTCCTATGGTGAACGGCGCTTCGATCTACTCAGGCTTCTGGCGACGGGTCGCCGCGGCGATCATCGACGGCTTGCTCGTGGGCGCGGTCACAGTGCCCCTGGCTTTGGCAGTCGGTGGCGGCGACCTCTACGGAGAGGCTGCTCGTTCCCCAGCCGGATCGTCGATCGAGGTCGTCGTCCCGTGGCTGTATTCCGCGCTGATGGAGAGCTCGGCCAAACAGGCGACCGTGGGGAAGATGGCTCTCGGCATCATCGTGACGGACCTGGACGGCCGCCGGATCGGCTTCGGCCGGGCAACCGGGCGGCACTTCGCGAAGATCCTCTCGGCGCTGATCCTCGGGATCGGGTTCATCATGGTCGCCTTCACCGAACGGAAGCAGGGACTCCACGACATGATCGCCGGCACGCTCGTGGTCAGAGGGCAAGCTCCGTCCGTTGCGGCGCCTGGGACCCCTCCGCCTCCGCTTCCACCGCCGCCACCGCTGCCTTAGTCCTCGGGGGCCAGGACGGATCCATGGTGATGACGACCTTGCCTTGCACCTGTCCCGATTCCAGGTAGCGGATCGCCTCGGGAACATCGCTCAAGTGGAACGTCCTGTCGACGACCGGCTTGATCTTCCCGGCTTCGAGGAGCTCCTTCAAGACGAGCAAACGGTCGCCGGGGTCCTTGGCGCCGCGGAACGGATGTAGCTGGCTGACGAACGGTGAGATCACCATTAGCTTGAAGAATCGACCTAGGCTTCCGAACCACCGATGGCCCGCCGCGCCGTACTGATCGTGCCCGATCAGGACGTACGTGCCCTCGGGAGTGAGCGCGCGTTTGAGCCGCGACCAGGGGTGGTTCCCCACGATGTCGAGAACGACGTCGTAGCGCGCGCCGCTCTGGGTGAAGTCCTCCTGTGTGTAGTCGACGACGCGATCCGCGCCGATCGAAAGAAGCATGTGGAGCTTCCCTGGGGCATCAACGGCGGTCACGTCCGCGCCGTACGCCTTGGCGAGCTGCACGGCGGTAGTCCCCACACCCCCACCCGCCCCATTGATGAGCACCGTCTGCCCCGGCTGGACCCATCCTTCGTCGCGGACGCCCTGCACGGCGATCTGTCCGGAGGTGAGCACGGATGCCGCCTGCTCGAACGTGAGGTTGGGCGGCTTCGGCTGGAGCCAGGCTTCGCGCACCGCCGCGTTCTCGGCGTAGGTGCCGCCGTTGCCCCAGGTATTCGTACCGACGCTCTGGCCGAAGACCTCGTCGCCCGGGTGGAATCGTGTCACGTCGCGGCCCACCGACTCGACGACCCCCGCCAGATCGGTACCCGGGACGGGGTTCTTCGGGGTCCGTAGCCCGGATCCCATGATGCGAAGGACGTATGGCACGCCACGCATCGCGTGCCACACATCCGGATGCAAGGATGTCGCGTGAACCCGGACCAGCACCTGGTCATCCTCGGGGGTGGGCGTGTCGATCTCGCGGAGCTTCAGGACGTCTGCGGAGCCGTACCCGTTCTGGACGATCGCCTTCATACGCCCAACGTGTCGCCTTCGTCACTGGCGCTCGATCACAGCGCGGGAGTCTACGTTCCTCGTCACGGACGCTCGACTCCCCTCCCGGCCGTCGGATCGCGGACGTCGTCGCAACCTCACCGATGACGCTCCTGGCGATGTTCGGTACCTCGTTCCGCGAACTGGAGGCCGGCCTGCCGCTCGTCGCGGGTCGCATCACCGAAGCGCTCCAGCAACGCCTTCCCCGATAGGAGCGACGAAGGGGACGTCGGGGTTCAGGACGTGGGCGGGACCTCGACGACGCGTCCTTCTCCCAGCCGAAGTCCCAGACGTCGATGGCGGGTGGCTCGATACCGAGCGACGTGAGCGCCGTGCAGATCTGGCTGCGATGGTCGGTTCCGTGGTGCAGCGCCTGCGCCAGCCGGATGCTCATCGGGGCGTGGGTCTCGGACCCGTCGTCGCGGTGCCGCTCGAGGACGGCATCCGGATCGATGTCCTCTGCCAGCAGGGATGACCAGGCGGCGCCGTGACGCTCCGTGACGGCCCGGAGCTCCTTGAGGTCCATCCGATCCTCGTCGATGAGGGGCACCTTCTGGCCGCTCAGAACGAAGAGGTAGGAGGCATCCGCCCCGACCGTGTGGCGCATCGTGTCGAGGATCGAGCCGTAGGTTCCCGGGACGGCCGTCGCCAGCTGCTCGGGACCGAGTGCGAGGCACTCATCGATCACACGCAGCGTCGCCCACACGTGGTGGGCGAACGCATCCTCGAGCACGTTCTTCGTCATGGCGCCAACCCTACAGACCGAGCGGCCGAGCCCTTAGTCGATGTGTTCTTCGACGGTCTCCATCGGGTCGTCCTTCCGCGGATCGTCTTCGTGGCGGATCTGCTCGCGGACCTCCGAGTACTGCATCGACTCGGTCGCGATCATCACGCGACATGACCGCGGCGAGCAGCCCCAGCGCCGCCAGGGCGGGGACCTGGGCGGTGAGCGGCACCAGCGCCGCGAGCACCACCGCGACCAGCAGCCGCCGGCCGGTCACCTTGTGCCAGGTCCGGTACTTGAACGCCGAGTGCGCGAGCAGGTAGAGCGACACGCCCCCGTACAGCGCGCCGAGCGGCAGCAGCGGGAGTGGGTCCGAGAGCTCGTGCACCTCATCGTCGCCGACGTACTCCATGACCTTCTTCATGCCGAGCGCGACGAGGACGACGCCGGCGACCATCGGCATGTGGAGATAGCTGTACGCGTCACGGGCCAGGCGCGCCCGTTCCTCGCCCTCCGCCCTGCGGAGCTGACGCTCGGCCACGATCGACACGACGTCGAAGTACGCCCACCACAGGCACGCAGCCACCGTCAGTCCGAGAACCGATGCGACGATGATGGGCCACGAGATCGGCTCATCCGCCACGCCCACGCCGATCGCGACGATCGACTCGCCGAGCGCGACGATGATGATCAGCCCGTGGCGCTCGGCGAAGTGGGACGCCGAGCGAAGCCTCCATCCCGACGCACCGCCCAGGATGGTGCCGAAGTAGTCGACGATCAGCGCTGCGACCCACGTGAAGGTCTGCGCCGTCCCCTCCATCTGCGAGGCGATCAGCAGCACCACGGTGCTCCCGATCACGGACGGGGTGAACCTCCAGACCTGGCGTCGCAGGCCCGGGTCGGCGCTCGATAGCAGGAAGAACATAACCAGGTGCAGCACCCGCACCGCGAGATAGGCGAACGCGACCACGACGGGTCCGTCGAGGCCGCCGGGCAGGTCTTTGAACGCCTCGGGGACCGTCACGGCCATCACGAACATCGCGGCCATCGCGCCGAACATCGCCACCCGCCCGAGGCCCTCCTCGGCCTGGACCGCGTTAGCGAGCCACGCGTAGCCCACCCAGGACCACCAAAGGAGCGCGAGCACGAGGAGCCCTCGCACGATGCCCCGCGCGGTCAAGGGTCGTCGGCCATCAACTCGGTGACCTGCGTCAGTGAGAACACGAAGACGAGGTCGAAGAACAGCTCGATCGGCGTGACCCGGGCCTCTTCGGGCACCGGCAGCAGCCGCGGATGCTTCTCGTTGCTCACCGCGAGAGGCTATCGCTGCGAGTCGCTGGAAGGGCGCGGGTCAGGCCTGACCGACTCGATCGGAACCGATCGTGGCGGGTGAGGTCTTCTCCAAAGCAAGCTCCAGTGCGTGCGAAAGGTCGAGCTCGCGTCCCCGCGCCGATGCGCGCTCCAGATCGACACCGACGAGCGCCGGGCGCATCGCCGCGAGCGCCCGGTCCCTGATCGCCGTCTCGTCCTCATCCGGTACGAGGCCCAGCCGCTCCCGTGCGCGCTCCGTCGCACCGAGGATCGCGGCCGGACGATCGCGCTCACCGTGCTCGGCGAGCGCCGCTGCGGCGACGTCCAAGCAGTACGCGGCCAACGACTCTTCCCCGAAGCCCAGGGCGCGTCGCGCTCCGGAGACCGCCCAATCGGCGGCCGGCTCGGGCAGCTTCCGATAGACGGCCGTCTCACCGAGACTCGCGAGCGTGAACGCCTCGCACCTGGATTGGCCGCGACTCTGCACGAACGGCAGGTTCTCTTGGAGGAGGACGTCGGCTCCTTCGTGCCGACCTCGTTGATTGGCGATCCCCGCGAGGTTCAATCGGCACGAAGAGATCCCGACCCCGTTGTCGACCTCGACGGCGGCCTCGAACGCCTCGCGGTAGAGCACCTCGGCGTCGTCCAGCTGCCCTGTCTCCCACGCCCGCCCGGCTCGACGCTTCAGATCCTGGAATCGGTCCGCGACGCCACCCAGCTTCATGCTCAGATCGGCCGCCTCATCCGACGCGGCGATCGCCACCGGATGGTCACCTTGCCGGTACGCCGTCGTCGCCAGTGCCAGCAGGAGTCGGACCCGTGTCTCATCCTCGGCATCCGAGATCGCCAGCGCCCGTTCCAACCAGGCGCGCGCCTCGGCGTACCGATCGCGCATGATCCAGTACATGGGCAGGGCGACCGTGATGTCGCGGACGAGCGAGGGGTCGGCGGTCTCGATCCCGAAGTCCACGGCCGCCCTGAGGTTGTCGATCTCCGCATCGATCATCGCTACCGCCAGCTCCTCCGGCTCGCCCGCACGGATGTCGGCATCGGCCCGCTCCGCGAGGTCCCGGTACCAACTCGCGTGCGCTCGTCGGACCTCGCCGGCCTCCTCACGCTTCGACAGCTGCTCCGCGGCGAACTCCTGGATCGAGCTCAGCAACCACAGGCGCGGCTCGTCCTCCATCCGTCGTTGCAGCATGTTCTTGTCCAGCAGTGCCTGGAGCGCGTCCGGATCGGCCCCCGCCACCGCCTCCGACGCCGCGAGGCTGCACCCGCCGGCGAACACGGAGAGCCGATCGAGGACGGCCTGCTCCTCGTCCGTCAACAGGTCGTAGCTCCAGGCGATCGTGGCGCGAAGCGTTGCCTGGCGCGGGTCCGCATCACGCCCGCCTCGCAACAGATCGAGCCGGGAGGACAACCGCTCGAGGAGCTGGTCGATCGAAAAGAGCTTCAGCCGTGGAGCGGCGAGCTGGAGGGCGAGCGGAAGCCTGTCGAGCCGCTCGCACACGGCCTGCACGTCGGGACCGGGCCGGATCGAGACACCGCTTGCCGCGGCCCTGGCGACGAAGAGCTCCTCCGCATCGTCGGTGTCCATCGCCGACACCGCGAACTCCGTCTCCGCCGCGATCTGCAACCGCTCCCGGCTCGTCACCAGAAGCGTCGGACCTGCCGCCCTCGACAGGAGGTCGGCCACGCTCGTCGCGAGCTCCGGGAGGAGATGCTCTGCGTTGTCGAGCACGATGAGGGAGTGCTTCCCGCCGAGCCGGCTGGCCAGCGATTCGATGAGAGGCGTCTCCGACTCCTCGGCCACCTCCAACGCGAGGGCGATCCGGGACAGCACGAGGCCGCGATCGGTGAGGGCCGCGAGCGGCACCCATGAGATGCCGTCCGGGAAGGACTCGGCGGCTTCGGCGGCAGCTTGGAGCGCCAGGCGCGTCTTCCCCGTTCCACCAGGTCCGGTGAGGGTCACGAGGGAGAGCTCCTCGCGGCGAAGGAGTTCGGCGACCGCGTCCACCTCGTGATCGCGGCCGATGAACGGAGTGGCGGGCACCGGCAGGTTCGCGCGATAGAGCGACCTGATCGGTGGGAAGTCTCCCTCGCCCAACTGGTAGACGCGCTCAGCCGCCTGCAGGTCCTTGAATCGATGATCGCCCAGGTCGACGAGCGGGAAGCGGTCGTCGATCTGTTGCACCGTCGGCAACGACACGAGGATCTGTCCGCCGCTCCCGGCGGCCGCGATCCTGGCGGCCCGGTGCACATCGGCGCCCACGTATCCCTCCGCGGTTCGAACCGCGGTCCCGGTGTGGATCCCGACACGGACCCGGATCGGCCCCGACTCCAGGGCGATAGCTCCGTCTCGAGCAGCCGCGAGCGCGCCCTGCGGCGTCGGGAACGCGTAGAAGAGTGCATCCCCTTGCGTGTCGACCTCGACCCCGTCGTGACGTCCGAAGGCCTCCCTCAGCACCCGACGGTGCTCGGTAAGTACGTCGGCATAGGCACGCTCGCCAAGTTCGTGCAGCAGTCGCGTGGAACCTTCGACGTCCGTGAACAGGAAGGTCACGGATCCCTCCGGCAGATCGGCTCGCATGGGGGAACCGTAGTCCCGAGAGCGCGAGGAGTCACTGGGTGGGGAGAGGCGGGCATCCGGCTCTTCGTTCGAGCCGTTCTGCGGTACAAGGTGGGGATGGACGAAGGTTTGGACGCCGGCGAGGAGGCGCTCGACACGTACTCGACGGTCGTCACCTCGGTCGCGGAAAGGCTGATCCCCTCGGTCGCGAGTCTCCGTGTGCGTCAGCGGGTCCGCGGTGCGGGCGTCGAGGGGGCGGGTTCCGCTGTCGTCATCACGCCCGACGGGTTCGCGCTCACCTCCGCGCACGTCGTCAACGGGGTCGATCGCGGCTCGGCTTCGTTCGTCGACGGGCGTGAGGTCCCGTTCGACGTCGTCGGGCGAGACCAGCTCTCCGACCTCGCCGTGCTTCGACTCCAGGGAAGCGGCTTCGCATCGGCGGAGCTCGGCGAGGCGTCAAGGCTACGCGTCGGCCAGCTCGTCGTCGCGATCGGCAACCCGATGGGGTTCACGGGCTCGGTCACCGCCGGCGTCGTCAGCGCTCTCGGTCGAGCGCTCCCGGTGCGCGCCGGCCGGGTGGTCGAGAACGTCGTGCAGACGGATGCCGCGCTGAACCCCGGAAACTCGGGAGGGGCGCTCGCCGACGGACGCGCGAGGGTCATCGGGATCAACACGGCCGTCGCCGGGGTGGGGCTCGGTCTCGCAGTGCCGATCGACGACTCCACGCGGAGCATCATGCATGCCCTCATGACCGCCGGAAGGTTCGAACGCGCGTATATCGGGATCGCCGGCGGCGGGCGGCCGCTCCCGCCTCGAGCGGCCGCGGCCGTGGGGCGCGACGACGGCGTGGAGGTCATGCAGGTCATCGAAGGCAGCCCCGCCGCACTGGCCGGGATCCTTTCCGGCGACCTGATCGTTGCCCTCAACGACGTCCCGATCGCGGATGCACGCGATCTCCAACGGCTGATGGTCGGAGACGTGATCGGTCGGTCTGTGGACGCGCTCGTCTGGCGTGACGGCCGGCTCCGCACGTTCGCGGTGCATCCTGTCGAGCTGACGGCCGCGTAAGGTCGGGGTATGACGTTCCGCGGCTGGCCCGTCGAAGCCATCGAGTTCTTCGAGGGGCTCGAGGCCGACAACTCGAAGACCTATTGGCAGCGGAACAAGGAGATCTACGACTCGATGGTTCGCGCGCCGATGGAGGAGCTGTTGGCGGAGCTGGAGCCGCAGTTCGGCGAGGGTCGGATCTTCCGGCCGTATCGGGACATCCGATTCAGTGCCGACAAGTCGCCGTACAAGACGAACATCGGAGCGACGGTCGGCGACGGCTACGTGCAACTCACGTCCGACGGGCTGGGCGCGGGGTCGGGCATGTGGGAGATGGCGCCGGACCAGCTCGATCGCTACCGGGAGGCCGTGAGCACCACCAGGTCCGGTGGCAAGCTCGTCAACCTGGTGGGGAAGATCCGAGAGGCGGGCATCGATGTCTCGGGCCACGATGCCCTGAAGACGGCCCCGAAGGGCTATCCCAAGGATCATCCGCGGATCGAGCTCCTCAGGTACAAGGGCATCATCACGTGGCGGGAGTGGCCGGCGGGCGCGTGGTTGGGCAACCGCAAGGCGAAGGATCGGATCGTGGAGTTCCTGCGAACCTCCAAGCCCCTGAACGAATGGCTGCGGACCCACGTCGGCTCGTCGACCGTCCCCGAGCGGCGGCGATAGGTTGTCGGTCGACGGCGTCATCGAGGAAGGGAGGCAGCATGAACCTGAACAGCATCTTGATCGGATCCGACGATCCGAAGCAGCTGGCCGAGTACTACACGAAGCTCTTCGGCGAGCCGGGCTGGGACGACGCTGGCTACACGGGCTGGCAGGTCGGCACCGGATGGCTGACCGTAGGACCGCACGATCAGGTGAAGGGCAAGAACTCCGCGCCGGGCAGGATCCTCTGGAACATCGAGACCCCCGACATCAAGGGCGACTTCGAGAAGTTCAAGGCCGCCGGCGCGACCGTGGTGCAGGAGCCCTACACCCCCGACCAGGGGGATGAAGAGATGGAGGGTCAGATCGCCACGTTCTCGGACCCGGACAACAACTACTTCCAGTTGATGAGCCCGATGGGGCCGCCCGAGGGCTCCTAGGGAACGGATGCTCCTGGAGGAGGTCGCGGCGACGTCGACCGACGTCGCCGCGACCTCGTCCCGACTGAAGAAGGTCGAGCGGATCTCGTCGGTTCTGGCCCAGCTGCGGCCCGACGAGGTCCCCATCGCGGTGGCCTACCTCTCCGGTGTGTTGCCACACGGCTCGATCGGCGTCGGGTGGGCGTCCCTCCGCGAGGTCCCTCCGGCGGCACGCGAGGCGACCCTCGAGCTGACAGAGGCCGACGAGACGTTCCGCCGGATCGGAGGGCTCTCCGGCGCCGGATCGAAAGCCGCTCGCGCGAACGCGCTCCACGACCTGTTCGCCCGCGCGACCGAGCCGGAACAGCGGTTCCTGCGGACGCTCCTGACCGGCGAGATCCGCCAGGGCGCGCTCGAAGGCGTGATGGTGGACGCCGTCTCGCGTGCGGCGAGCGTCCCCCTCGCAGAGGTTCGGCGTGCCGCGATGCTGGCTGGAGACCTCGGGTCGGTCGCCGCGGCCGCGATCAAGGGAGGCAGCACCGCGCTCGCGCGGTTCCGCCTCTCGCCGCTGACCCCGTTGCAGCCGATGCTCGCGCAGTCGGCCGATGATGTCGCGGCAGCCTTCGAGCGGATCCGGCCGGCCGCCGTCGAATGGAAGCTCGACGGCGCACGGATCCAGATCCATCGGCTCGGCGGCGAGGTCCGCATGTTCACGCGGAACCTCGCCGACGTCACCGATCGGGTGCCGGAGATCGTGGAGGCCATCCGGCGGCTGCCGCTCGACGCGGCGGTGTTCGACGCCGAGGCGATCGCGCTCCGGGCCGACGGTCGTCCACATCCGTTCGGCCTGACGATGAGCCGCTTCGGGAGCCGCAGCCGAGGCGACCTCGACGAGCTCCGCGCCGACTACCCGCTCTCTGCCTTCGTCTTCGACGTCTTGCACCTGGACGGCCAGGACCTGATCGATCGACCGGGTACCGAACGGTTCGCGGCCCTCGATGAACGGCTCCCGAAGGAGCTGCGAGTGACCAGGATCGTGACCGGCGACCCCGCCGAAGCGGAGCGCTTCCTCGATGACGCCCTCGACCGCGGTCACGAGGGAGTGATGGTGAAGGCGCTCGACGCCCCGTACGAGGCGGGGCGCCGCGGAGCGAGCTGGATCAAGGTCAAGCGCGCGAGCACCCTCGACCTCGTGGTCATCGCGGCGGAGTGGGGACACGGCCGGCGTCAGGGATGGCTGAGCAACCTGCACCTCGGCGCCCGCGATCCCGAGACCGGCGGGTTCGTGATGCTGGGCAAGACGTTCAAAGGCATGACGGACGAGATGCTCGCCTGGCAGACGGAGCGGCTGCAGGAGATCGAGACGAGTCGCGAGGGCATCACCGTGCACGTACGCCCCGAGCTCGTCGTCGAGATCGCGTTCGACGGCCTGCAACCGAGCACGCGCTATCCGGGCGGGCTGGCTCTGCGGTTCGCGCGCGTGAAGGGCTACCGGCCCGACAAGCGAGCCGACGACGCGGACACGATCGAGACGGTCCGCGACATCCACGCGCGATCGGTGAGCTGACGATGCCGAAGCTGAGCGCCGGCCTGCTGATCTATCGCCGAAGCGAACGCGGACTCGAGGTCCTACTCGTGCATCCGGGAGGGCCGTACTGGGCCAAGAAGGACGACGGCGCGTGGTCGATCCCCAAGGGTGAGTACGAGCCGGACGAGGATCCGTTCGAGGTCGCGTTGCGCGAGTTCGAGGAAGAGGTCGGCACGACACCGCCCGATCCCACGGATGCGGTGTGGCTGGGCGAGCTGCGGCAACCGAGCGGGAAGGTGGTGAGCGCCTGGGCGGTCGAAGGAGACGTGGACGTCAGCGACGTGCACAGCAACACCTTCGAGATGGAATGGCCTCCTCGGTCGGGTCGGACCAAGGAGTTCCCCGAGGTCGACCGCGCGGGCTGGTTCGGACTCGACGAGGCTCGGCGGAAGCTCCTCCGAGGTCAGCTCGGGTTCATCGATCGGCTCTCGGAGCTGTTGGACGGCGACTCGGCGGAGTGAACCGGAAGACTAGGCCGTCTCCCAGAGACCCATCACGTTTCCTTCCGAGTCCTTGAAGTAGGCGTACGCGCCCATGCCGCCCATCTCCGTCCGCGGGTGGACGGTGCTGCCGCCGGCGGCCTCGATCTTCTTCAGCGCGTCGTCGATCCCATCGACCTCGATCGTGATCACGGGGGACGGCGTTTCTCCGGAGCGCTTCATCAGTCCACCGTTGATCGCACCCGGCTCCGTGGGCGCCTGCGTCTGTTGGTCGACCGGCGTGGTCATCGCGAGGGTATACAGACCCATCGCCTCGCCCTGCATGTCCTGCAGCTGCCACTCGAAGACCGAGTCGTAGAACTCCTTGGCCCGCGCGAGATCGTCGGTCGGGATCTCGAAGTGCACGACCTTGCCCATGTCCGACTCCTTCCTCTCAGCCCCTTCGGGCTACGGTTCGATCCAGCCTAAACCCGACCGCCGACGCCCGACGAGGCTTCGGCTGGATCGAGAAGGCCCGGCTTCGCGGGGCCCTTCTCCTGTCTAGGCTCCTTCCATCATGGGTGCCGGTGAGCTCCATGGCGTCGTGATCCCGGGCCGGGGACGCGGGGCCGAACTGCTCGCCGACGATCGGGTGCTCGACCGCATCGAGAAGCTCTTCGGGCTGCGCGTCGTTCCGGGAACGTTGAACGTGCGGCTGGTCGCCCCGTTCGAACGGACACGAGCGACGCGCTACGTGGCAGCGTCGGACGTCGACCCCGGCTGGCGAGCCGCGACCGGTCAAGCCGGGTACCACCTGGCGCCGGTCCTCGTCGAGGGGCGCTACCGAGGGATCGCGTTCCAGGCCGACGAGCCCGGCTACCCCGAGGACCTCATCGAGATCATGTGCGAGGTCCACCTCCGATCGTCCCTCGGCCTCGAGGACGGCGACCCGATCGCCGCGACGGTGACGCTCGGAGGGGAAGCACCTTCGGGTTCGCTCGCACGGCGGAGAGCCGCGGCCGCCACGGGGTCAGCGGTCTTCTTCGCGTTCGCCCCCGGCGTCGTCGCGGGGCTGCTCCCCTGGGCGATCACGCGATGGCGGGTCGCCGATCCTCCTGCCTGGCCGGTGCAGGCGTTGGGCGTGGCGCTGCTCGTCGTCGGCGGCCTCGTATTGATCTCGGCGTTCACTCGATTCGTGACGGAAGGACTCGGGACTCCGGCCCCGGTGGCACCGACGGAGCGGCTCGTGGTGGGAGGGCTGTATCGATACGTCAGGAATCCGATGTATCTCGCCGTTCTCGCCGCGATCGTGGGGCAGGCGCTGATCTTCGGTCGGGTGGCGCTTCTGGTGTATGGGGCGGTCGTCGCGGTCGCCTTCGTGATGTTCGTCCGGCTCTACGAGGAACCGACCCTGCGGGAGGCGTACGGCGATGCGTATGAGACCTACCGGCACGCCGTTCCCGGATGGTGGCCGCGCGTGCGTCCGTGGAGGCCCGACTGACGTGGGAGCTGAGCCGATGAGCGGTTGGCACATCCGCGCGGTCCGGCTTCCCGACGGAGATGCGGTCGAGGATGCCTGGTTGAGCCCGGACGGGTGGTCGGATCGGCCGATCCCGGATGCGGACGACCTTCGCGGATCGTTCTCGTTGCCTGGTCTCGTCGATGCACACAGCCACGTGAGCTTCGGAGACGGCGGCGACGGTCCGTTGCCCTTGGATCGCGAGGGAGCCGAGGCGACCGTCGAACGGTGGGCGAGCGACGGCGTCGCGATACTCCGCGACGCCGGCGGGGATCCGAACGTCGTCCTGCGGCTGCCGCACGCGGCTGGCCGCCCCCATGTGGTCGCGGCCGGCCGCCACCTCGCTCCCGCGGGGTACTACTTCGAGGCGGTGCACGACCCCGTCGAGGCCGGCGACCTCATCGAAGTCACGCTGAGGGAGCTCGCGGCAGGCGCGCGCTGGGTGAAGCTCGTCGCGGATTTCGCATCTGCGGCAGCGCGCGCGTCCTCGGCGTCGCCCGTGAACGAGCCGACCTACGACCTCGACGTCGTGCGGGAGCTCGTGGCGGCGACACACGGCGTGGGAGCCCGGGTCGCTGCGCACGTGACGACGGAGCTCGTCGCCGATCTCGTTGCGTTGGGCATCGATTCCGTCGAACACGGGACCGCCCTGGACGAAGACACTCTCGCCGAGATGGCTCGGCGTGGCACGGCGTGGACGCCGACCCTCTGCGCCACGTTGTCGCTCCCGCCCAATGCCCCCGAGCAACGACAGAAGCTCGTCGCCCAACGACGCGATCGCTTCCGCGAACTGCTCCCGATGGCCGTCCGCCTCGGCGTGCCGGTGCTCACCGGCAGCGACGTCGTCGGCTCCGTGCCTCGAGAGATCGCGCGCCTCGTCGACTGCGGGCTGGATCCGGTCGACGCGCTCCGCGCGGCTACCACGACGGCGATGCGGTTCCTCGGCGGCGACGCCGCCGAGGCACCGCCCTCCGTCGTCACCTTCGACGCCGATCCACGCGACGATCCGCTGGTCCTCACGCGGCCGGCCGCGATCGTGATCGGCGGCGTCCGCATCCGCTGACGCTTTGGCTACCTGGGCTCGACTGCGTCCCTGCCTTCGAAGGTGAGCGAGTAGACCTCCTGCCCCTTCGGGTACTCCTTGGTTGGCCGGCTCTCCCTCGTGGCGGTCATGCCGAGCGCCTCATAGACCCCGTCCTGCTCGTCGTGGAGGTGCTCACCCAGATAGACGTTGGCGAAGATCTCCTGGGGCCGCGATGCCGCGTTCACCATCCGTACCGCGCCCACGACCGGCGGCCCCACCAAAGTCAGTTCTCCGGCGATCTCCACGAGGAAGCCGGGGCCCGCGTCGAGCCCGATCGCGAGACCGACACCGTCGGAGAGGTTGCGCGAATTCCGCCGGAAGTCCTCGAGCACGCGTCGATGGAAGAGCTCGATCAACTCGTGCGCGGTGTGCGCGAGGTTGCCGGCTGCCTCCACGAACCTCCGCTGGTACTCCTCCTTCGGCGTGGAGGGCGCGATCCAATACGCGAGGAACCCGTCGCCCGTGAACTTGTCGAACCACCCGCCCGGCGTCCCGATCCCGCTGCGGACCGCGGAGACGAACTTGTCCATGATCTTCGCGAACTGCTCGAAGCGAACGGCTTCCTTCATCAGCAACGTCGACTCGCGGATGTCCGCCGCCATCACGAACATCTGCAGGGGCGTCGTGTCGAGGATCGCGTCCAGCAGCTGGTCTCGCCGGAAGCGCTCCTCCCAGTCCGGCGGCGCATGGGACTCGAGCAGGCCCGCGATCCGCGCTCGTTCCTCTTCGCGGTCAGGTTCCGGCTCGGTCGTCTCTTCGTCGGCCATGCCGAAGGAGCCTAGCCGGGTCCCGGATCAGCGCGGGCGGCCCTCCCGCAACGCGGCGACCGACTTCGCGATCCGACGCTGGCGGGTCTCGTCGGTCTTGGCTCCCTCGATCGAAGACACGTGCCATCCCTTGTTGCTGTTGGACAACGCGTCGAACGTCTTCTTCGCCTTCGGGTCCTTCTTGAGCGCGGCGGCGAAGTCCTTCGGCACGTTGACCTCGCGCGGCGCCGTGTCGAGCTCGATGTCGACATCGATCACGTCGCCGCCTGCGACCTTGGCGCCCGCGCGGTTCTCGGCGCTCACGCCCACCATGAACCGCCCGCCCATCGAGGCGATCGTGTTCCGATAGGTGAAGCCGTTGATCGTGACCCGGACCGGCGGCCGCTTGCCGGCGCCGAGGCCCTCGACCACGGTGGACGGGACCTCGAAGCCGGTCGCGGTCTTTCCCGCTTGCTCGAGGGTGGTGCGGAACCTCACTCGAGCGCCCTCACGCGAGCGCCTTCACGCAAGCGCCTTCATGCGAAGAACTCCTTCAACACCGGCGACAAGATGGTCGGGTCGACGTTGTGACCTTGCCCGTCCAGGAGCCGGACCTGGCCGTCCGGGAGCGCGTCGGCGAGGGCCTGCGCGGTCTCCCGCATGAACGGCATGTCCGCTCCTCCGGCGATCACGATCGTGGGCACCTTCACGGATGCGGCTTGGTCCGTCGGCACCGAGTAGTCGCCCATGATCCGCGCGTCGTACGCGAGCGTATGGGCGAGCGCCTCCTGGTTCGGCCACCACGGCTCGGTCCGCGCCTGCGCGGCGAACTCGGGCGGCATGCCGACCACCTTCGTCATGAAGTACTCAGCCGCGTCGCCACGGCGTCCCTCCGCGACCATCGTCTCGTACTGCTCCACCTGGTCCTTCGGCGGCCGGGCGTTCTCGTCGAGGATGAACGGCGGCTCCCAGAGCGCGAGCTTCGTGACCGGGAGCCCGGTCGATGCTGCCCGGAGTGCCAGTGCCGCGCCGGACGAAGTGCCGTAGAGGTTCGCGGAGCCGCCGGCCGCCTCGAGCATCGCCTCGATGTCCTCGATCTCGCGCTCGATCGCGTACGGCGCCGTGTCTCCGCTCGGACCCCGACCGCGGCGGTCGTAGTTGAGGACCGTGAAGTCGGACGCGAGCTCCTGTGCGAGCGGCACGTTCGACATGCGATCGACCGACCCACCGGTCACCAAGACGATCGGTGGTCCTTCGCCCATCCGGTCGAACGCGATCGTCGTGCCATCTCTCGAAGTAACGGTGTCCATCTCGACTCCTTCCTCCGATCCGAGCCTACGAGAACAGCTTCGTGAGCCAGGACTCCCAGGCTTGCTCGGTCTCCCGCTGGTCCAGACCGTCGACGAAGATGTGGTGGCCGACGCCGACCGGGCCGCCGAACACGCTGATGTGCATGAACCGGTAGATCCCGTCGTCGGTGCGAACACCGAGGAAATCCCGGGAGAGCCAGTCCACCTCACCCTGGAGCTGGGGCAGCCCCTCGGGCGTGAGCGTGACCTGGTCGCCGAGCTGCGGGGGTCCCGCGAGCCCCAGGCCGCGATAGAACGTCGCCCACGCCTCGTCGCGATCCGGGACCACAGGACCACCGAACACGTTGACCGGTGTCGCCTTCCGGCCCTTGAAGTACGTGAGGTACACACGCAGCTTGTCGAAGTACATCGGGTCGCCCTCGGACAGGCCCTCATACTCCTTCTCCCAGTTGTCGCCCAGGAACCCGCTGTGGACCCACCGGACGACGGTGCTGCCCTTGTCCCGTCCTTCGACGAGGTACTCGAACGCATGGAGCGCGCCGTCCTCGCTTTCCGCCGTGCGGCTCGCGAAGTGTGTGGGCGGCTGCCACGCCGTGATCGTGGTCTCCTCCGAGGATCCGCGGAACTGCATGCGGGTCGTGCCGCCCTCCCGGGGCTCGATCTCGTTCACGCCCATGAACCAAGCGTCGACGCCGGGCCCGGTGGCGATCGCGTTCCACACCTCCTCGGGAGAGGCGTCGACCTCGATCTCGTGGGTCAGCTCGAACGGGTGTGCCATCTCAGAGCTCCTCTCCATCGGATGTCGTCTGGTCTTCTTTCAGGCTGGGGTGGACGGCCACGATCAGTCGGTGGTCACGGCCACGCGGAGCGTTCTCGTCGTGGTACTTGCTTACCAGCGAAGTGACCGAGGCGGCCAGCTCTTCGGCGAAGGCCGATCGATCGGCCGCCGAGGCGAACCGGATCTCCCCGTCCATCGCGAACGTGGCCAAGCGCTTACGGGCCTTCGTAGCGCCGGCCACGAGCTGGCCGACGTCGCGGACGGCCCGAGCTGTGACCGCGATCAGCCACCGCGCCGACAACCGGTCGGGCGCGCGGGAGGGGTCGGGCTGGACGCCGTCCAGGGCTGCCGGGGAGATCACGTACGAAAGTGCGGTCGCGCGGAGCACCCGTTCCGTCATGTTGCCCTTCTTCCGCTCCTCGACGAGCTCTACCAATCCATGACTTTCCAGCGCCTTGAGGTGGTAGTTCAGGTTCTGGCGAGGGACACCGAGCTTGCCCGCCAGGCTCGTCGCCGTCCCGGGCTCGGCCAGCTCCGCCAGCAGACGCGTTCGAAGGGGGTCCAGGGATACTTCCGCCGCCTCGGGGTCTTCGATCACCGCCACATCGATCACGAAACCCATGTTGCCACCGACAGTTCTTTTTGTCAAGATGGGGGAAATCTTCGGTGGAGAGCCGGAGTGGCCGGCAGCCCGCGGCAGGTTGTAGACAGGAAGCGCCACGACCGAAGGAGGTTCCGATGCGATCCGTCTCCGAACCAGGCACGAAGCTCCGTGAGGATCTCCGTGGCGAGGTGATCACGCCCGAGGACGCCGGCTACGACGCGGCGCGGACGGTGTTCCCCGGCAACATCGACAGGCGTCCGGCCGTCGTCGCGCGGCCGGTCGACGCCCGGGACGTTGCCTCCGTGGTGTCATTCGCGCGCGACTTGGGCAGCGAGCTCGCCGTCCGGAGCGGCGGCCACAGCGGGCCTGGCTTCGGCGTCTCCGAGGGAGGGATCGTCCTCGACCTGTCGGCGATGAAGGCGCTCGACATCGACGCGGACGGCCGCACGGCGTGGGCCGAGACGGGACTCACGGCCGGCGAGTACACGAACGCCGCGGGTGAGCACGGCCTCGCCACTGGCTTCGGCGACACGGGCTCGGTCGGCATCGGCGGCATCACGCTCGGCGGCGGGATCGGCTTCCTCGCCCGGAAGTACGGCATGACGATCGACGACCTGCTCGCCGCGGAGGTGGTGACCGCAGACGGCGAGATCCTCCTCGTCGACGACGAGACGCATCCCGATCTCTTCTGGGCGATCCGCGGCGGCGGCGGCAACTTCGGCGTCGCCACACGGTTCAAGTTCCGGCTCCACGAGGTCCCGTCGATCGTTGGCGGGATCCTGATGCTGCCGGCCACGCCGGAGGTGATCTCGGCGTTCATCGCGGAGGCGGAGGCGGCGCCGGAGGAGCTGACGACGATCGCGAACGTGATGAAAGCGCCGCCGATGCCGTTCATCCCCGAGGAGCACCACGGTGAGCTCGCGATCTTCGCGCTGATTGCGTACGCGGGCGACACGGAGGCGGGCGAACGGGCGGTCGCTCCGTTCCGCACACTGGCCGAACCGCTCGCCGACATGCTCCGACCCATGCGCTACCCGGAGATCTACATGCCGGAGGAGGAGGGCTATCACCCGATCGCCGTCGGGAAGACGAGGTTCGCGGATCACCTCGACGAGACGGCGCCGACGACCATCCTCGACCGCATCTCCACGTCGACGGCGATGATGGCCGTGACCCAGATCCGCGCGCTCGGCGGCGCGATGGCCCGCGTGCCGGACGACGCGACTGCGTTCGCGCATCGGCAGAGCCGGCTGATGATCACCACCGCATGCGTCTTCGAGCAGCTCGAGGAGACGACGACGCACCAAGCCTGGGTCGACGACCTCGCCGGGACCCTCCTCGAGGGCCAGGAGGGTCATGGCGCGTACGCGAACTTCCTCGGAGAGGAGGGCGAGGCCGGGGTCCGCGAGGCCTACCCCGATCCCACGTGGGAGCGCCTCCGCTCGATCAAGCGCCGCTACGACCCGGGCAACCTCTTCCGACTGAACCAGAACGTCCCACCGGCGTGAGTTGTGGCGCGGCGCCGCTTCGCGGCGCCGCGCCCGATCCTCACCTAGGCGGAGTGGAACGACTCGCCCGTCTCCAGCAGTGTCTTCAGGTCGCTGAGGACCTCGGCCCAGCCGCCGCCGGCTCCCGCGCCCTCCATCTCACCGGCGAGGAACATCGCGAGACGAGACGCCTTCTCGAGCTCGTGGACCAGCGTCAGCTTGCTGACGCCGGGGCGGATCTCGTCGATCTCGTACGTGAGGCGCGTGAAGCCCTCCGCCTCGGTGTCGACGTCCATCAGCATCCGCCAGGTCTGCACCAGACGCCGCGGCGGATCGGATTCGATCACCTCGCCGTCGACGATCACGTCGGGAGTCGGACTCCCACCCATCTCGGCACGCGCCTGCTTCATGTCCTCGCTCGCGAACGCGCGATAGGTGCCGCCCGGACGCAAGTCGTACTCCACCCGGCCGCCATAGCCGTAGCGCTCACTCCACTCGGGCTTCGTGATCGCATCCCAGATCGCTTGGGGTGAGGCTTTGATGTACACGCGGTAGACCTGCGTCGTGACTCGTGCCTCCGTCTCCGTGGTCATGCCGTGTCCTCCTTCTCGAGCTCGTGCTTCAGGTCGGCCAGGGCCGAGACCTGACGCTCTCGGTACTTGTCGATCCACCGGTCGTGGATCAGCCGGATCGGCACGGGGTTCAGGAAATGGAGCTTCTCCCGGCCGGACCGGCGGGTGACCACGAGATCGGCGTCCTCGAGGATCCGCAGGTGCTTCATGACCCCGAACCTCGTCATCTCCAACCCCGACTCGAGCTCGGTGAGCGTTCGGCCGTCACGCTCGAAGAGCCGGTCGAGCAGGAGGCGTCGCGTGGGGTCGGCGAGCGCCTTGAACACCCGATCGTCACTGGTCATCGGAAGGATGATAGGTGACCAAACAGTCACATGTCAATGTTGTTGCGTGTCGCCCTCGAGCAGCTCGTCCGCGAGCATCTCCATCAGGAGCCCGTCGTGGAACGTCCCGTCGGGTCCCCGCTCGTAGGAGCGCATGATGCCGACCCGACGGAAGCCGACCTTCTCGTAGGCGCGGATCGCGGGCGCGTTGTCGGCCGCCGGGTCGATCGTGAGCCGGTGATGGCCGCGCTCCTCGATCAGATGTCGCGCGAGGATCCGCACCGCCTCGCTGCCCAATCCCTGGCCGTGCCTCGGCGTCGTCAGGTACAGGTCGATGCTGGCGCTGCGATACATCGGGTCATCCACCTCGCCGAACTGCACGGCGCCGATCACCTCGCCGTCTGCCTCGATCACGAACGTGTGCTCGTCGGCGACGAACTCGTCCATCTCGCCGTCCTCGAGGACACCCCATCGCCGCTCGACCTCGGGCTCACCGCGGATCGAGGTGAGGCGCGGCGCGTCTCCAGCGGAAGCGGTCCGGAGGACGAGACGCGGGCCGGCGAGCTGCACCGCTACGGCCTGATGTTCTGGTTGAGCCGGAAGACGTTGTCCGGGTCGTATGTGCGCTTCAGCTGAACGAGCCGGTCGTACTTCGCGTCGCCGTAGACCCCGCGTGCGACGTCGTCCCCGGTCTCCACCATGTCGTTCACGTAGTGGCCGTCCGCCGTGAACGGCGTGAGCGCGTCCATCGTGACCCTCCCCCACTCCCGATGAGCGCCGTCCAGGGACGGGTCGTCCCAGGCCGCCTCGACGCCGAGCCAGAAGGGGGCATCGCGGCCGGTGAACGCCATCGCGTCGTCGGCGACGCGCGCGATCGCGCCGCCCTGTGCCCACAGACCGACCCAGCATTCGTCCCCCGGCGCCGCCGCGATCTGTTCGAGGCCGACGTCGACGAAGCCGGAACTGAGCGCCGCGAGGAATCCGCCCTTCATGTAGAAGCGCTTGCCCCATGCCATGTCCTCGTCGGCGAGACCCTGCACCTCTAGATACGGACGGACATCGAAGGTGTCGAACAGCGGGGAGGCGTCGCGGAGCGGCTGCAGGACGTTCCGTGGATCGTCCGGCGCGCCGGAATGGGTGGCGCCCACCAGGACGACCTGCTGCCCAGCGAGCCCCGGAGGGAATGGCTGCTCCTCCTTCGCCGTGGCGAAGGCGAACGACAGCGACTCCTCGTCGGGCGCGGTCGCGAGGTACTCGCGGAACCGGTCGGCGACCTCGTGCGCTCGCGCGGCGGGGAACGCGATCAGGCCCTGCACGACGTCCGGGCCGACCTCGTGCAGACGGAACTCGAAGGAGGTGACGATCCCGAAGTTCGGCCCGGCGCCACGCATCCCCCAGAAGAGGTCGGGGTGCTCGGTCTCGCTCACGTGCAACTGCTCGCCGTCGGCAGTCACGAGATCGACCGAGAGCAGGTTGTCGATCGTGTACCCGAAACGCCGCTGCAGCCTGCCCATCCCGCCGCCGAGCGTGAGCCCCGCCACCCCCGTGTGCCCGACGACGCCCACCGGGCAGGCGAGACCGAAGGTCTGCGCCTCACGATCGAGCTCACCGAGGAGCGCCCCGCCGTTCACCCGCGCCGTCCTGTGCTCGGGATCGACGCGAACACCCCGCATCAAGGAGAGGTCGATCACGATGCCGTCGTCGCAGGTCGAGAAGCCGCCGATGCTGTGACCGCCCGACCGGACCGCCACCCTGAGGTCCTGCTCCCGTCCGAAACGGATCGCGCGGATCACGTCCTCGACGCCGGCACAGCGCGCGACGAGCGCGGGGCGTCGGTCGATCATCGCGTTCCAGACGATCCGAGCGCCGTCGTAGCCGGCGCTGCCCGGCAGGACGATCTCTCCCTCGAAGGCCTCGCTGAACGATGCCAGCGCGGCCATCTGCACGCCGATGGTCGCCTCACTCACGGCTCGTCAGGATGCCACAGGGCGGCGGCGCCGGGCCTCGGGGATCAGGCGCGCTCCCGACGGAGGACGAGCATCACCGGGACCAGCACGAGGAGGACGCCGAACCCGGCGATCAGGAACACGATCCGCGGCGAGGTGAACTCGACCAGGAAGCCGCCGGCCGCGAACGCGAGCGCGTGCCCCGCGGGGGCCGCCGTGCCGACGAGGCCGAAGACGCGCCCGAGCATCTCGCGCGGCACCGCCTGCTGGACCAGCGTGTCCATCGCCACCACCTCCACCGCGTTGCCCACGCCGGCGATCGCCTGGCCGACCGCCACCAGGGCGATCAGCGGCGCGATCCCGGTGAGCACGGCGCCGATCCCGCCCGCCACCCAGCCGAGGAGGAAGACCGTGCCCGCCGCGGCCGCGGTCCCCTTCCACGAGAGCCCGAGCGAGCCGAGGAGCATCCCGACGCCGTACGCGCCCGTCACCAGCCCATAGGCGAGTGGGCTGCCGCCGAGCGTGTCGCGCACCAGGAACACGAGCGCCACGTCGTCCAGGCCGGCGAACGCGACGCCGATGAACAGCGCGACGATCAGCGTGCGCACCACCCGGTTCCGCCAGGCGAACCGGAGCCCCTCCATGCCGACGGCGAGGAAGCCTCGGGCTTCCCCGCCGTCGGCCGGCGCTCGGAGCGGCGGCAACCCCAGCAGGAACACGGCGGAGAGCACGAACGAGAGGGCGTTCGCGGCGAGCGCGCCGTGGAATCCCAGCCACGTGACGAGCAACGCCCCGAGGACGGGACCGGCCGCCACCTGGATGTTCAGAGACATCCCGATCCAGGCGTTCGCGCGCATCAGCTGCTCCGGCCGGACGAGCGCCGGCAGGGCGCTCCGTCCGGCCGGCGCGAACAGCGTGTCGAGCGCGGCCGCGAGGGCGACGAGTCCCACCAGGACCGGGAACGACGGGTCCAGCCAGGCGATCGTGGCGAAGATCGCAGCCTGGCCGAGGTCGCACGCGATCATCAGCGATCGCTGCTCCACCCGGTCCACGACGACGCCCGCCAGCGGTCCGAGGAAGCGCGGGATCGCCGTCGCGAGCAGGAGCGCGCCGACGGCGGTGCCCGTGCCGCGCTCCTCCTGTACCAAGAGGACGAGCGCGATCAACGCGACCCCGTCGCCGACGTGGGACACGAGCCGCGCGAGGAAGAGCCGACGGAACGCCCGGGAATCTCGGAGAGGGTTCTTCGCGGGAGGTTCGCTCATCCGCGCGAGACCGTATCGCGCTTGTCGTCCGCGTCGGTCGCGTCGCAAGCTAACCGGGAAGGGAGGAGCGAGATGAGCGTCTTCACTGAAGCAGAGATCTCGTACCTGCGCGAGCACAAGCTCGGACGTCTCGCCACCACGGACGCCGAGTGCCAGCCGCACATGACACCGCTGACCTACGTCTACAACGAGGAGGAGGACACGATCGACGTCGGTGGGATGAACTTCGGAGCTTCGAAGAAGTGGCGGGACGTCAAGGAGAACACGAAGGTCGCGTTCCTCCTCGACGACGTGATCGGGCCCCCTCGGCGAGCACGGGCCGTCGAGGTCCGAGGACTCGCCGAGTTGCACGACACAGGCGGGGAGGAGATCAACCCGCGGTTCCCGAACTTCGCGCCGGAGTTCATCCGGATCCGCCCGACCCGGATCGTGAGCTGGGGCATCGAGGAAGCGGCCACCGCGGCCTCCGCCACGACGAGCGGGGTCGACCACAACGCCCGAAACGTCGGCTGACCTGCGCGGGACCTCAGGCTCAACGCCACGGACCCGGCGATGTGCGTCGGGGCAGCGGGCTGTCCGGAGGCTCTCGCTCACGTGTGGAGCGAGTTAGATCGCGCGCATCCGATTGTTGCGAGGTCGATGCTCGACCCCGGCCAATCCCAGCACCTCGAGCATCGGGGAGACGTAGTTCCCGAAACGACCGCGCAACCCCTTCTTCAGGCCGTACAGCCGCCGACGGGGTTGTCGTTCGACCTCGCCCATGCCTCGACGGTGCCTTCCTTGGCGGGCTTCTGCTCATCCGCGTTGCCGAGCGGCATCCAGTCTCCGTGCACCTTCAGCATAGAGTGCAGCTCCTCAAACCGCCCGCAGGTGGTAGCGGAGCTCCCCCTTGTCCACTCGGCACACGAGTGCGGGTGGATCGGCGTCGGGGTCTCGATGCATCTCGAACTCCGACTGGCCGCTCGGCGTCTGGAGGACCCACGGGTCGTTTGGAGTCCCACTCCCCTTCGCCATCGGTTGCCTCCTTCTCGGATCGCCGGAGCGAAGCGCCGGCTCTCACCGAGCCCTCAACCTATCTGCCGCCCTCGCTCCGTCGCGGCGTGAGCGGTGGCACCCTCCGGCCCGCGGCGGAGTCATCGATCAGCGTCGCGAGGCGCCGCTCCCGTGTTTCTTCCTTCTTCGCGGTCATCACCCAGCGGATCGCGGCCTGCCGATAGGACTTGGGCATCGCTTCGAACGAGGCCCACGCCTTCTTCTTCGCTCGGAAGCGCTTCTCGAACGCCGGATCGAACACGGCCTTGTCGCGCTGCTCGTAGGAGTAGGTCCCTGAGCGGTCCTCGCGTCGTGCCTCGAACGCCTCCAGGCCTGCAGCGTGCATGCGGCCTGCGTCCGTGAGCGCGGCGACACGCCCGATGTTCAACGCGCTCCAGTTGCTCCCGACTCGCCGGGGCGTGAACCGGTTCATGTACCGCTCGGCGTCGATGCTCTTGCGGATACCGTCGATCCAGCCGAAGCAGAGGGCCTCGTCCACCGACTCCTTCCACGTCATGCTGGGCTTGCCGGATGCCTTCTTGTAGTAGACAACCCAGAGCTCGGGCTCGGTGTCGTGATGTTGCTCGAGCCAGGCTCGGAAGTCCTCAGGGCGTCGGAACGTTGTTGGTTCCATGACGATCGAGTCTCCCATCGGAGAGCCGCAGTTCGGGTCGGCGGCGCCCCACGTAGGCTGACCCTCATGGAATGCGATTTCTGCGGTCAGCCTCTTCCCGAGGGCGCTCGCTTCTGTCCCAACTGCGGGACGCCGGTGTCGACGACCCTCGGGACCGAGGAGCGGAAGATCGTGACGGTCCTGTTCGCGGACCTCGTCGACTCGACCGGGCTCGCGCAGCGCCTCGACCCCGAGCGGGCCCGCGAGGTCCTCGGAGGCTTCTTCGACGCCGCCAGCGAGGAGCTGCGCGCGCTCCGCGGTCACCCCGAGAAGTTCATCGGCGACGCCGTGATGGCGGTGTTCGGCCTACCCCACGTCAGCGAGGACGACGCGGTCAGGGCCGTTCGCGCCGGGCTCGCGATCCGCGACCGCATGCACCGTCTCCAGCAATCCCTCGGCCTCGACGAGCCGCTGGAGGTCAGGGTGGGGGTCGAGACCGGAGAGGCCGCGACGGGCGTCGGCCCCACGGGACAGCTGCTCGTCACCGGCCAGGTGGTCAACGCCGCCGCTCGACTGCAGACCGCGGCGCAACCGGGACAAGTGCTCATGGGCGCCACCACCCATGCGCTCACCGAGGACGCCGTCTCCTTCGGCGAGAGGCAGGAGGTCGAAGCGAAAGGCTTCGCCGACGCGCTGACCGCCTACCCGGTCGAGGCGCTCACCACCCGGTCGGCGCGCCGCACGATCCCGTTCGTCGGGCGCGCGAACGAGCTGGACATCCTCCGCGGAAGCGTCGCCAGGGTGAACGCGACATCCAGCCCACTGCTCGTCTCCATCCTCGGCGAGCCCGGGGTGGGCAAGTCCCGGCTCGCCGACGAGCTGATCGCCGGTCTCGGCGACGACGTGACCGTTCTCCGGGGGCGGGCCGAGGCCTACGGCGACACCGCCACGTTCGCGCCGGTCACCGCGATCGTCCGAGACATCGCCGGCATCGACGACGAGATGGCTCCCGAGGAAGCGATGGCCCGGCTCCAGGAGGTCGTCGACGGGTGCTGCGACCCGAGCGAGGCGGAGCGGGTCGCCGGTCGGCTCGGCCTCACGATCGGGCTCGGCGCGCCGAAGCGCGAGGAGTCCGTCTTCGTGCAGGACGTGCAGAGCGGATTCCTGAGCCTGGTGGAGGGCCTGTCCGCCCGCGGGCCCGTCGTCCTGGTGTTCGAGGACGTCCACGGGCTCCGCCCCCCGATGCTCGACCTGATCGAGCGCGTCGTCACCACGACGCGGAACGGGCCCCAGCGCGCGCTCACGATCGCCCTCGGCCGACCGGAGCTGCTGGAGGAGCGGCCCGCGTGGGGATCCGGTGTCGTGAACGCCGTCACGCTTCGCCTCGACCCGCTCCCCGCCACCGAGGCCGTGGAACTGGTGCGCGAGGCGGCGGCCGGTCACGTCGGGGAGCCCGAGGCGATCGAGATCGCGGAGCGGACGGGTGGCAACCCGTTCTTCATCGTGGAGACGACCGGGATGGTTCTGCGCGCCCGCCAGGACGGAGCGGCCGGCTCGGGCCGAGCACTCCCGCCGACGGTGCAAGCCGTCGTCGCCGCTCGCCTGGACAGCCTGCGGCATCGGCTGCGCGACCTCGCCCGTCGCGCCTCCGTCTTCATCTACTCCTTCGACCTCGAGGAGCTGGCGACGGTCTCGGACGCCGACACCGACGACATCCATGGCCTCGAAGACGCCGAGATCCTCGTTCGCGAAGAGGGTGGCAGAGAGGGGCGCTGGCGGTTCCGCCACGAGACCGTCCGCGAGGTGGCGTATGCGAGCCTCCCCAAACGCGAGCGCCTGAGCCTGCACGAGCGGATCGCCGACGCCCTGATGGAGTCGGGGCACCGCTCCTACGCGGCCGACCACCTGGAGCTCGCGGCTCAGGCGTCGATCGACCTCGACCCCGCGGACCGCCGCGTGCCGGACCGTGCGGTCGACGCATTGATCATGGCCGGCGATCGAGCTCGCCGACGGATGGAGAGCCGCTCGGCGGTCGACTTCTATGAGCGAGCGCTCGCGATGGCGGGCCCGGAGAGCTCGTGGGGGGCACGGGAAGGGCGGGCGCTCGCGGGCACGGGCGAATCGCAGTACTGGCTGGGTGAGTATCCGGTCGCGAGCCAGGCGCTGACGCGCGCCGTCGAGCTCGGAGAGAAGTTCGACGACGCGTGGACGCTCACGCTCGCCCTCCGCTATCAGGGTGACATCGCGATCAACGTCGACGGCGACCTCGACAAGGCCGAGCAGCTCCTGGCCGACTCGCTCGCGGCGGCCGGCGAGCTGGACGACGCCTGGGCCATGTCCAGATCGCTGCTGTTCGCGGGCTGGGTGCCGTGGACCCGAGAGGACTACGACGAGGCCGACGAGATCTGGCGCCGAGCGCTGGCGCTGGCGGAGGAGCACGACGACACGTGGGCGCGCGTGCGGGCGCTGACCGCGCTGTCGATCAACTTCGCGCAGCAGAACAACACCGAAGAGGCAGCCCGGCTGATCGACCAGGCGAGAGAGCTCGCCGACGAGATGGGCGACCGCTTCAGCGTCGCGGTGACGATGGTGCAACGAGGACGGCTCGACGAGGATCTCGGGAACTTCGAGGAGGCGATCCCCCGGTTCGACCGTGCCATCGAGATCTTCAAGGAGCTCGGCGCACGCTGGGAGGTGGCGGACGCGCTCGCGGAGCGCGGGATCAGCTACCGCGACCTCGGACGCCTCGACGAGGGCGAGGAAGATCTGCGGAACGCGCTCCGGATCTCCGGCGAGCTCGGCGAGCAGCAGATCGCGGGGTGGAGCGGCCGCGCGCTGGATCGTCTCGCGCAGATCCGAGCCGAAAGCGCCGACGAGCGCATCACGGGCGGCTGATCAGAGCAGCCGACGATCAGAGCAAGGAGGACTGGCCTCGCGTGGTCTTGCGCGCCCTGGGTCTGCCTATCGCCGGCTCCGCCTCGGTCGGATGCTCCACCAGTGCGACGACCCGAGCCGACATGAAGCGCCCGGTCCGGACCGCCTTGCCGCCGCGGGTGACCTCGGAGACCTCCACGACGCCTCGTCCCGTGGACACCTCCACCCGCCGTCCCGCGCGGGTCGCCTCGATCTCGTAGGTCTGGACGCCGTTCCCGACGTCCACCACGATCTCGACCCGGTCGCCCCTCACGCCGACATGATAGGCCGGACCCTCGAGATCGAGCTCCTCGGGTAGAACTCGGTCCGTGGAATCACGGCGGATCGACCTCGAAGCACTCCTGAACGCACATGCGTTCATGCGCGTGGAGCGCCCCCGTCGCCTGGGCTCAGACGAGGGCTCGATCACGGGCTTCACCCCTCGAGCAGCCACGTAGCATGGTCGGGATGGCAGTGACCTCCACCATGATGCCTCTGGGCACCGAGGCGCCGGACTTCTCCCTCACCGACGTCGTCTCCGGCCGAACGGTGACGCTCGGGGACTTCGACGACCGGACCGGCCTGCTGGTGATGTTCATCTGCCGGCACTGTCCCTACGTCGCGCACGTCCGCCCCGCGATCGCAGCGCTCGCCCGCGAGCACATCGACTCCGGGCTCGGCATCGTGGCGATCAGCCCGAACGACCCCGAGACCTACCCGGAGGACGCGCCGGAATGGCTCGCGGCCGAGGCCGTCGAGGCCGCATACACGTTCCCCTACCTCTTCGACGAGACACAACAGGTCGCGAAGGAGTACACAGCCGCTTGTACGCCGGACTTCTTCCTGTTCGACCGCGAACGTCGCCTCGTCTACCGGGGTCAGTTCGACTCGAGCCGCCCTCGCAACGACGTGCCGGTCACCGGCGAGGACCTGCGAGCGGCGATCGACGCCCTGCTCGGAGGCCGGGAGATCTCGGGTGACCAACGCCCGAGCGTCGGCTGCGGCATCAAGTGGCGGCCGGGCAACGAGCCCGACTTCGGCTAGCCGCTCCGTCGAACGGGGTGTGCGCACCGACGCCGCCGGGTACCTGGGTCATGGAGCCGACCGAGGAGGCGAGCGATGACGAACGCCGAGGGATCCGAACGCGACCCGATGGACGTGGGACAGCCCGAGGAGGCCGAGCTGGCCGACGAGGAGCTCGGGGTGGGCAAGCCCACGCGGGCCGAGAAGCCCGAGGACGAGAAGGCCGAGGACGAGCTGGAGCCGCTCGAGGGCGGCGCCGAGACCCTGGCCGACCTGGACGAGCATGCGGGCCAAGCGAACCGACCCGGAACGGAACGCCCGCCGGTCTGAACCGCGGACGCCGCTTGCGTTCCCCTTGCCCTTGCGTTTCGCTTGCGGTAGGCTTCCCGCATGGCGATCGCGACGATCGAGCTCCCCGGTGACCTCGTCCGCGAGGTGGAACGCGCGTTGCCGAAGGCCCTCCGCGGTGACGCCGCCGCCGCGCGCCGCTACGCCAGGGCGTGGCGCGAGCTCGTCCGATCGCTGCTCGCTTCACAGGACGCGGCGGCCGCGGCGGCGGACGTGCTCGATCACGTCGCGCTGACGGCGCCCTTCCATCCCGACGGTCCGATCCAGGCATTGCTGTCGGCGGCGGCGGGCATCATCCAAGGGATGCGTTCCTCCTCGATCTCGTCGCCTCCGGCGCCGGTTCCCGCGCCCATCCACTACGAGCGCTTCACCCACGCCGTCCTGGACGAGCTGTCCGGCAGGGGCTCCGAGCTCGCGCGACTGATGGCCGGCTGGCAGCTCTCCGTCTCGGACGTCGCCCGGCTCTTCGGTGTCACCCGGCAAGCGGTGCAGCAGTGGTTGGAGGACGGCGTCCCGGCCGCGCGGCAGCCCAAGCTGCTGCAGATCCTGCGGATCGGTGACCTGCTCGAACGCAACCTGCAGCCCTCGCGGATTCCTGCGGTGGTGCGCTCCGACGCCGCCGCCTTCGGCGGGCTGTCGATGCTCGAGTCGATCGCCGGCGATCGGCACGACGAGCTCCTCGGGTCGGTCGAGCGGTCCTTCGACTGGGCGAGCACCGCGTAGCGGTGCGCTCCCGCCACGTCACCCGCTCCGGTCGCTTCGTTCGTGTGGCGCATCCGGAATGGCGTAAGCCACTCGATCCTTCGTTCGCCGCCGTTCGCGGTGGCCGGTGGAACCCACCGGGCTCGTTCCCGGTCCTCTATCTGTGCGCGACCGCTGCGGTCGCGCGCGCGGTGGTCCTGGGCCGCTTCGACGGACTCCCCTACGGACTCCTCGACCTCCGGCCCGACCGTCGACCGGTCTTGATCGAGACCGACGTGCCGTCACACCGCGCCGTCGACGTCGTCACGGAGGCGGGCTGTCGCGCCGTCTCGCTCCCGGGGACCTACCCGTACGATTCACGCGGTCGGAAGATCGCATGGGAGCGAACCCAACCGATCGGCGCGGCCGCCTGGGAGGACGGCGAACGGTCCATCGCCTGCCGCAGCGCAGCCCTGCCGAAGGGCGGAGACGGCGAGGAGTTGGCCTGGTTCGTTCGAGACCGAACCGACCGCCTCGCCGTCTCCGCCAGGCGGGCGTTCGACGACTGGTTCTCACGGGATCCCCGAAGGGCGTCGATCGATCCACTTGCCCATCCAGGGTCGTGGAGCCCGATCCGACGGAGGTTTGAAAGCCGGCCCTGGGGGAGGGCCGAAAGGGTGAACGGACGCAGGGCATCTCGCATGCGCGCCCTCGTCGCGCTGGCGGCGGTCGTGATCGCTATCGGAACGCAACCCGCCGACGCGCTCGACGCTGGGCCTGCCTCCGCTCGCGAAGTCCTCCAACGTCCAGCTCCTGGGCAACGTGGCCACCGGCCCGGCGCTCGGGATGGTCTTCAAGGATCACTGGGCGTTCGTCACGGGTCCGACGGGACTCACCGTCCTCGACATCACGGTGCCGGCCGCGCCAACGGTGGCCGCCGTCCACCCCCTGCCCCACTTCGAGAACGAGGACGTCGACCTGTGCGGGAACAGCCTGCTCATCACGAACGACCGAGCCGAGGAAGATCTCGGATCGGTGCTGTACGCGTTCGACATCTCGGCGCCGTCCAGGCCGGCGCTCGTCTCGATCACTCCGGTCGGCCTGACGGGGAGCGGCCGCGGAGCCGGACACATCGCCAACTTCGTCAACGCGGACTGCTCGCAGATGTGGCTCGACGGCGGCAACCTCGTCGAGGTGTTCGATCTCTCGAACCCGGCAGCGCCACGCTCCCTCGGCAAGTTCGAGTCGGAAGCCTCCAAGTCGGAGAACTTCCCGGTCTCGCACGACACCGAGCGCGACTCGAAGGGAGTGCTCTGGTCCACGGGCGGAGGCGGAGCCGCCGGATACCAGCTCACGGCCGATCTCTGGCGCCCAGGCTCGTGTCCTCCACGGGGGCGGCCGCCGTGAACCCCTCCCCCTACAACGACTTCATCCTCCACAACTCCAAGAGGAACGGGAACACGCTGCTCATCACCGAGGAGGACTACATCGACACCGACGAGGTGCCGCCCAGCGGCTGCCGCGGTCAGGGGAAGTTCGAGACGTGGTCGGTCGGCATGAGCGTCGGCGGGCTGAGGCCGCTCGACACGTGGATGACAGAGATGAACGGCTCGGACTCGAAGGCGGCGGCGACCGTCAACTGCTCGTCGCACTGGTTCGAGGTCTCCAAGGATCTCGTGGCGATCGGCTGGTACGAGCAGGGAACCCGATTCCTCGACGTGCACAACCCGCGGGACATCCGGCAGGTGGGTTTCTACCTCCCAGCCAACGGCTCCACGTGGGGGGCCTACTGGTCCCCGACCGACCCGACGCGGAGCATCGTGTACACGGCGGACGCCTACTTGGGTGTGCAGGTCCTCCGGATCGACCGGAAGGCCGACCTCTCGACGATGTCGACGCTGACGGCGCCGGTCCCAGCGTCCTGGTTCACGACCATACCGGCGTACGTTGCCTCCGACACGTGGCAGTTCGCGTGTCCGTGGACCAGCGTCTCCGTCGGCTGAGCCCGCGCCTCTCGCAGGACCCTCGCGCGCAACCTCGGTATCGTCCGGCCATGCGCTTCGCGCCGACCGACGTGGGCTTCATCGCGGATCCGTATCGCGACTACGAGGAGCTCCGGCGATCCGCCCCCGTCGTGTACGACGAAGCCACCGACCACTGGCTGGTCTCCCGCTACCGGGACGTCGACGCACTCCTGCGCGATCGTCGCTTCGGCCGTACCTACCTCCACATGGCGAGCCACGAGGAGATGGGACGGCCGACGCCGCCCGAATGGCACGGACCGTTCTGGGACCTCATCAACGCGGGGATCCTCGACATGGAGCCGCCCGATCACACGCGTGTGCGGAAGCTCGTGTCGAAGGCATTCACGCCGAAGTTCGTCGAGGCACTCCGCCCTCGCGTGCAGGAGATCTTCGATGAGCTGGTCGACGAGGTCGCGGGGACGGGATCGTTCGACATGCTTCCCACCCTGGCGGAGCCGCTCCCCGTCACCGTGATCGGGGACATGCTCGGTGTCCCCCGGTCCGATCAGCACCTGCTCCGGCCGTGGTCCGCCGACATCGTGAAGATGTACGAGCTGAACCCGCCGGAGTCCTCGCAGCGGGATGCCGTTCGGGCGAGCGTCGAGTTCTCCGAGTACCTGCGTGGACTCGCGCGAGACCGTCGCACCCACCCCGGCGATGACCTGATCTCGGCGCTCGTGCACGTGGTCGAGGAAGGCGAGCACCTCACCGAGGACGAGCTCGTGGGCACGTGCGTCTTGCTCCTCAACGCCGGCCACGAAGCGACCGTGAACTCCACGCTGCTGGGTTGGTGGGCGCTCTTCCGACACCCGGACCGCCTGAAGGAGCTCCGCGCCGATCCGTCCCTTATCCCGACCGCGGTCGAGGAGCTGCTTCGCTTCCAGACGCCGCTCCCGATGTTCGAGCGATGGGTCCTCGAACCGTTCAAGATCCACGGTGTCGCGATCCCGAAGGGCGCCGAGCTCGGTCTACTGTTCGACTCCGCGAACCGCGACGAAGACGTCTTCGACGAGCCGGACGACCTGCGTCTGGACCGCAGACCGAACCCGCATCTGACGTTCGGCGCAGGGATCCATTTCTGCCTCGGCGCCGCCCTCGGTCGTATGGAGCTGCAGATCTCGTTCCGCACGCTGCTCGAGCGGATGCCCGACCTGGAGCTGGTCGAGGAGCCGACGTACAGACCCAACTACATCATCCGGGGGCTCGACGGCCTCCGTGTCCATGCGTAGCGTCCGGCTCGAAGCGATGGTCGAAGGGGGAGAGGCGTGAGCGAAGAACGGTACGAGCGGGGCCGCGAGCGGTTCCTCGAGGTCCACGACGAGAAGGCGCTCTCGACGGTCGAGGGCCTCGGTGATCTCGGGCGCGCGATCGTGGAGTTCGCCTACGGCGACGTCTACTCGAGACCGGGTCTCACGCTCAGGGACCGCGAGATCGCCGCCGTCGCCGCGCTGGTGGCAACCGGACGCTCCTCCCAGATCCCCCAGCACCTCCGCGCATCGCTGAAGGCCGGACTGACGCCCGACGAGCTCCGCGAGATCATCTTGCAGACCGCGACGATCGCGGGCTTCCCGCCAGCGATGAATGCGATGTCCACGCTGAAGTCGGTGTTAGGTCCGGAGGGCTGACCCGTTCCGACGTCAGTCGGGACGGACCGGCACCACGTCCTTGACGGGGACCGGAACGCGTTCGTACTCGAGGACCCTGCCCCACGGCACGTGGACTTCTTCAGATGGATCGTTGCCGCCTCGATGTTGACGGCCTCGACGACGAGGAGATCCGCCGTCCAGGGACCGGAGTCGAACCGGTCGGCCCGGATCCGAAGCGTCTCGCCTGCCTCGGAGCCGTCATCGAGCCAGGCTCGGACCTCCGCATGCGTCATCAGCTCCGGCTCCCCCAACGGCTGCACGACGTCCTTGACGTAACGGATCACTCGGTGCCACGGGACGACGGTCCTCCCGTTCAGCAGGATTCCCCGCTCGGTCGCCTCGAAGGAATCCGTCGGCACGTCCTGGACGGCGACGCCCCCTCCCGGCTCGGCGAGATGGATGCGGTAGACGTGGTCTTCGCCTGCACTCATGACGGGTCGAGACTATCCCCCGAACGGGCCGCGAGCATCGGCCAGAAGACCCAGGGCGTCGGACCAAGGTCGGATGTCTCGCCCGGGTCAGTCCACGTCTTCGTCGAGCCTGAAGACGGTGTTCGTCAGGAAGTCCACGGTCCAGAGGCTCCCCGCGGCGGGCATGGGTCCGAAGCCGACCAGATCGAGCTGGTCGACCACCTTGCCGCTCCCGGCGTCCAGCTGGAAGATCGTGTTGTTCCCGGATACCCAGTACGAGTCGCCGATGACGACGCCGCCGAACAGGGAGCCGTCGACCGGAAGCTGATCCCTGACCTTCCCCGTCCGGCGGTCGACACGAAGGACCTCCCCCTCGAAGGAGCTCGAGACCCAGAGGAGGTTCCCGCCGATCGCGAGACCCTCCGGCTCATAGGAATCGAGCGCGATCCGATCGGCGATCGAGTGATCCCTCGGATCGATCCGCACGAGGTCGCTCCTTGCGGCGACCGTCCAGATCTGATCGCCCTCGACGGCCAGACCACCGACCGGACCTTCGATGTCGACCCGGGCGACCACGCGTTTCGTCGCGGGATCGATCTGAACCACCTGCTCGGCCTCCGGCGCGACGCCCCACAGCCCGGAGGGGGTCGACGTGACCCCGAAGACACCGCCGGGGAACCGCACGCGGTCCATCACCTCGCCGCGCCTCGGGTCCCAGGCGACGAGCATGTTGTTGGTCTCGATCCAGAGCGTCCCATCGTGCTCGACCATGCCGCACGGACCGCCGGGCATCCGGTAGGACTGAACCACCTCGTTCGTCGCCGGGTCGATCTCGCTCAGCTCGTTGCCGTCGAACGAAGTGACCCAGACTCGACCCCCCGCCTCGGCGAGGAAGCAGGGACTGCCGTCCACGGCGATCTCGGCCAGGATCCCTTCGTCGAGCTCGGGTGTGGGGGACGCGGTGATCGCCGGTGAGGGAGGCGACGGGAACTCGCCGATCACGTCCCCCGCGCAGGCAGTGAAGATCACGGCGAGACCCGGGAAGGCAAGGAACCGCAACCCCCGTCGCTCCGGTCGCACCCTGCTCACGCTCCTAGGTACGTCGGAAGGCCGCGGGCGGGCTCTCCCGCCGCGAGGGCTATGCTCGAAGGGTGAGCCTCTACCGACTCCAGGAGCCGATCCCGATGCTGTCGGCGCCCGTCCTGGTCGCGGCGTTCGACGGCTGGATCGACGCGGCCGGCGTCGCGACCGCGTGCGCGAACCACGTGGCAGAGGATGGCCACGTGGTCGCCATGTTCGACGTGGACTCTCTGAACGACTACCGGGCCAGGCGGCCGGTCCTCGACGTCGTGGACGGTGTCCTCGCGAGGATGGAGTGGCCGGACATCCTGCTTCGGCACGTCCACGTCGGTGACCGCGACATCCTCGTGCTGGTCGGGCCCGAGCCCGACTACAAGTGGAAGCAGCTCGGCGACGACGTCGTCGAGCTGGCGCGGCGTCTCGGCGTCATCGAGTGGATCAGCCTCGGTGCGATCCCTGCGGCGGTGCCGCACACACGTCCGGTGCCGGTGCTGGCGACGGCGTCCACCGCCGCGGTGCTCCGCGACGGGGAGCAGCAGGGGCCGGGCGGCGTCCTGCGGGTGCCGGCCGCCGCACTGTCCGCGGTGGAGATGACCGTCGCGAGCGCGGGGATCCCCGCCGTTGGCTACTACGCACAGGTGCCGCACTACATCGGCGCGGCCGCGTACGCCCCTGCGACGCTGGCGCTGCTCCAGCATCTGGAGCGGCGCCTCGGCGTGACCCTCCCCCTCGGGACGCTGGGCGACGATGCGGTCGCCCAGCGCCAGCGCCTGGACGCGGCGATCGCGGAGGACGAGGACTCGCGCGAGTACCTCACGAGGCTCGAAGCGCTCGCGAGCGACGAGCGGATGCCGTCGGGAGATGAGATCGCCTCGGAGATCGAGCGGTACCTGAAGGAGCAGACCTAGGCGTCCATCGGTCGGAGGACACGCCATCGTGGGGACGGACGAGCCCGACCTCTGGACGTGCCCGCGCTGCGGCGCCCGGTTCGTCACCCGGAACATGTCGCATGACTGCGGCGACTACACCGTCGACGGGTTCTTCGAAGGGACGCCGGCGGCTGCTCGCGAACTGTACGACGCGCTCGTCTGGACGATCGATGTGACAGGGCCGTTCGAACAGGTGCCGACCAAGACGAGGATCGCGTTCATGGTGTGGGTGCGGTTCGCGGCCGCGGATCGGGCGCGGAAGGACGGCCTCGTCTGTCACGTCTGGCTGAAACGCAGGATTGAGTCACTCGGTTCACGAAGGTCGAGCTCTTCGGAAGGACCGACTGGATCCATCACTTCGTCCTCTGTTCCGAGGAGGACCTGGACGACGAGCTCCTGTCGTGGATGCGCGAGGCCTACGACGTGGGCCGGCAGACACATCTGGCTCGCTAGGCGAGTTCAGCGCGCGTGGACGTGGTCGCCGATCACGGTGACGGTTTCGTCGTAGCCCCTGGTAACGGTAGCCCGCGCGCGAAGCCGCTCCCAGAGCTCGGTTGCGCGACCTCCCGTGAAGTCGCGCTCGGCGATCGGGATCGAGTCTAGAAGCACGACGGGTTTGCCCGCCTCGGCCTGTTCGAGCGCGAGCTCGAGGTTGCGAACGTTCCCCGGACCCAGCGGTGGGTCGCAGACCACGACGAGGTCGGTGGCGGCGGCGTGGCGTCGCCACGCCGCCGTCGCCTCCTCATCGATCTCGGAGAACGCGGGCACGGACACGTGCTCGATGTCGAGGCGCTCCGCGACGTCGACATCGGTGTCGCTCCCGTGGAGCACGCCCGCAACGACATGGATCCCCCTCTCCAAGAGCAGCCGCATCAGGGGCGCACCACGACCGGCACCGCCAACGACCAGCACCCGCAGGCCGGTCGGAACGATCGCGTGTTCCAGCGGTCCGAGGACCACCGCCGGCCGCCCCGTGGCGGCGCTCGCCTCGACATCCGCGACCACCCCGTAGACGGTCCGGAGCAGCGACCGGGTCACCACCTCCTCCGGCTGGCCGTCCGCCACGATCTCGCCTCCCGCCATCGCCACGAGACGATCCGACAAAGCCGCCGCGAGCGTCAGGTCGTGCAGGACCGCGACGACCGCGACCTGCCGATCGTCGGCCAGCCACCGGATCACCTGGTGGAACTCCACGACGTGCCGGATGTCCAGGTGCGTCGTCGGTTCGTCCAGTAGGAGGACCGGAGCATCCTGCGCGAGCGCCTGCGCGAGCACGGCTCGGCGCCGCTCACCCCCGGAGAGCTCGTCCATCGGCCTGTCGGCGAGATGCTGCACACCGACCGCTTCCATCGCCTCACGCGCCTTGGCCCAGTCTTCGGGACCGCCGCCCGTCCAGCGTGAGAGGTACGGGGCCCGTCCCATCAGCACGAAGTCCAGGACGTCGAAGGAGAAGGCCGGGATCACGTCCTGCGGCACCACGGCGACGAGGCGCGCAGCCTCCTTCGAGGACAACTCGTACGGATCGTTGCCGATGAGCCGGACGGAGCCACCCGATGGTTTGAGTGCTCTCGATGCGACCCGCACGAGCGTCGTCTTGCCGCAGCCGTTCGGCCCCACGAGACCGACGACCTCTCCCGGCCGCACGGCGAGGGACACCCCCTTCAGGACGTCGGCCGCTCCGTAGCCCGCGCGGACGCCCTCGAACACGAGCGCGGGCTCAGGCGACACCGGCTGCCCTCCCACGTTCGTGCCGGAGGAGCCACAGGAAGAACGGCGCGCCGACCAACGCCGTCACGGCGCCGAGCGGGAGCTCCTCCGGCGCGATCACCGTCCTGGCCACCAGATCCGCGGTCACGACGAAGAGCGGCCCCCCCATCAGCACCGCCGGCAGCAGGCGTCGATGGTCCGAGCCCACCAGCAGACGGAGCAGGTGCGGCGTCATCAAGCCGACGAACCCGATCACCCCGGCCACGGACACCGCCGCGGCGGCCAGCAGCGCGCCGGCGGCGATCGAGCGCCGTTTGAAGCTCGGCACGCCGACGCCGAGCTGCGCGGCACGCTCCTCCCCCAGCGAGACGAGGTTCATGTCCCGTGCCAAGAGCAACGTGCCGGCCGCCCCCACCACGATGAACGGCACGACGACGCTGACGGAGTCCCAGCCCCGCGCGCCGAGCCCGCCGAGCAGCCAGAAGTAGATGCTCCGGATCTGCTCGCCCGAGAACGACATCACGAGCGACATCACCGCGCTGATCGTGGCCGCGACCGCGATGCCTGCCAGGAGCAACGTGGTCACCTGCACCGTCGGCCCCACGCGAGCGATCCCGTAGACGAGCATCGTCGTCGCGATCGCGCCGCCGAACGCCGCCACTGACACGAACAGGCCACCGGCGACCGACGCGCCGCCCAGGACGATCACAGCGATCGCCCCAAGCGCCGCCCCTGAGGAGACCCCGATCACGGCCGGATCCGCGAGCGGATTCCTGAACAACCCCTGGAACAGCATCCCGGAGAGCCCGAGGGCCGCTCCCACGAGCACAGCGAGCGCGACGCGCGGCAACCGGAGCTCCAGGAGGATCACCTGCGTCGCACGGTCGACGCCGGCAGGCGGCCCCGTGAGCCCGAGCTTCCACGCGAGCACCTTGATCGTCGTGGAGGGTGCGATCCACACGGCGCCCACCGCAACGGCGAGCAGTACTGCCGCTACGAGCGCGACGGCCAACACCACGAGGGTTCGGCGGAACCGGCGCGCCCCGAGCCGGTTCACTGGACCGCGAGGGTCGACACGTACCCGGTCACCTTGCTGAGGGCCTCGATCACACGCGGTCCGGCGCGCGTCAGAAGGTCACCGTCGACGAGGAGCACGTGGCCCTCGCGGACCGCATCCAACTCCCCGAACCCCGGCCGCCTCGTGATCGCCCGCACGCTCTTCGCCGACTCGGGCGTCACGATGTAGATCTCCGGGTCGTCCGCGAGCAGCTCCTCAACGGACCACTCGGGATAGTCCGTCGTCGCGTCGGCCGTCACGGGCACGCACCCGGCCGTCGTCAACACGTCGAAGATGAACGTGTTCGGCCCGATCGTCGTGAGCGGCGGGTAGTAGACCTCGAAGAAGCACGTGTGCTGATCTGCCGACGACATCGCGTTCGTGATCCCCTCCTCGATCTCCTCAGCCGCCGCCTCCGCCTTCTCCTCGGCGCCGGTAAGCGAGCCGATCACCCGGATGTCCTCCGCGAGGTCCTCCAGCGTGTCTGCGTGGAGCGTGACGACCGGGATATCGAGGTCCCGCAACCGCTGCTTCCACTGATCGCCGCCGGGGATCGTCAGGAACAGGTCGGGCTCGAGCGCGACGACCTTCTCGATCGTCGGGTCGACGCCGAAGTCGCCTGCGCCGCCGACCTCCTCGATGTCCTGCGCTTCCGCGGGGTAGTCGTCGAACGGCCCGGACACACCGACTAGGCGATCGCCGAGGCCGAGCTCGAACACGATCTCCGTCATCGAGGGCGCGAACGTAACGATCCGTTGTGGCTCCGCATCGATCGTCGCCTCCACCCCGTCGTCGTCGGTGATCGTGACTGGGAACGCCGTAGCCGGCGACGGTGAGTCGGTCGGCTCGGCCTGAGGCGATGCGGACTCCCCGCAGGAGACGAGGAGGAGCAGGACGGCAGCGATCCCGCCGACGAAACGATGGATCATGGCGCGTCTCCCTTCACGCGAAGGCGACGGTCCTCTCGCGCTCGGGCAGGTCTCCTGACTCCCGGATCCTCGCTCTCCCGACCCTTCCCGGGCCCTTCCGATGGTCTGGGCCCAGTGGTTCGTGTCGGGTTCGCTCCCCGGTCACAGTGGCGCGACCGTGCCGGATTCCCACCGGCTTCCCTCTTCGGGCTCGGACGAGATACGCCCGCCGAGCCGTCGGACCGCCGAAGCGGCCACTCGGGCACGTGAACCTATGTGCGGCGGAGTCTAATGCGAGAGCTCACCGGTCGCCGGGCATCCACCACGTCGACCGGTCCGTCCTCCCCCTGCGCCGGGGTGGTCTGGACGCCGATCGGCCGCGCGGTCAGGATTCGGCGAGATGACCTCGGTGCATCTGAACGTTCCGGGACACTTGCGGATCCTTCTTGAGAAGGATGTCGCGAGATCGGCTCAGGGTCGTGCGGAGCACTGAAGCGGTCGCCGAGGAGGCGCGATCGCTTTCGTTCGACGCGTTCTTCGCCGCCGAGAGCGAGACCCTCTATCGCCGGATGTGGCTCGTCACCAGGAACCGACACGAGGCGGAAGAGGTCGTGCAGGACGCGTTCCTCAGCCTGCTCGAGCGATGGGACCGGATCTCCGGTCTGCCCGATCCGACCGGCTATCTGTACCGGACCGCGTTCAACGCATGGAAGAAGCGCACGAGGAGAACAACCCTCGCCGTCAGGAACACGTTCGCGAGCCCGCCTGAGCCCGACAGGTTCGAGGCGGCGGATGCGCGGATCGTCGTCGATGAAGCGCTCGAGCAGCTCACTCCACGCCAGCGAGCGGCCATCGTCCTGACGGAGCTGCTCGGGTACTCGTCCGAAGAAGCGGGCGAGATGCTCGGGGTTCGTGCCGTGACGGCCCGCGTGCTCGCGTCTCAGGCCCGCGGCACGATGCGGAGCTGGCTCGAGCGAGAGAGCGAGCGTGTCGCGCTCCCAGCGAACGCCGCGGACCGGGTATTCGAGCGAGGCCGTCGCCGAGCACGGAACAGGCGCGCCGCCGCGCTAGGCGTCGGCGCGCTCCTGTTCCTCGTGGTGGTGTCGATCATCCGGGCGGCCGTCCCCGACCGCGAACCCCAACCGGCGGTCCCGACTCCGACGAGCCCACGATCCGTCGCCGGTTCGTATTCGGCCGTGTTGTCCGACACGAACGGGGCAGTTCGGCGGCTCGGCCTCACGGGCGGATACACCATGAGGTTGGCCGCCGACGGCGACCTCGGACTCAGCGGGCCCAAGGCATTCGATCTTCCGGGCGCGCGCATCACGTTCGACGTGCAGCGTGGCCGCTTCACGACGGATGCGCTCGTCGGCACCCGGTGCGACGGCCGAGGAACGTACCGGGTCACCCTCGATGGCGGGCTCCTGAGGCTCGTGCCGATCGACGACCCGTGTGAGGTGCGGCGCGTGCTGCTCGCCTCCCAGCCCTGGGCCACGGGCACAGCGGGCTCACCCACCGATCGGCTCGAGGGCGACTGGACCGCCACGTTCTCCTGCAACCAGATGGTCCGCGCCGTCCGCCGAGCGCCGGTGGACCCCCGGTTCGAAGCGTTCTGGTTGGAAGCCATGGTTCGGGAACGCGGGTCGGACGATCCGGGCGACCCTTGCGCCGGCTCGGACGAGCTCGTCGCCTTCACGTTCCGATTCGAGGACGGCCGACTCCTGATCTTCGATCGGGAACTCGTAGAAGGCTTCGACGGGCGATACGAGCTCAAGGGAGGTCGGATCACGTTCCACGATGGAAGCGACGGGAACATCGACGGTCGCTATCGGGCAGCGTTCATCCTCAACGACGGTCGCCTCTCCTTCGATCTCCTCGGGCGGGGCGGCGGCGACCCATTCTTCGTCGCGACCTGGGAATCCGCACCCTTCGTGCGGAACGCCTAAACACAAGCGCCCGCCCGGGACTCCTTCCACGACGGATCCGTACGAAGGAGGCACGTCATGGCTGGAATGAAAACGGATCCTCCCTTCCGAGGAGTGGCACTTCCGCCTCCGCGGTCCTCGTTGTTCTCACGCTGCTGAGTTCGGCGTGCTCCGGTGATGAAGCCCCACTTGACCAGCCCTCTGCTAGCTCGGCCGTCGAGGTCGGAGAACCTTCGTCGAGTCCCGCCGACGGCGCCGTCTCGGAGCCGATCGTGGGGGAATGGGAGCGGATGCTGAAGTGCGAGGATCTGGTCCCTCCCCTGAAAGAAGCGGGACTCCATGACTACGTGCCGAGCCTCGTCTGGGGCTCGTTCTTCTATCCGGAGATCGCCACGATCGAGGAGTTCACGTTCGACCCGAAGGATCCGTGCAAGGGGGCGGAGCCGCGCCTGCACTCGCACTTCTTCACCGCCGACGGCGAGTTCGGCTCGAGGGACGAGCTTGGAGCGCAGGTCGATGCCGGTGTCTACGAGCTCATCGGCAAGGATCGGCTGATCATCAACGGCTCGACGTTCCGCTACCGGATCCGAGGGGACGCGATCAGGTTCGACCCGATCCTGCCTGACTGCCTCCCATGCGTCGACGGCATGTGGATGATCGCGGTCGCATCTCCCGGAGGGGCGTGGACCCGCGTGAACTGACGTCCTATCAGGTATCGCTGGAGTGCGCGCCGGCTGTGGGATGCTCTCCCGCATGCCGGCACCGACCAAGCGCACGCAGGTCCACCGTCACCCGGAACGGGGTGAGTACGACCGGGGCACGATCGATGCGATCCTCGACGAGGCCCTGATCTGCCACGTCGCGTTCAACGACGCGGAGGGCGCGCCTCGCTGCCTTCCCACGATCCACGCCCGCGTCGGTGACACCGTCTACCTGCACGGCTCGAAGGCCGCGCGCGCGTGGAAGGCGCTCCGCGCCGGCGCCGAGGTCTGCATCGTGGCCACCATCGTCGACGGTCTCGTGATGGCGCGGAGCGCCTTCAACCATTCGATGAACTACCGGTCCGTCGTTGTCTTCGGGACCGCCCGCGAGGTCACCGAGGAAGAGGAGCTTCACACCGCCGCGGCCGCGATCACCTCGCATGTCGCTCCCGGCCGAGAGGATGAGGCCCGGATGCCCACCGCCGAGGAATACAAGCAGACCCTGCTCCTCGCGGTGCCGCTGGACGAGGCCTCAGCCAAGGTGCGTACCGGCCCGCCGAAGGACGACGCCGACGACATCGAACTCCCGATCTGGGCGGGCGTCCTCCCGCTCACCACCAACGCGGGCGACCCCGATCCCAGCCCCGATCTCATGCCGGGTATCGACGTTCCTCCCTCCGTCTCCGGGTACCACCGACCCGGCGGGCAGTGAGCTCACCCGTCGAGCGAGGTCCACGGCTCCGCGACAGCTTCCGCGCGATGCCGCGCACCGTCTGGGTGCTGTTCGCGGGGACGTTCGTCCTCAGACTCGGGAGCTTCGTCTTCCCCTTCCTCGCCCTGTACCTCACGGAGAACGGTCTCTCGGTGACCGAAGCCGGCCTCGCGATCGCCGGCTACGGGATCGGCGGCGTGCTCGCGCAGCTTTCCGGCGGCCTGCTCACCGACCGCATCGGGCGACGCAACGCGATCGCGCTCTCGATGATCACGTCGTCGGTGCTGGTCCTCCTCCTGCTCCAGGCGCGCTCGCTCCCGGGCGTCCTGGCGATCGTGATCGTGTATTCGTTCTTCGCGGAGCTCCACCGGCCCGCCTCGGGTGCGCTGATCGCCGACCTGGTTCCGCCGGAGCACCGCGTCGCCGCGTACGCGTTCAACCGGCTGCTCTTCAACCTCTCGTTCGCGATCGGCCTCGCGCTCGGAGGGCTCGTCGCCGAAGAATCGTTCGTCCTCCTGTTCGTCCTCGACGCCGCGACGTCGGCGACGTTCGGCGTCATCTCGCTCGTGGCGCTCCCCCACGGCACGCGCACCCGGAAGGAGGAGGAGCGCGACCTGGGCGGTGCTTTCACCGCGATCCTCGCCGACCGGGGGTTCGTGCTCGTCCTGGCCGCGATCTTCGCGGGAGCCCTCGTCTACTCCCAGGCCTATTCGACCTTCCCGATCTGGGTCCGGGATCTCGGCCTCGGGGAGAAGGTGTACGGGTTCCTCCAGGGCCTGAACGGGATCCTCGTGGTCGTCTTCGAGCTCGCGGTCACGGCGGTCGCCATGCGGTATCCGCGGACGAGGATGATCGCCCTGGGCATCTTGCTCACGGGACTCGGATTCGCGGGGTTCGGCATCTTCGTGTCGGGCCTCGGGATGGCGCTCGCGGTCACGGTTTGGAGCTTCGGGGAGATGTTCGGCTCTCCGAGCGCGGCCGCCTTCGTAGCGGACCGGGCGCCCACGCACCTGCGGGGCAGGTATCAGAGCGCGCTCGGCATCATGTACGGCTCTGCGTTCACGATCGGTCCGCTCGTTGGGACCGCGATCTACGGATGGCGTCCGGAGGGAGTCTGGATCGCCTGCGCTGCATTAGGTGTGATCGGAGCGGCGCTTGCGCTCGCGGCTGAGCGGTTCCCGGTACCCCAGCGACCCATGCCACGATCGGGTTGACGCTCGTCGCCGGGTGGGCTATATATCGAGCCGATATACCGGGCCGATATATCGGCTCCTCACGGTCTTCGAAAGGATCACCCGAACATGCTCGAACTCGCGGTCCTGGGCCTCCTGAAGGAGCGACCCATCCACGGCTACCAGCTCTCTCGGGAGCTGGGCGACTCTCTCGGCGGCCTCTGGCGCGTCTCGTACGGCTCGCTGTACCCGACGCTGCGCCGTCTGGAGAACGACGGCGCGATCGAATCCGAGGCCGGTGACGAGCGCGGTGCCCGTCGCAAGAAGGTCTACCGGATCACCCCGAAGGGGGAGCAGATCTTCCTCGAGCTCCTCCAGCAATCACCCAACGACACCCAGGGCGAGGATGCCCGTTTCCGGATGCGCCTGGCGTTCTTCCGCTACCTGCCGCCGGAGACCCGCATCCGTCTGCTGGAACGGCGCCGCCAGGCGCTGCAGAACCGACTCGCGACGATCGCGGAGTCCCTCCGCTCGGGTCGTGGGCGCACCGACGACTACGGTCGCGCGCTGATCGAGCACAACCGCAGCGTGACCGAATCCGACATCGCATGGCTCGAGCAGCTGATCGCCGCCGAGCGCACCAAGAACGTCCCGACCGGGGGGCTGAAGCGCCGCCGCGCGGCCCTTCGTGGAAACGTGGGCTCGAGCAGCGAAGCGGTAGCCCAACGAACAGTGGGCTCAAGCAGCGAAGCGGTAGCCCAACGAAAGGAGCGCATCTCGTGAACAAGGTCCGTATCGCGATCGTGGGCGTCGGCAACTGCGCCTCGTCTCTCATCCAGGGCCTGGAGTTCTACAAGGACGCCGACCCATCAGTGAAGGTCCCCGGTCTCATGCACGTCGAGCTCGGCGGCTATCACGTCCGCGACGTCGAGGTCGTCGCGGCGTTCGACGTCGACGGGAAGAAGGTCGGCACCGACGTCGCCGATGCGATCTTCTCCGAGCCGAACAACACCATCAAGTTCTCCGACGTCCCGCCCCTCGGTGTGACGGTCGGCCGCGGGCGCACGCTCGACGGCCTCGGCGCCTTCTACCGCGAGGTCATCACGGAATCCGACGAGCCCGAGGCCGACGTCGTGCAGGTCCTGAAGGACTCGAACGCCGACGTCATGATCTCCTATCTTCCCGTCGGGTCCGAGGATGCCGCCCGGTTCTACGCCCAGTGCGCGATCGACGCCGGCTTGGGCTTCGTGAACTGCCTGCCGGCGTTCATCGCCTCCGACCCGGCGTGGGCACGCAAGTTCAGCGATGCCGGCGTGCCGATCGTGGGCGACGACATCAAATCGCAGGTGGGCGCCACGATCACCCACCGCATGCTCGCCAAGCTCTTCGAGGACCGCGGCGCGGAGCTCGACCGGACCTACCAGCTCAACTTCGGCGGCAACATGGACTTCATGAACATGCTCGAGCGCTCCCGGCTGACCTCGAAGAAGATCTCGAAGACGCAGTCGGTCCAGTCGCAGCTCGACGTGCCCCTCGACAAGGACTCGATCCACATCGGCCCATCCGACCACGTGCCGTGGCTGGAGGACCGCAAATGGGCGATGATCCGCCTCGAGGGCCGGAACTTCGGCGACGTGCCGATCTCCGTCGAGATGAAGCTCGAGGTCTGGGACTCGCCGAACTCCGCCGGCGTCGTGATCGACGCGGTCCGTTGCGCGAAGCTCGCGAAGGACCGGGGGATCGGTGGACCGCTGATCGGACCGAGCGCCTACTTCATGAAGTCGCCGCCGGTCCAGTTCTCCGACGATGCGGCGCGCGACATGGTCGAGAGCTTCATCCTGGGCAACGGCCACGCCGAGGACCAGGACTGGACGAGGTTCTTCGACACGCAAGCCTCCGAGGCCTGACGGCGAGACCGCCGTCCGGCTCGGATAGCCTGACGGCTCGGTGAGAACCGGTCCGGGCACACTCGAACGCATGCGCGGGGCTCTGTCGAGCCTCGACTTCAGGAAGCTCGTCGGGATCCGGCTCGTCAGCCAGTTCTCCGATGGACTCTTCCAAGCATCGCTCGTCGCCTCGGTCGTCTTCGCGCCGGAGCAGCAGGACACCGCGATCGGGTTCCTCCAGGCCACCCTGATCATCCTCCTGCCCTACTCGATCCTCGGTCCGTTCACAGGGGTCTTCATCGACCGGTGGCGGCGGCGGCGGATCCTCGTCGGCGCACCGTGGGTCAAGGCGGCATGCGCGTGGCTCGTCCTGTTCGATCCGTCGACCGACCCGGTTCCGTTCTTCGCCGGCGCGCTCCTGGCGCTGTCGGTGAACCGATTCTTCCTGTCGACGGCCGGAGCCGTGGTCCCCCGGCTCGTTCCCGCTGAGGACCTGCTGGTGGCGAACTCCCTGGCCACGGTCGGTGGGACCGTCGCGTTCCTGACCGGCATCTTCGCGGGCGGCAGGATCATCGATTCCGTCGACGCGAGCGCGCCGGTCGTGATCGCCGCCGTCGTCGGCTGGCTCGTCGCATCGTGGATCGCTTCCCGGATCACGAGTGAGCTTCACGCCCACATGCCCGAGCGACCCGAGCTGCTCCGTCACGAGCTTCGCCGTGTCGCGTTCGAATTCGGAGACGGCTTGCGGACGCTGCTCCGTACACGCCGGGCGATCGGGCCGATCACGTCCATCACGCTCGATCAGATCGGTCAGGGGTTACTCGTCACGATCTCGCTGGTCGTCTTCCGGGATCAGTTCGGTGCGGGCGTCGCTTCTTTCTCCAACCTCGTGGGGGCCGGCGGGGTGGGTGTGCTGCTCGGCATCCTCACGGTCGGAGAGCTCGAGGAGCGCCTCGCGAAGCCGACCATCGTCGCGGGCGCGTTCGTGGTCGGAGGCGTGATCGTGCTCGGAACCGCCGCGTTCATCACCGACTGGAGCGTGCTCCTCGCGAGCTTCGCGGTGGGGCTCACGTTCGCGTGGAAGAAGATCCCGGTGGACACGATGGTCCAAGAGTCGATCCCCGATGCGTACCGGGGACGCGTGTTCAGCGTCTACGACGTCGTCTACAACCTCGCGCGGGTGGTCGCGGCCGCGCTCGCGATCCCGATGATCCCTCGTCTCGGGGTCAGCGGTTCGCTCGCTGTCGTGGGCATCGTGTTCCTTCTCTGGGCGCCGGTCGTTCTTCGCTGGTACGGGAAGGAACCTGCCCTCGCGATCCGCTTCTACGCGGGCGGGCGCGCCGACGAGGAGCCGCGGTCCATCGTCTGGGGTGGCGCCGAGGAACCCGTCGACGTCATCCGGACCTGGCATGAGGAGCGTGACGGCGAGCGACGGTTGGCGTTCCGCCTCGCCCGCCCCGACGGCACGGAGCTGGACGTCAGCCGCCCGGAACCCGATGGCCCCTGGCGTGTGGATCGCGAGGGCGACCGGCCGGGAGCTCCGCCGCCCTCGCCTCGTATGGTGTCGGAGCGCGAGACCGGGGAGCAGCCGTGAACGAGCGGACCAAGAGGAACGCGTTCATCGCAGGCGCGATCGCGCTGGCGTTCCTCTCGATCGTCGCAGGCGCCCTGATCGCGCTCTCCGACGAAGAGGAGCCGGCGCAGGCGGCGAGTCCGACGCCGGGCACGTCCCCGTCGCAGACCTCGGAGCCGAGCGAAACGCTCGAGCCGAGCGAAACGCAGGAACCCTCCGGCTCACCGGCAGCGAGCCTCGAGGACGGCCGCCACTTCGTGTACGTCGAGAGCGCGTCGCGGCTGGAGAACGGGAGGACGAGCGTCCGGTTCGATCTCGCCTACTTCTATCAAGGAGAGCGGGCGGAGCGGGAAGCGGCGGAGCGAGGAGACGAGGTCGTGAGCGGCTACTACATCGTGAACGACAACCCTCGGCTCCGAACCCTCTTCCTCGCTGACGAGGTGGAGGTCGAGTACATCCCGGCGACCCAGTGCTGCGAGTTGCAACCCGGGGACATAGACGCGTGGGTGGAGGCCGTCCTCGAGACCAACCCCACGGATTACGCGGGAACGAACGCTCCCTGGTGGTTCACGGTGGAGGGTGGCGAGATCACGCGGATCGAGCAGCAGTATCTTCCGTAGCGGCTTCGACCGAAGCAGCTGCCACCGGTTCCGCGACGGTCGCCGACGCGGCCCCGCGCGCACGGAGCGCGATCAGTCCCGCCACGACAGCGACGGCTCCGCTCGCGACGAGGGTGGTGGGCGCGTCCCACGTCTCGGCGACCCATCCGGTGATCGGTCCGCCGATCGCGGTGCTGCCCAGGAAGATCGTCGTGTAGAGCGCCATCACACGCCCCCGCATGTCCGCGCGTGTGAACCGCTGCAGCGTGGAGTTCGCCGTGATCGCGAACAGCATCGAGACGTACCCGACCGGCACCATGGAGATCAACGCCAGCACGAACGTCGGCGCCCATCCCGCGACGCCGAGGAACACGCCGAACGCCGCCGAGAACAGCGCCAATCGCCGGAGCGTCGGCTCGGTCTGACGGTTGGCCATCCCGATGGCGCCGAGGAACGCGCCGAGCCCGAGCGCGGCGTAGAACCAGCCGACCTCCTGCGCGGAGCCACCGTAGGTGCGGTACGCGTGCAGCGGGATCACCACGCTGAAGTTGAAGGTGAACAGGTACACGAGCAACATCACGATCAGCGGCACGCGGAGCGCTTCGGAGCTCCAGACGTAGCGCAGGCCGGCCCGGACGAGGCCCGGCTCGCGCTCGGCCTTGCGTTGCGCGTGGAGCTCGTCGATCCGCATCGCCATCAGGGCAACGAGCACGCCGACGTAGGACACCGCGTCCAGGAGGAACGGGGACCACAGGCCGAAGGTGTGGATCATCGTCCCGGCGATCGCGCCTCCCAGCACCCGGGTGCCGGTGAAGACGGCGCTGTTCAGGCTGATCGCGTTCGTGATGTGCTGCTCCCCGACCAGCTCGACGTAGAACGACTGGCGCGTCGGTGGCTCGATCGCGAGGATCAGGCCCGTCAAGAACGCGATCACGAACACCATCCAGATCTCGATGACGTCCGTGGCGACGAGCGCGAACTGAAGGGCCGCGAGGACCGCGTAGCCGGCGTTCGACCAGACGAGGATGCGGCGCTTGTCGAACCGATCGGCGAGCGACCCCGCCCAGACTCCGAAGAGCAGGACCGGCAGGAACAGGAGCGCCGACTGGACCCCCAGCGCGAGACCGCTGTCCGTGAGCTCCAGGACGAGGACCGCACCCGCCGTCCAGTTCACCCATGTGCCGGTGACCGAGATCAGCTGCCCGACGAAGAAGAGTCGGAAGTTCCTCGACACGTGCATCGAGGCGAACGTTTTCCGCATCTCGTCGGCCAACCGGGACATACATCCAGACTACGAGGTGTGCCCACGACCGCTGATACCGGCGGTCGGCGCGATCTCCTGCTCGACCTAGATGAAGAGACTCACAGCAGCGTCGCGCATCTCGGCGATCGCCGTCGCAGCCCCGATCGGCTCCTCGAGCCCGTCCAGGAGGTCCTCCCGCTTCAGGCCGAGCAGGTCCATCGTCATCTGGCACGGGATCAGACGGACGCCGAGGTCCTTCGCGGTCTCGATCAGCTCCTCCGGCTTGGCCACCTGGTGGTCGTTCGCCAGCTTCTTGAACATCGCGGGGCCGGCGCCGGCGAACTGATACCTGCTGAGCTTCGCCTTCTGCGCGGAGCCTGGGTTCATCACCGACATCATCTTCTGCATCCAGTTGGACCCGGTGACGCGCACGTCCGGCTTCACGATCGCGAAGAGCCCCCAGAACGTGAAGAAGACGCTCGACTCCATCCCGGAGGCGGCCGCGGTCGTCGCGAGGATCGTCGTCGGCCAGATCCGGTCGAGGTCGCCGCCCCAGGCGATGATCGTCAACTTGTTCTTCTTCTCGATGCGCTTGCCGTCCGCCTCCTCGAGCGCCTCGACGCGCTGCAGCAGGTCGGCGAGCTGGAGCTCAGCGGAGAGATCGGTCTCTGTCGTCGCCATCGGGCTCAACTCTTCCTGACGACGTAGCGATAGACGCCGTCGGTCTCGCTGGTCTCGAGCAGCTCGTTGCCGCTCAGCTCGGCCCAGCTGGGGACGTCGCTCTTCGAGCCGGGGTCGGTGGCGAGGAGCTCGAGCAGCTCGCCGCTGCGGGCATCCTTCAAGGCTTTGGCGAGCGAGACGAGAGGCCCGGGGCAGGATTGGCCCTTGGCATCGACGGTGGCGGAGATGGTGTCCACGAGGAACCTCCTGGCTTCTACGTCGGGGTGCGAACGGTCGGTGCGAGTGGTGCGCGGCGGCTGGCCGCCGTCTCCCGTCAGGCGGGACAGCAGATGCGGTCGGGGATCATCGCCCCCACGGTGCCGGCTTCGCGTGTGCAGACCATTTGCAGGTGCAACGACCCTAGCGCAGCGATCTACTCCCGACAAGGTCCCGCCTGCGGCGCAAGCCCTTTCCTCGTTCCGCCTCAGGCGTCGATGGGCTCCATCACGTCGAGGCAGCCGCCGGATGCCCCGAGCTGCTCCAGCCCTTCCCGGTCGCCCGGCCCGAAGTCGACGACCCCACCGCCGGCGGGATGCATGAGCTCCCCGACCGTCCGCACGTGCCCGAGGCCCATGAGATGACCCAGCTCGTGGAGGATCACGGGGCCCTGTTCCCCGGCAAGTGCGAAGCCGGGCGGGTTCGGGTCGTCCGCGTTGATGGCGATCCAGCCGCTCACGTAGACGTCCTCGAACCGAGTGGGCGGGATGACCGGCACCGCGACGCCGGCCGCCACGCGGTCCTCACGCACGAACGGGATGTCGGAGTCGTCCGGATCTGCCCATGCGATCAGGACGGGGGCCCACCGGTCGCCGTACCGGTCGGGTTGGAACATCTCGCGGTAGACGCTGGGCTCCTCGTCGGTGAGTCCGTCGTACTCGAAGGCGATCCCCGTGGCTCCCGAGACACGCCGGACCGCCTCGTGGACGTCTGCGATCGAGCCGGGCGGCGCGAGCGAGGTATTCACGACGTAGTGGATCGGTGCACAAGGGTTCCATCGGGTCGGCAGACCCTGGTCGGTCCGGTCGAGGAATTGGAAACCCGGACCCTCCGAGGAATCCGCCCCCTCGAACAGCGGCGCCACGGCGAGCGCTCCGAGACTGAGCGCGAGGAGCACGCAGACCGCGACGACCCAAACGGGGAACCTGCGGCGGGGAGGGAACTCGTCGGTGACGAGATCCGGCCGGAACGGAACCGGCGGCGGGGGGAAGTGATCCATCGTCCAATCCTAGGTCGAGCGCTGTGGAAGCTATCGGCGTCCGAGGGAGCCGCCTACAGCTTCCCGGCCTCAGCGGAGCCTCTGGCGGCGCTCCTTCGGCCAGTAGACGAGGAGCACCCGGGCCTTGAGATGCTCCCGCCGGACCGGGCCGAAGTGCCTGCTGTCCGTGGAGGCGTCTTCGCGGTCGCCCTCGATCCAGAACTCGTCGTCCTCGAGCGTTCGCTCCCCGACCCGCCCGCCCGGCACGGCCGTGACGCGCTTGACCATCTCGTATCCCGGTCGCTCTGGATGCTCGACCACCACCACGTGACCGTTCCGGAATCGTCGCCTCGTAACCGCCAACGCCCAGTCGCCGGGCATCAGGGTCGGCACCATGCTCGCTCCCTGGATCTCGATCCGGGTCGGTCGCCACCGGAGCAGCGCGACCCCGATCGCCGCGACGGTTGCGAGGGCACTCAGCGCCGCAAGCGGTCTCGGGACCCGATGGTAGGGTGGCTGCTCACCCCCAGTCGGAGGAGGCGGATCCATGTTCGAAGCATTCCTCAAACCGCGGCGGACCGTCCACGCGCACTGTGACCTTCCGTGCGGCATCTACGATCCGGCCCAAGCGCGCATCGAAGCCGAGTCGGTCAAGGCGTGTCAGGAGAAGTACCAGGGCTCCGACGACGCGATCTTCAAGGACCGCGCGATCTCCATCAAGGAGCAGCGCGCGAACCTCGTCAAGGAGCACCTGTGGGTGCTGTGGACCGACTACTTCAAGCCGGAGCACCTCGAGACCTATCCGCAGCTGCACGAGCTCTTCTGGAACGCGACGAAGGAAGCGGGCAACGCGAAGCGGTCAGAAGACCCCGCCCAGGGGCAGAAGCTGCTGGACGCGGTCGACGAGCTCTCGAAGATCTTCTGGGAGACGAAGTCGGCGTAACGCCGAACCCACACCGAACGCGAATCGAGGGGCCGGGCCGCTGACGCGGCCCGGCCCCTCGCGTTCACCCACCCCACCGTAGGAGAGAGGCCGACGGGCGGGGCCGTCGGAAACGCCCGCCCGCCGGCGACGCGCACCGATGAAGGTGCACGATCAGGTCCTCCGTTCCTCCGCCCCCCTCAACGAGGCGAAAGAAACCGGCGGTACCGGGGTGGGTCTGGCGGCACCCCGGCACCCACCGGTCTCGCCGCAAGCATCGGACAGTAGCCCCACTGCGGCATAGTGGTCGAAGGTCGAAAGTTCACCGACTTCCGGCTGATACGTTGGCCGACTTATGCGCGACATCGGGCTGGTCGGCGTGCCCTTCTCGGGGAAGTCCACCTTGTTCACCGCTCTCACCCGGGCCGGGTCGCACGGCGGACAGGCCAACGTCGCGGTCGTGCCGGTTCCCGATCCCCGCCTCGCGGTCCTCACCGAGATGGAGCGTTCGAAGAAGACGGTGCCGGCACAGGTTCGCTTCGTCGACGTCCCGGGCGGCGTGTCGAGCGCGCAGGGACTCGCGAAGCTCCGCGAGGCGGACGCGCTGGCGGTGGTCGTCCGCTGCTTCGGCGCCGATCGGAGGCCGGTGGAGGAGCTCGACGACGTCCGGAGCGAGCTGCTCCTCGCCGACCTCGCCGTCGTGGAGAGCGCCGTCGAGAAGGCGATGAAGCGCGCGAAGGGCAAACCCGGGCCGGAGGTGGAGGCCCTGCAGGGAGCGAAGGAGGCGCTGGACGCGGAGCGGCCGCTCCGGGAAGCGGGGCTCTCCGACGAAGAGCTCGGGCACCTCAGGGCGATCGCTCCGCTGACGCTCAAGCCGGAGGTCGTGATCGCGAACCTCGAGGAGGGCGAGGAACTGCCCGCCGAGCTCGGCGAGGCGGTCGGTGTCTACGCCTCGATCGAAGCCGAGACCGCCGAGATGGAACCCGGAGGAGGCCCGAGCGCTCCTCGAGGAGTTCGGCGTGAGCGAACCGGGACTCGAGCGGGTGATCGCGGCGGGCTACGGCGCGCTCGACCTGATCACGTTCCTCACGACCGGAGACGACGAGACCCGGGCGTGGGAGGTGCGGCGGGGCGCGACGGCGCCCGAGGCGGCGGGAGCCATCCACACGGACCTCCAACGGGGATTCATCCGCGCCGAGGTGATCTCCTACGACGAGCTGGTCGCAGCGGGTTCGATGGACTCGGCGAAGGCGGCCGGCAAGCTCCGCGTGGAAGGGAAGGACTACGTCGTCCAGGAAGGCGACATCCTGCACGTCCGCTTCGCCGTCTGAGGATCACACGCCGCCGACCCCCGACCCTCGGCACGCCACTCCGCTCAGCTCCCCGAACTCCACCGCTGCGATCACCGAGCCGTCACGGACGACCTGCCACACGCCGTCCCACTCGCTCTCGCCGCCCGGGTCGCGGGTCATCTGCTCGATCACGTCCGCCTGCTGGAAGCCCGACATGTTCCCCCGGATCCAGGCGGACCCCCCAGGCAGGATCCGGGGACCATCGGGCGTGGAGAACGCGACCCTGTCCTCGGTCGGGCAGTCCAGGACGATCCGGCGGTAACCGGCCTCGCCCACGACCTCATACGTCACGGTGAAGTCACCCTGCCCCTCACCGGGCCATCGGATGCTCGCGCCGAAACCATCACGCCCGACGTAGAACGGCGTCGTCGTGCGGGTCACGAACACCTCCGTCGCCGTCGGGACCACAACCGTGATCGGGACCCCCGGGGGCACCCGGAACAGGGGGTCGGACGAGCATGGCGGGAGGCTACCGTCCTGGCCCGCCGATCCGTGCACTCTCGTCCCGTCCGCGAGGGTCCAGTCGAACTCCACCGTGCAGCCTCGCTTCGTCTCGCCGCCATAGGTCATCGTGATGATCGGCACCTCCGGGGAGCGCTCGCCGAGGCCGTAGATCCACACGACGATGCCCGGCTCCTCCGTGGTCGGCTCCGTGTCCTGCACGGTGAGCAGCAGCCAGAAGCTCGCCTCGGATCCGTCGTCCCATGTGACCTCGTAGGCGAGGGTGATGATCGTTCCGGGCTCGAGTGGCGGTACCACCTCGGACGTGCCTGGGTCACGATTCCCGGTCACCCCGGCCGATACGTTCAGCGTCGCGAAGTCCCCGGTGACCTCGATCGGGGTCCCCACAGGGGCCTGGAACACGTCGCTCTGCCCGCAATCCAACATCACGGTCTCCTCGGTGCCGTCGGGGTTGACGCGGGTCCAGTGGTCCGGGCACATCCATTGCTCCTGGGCACCGAACCGCGCGATCGCCCCGGGCTACCCGACTCTTGCGATGACCGCCGGATGTCGACCACGACCGAGCCGGAGGAGCCAGGCGCCGGCGAGCGCGTGTACGCGAGGGACGGCGACGGCTCGTGTCTCGGCCCCGATCTCGCGGCCACGGTCATCGAGCTGCCAGAGCACGGCGATGCCCGCGATGGCGACGGCGCCTGCAACGACTCCTGCGACGAGGGGGTTGCGGCGGGAAGGCCGGCGGTGCTCCGAGGGCCCACGCTCGACACGTTCCCGGACCGTGGGCTCATCCACCTCGAGGGCGCTGAGCTTCCGCAACTCGCGCTCCCAGCGTTCAGGCACCGTCGACCTCCTCGGTGCCCAGCAGTTCCCGCAACTTCTTCCTCCCTCGATGGATATGGACCCGCACCGTCGGGATCGCTGTCCCCATCCGGTGCGCCACCTCCGGAACATCCAGATCCAGCACATGGCGTAGCACGATCGCGGCCCGCTGGTTCGGCGAGAGGCGCCGGAGCGCATCGATCAGGCCGCTCAGCTCGGGCGGAGGCGCCTCTGCGTCGATGGGCGCCGGGCCTCGTCTGCGCTCGGCCCTGAGCTCGTCGTTGGCCAGCCGGAACGCCGTCCGGTAGATCCACGCGATCGGATCCCGGATCGTTCCCGACCTCGCCAACGCTCGTGCGAACGCCTCCGCCATCGCTTCCTCCGCGATATCTCTTCGGCCACCCGTGTAGGCGTACAGCGTGCGGAACACCCCGGGCCGGCCTCCCGGAACAGCACGTCGAAGTCGTGCGCCTCGGTGGTGCGCTCCTCGGTCAGCGAGACCTCCGCGATCGCCTGCACCTCGGACGATAGAGGGCAGGGGGCGCTCGGACGTTTACCCGGGCCGTTCTTCCGAGGTGGAGGCGTGCTGCCGTCAGTCTCCTGCCCATGAAATTCACGACGTGCAAATCGGAGCTCGAAGTGGTCCCGGGGCTGCCGATAGACGGCCTCCGAGACCTGGATCTCGGCCGGAACGCCGGTTCGACTCCAGGCGCCGCGGTGTTCATGGTGGCGCCCTACGGGTCGCCCCTACGCGGTTTACGAAGGGAAAGCACCTCTATATCTGGTGGTACCACGGAGAGAATCTGTACACTCGCGTTTCATGGGCGACTACCGGATCGGGCAGGCGGCGGAGGCGATCGGCGTGCGGGTCGAGACCCTCCGGCGTTGGGAACGCGACGGGAAGCTCACGACCGTCCGCACGTCGGGAGGGCAGCGGCTCGTGCCGGCGGCGGAGGTCGCGCGGCTCATCGCGGAGCGGCAGAGCCGCGCGGCCGCAGGGCGGTGTCAGTCGGCGCAATGCGTTCCCGGGCGTGATCACGAAGGTCACCCTCGACAAGGTCTCGGCGCTCGTGGAGATCCAAGCCGGTCCGCATCGGGTGGTTTCCCTCATCACGCGCGAAGCGGCCGACGAGCTCGGCCTCGAACCTGGCATGGAGGCAATCGCAACCGTGAAGGCGACCAGCGTGATGGTGGAGGTAGATGGATGAGGAAGTTGCTGGTCCTCGCGACGTCATCGGCCTTGCTCCTCGCCGCGTGTAGCGAGTCGGGCGGTGGCGGGAGCCAAACGAGCTCCCCCGAGGCGGTCGAGCTCACCGTGTCGGGTGCGGCATCCCTGACGGAGGCATTCGGCGAGATCGGGGGCGGGTTCGAGGCAGCGAACTCGCGGCACCACGGTGACCTTCAACTTCGGCCCTTCGGATGGGCTCGCGGGTCAGATCAACGAAGGTGCCCCGGTCGATGTCTTCGCCTCGGCGAGCCCGACCTGGATGGATTCGGTGCAGGACGACGGTCCCGGCGTCCCGGGCGGTCGACTTCGCGCGGAACAAGCTCGCGATCGTCGTGCCGGCCGACAACCCCGCAGGGATCGAGAACCTCGACGATCTCACCGAGGACGGCGTCCAGCTCGTCCTGGCCGCCGAAGGGGTCCCGGTCGGCGACTACGCTCGGGAGGTCCTCGCGAACGCGGGGATCTCCGAAGCGGCTCTCGCGAACGTCGTCTCGAACGAGGAGGACGTGAAAGCGGTCATCACGAAGGTGCAGTCGGGGGATGCCGACGCCGGCATCGCGTACGTCACCGACGTCACGCCCGACGTCGCGGACGAGCTCACGCTCATCCCGATCCCCGATGAGGTGAACGTCATCGCGACCTATCCGATCGCGGTCGTGAACGGATCCAGGAGGCCGATGTCGCGCAGAGTTCGTCGACTACGTCCTTGGCGACGGACAGCAGGTCCTCGCCGAGTACGGCTTCCTTCCCCCACCGTAGGGGCGGGTCCCGGCCGGCTTCGTCGTCCTGGCGGCGCTCGGCGTCGCCCTCGTCGCGTTGCCCCTCTTGGGTCTGGTGCTGCGGACGCCGTGGTCCCGCATCATCGAGATCCTCACGAGTGAGACCGCGCTCACGGCGCTCCGGCTCTCGCTGGTCGTCGCGACCACGGCTGCGGCGATCTCCTTCGTCCTCGGGTTCCCGCTCGCGTGGGTCCTCGTCCGCAGCACCTTCCCCGGCAAGACCCTCGTCCGTGCGATCGTCGTCCTCCCGCTCGTGATGCCCCCGGTGGTCGCCGGCGTGGGTCTGCTGGCGGCGTTCGGCCGTCGGAACGGGCTCCTCGGATCGTGGTTGTACGAGTGGTTCGGCATCCAGCTCACCTTCACGACCGGCGCGGCGGTGCTCGCCGCGACGTTCGTCTCGTTCCCGCTCGCCGTGCTCGCCTGGAGGCCGGACTGCGCGGCCTCGACGAGCGGCTCGAGGACGCGGCGTCGACGCTCGGTGCCTCGCGCTGGTACGTCCTGCGTCGGGTCACGCTCCCGCTCATGGGACCGCAGATCGCGGCCGCGCTCGTCCTGTCGTGGGCGCGTGCGCTCGGCGAGTTCGGGGCGACGATCACGTTCGCCGGGAACCTGCAGGGACGCACCCAGACGCTTCCGCTCGCGGTCTTCGAGCAGCTGCAGTCCGACACCGACGCCGCGTTCGCCGTCTCGATGCTCCTGATCTTCCTCGCGTTCGCGGTGATCCTGTCGCTTCGGGGACGGTTCCTGAGATGACGCTCGACGTCGACGTCTCGGCCGCACGCGGCGGGTTCCAGGTCCGCGCGGCCTTCGAGGCCGTCCCCGGCCAGACGGTGGCGTTGCTGGGTCCGAACGGCTCCGGGAAGTCGACCCTCGTTGCGACCATCGCGGGTCTGCTGCCTCCCGTCGGAGGCACCGTCGAGCTCGACGGCGTGGTGCTCGACGATGCGGAGGGCGGCGTGCACGTGCCGCCGGAACGGCGGCCGATCGGCGTGATGTTCCAGGATCTGTTGTTGTTCCCGCATCTCTCCGCGATCGACAACGTCGCGTTCCCGATCCGCGCTCGCGGTGGCGCGGGACGGAGGCCCGCGAGCGAGCAGCCGACCTCCTGGCCCGCCTCGGCGTCGCCGCCCGCGCCGAGGCTCGACCGCGTGACCTCTCGGGTGGCGAAGCGCAGCGGGTCGCGCTCGCGCGGGCTCTGTCGCCGAGCCGGCGCTGTTGCTGCTGGACGAGCCCTTGTCGGCGCTCGACGTGGGAGCCCGGGTCCGCATCCGCGAGCTCGTGCGTGGCGAGCTCGCACGCTTCCCGGGTGTACGCATCATCGTGACGCACGATCCCGTCGAAGCCTCGACGCTGTGTGATCGTCTCGTCCTCGTCGAAGGAGGACGCGTGACACAGATCGGGTCGCCGGAGGAGATCCGGTCGGCACCACGGTCGAGGTATGCCGCGGACATGGTGGGGCTCAATTCCTTCCGCGGCAGGCTCGAGCCCCTGGAGGAGGGCGCCGGCCTGCTCGTCACGGACGAGGGTGCCGTCGTCGCCGCATGGCCCGAAGGATCCGCTGGTGGCGAGTCGCTCGGCCTTCTCCGCCCAGTCGATGTCACCCTCTCGCTCGAATCGCCGATGGGATCCGCTCGGAACCGGTTCCGCGGCGAAGTGACGTCGATCTCGATCGAGGGCGACCGTGCTCGGGTGCGGGTGGCGACCGCGCCGCCGCTGGTGGCGGAAGTGACCCTCTCGTCGCTCCGACGCCTCGGTCTCCGCGACGGTGCGATCGTGTGGGCATCGTTCAAGGCGGTTGAGGTCCAGGTTCTGCCGATCTGACGCGTCCGAGCTCGACGGAAGGTCCCCGTTCGCCTCGCTCGGGGCGGGCACCGGTACCCTGGAGGGGTGAGAACGGACGAGCGCCCCGTCCACGATACGGACGACGAAGCCTCCAGCCGCGCGAAGAAGAAGCGTCATCCCGTCGTCGCGTTCCTCGGGGAGCTGCCTGGGCTGATCCTGATGGCGTTCGCCCTGGCGCTGCTGATCAAGAGCCTCCTCCTGCAGGCGTTCTGGATCCCGACCGGATCGATGGAGCCGACACTCATGCCCGGCGACCGGGTGATCGTCGCGAAGGTCCCGTACTTCCTCCACGACCCGGCTCGCGGCGACATCATCGTGTTCGAAGAGCCCGATCCGGCGAAGGCACCCGAGCGAGGCATCGTGGGCGGGCTCACGCACTGGCTCGGCCAGGGACTCGGATTCACGCCCCCGGACGATCCCGACTACATCAAGCGCGTGATCGGGGAACCGGGCGACGTCGTCTACGCCAAGGGCGGCCATGTCTTCGTGAACGGCCTCCGGCTCGCCGAGCCCTACCTCGAGCAACGGACCGCCCGCTTCCCCAAGACGAAGGTTCCCGCGGGCAAGCTGTTCGTGATGGGCGACAACCGAGCCAACTCGCTCGACTCGCGCTTCGGGCTCGGATTCGTGCCGATCGACCGCGTGATCGGGAAGGCCGTGATCGTCATCTGGCCACTCGACCGCATCGGCGGTCTCTAGCGAGGCCCTCCCATGCGCGACCTCGTGGTCCTGCGTGTCGCTCGCGTGGCCTAGCCGATCCCGCGCTCCTTCGCCCAGGCGTCGAGCAACCCGTACGCCGCTTCCTCGGAGATCTCGCCGCGCTCCATGCGAACCTCCATCAGGTAGGCGAGCGCCTCCCCCACGAGCGGTCCGGGCTCGAGACCCAGTCGCTCCATCACCTGACGGCCGTCGAGCGTCGGGCGCATCGCGTCCAGGTTCTCCTGCTCCGCGAGGCGCGCGATCCGTTCCTCCAGCTCGTCCTGGAGGCGCGCGAACCGCTCGGCGCGCTTCGGGTCCCGAGTGGTGCAGTCCGCCCGGGTGAGCAGGTTCAGCTTGTCGAGCAGCGGTCCGGCGTCGCGCACGTAGCGGCGAACCGCCGCGTCGGTCCAGCCGTCGCCGAAGCCGTGGAACCGGAGGTGAAGCTCGACGAGCGTCCGCACGTCCTCCACCGTGGAGTTCGGATAGCGGAGCTCCCGCAGTCGCTGCTCAGCCATCCGGGCACCCACCACCTCGTGGTGGTGGAACGAGACCCCCTCGGGCGTGATCTCGCGGGTCGAGGGCTTCCCGATGTCGTGAAGAAGTCCGGCGAGGCGAAGCACCGGGTCGGGCTCCAGCCGTTCGACGACCGCGAACGTGTGCCGCAAGACGTCCTTGTGACGATGGACCGGATCCTGCTCGAGCCGAAGCGACGGCAGCTCGGGAAGGAACTCCTCGGCCAAACCGGTGTCGACAAGCAGCGCCAGCCCCGCACCCGGTGACTCCGCGACGAGCAGCTTGTCGAGCTCCTCGCGGATCCGCTCCGCCGAGACGATCCCGAGGCGGTCGCGCATCCGCGCGATCGCCTCGACCACGCGCGGCGCCGAGGTGACCCCGAGCTGCGCGACGAATCGCGCAGCTCGCAGCATCCGCAGCGGGTCGTCCGAGAACGAGACCTCGGGCTCGAGCGGCGTGTCGAGTCGCTTCGCAGCGAGGTCCTTCACGCCCTCGAAGGGATCGACGAACTCGCCGTCGGGCAGCCGGACGGCCATCGCGTTGATCGTGAAATCGCGCCGGGAGAGATCGGTCCCGATGTCCTTCGCGAACGTGACCGACGGCTTCCGTTCGTCCTCGGGATACCGCTCCTCCCGGAAGGTCGTGATCTCGATGACGCGGTCATGACGACGCGCCCCCACGGTCCCGAACCGCACGCCCACGAGGTACTGGGCCTCCGCCCACCCCCGGAGCAGGCGAGACGTCTCCGCCGGCGTGGCATCCGTGGCGAAGTCCGTGTCGGTCCCCGGCGCCAGCCGGCCGGTCACGAGGTCGCGGACCGCGCCACCGACCAGGAACAGCTCGTGCCCGGCGGCCTGGAATCGGTCGCCGAGCTCCTTCGCGAGTGGATCGATCTCGAGCGTGGTCACGGTGTGCTCACCTTACCCCCGGCCTCTCACGCATCCGCCCGCGGTACGTTGCGCTCGTGCCCATCTGGCTCGGGTTCGTCTGGACGCTGCCGAACACGCTGCTCGGCCTGCTTCTCGGCATCTTCACCTTCCAGGCGCCGCGGCTGGGGGGCGGCCTCGTCCTGTTCGACCGGCATCCACGCGGCCTGACGCGGTTGATGCCTCGCCTGGGGCGATCCGCGATGACGATCGGTTTCGTCGTCATCTCGTCGAGGCGTCTCGAGGGCAGGCTGCTGGCGCACGAGCGGCACCACGTCCGTCAGTACATGGTGTGGGGACCGCTGTTCATCCCGGTGTACTTCGCGCTCGCGATCCCGTTCGGGTACCGACGGCATCCCATGGAGCGAGCGGCGATCCGCGCGGAGGCGAACGTCTCGGGCGAGAACTAGAAGGGGAGGCTGTCGCCGACGGTGGCTTCGTCGAACGCCGCCCGTCGTTCGAGCGTCCCGTGCAACGCGAGGTCGAAGTCGTGTGGGTTGGTGGCGGTCCGGCGCGCTTCGTCCGGTGAGACGACGCCCTCCTTCACGAGTGTCACGAGCGCCTGGTCGAACGTCTGCATCCCGTAGAAGTCCCCACCGGCGATCACCTCGAGGATGCCCGCGGTCTGCTCCGGATCCACGATCCGGTCGAACACCCGTCCGGTGTTCACCAGGACCTCGACCACGGGGACGCGGCCCTTGCCGTCGGCCTTCGTCACGAGTCGCTGGGAGACGATCCCGCGGAGCGCGCCGGCGAACGAGGAACGCATCTCACGCTGTTGCTGCGGAGGGAACAGGTCGAGCACGCGGTTGATCGTCTCCATCGCGTCGATCGTGTGCAGCGTGGAGATGACGAGGTGGCCCGTCTCCGCCGCCTGGATCGCGGCGAGCGCCGAGTCGGCGTCCCGGATCTCTCCGATGAAGATCACATCCGGGTCCTGGCGGATCACGTGGCGAAGCGCCGTCGCGTACGACTCGGTGTCGATACCGATCTCACGCTGCTCGATGATGGAGAGCTGGTCGTCGTGGACCACCTCGATCGGGTCCTCGACCGTCACGATGTGCGTCCGACGGGTGCGGTTGATATGGCCGATCATGGAGGCGATCGTCGTGGTCTTCCCGGTCCCCGTGGGACCGGTGATCAGGATCAGGCCACGGGCCGAGCTGGCGAGTGTGGCCATCACGGCCGGGAGCCGGAGCTCCTCGAAGGACGGCACCTCGGCGCGCACACGGCGGATCGCGAGCCCGATCACGCCGCGCTGACGGAACACGTTCACCCGGAACCGCCCCACCCCCGCGAGCGTGTAGCCGAGGTCGGCCTCGTTCGTCCGTACGAACTCCTGCTTCTTGTGCTCGGTCATGAGCGCGTGGGCGAAGCGGTCCGTGTCGGCTGCGGAGAGGTAGCCGAGGTCGGCCGGCGAGAGCTCGCCGTCCACTCGAACGAAAGGCACGTTCCCCGCCTTCAGGTGGAGATCGCTCGCACCCCGCTCGACCGTGTACCTCAGCAGTTCATCGATGTCCATGCCAGACCGACGCTCCTTCTCCTCTTCGGTGGCTCTTCATCGCTGGTCGCACCTCATCCGGCGCATGTTCAAGCATCGGCCGGAGCACCCGGAGACCTGAGGAACCCAACCTAGAATCAGCTCAGATGGGCGATGCCGGCCGGAAGACCGAAGGCGAGGCTGGGGCGGCGCCGGCGGCGGGCGGCGCCAAGCGCCGCCGCCGCCGGCGCCGCCCCAGACGGGGGTCCGGCGAGAAGGTCGCCCAGCAGGCTGGTCGGAAGACCGCCAAGAAGGCCGGGGGGACGAGCGCCACCTCGGGGACGACGGCCTCCTCCTCCAAGAACGCCCCCGCCCAGAGCTCCTCAGCCAAGACCTCCAAGAAGAAGAGGAACCGGAAGAAGCCGGCGAAGCCTCGGAGGAAGGCGCCCGCCGTTCCCACGAAGCGAGAGATCTCTGCGGGTGGCGTGGTCTATCAGCGGAACGGGGACGAGATCGAAGTCGTGCTCGCCTCCCGCCGAACCCGTCGGGGTCAGCTCGCGTGGGGCCTCGCCAAGGGTGGCATCGAGGAGGACGAGACGATGGAGGAGGCGGCGATCAGGGAGGTCCGCGAAGAGACGGGGCTGCTCGCCGAGATCGAGGAGTCGCTCGGGGAGACCCGCTACTTCTACGTCTGGGAGGACGTCCGCATCCGCAAGACCGTCCACTTCTTCTTGATGCGCCACACGGGCGGCGACGTCGACGACCGCGACGACGAGATGGAAGAGATCCGATGGTTCCCGCTCGAGCGTGCGCTCAAGCGGGCCGCGTACCGCGGTGAGCGCGACGTCCTCCAGCGCGCAGCAGCGTTGCTCCGGTGAGTTCGCTCCGATGACCCCGGCCGAGGTCGTGATCGGCGTCGCGATCGGCCTGGCGTCGGGGATCCTCGCGGGATCGTTCGGGGTGGGAGGAGGCATCCTGATGACCCCCGGCATCCACGTCCTCCTCGGTGCACCGGCGATCGTGGCGTTGGCCACACCCCTTCCGGTCATCTTCCCGACCGCCCTGACGGGCGCCCTCGCCTACCGGCGGCGCGGGGAGCTCGACACCAGGGCGGTCGCCTGGCTGGTCGGTCCCGGCATCGTGGGCGCAGCTCTCGGCGCTTGGCTCACGGAATACGTGGATACCACCCTGCTGCTCCTCGTGACGGCCCTGCTCCTCGGCGCCCAGTCCCTCGCGATCCTTCGAGACACGCGCAGGGCGGGTCGCGGCGAACCGCGTGAGGCGAGCGCCCCGGCCCTCGCAGGGATCGGGGCCGTCGCCGGCTTCCTGTCAGGACTCCTCGGCATCGGCGGCGGCCTCGTGATGGTGCCTTTGCTCGCCGGCTGGCTCGGGATGCCGCTCAAGCGCGCCCTCGGGACCTCGCTGCTCGCGATCGTCGCTCTGGTCGTGCCGGGCACGATCGTGCACGCGGTCCTCGGCCACATCGACGTGGGGATCGCCCTCGCCCTGACGGTGGGAGCGGTCCCGGGGGCACGCCTCGGCGCCGCCTTCGCGCTGGGTGCGAAGGAGCGAACCCTGCGGCTGATCGTCGGTGGCGGTCTCCTCGCGGTCTCGGTGGGCTATGCCGTCGATCAGGCGGCGACGATGCTGAGTCGCTGAGCGCGGCGGCTACGATTGTCGTCCCAGATGCGCACCTCGCACGCACCACATCTCGTTCTGAGCCTCCTCGCGATCCTTTGGACCGCTTCACCCGCCCTTGCCCAGGAGCCGGACGAGCCGTCGGCCGTGATCCTCCTGGTCAGCCAGACCCCTTGGACGACGACCAAGGAACCCTTGCTCGACCTCGTGGTCAGCGTGCAGAACGACGGGGACACGACGATATCGGCACCGGTGATCGGATGGGCGATCGGTCCTCGCGTCACCTCTCGCCTTGCGTACGAGACGGCGCTGGAGGAGGGCCCGGCCTTCGCGGCATCCGCCGACACCGTGCCGCTCCCCGGGTCATTGGGGCCCGGTGACGGCGCGGAGGTCCCCATCAAGATCGACGTGTCCGAGATCTCGGGGAGCATCGACCCGGAGGAGTCCGGCGTCTACCCTTTGCAACTCGCCCTTCGGAGTGAGGACGGCGGTCAGGAGATCGCCGCCATCACGACGGCCGCTATCCACATCGCGAGGAAGCCGCAGCGCCGAGTGCTCTTCTCGTGGTGGACGGAGATCGCCACCCCGGTCGCCTTCTCACCCGACGGGATCATGATCGACGCCGGATTCGAAGCGACCCTCGAGGCGAGGGAAGGCATCGTGGCCCAGGTGGACGCGATCGCCGACCTCCTCGAGGAGCGGAGATCCCGGGCCGCGTTCGACCTGATCGTGTCCCCCGCCGCTCTCGACCAGCTGCGACAGGCGGCCGACGGATACGAGCGGAGCGATGGGGAGACCATCGAGGAGACCGACGAGGTCCCCCGCATCTCGGCCGAGATCTTGGACCGTCTGCGAGCGATCGTCTCGAGCCCTCGGGTCAGCGTGCACGCCATGCCGTTCGCGGCTCCGAGACTCCCTGCGCTCCTTTCCGCTGGCCTCCGGACGCATCTCGAGGACCAATGGCGCCTGGGCGATGAGACGTTCGAACGGATCCTGGAGGAGGGGCCCGATCCCACCGTCGCACGACCCCCCGGGCTCGCTTTCGACCAGGACTCGATCGACGTCTTGTCCGCGCGAGGCGTGACCACGATCCTCGGAGCGGCCGACACCGTGGAGCGCCCCCCGCAACCGAACGACTTCGCTCCCCCGCCCGCAGCCGCCCTCTCCACGACCTCGGGAGTGGATGTCAACCTGCTCCTGCCCGACCCCGGCGCGCAGGCGCTCCTCGGCGACGCCGAGCTCCTGGCGAACCCCGTCCTGGCCGCGCAGGCGCTCCTCGGCGAACTCGCCACGATCTGGCGGGAGCAACCGGTCCCGGAAGGCGACGTCGTCCGAGGACTCGCACTCGATCTGCCACCGACACTGCCGGCCGGGGTCTGGAGTGAAGCGGTGTCGCGGCTCTCCGAGGCGCTGTTCCTGAAGCCGGTCCACGCCGACGACCTCGCCGTCGGCCTGGAGCCCGAACCCGATGCTGCGACGCTCGTCGGCCCCGCTCCCGAGGGATTCTCCGCGGTCTACGCGGACGACCTGGCGACGACCGGGGATCGGGTCGCGGCGTTCGCGTCCATCCTCGAGGAGCCGGTGGACGAAGCGGTCCGGCTCCGTCGACAGCTGCTCTACGCGGAGGCATCCCAGTACATCGGGAACGAGGGGTCGGGGCACGTGTGGATCGACGCGGTCAACGACATCATCGATCAGACGTTCGCCCGCCTCGCTCCCGACACCTCGGTCCCGCTCACGTTCACGTCCCGCTCAGCCACGATCCCACTGCGTATGGGCGATCCCGGCGAGCGGGTCCTCAACGTCAAGGTGGAGTTGGCATCGGGCAGGGTCGAGTTCCTCGATGGCTCAGAGCGACCCGTGCGGTTGGATCAAGCCAATCAGGTGATCACGTTCCGAGCCGAGGTGAAGGCGGCAGGGCCGAGCAAGATCGACGTCTACGTCGTGGCGCCGAACGGGGCGATCTTGACGCGACGAGAGCTGCTGGTGAGCTCCACCGCGGTGAACCCGATCGCGTTGATCATCACGATCGGCGCGGGCCTGCTCCTGGTCGGGCTCTGGTCGAGGAGGTTGTTCCGACGCCGGAACACGTGAGCTCGGAAGGAGAACCTCTGCCGCCGGACACGCGCGGCTCGTTGATGCGCCACACCGCCGTGATGACGATCGGGACGGCCTTGTCCCGACTCACGGGCTTCCTCCGCCTCACGGCGATGACCGCAACGCTCGGCGTGACGGTGAGTTCCCTCGGCTCGATCTACACCGTCGCGAACCTGACACCCAACATCGTGTACGAGCTGATCCTGGGAGGAATCCTCACCTCTGTCTTCGTTCCGGTCTTCGTCGACCGGATGTCGACGAGGGGACGAGACGACGCCCGCGACGTGGCGAATCGGGTGATGTCGCTGGTCCTCGTGGTCCTGGTCGTGGTGGCTGCGCTCGGAGCCCTGTTCGCGGAACAGATCATCCGCCTGTATCTGGTGTCGTCCGACTCACCCGACCGGGAGGCCGAGGTACAGCTCGGGGTGTTCTTCCTCCGTTGGTTCATGCCGCAGATCGTCTTCTACGGCGTGGGAGCCGTCGCGATCGGGCTCCTCCAGGCACATCGGCGCTTCGCCCCCACGGTGTTCGCGCCGATCCTGAACAACCTCGTCGTGATCGGGACGTTCTTCGCCTACGCGATCGTACGCGGCGACCGGCCGCCTCAGGTGGTCGGCATCACTACGGCCGAGCAGACCGTGCTCGCCGTGGGCACGACCCTCGGGGTGGTCGCGATGACGGTCGCCCTCTGGCCGTCGCTCCGCTCGCTCGGCTATCGGCTTCACCTGCGATTCGACTGGCGACACGAGGCCGTACGGCATCTGGTTCATCTCTCGAAGTGGGTGGTGCTCTACGTGGCAGCCAACCAGATCGCGTATGTCCTCATCATCGTGCTCAACAACCGGTTCGATGCCGGACCCCAGATCTACACCATCGCCTTCACGGTGTTCCTGCTCCCCCACGCGATCTTCGCCGTCTCGATCTTCACCGCACTCCTGCCGAGCATGAGCGAGCGGTGGTCGACCCGGCAGCCCGACGGCGTTCGCGCCCTCGCTTCCCGCGGACTTCGCGACACCGCAGTCGTGATGCTGCCGGCGGCGGTCGGCTTGCTGGTGCTGGCGGAGCCGATCTCGCGGCTCCTGTTCGAGCACGGACAGGCGGTCGCGCGCGACTCCGAGGCCATCGCCCAGACCCTCCAAGGATTCGCGGTGGGCCTCTTGTTCTTCTCTTCCTTCCAGTTGCTCACCCGGACGTTCTATGCGATGCAGGACACGCGAACGCCGGCGCTCGTCAATCTCGTCGCGGCCGTCGTGAACGTGGGCGCCGCCTTGGTCTACACGGGACCGTTGGACCTCGGTCTCGGAGGGATGGCGCTCGCGCACGCCACCTCCTACGTCGTCGGGGCGGGGGTGCTCCTCCTGCTGCTCCGGCGTCGCCTCGGATCGATCGACGGTGAGCGGATCGCGCGGACGGTCGTGAAGGCCACGATCGCGGCCCTGGCATCGGGGGTCGCGGCTCTCGGCGTGATCGAAGCGTGGGAGGTACCGCCGGGTTCGAGCGTCGCCGCCTCCGCAGCACAGGTCGGAACCGCCGTTGTGGTGGGGGTGCTGGTGTTCCTGATCTCGGCACTTATCCTGCGAGTCGGAGAGGTCGATGACCTGAGACAGGCCATCGTCAGGAGGTTCCGCGGGTGAATCTGCGTCGCGACGAAACCGGATTGATCGGCAAGATGGTCGTCGTCTGGCTCCTCGTCCTCGCGCTGCTCGCCGTCGCCGCGATCGACACCGCCTCGATCGCGTTCACGACCTACAAGCTCTCCGACGTGGGCACGTCGGCGGCCAGCGAGGGCGCGCTCGTCTACACGCGGGGGCACGACGTGCGCGACACCTGTGAGCGGGTCGCGCAGCTCGTGTCCAAGGAAGAGGCGGGCGCGAGGGTGACCCGCGGAGGCTGCAGCGTCGAACGGCCGACCGGCCTCGTCACGGTGAAGGTCACGAAACGAGCGAACACCCTGGTGGCGCACCGCATCCCGTGGACCGAGGACTTCGCGACGGTGGTCGTCACGGAAACCGCCGGGCCGCCCTCCCTGTAGCGTCGCGATCGTGGATCCCTCCGACGGCGACGAGCTCCTCGTCCGACGCTTCCAGGAGGGCAGCGCCGAAGCCTTCGAGATCCTCGTCCAGCGTCACGGCGCGCGCGTCTACAACCTCTGCCTCCGGATCCTCGGGGACCCGGAGGAGGCCGCCGATGTGTCGCAGGACACTTTCCTCGCCGCGCTCCGGAAGCTGAGCACGTTCCGGGGCGACTCCGCGTTCACGACATGGCTCCATCGGGTCACCGTCAACGCCTGCTACGACTCCCTCAGGCGGAAGCGACGACGTCCCCTCCTCCAGCTCGTGAGGGACGAGGACGACGAGCGCCCGGAGACGTCCCTCCCCGCTCCGGACCATGCCGACGAGGTCGTGTTCTCCGTCGATGTCGCACGTGCGCTCCTCGAGGTTCCCGAGGAGTTCCGCGTGGTCCTCGTGATGGCCGACGTGCAGGATCTCCCCTACGAGGAGATCGGCCGCGTGCTCGAGATCCCGGTCGGCACCGTGAAATCGAGGGTCTTCCGGGGCCGAGCGGCCCTGGGTCGTGCCCTCGGCGCCTCCCGGGGGGAACCCTCACGGACGTCACGGGCGTCGGAGGAAGAGGCATGAATCATCCCTTCGAGCTGCTCGCTGACCTCCTGGACGGCACCCTGGACGAGGACGACCTCGCCGGGGTGCGGGCGCATCTGGACTCCTGCCCCGCCTGCCGTGAGGACGTCGCGCTCGCGACCGCGGGTCGGGACGCCGCTCGGTCGCTCCCCCAAGCCGCCGCCCCTGCGGATCTGCACCGGCGCGTGGTCGCCGCAGCCGGCGGCGGCAAGGATGGTCCAGGACGGGGGACTCCGGCCTGGTACCGGTGGGCGGGCGTGGCCGCGGCCGCCGCCGTGGTCGTGGCGATCGCCATCGCCCTCCCCAACGTCGGTAGCGGAGACAGCAGCGGCGCCCCCGAGAGGGCCCAGGGACCGATGTCCGCCGGCTCGGAGGAAGCCCAGGACGCGGGCTCCGTGGGCCAGATCGAGGTCCAAGACGCGAACTACGACGCGAAGGAGCTCGAGCAGCTCGCCCGCGCAACCAGCTCGAACTCTTCGGCCGCGATCGAGTCGGGCGGCGCGCCGACTCGGGACGATCCCACCGCCGCCACGTGCGTGAGCCAGGCCTTCGACGAGCAGCCGGCCGGCCGGCTGGCTCGGCTGATCCAGGCCCGCTTCGAGGGTCGCGACGCCTACATCGCGGTCTACCTGGAGGGTCCCGGGGCGAACGAGCCGCCGGACACGGCGGTGGTGTGGGTGGCCGCCAGAGACGACTGCAGCATCCTCTCCTTCGCCTCCGCCCGCATCTAGGCGTCGCGCCCGAAGGAGGTGGAGGCCGCGCCCGCGGGCGCCCCACGGGAAGGAACCGGTTGAGGTCCGGCGTTCAGGTCGTATGGGAGGATTGTTCCGCATGAGCACCGACGACCCGACCGCCGTCCGGAACGTGATCGTGATCGGTTCCGGCCCCGCAGGCTTCACCGCCGCGCTCTACGCGGCACGAGCCAACCTCGAACCCCTCGTCCTGAAAGGGATGGAGGCCGGCGGTCAGCTGATGCTCACCACGGACGTCGAGAACTACCCCGGCTTCGTCGACGGCATCTTGGGTCCCGAGCTGATGGATCAGATGGAGAAGCAAGCGGCTCGATTCGGGGCCGAGATCCTGTCGGTACACGCGACCAAGGTCGACCTCTCCTCCCGCCCGTTCGGGGTCTGGGCGGGAGATCAGGAGTGGCGAGCCCGCACCATCGTGATCGCGACGGGTGCGACCGCCAAGTGGCTGGACGTGCCGGGTGAGGACAAGCTCCGGGGCCGGGGCGTCTCGGCCTGCGCGACGTGCGACGGGTTCTTCTTCCGCGATCGCGAGCTCGTCGTGGTCGGTGGAGGCGACTCCGCCATGGAAGAAGCGACGTTCCTCACGAAGTTCGCGTCCAAGGTCACGATCGTCCACCGACGGGAAGAGTTCCGCGCGTCCAAGATCATGCAGGAGCGAGCCCTCGCGAACCCGAAGATCGAGGTGACCTGGAACGCGGAGGTCGTGGAGGTCCTCGGCGACGACGCCGTGACCGGCGTCCGTCTGCGCGACACCGTTTCGGGTGAGACCCGAGAGTTCCGGACCGACGGTGTCTTCGTCGCGATCGGCCACACCCCCAACACCGAGCTCTTCCGCGACTGGTTGGACCTCGATGACGGTGGGTACATCGTGGTGGCGGAACCACGGACGCACACGTCGCGCGAGGGCGTCTTCGCGGCGGGCGATGTCACCGATCGGATCTATCGTCAGGCGGTGACGGCGGCGGGCCAGGGATGCAAGGGTGCGATGGACGCCGAGAGGCTGCTCGAGGCCGAGGCGCACGCGGCTGGCTGAACGGGAATCCCTGCAGGCGGCACGGCGTTGAAGGTGCACGCACGACCGCCGGCGCGTGTGTCCGGCGGACGCGAGAGGAGAAGAGATGGCCAACATCGGAGATGTGAACGACACGGAGTTCCAAGCGAGCGTGCTGGACTCCGAGACACCGGTCCTCGTGGACTTCTGGGCCGAGTGGTGCGTGCCGTGCCACATGGTCTCTCCGGTCGTCGAGGAGATCGGCCAGGAGAAGGGTGTCGATCTGAAGGTCGCGAAGCTGAACATCGATGAGAACCCGGATTCCACGCGCACCTACGGCGTGATGTCGATCCCCTCGTTGATCCTCTTCAAGGCCGGCAAGGAAGTCGCCAGGGTCACCGGGGCGCGCCCCAAGGACGCGATCCTGCGAGACCTCGATCCGCACCTGGCGTAAGGCCGCTTCCCCACACAGGATGCCGCGGCGGTTGCCGCCGTGTCGCGGGTCAACGCAGACTCGGACGGATGCGCATCTATCGCGACGGGCGATCGAGGTCCGGAAGTCACGGACATCCAAGCGAGGTTGCTGTCGCTCGGCGCCGTCGTGGACGACGCCGAGCGAGATGGCACGTTCGGACCCTCCACCGCGGCGGCCGTGCGCGGGTTCCAGCGGGAGCGTCACCTTCGGGTCGACGGCCTCGTCGGACCCGACACCTGGGAGCAGCTCGTCGAGGCTGGATGGCAACTCGGCGATCGCACGCTGTATCACCGCGCACCCATGTTCCGAGGCGACGACGTTCGCGAGCTCCAGCGGATGCTGAACGCCCTCGGTTTCGACAGCGCCAAGGAAGACGGACTCTACGGCCCCCGAACGGACGCCGCGCTTCGGCTCTTCCAGCGGAACGTCGGCGACGAGCCGGACGGCATCGTCGGGCCACACACGCTGGCGATCCTTCGCCGCATGCGCCCGCTCGAAGCCGTTCCCTCTCGGGCTCTGGTGCGCGAGCGAGAAGAGCTCCAAGCGTCCCGCGGACCGATCGAGGGGCGTGTCATCGCGGTCGACGTCGGCGAAAGCTCCGACGGAGATGACGACGTCAACCATCGCTCGGCGCTGGCGCTCGTCGCCGCGCTGCAGGCGGTGGGTGCCGACGCCAAGCTCCTCGTCACCGCCGACGACGCGGCCGCGCCGTCGGACCGCGCTCGACTCGCGAACGAAGCCGGCGCGGCCGCGTCGATCACGGTGGACCTCGCGTCGCGAGACGACGAGGGCGACGGAGGTCCCGTGTGCTCGTACTTCGGGAGCAGGACCACGCACTCGCCTTCTGGATTGGTTCTGGCACAGCTCATCTTGGAGGAGCTGGAAGCGGAGCTCGGACGCGCGGGCAGGCTCCGACCGCTCACCATCGCACCTCTTCGAGAGACGAGGATGCCGGCCGTGCAGGTCGAGCCACTCATCGGAGCGGAGGAACAGGACTTGCTGGGCGATCCCGATCTGCCGTCTCGCGTGGCCCGCGCGGTGGCGGCAGGGGTGGGACGGTACTTCTCCGGCTAGGAGCGTCGGCGGCGAGCGAACAACGCGAGCAGCACTCCGAGGGCCGCCCCGAGGAACGTCGCTCGAACGGCTCGCTCCTGTTCGGTGGGATACACGCGCGGCTCCGACATCGCCGATAGGCTATCCCCTCAAGAGACGGCTCCATCGAAGGAGGCCGATCGTGTCATCGGAGGGACCACTCATCGCCATCTTCGTGATCCTCGGGATCGCGGCGTTCGTCTTCTGGGTTTGGGCCATCGTCGATGTGGTCAAGGTGCCTGACGATTCGATGTTCAAGGCCGGCAACAAGCTCATCTGGGTGCTCGTGATCGTGATCACCGGCGTGCTCGGCGCCATCATCTACCTGGTGGTCGGGCGTCCCGCCTCCGGAAGTCAGCCGGGAGGAGCGCCACCCGCCGCGGGCCAGAACCAGATCCCACCGCCGCCGCCCGGCACGATCGGCTGACACCGATGGTCGAGCCGCTCTTCGTCATCGTCTGGTTGTTCTTCGGGTTGCTCCTCATCGCGAACATCGTCCTCGTGATCTGGGGGCTCGTCGATGCCATCAAGGTGCCGGACGACTCGATGTACAGAGCGGGGACCAAGCTCATCTGGGTGCTGGTGATCCTGTTGGCGGGGTTCGTCGGAGCGATCGTCTACTTCGCGGTCGGCTGGCCGTCGCCGGAGACTCGGACCGTCGGACTTCTCCGGGCGACGGACCCGCACCTCCCACCGCCTCCACCGGGCGCCTTCAGCTGACCCGAGGCTGATCCATGCTGCGTTTTGTGTGACGCTGTCACTCAGTCGGGTGCGAGACCTGGACCGGAGCCGACGATCTCGGACACGATCCTCTCGAGGTCGTCGGCGGATCCGAAATCGATCATGACCTGACCGCGCCTCCGCCCCATCCGGATCACGACGCGGGTCGCGAGCTGCTCCGACAAGATCTCCTCGACTTCCGCGAGATTCGGGTCGGTGGGCTCGGAGGACTTGGATTCCTTCTTCGGTGACGGTTCGGCGGGGGCCTCGATGAACCGTCGAACGATCTCCTCGGTCTCTCGCACGGAGAGGTCCTCGGCCGCGACCCTGAGCGACAGGGAGGTGATCGCATCCGAGTCGCCCAGCGCGAGGAGAGCGCGAGCGTGCCCGGCCGAGATCTTCTCGTCGGTCAGGAGCTGCTGCACCTCGAACGGCAGCGCGAGCAACCGGATCGTGTTGGCGATGTGGGACCGCGACACGCCCACTCGGTCGGCGAGCTCTTCCTGCTTGAGTCCCAGCTCGTCGAGGAGCTGCCGGAACGCCTCCCCCAGCTCGATCGGATTGAGATCCTCACGGTGGATGTTCTCGATGAGGGCTTCCCTCAGCAGGTTCGAGTCGTCCGAATCCCGCAGGACGACCGGCACCATGGCGAGCCCCGCGAGCTTGGCCGCGCGCAATCGGCGCTCCCCCGTGACGACCTCGTAGCCCCGACCGGTCCTGCGCACGACGATCGGCTGCAGGATCCCGACCTCTCGGATCGAGGCGGCGAGCTCGGCCAATGCCTCGTCGTCGAATCGGCTTCGCGGCTGCTTCGGGTTGGGGGAGATCGCATTGGCCGGAACTTCCAGCAGTCCTGTGTTCGTCTCTCCGGCCTCCGGCGCGCCTGGGATCAACGCCGAGAGGCCCCGTCCCAGACCCCCTCGCTTGGACATCAATCGTCTCCCTTCCGGAACATGCGCCACCGCCGTTTCCGGCCTCGCTCGTCATCGAGGGTCGCCCCGATGTCGGTTCTCCCTTCCTCCTGCTCGTCCCTCGACCCGGGCGGGGGAGCAGGCTCCTCACGCCCCGCCTCGATGTCGATCTCCGGGTTCTCGTCGATGACGACGACCCTCCGCTGAGGCAGCTCCCCGGGAGGCGCAGGGCTCGAGGGCGGCTTGACCCGCGGTTCAGGCTCGGGTGGAGGCTCCTCCCAGAGGTCCTCGTCCGTGGTCTCCGGGTACCTCTCGGGCGGGGAGGCCACCTCCGGAGCGGCGCGTGTGGGGTTCTCAGGAGGGGATTGCGGTTCGGCCTCGACGACGACGGTGGCAGTCTCCAGTGGCGCTTCGGTCGCCGGCTCTTCTTCGGTCGGGGCCTTCCCTTCGGCTCGCGACTCTCCCTCAGGCGCCGGCATCCCAGCCTCGGGCTCGTCCGGCTCCCCAGCAGGCTCCGCCTCGCCGAGGGGCCCGATCTCCTCCCCGGGAGCTACTTCATCCACAGGGGTCATCACCGCGATCGGCATCTCCTCGAACAGCGGCATCGGCGAGTCGGGTGGGGGCCGGAGCGCGACCTCGCGCGCGAGCTGGCGGTAGGCCTCGGCACCTTTGGACTTGGGGTCGTAGACGGTGATCGGCTGTCCGAAGCCGGGCGCCTCGGAGAGCCGAACCGTTCTCGGGATGATGACGCCGTAGACGAGGTCTCCGAAATACCGCTGCACCTCCTGGACGACCTGCTCGGAGAGCTTGGTGCGTGGGTCGAACATCGTCATCACGATCCCGGAGAGCCTCAGGCCCGAGTTGATGTTCTGCTGCACGAGCGACACGTTGCGGAGCAGCTGCCCGAGTCCCTCGAGCGCGTAGTACTCGCATTGGATCGGCACGATCAGCTCTTCCGCAGCGGTGAGCGCGTTGATGGTGAGCAGGCCCAGTGAGGGTGGGCAGTCGAGGAGGATGAAGTCATACACACCCTCCCCGACGGGTTCGAGCGCCTTCTTGAGCCTGGACTCGCGGGAGAACTGGGAAACGAGCTCGATCTCGGCGCCCGCCAGGTCGATCGTGGCCGGCACGGCGTGGAGGCGCTCGACCGGCGTGGGGACGATCGCCAGCTGGATGTCCGCTTCGGACACCACGACGTCATACACGGTCACCTCGCGGGCGTCGTGTCTGATCCCCATGCCCGTCGAGGCGTTGCCCTGTGGGTCGAGGTCCGCCACCAGCACCCGGTATCCGATGTCCGCGAGCGCGGCTCCCAGGCTGACCGCCGTGGTGCTCTTCCCGACTCCGCCCTTCTGGTTCGCGATCGCGATGATCCGAGCTCTTCCCGGCAGCTCGGGAACGACCGGCCCCTTCTGCTTCCGTGCGGCCCGCTTCGGCTTGGGAGCAGTCGAGCCATGGGGGGTGGAAGGTGCGACGGGTGGAGACGTGCCGGCGGAAGCCTTGCTCACTGTCGGGTCATGATAACGATGGGTCCGCCGCTTTCAAGGGTCGGTTCGCCTGTGGCTCTCACCTGGGCATCTTCCGGGATATCGGCGACTCCGAAGCTCTTGCCGGCCCAATAGATCAGGGCTCCTCGTGGTCGGAGCAAGCCTCTGGCGACACCCCACGTGCGACGTGCGTCCCCGAATCCCCTCGCCAGGCATACCTCGAACCCCGTGGGGAGCTCCTCCGCCGGACCGGGGAAGACCCGGACGTTGAGAAGCTCGAGCCTCTCGACGGCAAGTTCGAGGAACGCGGCTCGGGCCTGCCGGGACTCGGAGAGGGTGACCTGCAGGTCGGGTCGGGCGACCGCGATGGGGAGGCCAGGGAACCCCGCACCCGAACCCAGATCCACGACCCGATCGACGGTGGACGGGATGTAGGCAACCGCTCTGAGGCTGTCCAGGATGTGACGAGTGCGCAGGTGAGCTCCATCGGAAGCGGCGACGATGCCTCGGGGGAGGGCGTGCCCGAGGAGGAGCTCCTCAAAGAGGCTGAGGGTTGACGACTGAGCTTGGGAGAGCGCTTCGGGGGTCCAACCCTCATGTTTCACGTGAAACACGGCCTTCCGGGTGGATATGGATCTCTTCTATACGGCGCGCACCACCACGAACCTATCCGGGTCGACGCCCTCAGAGGCGCTTTCCAGCTCCTCGAACTCGGCGACCACGTCGTGAACCAGCTTCCGCTCGTAGGCATTCATGGGATCCAGGCGCTCCTCTTCCCCGCTGCTTCGAACCCGCTCGGCGACCTCACGTGCATGCTCGATGAGTCGATCCTCCTGACGCTTCCGATAGTCCCCGACATCGACCAGCACCCGGATCCGGTCGTCCAGCCTTCGCCCGACCGAGGTGCGGGCGAGCTCCTGGATCGCGTCCAGCGTCTGGCCGTGGCGGCCGATCAGCAGCGCCATGTCATCCTCCGGCCCCTCGACGATGTCGACGTAGACGTGTCCTCGGTGGGTCACTGGCTCCGCGATGGCGTCGATCCCCATCCGCTCCAGGAGCTCCTCTACGAAGTCCGCCACGGCGTCCGCCTGCTCCTCGAGCTCGGCACCCTCCGCGTCCGCGGCTTGGTCTCGCTGGTCCGGCGTGGGCTCGCCCTGGTCCTGATCCATGCCTCTACCTCCCTGACCCCTTCGGACGGTTCGGCCCGGAGCCCTTCGGCCGTCCCGAACCGCCTTTCGTGCCCTTCCCCGTGCCGCCCCGCCCGGTGCCCGTCTGCCCCTTCCCAGGTGTTCGAGGCGGGGGCTTCCGGACGGTGGTGTCCCCGCCCTGGCGACGCTTCCGCTCCTGATCGGCTCGCTCCATCATCTTCCCCATGAAACCGCCTCGGGGCTTGTCTGACTTGTTGGAGGCTTTCGCCTTCACCTCGATGAGGCGCCGGTCCATCGCTTCCGGCCCGATGTGACCCAGCCGGAGCATGACCGCCTGCTGCCCGATCTGGAAGAGGTTGGACACGGTCCAATAGAGCACGAGACCGGACGGGAATCCGAAGCCGAAGACGCCGAACATCAACGGCATCACCTTCGTGATGATCTGCGTCTGCGAGTTCTGGGCGGAAGACGGGGTGGCTTTCTGCGTCTGACGGCTCGAGTAGAAAGTCCCGGCGATCATCAACAGGAGCATCACGTAGTACGGGATCCGATCGGGGATGGAATCTCCGCAGTCCAGCGTCAGGCCCGTCGGCTTCCGTTCGGTGTTCAGCACCGGGACGGTCTTGCCCGCCTGCCCGGGAGAGCATTGGAGGTTCATCGTGAGGAAGTACATCCCCGCATGGTTTGGCTGCGTGACGTCAGTGAACAGCTGGGAGTCCTCCGGAAGATGGTTGTTGCTGTACTCGACGACGCCCGGGTTCTCGGGATCGGCCGGCAGCGGGACCGGGGCCCGTATGACCGCGTACATCGCGATGAGGATCGGGAACTGCAGGAGGAGGGGGAGACACCCGCCGAGAGGGTTGACCCCGTACTCCTGATAGAGCTTCATGGTCTGCTCTTGGACCTTCTGCTTGTTCCCCTTGTACTTCTTCTGGATCTCCTTGATCTTCGGCTGGAGGGCCTGCATCGCCTGCATCGACTTGATCTGCTTGATGCCGAGCGGCAACAGCACGATCCGGAAGACGATCGTCAAGATGATGATCGCGAAGCCGAAGTTCCCGGTCAGGTCGTAGAGCCACGCGAGGAGCCAGCCGATGGCGTCGAGCAGCGCCTGGAACGGGCCGATCTCAGCCAGCATGGAGCTCGCTCGTGCCGGAAGAGGGCTTGTGTATGGCGGTATCATACGCACGACGTCTCGGCGGGACCGGATCGATCCCGCCTCGCCCGAAAGGATTGCAGCGCAATATACGTCCTATCGTCAGCGCCGAGCCTCGCACTGCGCCGTGGGTCCTGATCGCCTCCTCCGCGTAGCGGGAGCAGGTGGGGGAGAACCGGCACTGTCCACCCAGCCACCCCGAGAGGGTGATCCGATACAGCTTGATCGCGCCGAGGAGGGCCATCCGCGCGGGTGCGCCGAGGGTCCACAGGAACCGTCGAACGGACGTCATCGACGACTCAGCTCCTGACGCTCGAGGAGCTCGGTCATCTCGGCGATCAGATCCTGGGTGCGAGCATCCCGCATGGCCTCGCGAGCTACGACGACGACGTCGTGTCCCGGGACCCCTTTCGGCGCGACGGCGTGGAGCGCCGCTCGCAGGACCCGCCGGGCTCGGTTCCTCTGCACCGCGCCGCCGATCTTCTTGCCGGCGACGAGCGCGAGTTCACCTGAGCCGGGCGCGACGAACACGACGACCCGCTTCCCGTGAACAGGCTGACCGTCACGGAAGACCCGCTGGATTCCCCCGGTGCGCACAGTCTCGCTCAGCCCGAAACGCTGAGGCGGCTGCGGCCCTTCCGCCGCCGCGCGGCCAGGATCGCCCGGCCGGCCCGCGTCCGCATCCGAAGACGGAAGCCGTGGGTCTTCGCCCGACGGCGGGTGTTCGGCTGATACGTGCGCTTTCCCTTGGCCATCGTCAGATCCCTTGCGAAAGGAAGGCCGGCTACCCGCCGGCCGAAGAGGGAAGTATACGGAAACATCCCAGGATGGAGGGGTTGACAACCGAAAGAGCGTCAAGAGGGCAACAGTACCTCGCGTTGTGGAAAAACCCGGTGCTATAGTCCGGCCCGCACTTCCCCGGGGTGAGATGGGGCCCCCGGCGACTCCGACCCCAAGACTCCCCGGGTGTGGGTTATCCACCGGTGTGGAAAGGTTCTGTGGAATCTCAGATGACCGTTGCATTGCCCGATCAGGAAGCTCGGCGAACGTGGTCGGTCGTCTTGGACCGAGCGCGCACCGAGCTTCCGGAGACCACGTTCCTGATGTGGTTCACCGACGTGCGTCCGATCGGTCTGCGCGAGGAGGTGCTCTCGCTCGCCGTCCCGAGTCAATTCGTTAGAGAGCGCTTGCAGCACAATCATCTTGGGCTTATCGAGGAGGCCGCCGCAGAAGCCTTCGGGCGCCCGGTCAAGATCGAGATGGAGGTGGACGAGGCGATCCGCCACGAGGAGGGCCCGCTCGTCGACATGGCGAATGTGCCACCGGCGGCGTACGCCGCGATCGGGGCACCACCCGCGCCCGCACCCGCGCCCGTCGGGGGAAAGCCGCTGGGTGCACCCGGCCTTCCGTTCCCCAACTACACGTTCGACGCGTTCGTGCCGGGCCCCTCCAGCCGGTTCGCGCACGCGGCCGCGATGGCGGTCGCCGAGGCGCCGCTGTCGACGGCCTACAACCCACTGTTCATCTACGGCGGCACGGGCCTCGGCAAGACCCACTTGCTCCTCGCGATCGGTCACCACATCTGGCGACTGATGCCGGACACCCGGATCAAGTACGTGACCTCCGAACAGTTCGTGACGGAGTTCATCAAGGCGGTCCGAGAGCGGCAGGGCGACGCGTTCCGTCACAAGTACCGAGAGGTCGACATCTTGCTCGTCGACGACATCCAGTTCCTCGCCAAGCGCGAGGAGACGCAGACCGAGTTCTTCCACACGTTCAACCATCTCCACGGCGCCGGCCGTCAGATCGTGATCGCGTCGGACCGGCCGCCACACGAGCTCTCGGGGCTCGAGGAGCGATTGGTGAGCCGGTTCCGATGGGGCCTGTGCGTGGACGTCCAGCCGCCGGACCTCGAGACCCGGATCGCGATCCTGCAACTGAAGGCCGAACGCGAGAACATCCCCGCCGTCGTGCCCGAGGTGATCGAGTTCGTCGCGTCGAAGTTCGATCAGTCGGTGCGCGAGCTCGAGGGCGCCTTGGTGCGCGTCGTGGCTTGGTCGGAGCTCACGCGCCAGCCGATCGACATCGAACTCGCGGAGCGGGCTCTGCAGGACCTGATCCCCCAGACCGAGCATGAGATCCCGCCGCCGCTGATCCTGGAGGAGACGGCCACGTACTTCCAGCTCTCGACTGGTGACCTCGTCTCGAAGTCTCGATCGCGACCGCTCACACAAGCCAGGCACATCGCGATGTATCTGATGCGCGAATGCACCGGGCTCTCGTTGGTCAAGATCGGCGAGATCTTCGGTGGGCGCGATCACACCACCGCCCTTCACGGGATCAAGAAGGTCGAGGACGAGATGCGGTCGCGCGACGACACCTTCCGACAGGTCCAAGACCTCACCCGGATCATCCGGAGCCGAGTGCGGGGGCTTGTGTGAAGTCTGTGGACATCTTCGCGGAAACGGCGTCCGGATCGGACAACTTCCCTTCGGACATCGGAGCGACAAGGACCTTCCACCGCTCGTCCACATGTCGGCCGCGGCCGCTACGCTGCGGAGACGTGGTACTCGTGCACATTCCCACCGCCCCTACTACTGCTTCTTTCTTAAAGAGAACCTAAGAGCTTCAGGAGGGTGATGATGAAGTTCCGATGCGACCGCGACGATCTCTCGGAGGCGCTCCAGACCGTCCAACGCGGTGTGTCCTCCCGCCCCGGGATCCCTGCGCTGACGGGTGTGTTGCTGGAGGCCTCGGAGGACGGAGCGCTGACACTCACCACCACGGACCTGGAGGTCTCGGCCAGGCTCACGATCAGCGTCAACGTCCAGGAGGCGGGCACGGCGTTGGTGCCGGCCCGGCTGCTCGCCGACACGGTGAAGTCCCTCTCGGAAGCTCCGGTGGACTTCGAGACGGACAAGTCGCAGGCTCATATCCGTTGTGCCGCTTATGAAGGAGCGCTCCGGCTGCTTCCGGCCGACGACTTCCCCGGCGTGCAGGAGGCGTCGGGGACCGCGATCTCGGTGGATCCGGTGGCCTTCGCCGAGGCCGTTGCGCAGGTCGCGCGGGCGGCCTCTCGGGACGAAGCCCGTCCCGTCCTCACCGGCGTGCTGTTGGAGATCAACCGGGAGGGCGTCGTCCTGGTCGCCACGGACTCGTACCGGCTCGCGGTGCGGGACCTGGTCGCGACGGCCGACGGCGAGGCGAAAGCGATCGTCCCGGAGCGAGCGCTCACTGAGGCCGGGCGCGCCGCGGCCGACCAGAAGGCGGACGTCGAGGCCTTCACCAACGGCTCGCAGATCGCGTTCCGCGTCGGCACCCTGACGCTCACGTCACGTCTGATCGAAGGGGAGTTCCCCAACTACCGCCAGCTCCTTCCCGAGACCTACGAGAGTCGCCTGACGATCTCTCGGCAACAGTTCCTGGAGGCCGTCCGCCGCGTGGGGCTGCTCGCACGCGACACCACGCCGGTGCGGATCGAGTTCAATGCGCTCGGCATCAAGCTCTCGTCCTCCAGCCCCGACCTCGGGCAGGCGGTCGAGACGGTGGAGGCTCGGTACGAGGGCGAGGACATGACCGCCGCGTTCAACCCGCAGTATCTGGTCGACGGCCTGACGGCAGCCACGGGCGAGAGCGTGCGGATCGACGTCCGCGACGGACTGAAGCCCGGCGTCATCCGTGGAGACGGCGACGAGCTCACCTACCTCGTGATGCCGGTCCGGCTCCCCGCCGCGGTCGGCTGACACGCTCGGCGAGCGCAGGATCGGATGCACCTGGAGTGGCTCGAGCTCCGGGACTTCCGGAACCACCCCCGGACCGCCGTCGATCACATCCCTGAGGGATTGGTCGTCGTGGTCGGGCCCAACGGTGAAGGGAAGACCAACCTGCTCGAGGGCATGTTCTTCCTGTATTCGCTCCGTTCCCCGAGGACCTCGACGAACGCGCCGCTCGTCCGGGAGGGCGCCGACGTGGGCTACACCAGGGGTGAGTTCGAGGGCAACGAGGGGCGAGCCCTCGTCGAGGTGGAGATCCCGCGGAAAGGCGCCAGCCGCGTGAAGCTGAACAAGAGCCCGATCCGACGCAAGCGCGAGCTCCGCCGCCAGGTGCGCGCCGTCCTGTTCGGCCCGTTCGATCTGCCGGTGGTGATCGGCGATCCCTCCAAGCGCCGCGACCTGATGGACGATGCCGTCGTCGCGCTCTGGCCCCTGAAGGACGGCGTGTCCTCGGCGTACGATCGGGCGCTCCGTCAGCGGAACCGCCTCCTGAAGGAGTGGGAGGGCGGCCGTGGGGAACCGCCGGGGATGGACGCATGGGACGAGGAGCTCGTGCGGACCGGGGTGCCCGTGATCGACGCGCGCGCCGAAGCCGTCGCGCGTCTCGCCACGGGCGCCTCGTCCGAGTTCGAGGCGCTGTCCGGATACGAACTGGTGGTGGCCTACGCGCCCAACGTGGCGAGCCCGGGATCGGTGGAGGAGGCGTTCCGCGCGCAACTGGCTGCCCGGCGGACCGACGAACTCGTCCGCAGGACGTCGCTCGTCGGCCCGCACCGCGACGACCTCACCCTGGCCGTCCGCGACCTCGGTGCCCGGGCGTTCGGCTCCCATGGGGAGACGTGGGCCGCGGCGCTTTGCCTCCGGCTCGGGCTCTCGGCGGCGGTCGCCGCCGAGATCGGCGAGCCACCGCTTCTGCTCGTCGACGATCCCTTCAGTGCCCTCGACCCGAGTCGGCGCGATCGCATCGCACAGCGCCTCGCGGACCGAGGCGGCCAGGTCGTGATCAGCGTCGCGGACGAGGCCGACGTCCCCTCGTCCTCGTCCGCCGTCTGGCAGGTCGAAGCGGGCGCCGTGACGGTGAGGGCCTGAGATGCCGCATTCGAAAGGGTTCCGACGTCGCAGCGGTGACCCGAGCTCGGAGCCGATCGAGCTCGGCGACGTGATCGACACCCTGATGGCCGACCAGCTGTTCGCGCGCGGCATGCCGGTGGCGCGATTGGCGTCAGCGTGGCCGTCCGTGGTGGGGGAGCGGCTCGCGTCGGAGACAGCGCCGGCGACACTCGAAGGGGGCGTCCTCACCGTCACGGCGACCTCCGGCCCATGGGGGGCGCAGGCCCGTTTCCTCCACGAAGAGATCCGTCGGCGAGCCGACGAAGCCCTCGGCGGCGACCGGATCACCGCGGTCAGGATCGTCGTGCGAAACCGCAGGTAGAAGGCCTATTTCCACGGCTCGAAACACCGTTTTCGTCACCCCTGATTGGTAGAATGGACTCGTTCGTGCGACGGCCCCGCGCACGCCCCCAGCTCCGATGCGTGGGGCGGCCTGCGCGGGGCACCGACAGGAGGACGATTGGCCACCGCGAAGGCGAAGAAGAACACCTACGACGCGCATGACATCCAGGTCCTCGAGGGCGTCGAGCACGTCCGGCTCCGCCCGGGGATGTACATCGGCACCACCAGTTCACGCGGGATGCACCACCTCGTCTACGAGGTGGTCGACAACTCCGTCGACGAGGCGATGGCCGGACGCGCCACCAAGATCGTCGTCACGATCCACACGGACAACAGTGTCTCGGTCCAAGACGACGGTGCCGGGATCCCGGTCAAGCCGATCCCGAAGGCGAAGGACAGGCGCCCCGCGGTGGAGGTCGCGCTCACGACACTGAACGCGGGCGGGAAGTTCGGCGGCGGCGGATACAGCATCTCGGGCGGGCTCCACGGGGTTGGTGTGTCGGTGGTGAACGCGCTCTCGGCCAAGATGACAGCCGAGGTCCAGCGCGACGGCTTCTCGTGGACCCAGGGCTACGCCCGAGGGCGCTCCACGTCCAAGCTGACCAAGGGCAGGGCCACGAAGAAGACCGGCACGTCGATCCGATTCTGGCCCGACGCGGAGATCTTCACCGAGGACATCGAGTTCAAGCGCTCGGAGCTCACCGACCGGCTCCGCGAGCTGGCGTTCCTGAACGCAGGCCTCGAGATCCAACTGGTAGACGAACGCGAGAAGCCGGTCCACAAGGACGTGTTCAAGTACAACGGCGGGCTCGTCGACTTCGTGAAGCACCTCGCCACAGGCAAGGATGCGATCACGAAGGTCATCGCGATCGGCGACAAGGCCGAGGACGCGGAGGTCGAGCTCGCGCTGCAATGGACGGCCGGCTACTCGGAATCCGTGTACTCGTTCGCCAACACGATCAACACGCACGAAGGCGGCATGCACGAAGAAGGGCTCAAGAAGTCGCTCACCAACGTGCTGAACCGGTACGCGCGCGCGAAAGGACTCCTCAAAGAGAAGGAGGACAACCTGATCGGCGAGGACGTGCGCGAGGGGTTGGTCGCCATCCTGTCGGTCAAGCTCCGCAACCCACAGTTCGAGGGCCAGACCAAGACCAAGCTCGGGAACGCGACGATGCGCTCCTTCGTGGAGACGACGGTGAACGCGCAGCTGGCCGAATGGCTCGAGGAACACCCCACCGAGGCGCGGCGGATCGTCCAGAAGACACTGGCCGCGGCGAAGGCGAGGATGGCTGCGAAGCAGGCTCGCGACCTGACGCGCCGCAAGTCGTTCCTCGAGGGCGGGTCCCTCCCGGGCAAGCTCGCCGACTGTCAGCTGAGCGACCCCGCATCGTGTGAGCTCTACATCGTCGAGGGGGATTCCGCGGGCGGGAGCGCGAAACAGGCGCGCGACCCGGCGACCCAGGCGATCCTGCCGATCCGGGGGAAGATCCTCAACGTCGAGAAGGCGCGGCTCCACAAGATCCTCGAGAACCTCGAGATCCAAGCGCTGATCACCGCGATCGGGACCGGCATCGGCGACGAGTTCGAGCTCGACAAGGCCCGCTACCACCGGATCGTGCTGATGGCCGACGCCGACGTCGACGGGGCGCACATCCGGACGCTCCTGCTCACCTTCTTCTTCCGGAACATGCCCCAGCTGATCGACGCCGGCTATATGTATCTCGCGCAGCCGCCGCTGTATCTGCTCAAGAACGGCAAGGCCGAGCAGTACTTCTACACCGAGCGCGAATGGGACTCGTTCCGCAAGAAGAACGGGAACGGAGAGAAGAAGCTCGACCCGCAGCGCTTCAAGGGGCTCGGTGAGATGGACGCGCACCAACTCTGGGACACGACGATGGACCCCGAGCGGCGGACATTGTTGCAGGTAACGCTCGAGGACGCCACGGCGGCCGACCGCCTCTTCACGATCCTGATGGGCGAAGACGTGCCCTCGCGGAAAGACTTCATCGAGACGAACGCGAGATACGTCTCGAACCTTGACGTCTAGGGAGAAGGGGGTTCGGGGGACTCAAGAAGCGAGCCGCCAGGCGAGCGTAGTCCCCTGAGAGGAAGGAGCAGATGGCGCAAGAAGGATTGTTCGCCGGACGTGTCGAGCCCGTCCAGCTCGAGGACGAGATCCAGAGGTCGTTCCTGGACTACGCGATGTCCGTCATCGTCAGCCGGGCACTGCCGGAGGTCCGTGACGGCCTGAAGCCCGTCCACCGCCGGATCCTCTGGTCGATGCTCGAACAGGGACTGCGGCCGGATCGGCCCCATCGGAAATCCGCGAACGTCGTCGGTGGCGTGATGGCCAAGTACCACCCGCACGGTGACGCGCCGATCTACGACGCCTTGGTTCGGATGGCGCAGGACTTCTCCCTCCGGCATCCGCTGGTGGATCCACACGGCAACTTCGGATCGGTCGACGGCGATCCCCCCGCCGCGTCCCGGTACACCGAGGCCCGCCTGGCGTCCATCGCGATGGAGCTTCTGCGCGACATCGATGCGGAGACGGTCGACTTCGTGCCCAACTACGACGGGTACGAGCAGCAGCCGCTCGTCCTGCCCGCACGCTTCCCGAACCTGTTGGTGAACGGCTCCGGCGGCATCGCCGTCGGGATGGCGACGAACATCCCTCCGCACAACCTCGGTGAGGTGATCGACGCCGTCGTCCACTCTCTGGAACATCCCGAGGCCACCCCGAAGGACCTGATGAAGTTCGTCAAGGGACCTGACTTCCCGACGGGCGCCATCATCATGGGCCGCGACGGCCTCCGCGATGCGTACGAGACAGGCCGTGGCTCGATCAAGATCCGGGCCGTCGCCTCCGTCGAGGAAGGGTCGGCCGGCCGCGCGCGCATCGTCATCACCGAGCTGCCGTACCAGGTGAACAAGGCGCGCCTCGCGGAGAAGATCGCCGAGCTCGTGAAGTCCGGCAAGGTCAAGGACATCGCAGACCTCAAGGACCACTCGTCGGGCCGGGCCGGCATGCGTCTGGTGATCGATCTGAAGCGCGGCGCCAATCCCCAGGTCGTCCTGAACCAGCTCCACAAGCACACCCAGCTCCAGGAGTCCTTCGGCGTGATCATGCTGGCGCTCGTCGACGGCGTTCCTCGCACGCTGAACCTCGCCGAGATGATCGGCTACTACGTCGATCACCAGGTCGACGTCGTCACGCGACGGACCAAGTACGACCTCCGGAAGGCCGAGGAGCGCGACCACATCGTCCAAGGCCTCCTGATCGCGCTCGATCATCTCGACGAGGTCATCAAGGTCATCCGCGGTTCGCAGGACGCGGAGCAAGCGCGAACGAAGCTGATGTCGACGTTCAAGCTGTCGGAGATCCAGGCCAATCACATCCTGGACATGCCCCTCCGCCGGCTCACGAAGCTCGCCAGGACGGAGCTCGAGCAGGAGCACAAGGATCTGCTCGCCAAGATCAAGTACCTGAAGGCGCTGCTCAAGGATCCGAAGAAGATCCGTGGGGTGATCAAGGACGAGATCCTCCAGGTCAAGGAGAAGCACGGGAACCCCCGACGGACGCAGATCAAGGCGGACGAGGGCTCGTTCGACGTCGAGGACCTGATCGCCGAAGAGGACGTGGTGATCACGGTGAGCCGCGCCGGCTACGTGAAGCGCGTCCCGATCGACACGTTCCGACGACAGGGCAGGGGCGGGAAGGGCGTTCGCGGGGCCACCCTCAAAGAAGAGGACGTGGTCGCCGACGTCTTCACGACCACCACCCACAACTGGCTCCTGTTCTTCAGCACGAGGGGCAAGGTGTACCGGGTGAAGGTGCACGAGGTGCCCGACTCGTCGCGAACCGCTCGCGGGCTGTACGCGGCCAACCTCCCCGGCGTCGCGATCGCGGGTGACGAGCGAGTCTCAGCCGTCCTCCATCTGAAGGAATACGACCCGAAACGCTTCCTGCTCTTCGCCACGAAGAAGGGCATGGTGAAGAAGACGCCGCTCTCGGACTACGAGTCCGCTCGTACCGGCCTCGCGGCGATCAACCTGAAGTCCGGGGACGAGCTGATCGACGTGAAGCTCACGGACGGCAAGGACGAGGTCTTCCTCGTCTCGCGCAAGGGGCAGGCGATCCGCTTCAAGGAGCAATTCGTGCGCCCGATGGGTCGCTCCACGGCGGGCGTGATCGGGATGCGGCTGGCAGACGACGACGAGGTGATCTCCCTCAGCCTCGCCTCAGACGGCGAGGAGATGATCAGCGTCTCGCAGCAGGGGTACGGCAAGCGCTCGCCCCTCAAGGACTACCCCCCGAAGGGCCGCGGCGGGAAGGGCGTGATCGGACACCAGATCACGAAGAAGACGGGTCTGCTCGCCGGCGCGTTCGTCGGGTCCAAGGAGCAGGACCTGTTCGCGATCTCCTCGAGCGGCATCGTGATCCGCGTGCCCGCGAGTGACATCCGCCGTGTCGGTCGTTCGAGCCAGGGCGTCCGCACGATGCGCGTCGACGAGGGCGCCCACGTGGTCGCGCTCGCGCCGGTGATCATGCAGATGGAGGAGTAGATCCTCCCCTGGAGAACCGGCCATCGTCGGGGGTTGCTGCGATGATGTCGGGACTCCCATGAACATCGGACTCGGCTTCCTGGTCGAGGTCGTCGCGTTCGTGGCGGCCGCCTACGTCGTGGTCGCGCTTCGGCCTCGTTATCCGCGACAGATGACCGACCTCATGCTCGCCGCCATCGGTTGTGCGATCGGAGCCGGCGCGCTGTTGTTCCAACAGGACGTGAGCCTCATGACCGGCGTGGTCGCGCCCCCGTTCGCAGCGCTGCTGCTCGTGGCGCACGTGCGCGTGTGGGAGGCGGTCGGCGTGACGTTCCCCGAGTGGGTGAATCTCCCCCCGCTCGGGCGCGGGCAGGCGTACGCTAGCGACCCAATCCAGTCCCCGAGGATCGAGGAACCCGTGCAACAACCGAACTCCACGACGCAACCCGAGCCGGCGTCCGGGTTCGACCCCGAGCCCATCCTTGACCAGGAACCGTTCCCGGACGAGGGAGAGATGGCTGGAGCGCCCCTCGCGCCGCCCCTCGCGCCGCTCCCACCGGAGGACGCGTGGCCGTCCACGATCGTGAGTGCGCCGACACAGACGCGGCTCCCCAAGCGGGGCGTCCGCCGCACCCGCGTGGAGATCCGGCGTCTCGGCCCGGTCTCGGTCCTGAAGTTCTCGCTGATCTTCTACTTCTGCTTCTTCCTCGTGGTCTATCTGGCCCTCGCGATCATCTGGGCGATCCTGTCCGCGAGCGGCGTGATCGATTCGTTGGAGCAGCTCCTGGGCACGATCTTCCCGTCGGGCAGTGGCATCTCGCCGACCGGTGAGGTCAGCACGGGTGGTGCGCCGCCGATCCAGATCGACAGCGGCACGGTCTTCACGTGGCTGTTCCTGGCAGGGTGCGTCGGGGTCGCGGTCTGGTCGTGCATCAACGTCTTCGTGGCCGTGATGTACAACCTCATCAGCGACATCGTCGGTGGAGTGGAGGTCACGCTCGCCGACCGACGCGACTGAGGGGTCCCTCGATTGACAGGGTTTCCGAGGCCTGACTACCCTGCGGCGAGGGGCTCGAGGCCCTCGGGCCTGTAGCTCAGCTCGGTTAGAGCGCTTCCCTGATAAGGAAGAGGTCGATGGTTCAAGTCCATCCAGGCCCACTGTTTCGGCCAGACCCACCCACCCGATAGGAGGCTGGTTCCGATGGGAGACGACATCGAAGGGACAGAGAAGAAGGGCGGCTTCTTCCGGAAGCTGATGAAGATCGCCTTCATCGCGGCGATCGTCGCCGGCATCGTGCAATTCATGAAGCGGCGCCGTGGCGAGGACCTCGACGATGTCGAATGGCAGGAGCTGCCGCCGCCGGCCGGCGGGTAGCCGAGCGCCGCTCGCGTCCCGAAGGGCCCGCCTGCCGGCGGGCCCTTCTGGTTTCTCCGTCGGCCATCCATCTCGTCCGGCCGGCATCGTGGTGACCACTACACTCGCCCGGTGGACGAGCCGGGATCGGCGTGGGCCCTCGCCCGCGCGGCGGCCGAGGCCGCGAACGTGAACCTGCGACCTCTTTTGGAGTTCGAGCAGTTCGACGACGCGATCGGGATCATGGTGGCCACGTGGGGCGAGTTCCAGCTGTCGCCACGAGAGGTGATGACGGCGCTCGCGCACAGCGGCAACGTCCCGCTCGGGGCCTACGAGGGCGAGCGGATGGTCGGATTCGTCCTCGGCTGGGCGGGCGTGGACGAAGGCGGACTGCACGTCCATTCCCACATGCTCGCCGCGCTGCCGGAGCGGCGCCATCGCGGCGTCGGATATGCGTTGAAGCTCGGCCAGCGAGCCCAGGCGCTCGATCAGGACATCCACGTCGCCCGGTGGACGTTCGATCCGCTCGTGGCGAGGAACGCGTGGTTCAACATCGGGAAGCTGGGAGCCGTCGCGGATCGGTTCGGACGCGCCTTCTACGGAGAGATGACGGATGAGATCAATCGAGGCGATCGCACCGATCGCCTCGTGATCAGATGGGAACTCGACCCGGGCCCGGCACCGAGGACGGGGCCGGAGGGGCTCCCGACCGTGCTCGCCGCAGACGGTGATCCCGACGCACCCGTGCCGGCGATGGGATCGGCGCCCGCGCTCGAGGGAGGGGTCGTCGAGGTGCCTCGCGAACACGGCGATCTCCGTCGTCGAGACCCCGACCTGGCGGCCCGCTGGCGTGACGCCGCCGCTGAAGCGCTCGAGGTGTGTTTCGGCGCCGGGCTGATCGTCGGAGCCTTCGACCGGAGGAGATCCGCCTACGTCCTGGTCCCCGGGGCGTCGCCGTGAGCCGCGTTCGCGCGATCGAACTGCTGCTCGTCGAGCTGCCGCTGGTCCGGCCCTTCCGCACGAGCTTCGGCGAGATGACCGACAAGCGCTGCGTCCTGGTTCGCGTGGAGACCGACGACGCGGAAGGCTGGGGGGAGTGCGTCGCCGACTCCCAGCCGGATTTCAGCGGCGAGTTCAACGAGGGGGCATGGCTCGTGCTCCGGGACTTCCTCGCCCCCCTGCTGTTCCGGGCGGGGGACGTGGACGCCGAGGGTGCCGAGCGGGCCTTCGGCGAGGTCCGCGGCAACCCGATGGCGAAGGCGGCGCTGCTCGACGCTTTCGTGGACGCGGAGCTGCGCGCGAGCGGCACACCGCTTCGCTCCTGGCTCGGCGCCGAGCGGGAACGGGTCGAGTGCGGCGTCAGCATCGGGATCGCGTCCTCGACCGAGGCGCTTCTCGACCAGGTGGACGGCTACCTCGGACAGGGCTATCGACGCATCAAGCTCAAGATCCAGCCCGGGATCGACGTCGAGCGCGTCGGGGCGGTGCGCGCATCCCATCCGGACATCCTGCTGTCCGTCGACGCGAACGCCGCGTACACACCGGCCGACGCAGACGTCTTCCGCTCGATGGAGGACGCGGACCTCCTGATGATCGAGCAGCCCCTCCATCACGAGGACCTCCTCCGGCATGCGGAGCTCCAGGCGCTCTTGCGAACCGACCTCTGCCTCGACGAATCGATCCGATCCGAAGCCGACGCCGCCGCGGCCCTCGACCTGGAGGCGTGCCGGATCGTGAACATCAAGCAGGGACGCGTCGGCGGCGTCCTCGAGGCGAGGAGGATCCACGATCTCTGCCTGGGCCGAGGTATCCCGGTGTGGTGCGGTGGGATGCTCGAGACGGGGATCGGCCGGGCGCTGAACTTGGCACTCGCGGCCATGCCCGGCTTCACGTTGCCCGGTGACACGAGCGCCTCGGCTCGCTACTTCCACGACGACCTGACAGAGCCGTTCGAACTGGCTCCCGACGGCACGATGGGCGTCCCCGCAGGCCCTGGGATCGGCGTCACGCCGCGGCCGGATCGATTGCAGGCGTGCGTGACCCGGCGGGAGGTCCTCGGTCCGTCGGACTTCGAGTGACAAAAGGCCGGCCTCAGCTTGACGACAGAACCTGAGGCACCGTATGGTCCGACTTGAGAAACCGCTGGAGCCCTCGGGTTCCGGCGGTTTCTCACTTCCAGGGCCGTCTCGGTCCGCCCATCCCTCCCGCGAACGCCTTCCACTGCTCTGCGTAGAGTGCTCCTGCGCGTGCTTGCTTGTGTAGGGCGCTCCCGCGGGCGACGATAGGCCGACGCCGACAGTGACGGCGTTCAACCATCTAGATGAAGAAACGTGTCATCAGAGCCGAGGAATTCGAGGTCCTGGATAGCGCTGGGCGGGTTCGAGTGCGGATCGGTCTGTCCAACGACGACTCCCCCTTCTTCTCGATGCTCGACCCTCAAGGACAGGTTCGCGCTCGATTCGGGCTGTCCTCGGACGGGTCGGCGGGGCTCGCGATCGGTGACGACAATGGCAAGGTCCGGGCCACGCTCGGTCTTTCCACCGACGGGTCGGCCAGCCTCGCGTTCGGGGATCGCAACGGGAAGATCCGAGCCAAGTTCGGCCTGGCTTCGGATGCCTCGCCCACCCTCGGGGCCCACGTGGAGGGGGACGAGGTGACCCACCGCTACACGTTGGCGGACCAGGGATCGCCGACCCTGGGGTTATACGACCGGTCGGGGCGGGTACGGATCCGATTGGGTCTCGCCGCCGAGGGATTCCCCATCCTCCGGCTGTTGGACGCCGAGGGAGAGCTCCGCGCGCTGGTCGGCCTGGCGGATGATGGGAGCCCGTTGATCCAGTTCATGGACGAACGAAAGCAGCCGACCTGGACGATGCGATGAGCGGGTGGTGGGCGACTGCCTTCGTGGCGCAGTGGGTTCTCCTCGTCGTCCTCTGCGTCGTGGTGGTGGCGCTCGCGCGTCAGGTGGGGACGCTGCATCTTCGGATGGGTCCTCGGGGGGCGCTCGAGATCGACACGGAGGGCCCCGCTCTGGGAGAGGCCATGCCGCCCGTCGACGCCCGAGGCGCCGACGGCGCGTCGCTCGTCCTGGGAGGGGCGGGGAAACGGCGGCTCGTCCTGTTCTCGTCGCCCACGTGCATCATCTGTCGCGAAGTGGCCCCGGCGCTGCCGGCGGCGGCTCGCGCGGCGGATCTCGTGCCACAGGTGTTCCACGACCCCGATGCGGAGCGCGCGTTCGAGGTCCCGGGCACCCCGTTCCTGTTGGTGCTCGACGAGCTCGGGATCGTCCGGGCGAAGGGCACCGTGAACACCCTCGAGCAGGTGGAGGGACTGGTGGACACCGCCGAACGGCGGATGCGGGAGGAAGGAGAGCGGTGGGCGAGCTGACGACGATCGAGCGAGCCCAGCGAGCGCTCGCGCAACGCACCAGCCGACGCGGCTTCCTCGGTCGCGTCGGCCGAGGGGTCGTCGCCCTCGCCGGTGGATCCCTCGTCGCGACGGCGCTCGCGCCCGATCGCGCCGAGGCGCACCACATCTGCGGCCACACGTTCACGACCGGATCGTGTCCTCACCCGTACGCGCCGCTGTCGCGGACGGACCGCTACGGCTATCCCGTTCACCCGACGTACGGATATCCGGTCGACGACCGCGGGAAGCTCTATCGCCACCCCAAGAACCAGGCGCGATCGAAGACCTGCCAGGAGAAGGTCCGCCAGATCTACCCCCGCATCGACGACACCCGGTACGGGGGCGGATGGACCCGATGCTGCTCCGGCCGCCTGCGACACATCCAGGACTGTTGCTCTCGGTCGAACATCCGGATCAACGGGGACGCTTCCGTGCGGGGCTACTGTCCCTCCGGGCTCAAGGTCTTCTGCATCACGTATCGGGAGCTCAACAGGGCGTGTTGACCGATGCGGGGCCGGCGGCGCTGGCGGTCGCCGCCGCGGTCGCCGGCTGGTCCGCGCTCTGGGGGCCTTGAGGGCTTTCGATGGTGGAGACCATCAGCCCCGTCGTGTACGGGACACGGACGAAGTGGGCCGGCGCCGTGGCGCTCCATGCCGCGGGGGCCACGGCGACCGCGGCGGTCTTCGGGGCCGCGGTCGCAGGCGCCGGCGCCTTGCTGGGTGCCCCGTGGGGTCGAGCCGGAGCGATCGTCCTCGCCGGAGTGGCCGTGCTCTACGTCGCCCGTGAGCTCACGGGTGTGCGTATCCCGATCCCGCAGTTGCGACGGCAGGTGCCCGACTGGTGGCGGACCTACTTCGGACGTCCGTTGGCGGCGTTCCTCTACGGCGCCGGGCTCGGGGTCGGTTTCCTCACGTTCCTCGGTCACGGGACGCTCGTCGTGGTCACCGTCGGCGTTGCCGCGACCGGCAACCCGATCCTCGGCGCGCTCGTCATGGCGCCGTTCGGACTCGCGAGAGGGCTGGCTCCCCTCGTGGCCGCTCGATCGACCGTGCCCGAGGACGGCGCTCGTCTCGTCGACCGATTGAGCTCGATGTCGGGACGCCTCCGATCCGGGCTGAACGTGGCCTCGCTGGTGGCGGTGGCGGTCGCGGCCGCCGCCACGGCGTCGCGGACGGAGGATGGCTGGGGCCGGGCGGCCGCCGCGATCCTGGCGGTGTCGTTCGCCTGGTCCTCCGTATCGAAGGTGGCCGGATGGGCTCGGTGGCGCCGCACGCTCTCGGCGCACGGGCTCCCGCGGAACACCGAGCGGCTCGCCGCGTGGATCGTGCCGGCCGTGGAGTCCCTCGTGCCGATCCTCACGGTCCTCGGGCGAGAGCGGGCCGCGGCCGCCGTCGCACTTGCCTCACTCATCGTGTTCTCGTGCGCCTTGGTGCGGCTCGCGTTGCGCGACGGCGTCCGTGTCGCGTGCGGCTGCTTCGGACGCGCTTCGGTCGACGTTCGCGTGGCGTTGGTTCGGAACCTCGCCCTGTCGGGGATCGCGATCGTGTCCTGGTCGCTCGCCACCCCGGATGCCTCGCTCACGTTTCCGGACGCGGCCGACGCGCTGCCGGCGCTCCTCGTTGCCGGCACGGTGGCCGTCGCGGCGATCACGGCATGGCGAGCCGCCTCGTGGTTGGGAAGGGGCCGGGCGTGAGGCCCTCGCGGCTCCTGCGCATCTGCGCGCCGTTCGTGGCGGCGCTCGTCACCGTCGCCGCGATGGCTCTCGTCGCCGGCGCGCACCATTCCGACTCCTCGGATCCGAACGACACCCGCGGCAAGCTCGACGTGCGGGAGGTGCGTTTCGCGCACTCCCCGGGTCCGCCGGTCTGGACGGTCCTCACGTATCCCAACTGGACGACCGGGGATATCTGGGACCGCGGATACATCTTGGTCATGCTCGACACGGAGGCCGGCACGCCCGCCGAGCACTACCTCCTCGTTCGCTCGACGGGGGCGTCCCTCGTGGGCTCGCTCTGGCGCGCTCGAAACGTCGGGCCAGACACCTTCCTCGGTTCCGTGCCGGTCAAGCGACTCTCCCCGCGGAGTGCCTCGGCCCAGGTGGGCCTGTTCCGCCTGACGTTCGGTGAGAAGCGGACGTTCTATCGGTGGTGGATCGAGACCCTGTTCACGAGCGATACGTGCCGGCGGACCTGTCACGATCGCGCCCCCGACAAGGGCGGGGTCGTGCAATGGAGGCCGGGGATGTCCCCGACACCGTCGCCCTCCCCGTCACCGTCTCCGAGCGGATCTCCATCGCCCTGACGGCGCAGCCTCACCGCGCACCCCGACGACCGCCAGGACCGACCGGGCATCACGCCTTCTCCGAGCCAGGACCCGGTCGGAGTGGCTCGCTAGACTCGACGCGCGGGGACGTAGCTCAGCTGGTAGAGCACCTGCTTTGCAAGCAGGGGGTCGGCGGTTCGAGTCCGCTCGTCTCCACCGGATCTACATGGCATGGACCTCATCGCGGCCCGGCGATCACGGCCGGCCGCACCACGATGCGAATCGGAACTAGGTGGGTTGGCCAGGCTGGACCGGCCCGATCCGATAGGGCCGCATCATCTCGTTGTCCTCGTGCTCGACGATGTGGCAGTGCCAGACGAACTGACCCTCGTGCTCGAACCGCATCCGAACGCGAGTGACCTGGCCGGGGTAGGCGATCACCGTGTCCTTCCACCCGTTCTCCCACGGCTCCGGCGGTGACGGGTCCGACGACTCGTCCACGCGGACGGTCATCTCCTCCTCGTCCACGACGATGTCCTGCCGGTTCACCACCTGGAAGAGGACCTCGTGGATGTGCATCGGATGGGCATCGGCGGTGGCGTTGTAAAACTCCCACACCTCGGTCGTCGCCCGCCGCCGGGTTCTCCGTGACGGGGTCCGCCCAACGTTTCGTCGTGAGATCGGCCGACGCCGAGTTCGGGTCGCCCTCGACCGTGCCCAACCGTGCCTCGGCAGGAGCGTCCTCGAACTCCGTGGCTCGCTGATCTCCGAGACCATCTCGAGCAGGGCGAGCGGCCGGACCGTGCCGCCGGTGAGCGAGATGATCGGCGGGAGCTGAAGGAACCGCGGCGGCGTGGTCGGGTCGGGCGACCCCGAGGGAACGACCCGGAACGCCATCACCTGTCCGGTGGAATCCGGGTCCGCCGGCTCGAAGTCGACCCCCGGCATCCCACCGCCGAACGGCTCGTCGGGGCCGACGTTCCGAAGGACGTGGTCGCCGACGGGGACGTTCGTGAAATCGACGATCAGGTCCGCGCGCTCGGCCAAGCCCATCAGGAGCCGGTTCCCGTTCGCGTCGGTCAGGTTCACCGGGGCGGCGAGGAACCCGCCCTCGTTGCCGATCTGCCAGACCTCGACGCCCGAGATGTCGTCGAAGTCGAGGATCAGGAACCGCGACTGGCACCCGTTCAGGAATCGGAGGCGGTAGCGGCGTTGCTCGACGGTCTGGATCGGCCAGGTGTTGCCGTTCACCATGATCGTGTCCCCGAAGAACTCCGGGTTCCAGATCGGCGAGATGTCCGTCTCGGGGATGTACGGCCCCCGGATGCCGTCGAAGAAGGCGCGCGTGTCCGGATAGAAGAGGAGCCGTCCACGTTGAACGACCGGTCCTGGATCGCGATTGGGATCTCTCGATAGGTCTTGTTGGACGGGAACTTGTCCCCTTCCTTCGGCGCGGGGCCGGGGAAGACGGCGCTGGTTCCCGAACGGGTGTCGAGCACGGCCTTGTCTCCCTCCGGCCCGCCTCGGACGAGGAAGAACCCGGCGGGACCCGCGTAGACGTTGAGTCGGGTCATGCCGAGCGCGTGGTCGTGGTACCAGATCGTCGACGCTCGCTGGTCGTTGGGGTACTGGAACGTCGCGAACCCCGGCCCCCAGGTCGACGCCGAACTTCGCACCGGCCTTGTTCGCGAAGAAGTCGTACCAGGTGCCCTCGGTCGCGTAGCCGTCGGGGATGTCGTTCGCGGCGGGAAGGAACCACGCCTCGGCGTACCCGTCGCTCTCGTCGCCGACCCCGGCGGCGCCGTGGACGTGCGTGACGATCGGCACCGGTCCGGTGTACGGGCCGGGCGTCGCGTCGAAGTCGGCCGCATGTCCCGCCCGTCGGCCCCGCCGGGCGGGTTCGCCCAGTGGAGTGTGGGGTCCACCGGGAGGAGGTGGGGCAGGAAGCCGCCGCCCGCGTCGACGAGGTCGTTGATCCACGTGATCCGGGCCGGGCGGTTCCACTGCGCCTCGATGGTCAACGACGGAGCGTTGTGGACGAGGAGCCCGCGTTTGTCCGCGGAGCGGACGGCTCCGTACCCCCACACGGTCGTGGGCGGCATCCCGTCCGGAAGGATCTGTTGCGAGAACTGCTTCATCGAGATCTCGTAGACGTCGATCGGCTTGCCGCCGCGTTGCGTGAGGACGTCGGCCCGAGGCATCACCGGGGGGATCAACAGGGGCGTGACGAACTTGTCGATCGATCCGGGATCGAGCGTGCGGCCGGGTATCGCGGCGACGGCTCGCTGGACCCATCCGAACTCGGTGGCGGCGTACCAGACGATCGTCGATCCGCCCGTGATCTTCAGGAAGTCCCGTCGAGTCAGCATCTCAGCCTCCCACGTCCACGTCTCTGGGGATGGCCGCCCTCCCGACACATCACGATCGAGCGTACCGTAGGGCGCTCGGGGGAACTGGGGGCCGGGCCGCCTGCCCCTGTCCTCGCGGGTGTCGTGCGCCAAGGCTCGGATATCGGATCGTGTACCCGATATGTACCGTCTCAGTCTTCGATCCAGGCTCTCCGGCACCCTCGACTACCCTGCCTTCTGCTGCCTGACAACGGTGTCTCGCAAACGTGCAGGTCATGTCATCGCCGAAGACGTGCTTTGCAAGCAGGGGGGCGGCGGTTCGAGTCCGCTCGTCTCCACCCGGACGGTCCTGCTCGAGCTGGCGCGCTGCGCGACCTTCACGCATCATCCGAGCCGTGAGTATTGGATCTCCCGTCGGGAACTGTCACGTTCGTGTTCACCGACATCGAGGGCTCGACCCGCCTCCTTCACGAACTGGGGATGACTACGTCGACGTGCTCGCCGAGCACCGCCGGATCCTTCGTGAGTCTGCGACGGCGCACGGAGGCGTCGAAGTCGACACGCAAGGTGACGCGTTCTTCTTCGCCTTCGCTCGAGCGCGTGACGCGGTCGAGGCGGCGCGGATCGTCAAGCCGCCCTCGCGGTGAGCGCGATCCGGGTTCGCATGGAGATCCATACCGGCCAGCCGATACTCACGGGCGAAGGCTACGTGGGTCTCGACGTGCACAGGGGAGCACGCATCGCGGCGGCCGGACACGGAGACCAGGTGCTGCTGTCCGAGACCACGAGGCACCTCATCCATGCGGCGGTGCGCGACCTCGGATACCACCGCCTGAAGGACCTCCAGGCGCCCGAACACATCTACCAACTCGGGGACGCCGAGTTCCCTCCTTTACGGACGCTCAATCAGACGAACCTTCCGGTGCAGCCGACGCCGTTCCTCGGGCGCGACCGTGAGCTCACCGAGGTGGTGGGACTCCTCCGGCGTGAGGACGTCCGGTTCGTCACCCTCACCGGACCGGGTGGGAGCGGCAAGACACGTCTCGGCTTGCAGGCAGCCGCGGAGGTCGTCGAGGACTACCTCGACGGTGTCTGGTTCGTTGGGCTCGCTGCGCTAACCGATCCGGCTCTCGTGCTCCCGACGATCGCGCAGACGCTCGGCGTCCGTGAGAGCGGAAGTGCGACGTACGCGGATGCCCTCGCGGAGCACCTGCGCACCAAGCGCATGTTGCTCGTGCTCGACAACCTCGAGCAGCTCCTGCCCGATGCCTCTCGCCCGCTCGGCGAGCTCGTGGCGACCGCGCCGATGGTCGATGTGGTGACTTCGAGCCGCGAGCGGCTCCACCTGTCCGTCGAGCACGAGTTCCCCGTGCCGCCGCTGACGCTCGACGAGGCGATCTCCCTGTTCGCGGAGCGAGCGAGGGCGATCCGTCCCGGGTTCGTGGTCGACGGCTCACGTCCCGCGGTCGAGGCCATCTGCAGCCGTGTGGACCAACTCCCCCTCGCGATCGAGCTCGCGGCCGCGCGCACCAGGGCACTGTCGGTGGAGCAGATCCTCGCTCGGCTCGATCGACGGTTGTCGCTGCTCACGACAGGTGCCGCGGATGCGCCGGAGCGTCAGCGGACGCTCCGGGCGACGATCGAATGGAGCTGTGAACTCCTGAGCGAGGACGAGCGTGCCCTCTTCGCCCGTCTGGCCGTGTTCACCGGTGGCGGCACGCTCGATGCCGTGGAACGGGTCTGCTCGGCAGATCTCGACGCGTTCGAGTCGCTGATCGACAAGAGCCTCGTTCGCGCGGACGCGGATCCGGACGGAGAGCCGCGGTTCGTGATGCTCGAGACGATCCGAGAGTTCGCGCTCGAGCGGCTCGCAGGTACGCCCGACGCGGATGACGTTCGCCGCCGCCACGTCGAGTTCTTCGTTGACCTCGTCGGGAACGCCGAGGACGAGCTCCGAAGGCCCGATCAGAGGCGGTGGCTGCGACGACTCGAGCTCGAGCACGACAACATCCGAGCCGCCTTGCAGTGGTCGTTCGCCGAAGGGAATCCGGCTCTCGGGCTCACGTTGGCTGCTCGTGCGGGGCAGTTCTGGTACCTGCACGGGGATATCAGCGAGGGTCGCCGATGGCTCGATCTGGCCGTCATCAGCGGACCAGCGTCCGCATCCGAGGACCGTGCGATCGCGCTCGACTGGGCGGGATACCTGGCGGCTGAACAGGGAGACGACGCGGTCGAGCTCCTGGAGGCGAGCCGCCGATGCGCTCTCGACGCTGGCGCCCTCAAGATCGCTGCCCAGGCGACCTCGCACCTATCCGTCTTCCTGCCCGTCGATCGCCGAGACGAGATGGTGGCGCTCGGCGAGGAGGCGGTGGCCCTCGCACGCGCCTCAGGGAGTCGATGGATCCTCGGCATCGCGCTCAACAACCTCGGTGAGGTGTTCCGGGAGATCGGCGACGATCGGCGGGCGCTCGGTGCGTACGAGGAGAGCTACACGGTCCGCCGCGAGATCGGCGACAAGTCGTTGATCGCTCTGTCACTCATCAACCTAAGTGAGATGGCAGTAGCCGCCGGCGATCTGGACCGTGCTCGATCGCTGTCTTCCCAGGCGCTCGACTACGCGGAGCAGCTTTCGGATCGACGCCACGTCTCGTTCGCGCTGGCGGACCTCGGTTGGATCGAGCTGGCCGATGGGCGCGTGCGTGAATCGATCCCTCGATTCGTGCAGGCCCTGCGATTGTCAAGGGAACTCGGCATGTCGCAGGAATCGGTCATCATCCTTCACGGACTGGCCGGGGTGTCGGCCGCGCAAGGGGATGCGATCCGGGGCGCGTGGTTGGAGGCGGCCGCCCAGAGACACGAACGCGAACTCGATGAACGGATTGGCCACGCCCCGTCGCTCGCCGACCAGCGGATCCACACCCGCTACCTCGAGCGGGCGCGACGGCTGCAGGGGAGTGAGGCTTGGGATCACGCGTGGGCTGAGGGCGCGGCCGCCAGCCTCGATGAGGCGATCGCGTACGCGTCGTCGATCGGATGAAGGGATGGGAGGGGGGAACCCGGATCTTCATCGCAGGGAAACGGAGTGAGAACCGCGCGGTGTTCGGATGACCGCCCCGGTGCGACGGAGCGCCAGGTGTACCGGATGTGTACCGTCCCAGCGTTCCATGGGCTGCCCTTGGCTCTCTCGGCCACCCTGGTCTCATGCTCGCGACCTGGCGGAAGCGAACTGCAGGTCAGAGGTCGCGGAGGGCGTGCTTTGCAAGCAGGGGGTCGGCGGTTCGAGTCCGCTCGTCTCCACTGGTAGGTCCACAAGGATCTCTCCGCGGAATCGACTGCGCGCCCCGACGAAGATGCAGGCGAAGCGGGCGGCCCGGGATGCGGGCCGCCCGTCTCGCGGATCACCTTTGAGGACCTAGGGAACGGCCGAACGAGCAGATGGAGCTACCCGGCGAGCACACGGCCCTCCATGGCTTCGAGCTTGCCCGCGTCCCACAGCGGCTGCGGATCCTTCGGACCCGGACGGTCTCGGCGAGCAGCGGCCCTCCATGGCTTCGAGCTTGCCCGCGTCCCACAGCGTGGCTCCGGTTCCTTGGACCCGAACGGTCTCTGCGAGCATGCGGCCCTCCATGGCTTGCAGCTTGCCGGCGTCCCACAGCGTGGCTCCGACCCCGGCCGCCTCGCGGGTACCGCTGCCTTCCACGCTCGTCACGGATCGATCACTTCGACCCGCCACGTTGAGTGCCACCGCGCTCAGGATCAGCGCCGCGGCCGCAAGAACGGACACGATCACGGTCCAGAACGTGAACAGCGCCGGTCGGCCGGAGAACCCCATGGTTCCCGCTTTGGTGCTCATGATTCCTCCCTTCCCTCGGGTACCGATCTCAGATCCCGAGGCTAGAGAGAGCACCGACCCGGGGAATCCCCGAAATCCGTACCGATCGAGGCGGTGATCGGTACGTCTTGACTCAGGATCCCGGGGGGCCGGATGGGAGCTTCGAGGCCAGCTCCGTGCGGGAGCGGATGCCCAGCTTGCGGTAGATCCGCTTGAGATTGGCTTCCACGGTGTGGACGCTGACGAACAGGGCATCGGCCACCTCTCGGTTGGTGCTCCCGGCGGCGACCAGCTCCGCCACCCTGGCCTCGGTCGGGGTCAGGTCCACCGAGGAGGCGGCCCGTCCGCCGATCCGGGCAAGCTCGGCACGCGTCCGTTCCGCCCACTCCGCGGCGCCGAGCCCCTCGAAGATCTCCAGGGCCTGCGTGAGCGTGTCCCGAGCCTCACGCTTCCTCTTCGCCCGGCGCTGCACCGCTCCGCTCACCAAGAGCGTCCGACCCAGCTCGAACGGAAGGGGCAGGCGATCGTGTTGACGGACGGCCTCATCGGCTGCATCCGACGCCCCGACGAGATCACCCCGAGCCGCGAACACGAGCGCCCGGCACCTGGCTCCCGTCGCCATGGCCCACGCCCGATCGAGGCTCCGGCCGGCGTCCTCGAAGGGCGCGAGGAGCGCCTCGGCCTCGTCGAGCCGCCCGAGGGCCACGAGCGCCTCGACCTCGTCCGGGACGATCCGGAAGTACGCGGGCTCCCGAACGCCCATCGCTTGCTCGAGCTCGACGGCCCTGGACAGGTACGCATCGGCCTCGGCGGGTCGGCCCAGGGAAAGCTCGAGGAACCCCAGGACCGCCAGGTTCGGGATCAGGAGGAGGATCTCGCCGGCCGCCTCGGCGACCCGCAGCCCCTCGAGGGCTTCCAGCCTCGCCGGCGTCGGCCCGCCCCAGATGGGCTTCCACCAGGCCCACCGCGAAGTGGCCCTCCGACGACATGGCCCCCATGCGCTGTCGCTGGGCGGCCGCCCTGCTCTCCCGGGCGTGCTCCATGGCTGCATCCCAGTTGCCCGCCCGGCACTCCAGCTCGGCGAGGTGGTATCGGATCTGCGGATGCGGGGTCTCAACGCCGTGCGCCGCGGCATCACCCAGGAGCTCGGTGAACGTCCGCCGGGCCTCGTCCAGGCGATCGGTGAACTTGAGGAGCTGCGCCACGACGAAGCTCGCCCGCAGGACGTGGGATTTGAATTCGCCCTCCATGTGCCCTTCCAGGGCGATCCCGCGATCGAGCATCTCCTGATCGACCCCGCGTCCGAGGAGGAACTCGACGAATGGATACGCCTGCGAACGCCTCGGCCATCACCCGTGGTTCCTGCAGCTCCTCGGCCAACTGCAGCGCTGCGCGAGCGTGCCGTTCCGATGCCGCGAGGTCTCCCCGGAACAGCCAGGCGTACCCGAGGTTCTGCTCGATCCGTGCCCTGAGCGCGAGATCGTCCCCCGCCTCGCCCCGAGCAGCCTCGAACACGGCCCAGGCCCCCCGCCACCCTTCGGTCTCGGCGAGGCCCATCCCCAGGTCCAGCAGCACGCGGGCCCGAGCAGGCCCGGCCATCGAGAGGTCCACCGCTTGCTCCAGGACGCTCCGCGCCAGCGAGGGGTCCCCGCTCTCGTAGTGCGCCACGCCCGCCTGGTGGGTCCGACGGACCAGGTCCTCGTCCCGATCCCGCGGCGTGGCGCGGCGGGCCATCTCCCAGAGCTCGGCCGCCGACTGCGGCGCTCCCCGGGAAGAGGCCAGCAGGGCGGCCTCGTCGAGGGCGGCGGCGACGGCGACGTCCGGGCCCTCGACGGACAGCGCCAGGTGGCGGGCTCGTTCCTCCGGATCGCGGACGATCGTCGCGAGCCGGGCGTGCAGCTCGCGACGCCGAGCCGGCGGGATCTTCTGATAGACGGCGGAAGCAAGGAGGGGGTGCGTGAACCGGAGCCCGTCGCCGACGACCTCCACGACGTCGTTGTCGATCGCGGGACCCAGACGATCGTCGACCCCGCGCGAAGGAGCGATCGCCGCAGCGATCACATCGAGCGTCGGGGCCGACAGGGCCGAGACGATCTCCAGGGCTTCGACGGTCCGCGCAGGGAGCCCCCCGAGGCGATCCTCGATGAGCTCTTGAAGGCGGTCAGGGATCGGGAGCCCTTCGCCGGCCGTCACGTCACCTTCACGGCGAAGGAGCGCCAGTCCGATCTCCTTCGCGAAGAAGGGATTGCCTCCCGACATCTCGTGGAGGCTCAGGAGCGTGGTTCGTGGGAACCCCTCACCCACCTTGTCACGGAGCACCCGCTCGATGGCGTCCAGCGACAGCGGTCCGACGCGGACGGCGTGCACGCGATCCTCGGCGAAGGCCGACACGACGCCTAGGGGGTCGTCATCGGCACGGGCGCCTCGAGCAGCCGTCATCAACCCAACCTGCTCGTCCTTCAGGCGCCGCACGACGAACTGGAGCACCCGGACCGAGGGGAGGTCCATCCATTGGATGTCATCGACGGCCACCACAACGGGAGAGGTGGAGGCCGCCGATCGGAGACATCCAAGCACGGCCAGGGAAACGGCCCGCTGGTCGGCTCGGGCGCCCGATCTCGGGGAGCGCAAGAGGGCCACCTCGAGGGCCTGGCGCTGTGGCTCCGGCACGCCGGGGAGTGCCTCCTCGAGGATGGGCTCGAGAAGGTCACCGAGGGCGGCGTAGGACAGACGCGTCTCCGCCTCGACCGGACCGCAGGAGAGCGTGCGGTAGCGCCGTTGCAGGGCACCTGCCAGCCCTTCCTTCCAGACGGTGGTCTTCCCGATGCCGGGATCACCGGAGAGGATCAGTGCGCTCGGCCCGGTCGGGGTCGAGTCCAGGAAGCGATCGAGGATCGCGAGCTCGGACTCGCGCCCGACGACGTCACCTGCCAAAGGCGCTCTCCTCACGTCGGTGGACGCCAGGATTGTAGGGATGGCGGGGCCGACCTTTGCAGACCCGTCGAGGCCAGAGCCGTGTACTGCCACCATCGTTTCGGGTCAGCCGCTCGATCCGGTCACGCGGGCCCCGAACTCCCGCCGCAGGGATCGGCCTTTTACTCCAGGAGAACTGACGTCCAAAGAGTGAAGGAGCGGGGCTTGGCCCCGCTCCCTACTCTCTCCGGAGGCGTGTGCGTACCTCCTGAGGAACCGCTACTTGGTGAACTTGAAGTGCGCGTGAGTCGCCGGTCAGGTTCAGCGTCAGCTCCACGCAGTTCCCGGCATAGCGCCTTCGGCGTCTGCCAGTTGTACTGCCACACGCCGTTGCCGTGGTACATCAGGCCGCTTGCGTTGGTGGCGTACGCCTCGATCGTGTCGATGTCCCCGCCGAGGCCTCGCACGCCGCTGCGACTCGTGGCCGTGAACGGCGCGTGCCGTACACAGACGGGTCGGAGACGCCCTCGGTAGCGATCGGCAACGCCGTCTGATCGGCGAACTGGCGAACGACACGTTGTCGATCAGGAACCCGTTGCCGTTCACCGGGGTGCCATTGGCTGTCTCCGCGTTGTTCGCGCACGGGTTGGCCTGTGCACAACGAGCCTGGAAGACCAGCGAGTCAACCTGCCGAGTCCGACGGCGTCCAGTTGAGGGCTCGTCCTTCTGCCCAGCGTTGCTCTCGGTGTTGTACCGGTAGTAGTCCTCCCAGCTCGTGGCGAACGAAGGAGCGGCCAGCTTCCACTTCATCGGGATCGTCTGCCCGGCCTTCGCCTTGTTGATCGTCGGCTGGTTGTCCACCGGCGCGAAGAAGCCGTCGAACGTCGGCCTCTCCAGCCGGCCGACCGGCCACCAGACCTGCGCATGTCGTCGATGTACACCTGCACGACGTCGTTGTGCGGACCCTCGTACAGGTCCATCACGATCTTGATGTGGTGCGGCTGCGCTCGCGGTCGAGCGTGGCGATGTTCACGTCACGCCAGTCCTCAGCTGCCGGGTAGTAGCCGACGGTCTCCGGCAGGTTCATGACGTCCGAGAAGGAGACGACGATGCCGTCCTGCGTGTCCTCGAACTTCAGGAAGCTCATGCGAGCCCCACCAGCCGTCTGCGGCGCGACCGAGATCTGCAGACCCGGCTGCAACTCGTTCGGCAGCATCGACGCGAGGTCGAACTCCGCGGCGAACTCCTGGTTCCCGGTCTCCGTCGCGGGCGCGGTCGAGCGGCTTGCGAGAACAGCCAGTCACCGAACGACCCACTCATGACGCCGTTCGAGATACGAACCGACGTTGCCGTCGATCCGTTCGAGAACGATGCCGACGTCGTACGAGTTACCGCCCGTGTACGTCCAGCCGTCGTTGCACGGCCAGCGGGGTACCGGGCCTCAGCCGTCGAAGTTCTGGAAGTCCTCCGTGGCAGGCTCGTCCGCAAGCGCTGCCTGTGGCATCGCATTGACCACGATGCCGGCCATCACGTGGCCACGATCGTGCTCGCTGCGAGCTTGAATAGCTTGTTTCTCATCGTCCCTACCCTTCTGTTTGTGCGCCGCTACGCGCTGTAGCGCTGCGCAACGCAGAGAGTATCAGGGTGGTGGAGGCTTGGCAAGTGCTCTGCGACGGTGGTAGGGTCACCTCATGGCAGACGAGGAGGAACGGCTTTCGGAGCGGCTGATGGTTCAGCTGAGCCCTCGGGATCTACGCGCGCTCCAGGCGATCGCAGACGACATGGAGCGCCCCCTCGCATGGGTCGCCCGTCGGGGCATCCGGCTCTACATCTCCCAGATCCTCGAAGCGGAGGCGACGCTGGCCCGCGGTGACGACATCGTCGATGGGATGCGCCGCGAGGCCCGCGAGCGCCGCGAGGAGGAGTAGCAAGAGGACGGACGGTGATCCCGATGTGGTGCCGTGGGGTTTTCGCGGCAGCACCTCGAAAGGTTGCTGCTACTACTCGTCGGCCCGACGGCGAATGTCGGTGGCGCTCGAGATAGTGATCCGAGATCCATCTATCCGAACGGAGAACTTCCGATGGTGTCAGGGTTCCTAAAGCTCATCACGCTCCCCGTATGGATCCTCTTCTGGGGGATCGCCAAGCTGTTCAAGGCTCGCGCCGTCGTTCGTTCGGGGCGCCGCGTCTACCCGGTGAGGTTCGAGCGATAAGGACCGACCTCTAGTCTTCAGAAGGACCAGGGTCTCTGTCGTCTGCTCCACGAAGCCATGCAGGCGCGGTCTTTGCGTGCATCCATCCGGAGATCTCGCCTAACTCTGGAACCATCGCGCGGTCCGTGTCGAAAGTCGATCACAACCGCCTCTCTTACTTGGCGGTACCACGAAGCAGTTCACCGGTTTCTCGTATGCGTCTTGCCGCGCTCGCAGGCGGCCGCGCTCAAGCAGAGGGGATCTACCTGTCATGGAAGAGAAACATCAACCGGATCCGTCAGCGCCGCATGGGATGTCTCCCGAGCAGTTGGCTACGGTCGTCGCGCACACGGTCGGGCAACACGATGGCATGACGGTCGAAGGGTGCCCCACGTGTGCCGAGCGCGATGCGTTGTGGTCGGCGATCTTGGCCGCGAGAGCATGATCGCCTGGTCCGACCGTCCCGTCGGCATGCGACTGGCCTTGATCTCTGCGCCACGAGTATCGAACGAGGGTCGGCTCGAGGCTGAGCTGACAGATGGTCCACGAGTCAGGCGAAAGCGCCTCAACGGACGCGGGAACGTCGATTTGACTGGCCCCATGGGTTGTGCCTAGGGTCGTTTCTCGAAGGGGAAACCCCCCTTGTGTGCCCTCTCTCCGTCGGAGGTGAGCAGCCATGGCACAGTTCGCACGTGTCCGGACGGTTGTGACGGTCGCCGCCGCGGTCCTCGTCCTCGCAGCAGCGACGGCGACCGCGGCCGCGCTGATAACCGGAGCGGACGTGAAGAACGGCTCGTTGACCGGCGACGACATCAAGGACGGTTCGCTGGCCGCGAATGAGATCAAGGACGCCACGCTCAAGGGCGCCGACGTCAAGGACGGGTCGCTCGGGATGGTCGACATGGGAAGCAGCGTCAAGAAGTCGATCCCGATCAGGGTCACTGCCGACTTGCCGACGAATGGGTTCGTGGTAACCGCCGCGAGCACCTTGGTCGAGAACACGGGGGACGGTGTGACGTTCGGTCCCTACGAGAACGGTGGTGGGGAATTTGGCTCACTCTGCACGAGCGTCCTTGACGGCCTCCCGTTGGGTGACGTCACCCACCTCGCCTTCATCGCCCGCTACACGGCTGAAGGGGACACGGGTGGCGTCGGCGTGCCCTATCTTCGCGTCTTCCTCGGGGGGACCGACCGCATCATCTTCTCCCCGAACACGCAGCCACCGGACCCGGATAACGCAGAAGGTCCGTTCCACACCTGGGTCGCCACTGCCGGCGTGTGGAGGTACAACGATGACGGCGGGTCCGGCGGCGAATACGGGGTGAACGGTGCACCGTTCCCCGAAGTCGTGGGGGATCACGGAACCGAGGTGATCAGCGACATCTGCATCAGCGTGGGGAACACGGCCGGCACGAACCTGACGGCGCTGCTCCGCAGTTGGGAGATCAACTCGACTGACTACGCGTTCGGCCAGTAGCCCGTTCGTTCTGGACAAGCACAGGGCCGGCCCCGAGGGGTCGGCCCTGTTCCTTGCGGAACTCAGATCCTCACTCGAACCGACGGCGGGACAGATCCGCCACCATGGCTCCGATCGCGACCGGTCGGAACGCGATCAGCAGCCAGGCGGTCGCGGCACAGGTCCCGGATGCGTTGTCCCGCAAGCACGAGATATCCCCCCGATGGGGACAGGAAGCATCCCCCGCGAATCCGCTCAGGTCGGCGTTCGGCCGTGCCGAAGGAACAGGTGTTGAGCAGGAGCGGTCTCTCCAGCCGTTCTCCGAGGAGGAAAGGTGCCCAAGAAGCAGTTCTCCGTCGGCCGGCCCGTCCTTTGGGTCGGTGTCGCTGTGCTGTCGGCGGGTCTCGCCGCGGGCGCTTGGTTCCTCAAGTCTTCAGGGGTCGATACCGGCGTCAAGGCAGCGAACAAGGCAGCCGCGGTCACCGTCAAGAAGGTCCTCGTTCCCGAACTGACCCCATCCGATGTCCGTGAGCCGATGTCGGAGGCGGCCTCTGCCGATCTGCAGCGCATCGTCGACGCGCGCATCCTCGACGAGGACACGACCACCGTCCGGATCTGGACGGCGAGCGGCACGCTCGTCTACTCCTCGACCGGAGAACCGACCGGCACACGAGGGGGTGACGACCGCCGGATCCGTCTCGCCACGTCCGGCACAGGCAAGACCACCTCGATCGTCCCGGCCAGCCCGCTCGGCGTCCTCGACATCTACACCCCGCTCCGGGTCGGCGCCGGTCGCGACTCCGCCGCAGCCGTCGAAGTGGTCGATGAGTTCGCCCCCATCTTCGAGGCAGCCGGAGAGCCCTGGAACCTGGTGCAGTCGATCGCCAGCGGCCTCGCAGCCATCTCACTCCTGCTCGTGATCGTCTCGTTCGCCCTCCAGCGAGCCGGGCGCCTCGGGACCCGCGACGGCGGCTTCGCTCGGGCCGGTGGCTCCGGTGGTTCCGCCGACGACGAGAAGCTCCGGCGCACGATCGTCGCTCGAGACGAACAACTCACGCAGCTTCGTGCCCAACTCAGGGACCAGGAGTCCGAAACCGTTGAGCGCATCCGAGAGCTCGAGATCCAGGTCCGCGAAGCCGCGGCCAGGGCCGTCGAGGCCGAGGCTCGCTCGGGCGACACGGCCGGGCTCTCCGAGGCCGCGCAGGAGGCCAACAGGCGCGCGCAGGAGCTGTTGGATCGAGCCGTGCGCGCAGAGGGCGATCTCTCCGCGCTGCGCGAGCAGTTGAAGGACGCGCCTGTCGGTGACTCGAAGGAAGCCGAGCACCGGATCCAGGTGCTCGAAGAGCAGCTGCGCACGGTCGCCGAGGAGCGAGACCGGGCGGCCGCCGATCTGAAGACGCTCGAGGCAACGGCTCGTGACACCGAGGCCCGCGCCGAGGAGCTCGCTCAGCGTGCCGATGACCTGAAGAAGTCGATGGCAGCGCAGGATCAAGGCGATGATCCCGCGGCGGCGGAGCTTCGCCGGACGGTCGAAGAGATGAAGGTCTCGCTCGCCGAGGCGGAGCGCGCGCGTCACGAAGCAGAGTCCGTCGCGAGGGAGGCATCGACCGCCCTCGCATCGGCCGACGCCACCATCGCGGGACTGCAGGGTGAGCATGAGCTGCTCATGGGCGACGTCGAGAGCGACAAGGGCGAAGCCGCGGTGCGGCTCGTCCAGGCCGAGGCTCGCGTCACGGAGTTGGAGCGCTCCCTCGTGGAAGCCCGTGATCGGACCGTCGAGCTCGAGCGAGAGCGGGATGAGGCAGCGGCTCGGTCCGCGGGACTCGAGGCGCGCTTCCAGGAGGCGGCGAGCAAGGCCGAGGAAGCGGACGCGCGATCCCAGTCGCTGGAGAGCCGTATCCAGGAGATGGCGAAGAACGCCGGAAGTGCGACCGAGGGACTCAAGTCGCGTCTCGGCGAGCTGGAGGTGAAGGCAGCCGACGCGGAGAGTCAGCACAAGAGCTTGCTGTCGCGGGCGGCCGAGGCCGAGGCGTCGTCGGCGGAGCTCCAGGTGCTCGTCGCGGCCGCAGAGGGTCGCGAGGCCGAATTGTTGGAGCGGCTGGAGGCGGCGGACGGCGAGAAGGCGCGTACACACGCCAGCCTGGATGACGCGCGCCGTGAGCTCGAGGAGACCCGGGATGCCCTCGAGATCGCGAAGCACGAGGCGACCCAGGCGGCTACCGAGGTCGAGGTTCGTGAGGCTGCGATCCGTGCAGACGCGGACGCGCGCGCCGAGGCACGTGCGAAGGAACGTGAGGGATCGATCCGAGCGGAGGCGGAGGCTCGCGTCACCGCCGGACTGGCCGAGGCGGAAACCCGCGTCGCGGCAGCGCTCGCCGAGGCGGAGACCCGGGTGGCCGTCGCAGCCGTCGAGCTCGAAGCCCGGCTGGCTGCTGTCCGATCAGAAGTTGATGATGCGAAGGCCGGAGCGAGTGCGCTCGAGGAGACGAACCGCACCCTCGAGGCCGAGAAGGCGGAGAAAGAGCAGACCATCGAGACGCTGGAGTCGAGGTTGGGCGAGCACCGTGGCGTGCTGGAAGAGGCGCGTTCCCGGTTGACCGCAGCGGAGGAGCGGGCCGCCGACCTCGAGCTCCGGCTCTCAGATGAGTCCGGTCAGATCACCGGATTGCGATCCGAGCTCGCCGATGCGACCGATCGGATCACGGCTGCCGAGACGCGTGCCGCGGAGCGGGACGAAGCGCTCGCACGGACCCAGGAGGAGCTCTCGAACGTCCGGGATCAGCTGCTGCTGAAGGAGGCGGCGTCCACCACCGCGGTCGAGGAGCTCGAGGCGTTGAAGACCGCCGTCGCCGGCCACGAGTCCCAGACCCGGCGGGCGGAAGAGGAATTGCACGGGGTGCGTCAGGAGCTCGAAACGACCCAGCGAGAGCTCGGCTCGGTCCGGGAGGAGATCTCCCGGCGCGAGCAGATGGTCTCTGCGAGCTCCGAGGAGCTGGAAAGGCTCCGGTCGGCCGAAGCACAGAGCGCGCAGGTGCTCGCACGGAAGGAAGAGGAGCTCCGCGACGTCGTCGGATCGCTGGATGCGGCGAGGAACGAGCTCGAGTCGCGCAGCCAGGACGCGAGCACCCGATTCCAAGACGCCGAGACCCGGGTCGCCGAAGCTCAAGCGAAAGCCGGGGAGGCACAGGCGCGGATCGCGGATGTGGAGCAGCAGCTCGCCGAGCGCGCGGCGACCGCGTCGCATCTCCAGCAGGAGCTGTCCGAGCTGAAGCAGGAGCTCGGCCGTCGTGAAGAGGGATTCGTCGCGACGCAAGCGGAGATCGAATCGCTGCGGCAGCAGCTCGCCGGCCTGGACGCGGCGCGCGACGCCCGGCAGACGGATGAAGCATCGCGGACCACCGCGCTCGAAACCGAGCTGGCGGAGCACCGAACCGTGTTGCAGGAGGCTCGCGACCGACTGTCGACGGCCGAGTCTCGGGCCGCGGATCTGGAGACGCGCCTCGAAGCCGCCACGTCGAGTCAGGGCGAATCGCTCAAGGTGGCCGAGCAGCAGCTCGCTGCCAGGGAGCAGGAGCTCACCGTGATCCGGGACGAGCTCGAGGCCGCCCGACGCGATCTCTCGGCGACCTCGGTGGACAAGGAGTCGCTGGAGTCGACGCTCCGCGTCGAGCTCGAGGCAGCGCGAGCCGAGGTTTCGTCGCGAGACCAAGAGCTGCAGTCGCTCCGTCAGCGGATGCAGGCGCTCTCGGCGCGCGAAGAAGCTTCGGGCGATGTGACCGAGAGGGTCTCCGTGCTCGAGGGCGAGCTGGCCGCCGTGACACACCGAGCGTCGGAGCTCGAGGCGAGCCTGACCGAGGCGCGCGAGGCGACGGCCCGAGCGGAGGAAGCCGCACGTGAAGCGATCGAACGGACGGGGCAGGCTGCCGGGCAGACCGTCGATGTTCCGGCGGCGGGAGCCACGGACGACACGGCTGTCGCGGAGCTGCAGGCGGAGATCGTCCAGCTCGAGACCCGTCTGGAGCAGACGGAGCAGCGGGCTCGCCGCGCGTACGCCGAGGCGGAGAACGCGCAAGCAGAGCTACGATTCGCGCGAGAGCGCGGTGATGCGCCCCAGAGCACGGTCGACAACGGGCGCCTCCGCGCGGAGCTCGCAACCGCCCTGGAACGAGCACAGGCAGCGGAGGAGGGGATCAAGGCGCTCCGTGCCGAGATCATCCTCGTGAAGAAGGGCGTGAACACCGATGCGCCGCTGGACATCGACGACGGCTTCGACGCGGAGAACGGGCACGTCGATACCGAGCCGGAGAACGGGCACGTCGACCCCGAGGAGGAAGGCGTCAGCCTTCGGACGCGACTGACCCGGGCCGTGGAGAGCAAGCGCTCGACGGGCGACGACGACACCCATCAGTGGCGCTGAGCCGTCTGACGGTACGCTGGCCTCCGTGCGCCGAACCCTCCTGATCACGACTCTCGGAGCCGCGCTCCTGCTGGCCGGCACCCCCGTCGCGCCGGTCCGTGCCGGCACGCGTCCTGAATACACCGCGACGGTCCAGCCGCTGCCCAGAGGGATCCGTGCGTGGATGAACGGGGTCTCATGGCGCCCCGGTTGTCCGGTGCCCCTCCGCAACCTCCGCCTCATCACCCTGAAGTACTGGGGTTTCGACAGCCGGGCGCACATGGGGCGCCTCGTCGTGCACGCGGACGTCGCCTGGAGGATCGTCGGGATCTTCCGCCGCCTGTACCAGGTGTCGTTCCCGATCCGGCAGATGCGACTGGTGGACGCCTACGGAGCCGACGACCGCACCTCGATGGAGCACGACAACACGTCGGCCTTCAACTGCCGCTGGCGAGCCGGCCAACCGGGTGTGTGGTCCCAGCACGCCTACGGGCGAGCGATCGACGTGAACCCGGTGGAGAACCCGTACGTGTGGAGCGGCGGGGTTTCTCCCTCGAACGGCGCGCCCTTCGTGGACCGCTCCGATCGCCGTCGAGGCATGATCTTCCACGGCGACGCCGTGTGGTGGGCCTTCCGGGATCGGAGCTGGGAGTGGGGCGGCGACTGGACCTCGGTCAAGGACTACCAGCACTTCTCGCGCAACGGCCGCTGATCAAGGGTCGGTGACCAAAGGGCGGTCTCCGCAGGGAGCTCGATCGGCGAGGTCAGTCGCAGGATAGGGAGAGCAAGTAGTACGGATCGACCGCGCCACCTTCCCAGGGGTGCCATTCGAAGTGGTCGTGGGGTGCGGTGGAGTCTCCTGTGTCGCCCACGTAGCCGACGATCGCACCCGCCCCCACCCACCCGAGGTCGCCGTACGCGATCAGGTGGGCGTTGAAGACGTACCCGCGGTCGCCTCGGACCCGGACCTGGTAGCCCCCGAGCGGGGAGTAGGACCCCCACGCATAGCCGTCGAACGGTGCGCGGATCGGCGTCCACAGGGGGGCTTCGATGTCGCTTCCCATGTGCACGTGGGGCTCGACGCCCTCCACGTTCACGATCTCGCCGAAGTCGTTGTGGATGTAGTGGGGCGAGTCCACCGGGCACACCCGGAAGACCGCCCATGTGGAGAGCCAGGCCTCGAGCTCCTCCTGCTGCGAACGGAGCGAGCGGAGGCGTTCGGTCACCCACGCGGTGAAGCGGCGCTCCGTCCGACGGGCCTTCCGGAGGACGGAGAAGGTCGAAAGCCCGGGGCGAGCGTCGTCATCGCGTTCCGCGATGACGACGCCCCGGCGCAGCTCGCGGGATCGTACTCGGGAGAGCTTCGTGAGCTTCGTGATCCGCTGTCCGACGCTCTTCTCGATCCGGATCCTGTCGCCGACCTCGGAGGCAGAGGCGGGCGTCGCTGCGCCGGAGAGCACCGCGAGCACGATCGCTGCGACGGTGGCAGCCGTGCAGAGACTTCGGAACCCGCTCAAGCGATCCACCCCCGGTGTGTTTTCCGCCAGGGTTCCCGTATCGGCCCTGGGACTTCCGCGCTTGAGCGCGCTTCGAGCAGCGGAAGGCTTGCCCACCCCTCAACGGAAGGCGCAGTATTGCGGGTTCATGGATCCAGCGGCCGGTCCCTCCAACGCCCGACGGGTGCTCATACTGCTGGTGGTGGTTGCGGGTGCGCTGCTGGCACTGTCCATCCTGCAACGTGACCAAGCCCTCGAGCAGGAGTACGAAGCAGCGCAGGAGCGAGCCGAGCTCTACGCCTCAACGGTCTTCCGTACCGCCTTGGAGCCGGAAGACGTCACGGCTCCCCTCGAGGGCGAACGTCACCAGGCGCTGCTCGCGGAGGTGCAGGCGTTCGTCCTCACGGACCCGACGGTCGCGCGCACCCGGCTGTGGGATCCGGAGGGCACCCTGCTGTTCTCCAGCGATCCGGCCGAGAGCGGGGGCGACACGAGCACGGATCCCGCGATCAGGAACGCCTCGGGTGGCTCGGTGGAGAGTCGACTGGCGGTCGAACCGCTCTCGCCCCCTCCAGCCGAGGGAGGGGACCGCCAACCCACGCCGCTTTTCCAGACGTTCGCGCCCCTTCGGATCGGCGGGTCGCCCGACGTGGTCGGAGCCGTCGAGATCGAGCAATTCGCGTCCGAGTTGGAGGAGCGGGCGAACGATCCCTGGTGGATCGTGCAGGCTGTCGCCGCCGGCGTGACGGTCCTGCTCGCGCTGCTCGCGCTCATCTCCGTGGCCCGAGGGATGCGGCGGCCCGCCGCGCCTCGAAGCCGAACGAAGGATGACGGCGCTCCCCGCAGGCGTCGCGGCCGCGACGGCGGCGACCCGGACACCACCGCTCTGCAGGAACGGCTCGAGCGGGCCACGGCGAGAGCGAAGGAGGCCGAGGAGGCTGCGCAGTCGTTCGCCTCGAGTCTCCAGCAGGTGTCGGGCCGGTTGGAGGCGCTCGAGCGTCAGCCGGCGGACGAGCGCGTCGAGGAGCTCAAGGAGGCGCTCCGACGCTCGGAGGCGGAGCGGGCGATGTTGCGTGCCGGACGCCCCGAGACCCTCCAGGAGGCGGAGGTTCGCGAGCTCCGAGGACAGCTGCGCGAGTCGCAGGCGCTCGCCAAGGCGTCGGAGGCGCTCGTGGCGGGAGGCGGGGACCTGAGCGTGGTTCAGGAGCAGCTCTCCACCGCGGCGCGTCGCATGGACGAGGCCGTCGAGCGCGCCAAGATCGCGGAGGGGAGGGCCGACGCCGCCGAAGAGCGGGCCCGCGCGACAGGGGATCTCGCGACCGCGGCGGAGCAGCGGATCGATCTCCTCGAGCTGAAGCTCCAGGAGATCGCAGCGGCGGGCATCGAGTCCTCCGCGTCGCCTGAACTCCCGGACCTCCAACGAGATCTCGCCGAGGCTCGTCAGCGGGCCGATGAGATGTCGCAGCGGGCGCTGGAGGCCGAGGGCAAACTCTCGGTCGCCGGATCGCTCGAGGGACCGGCGGAGGAGCTCCTCCAGACGCTCGAGGAGCGTGTGCTGGCCTCCGAGCAGCGCGCCGCGGAAGCGGAGGCTCGCCTGCGCTCCGTCGAGGAGGAGACGGCAGAGGGCGGCAGCGTCTTCCGCCAGCGACTCGGGCTCACCGCTGCCGGCCGCAAGCTCGCCGCCCCGGTCACCGCCCCCGCCCAACAGGAGACGCAGCCCGAGATGGATCTGCGCGCGGCGATCGCGCGAGGTCTGCGCGGACCGCTCACCCGGGCGTCGGGCCTCACGCTGTCGCTCCAAGGGACGATCGAGTCGGGCGAAGGGAAGGGTGTGTTGCGGCAGCTCTCGTCCTCGCTTCGCCGCCTGGACCAGCTCGCCGCGGATCTCCACGACGTGCAACGGCTGATCGACGGGAGCCTGCCGCTGAACCGCAAGCGCACCGAGCTCTCGGCGCTGATGGCGGCGACGCTGGAGGACTCCGTGACGACGGAGGAACGGCTCATCCGCCTCGACGCCGATACCGTCCATGCACGCGTGGATCCCGCGCGCGCCAGGCAGATCGTCGAGGGCATGCTGGACGCCGCGCGAGAACGCACCCGGGCAGGTGCCGCGATCGTGGTGCGGGTGCGCGATACGGATGCCGGGGCGCGCGTGACGGTCGAGGACGACAACCGCTTGCCGGCGTCGATCGGTCCGGAGATGGCGCTCGCGGTTCGCCTCGCGGAGCTGCACGGGACGGAGGTCACGGTCGACGGCTCCACGTTCCGCGTGATCTTCCCGAAGGACGAACGCTAGGCCGGCTAGATCGCGAGCGCGTCCACCGCGTAGGTCTCGCGGAGGCGGAGATCCACGATGCGGGCCGGCAGGATGCGGCGGGGCCGCATGCCGTTGGCCTCCGCTACGCCGAGGTGGTGGATGCACATCGGCACGAGTAGATCCCTCGCGTACCAGGAGACGACGTCGGGCGTAGACGCCGCCGCGCTCCCCTGCCAGAAGCAGAACTGACAGATCAGCCGGAGTCGCTGCGGGTAGGCGAATCTCGCTCGATAGCCGTGCTCGTGCTCGATCACGCGACCCCAGAGCGCGACCCGGCCGAGCACCGCCGGACACCGCGTCCGCCGGAGCAGGTCGACTTCCCGAGTCGCGTGGAGCCCGCAACTGCAGTCGGCGTTCGGCGCCTCGTGCGACCATGCCAGCCGGCACGTCGCGTGCGCGATCTCACGAGGACGCCACGCCCTGGACCCGGCCGTGACCGGTCGGAGGAGGAGGCCCTCTCCGTCTCGTCGCCCAGTGAGCGTCCACGAGCGCCAGGCCAGGATCGGCTCCGTCTCGACCTCGACGGGGAGACCGCGGACGACGGAGACGGCTTCCTTCATCGTTCCGTCGGCTCGGGCGCCGGCTCGGGGATGCGGACGGGTTCGGGTTCGGGCTCGGGAACGAACTCGGGCTGTGGGTCGACCGAGGGCTCCAGGATCGGCGCGGGCTCAGGGACCGGCAGCGATGCCGGCTCGATCTCGATCACGCGCTTGGGAAGGCCGATGTCCACGGCTGTCCTCCGGTGGAGGTCGTCCGGCTCCCGGCTTCCCGCCACCCGCTTCACGGTGAGCGTACCGCGCGCAGGCCTTTCCGCGCGAGGGCCTTTCGGCTCCCTCTATGCCGGTGCCAAGCGGTAGATCGCCCCGAAATCGCTGAAGAAGATCCGGTTGTTGGGCCCGACCTCGAGAGAAAGCACCGGTCCCGGTCGATCCAGCACCAGGAGCGGACCGGCGTCGAAGCCGGAGCGTGTGGCGTTCAGGTCGAAGCGTCGGATCCTTCCGTCGTTCACGGCCCCGACCAGCAGATCCCCCTGGTATCCCGCTCCGAGGCCGCAGGCGTCGCAGAAGGCGAGCCCGGTCAGACCGACCGTGCTGACGAAGGTGTGCTTCGGCAAGATCCTCGGGGTCGGGCCACTGTTGTTGGTGTTCGGGCAGTTCTCGTTCGGTCCCCACCCGTGATTGCCACCCTTCACGATGCGGTTCACCTCGTCGTTGCACGCAGGCCCGTTCTCCGATTCCCAGAGGCGCGCGTTCTGCGGATCGAACGCGAAGCCGATCGAGTTCCGGATGCCGTACGCCCAGATCCGCGTGCCGAAGGGGTTCGTGGCGGGGATCGAGCCGTCCGGGTTCACGCGGAGGATCTTGCCCCGCAGATTGCTGGATCGATCCTGGGAATTCGCGGGATCGGCGTTGTCGCCGATCACGACGTACAGCTTGTTGTCGGGTCCGAACAGGATCCGCCCACCGTTGTGGTTGCTGGCGGGGCCCGCCGGCGACGACAGGATCCGGCGGACCGCCGTCCCCTGCCCGTTCGCGACCTTGATGCGGAGCACCTGGTTCCGCAGACCCTCGGTCGTGTTCCTCGTCACGAAGACGTACACGAACGGCTGGTTCGGCCAGGCCGGATGCACCGCGACTCCGAGGGCGCCCCGTTCGCCGTTGGAGTTGACGTTCGTGACTCGGTGGACTCGGTGATCGCCGCCGGCTTGGAGGTTCCGGAAGCGCAGCCATCCCGTGTTCCGCTCGAGATACACGAGCCGTCCACCGGGCGTGAACGTGAAGCCGACAGGGCTCGCCAGGCTCCCCGCGACACGAACCGCCCTGATGCCGGTGCCCGCGATCGCGGGTCCCGACGTCGTTCCCACGAGTCCTGCGACGACGAGCGTCACCAGCACTGCCGCGATGCTCATCCTCCGCATGTCGTCCGCTCCTTCCGCTGCGAGTATCGGCGCCGTGGCGACGGCGCCTCCCTCCATGTTCGGCGTGCCGGCTCTCCGGTCCGAGGATCCGCGGTTCCTCCGAGGGGAGGGCCGATACCTCGAGAGCATCGAGATCGTCGGGAGCGCTCCACGCCGCCTTCGTCCGCTCCATCATGCCGCACGCGAAGGTGGCCGGGATCGACGTCTCAGCCGCCCGAACCGCTCCAGGTGTGGCAGGTGTCTACGTCGCAACCGACCTGGGCCTGTCGCCTCTTCCACCGTCGGGCACGGTTGAGGGCGACACGCAGGCGGAGGTCGAAGGGTTGTTCAGCCGCGAGCCCTTGGCGCGAGACGTCGTCCGGTTCGTGGGCGAGATCGTCGCCGTCGTGGTCGCCGAGACACGCGAGCATGCCGTCGACGCGGCGGAGCTGGTGGCCGTCGAGTACGAGGAGTTGCCGGTGGTGGTCGATGTGGAGGCGGCGGTGGCTGAGGGCGCGCCGCTGTTGTGGCCGGCGTTCGGGACCAACGTAGCCCATTCCTTCGAGTCGACGTCGGAGGACGATCCGCTCGAGGGTGCGGACGTCGTCGTTCGCGCCCGGTTCGTGAACCAGCGCGTGGCGCCGGCGCCTATCGAGACGAACGGGATCGCCGTGGTCCCCGCCGACGACGGCTCCTTCACGGTGTGGGCCTCGACGCAGATCCCGTTCGACGTCCGCGACGACCTAGCCGAGACCCTGGGGGTCGGGCGCGATCGCGTTCGCGCGATCGCGCCCGATGTCGGCGGGGCGTTCGGGGCCAAGCTGCAGATCTATGCGGAGTACCACGCGGTCGCTGCCATCGCTGGTCGGCTCGGCCGACCCGTGCGCTGGCAGGAGACGCGTTCGGAATCGATGGTCTCGCTCACGCACGGCCGGGCGCAGGTGCAGACGGTGGAGCTCGGCGCCCAACGCGACGGCACGCTGGTGGGGCTCCGGGCCGAGATCCTGGCCGATATGGGTGCGTACCCGATCGGCGCGTTCATGCCCGGGACGACGCAGGAGATGCTGTGCGGGGTCTATCGGATCCCGCGCGTCGCGAGCAGCGGACGAAGCGTGGTCACGAACACGACGCCGGTGGCTCCCTACCGAGGCGCGGGACGGCCGGAGGCGACGGCGCTGATCGAGCGCGCGATGGACATGCTCGCGACGGAGCTGGAGATGGATCCTGTGGAGCTCCGAAGGCGGAACTTCATACGGCCCGACGAGTTCCCGCACACGACCGTCACGGGGGTGACGTACGACACGGGGGACTACTGGAAGTCACTCGACGAGGCGCTTCGTCTGGTCGGATACGACGCGCTCCGGGCCGAGCAAGCGGCGCGCCGGGCACGTGGCGATGAGGTCTGTCTCGGCGTCGGCGTGGCGACCTATGTCGAGATCACCGCGTTCGGCGGCCGCGAGTACGCGGCCGTCGAGATGGGCGAGGACGGCCGCGCGACGGTCTCGGTCGGAACCACGCCTGCGGGACACGGACATGAGACGGCCTTCGCACAACTCGCGTCCATGTCGCTCGGGATCCCGTTCGAACACGTCACCGTCCTCCATTCGGATACGGGGCTGGTGGCGCGCGGCGAGGGGACGTGGGGCTCGCGCTCGCTGCAGATCGGCGGCTCGTCGGTCTTCGAGCAGGCCGAAGCGGTCGTCGAGAAGGGTCGCGAGGTCGCCGCGGCGCTGCTCGAGGTGGATCCGGCGGATGTCGAACGCGTCGAGGGCGGGTTCGCGGTCCTTGGCGCACCCGACCGCAGCATCGGGTGGGGCGAGGTCGCTGCCGCGAGCGACGGCGGTTCCCTCCGGGCTGAGGGTCGATTCCGACAACGCGGGTCGACGTTCCCGTTCGGAGCGCACGTCGCGGTGGTCGAGGTCGACACCGCGACAGGCCACGTCCGGTTGCTGCGCCACGTCGCGGTCGACGACTGCGGCCGGATCCTGAACCCCGCGCTGGTGCAGGGGCAGCAGCACGGCGGTATCGGGCAGGGGATCGCGCAGGCGTTGTTCGAGGAGGTTCAGTACGACGAGAGCGGGAACCCGATGACGTCGACGCTCGCGACGTATCAGATGCCGAGTGCGGCCGACCTGCCACCGTTGGAGACGGCGAACACCGAGACACCGACCGACCTGAACCCGCTGGGTGTGAAAGGGATCGGGGAGTCGGCCACGATCGGCTCGACGCCGGCGGTCCAGAACGCGGTCGTCGATGCGCTGTCGCACCTCGGCGTGCGCCACATCGACCTGCCGCTCACCCCCGAACGGGTCTGGGGGGCGCTTCGTGCGGCACCACAGGGATCGATGAGTCACCGGAGCATGTGACGGGAACCTCGCTCGAGGCGCTCGGGCAACGAGGGATCCACGTCGTGGTCTCCCGTCCTTCCGATACCACCACCCTGATCTCGTTCCGCGGCACGACCGACGATGGCGGGACCCTGGAAGGAAGGGTCGTCCCTTCGCGCGGATGGGCGTTCTTGATCGCCTCCTCGAGTGAGGACGCGGCCGCCGCCCTGGTGGAGATGGTGGATGAACGACTCGGAACCCTGGATCGACCGGAACGCTGACGAGAGAGGGCAAGGTTCGAACAGTCCCGAGCACCAACTGGCTGGCGCGGCGGTACCGGCCCTCGATATCGTGGTCACGTGGCCACGGTCATCCCGATCAGCGACCGGCGGGCGCGGCTCGCGCTGTTCCTCGCGCTCCTCGGTGTCCCCTCGCTCGGCATCACGGTGCCGGCCGCCATCTGGCTCGGGCTCGGTGCCGTTCGACAGCAACGGCTCTCGAGCGGTGGCGAGCCGGCGATGGGCTTCATCGCGCTCGTCTTCGCTGGGCTCGCCGTGATGACCCTCAATGCGGTCCTGATGAAGACGTTCGCGATCGTCGATCCCCAGCTCGTGTGGACCGGTATCGGTTGGGGCGTGGCACTCGCGGCGACGGTCATGATCTGCTCGGCCTCCATCCTCCGGATCCACCCCGAACGTGAAGGCGCACTTCTGTTCGCGAAGACAGGCATGATCGGCGCGATGCTCGGCGGCACGGCCCTGCTCGCGCAGGTGATCGCCCTCATCGACTGATGTCGGCGCTGCTACCGTTCGCGACATGACGTCGCGCTGGGAACGCCGCTTCCGAGCGCCCATGATCACTTTTCCGGACTGGTCACCTTCGGCGCCGCAACGGCTCGCCTACGAGTCGACGGAGAGCGGCGTGTGGCAGGTGCATGTCGTGGACCTCGACGCCGGGGTCCGCCGGCGGGTCACCGATCACCCGGTCGGTGTCGTCTCGGGCGGCTTGTCGCCCGATGGCGCGCAGATCTACTGGTGGCAGGACGAGACGGGCGACGAGTCGGGCCGCTGGTACACGGAGCCGTTCGAAGGCGGCGGATCACGGCCGTTGCTCCCGGAGCTCGATCCCGGGTGGAACGAGGGCATCGCGTGGGTTCCCGGGATGCTCGCCGCCTCGATCAGTGGCCACGACGGATTCGCGGTCTACGTGAGCGAGGACGGCGGCGCAACGGTGAAGGAAGTCGCCCGGAGCACCGAGCATGTGCGGGTCGCCGGTTCCTCTGGCGGCTACAACCGCGGGGGTCTCTCCGCGGACGGGACGCTGCTCTGTCTGCAACACGCCGAGCACGGCGACGAGATCCACGAGGCACTGCGTGTGATCGACCCTCGGACGGGAGCGACGGTCACCGACCTGGTCGATGAAGGGAAGCAGCTCCTGTCCTCGGCGTGGTCTCCCGTCGTCGGCGACCGTCGCCTGGCGGTCGTGCACGAGCGGAGCGGGATCCCGCAGCCGGCGATCTGGGATCCGGTGACGGGGGAGTGGACGGAGATCTCGACGGGGCTGGAGGGGGAGGTCTCGGTCGCGGACTGGTGGCCGGATGCACGCGCGCTGCTCCTGTCACAGCTCCACGACGGCCGACACCGGCTCCATCGTGCCGACATCGCGAGCGGAGTGCTCACGCCGGTCGAGCACCCCGAGGGCCAGGTCGAGTGGGCGCAGGTCCGGCCGGACGGCGCCGTCTGGTACCGCCACGCGAGCGGCGCATCTCCGCAGCGGATCCTCGACGACGCCGGCGCGGAGGTGCTCCCGCTGGAGGGCGAGCCGGCGCCTCCCGGCCGCCCGTACCGATCGTTCCGGTTCGACAATCGCCACGGCGATTCCGTCCAGGGCTTCGTGGTGACGCCCGAGGGCGAGGGGCCATGGCCGATCCTGATCCGTCCCCACGGTGGCCCCACCTGGCTCGACGAGGACCGATGGAACCCAGAGGTGCAGTCCTACGTGGACGCCGGGTTCGCGGTGGCGGCGGTCAACTACCGAGGGTCGACCGGACGGGGAGCCGAGTGGCGAGACACACTCATCGGCGATGTGGGCGGTCCCGAGCTCGAGGATCTGAACGATGCGTTGGACCACCTGATCGGCGAGGGAGTCGCGGATCTCGATCGCGCGGTCATAGGCGGGTGGTCCTGGGGCGGTTACCTGACGCTGATGATGCTGGGCAAGCATCCTGAGCGGAACTGGCGCTGCGGGATCGCCGGGGTCCCGGTCGGCGACTACGAGCTCTCCTACGAAGACATGTCGCCGTTGCTGCAGGCGTACGACCGCGCCCTGCTCGGCGGCCGCCCGGACGAGGTCCCCGAGCTCATGGCCGAGCGCAACCCGATCAACTCGGCCGACCAGGTGCAAGCCCCCGTGCTGTTCCTGATCGGTGAGAACGACTCGAGGTGCCCGCTCCGACAAGCGATGGCCTACGTGAACCGGCTGGCGGCCCGAGGTCACCCGCACGAGGTCTATCTCTTCTCGACCGGCCATGGTTCGTACGACATCGACGAGGAGATCCGCCAGCAACGGGTGATCTTGGACTTCCTGGTCCAGCACGTTCCCGGGGTGGCGGTCCCTCAGGACTGAGTCGTTATCGTGGGTCCGTGCCCACGTGGATCGTCGTCCTCACCGGTGTGCTCGCCGCCTTCGTGATCTGGCGCGTGGGGATCACCATGTTGCGTTCGCTCACGATGACCAACCCGGGATCGGCCTCGGACGAGCCCGCGCCCGCCGAGCCGGAGGACGTCGACGACCTCGACGTCTACCTCGTCTGCGGAGAGTGCGGCACCGAGCTCAAGGTGTCGCGACTCGGGGAGCTCCAGATCCCACGGCACTGCGGCGAGAAGATGCAGGTCGTACGGCGTCCTGAGCCTGCCTGAGGGCAGGTTCTCCACCGATTCCCACAGCCTTCCCCCTACGTTTCCACGAGGTTTTCCACAACGGCGTGAAGGACGCGTGAAGATCGCACTGCGAGGCAGTGCTTTCTCCACGATGTGGAAACCGGATGTGGAAGATCACACGGCTGTGATTCTGCCTCCGGACGGCCTACTTCCAGAAGGTGAGACCGACGAAGCCCGCACCGATGATGCCGAGGCCGGTCCAGAGGAAGCCGTTCGTGGCGAAGTCACCCCTGAGGTAGTTCCAGATGACCACGGCGACGCCGAGCCCGATCACGCCGAGGACGACCGGGCCGTACCAGCGGGGGCTGTGCTTGGTCTTCTTCTTGCGCTGGGGCTCGACCTGATAGCGCCGGGTGGGCCGCTTCTTCCGTCCGCGCGACTCGGGCATGGATCGAATGCTACCCGAGGGCTACGCCGGAACGATCGTGAGCCGATCCGTCGCGGCGGCTTCGACGGCGGGACGGGTGAACGGGAGCGGGCGGAGCTCCGCCGCGGCCCAGGCGTCGGCCTGGTCGTTCCAGTGCGGCGAGGAGGGATTGCCCGACTGACCGGTCGGGAGGCCACCCTTGCTGTGGTCGAGGTTCGAGAGGTCGTAGATGGCCCTCCAGGAGGGGACGACGTAGACGTCGAAGGGACCGTCGCCCTCGAAACCGGCGTTGTTGACCGTCTGTTCGTCGCCGCCGAGCGGGTGCTCGGCGGCGACGAACAGCGGCTCGAGCCCGGGCATGCGCCCGAGCGGATGCGCGAACCGCGCCCGGTGGATGTCACCCCACCGCCACGCCGTGGGGTCGGGACCCATCGCTTCGGCGCATCGGTCCCAGGCTGCGAGGAGGGCATCGTCGAGGTGTTCCTGCGACAGGCCGCCTGCCTCCAGGAGCGCCGGGAGCGCGCGGGACCGGAACAGCTCGCGATCGGTCAGGTACTCGGCCACGAGCTCTTCCTTGCCGTCCACGGCTCGGCGTGTGAGCTCGTCGACGAAGACCTCCCACAGGGCGGCGGGCGACGACGAGGCACCCACGTCGTGATCCCAGCCTTCGAACAATGCCCGTGCGCGTGCGTCCCCGACCGAGATGCGGGGGAGCAGGTCGCGAGCCGCGAGCGACACGGTGTCGCTCTGGATCGTCCGGCAGGTTTCCACCGTGTGATCGTGCCGCTCGTCGAGCAGCTCGGTGATCCTGCGGGCGCGACCTGGGGCGTGGAAGTCGTGGCCGATGAGATGGGGATAGTCGTCGCCGTGGATCCGATCGTTGGCGGTCACGAGGTACCCACGGTCGGGATCGACCGCGGACGGCAGCTCCTCGAAGGGGACGAAACCCTCCCACTCGTGCTCGGCGGTCCAACCGGGCACGGGCACGGTGCCGTCTCCTGCGCGCCGGATCGGATGGAGGCCCGTGGCCTGATAGCCGATCGTGCCGTCGACGTCGGCGTAGACGAGGTTCTGGCCCGGGCATTCCAATGCCCGGGCCGCTTCGCGGAACCCCTCGAAGCTCGTGACGTTCGCGACCTCGATCAGCGCGGACGGTCGGATGCTGTGCTCGGCGCCGACCCACCGGAGCGCGTACGAGCCGTCGAGCGGGCGCTTCGCGGGCCGGAGTTGGCCGGTGAGGTAGGAATCGAGGAGCGGTCCGTGCCTGGTCGCTCGCACCTCGTGGACGATCGGCTCGTCGCCGCCGCGGACCTGGATCTCCTCGCGATGCACGGTGAGCGGCTCCCACTCGTCCTCGTACCGAGCCGCCGTGCCCTCGTCGTTCAGTCGCTCGAGGTAGAGGTCCTGGACGTCTCCGCCGACGTTGGTCGCGCCCCACGCGTGGTGGGCGGTCGTGCCGAGCACGATCCCGGGCGCGAACGGGGCCGCCACGCCGCGGGCCTCGTAGCCGGGCGCGCGGAGGTGGAGCTCGAGCCAGGCTCCCGGCTGCTGGACGAGCAGATGGGGGTCGTTGGCGAGGAGGGGCTTGCCGGAAGAGGTCCTGCTCCCCGCGATCGCCCACGCGTTCGAGCCCTGGCCTCGTGGAGGTCGAGGGAGCTCGTGAAGCAGATCGCCCGCGACGCGGCCGGCCGCCGGTGCCGTCGGATGACCCACGAGCGGGGGCAGGAGGCGGCCGGCCGCCTCCTCGCCGAGCTCGGCGGCCAGATGCACGCGGAGGAGCTCGAGGTCCCAGTTCCCGGAGAGACCCCACGAGAACATCGCCCAGCACGCGGCCCACGAGGCGTCGTCGCCCGCGAGGTCGGGCGACGCGTCGAGCAACACGTACTCGACCGGCGGCGCCGGCATCACTCGCGATCCAGGCGAGGACCCCCTCACGGAAGCGCGAGATCATGCCTCGTGAGGTGTCGTCCCAGCCGGCTGCGATCGCAGCTCCCGCCCGGTTGATGCCGATCGTGCGCGTGAAGCGATCGTCGTCGAGGGTGAGCTCACCGAAGAGCTCGGAAAGACGGCCGTTCGCCTGCTTGAGAGCGAGATCCAGCTGGAAGAGGCGTTCCCCGGCGGTCACGAACCCCTGCGCGAACCACAGGTCTTCGAGGGACTCTGCCGACAGATAGGCGACGCCGTACCGATCGCGGAGCACCTCCACGGGAGCGCGGAGCCCCGGTGTGGCGAGCTCGCCGTCCAGCGGGAATGCCGCGGCGGCGGCGGCCGTCCGGAGCCCATCGAGGAAGTCAGCCATCCATCACACCCGGACGTTGCCGAGCCAGCTCTCGTACAGGCGCGCGTACGTCCCTCCGGCCGCGACGAGCTCCTCGTGTGTTCCCGTTTCCACGAGCCGGCCCGCATCGAACACGAACACGCGATCAGCGCCCTCCGCGGTGGACAGCCGGTGCGCCACCGTGACCGTGGTACGCCCCTCGGAGAGCCGCCGCAGCGCCTCGGAGATCCTCCGCTCCGTCGCGGGGTCCACGGCCGATGTCGCCTCGTCGAGGATCAGGAGCCCCGGGTCGGCGATCTGGGCGCGGGCGAGCGCGACGAGCTGGCGTTCTCCGACGGAGAGGGCCTCGCCCCGCTCACCGACCGGCGTGTCGAGCCCGCGCGGCAGCGCCGCCACCCAGCCACCGAGCCCCAACTCCTCGAACGCCGTCTCCACGTCGCGGTCGGTGGCGCCGTCCCGGCCGGCGCGGACGTTCTCCCGGACGGTGGCGTCGAACAGGAAACCGTCCTGCGGGACCATCCGGAGCGATCGATGGCGTGACGCGGCCGCGATCTCGCGCAGGTCGATCCCGCCGACCTCGATCCGCCCGGCCTTGGGATCGGCGAGCCGGGAGACGAGCTTCACGAACGTGGTCTTCCCGCAGCCGGTCTCGCCCACGATCGCGACGTGCTCCCCGGCCTCGATGTCGAGCGAGATCCCGTGCAGGACCCGCCCTCCTTCCCGGTAGCGATACTCGACGTTCTCGGCGTGGACCGAGAGCGCGCCGGCGGGCAGCTCCACGCCGGGGATCGGTTCGACGATCTCCACGGGGAGGTCGTTGACCGCCAGGACCTTCCGCCAACCGGCGATCGCGGTCTGCGTCTCGCTGTAGATCTCCGGGAGATCGGTGAACACGTGCAGGAACGCGTCCGCGAGGAACAGGAACGCCGTCACCCGGCCGAACGTGAGACCCCACTCCGGCCCGAACCCGGCGCCGAGCGCCACGACGATCGAGACGGCCAACGCGTAGAAGACCGTGGACAGTGGGAAGAGCGTGGCCGACCGCCAGTGCGCGACGACCTCCGCCTGGTAGCGCCGGTCGATCGCGCCGCGGACCCGGCCGAACGTCTGCTCGTCCAGGCCGTAGGCGCGCACCACCGCGGCCCCCATCACGGACTCGGAGACCTCGGAGAGCATCTCGCCGACGCGCGTCCGGGCGGAGTCGAAAGCCGCCGAGAGCCGGGCCTGGAGCGACCAGACGATCAGGATCAGCGGGATCACCAGGCCGACGATCGCGAGCGTGAGCTGCCACGAGTAGACGAGCATCAGGACGAGCGAACCGGCCACTTGCACCGCCGCCCAGATCCAAGCGATGCCGCCCCACTCCATGAACTGCTGCATCGCATCGATGTCGGCGGTCACGCGAGCGACGAACACCCCGCGCTTCTCCTCCGACTGCTCGGCGATCGAGAGGCTGTGGATGTGAGCGAACGTCCGGATCCGCAGGCCCATCATCGCGCCTTCCGCGGCCCGGACCAGGCGCTTCCCGGCGACGCGCGACGTGACGTAGGTCAGCGCCACCAGGCCGAACGCGGTTGCGCAGACCGTGCCGACATAGACGGGCCGGAACCCGCCGTCGAAGCCGTTGTCGAAGACCAGCTGGATCAGGATCGGCGTCGTGAGGTGCGCGACCACCACGCCGAGGGAGATGATCACCGTGAACCCGAAGCCGGCGCGCAGCTCCGGGCTCTCCCGGATCCCTCGCCGAAGGACGGCGAAGGAGCTCCGGAGTTCCTCGGGGATCTCGAGGCCGTCGTCGTCGACGGCGACAGCGGTGCTCATCGTTCCCCCCGTGCGTACGCGTGGATGATCGCGGCGTACCCGGGCGAGGAGGCCATCAGCTCGTCGTGGGAGCCGGTGCCCCCGACGCGCCCACCGTCGAGGTAGATCACGCGATCCGCCAACCGGATCGTCGACAGCCGGTACGCGATCACGACGAGCGTGGTCTGCAGCTCCTCGCGGAGCGCGGCGAGGATCTGCGCCTCGACCGAGGCGTCGACCGACGACGTCGCGTCGTCGAGGATCAGCACCCGCGGCTCACGCACGATCGCGCGCGCGAGCGCGACACGCTGGCGTTCCCCTCCCGACAACGTGTAGCCGCGCTCGCCGACGACGGTCTGGAACCCGGCGGGCAGCGTGTCCACGAAACGGTCGACCGCCGCGATCCGCGCCGCTCGTTGGATCGCGTCGTCGTCCCCCCCGGAGTCGAGCGCGATGTTCTCGCCGATCGTCGTGGAGAAGAGGAAGCTCTCCTGGAACACGATCGAGACGGCGCGCCGAAGCGCATCCGGCTCCGCATGTCGGATGTCGATCCCGCCGACCCGCACGACGCCGGACTCCGGGTCGGCCAGACGGACGAGGAGCTGCGCGAGCGTCGACTTGCCCCCTCCGGTCTCGCCCACGATCGCGACGGACTCCCGTGGGCCGATCCGCAGGGACACGCCGTCAAGGATCTGGGTGCCGTCGAGGCTGTGATGCAGGTCCTCGGCATCCAGCCCGAGGGGTCCATCGGGCAAAGGCTCCGGGTCGACCGCCGGGAGGACGGTGATGGGCGCGCCGAAGACCTGTTCGATCCTCGCGTACCCCACCACCGCTCGGGGAAGCTCCGCCAGGATCCAGCCGATGAAGCGCATCGGCCACGCGAGGAGATCGAACAAGGCGATGAACCCGATCAAGCGACCGAGCGTGAGCCCTCCGGCGGCCACCCGCCACGAACCGACCAGCAGCAGGATCGTCGCGACGAGAGCCGGGAGCGCGTCGAGGGCCGCCTCGAACGTGGCCCGCAGGAAACCCGCGTCGACCCGCTCGTCGCGGAGCGCCCGAGCCTTGATCGCGAGCCGCTCGGTCTCGGCCGTCTCGCGTCCCAGGGTCTTCACCACGAGCGCGCCGTCGATCGACTCGTGCGCGACGGCCGAGACCTCGCCGATCCGCTCCTGCGCCCGTGCGGCGGGGCCCTGCATCCGCTTGGCGAAGTTGCGGTTCATCACCGCGAGAGCCGGGAACACGACCGCCGCGATCAACGCGAGGAAGACATCGGTGGCGATCAGCTGGATCATCGCCAGGACGATCAGGACGATCACGCCGGTCGCGAACGGGACCGGCCAGAACACGTCCACCGCCGCCTTCACGTCGGCCTCCATGTGGGCGAGCAGCTCACCGGTGGGGGTCTCGCGGTGATAGGCGAGCGCCAGCCGCCGGTACCGGTCCGCGATCCTCGTGCGGAGCGTCGCCATCACCCGTTCGCCGGCGACGCCGCTGAAGAACCGCCGCAGCATGATCCCGAGCGCCCGGAGGCAGCCGAACGTCATCAGCGCCACGACCGCGAGCCAGATCTTCCGTGGTTCCACCCCGCCGGCGAAGGCCGGCTTGAGCACCTCGTCCGTGGCTCGGCCGAGCGCCGTGGTGAGACCGATCGAGGCGAACGCGAACAGCACCGCGCCAGCCACCGAGACGAAGAACGGTCCCGGATGCATCCGGACGTAGGACACGATCAAGCGGAGGCCCCGCCCGAAGAGGCCCTCGGGAGCGACGTCCGCCGCGGGCGTCTCCTGCGTCGTCGTCTGCGCGCTCACGGCCATCACCCTATGATGCGCACCATGACCGACCACCGTCCGTGGTTCCGCGTCTGGCGAACGGGGGTCCCGAAGACGGTGGCCCCGTTCCCCCGCCAGAGCGTCTTCAACCTGCTCGCCGACTCCGCGGCCGGGTTCCCCGAGTCGACGGCCATCGCGTTCCTCGGCAAGCACCTCACCTATCGCGAGCTCCTGCAGGAGGTGGAGCGCTTCAGCGCCGTCCTCGCCGGCCTCGGCGTCAAGCGCGGAGACCGTGTGGGGCTGCTCCTCCCGAACTCACCCCAGTACGTCATCGCGTGGTACGCGTGCCAGCGGCTCGGCGCCGTCGCGGTGGGCAACAATCCGCTCTACACGCAGCGCGAGCTGGCGCATCAGATCAAGGACCACTCGCCGAGCGTGATGGTCGTCCTCGATCAGCTCTATCCCGCGTGGGCGGCCGTGGAGCACGAGGTCCCGGTCCGCGAGGTGATCGTCACCAAGCTCACCGACTACATGCGCTTCCCGCTCAACCTGCTCGCTCCCATCAAGTTCAAGAAGGACGCGAAGCACGAGGGGAAGACGTGGCCCCCGGTCCCCGCGGACGCCCGCATCAGGTGGTGGAAGGAGGCGATGGGTGCGGCCGGCGCTCCGCCGCCGGTGGCCGACGTCGACCCCGAGCACGACGTGGCCACGCTCGTCTACACGGGCGGGACGACGGGCCTGTCGAAGGGGGCGATGCTCTCGCACTCCAACATCTCGTCGAACATCCGCCAGGTCGTGCCCTGCATCACGTTCTTCGAGCGCGGCAACGACGGCGTGATGTGCATCCTGCCCTTCTTCCATTCGTTCGGATTGGTGGCGATGAACTTCGGGATCGCGCAGGCGGGGAAGCTCGTCCTGCTTCCTCGCTTCGAGGTCCACATGGCGCTCAAGGCGCTCGACAAGGAGAAGCCGTCCTTCTTCCCGGGCGTGCCTCGATTGTTCGTCGCCTTGAATGAAGCGCCCGAGATCGCGAAGTACGACCTGAAGTCCGTGAAGGCGTGCATCTCGGGAGCGGCGCCGCTCCCGCGGGCGGTCGCGGAGAGGTTCCACCAGGTGACGGGTGGCGCGAACCTCGTCGAGGGCTACGGGCTGACGGAGACCTCTCCCGTCACGCACGTGAACCCGTTCGACAAGCCGAAGCACGGGACCATCGGGTTGCCGATCCCCGACACCGACTGCCGGATCGTCTCGCTCGAGGACCCCGACACCGAGGTCCCGTTGGGCGAGCGCGGCGAGCTCTGCATCAAGGGGCCCCAGGTGATGCTCGGCTACTGGAACAAGCCCGAGGCGACGGCTGAGATGATCCGCGGCGACTGGCTCCACACCGGCGACATCGCGATCATGGACGACGAGGGGTTCTTCCAGATCGTCGACCGGATGAAGGACATGATCATCGTCTCGGGCTTCAATGTGTATCCGACCGAGGTCGAGGCCGTGATCTACCGCCATCCGAAGGTGTCGAAGGCGTGCGTGGTGGGATTGCCCGACGACACGACGGGGGAGCGTGTGAAGGCCTACGTCGTGGCGAAGGAGGGCCAGACCGTCACCGCCGAAGAGCTCGAAGCCTGGGCCCGCGATCCCGCGCAGGGGCTCACCGGCTATCGCGTCCCGAAGGAATGGGAGTTCCGCTCCGAGCTCCCGGAGACCCTGATCGGCAAGGTCCTCCGCCGGGTACTACAAGAAGAGGAGCGGAAGAAGACGTCGGCTCCCTCCTGAGGTCGTCCTGAGCGCAGGGAGCTAGCCTCAACCGTATGGATGTGCGCCTGTTCCGTGACGCCGGACTCGGGAACGGTTCGTACCTGGTCGAGATAGGCGCCGGACGGGCGGTGCTGATCGACCCCGACCGCCGCGTTCGCCGGTACCTGGACGCGGCGAAGGATCGCGGGGTCGAGATCGTCGGGGTCCTCGACACACACCTGCATGCGGACTTCGTGTCCGGAGCCCTGGACCTGCGGGCCGAGACCGGCGCCGAGCTGTACGAGCCCGCCGAGGCCGGCGTGTCGTTCCCGCACACGCCTGTGACGCCGGGCGAGCGGGTCGATCTGGAGGACATCGAGGTCGAGGTCCTGTCCACGCCGGGTCACTCGCCGGAGCACGTGTCGTACGTGTTCCGAGGCGAGGGTGACGCAGCGCCGGTGCTGTTCAGCGGCGGGGCGCTGATCGTCGGCGGCGCGGCGCGGAGCGATCTCGCGGGTCCGGAGCTCACCGATCACCTCACGCATCACGAGTTCGAGACGCTCCAGCGCGCGTTCTCCGACCTGCCCGACGAGACCCTGCTCAAGCCCACGCACGGCGGCGGGTCGTTCTGTTCCGCCGGGAGCGGGAAGAAGCACGTCTCGACGCTCGGCGAAGAACGCGGGACCAACAAGTTGCTGTCCATGGGCGAGGAGGAGTTCCTGACGTCGTGGCCGGCGTCGTTCCCTCGCACGCCGGCGTACTTCGCGCGGATGCGCGAGATCAACTGGGCGGGTCCTCGCCTCCGGACGGACATCGAGATGCCGAGGCCGCTCGCGCCGCAGGCGTTCGCCGCCGCGGCATCCCAGGAGGGCTCGGTCGTCGTCGACGTGCGAGACCCCGCGTCCTACGCGGAGGGGCACGGCCAGGGAGCAGTGGCGATCCCGTTCCGAGACGCGTTCCCGACCTGGCTCGGCTGGCTCGTTCCTGCCGACGCGCGCCTGCTGTTCGTGTTGGGCGACGCGACGCTCGAGGACGTGGTGGACGCGAGCCTCCTGGTCGGTCTGGAGCGGTTCGAGGGCTACCTCGACGGGGGGATGGAAGCGTGGCGCGAGGCCGAACTGCCGGTCCGCTCCTTGCCCGCGATCGGTCCCGACGACGTGGTGTCGTGGCTCGAGAAGGGCGCACAGCCGATCGACGTGCGGGAACCGGACGAGCTCGAGTTCGGTGGCGTCGCGGGCGCCGTGTCCGTGCCGCTGGGGGACCTCCCGCGGACGTGCCGGACCGCTCCCGGCCGGTCGGCCACTCCTCGTGTACTGCGCTTCGGGCATGCGCTCGACCACGGCAGCCTCGTTGCTGGAGCGAGCGGGTGTCGGCCCCGTCGTGAACCTCAAGGGTGGCTACGGCGCGTGGCAGGAAGCCGGCCGCGACTGACGATCAACTCTGTCGGCAGCTCCGCCTGACCTGGCTCGATCCCGAAGGCCGCCACTTCACCCACGACGAGGGTGGCGGGGGGTCCGATGCTCGCGGCCTCCGCGAGCAGCGGGAGGTCCGTCAGCGTCCCGACGACCGATCGCTGCTCCGGGGTCCACGCCCACTGCACGATCGCGGCCGGCTCATCTGAAGGACGACCGGCAGCGATCAGGTCTGCGCACGTCTGCGCCAGTCGCCCTGCCGCCATCAACACGACCAGTGTGTCGGCGCCGGCGACCCGGGAGAGGTCGAGCTCGTCGTCGTGTGCGGTGGATCCCGTGACGACGGCGAACGAACGGGCGACGCCGCGGTGGGTGACGGGGATACCCGCCGCGGCAGGGGCGGCCACCGCAGACGACACGCCCGGAACCACCTCGCAGGGGACGCCCGCGGCGGCGCACGCCGCCACCTCCTCTCCACCCCGGCCGAAGACGAACGGGTCGCCGCCCTTCAATCGCACCACGGTGGAGCCGTCGAGCGCGTGATCGACCAGGATCCGTTCGATCGCTCGCTGAGGTACGGCAGCGCGGCCCGGCTCCTTGCCGACGTAGATGCGTTGGGCGCTTGTCGGCGCCAACTCGAGCAGCGCCGGCGCGACCAGCCGGTCGTAGACGACCACGTCGGCGTCCGCGAGCGCCCGCGCACCACGGACCGTGATCAGCTCGGGGTCCCCGGGTCCGGCGCCGACGAGGAAGACCCTTCCCGTCACGAGGCCTTCACCCCCTCGAGCAACCGCTCCCGGAGCCGCGTGCGCAATCGTTCGCCGCGTCCTTCGCGGACCAGCTCGGCGGCTTCGTCGAGATCGAGGGCGTCGTGCCAACGCTGTGCGCGCACCGCGAAGTCCGGAAGCGCGGGCAGCGTCTCCCGGCGGACCTCGCCCACGACGCGCAAGAGCTCTCCCCACTCGGCGCCGAACTCCTCCTGGAGGCGCTCCCTGAGGAGTCTCGCCACGGCGGGCGACACGCCTCCGGTGCCGATCGCGAGCACGAGGTCGCCCCGTCTGACCACCGCGGGCGCGGCCCAATCACACTGAGGGATATCGTCAACTACATTGACGAGTACGCCACGCGCCCGTGCCTCCCGGGCGATCGCGCCGCGCGTGGCGGCGTCGTCCGACGAGGCGACGGTGAGGAACGCTCCGTCGAGGTCATCGGGCCGCCACGCGCGCCGCTCGACCCGCACACCCGCAACGCCCCCGAACCGGTCGTCGACGCTCGGCTCGATGACGACCACGTCGTCCGCGCCGGCGGCCAGCAACCCATCCACCTTGCCCTCGCGGATCGCCTGGGCGCCGATCACGACGCAGCGTCGACCCCCGAGCTCGAGCATCACGGGGTAGCCGAAGCTCATCCCGCTGCCTCCTCGTGCTCGTCGGCGGCAGCTCGTCCGTTCGCCGCGGCCCGTTCGCTGTCCGAGGCGGAACCCAGCAGGCCGACCGAGCAGTGGATCCCGCACTCCTTGTCGGTCGCCTGCTCCCACCACCAGCGGCCGGCTCGCTCGGATTCGCCGGGCACGACGGCCCGCGTGCAGGGCGCGCAGCCGATCGACGTGTATCCCTGGTCGAACAGCGAGTGATACGGGACGTCGTGCTCCCGCACGTACTCCCAGACGCGATCGAGCGTCCAATCCGCGACCGGGTTGAGCTTCACGATCCCGCCGTGGTCGCGGTCGAGCTCGACCTTCGCGATGTTCTTCCTGCTCCGCCACTGTTCCCGGCGCAGTCCGGCGATCCACGCGTCCAGCGTCGCGAGCTTCCGCTTCAGCGGCTCCACCTTGCGGACCTCGCAGCATCGGAGACGCAGGTCGACACCGCCGTACATCAGGTTCGGACCGTGCTCGGTGACCATCGCCGACACGGTGTCCGTCTCGGGGTACTCGAACTCCACGGCGATCCCGTAGCGCTCGCGGACCTTCTCGAAGAGCTCGTAGGTCTCGGCCGGGAGACGCCCGGTGTCGAGCGTGAAGACGCGGACGTCCGGGTTCAGTCGCCACGCCATGTCGACCAGCACCATCCCGTCGACGCCACCCGCGGCGCTGATCGCGAGGCGGGGGTGGAAGCGTTCGAGCGCCCATGCCAGCAGCTCCTCGGCGGCGGCGTCCTCGAACCGCTCCGCAGCGTGCCGCACCCACACCTCTTCTTCCTCGAAGACGGGGAGCACGGGCTGGTGGATCGGCTGGACCGGATCCCGGTCGGCCATCAGGCACCTCCCACGGACGTCAGCGAGAGCTCGAAGGTGCGTTCGCAGACCTCGCATCGCCACCCGGACGGGTCGGCAGGACGGAGCTCCTGCTCGCCGCAGAACGGGCAGTAGAACGGGACGGCGCGTGGTGTCACGGAGCTCATCGGTCTCCCTCCGGCGTCGCGAACACGGTGAGCTCGTCGTCGCTCATCCCTCGGACGAACTCCGTGAAGCTCGGCTCGTCCTGCCCTCGTCTCGCGCGGTAGCGCTTCACCAGGATCTCGACGTAGTCGGCGGCGTCCTCGGCGAACACGCGGACGCCCTTCACCTTTCGGCCGAACGCAGCTCCGTCCCCGACCGTGCCACCGAGGTGCACGAGGAACGCATCTGACTTCGTGCCGTCGGGCCGCTTCGCGAGCGCGGACATCAGGCCGATGTCGGCGACCTGGAACCGCGCGCAGGAGTTGGGGCAGCCGTTCACGTGGATCCGGATCTCCTCGTCGAGCCCGGGGAGCCGCTGGTCCAGCTCCTCCGCGAGCCATCGAGCCCTGCCCTTGGTCTCTCCGATCGCGAGCTTGCAGAACTCGATCCCCGTGCATGCCATCACGCCCTTGCGGAACGGGCTGGGCGCCACCGGGAGGTCCAGCTCGTCCAGGCGCGCGGTGAGCTCGGCGGTCGAGGCCTCCTCGACGTCGACGATCACGAGCTTCTGGCGCGAGGTCGTTCGGATCTGTCCGCTGCCGTACCGGTCGGCGAGGTCGGCGACCAGCCGGAGCTGGTGGCCACTGAGCCGGCCGGCCCTCGGCGCGAAGCCGACGAACGTGCGGCCGTCGAGTTGCGCATGGGTGCCGACGTGGTCGCGCGCCCGTAGCGGTGCGGGTGTAGGAGGGGGCCCATCGGGGAGCGGCGAGTCGAGGAACTCCTTCTCCAGCACCCGGCGGAACTCCTCCGCCCCCCAGTCCCTCACCAGGAACTTGAGCCTGGACTGGTTGCGCGAGCGCCGATAGCCGTACTCGCGGAAGAGGCTGGTCACCGCCGACCACGACTCAGAGGCACGCTCGGGTCCGACGAAGGCCTCGAGGCGTTGGGCGAACATCGGGTTCGTCGAGAGCCCGCCTCCGACCCACAGGTCGTAGCCGGGGCCAAGCTCCGGATGGTCGACGCCGACGAGCGAGATGTCGTTGATCTCGGGATCGGTGCAGCGCGAGGCGCAGCCGCTGATCGACGACTTGTACTTGCGCGGGAGGTTCGAGAACTCGGTCGTCCCGATGAACCGGTCGCGGATCTCGGCGATCGCGGGCGTCGCATCCAAGATCTCGTCGGCAGCGATTCCGGCGAGGGGACACCCCAGGATCACTCGCGGAGTGTCCCCGCACGCCTCGGCCGTCGTGAGGCCGGTGGACTCGAGGCGCTCCCAGATCGCCGGGACGTCTTCGATCCGGATCCAATGCAGCTGCACGTTCTGCCGATCGGTGATGTCGGCGAGGTCGCGGCCGTAGGTCTCGCTCGCCCACGCGATCGCGCGGAGCTGGTCCGAGGTGAGCCGCCCGCCGTCGATCCGGATCCGCATCATGAAGAACTCGTCCTCGAGCTCCTCGGGCTCGGCGCTGCCGGTCCGTTCGCCCGGCACGCCCTGCTTGCGTTGCGTGTAGAGGCCCCACCACCTCATCCGATTGCGCAGATCCTGCTTGCCGATCGAGCGGAACCCGCCCGGCGCGAAGATACGCTCGATCCTTTCGCGAACCTCGAGTGGCTCGGCTTCCTTCTTGATCTGCTCGGCACCGTTCAGGGGTTCGTGGTAGCCGAGCGCCCATTGGCCCTGTCCACGAGGGCGGGGAGCCTTGCGTTCGGTGAGGGCCATCGACGATGCCTTCCGGAGATGGGAACGGCCGCCTCACGGCGGCCGGCTGGGTGTTGCGGATGCCTGGATCGCTACGGCCGCGCGAGGGGTACGAGGCCAGCATCGGCCTCGGTGGTCACCTCGGGACAGCAGCAGAGACGGTCGGGGATCATCGCCGCCACTTGACCTGCCGTACGCGTCCGGATCATCGGATCGAATCCCATCTGGAAGGGTCGGAGTTGCAGGTGCAACAAGCTATCGACGGCCGACCCCCCGCGTCAAGCCTTGGATCCGAGCGCCGAGACGGCGGTTCGTTCCTCGAGGGTGAGGCCGCGGAGCGGTGGTCGGACGTCCGCGTGGAGTAACACCCCTCGATCCGTGAGCACCTGCTTCAAGGCCGCGTGGAACGGGATCCCCTCGAGCCGTTCGCGGAGCTCGGTGACGCGGAGGTGGGCCTCAGGACTGTGGTCGTGCACGAGGGCGGCGACGACCTCAGGCCACGCCGAGGCGAGTCCCGAGACCGCGCCGACCGCGCCTCGTTCCATCCCGGCGCGGACCAACGGTTCGGAGCCGATGAACACGTCCATGCCGTCGATGAGATAGGGCTCGATCGCGTCGAACGGCGTGTCGCTCACCTTCAGGCCGACGACGTTCGTCTGTTCGCGCCCGAGCTGCTGGATCACGTCCACAGGGATCGCATAGCCACTTCGGGCGGCGAACTCGTAGACGTAGAACGGCAATGGGTCGCATGCGTCGGCGGCGGAGCGCATGTGGTCGAAGAGCTCCCGCGAGCCGAGCGGGAAGTACGGCGGCGCGATCACGGCCACGGCGTCGGCGCCGACCTCGAGCGCGTGAGCGGCAAGAGGCGACGGTGTCGCGCGTCGTCTGGGCTCCCGCGTGGATCGCGACCTGGAAGCCATCGGGCCTGACGGCGAGGAAGCCCTCGGCGACGCGCCGGCGTTCGTCGACCGACAGGAGGACCCCTTCGCCGGTGGTCCCGCAGGCGAGGATGCCGTCGACACCTCCCTCGGCGAGGAAGTCGACGAGCGGTCCGAAGCTCTCGGGGTCGACCGACCGACCGCCGTCCTTCAGCGGCGTCACTGATGCGGCGATCGCTCCGTGGAGACGTGGGGACATCGAGGCAGTCTAGGTTCGGGGACTCAACGGCGAGAGAACAGGTTGCGGGTCGCGAGCCACAGGTTCCTTCCCGGGTGCTCCGCGAGGCGCCGCATGAACCACGGGTACCAGTGAGTCCCGTAGCTGATCAGCACGCGGATGCGGAAGCCTTCGTCGGCGAGCCGTCGCTGGTCCGTCGCGCGGATCCCGTAGAGCATCTGGATCTCGTAGGCGTCGCGTCCGCGACCGGCGGCGGCCGCCCGCCGCTCGATCTCCGTGAGCAGCGGTACGTCGTGCGTCGCGAGCGCGAGGCGGCCGCCGCCGGACCACCGGAGGAACTCGTGCGCCAGCTTCTGGAACGTCGCGCGGATCCGGCGCCGATCGTGGATCGCCACGTCGCCGTGTTCGCGATACGCGCCCTTCACCAGGCGGATCGATGCTCCTGCCGCGAGCAGGTCTGCGACGTCCTGCGGCGTGCGATGGAGATAGGCCTGGATGCACACCCCCGTGTTCTCGAACTCCTCCCGGAGCCTGCGGTACAGGGCGAGGGTCGGCTCGACGTACTCGGCGGATTCCATGTCGATGAACAGGTGCTTGCCCATCGCAGCGGAGCGCTCGGCGAGACGGCGCAGGCGCTGGAACGTCTCCTCGGGGTCGAGGTCCAGGCCGAGGTGTGTCGGCTTCACGGAGACCTCGGCGTCGATCCCTCGTTCCTCGATCAGATCCAGCAGCGTGAGGTAGTGGTCGGCGACGGCGTCCGCATCGGCTGCATCCTCGACGTTCTCCCCCAGGTACGTGAACGTGGCGGGGATGCCGTCGGCGGCGAGTCGCTCGGCGGCCGCGATCGCATCCTCCATCCGCTCGCCGGGCATGAACCTGGCCACCATCGCGCGGACGAATCGGTATCGAGGGAGATGGGCAGCGAGCCAACGGTTCCGGGCGGCGAGGAGGACCGCGTCGCGAGCCGGGTTCACGGAAGGATGGCCTCGATCTCTCGACCGGCGCGGAGGCCGGTTTCGATCGCCCCGTCCATGTAACTGCCCCACCCGCGGGCGATGTCCGATCCGGCGAACGCGATGCGTCCCTCCATACGTTCGAGCTCGGGAACCCACCGGAGCCAGGTTCCGGGGCCGTACGTGGCCCACGTCTCCCGGGCGAACGGATCTCGAACCCAGTCGTGACCTCCGACCTCCTCCACGCGAGCGCCCGGCAACAGATCCTCGATGGCCCGGGCGACCGGCTCTGGTTCGGAAGGGGAGAGGTCTGCTGCGGACGGACCGAATGCGAGGACGACCGTCCCGCCATCCGATGTGGACGCGAACGTTTCGACGAACGACAACGGGAAGCGATCGGGCGCCGCCGCGAACACCGACGGGAAGCCGCCGGCGAGCTTGGCCCAGATCTTGACGCCGAGGCTGACGACTCCTTCTCGTGCCGCCTCGCGCTTGGTGTCGGAGAGCTCGGGGTCGAACCGCACCGAGCCGAGCGTGTTCACCGGGACGGCGACGATCACGGCCCGGGCGGTGCGCTCACCCTCCGAGGTCCGGAGGGTGACATCAGCACCGCTCTGTGCGATCTCGTCAACCCGCGTGCCCAGGAGCACCTCTGCCCGCAGGTCGGCGGCCAGCGCGTCCACGAGTGTCCGCGTTCCTCCCCGCAGCGCCCACCGGCCGTTCGTCTCGAAGATCTGTTCCCCGGCGAAACCGGCCAATGCGAACGTCTTGGCGATGCCGAGGTAGCCCACGCGGTCGTTCGGCGCCGAGCTCAACCCGGCGCAGAGCGCGTCCAGGTAGTCGCGATGGAGTGGATCGAGGTCGGTCGCCGCGAGCGCCTTGGCCGTCGATCGGAGGTCGGCCTCCACAGCCTGGGGGCTCTCGGGGATCGACATCGGCTCCGGGATGAGTGTCTCGGCGTCGTGACACAGGCGCTCGAAGGACGTGTTGAAGTCCATGAACGCCTCCGCAGCCAACTCCTCGATCCCGCCGTCTCGACGAAGGAAGGTCCGATCGGCGTCGGGGAGTGCATCGATGCTCAGCCCGTACCGAGTCACCTCGGCCCAGATGTGCGGCTGCGTCCAATGGATGAACGCACCACCCATCTCCACGTCCACGCCCGCGAACGACGAGACCCACGCTCGTCCCCCCAGTCGTTCCCGCGCTTCGAGCAGCAGCACGCTCCGACCGCGACGGCCGAGCTCCCGAGCCGCGGTGAGGCCCGCGAGCCCTCCTCCCACGACGGCGACATCCACCGCTGGCTGCATCGATCGACCCTCCCGTTTCCGGCCGTCGATGATAAGCCCGTGTTCCGCGCTCAGAACTGCGCGCGTTCCGTGGAGCCTTCCAGAGCCGTCGTCGAGGACACGCCTCCGGAGATCACCTGAGAGACCAGGTCGAAATACCCGGTGCCGACCTCCTGCTGGTGCCTGGTGGCCGTGTAGCCGTCGAGCTCCAGCGCCATCTCGCGCTGCTGCAGCCGGACGTAAGCGGTCATCCCCTCTTCCGCGTAGCCGCGAGCGAGCTCGAACATCGACGCGTTCAACGCGTGGAAGCCCGCCAGCGTGACGAACTGGAACCGATAGCCCATCGCGGCCAGCTCCTTCCGGAATCGGGCGATCTCCTCGTCGTCGAGGTGCTGCGTCCAGTTGAACGATGGAGAGCAGTTGTACGCGAGCATCCGGTCCGGGAATCGATCGAGGATCGCCTCGGCGAAGACGCGAGCCTCCTCGAGGTCCGGCGTGGAGGTCTCGCACCAGAGCATGTCGGCGTACGGCGCGTAGGCGAGGCCGCGTGCGATCGCGGCGTCCATCCCGTCGCGCACGCGGAAGAACCCTTCCGGCGTGCGTTCACCGGTGAGGAAACGTCGGTCCCGCTCGTCGACGTCGGACGTGAGGAGGGTGGCCGAGAGCGAGTCGGTGCGCGCGATCAGGATCGTCGGCACGTCGGCGACGTCGGCCGCCAGCCTTGCGGCGGTGAGCGTCCGTTCGAACTGCTCGGTCGGCACCAGGACCTTCCCGCCCAGGTGTCCGCACTTCTTCTCCGACGCGAGCTGGTCCTCGAAGTGCACGCCCGCGGCACCGGCCTCGATCATCGAGCCCATCAGCTCGAACGCGTTCAGGTGTCCGCCGAACCCCGCCTCGGCGTCCGCGACGATCGGCGCGAGCCACTCGCGGTCCGTTGCGCCCGCCGACCACGCGATCTGATCAGCTCTCCGCAGCGCGTTGTTGATCCTGCGGACCACCGCCGGCACGGAGTTGGCGGGATACAGCGATTGGTCCGGATACGTCTCGCCGGCGAGGTTCGCATCCGCGGCGACCTGCCACCCGGAGAGGTAGATCGCCTGCAGACCGGCCTTCACGCACTCGACCGCCTGTCCGCCCGTGAGACAACCGAGGGCGGCGACGTGATCCTCGCTGTGCAGGAGATCCCAGAGCCGCTCCGCGCCGTGGCGGGCCAGCGTGTGCTCTTGGGGGAGGGAGCCGCGGAGACGGATCACGTCCTCCGCGGCGTAGGGGCGCTTCACGCCCGCCCAGCGGGGGTCACGCGCCCACCGCCGCTCCAACTCTTCCGCTTCTTCGGCGAGCCGCTTCCGAACGTCGTCCATCATCGGCTCCTTCGCGTATGTCCCAAGGAAAGGAAAGACCTCTCGTGAAGAGAGGTCGGTCGGCGCTCGCCGTGAGGGCAGGAGGCGCCGCTAGGGGTGGGGTACTCGGGAGCCGAAGTTGAACGGCCGTTCAGTCACGTGCCTGATGCTTCCACAGACCGGCCGAAGGAGTCAAACCCCGGAACGAGCGCGAAATAGAATCCTGCAGTGCAGCGGCGAGCAGGATCTCGCGGGTTGGGCGCCGCCCTGTTCACCGACATCGTCGGGTCGACCGAGATCGCGGCCGAGATGGGCAACAGCCGGTGGGCGGAGCTGCTCACTCGCCATCACCAGATCGTCCGGCGAGAGCTCCGCCGGTTCGGCGGTCGGGAGAACGACACCGCGGGCGACGGCTTCTTCGTGACGTTCGAACGACCTGTCGACGCGATCAGGTGTGCCGTCGCGGCGGCCGGAGCCGTCCGTACCCTCGGGATCGAGATCAGGGCCGGCGTGAGCTTCGGTGAGCTCGAGCTGGTCGACGGCAAGGCGGGGGGTCTCATCGTCAACACGGCTGCCCGCGTGATGTCGGTCGCGGGGCCCGGAGAGGTGTTGGTGCCGGCCTCGGTGAGAGACATCGTGTCCGGCGCGGGCATCTCCTTCGCCGATCACGGGATGCACCGCTTGAAGGGTTTGGAGGACGAGGTCCGGCTGTTCCTGGTGACCGGGCTCGACGGCAACGTGGTGGCGCCTCCTCTCGAGGCGGATGAGGCCGCCGAGCGGCGACGCGACATCTTCCCGGGCCCGGGCCGTCGGCATCGGAAGGTGATCCTGCTGGGGATCGCCGCCGCGGCCGTCACCGCCGCGGCGATCGCCTGGATGGTCATGACCCGTGGCGAGCCTCCGACTGACGAGGCGGTACGGCCGGATCAGTTCCTCGTCGAGCTGGATCCCGAGAGTGGCGAAGAGCTGCAAACGATCGATATCCCACTTCCCAGGCGACCGGGGGAGACGGCGCCCACGGGCCGCTCCGTGGCAGCGGGGCAGGGGGCAGTCTGGATCCTCGCCCCGACGAATCCCGATCCGACGTTGATCCACGTGGATCCGGATCACGGAGACGTGCGTGAGCCGATCAGGCTGAGGTTCTCCTTCTCGCTCTCGATGGTGAGCGCGTTCGACGCGTTGTGGGTCGCGACATCTGACAGGCTGAACAGCGTCCATCCGGGGACGGACGATATCCGTCCGGTGCTCGAGATCCCCACCGAGGGTGGGGGGTCGGGGAGAGCGAACCTCGCGTTCGACCGGCAGCACCTGTGGATCGGCAGGACTGACGGGGTTCTCATGCGGGTCGACCCATCTGGGACCGTCAGTCGGGAACGGGAGGTGGCCGACAGCGTCGACCTGATCGCGGTGGGTGAGGGAAGCGTGTGGGTCGTCGATCAGGTGGCCGGGATCGTCAGACGCATCGACCCCGACACGTTGCGATCCATCGGTCAGATCGAAGCACACGGGAACGTCGACCGGATGCTCGTCTCCGATGGTTCTCTCTGGATCATGGATCGGGCGACCGGCGTCGTGACCAGGATCTCCACCGCCTCACTCGATCCTGCTCGGGCCCAGGCGACCGTCGGTGAGGGAGCAACCGACATGGCTGCCGGCTTCGGATCGATCTGGATCTCGCACGAGGACGGGAGGATCACCCGCATCGATGAGGCGACGCTTGCCGTTGACGAGGAGTTCGCCCGAGTGGACGGAGCCGCCACCGCGATCGCGGCAGACCCGAAGAGGGGGTCTATCTGGGTGGACGTCGGGCATCCGCTGGACGAGGAGACCCGCGTGACGTAGTGGCGACTACGGGACGATCTTCGAGATCGGCATCTCGAGGATGTCGGTGGCGCCTGCGGCTTTCAGCTCGGGGATCAGCTTGTTCACGCCCTGCTTGTCGACGACGGTCTCGATCGCGTATCCACCCTCGGAGAGAGGGGAGACGGTCGGCGCTTTCATCGACGGGACGACGTCGATGACGGCATGCAGCCGGTCCTCGCTCACATTCAGCTTGATCAGCACGCGACCCTCGGCCCGCAACGCGCCGAGCAGCAGGGTGTTGATGTCCTCGATCGCCCCGCGCTTGGTCGTGTCGAGGAGCGCATCGCGGTTCGCGATCAGGACCGGTTCCGAGGTGAGGAGCGTCTCGACGATCTTCATCCCGTGCGCGCGGAGCGTGTTTCCCGTCTCGGTCACGTCGACGATCGCGTCGACGATCTCGGGGACCTTCGCCTCCGTCGCGCCGTAGGACCACACGACCTTGACGGGGATCCCGAGGTCGTCGAAGTATCGCTCGGTGAGCTTCAGGAACTCGGTGGAGATCCGGGTGTCCGGCGGGATCTCCTTCGCGCTGTTCGCAGGGTGCTCGTTGGGCACGGCCAGCACCACCTGGGTGCCGTGACCCGTGCCCGAGCGGGCGTAGGAGAGCGTCGTCACGACCTCGACGTCGGCGTCCGTCTCCGCGATCCAATCCTGCCCGGTGATCCCGAGGTCGAACAGCCCGTCCTGCACGTAGAGGGGGATCTCCTGCGGACGGAGGATCGAGACTCGCTCGATCCGCTCGTCGTCCACCGTGCCGTGATAGTCGCGGTCGGAGCCTCGGCGCACGCGGAGGTCGGCGGCCTCGAAGAGGCGGAGCGTCTGCTCCTCGAGGGAGCCTTTCGGGAGGACGAGCTTGAGCACGTGCACCTCGCGGTCGCGGTGGGGTCGGAGTGTACGAGGGTGCGGTGGCATGATGCAGCGGTGCACCCCGACGCAGATCCGGCCAACGTCCCTATCGATGCGCTCGAGCCGCTGCGCTCCCTCGACGTATCTACGTGCTTGCCGTGGAGCCACCCCGAAGGGATGACGCCATCTGATGGATCGATCGCACCCCGGTCTAAGCGAGCAAGACGTCACAGCCATCGATGCGCGCCGGAAGGGGCTCCACGTCGCCTGGTTCTTGGGGTACCGGAAGGGCGACGTCGATCCCTACCTGGATGAAGTGGTGGAGGCCATGCGGTCACGCATCCGAGAGAATGAGGGTCTTCGAGCTGGTTCGCCGGTCCCTCTCCCCCGGCCGGACGAAGAGCGAGTGACACCCTTCGACGTCCAGGGGAGGGAGTTCGAGATCGCCCGTTTCTTAGGGGGCTACAGGATGCGAGAGATCGACGAATACTTGGACGATGTGACGGACATGCTGGCCCGGCTCGATGCCGAGAACGAAGCTCTCCGGGGCTCGTCGGATCTGCGGAGGTGACGGAGGTGGAGAGTCCTCGCACGGATGGGTTCGCGATGCCGGCAGAGTTCGCGCCACATCAGGGGACGCTGATGGCGTGGCCCGCTCGTGACGAATGGTGGGGCGCGCTGCTGGACGCCGCGAAGGACGAGTGGGCCGGCGTCGCTCGTGCGGTCGCCGCCTTCGAGCCCGTGACGATGGTGTGCAACGCGGGACAGGCAGACGACGTCCGTCGCCGCTGCGGCACCGGCGTCGAGCCACTGGAGCTCCCGGTCGACGACTCGTGGATGCGGGACAACGGACCGATCTTCGTCACGGACCCGACCGGCAACGTCGCCCTCGTGCAGTTCCGCTTCAACTCGTGGGGCGAGAAGTTCCTGCCGTACGACAAGGACGCGCGTGTGCCGGAGGCGCTGGCGTCGCATCTCGGCGTGCGTCGGTACGAGGCACCGTTCGTGCTGGAAGGCGGTTCGTTCTTCGTAGACGGAGAGGGGACCCTGCTGACCACCGAACAATGCCTCCTCAACCCGAATCGGAATCCCTCGATGAGCCGCGAAGAGATCGAGGACGGCCTCCGATCGTTCCTCGGCGTTTCCGTGGTGACCTGGCTCCCGCACGGACTCGTCGAGGATCGCGACACCGACGGGCACATCGACGGGCTCGCGCAGTACGTCCGTCCCGGCACGGTGATGGTGTCGGTGGCGTCCGGGGACGACGATCCGAACGCCGCGAGGTTCGAGGAGGACCGGGCGGTGCTCGCGCGGGCGAAAGACTCCCGAGGACGATCGTTCGAGGTGCTGGACGGGCCCGTGAACTCCTGGGCAGAGGTCGAGGGCGTGGGCCGGGTGGTGATCCCGTACCTGAACTTCTACGTGGTGAACGGCGGGGTGATCGTTCCCGTGGGAGGGGTCCCGGAGGACGACGCCGCCCTCGAAACGATCGGGAAAGCGTTCCCCGATCGCGAGGCGGTTGGGGTGCCGGCCGCGCTGATCTCGCACGGGGGCGGCGGCCCTCACTGCATCACGCAGCAGGTACCGGCCGGATCCTTCGTCAGCTGAGACTGCGGAAGAAGCAGGAACGCGCGCCGGTGTGGCAGGCGGCGCCTTGCTGGTGGACCCGCGCGAGGAGCACGTCGCCGTCGCAGTCGGCCCGGAGCTCCTCCCAGTGCTGGACGTGGCCGGACGTGTCGCCCTTGCGCCACAACTCCTGCCGGGAGCGGCTCCAATAGACCATCCGGCCTTCCGCGATCGTGCGGTCGAGCGCCTCGCGGTTCGACCACGCGAACATCAACACGTCGCCGTTCTCGGCGTCTTGGACGATCACCGGGATCAATCCCTGATCGTCGAACGTGAGCGCGTCGAGATCGACCCGCTCCATCTAGAGCCTCACAGGGATCCCTCGGGAGGCGAGGTGCTCCTTGACCTCACGGATCGTGAGGTCTCCGTCGTGCCACCGGGATGCGGCCAGGACCGCGTCGGCGTGGCCGTCGGTGAGCGCCTCCGCGAAGTGCGCCGGCTCGCCGGCGCCCCCCGAGGCGATCACCGGCACCGCGACGGCGCCGGCCATCGCGCGCAGCAGGTCGAGGTCGTAGCCCTCGCCGGTGCCGTCCCGGTCCATCGACGTGACCAGGACCTCGCCCGCGCCGTGCCGGGTCGTGGCGTCGGTCGCCCATTCGACCGCGTCCCACCCCGTCCCGGTGTGGCCCGCGTCGACGTGGACCTCCCATCCCGTGGCACGACGCTTCGCGTCGATCGCGACGACCATGCACTGCGTGCCGAACCGATCGGCGCAACGAGCGAGGAGCGACGGGTCGCGCACCGCGGCGCTGTTCACGCTCACCTTGTCCGCTCCGGCCCGCAGGAGCGCCTGCACGTCGTCGTCGGTGCGCACGCCTCCGCCGATGGTGAGGGGGATGAAGACCTCCTCCGCGGTGCGGGAGATCACGTCGAGGGTGGCGGCGCGATCCTCGAGCGTCGCGGTGATGTCGAGGAATACCAGCTCGTCGGCCCCCTCCCGGTCGTAATGCGCGGCGAGCTCGACGGGATCGCCCGCGTCGCGGAGCTGCTGGAAGCGCACGCCCTTCACGACCCGGCCGGCGGCGACGTCCAGGCACGGGATCACGCGCTTGGCGAGCATCGGCGTCTCACCCCCTCGTCACCTGTGACAGCTTGAGCGTCTTCTCGTAGAGCGCCTTGCCGGTGACCGCCGCCTCACAGCCGACATCCCGGAGAGCCCAGACGTCCTCGGCGTTGCGCACGCCGCCGGACGCGATCACGGGCCGGTCGGTCTGCTTCAGCACCTGCCGGTACAGGGTGAGGTCGGGACCGTCGAGCGTCCCGTCGCGGGCGATCGCGGTGACCAGGTAGCGCGGCGCCCCCGCGTCGTTCAGCCCGGAGAGCGCGGGCCCGAGCTCCGGCCCCTCCTCGCGCCAGCCGTCGATCATCAGGCGACCGCCGCGGACGTCGACCGCGACGACCACTCGCTCGGCGAACTCCTCCACGGCGCGCCCCACGAACGAGGCGTCCGCGGCGGCAGCCGTTCCGAGGATCGCGCGTGCCGCGCCGTCCTCGAACACGCCGGCCACCGCCTCGAGCGATCGGATCCCCCCGCCGACCTGGACGGGCACGACGACCGCCCGGCAGATCTCCCGGATGGCCTCCCGGTTGTCGCCTTCGCCGAGCGCCGCGTCGAGATCGATCACGTGCAACCGGCGAGCACCTTGTTCCTGGAACCGCTTGGCGACCTCGACGGGATCGTTCGCGTACGCGGTCTCCTCGCTCGGGTCGCCTCGTCGCAGTCGGACCGCCCGGCCTCCACGGAGATCGATCGCCGGGATCACGATCACCCGGCGACCGCCTTCACGAAGTTCGCGTAGATCGCGAGGCCCGCATCGCCCGACTTCTCGGGGTGGAACTGCGTCGCGAACACGTTGTCGCGCGAGGCCGCCGCGGCGAAAGGTCGACCGTGCTGGGTCACGCCGATCGCGTCATCGTTCGGGTCCGGCGCGTACGAGTGGACGAAGTAGAACCTCGTGGCGTCGGGGATCCCGTCCACGTAGGGATGGGGACGTTGCCAGGTGACCTCGTTCCACCCGATGTGGGGGACCTTGACGTCGTCGGGAAGCCTGCGGGACCCACCCGGGAGGACGCCGAGCCCGCGCTCGGTGTCCTCGTCGCTCCGCTCGTAGAGCACCTGCATCCCCACGCAGACGCCGAACACCCGCTTGCCGGTTCCGACCGCGTCCGCGATCGCGCGGTCCAGGCCCTTCTCCCGGATCGCCCGCACGCAATGCCCGAAGTGGCCGACCCCCGGGATCACGAGCGCGGCCGCGGCGGCGACCCGCGCGGCGTCGCCCGTCACGACCGGCTCACCACCGGCGTGCGCGAGCGCGCGGGACACCGAGTGGAGGTTCCCGCTGCCGTAGTCGAGCACGGCGATCTCGGCCACGATCGCTACAACGTTCCCTTCGTGCTCGGGACGCCGCCACGGCCGGTCTGGGCGCAGGCATCGCCCAACGCTTTCGCCAGGGCTTTGAACTCTGCCTCCACGACATGGTGCGGAGATCGTCCCGATCGCAGCCGCACGTGCACCGTGACGTCGGCCGCCTGGGCGAACGCCCGCACGAAGTCTTCGACGAGGCCCGTGTCGAACGTGCCGATCGTCTCGGCCGGCACGTCGACCTCGTGGAGGACGAAGTTCCTCCCCGAGAGGTCGAGCGCGACCTCGACCGCCGCCTCGTCGAGCGGCACCGTGATCGAGGCGAACCGGCGGATGCCTGCCTTGTCGCCGAGCGCCTCCGAGAGCGCCTGACCGAGCGCCAGCCCCACGTCCTCGACCGTGTGATGCCCGTCCACGTCGAGGTCTCCCTTGCACGTGACCGCCAGATCCCAGCCGGCGTGCTTCCCCAGCTGCTGGAGCATGTGGTCGAAGAATGGCAGGCCGGTGTCGGCTTCGGACATCCCCTGCCCGTCGAGCGAAAGCTCGATCCGCACGTCGGTTTCCTTCGTGGTGCGCGAGACCGTCGACGATCGCGACATCGCTACGTCAGCACCTCCTGGAGTGCCTTGAGGAACAGATCGACCTCGTGCGTCGTCCCCGCCGTGACGCGCAGGCCGTTCGGCACGACCTCGGTGAGATCGCGGATCAGCACGCCTCGGTCGAGCAGCGCTCGCCATAGCTCCTTCGCGTCCCCCGGCGGCTGGAACAGGACGAAGTTCGCCTGCGAGGGGAACACGGTCATGCCGTCGATCCCGCCGAGCACATCGACGATCCGATCCCGTTCGGCTCGGATCGCGTCGAGTCCCGCGGCCGCGTCCTCCGCGTGACGCAGCGCGGCCAGACCGGCGGCCTGCGTGAGCGCGCTCATGTGGTACGGGAGCCGGACACGTTCGAGGTCTTCGACGACCACCGGAGACGCGAGCGCGTATCCGATCCGCGCGCCGGCGAGTGCGAACGCCTTGGAGAAGGTCCGAACGACCACGATGTTGGGCTGCTCGATCACGAGCGGTAAGGCGGTATCGCCACCGAACTCCACGTACGCCTCGTCGACGATCACGAGTCCGTCCGTCGCCGAAGCCAACGACCGGATCGCGTCGAGTGTTCGCGTGTTGCCGGTCGGGTTGTTCGGAGAGCAGACGAACACGACGTGGGCGTCGGAACTGCCGGCCCACGCGACCGCGTCGTCGTCGATCTCGAAGGGTGGCTCGAGCCGGCGTTCCACGATCTCCGTCTGCGTGAGCCAACAGAGGCGCCGATGCAGCAGATACGTCGGCTCGAAGAGCGCCGCCCGCCTGCCGGCGCCGGCATACGCCATGAGGAGCTGCGTCAAGATCTCGTTGGATCCGTTGGCGGTCCACACGCCGTCGACGCCGTGACCCGTCTGCGCCGAGAGCGCTCGGCGGAGCGCCATCATCTGCCCGTCGGGGTAGCGGTTCAGTGGGAGCTCGCGCACGGCGACCGCGAGATCGTCCGAGAAGCCGACGGGCAGTGGCAGCGGGCACTCGTTCGTGTTCAGGCGAACGGCCACCTCGAGTTGCGGAGAGTCGTAGGGCCCGACCTCGCGGAGGCCGGGCCTGGGGCTGGCCGGTGAGTTCACGCCCGGTCCCTCCGAGCCTCCACCGCCCTCGCGTGACCGACGAGCCCTTCCGCGTTCGCGATCGCGGCCGCGGCGCCGGCATGCCGGGCGGCGGCTTCCTTCGTCATCTGCACCACCGAGCGCACCGTCAGGTAATCCGAGGCGCGCAGTCCGGAGGAGAAGCGGGCCGTGCCCGACGTCGGCAGGACGTGGTTGGAGGCGACGCCGTAGTCGCCGAACGGGACGGCGCTCCACTCTCCGAGGAAGATCGCGCCCGCGACCGAGACGGTCTCCAGGAAGGCCTCGGGATCCGCGAGGAGCACCAGCAGGTGCTCGGGCGCCAGGTCGTCGACGACCGTCGCCGCATGCGCGAGATCGCGGACGAGGACCCCGCGAGAGCCCGCGAGGGCGGCGTCGACGATCTCGCGCCGCCCCGCATCCGCGACGGCCTGCTCGAGCGCCGAACCGACCTTCGCGATCACGGCTTCCTCGGTCGTGATGAGGTAGGTCCGCGCCTGCGGGTCGTGCTCCGCCTGCGCGATGAGATCGAGCGCGACCAGCTCCGGATCGACGTCGCCGTCGGTCACGATCGCGAGCTCGCTCGGGCCGGCGAGGGCATCGATCCCGACCGTCCCGCAGAGCTGCCGCTTCGCCTCCGTCACGTACGCGTTGCCGGGGCCGACGATCCGATCCACCTGCGGGATCGTCTCGGTCCCGTATGCCATCGCCGCGATCGCCTGCGCGCCGCCGGTCTTGGCGACGTAGGTCGTCCCCGCTCGCTTCGCGGCGTACAGGACCGCGGGATGGATGGTGCCGTCGGCGCGCGGCGGAGTGCAGAGGACGATCTCGGGCACGCCGGCCACCACAGCCGGCACGACGGTCATGCAGACCGAGGAGGGATAGAGCGCCCGGCCTCCCGGCACGTAGCACCCGACGGCACGGATCGGGCGGACGATCTCGCCGTAGCGAACCCCGTCGCGATCCTCCCACCACTCGGTGGGGAGCTGGCGGGCGTGCAGTTCGCGCATCCGCTCGATCAACCCATCGATCGCCCACTTCAGGTCATCGGGCGTCTCGTGCTCGGCCACCGCGAACTCCTCCCGGCGCACCATCAAGCCGGTGCGGGTGAGGTCCGCGTCGTCGAAGCGCTGCGCGAGCTCGATCAGGACCTCGTCGCCCTCGACGAAGACGCGTTGCAGGATCCGTTGCACCGTTTCGAACACCGTGGGATCGATCTCGGGCCTGATGGCTTCGACTCGCTCCCCCCGCTCACGCAGGTCCAAGAGCTCGAGCATGTCAGGACCCTTCGGTCGCGTCGGCGCGATGATGGTCCGCCCGCGCCGGGCGGCGGTCTCGGATGAGGATCACCCAACCGCTGACACCGACCGCGAGCGAAGCGGCGATCAGCATGCCCAGCGCGAGGAGCAGAGCGGTTTCCCGAGCCATGAGGGCCGGAAGGTTACCGGAACCCGCAACCCACTCGACCGGATCAGCCCTTGTGAACGGCCTGGCGCTTCGCCTCGGTTCGGCGTTCGGCCTCGAGCCGTTCCAGATCCACGTCCTCGTAACTCATGTGCTCGAAGGCTGCCCCGATCGAGGGGTGCACGCTGGAGATGAGCCGGTGCATCGCCTGCGCCACGCGTCGGTAGGTCGGGTGGCCCTGCGGTTGCGACCGCAGCTCCGTGAGATGCATCGCCTCGCGCGCCGTCATCTGCATCACGAAACGGATCCGGAACGCCATCGGCACCGCGTACTGGGCGGCTTCCTCGAACCCCGCCTCGTGCAGGGCTCGTTCCATCGTGAGCCCGGAGGAGATCACACGGTCCCACCGATCCCGAAGGCCGGCCTCGTCGACCTCTTCCGGGGTCTGGTGCCCGTGCTCGCTCGTCAGACGCTGCCATTCGATCGTCAACGGGCGGTGACGCTGAAGGTCCCTGAACGCGCCGTAGTCGCACAGCACGTCGAAGCGGTACTGGGTCCGCTCCCACGCGCGCCCGGGCTTGTGGCGCCGGTTCGTGCGGTCGCCCACGCTCGCCCGCAGCAGCTCCTCACGTTCGTCGGCCGACATGTCGCGGACGATGCGGAGGAGCTGGTCATCCGGAAGGTCCGTGCTCGCGTACAGCACCGCGGCAGCGACCTTCACCTCGCCTTCCGGATCGAAGTCCACGAGGGTGACCTCGTCCCGCGGCTCGGGACCCGAGTCCAGGTTGAGCTTCGCCGCGAGCTCCTCGACGCCCTCCCGCGTCGCGTGCCAGTAGCGCGCCCATGCGACGCCCCGGTCCTCGACGTCCACCCGCTTGAGGAACGCCGGGATCACCTTCCGCAGCTCCTCGAGCATCAACCCGCCGTACTCGCGCATCTCCGCCAGCGGGTGGACCGACAGTCGCATCAGCAGCTGCTCGTAGGACTGTGCGGTCGCGTAGATGCCGACGTTGGAGCGGGTCCCGGCCGGCAAGCACACCCGCAGCGTGTCGCAGGTCTTCGCGGTGATCGTGGACCGGTAGACGAAGTCCGAGTCGCCGGCATCCTGCGGGAATCGCCGTTCGTACCACGCGTACAGCGGATCGAACATCTCGCCGTAGAGCCCGAACACCTCGTCCAGGTACTCGCGATACCGCAGCTCGAGATCCGTCCCGTCGAGCTCGGGTGGGATCGTCGCTCGCCAGCGACCACCCGGCATGTCGTCGTAGCGCATGTATCGCGTCGACTGCTCGAGGTATCCGGCGAGCCGCCCCCATTCCAAGGCCTTGGCGAGCAGCTGCGACGATTGCTCGCACGCCAGGTGCACGCCTCCGAGCTGCGCGACGGAGTCGTCTCCGTACTCCACGAAGACACGGTCGTAGAGCTTCTCCGCTCGTTCGACGCCGACGCTCGTCATCGTCCCGCTCTCGTCGATGTCCTCGGCGAACTCGTCCAGGAACAGCCGGCGGAGCGACTTGGTCGATCGAGAGTAGCGCGCGAACAAGGCGCCCTTGACCACCTCCGGCAGGTTCACCAGCGCGAAGACGGGGCCCTCGAGGTTGGTGAAGTGACGGCCGAGCACCTCGCGCTCGTCCTCGTTGAATCCCTCGGTCGCGAACCAGAGCGTCACGGCGAGGGTGAGGGCGACGGCGACGTGGTCACACGCTGATGGAGCACGATCACGGTCCCCGGCGGGACGGCCGTGCCGGGTGCGGTGTCCTGCTCGGCGACGAGGCTCTGGTTCGTGGGGCACTCCGGATTCGGTAGGACGTCCTCACCCAGCTGGGGTGTAAGACCCAGCCCCGACAGTTCGGCCTCGGCCGTCGCGAGCGACTTGCAAGTGACGTCCGGCACGATCACGAGCGAGGGTCCGGACGAGACGACGACGTCGACGGCGCTGCCCTTCGGCGCCTCCGAGAAAGCCTCCGGGGATTGACTGATGATGCGATCCTCGGGGACGTCCTCGCTGTTCTCCTGTGTGACGTCGCCGAGCTCGAGACCCGCGTTCTCGAGCGCGGCTCGCGCCGTGTCGAGGGTCATCCCGTCGAGGGAAGGAACGACGACCGGTTTGGGCGCCGTCGAGACGACGAGGTCGACCTCGGTGTCCGGCTCCACCTCCCGGTCGGCAGGAGGGGTCTGCTCGAGGACGATCCCCGGCTCCACGCGATCGGTCGCCCGGCGCCGCACGTTGTCGACCACGAGGCCCGCGTCTTCCAGTGTCTGGCGGGCGTCGGCCTCGGTCATGTCGACGACGTCAGGAACGATCACGAGGTCTCCGGCGCCGTCGTCGGTGAGCATCGTGACGATCAAGTACGCGCCGGCGGCGAGCAGAGCCATGACCAGGATCGCGAGGAGGGCTCCGACCCACGCCTTCCGCGACCCGCCCGGCTCGTCCTGCACGGGCGGAAGCACCGACGTCTGCTGGGGACGGGAGATCACCTGGGTCGCCTCACCGCTGGCAGGCAACAGCGGCGTCGCCAGCACCTGACCGCCGGTCCGGGCTCGCTCCAGATCGTCCGCGAACTCGTTCCCGGTCTGGTACCGGTTCGCGGGGTTCTTCGACAGGGCTCTCATCACCACCGCGTCCAGCTCGGGTGGCACCTCGGGGTTGGCGGAGGAGGGCGCCGGCGGCGTCGCGTTCACCTGCTTGTACGCGATCGCCATCGGAGAGTCACCGGTGAACGGCGGCCGCCCCGTCAACATCTCGTACAGGACGACTCCCAGCGCGTAGATGTCGGTTCGAGCGTCCACAGGTTGACCCTGCGCTTGCTCGGGGGAGAGGTACGAAGCGGTGCCGAGGACTGCGGACGTCTGCGGCGCGGTCTCGGGGCCGCTGATGAGGCGCGCGATGCCGAAGTCCATCACCAGCACCTTGCCGGCGCGAGTGACCATGACGTTCGCCGGCTTGATGTCTCGGTGGATGACCCCTTGGGCGTGCGCGACCGCGAGCGCCTCCGCGATGTCCTCCGCGATCTTGGCAGCCTCCATCGGCGGGATCGTCTTGCCGGACGCGAGGTAGTCGGCGAGCGTCCGCCCTTCGATGAACTCCATCACGATGTAGGGCGTGTCCCCGTCCGTGCCGGAGTCGTAGACGGAGACGATCCCGGGGTTGTTCAGTCGGGCGGCCGCCTGCGCCTCGCGCCGGAACCGGTCGACGAAGCTCGCGTCCCTCGCGAACTGCGGCAGGAGCGTTTTGATCGCGACGGTGCGGTTGAGGACGCGATCGTGGCCGCGCCAGACCTCGGCCATGCCGCCGGTGCCGATGCGCCCCTCCACTTCGTACCGATCGCCGAAGAGCCGCTCCATCGTGTGCTTGGCCTCTCCCTTCCTAACGGAGGTATGCCTCGATCAACTGCTTCACGATAGGGGCTGCGACTTGTCCTCCGGTCGCTTCACTGCCGAGGTTCCCTCCGTCGAGGACGATAACCGAGACGGCGATCCGTGGATCCGGGGCGGGGGCGAACGCCGTGAACCAGGCGTTGGGCGGACGTCCCTCTCCGTTGGTCGCCGTTCCGGTCTTGCCTGCGACCTGGATGCCGGGGATCGCGGCGAGGTAGCCGCTCCCCTCGTTCACCACCGCGATCATCATCTGGGTGAGCTCCCTCGCGCTCTTCTCGGAGATCGCTCGTCCGACATCGCCCGGGCCGAACTCTCGTGCCACACGACCTTGCGAGTCCCGGACCTCGGTGACGACCCTCGGCTGCGGCATCACGCCATGGTTCGCGACGGCGGACGCGATCAGCGCCATCTGCAAGGGGTTGACGAGGTCGTTGTCCAGCCCGATCGCGGAGAACGCGAGGAGCGGGTCGTTCTGCTCGAAGTACTCGGGCTCCGGGAACCGTCCGTTCTGGAACGGGAGTTCCAAGACGATGGGCTGCTCGTCGCATGTGGTGCGCTCCGGTGGGAGCGTCCCGCAGAAACCGTACGCTCGCGTCTGCGCCGCGAGTCGTTCGGGTCCGAGCTCCAGGCCGACCTCCGCGAACGTCACGTTGCACGACTCCTCGAACGCTTCGATGAGCGTGATCTGCGCCGAGCCGCCGTTGCAGTGGTCGTCGCCGAAGTTCTGGAGCTGCTCGTTGGTGAGCGGCAGGGTGAGTCGATGCGGATTCGGCCACTGGCTCTCGGGTCCGAATCCGTTCTCGAGCGCCGCGGACGCAGTCACGATCTTGAAGCTCGAACCGGGGAGGAAGAGCTCCTGGTGTGACAGGGCCAGGAGCGGCTTGTCGGCGTCCGCGTTCAGACGCGTCCATGCTCTGCGCATCTGCGCGTCCGTGCCGCTGGAGAGCTCGGCGGGGTCGAACCCGGGAGTCGAGTACAGGGCGAGGATGTCGCCGGTCCGCGGGTCCATCGCGACGACGGCGCCCTCGTTGCCTCCCATGGCGGTGCGCGCCACCTCCTGCAGGTTCGTATCCAGCGTCACGAAGATGTTGGCGCCTCGCTTGGGGCGGCCGAGGAACAGGTCGCTGAACGTCGAGATCGCGAGCTCGGGTGCTTCGCCCGAGAGATAGGTGTTCATCGATTGTTCGAGCGCGGAGCGCCCGTAGATCCTCGAGTAGTAACCGGTGATGTACCCGTACAGGTCTCCCTGTGGATACCGACGTTCGTACCGGTAACGCGAGCCCTCCGGCGCCGGCACGCTCTGGGCGAGCACGAGGCCGTCGGCGGTGATGATCTTCCCTCGCTGCACGTTGTACTCGGCGATCAGCTGGCGGCTGAAATTCGCGGGATGGTTCTTGATGTCGTCGGCCGCGAAGACCTGCACGTACGCGAGCTGTGCGAACAGGACCGTGAACAGCAGCACGAGCGCGATCCCCAACCGCCGGATGCGCCGCTCCATCTAGTCCCCGCCCCGGGGTGCCGGCTGCCACCGGCCGGCAGAGATCCGGACCAACAGCGCGATCATGACGAACGTCGCCACGCGGCTCGATCCGCCGTAGGACACCAGCGGAAGCGGGACGCCCGTCAGGGGGATCAGTCGTGTCACGCCCGCGGCGATCGTGAACGTCTGCAGCGCGATCGTCGTCGTGAGGCCCGTCGCGAGGAGCCGGCCGAACGCGTCCTCGCGATCCAGGGCGACACGCAGCCCACGCCCGATGAGCCCGATGAACAGCAACAGGATCGCGGCGGTGCCGAGCATGCCGAGCTCCTCACCGAACGCCGAGAGGATGAAGTCGCTCGCCGGGTACGGGATCAGATCCGGTGAACCGCGTCCCAGACCGGTGCCGACCAACCCGCCCGAGGCGAGCGCGAACCAGCTCTGTGCGAGCTGGCCGTAGCCGAAGTCGTTGACCTTGTCCGGCTCCAGCGCGTGGAGCCAATACCCGACGCGAGCCTGCACGTGGGAGAACGCGAGGTAGCCGATCATCGCCCCGGCCGCGAACAGGACTCCGCCGACGATCAGATAGCCGACGCGGCCGCTCGCGACCCAGATCATCACGACGAACACCCCGAAGAAGAGGAGCGAGGCACCGAGATCGCGTTCGAGGAACAGCACGGCGAGCGATGCCCCCCACGCGAGCAGGAGGGGCCCCAGATCCTTCGCCCTCGGCAGCCCGAGTCGGCCGACGCCCGCTTCCAACAGCTCACGCTTCGCCGACAGGTAGGACGCCAGGAAGATGACGACCAGGATCTTCCCGAACTCGGCGGGCTGGAACGTCAGCGGGCCGATGCGGGCCCAGAGGCGAGCGCCGTTGGTCGCGAACCCGATCCCGGGGATCACGGGCAACAGCAGGAGGATCAGTCCGAGCAGTCCGATCGTGTACGTGTAGGCATCGAGCTGGCGATCGTCGCGGACGAGCAGGAGCGTGAGCACGAAGGCGGCGAGCCCGATGAGGAGCCAGAGCGCCTGCTCGTCCGCGACGTCGGCCGGCAACAGCCGGTAGATCATCGCGAGACCGAGTCCTCCGAGCATCCCCGCGATCGGAAGCAGCACGGGATCCGCTCGGGGCGCGGTCCACCGAACGACACCCCAAGCCAGGAGATACGCGCCGGCGAGCGTCAAGCCGTAGACGACGATGTCGCTCGGTACCTGCTCGTGCAGCCCGAGTCCGACCATCGCGTAGGCCCCCACCGACACGACCAGCGACACGAGCAGGAGCAAGAGCCCCGTCCGGGGACGCGCCGGCTGCGACGCGGCGGCGCTCATCCGCCGCCCCCGGCACCTTCCTGGGCCGCTCGCTCCGCTTGGCGAGCCAGGCGCACGTCTTCCTCCATCTGCTCCACGAGTTTCGCGCCGTCCTGTTGGTCCTCCACGGGGATGCCCTGGTCGAAGGTGGGGAAGGACTCCAGCTCGCTGACCTCGCTCGCCGGCAGATCCTCGTGCACCTCGACCGGGTGCCCGAGGTCGTAGCCGAGGATCGTCAGTGGGATGCCCTGGAAGATCGCGACGCTCCCGCCGGAAGGCCCGACGTACCACTGGCGGTCGAGCCACCAGCGGGCGCCGAACAGCAAGGCGAGGACGATCAGCATCGTGAGGCCGGCGCGGAGCCCCCAGCGCCTGACCGTTCGCGGAGACGGTGCGGCGACGCGCCGGCCTCCGCCGGACTCTCCGTCCTCGTCGATCGCGTCGATCACGACGACGGAGATGTTGTCGATGCCCCCCGCGCGGTTCGCGGCTTTCACCAATCGATCCGCCGCTTGTTGGGGTTGGTCGCTGTTCTCGAGGATCGCCTGGATCTGGTCCTCGGTGACCATGCCCGTGAGACCGTCACTGCAGAGCAGGAACCGGTCACCGTCGAGCAGCGCGATCGAGTCTTCGTCGACCTCGACCTCCTCCTCGGTGCCGAGGGCTCGCGTCATGACGTTCTTATGCGGATGGACATCCGCCTCGGCCGGCGTGATCTCACCCGACCTCACCATGCGTGCGACCAGCGTGTGGTCGTCGGTCAATTGCTCGAGGACGCCGTCTCGCATCAAGTAGGCACGCGAGTCACCCACGTGCGCCAGCAGCAGCGTCGACCCGTCGACCCGCGCCGCCGTCAGCGTCGTCCCCATGCCGGAGAGTCGCTGGTCCTCCGCGGACCGCTCCCACACCGCGCTGTTCGCCAGGCGGACCTGCTCCACGAGCGACCTGCGTCCCTCGGCCGCGGCGGCCGCCTCCATCGTCTCCACGGCGACCTGCGAGGCGACGTCGCCGCCACGGTGGCCTCCCATCCCGTCCGCGACGACGTAGAGGGGCGGATCCACCAGGATCGAGTCCTCGTTGCGTTCCCGGACGCGACCGATGTCGGTCGCCGACCCGACCTCGATCCTCACCGGCGCAGCTCCATGACCGTTTGGCCGACGCGGACCTTGTCACCCGGCTGGAGCATCGCGGGTGCGGCCAGCTTCTGCTCGTTCACGAACGTCCCGTTCGTGGAGCCGAGGTCCTCCACGAACCACGAGTTGTTCTTCGCGAACAGCCGCGCGTGCTGCTGGGAGGTGTACGTGTCGTCGAGGCGGAGCTCGCACTCGGGCGCGCGGCCGACGGTCATGCTCGCCGAGAGTTTCACCGTTCGGGGTTTCGCGTCCGACTGACCCTTCACGAGCAGGGTCGATGGGCCCGGAGGGAGTGTGGGCCGGGTGTCGCGGGGGCGTCGGCCGCCGCGTTCCGCGGCGGCCGACGCCTCCGCGACCGACAACCCGCGGACGACCCAGCGCATCGAACGCCAGATGAAGAGGAACAGCAACGCGAACAGGCCGTATTTGAGCGCCGAGAGCGCGAACGGGGTGATGGTGTCGGCGAGCACGGCGATCCGCGACATCTAGGCTCTCCGGAACTCGATCACGGTCGTCCCGATCGTGATCTTGTCTCCGTCGGTGAGCTCTCTGGTCTGCACCGTCTGCCCGTTGAGCCGAGTGCCGTTCGTGGAGCCGAGATCGGTGAGCGTCCATCGGTCGTCACGCAGCTTGAGCTGGGCGTGCTTGCGCGACGCTCCCTTGTCCTTGAGCACGACATCGCAGTCGGCCAGTCGGCCGATCGTCACGGTGTCGGATGCGAGCGGGACGGACCGTTCGTCGCCGTCTTCGCGGATCAGGACCGACCCTCGTCGACCCGCCGTGCGTTCGGCGTCCTCCCCTTCGACGAGCGTCGCCACGCAGGCGAGATCGCCTTTCTTGAGGCTCTCGTCGATCACGAACTCGACATCGGGCGGACCCACGAGCCCCCAACCGTGCTCGGCTGCGGACTCCCGGATCACCCGTCTCAGCTCCGAGACGATCGCATCCTCGGCCTGCTCGTAGCGAGCCGCGTCCTCGGGGGACAGGGAGAGCTCGAAGCGGTTCGGCGCCCAGACCTCGGAGACTCCGACGCTCCGGCCGGCCTCCATCTCCTTCATGATGAGCTTCGCGATCTCGACGGGTTGCACGCCGCTGCGGAAGGCCTTGGAGAACAGGCCTTCGACGAGTCCACCGAGGCGTCGTTCGAAATCGCGAAGGATCGGCACGTCGTTCCGATGAGCGCGTGGGGTGGAACGCGCTTCGCGCCTATCCTACCGCCGGGGTTCCTCGACTCCCTGGCAGGCCGTCCGTTGTGATGTCGAGCTCCGTCGCGCGAGGATGCTCCCAGATAGGACTGGAAAACCCGTATCGCTCATCAGGCGGAAGGCGCCGCCAACGCCATTCCTGCAGCTCCCAGTAGGTCCGCCGCGCGAACACCAGGATCAGCACGGCCAACAGGAATCGGAGCGTCGCAGCGGTCGAGATGCTGACCATCCCGAGCGCGACGCCTGCGGTCGACACGATCGTCCAGGCGGTGAGGGCGGCGAATCCCAGCACCATCAGGTGCCGCATCAATCCGTCGAAGTCGACCCCGGCCCGATCCCTCATCCACATCTGCATCGACACCACCGGCCCGGCGCTGGATAGGCCGCCGGTCGGTAGTCGCGCTCCGCCGCCCCCGAACGCCCCTTCGGCCGGCCGACCTACGGTCGGCCGGCCGGCCGGAAGGCCGCTGCTACCATGAACCGGCCCTCGGGCGAGTGGCGGAATTGGCAGACGCGCACGGTTCAGGTCCGTGTCCGGTAACCCGGGTGGGGGTTCAACTCCCCCCTCGCCCACCACCCCGATGCCCCCTAGCGGAACCCCACCGGCCACCGCTATCGTCGAACCCATCTCTCGCGGATGACCGCGAGACATGGGACAGGGGGTGTCACCGTGTCGAGGCTTCGCCGGTCTCCGTTGGTCCTCGCCACCATCGCGCTCGTCCTCCCACTCGTCTCCGCTCCGGTCACCGCGGCCCCGGCGGGGACCCCCCGGCTCGGGCTCAGGGCAGCCGCTCCGTTCGTCGAGCTGGTCCGCTACGAGGGAGAGCCCGCTTCTTTCGAGTCCCTGGGGGTTTCATTGGTTGCTCGAGACGCGCCGTTCGAGCTCCGCGTGCGCCGCGAGTCGTACGACGATCCGATCCGTATCTGGCAGGCGTTCCACGGGCCGGGTGCCGTGCACCTCAGCGAGCTCCCCGCCGACATCCTCGAAGGGTGGTTCGGTCTCGATCGCTTCCTCCGCATCGAGCTGTTCGACCGCACGGGCAGCGTTCGCATCAGGAGCCGAGTCGCCGATGCCTGCTTCGCCGGATGGCAGACGGAGCGCGTCGACGACACGGGCCCCTTCGATCCGACCTACCCCGCGGGGTGCGGCGGGAACCCGCTCGCCCTCGGATCGGTGTGGGGCATCGATCAGGGCTGGGCGGTGGCGCCGTTGCTCACCCACGCCTCGGTTCGTGTTCCCGACGGCCGGTACACGGCGGTGTTCTCGATCGCGCCTCGGTACCAGGAGCTGTTCGGGGTCGCGCCCGAGGACGCCGAGGTTCGTGTGACGGTGCGCATCCGGACGGGGTCCGGATGCGAGTTCTGCGCAGGGCTCGCGCCGGCCGACGCGCCGACGCGACGCACGCTCCGGCCGGCACCCCTCTCTTCGGATCCCGACCCGGCGACGATGTCCGACCTGGTCGCGCTCCCCGCGTACGGGATCGGCACGTTCCGACATGGCCGCCGCGACTACCTTCAGTTCGGCGCCGACGTGTGGAACCGTGGCCCCGCCTCACTCGTGGTGGAGGGCTTCCGCGCCGAGGGTGAGGACCGCATGGATGCGTATCAGTACTTCATGGAGGACGGGGTCGTGGTCGGGCGAGCGCCCGTCGGCTCCTTCCACTTCGACCGCAGGGACGGTCACCAGCATTGGCACTTCCTCCAGTTCGCTCGGTATCGGCTCCTCGACGCGTCGCAGGTCGCCATCCGTAGCCGCAAGCAGGCCTTCTGTCTCGCCCCCACCGACGCGATCGATCTCACCGTCGATGGTGCGGTCTGGCGGCCGGATCGTCTCGGTTTCAGCCAGTGCGGCTCGGCGACCTCCATCTGGATCCGCGAGATCCTGCCGACGGGCTGGGGCGACACCTATTACCAGTGGGTGCCGGGGCAGTCCTTCGACATCACCGCTCTTCCCAACGGGTCGTACTGGATCGAGGTGCGCGCCAACCCGGCCGGCAGGTTGTTCGATGCGGATCCGTCGAACGACGTCGAGCTGCGTGAGGTGATCCTCCGCGGGCGCCCGGGCGCGCGAACGGTCACGGTCCCGCCATGGCACGGGATCGACACCGAGATGGGGTTCGGCTTCGGGTAGTTCCGGTCGGGCGGCCGCAACGAGCGGCGTATACTCGGGCTTCCCGCGAAACCCCACGTAGATGCCCACATCCACACCCATCGCCGCGTTGGAGCTGTCCGCCTCCACCCTCACGCTGGTCGCCTTGGTGGCCATCGGGCTTTCCATCGTGGCCGTGCTCTACTCGATCGCGAACGCCGGACGTGCCGGGGGGGCGGTTGGGGGGAGGGTCCGGCTCGATGAGACGCTCCGGGGGATCCTCCAAGGCCAGGCCGAGCAGGTCCAGCGTCTCGAGCGTGCCATCCGTGCCCTGCACGCAGCCGGCAAGAAGCAACAGACGCAGATCGAAGGATCGGTGCGCAACGTGGCGCTGCTCCGCTACGACGCCTTCGAGGACGTGGGCGGCCGGTTGTCGTTCTCGTGCGCCTTGCTCGACGACGGGGGCAACGGGGTCGTGCTCACCTCGATCAACGGACGCCAGGAGACGAGGGTCTACGCGAAGCCGGTAACGCTTGGGGCGAGCTCGCACAATCTCTCCCTCGAGGAAGAGGAAGCGATCCGGCGGGCGCTTGGAACGCGGCAGGAAAACGTGGAGGCCGGCTGATGCGACGCCGGGAAGACGGAGAAGGCAAGGGCCCCGAGAGCGGCGCTCGCCACGAACGAACGGAGGCAGTCATGGCAGAAGAGGGAGAGGTCACCATCGTCGGTGCCGGCGCGAGGCTGGAGGGCAACGTCGTGTCCGCCGGGAACCTCAGGATCGATGGCCAGGTGAAGGGCCAGATCAACGCCGAAGGGGATGTCGCGCTGTCGCCACAGAGCCAGGTCGAGGCCGACATCCGTGCGCAGAACGTCAGCATCGCCGGTCGTTTCAAGGGATCGATCCAGGTCAAGGGCAAAGCCCACCTCGCTCGGGGTGGTCGGATCGACGGCAACATCACCTCGAAGACGCTGGTGGTCGAGGAAGGCGGTGTCTTCCACGGGCAGAGCATCATGGACGGCTCGTCCCCACCGGAGGGTGGGCGTGCGCAGGTCACGCCTCCTCAGAAGGCCGAGGAGAAGCGGGACGAGCCGGAAGTGAAGGTCCCGTAGTTGCTCGACATCAAACGGATCAGGGACGACCCCGATCTGTTCCGAGCCGCTCTGGCGAGGCGGAACCTCGCCGATGCCGTCGATCGGCTCCTCGAAGCTGACGAGCGGCGCCGAGCGCTGACCGCCCGTGTCGAGGAGCTGCGAGCTGCGCAGAACCGCGCATCCAAAGCGATCGGCGCCGCGCAAGGCGAGGAGAAGCAGAAGCTGATCGAAGAGGTGGCGAAGGTCTCCACCGACCTGAAGGGGCTCGATCCGCAGCTGGCGGAAGCGGAGGAAGAGCTGAGCCGCCTGCTCGCAGAGACCCCGAACGTTCCGCACGAGAGCGCGCCGGACGGGTTCACCGAGGAGGACGCCGTCGAGGTGAGGCGCGATCACGACGAGCCGCCCGCTTTCGACTTCGAGCCGCGCGATCACGCGGAGCTCGGAGCGATGCTCGGCGTCCTGGACACCGAGCGCGGTGCCCGGACATCGGGTTCGAGGTTCGTCTACCTGATGGGCGATCTCGTGTTCGTCCAGTTCGCGCTCATGCGGCACGCGATGGACGTCGTGCTCGAGAAGGGCTTCTCGCCGATGATCCCGCCGGTGCTCGTGCGCGAGGAAGCGATGTATGGGACCGGTTTCCTGCCGACCGACGCGGTGAATCTCTACACGACCCGCGAGGACGACCTCTATCTGGTCGGAACCTCGGAGGTGCCGCTGGCGGCCTTCCACCTGGGGGAGATCCTCGAGGAGCGCGAACTGCCGATCCGCTACGCCGGGTACTCCACCTGCTTCCGGCGCGAGGCGGGCTCCTACGGGAAGGACCTCGGCGGGATGTTCCGCGTGCACCAGTTCGACAAGGTCGAGATGTTCGTGTTCTCCACGCCCGAGACGTCGTGGGACGAGCACGAGCGCATCCTCGCGATCGAGGAGGAGATCTTCGGGAACCTCGAGATCCCCTACCGGGTGGTGAACATCGCGGCCGGGGACCTCGGCGGCTCGGCGGCGAAGAAGTACGACATCGAAGCATGGCTCCCGGGCCAGGGCAGATACCGAGAGGTCACATCATGCTCGAACACCACGGACTACCAGGCGCGGAGGATGCAGACGCGGGTGAGGCGTCCCGACGGCGCCGTCGAGGTCCTCCACACGCTGAACGGCACTGCCACCGCGATCGCCCGAACGCTGATCGCGATCATGGAGAACCACCAACGTGCGGACGGGAGCGTCGAGATCCCGGCGAAGCTGCACCCCTATCTCCCCGAGCACGTTCGGGTGCTTACCCCCAGGTCCGTCGCCTAGCCGCTCCTGGGATCGGTGACGGGAGGAGCGGTCTTCTTCCCGCATCTCGTGCCGCGTCTCGGGCTCCACGTGAGACGCGGTCACGTCGACGGCGACGCCATGCCATCGCTCGGGGTCCGCGCCCGGCGGTGAGACTCGACGGCCGAAGGCGTGAAGCCAGCGGATCTCTCCATCACGCCGGAGGACCCGGTATGTGTCCTCCCAGATCCCGGTCTCCTCGGAGCGAGTCATGTTCTCCCGCACGCGTGACCGATCGTCGGGATGGACCATGCGCGGGAAGTGCGTGCTCTCGACCATGAGCTCTTCCGGCGTGTATCCCAAGATCTCGAGCGCCTGCGGCCCGATGTACGTGTACTGCTCGTGCCCGGTCTCAGGATCGATCGTCTCGGACCACGGGATCGCCAGCGCACCCTCGAGCGCGAGCCGCTGCTCTCGTTCGGACGAATCGAGGCGGGTCCTCGCCTCCTCGTCCTCGGTCACGTCGAGCAGGATCCCCTGGAAGATCGCCGGTCTGCCGAGCGAGTCCCGCTCGAGCATGCGGCCGGCATCCATGAGCCAGATCACGGACCCGTCGGAGCGGATCATGCGGTACCTGATCGACCACGGTCTCCCGGTTCGCCAATTGTGTTCCGTGGCTCGTGCGACACGCTCGCGATCATCGGGATGGACCATCTCGAACCAGACCTCCGCCTTCCCGAGCCAGCGATCGATCGGATAGCGGACGAGTTCGGCTGCCTGGGGGCTGACGTACTGGACGGAAAGTCTGGGCGAGGAGTCCTCGGTGTCGTAGGCGAGCTCGAAGGAGTAGACGACTGCCGGACCGCGCTCGGCGAGCGTCCGGAATCGATCCTCGGCTGCTTCTGCCTTCGACTCGGCATCCTTGCGAGCCGTGATGTCGAGCATCACCCCTTGGAACGAGGCCGGATCTCCCGTTTCGGCCCGTGAGATCAGGGAGGCATGGTCGAGAACCCAGACGACAGTGCCGTCCTTCGCGAGGAAGCGGTACTCCAGCAGGAAGGGTTCACCGGTCTGCGCGCTCCGCGAGAGGGCCTCGGCCACCTCAGTCTGATCGTGCGGGTGGATACGCGTGGACGCGTGCCACTCCTCCGGCGAGAACCCGAGCACGTCATGGAGACGCGGACTCACGTAGCCGAACGAGCGGACCTCATCGCCCGGACGCACCTCCCAGATATAGGCGATGCCCGGCATGTCCTCGACCAGGCGTCGATACCGCTCCTCGACCTGCCGGACCTCGACCTCCATCCGGCGGCGCTCGCCGATCTCGAGGGACATCAGCTCGTTCGTCTCTTGCAGCTCGTTCGTGCGCTCGGCGACCCGGCGTTCGAGATCCTCTTTGTTGAGGAGCAGCATCTCCTTGGCGTCATGCTCCGTCGTGATGTCGATCATGACCCCGTGCCATGCCGTCGATCCGGGATCGCTGCTTCGGATGAGGGTGGCGCGATCGTGGACCCAGACCACACGGCCGTCGTTCGCGATCAACCGGTACTCGAGGTCCCACGGTTCTCCGGTTTCACTGTTCCGGTCGTGCGCCGCGAGGACGACCTCCCGGTCGTCGGCGTGGAGCAGCTCGATCCAGATGTCCGGTTGCTCGAGCCATTCACCTCGCGTGTAGCCGAGAACCTGTTCGACGTGCGGGCTCACGAACAGCGTTCGGCGCTCGTCGTCCGGCCCCATCTCGTACACGACGGCCGGCACACGATCGACGAGAGCTCGATAGCGGGCTTCCGATATTCGGATCTCCTCCTCGGCGCGTCCGCTCGCTCGTGATGTCCTCGATCACGCCTTGCCACGCGAGCCGGTGACCGTGATCGCTGATCACGAGCATGCTGGAGTCGCGGACCCAGACCTCCTCGCCATCCGGCCGGAACATCCGGTACTCCGAGCGGTAGCGCGCACCCGTCGACCAGACCTCGTCGCGGAGACCCTGGATCCGCTCTCGGTCGTCCGGGTGCATCGTGCGGATCCAGAGGCCAGGATCGTCCAGGAACCGCTGGGCCGGGAACCCGAGGAGCTGCTCGATGTTGGGACTGATGTAGATCGTGGAGGGGCGCTGGTCGTCGTTGTCGATGTAGACGACGCAGGGAAGCTGCTCGACGAGCTCGCGTACGCGAGATTCCGAGGCGAACGGATCGAGGCGTTCGGGGAAAGGGGATCGCTCGCCGCCCGGCATCGTGGAAGCGTACCGCGGGCTGCGATCCGGACTCCAGACCTGACGTACCCTGCCTACGGGAGGATGGCCGAGCGGACGAAGGCGACGGTCTTGAAAACCGTTAGCGGGGCAACTCGCTCGTGGGTTCGAATCCCACTCCTCCCGCCCATCTCGTCGCGGACCGTGCGCGCACGCAGAGTCAGGCCGTGGCTGCCTCGGTTCGATACGAGCTTCCGGCCCGATCAGCGTTGTCGACGGTGCATCGTCGAGGTTGGATCGCAGTGAACTAGCTCCCCGAAAGGAGCTCGTTCACCACGATCCGTACCCGATCGGCCGCGACGTCCCTTTCCGCCAGCATCTCTGCGGCAAGGCCGTCTCGCTCTCGTACCAAGCCGAGCAAGATGTGCTCGGTTCCGATGTACCCGTGCCGGAGAGCCTTCGACTCACGCAGGGCAAGCACGAGCACCTTCTTCGCTCGGGGAGTGAACGGGATATGGCCGATCGATCCTCGCTCGCATCGCCCCCGGCGCACTCTTCGACGCCCTGCCCGCGGATCTGGCGCTAGCGCCCCCTCACCGAAGGTCTCCTCGATGCGGCGACGAACCTCGTCGAGGTCGATCCCGATCGCTCGAAGGGCGATCGCATCCTCTTGCCCCAGCGTCCCGGGCCGGCCCTCGCCAACGACTCGAACGACCTCTGACCGGACATCGTCCAGGTGGACCCCGAGCCGATCCAGTGCCTTGCGTCCGACGCTCGTGCTGTCTCGCAAGAGTCCGAGCAAGAGGTGTTCCGTCCCGATGTAGTTGTGGTGTAGACCTCGTGCTTCGTACTGGGCGTAGACGACCGTCCCTCGGGCGTGGTCCGTGAAGCGCTCGAACACCGCTACCTCCCCGAGAGGAACCGCCGTCCCGAGTGCTTCCTGTGGACAGCCTGCTTGCTGACGTTCAGCTCCCGAGCGATCTCTTGCCACGACCAACCGAGGGTCCGTGCGTTCTTGACCTGAATGTCCTCGAGCTGCTCGACCAACCGGCGCAGAGCCGAGACGGCTCGAAGGCCGACGTTGGGATCGCGGCTGCTCGCCTCGCTCGCGATCTTCGTCGCCTCGGTCATGAGGTCAACATACGTTGACGTAGGTCGCCGCGTCAACCCTCGTTGACGGAAAGGCTATGGACTGGCGTCGTCGTAGGAAGCGGCGACCCGCTTCGGCACCACCATCCGCCAGGCATCGAGGACGAGCTCGCGCATCTCCACCTCGTCGATCGTCTCGAGGCGCACGAGCACCCAGTGGTAGCGCAGGTCCCCACCTGTCGGCATCAGGAACCGGGTCGGATCGGACCGCACGAACGCCTCGCGCTCCTCTTTCGGGAACCCGAAGCCCATGATCGTCTCGTCCGGGGAGAAGGCGAGATAGACGATGCGGCCCACCCGGAACTTGACCCTGTCGCGGACGAGCCCCTCCGTCGTGCGCGGCAACGTGAGCGCGAACGCCCGGACCTGATCGATCGTCACCATCGCGGGCTCCAGTCTCGTCCGCACCGCTGACAGCCGTCATCCGCCTGGCCAGGCACCCGGAAGCGACGTCGCCGTCGGTCACCTCACCCTCCGTATCCTGAGGGTGTGACAGAGGCTCCCGCGAACGACCGTCTGCTGCGTGCGCTCCGGCGTGATGCTGTCGACCGCACGCCCGTGTGGTTCATGCGGCAGGCCGGCCGATACCTGCCCGAGTACCGGAAGTTGCGCGGGGGCACCGACATCCTGGAGACGTGCCGTCGCCCTGAGCATGTCCTCGAGCTCACGCTGCAACCGCTCGAGCGCATGCCGCTCGATGCCGCGATCCTCTTCTCCGACATCATGGTGCCGATCGCGGCGGTCGGCGTGCCGGTGCGGATCGAGGCGGGCCGAGGGCCCGTGTTGGAGGAGCCGATCCGGGATGCCGACGGCGTGTCGCGCCTTCGGCCCTTGGATCCGGAGGCCGACGAGCCGTACGTCACGGAGGCGATCCGGCTCCTCGTGAAGGAACTGGACGTGCCGCTGATCGGGTTCTCGGGAGCTCCGTTCACCCTCGCGAGCTACCTGATCGAGGGAGGCCCGAGTCGAAGCTTCGCCCGCACCAAGGCGTTGATGTACGCCGACGTCGCTCTGTTCGAACGGCTCCTGGGGATGCTCGCCGACATCGTGGTGGCACATCTCCGTGCCCAGGTGGATGCCGGCGTATCGGTGGTCCAGGTCTTCGACTCGTGGGTCGGGGCGCTCGATCGCGACGACTATCGCCGCTTCGTCCTCCCTCACACGACGAAGGTGTTCGAGGGGATCGCCGGCACGGATGTGCCGGCGATCCACTCCGGCGTCGGCGCGGGCCACCTCCTCGATCTGATGCGGGACGCGGGGGGCGACGCCATCGGCGTCGACCACCGCGTCCCGCTCGACGACGCATGGACCGCGATCGGCCACGATCGGGCGATCCAGGGGAACCTCGACCCCACCGTCCTGCTCGGACCGTGGGACGCCGTCGAGCGGAAGGCCGGGGACGTGCTGGACCGCGCCGGCGACCGAAACGGGCACGTCTTCAACCTCGGGCACGGCGTCCTTCCCGACACGCCGGTCGAGCATCTCCAGCGGCTGGTGGATCTGGTCCACACGAAGACGGAGAGGCAGGCGTCGTGACGGTACCGGTGGGCGTGCTCGTGATGGCGTACGGCACCGCGAGCGGGCCGGACGACATCGAGCGCTACTACACCGACATCCGCGGCGGGCGCGCGCCGTCGCCGGAGCATCTCGCGGAGCTGAAGGACCGGTACGCGGCGATCGGCAACCGGTTCCCGCTGTTGGACACGACGCGAGCCCAGGCGGAAGGACTGGTCGACCGACTCAGCGGCAACGGGGCGATGTACCGCGCGTACCTCGGGATGAAGCACTCGCCGCCGTTCATCGCCGAGGCCGTGGCACGGATGCGCGACGACGGCGTGGAGCGGGCGATCGGGATCGTGATGGCGCCGCATTGGTCGGGCATGTCGGTCGAGACCTACGTGGAGCGGGTTCTGTCGGCGGTCGATGAGCGGGGCGGCGGTCCGTCGTTCTCGTTCGTGCGCAGCTACCACTCCCATCCGTCGTTCGTGAAGTTCCTCGCCACGCGGGTCTCGGATGCGCTCGAAGACCTTGCGCCCACGGAGCGATCGGGGGCGTTGGTCCTGTTCACCGCGCACTCGCTCCCGACCCGTGTCGTCGAGGACGGGTCGCTCCGATGCAAGACCTGCGACTGCTGCCGGATCGTGCCGCTATCGCGACGGCCTGCAGGAGACGGCCGACCTCGTGGCGACGGCGCTCGGCCTCGAGCACGTCGGGATCGCGTGGCAGAGCGCGGGTCGGACCCCCGACCCCTGGTGGGGTCCCCCCGTGGAGGAATCGATCCTCGAGGCCGCCGCGATGGGCCGTCCTGCCGTGGTCGTGTGCTCCGCAGGCTTCGTGGCCGACCATCTCGAGGTCCTCTACGACCTCGACATCGAGGCGAAGGGCGTCGCCGAAGGCGCCGGGATCCGGTTCGCGCGGACTGAGATGCCGAACGACGACCCCGCGTACCTGGACGTGTTGGCCGACGTGGTCCGGGATCATCTCGCCGAGGGAACGACGTGAGCGACCGGGTCGCCGTCGTCGGAGGAGGTGTCGCCGGGCTCGCCACCGCCTTCCATCTGCTGCGAGCGGGCGCGGATCCCGTGCTGTTCGAACGCGACGGGACCCCCGGAGGGATCGTCGCGCCGCCCGTCGAGGTCGGGGACGTGCTCCTCGAGCCCGGTCCCGATTCCCTGGCGGCGCGGAAGCCGTGGGGAGCCGACCTGTGCCGTCGGCTCGGGCTCACGATGGTCCCGCCGGGCGCCACGGGCGCCTTCCTCTGGACCGACTCGGGGCTGGTCCCGTACCTCCCAGGCACCGCGTTCGGGATCCCGGGGGACGTCGGTGACGTGCTCCGTTGGCCCGGACTTTCGCGCGGCGGCCGGGCCCGGGCGTTGGTGGACCTCGTGAAGCCGAAGCGACGGGGCGGCACGGAGGAGACCCTCGGCGGGCTCCTGCGTCGCCGGCTCGGCGACGAGGCGACGGACCGCGCGATCGCGCCACTGCTCGCGGGTCTTCACGCCGGCGACGTCGACCGGCTGTCGGCGACGTCGACGTTCCCGGAACTCCTGGCGTGGGAGCGGACACAGGGAAGCTTGATCCGCGGCGCGCAGGCCGCGCAGCGGTCTGCGAGCCGCGGCGACCCTGGCCCCCTGTTCCTGCGTCCCGCCGGCGGCATGCGGGAGATGGTCGACGCCCTCGCCGACGCCCTCGGCGATCGCATCCGCACCGGCGCTGAGGTCACCCACGTCGGTGACCACGAGGTCCAGCTGGTCGACGGCGCCGATCCCGTCGACGCCGTCGTCCTCGCGTGTGGCGCGCGCGCGACGGCGGAGCTCCTTGGGCCCGCGGCTCCGGCAGATCTCCACTCGATCCCGTCCGTCTCGACCGGGGTCGTGTTCCTCGTCTACCCGTCCGGGACCGCCGACGCGCTCCCGGACGGCACCGGGTTCGTCGTTCCTCGCGGCCGGGCCCCGATGAGCGCCGCGACGTTCATCTCTCGGAAGTGGCCGGACGAGCGATTCGGCGACCGGGCGGTCGTCCGGTGCTACGTCGGCGGGGCGGGGGACGAGGACGTCCTCGAGGCACCGGATGAGGACATCGTCGCGGCGTGCACGCGGCACCTGAGCGCGGTCCTCGACCTCCCGGATCCTTCGGCATCACGCGTGCACCGATGGTGGCGCGCGATGCCCCAATACGAGATCGGACACCTCGATCGCGTCCGCCGCATCCGCGAGACCCTGCCGCCGGGTATCTTCGTCGTCGGGAGTGCCTTCGACGGCGTCGGCGTGTCGGATCTCGCTCATGCCGCCGAACAGACGGCGGCGCTGGCGCTCGAGAGCGCGGGCGCACCTCGGAAGGAGCCTGCATGACCGACACGATCTACGCCCTGTACCCGGTGTTCGCCGCGAGCCAGGAACTCCGCGCAGAGCTATTCGAGGATGACGCTCTCCGCGACGCCGCGGAGGAGATCGAGGTGCTCTTCAAGGACTGGGCCGGCCGGGTGGACGTGCGCGGTTCCTATTCGACGGTCGGGTTCCGCGCGGACGCCGACGTCGTGCTCTGGCTGACCGCCGGCTCCGCCGAGGACCTCCAGCGATTCCTCGTCGAGTTCAGAAGGACCCGCGCCGGCGATCTCCTGGATCCGGTCTCCTCGATGATGGGGCTCGTCAAGCCCGCCGAGTTCACGCCCGATCACCAACCGGCCTTCGTGCGCGGCGAAGCCCCGCGCACGTATCTCTGTGTCTACCCGTTCGTGCGCTCGCCCGAGTGGTACCTCCTCCCGCCGCAGGAACGTGGGGAGCTGCTCGCCGAGCACGGGGTGCTGGGTCGGGAGTTCCCGCAGGTCCTCGCGAACACGACGAGCGCGTTCGGTCTCGGCGACTGGGAATGGATCCTCGCCTTCGAGACGGACGAGCTGGATGCCCTCGTGGACTGCATCCGCCGCCTCCGCGATTCGAAGACGCGCCTGTACACCAAGGTGGAGACCCCCTTCTTCACGGGGGTCCGCAAGCCGATCGCCGAGGTCCTCGACGACCTCCGTTGATTTCTTCAGCCGTTGGGTGGACTGAACGCCCGTTCGTGCCGATGATGCCTCTATGAAGAAACTCCTCGCCACGCTCGCCGTCTCGAGCGTGCTGCTCGCAGCCTGCGCAGAGGGTCCCGCACCGAACCCGGTGACCCCGAGGGACGCGGTGTTGAACGCCATGAAGGGCGTGTACGAGGCGGAGACCCTCCACCAGGAACTGGAGATGTCGATGTCCGCGGCTGGAGAGGATCTCTCCATCTCGGGCGAGTCGGACGTCGACAACGTCCATCAGCAGATCGACATGACGATGGACATGGGGATCCTCGGCGGGGAGATGCAGATCGTGATGGACGGCGGCGTGATCTACATGCGCTCGCCAGTCTTCGGGGACGTCGGCACGGAATGGGTCAGCATGGACCCGTCGAAGATGGATCCGGCCGCCGCCGCGCAGTTCGGTGGCTTCGGGATGGGGACGACCGATCCGTCGGCCTACGTCGGGTTGTTCGCCGGTGTGTTCGACGTCGAGGCGTCCGGGGAGCAGGAGCTCGATGGCGTCTCCACCACCCACTACGTGGGCACGATCGATCTGGCGAAGGTGATCGAAGGGTTCTCGGACGTGGTGGGGGAAGACGTCGACGCCGAGACCCGCAAGCAGCTCGAGATGGCGGTCGAGCAGTTCAGGTCGCTCGGCATCGAGAAGAAGATCCCGTTCGAGATCTGGATCGATGCGGACGGCTTGCCGCGCCGTCAGCGGATCACGATGGACTTCGGCGATCTCCTCCCGGGTGCGGAGGAAGCCCGTATGGAGATGACCGTGAACTTCTCCGACTTCGGGGAACCGGTCGACATCGAGATCCCTCGCCCTGTCCGAGGTGACGGACGTGACCGACACGCTCGCGGCTGCCGGCGCCAAGTCCGGCTCAGGCGCCTACGGATAGCAGCGCCCGGAGATCCCGGATCACCCGATGGCCGTTCTCGTCGGGAGTGCCGTCGCCCGATCGGTCGATGAGGAAGGTCTCGATCCCGAGGGCCGCGGCCCCGTCGCAATACGCCGGCTGGTCGTCCACGAAGACGGCGCGATCGGGTGAGACGTCGCCGAGCCGGCGAAGCGCCTCCCGATAGATGCCGGGGTCGGGCTTGTGCATCCCGACTTCGAAGGACAGGAGGATCTCGTCGAATTCCTCCGCCATCCGAAGTCGGTCGACGATCGGGCGCGTGGAGTGCGAGCAGTTGCTGATCAACGCGGCCTTGGCGCCACGCGATCGAAGTTCCCGCACGACCGGCAAGGAATCCTCCCAGTACTCGACGCCGGTCTCGGAGAACTCGCGCTCCATGCCCAAGAGCCTCCCGATCAGATCGGGGTCGGGATCCACGCCGGCGGCCTCGACGATCGCGATCATGTCCCCCTCGACGCTTCCGTAGGTTCCGACGCCCCTGGCAGCCCTGGTCGTCTCGTAGGCCCGGAAGAGGTCGGCTTTGTCGATGCCGAGCTCTTCCGTAACGCGCTCGGAGAGCTGCCCCCAGCGCGTGCGGACGAGGGTGTCGTAGAGATCGAGCAGGATGGCATCCACACCGTCAAGGATAGGGGCGGGGTCGGCGACGAGAAGGGTTCGCCGACCCCGCCCCGGGGATGCTCAGCCGAGCTGACCTCGGGCCGCTCCCGCCTGGAACAGATTCGTGTGCACGTTCACGTAATAGTCCTCGGGATGAAGGACCAATCCGAGCGCGAGCGTCCGGTCGACGGTCGCGCACCCCTCGAGGACCCCGTCGGCATCGGTCGCGCCCGCCGGGATCAGGAAGATCGTGGGCGGCCCCGCGACGTTCGCGTTCCCCGTGTGGATGTGGGCGGCCACGAGCGGCAGGTCGACGTTCTGAACCGAGACGGACCAGCAGACCTGCCGGGTCCCGGGGTTCACGGTGACGTGTGCGGATCCCGTAGCGTCCGGATCGCCCGGGTCAGGTCTTTCGGCAGCCCCGCTCAGCGACGTCGTGTACGGGCGCCCGCCCGCGGAGGCCGGCAACGCGAAGGCCAGCGCCGTGAGCGTGAGGAGCAGGAACACGGCGGCGAGGCGGCGACGGGTTCGGAGCATGTGATCGTCCTCCCCTCGTGCAGAAGGCGTCTCCTTCCGCACGCTAGGGGTTACGGATACGACGCGGGTCGAGTTCAGTCTGCCCAGAGGCCGGCGAGGAACGCATCGACGTCGGCTGCCGCCGTGATGGGCACCCCGTCATCCGGGACGGCGACCACCTGTGGCGCGATCACGTCGAAGTGATCCAGCACCTCATCCGGGAGGAACCGCGAGCGCTGCGAGTAGGAGTGGGCGTCCTCGAGCCCGCGCGGCCGCCGGTAGTAGCGCTGCGGGTACGTCACGTGCAGCGAGTCTCGCGCCCGCGTCAGCGCGACGTAGAGGAGTCGCCGCTCCTCCTCGATCTCGTCGTCGTCGCCCGTGGACATGTCCGACGGGATCATGCCGTCCGCCGCGTGGATCACATGGACGACGTCCCACTCGAGCCCCTTCGCCGAGTGGATGGTCGAGAGGATCAGGTAGTCCTCGTCGAGGTGCGGAGGGCCGGCGAGGTCTCCGGTGGACGAGGGTGGATCGAGCGTGAGATCGGCGAGGAACTGACCGCGCGAGCTCGCTTCCGACGCCAGGAGCTCGAGCTGCTCGAGGTCGCGGATCCGCGAGGCCGCGGCCTCGTACTTCCTCGCGATCACGGGCTCGAGGAACGTTCGGAGCCGGGTGAGTTGTCCGGCCGGCGGGAGTGCGTCGGCGTCGAGGCAGTCGCCGAGCGCGCTCCGGAGCTCGCGCACCCCGGCTGCCGCGCCCTTCGGCACCGCGACGGGCTCGTCGAGGAACCGCGCCAGCGGAAACGTCGCGTCCGCGGCGTCGCCGCGTCGCACCTCGAGCTCCTCCATGAGTCGCCGGGCCGAGGCCGGCCCCATCCCCTCGAGGAGCTGCAGGACCCGGAACCAGCTCACCTCGTCGAACGGGTTCTCCAGGATCCGCAGGCACGCCAGCGCGTCCTTCACGTGGGACGCCTCCATGAACTTCAGGCCGCCGTACTTGATGAACGGGATGTTCCGCCGAGCGAGCTCGACCTCGAGGTGATCCGAGTGATACGCCGCGCGGAACAGGACGGCCTGCCCCATCAGTGGAACGCCTTCCTCGCGATACGACAGGACCGCCCGGCACACGGCGTCGCTCTGCTCGGCCTCGTCGAGGCAAGCCCGGAGGATCGGCCGCACCTCGCCCGGCCGCGCGGGCTGCAACGTCTTCTCGTGACGCTGTGGGCTGAGCGCGATCACCGCGTTCGACGCCGCCAGGATCGGCGGGGTCGAACGGTAGTTGCGTTCGAGCTTGATCATCGTCGCGTCGGGGAAACGCTCGGGGAACTCGAGGATGTTCTTGACGGTCGCCGCCCGGAACCCGTAGATCGCCTGAGCGTCGTCGCCGACCACCGTCAGGTTGCGCGGCCCGTCCGCGGGGCGCATCCCTTCGAGGATGTCTGCCTGCAGCGCGTTCGTGTCCTGGTACTCGTCGACGAGGATGTGCTCGAACATCGTGGCGAGCTGCGACCCTGTCGCGGGCGATGTGGCGAGCGCCTTCCAGAACAGCAGCAGGTCGTCGTAGTCCAGGACGTGCTGCTGTCGCTTCCGTTCGGTGTAGGCGCGGAAGATCTCCCGGATCCCGTCGGCCTCGTCGAGGCACCACGGGTACTGACGCTTGAGGACGTCGGTGAGCCGCTCGCCGGCGTTCACCGTCCGCGAGTAGATCGCCGCGAGCGTGTCCTTGCGAGGGAACCGTCGCTCCCGCGCGGAGAATCCGAGCTCGTCCCGGAGGAGGTTCATGACGTCGGCGCCATCGGCCTGGTCGAGGACGGTGAAGTCCGGCGTGAGTCCCAGCCCGCGACCGTGGAGGCGCAGGAGCCGGTTCCCGATCGCATGGAACGTGCCGCCCCAGACGTGACCGGCGTCGGTCGTGACCAGCCGGGCCGCTCGCGAGACCATCTCGCGAGCGGCGCGTCTGCTGAACGTGAGGAGCAGGATCCGCTCGGGGCGGGTGCCTCGTTCGATCAGCGAGGCGACCCGCGCGGCGAGCGTCATCGTCTTCCCGCTTCCGGCCCCGGCGACGATCAACAGGGGTCCCTCGCCGTGGTTCACGGCGGCCAGCTGCTCCGGGTTCAGGTCCTCGAACACGCGTTCGAAGGATAGTGTGCCCCACCCACGGAGGCGAGCACCTCGTGGGATGAGGACCGCCATCCTCACCCAGCTAGAGCTGTCGATCGATCATCCCTCCTGCGACAGGTGCGAGCAGGGCCGGGAACCGTTGTTTACGCTGTCTTCGAGGAGATGAGCGACATCCGCTGACCCGTGGCGTCTATCGAGGTAGACCTGCGGAGTCCACGCGTCCCTGCGATCGTGTTCGGGGAGGGCGTGACGGCGCTCGGCGTCGTCCGCGCTCTCCGGTCACACGACATCCCTACCTATCTCGTCGCACCGCGGCGCGCCCTCGCCGCGCGATCGCGCGAGATCGTTGTGCTCTCGAGTGGGTGGAGTGCAAGCAGGTCGGCGGACGGACTCAGAAGCTTCCTCGCGACCACAGACCTCGATCAAGGTGTCCTCGTCCCGTGCGAGGATGATTGGGCCACGGCAGTCAGCGATCTCGGGGATCTCGATGTGGGGCCTTTCAAGTCATCGATGCCGCCGTCTTCCGTCGTCAGGCGATTCCTCGACAAGGGAGATTTCGCACGGATGCTCGAAGAACTCGATATCGAGCGACCCCGGACATTCGAGATCCGATCAGCGAAGGATCTCGGGCAGATCGACGACGACGAGCTGACGTCCTTCTTCTTGAAGCCCCGCGATTCGCAACGCTTCGTCCGGCAGTTCCACAAGAAGGCTCTTAGCCTGACGGAGCGAGGGCAAGCGACCAGAGATGTCGAGCGGGCGCTCGATGGCGGGCACCAGCTTGTGGCTCAGGAACTGGTCTCCGGTCCGCCGCGGAACCACGTATTCATCGACGGCTTCGTCGATCGCCACGGCCACTTCGTCGGGCTGCTGGCCCGTCGGCGTATCAGGATGTTCCCTCCGCGATTCGGCAATAGCACGGATACGGCGACGGTCCCCCTCGCTGACGCGGCGGACGCGATCGACAGCGTGCGTCGACTCTTCTCAGGCATCGGGTATCGGGGGATGTTCGATGCCGAATTCAAGCGCGACGGAGCGACCGGTCGACACAAGATCATCGAGGTCAACGTTCGCCCATGGTGGCAGATCGAACTGGCACGTGCCGCAGGCATCGATGTCGTCTACATGGCGTACATGGATGCACTGGGTATCGACGTTGAGCCCGTTCACGGATACAGGGTAGGGAGGAGGTGGGTCCACACGTTGCCCGATCTGCGAGCGCGCTTGGAGGGTCCGCGTGGTCTCCGACCCGACGCGACACAGGAAGGGTGGTTCTCAGCCCGGCACGCTGTCTTCCGATGGTCCGATCCTCGCCCGGGGCTCGCCGAGATCGCTCGGGTGGCGCGTGTAGCGATAGATCTGGGCATCCGTCGTATGTCTCGAAGAGACATGCCTAGCGGTTAGTGGTTCGCGCCGCCTCTGAGTGACATCGCGAAGTATTCCATCGACGTGCCGGGGACCTTCCCTGCCGAGACGACCTGGAAGCCGTTGAGTCGGTACAGCTCGATCGCGCGACCGTTGTGGGCGAACACATCGAGTCGGAAGCGATGGAATCCAAGTGCTCTGCCATGTTCGATGAATCGATCCAGCAGGCGCCGCCCGTAGCCCTTCCCTCGATAACTGGGGATGATCCCCAGCTTGCTCAGGTAGAAGTCATCTGGTGATACCGGCTCCAACAGGTCTCTGGAAGCCTCCATCCGGGCGCGAAGGGCGTCCGCCTCATCGCCGGCTTCGGACAGAGACGCAACCGCATCTGAGAGACGGCAGGTCGGCAGCTCCGCTCCATCGAGAGCGATATACCCGCCGACCACCATGTCATCGAGCTCTCCGACGGTGACCCTGCCGATGGCTACTTCGGAGGATGGGCGATGCATCCACCGCTCGATGCGGCTTGCCACCTCTCGTTCACCGAGGAGCCATCCGAGGTAGGGATCCCAGGCCTCCAAGACCCAGGGCAACACTGGAGGGATGAACCTGTCCGGGGCCGGCTCAGCCGCCAGATCACGCAGCAAGAGGGTTGACACCGAAGTCGAGTATCTGTGGCTCTTCGAGCAGTGTCTACCCATGATGCGCGATGGAGGGCGTTCAGGGGCAACGGATACAATCCGAACTGTGAGAGAGGAAGAGATCGACGAGGATCGGGAAGGCCGCCCTTCCAAGCGAGACATCCGACTCTTCACAACATGTCCGCCGTCCACTGAGATCGCTCAGGCCTCGTACGTCGAGGCAGTCCAAGACGTCGCTCGTTGGAGCGAAGACGCGGGATGCGATGGGATCCTCGTCTACAGTGACAACCGACTGCTGGACCCGTGGATGGTCTCTCACATCATCCTTCAAGCCACGTCGACCTTGATGCCGCTGGTAGCCGTTCAGCCCCTCTATGTGCATCCTTTCACGGCCGCGAAAACGATCTCGACGATGGCGTATCTTCATGGGCGACGCATCTGCGTGAATATGGTCGCAGGTGGTTTCAGGAACGACCTGATCGCCCTCGATGACGACACGGCGCACGATCAACGCTATGACCGTGTGGTCGAGTACGTGCTCCTGATGCGGGAGTTGATGGCAGGATTAGGCCCCGTTACGTTCCAGGGGCAGTACTACAAGGTCAAGAATCTCAAGCTTACGCCACCCATACCGGATGAGCTCCGCCCCCACTTCTTCGTATCCGGTTCCTCAGCTGCCGGTCTCTCGGCGGCGGGTGCAGTTGGGGCGACGGCTGTGAAGTATCCCGGGCGCTCCGATGAGGACGCCGGAGCACTCAGCGGATCGATCGATCGCGGGATCCGTGTGGGGATCATCGCCCGAGAGCGTTCGGAAGAGGCGTGGACCATCGCGCACGCGCGCTTCCCACCGGATCGGAAGGGTCAGATCGCACACTCGATGGCGATGACCGTGTCCGATTCGAAGTGGCATGAGCAACTCTCATCGATGGGTCGACGGTCCGTGTCGGATGAGCATCCCTACTGGCTCGTTCCCTTCGAGAACTACAAGACGTTCTGTCCGTATCTCGTCGGGAGCTACGATGCAGTGGCGGACGAGCTCGCACGATATCTATCGCTCGGCTACGCCACGTTCATCCTTGATATCCCTGCATCCCGAGAAGAACTCGGTCACATCCGCGTGGCCATGGACAAGGCTCAGAGTCGGATCGAGGCTCCGAAGAGCAGTCAGTGAACACGCTCCTTCCTGAGTACGTCACCCGCCATGCGGGATCCCACCCGGCTGACGTCGCCGTCCTGATGGGTGACGAAAGTCTGAACTACGCGCAGCTCGAGGCGCTCAGTAATCGCCTGGCGCATTGGCTAGAAGATGTCGGTTGTCGACGCGGAGATCGTGTCAGTCTCCTCGCATCGAAGACTCCTGATGCGATCATCGGGATCGTCGGGATCCTCAAGGCCGGGTGCGCGTACGTGCCACTCGATGTCGATGGACCAACCGCTCGGACCCGGAAGATGATGCAGTCTGCCGACCCGAAAGCCATCGTGGCGGAAGGATCGAGCTTCGCGAGCATCGCGGAGCTCACGTCGGGGAACGAGGGATCGATCCCCACTGCGCGCATCGACGGAGCCACCCGAGATGAGATCCGAGGTGCCGAAGAGGAGTGGAAGCGGTGCTCACCGGAGGTTCGCCCTCGCACCGGCGATCCAACGGACATGGCGTACATCATGTTCACGTCTGGCTCCACAGGCGACCCGAAGGGAGTTGTTATCACGCATGCGAACGTCGTCCACTTCGTGGAGTGGGCGGTCCGTAGATTCGACCTTCGGCGTGGTGACCGAAATTCCGGGCACACGCCTCTCCATTTCGATCTTTCGGTCTTCGACCTCTTCGGCACGTTCGCCGCCGGTGCTCAGCTTCACCTGGTTCCTCAGGAGAAGAATCTGATCCCGCAAGCGCTGATCGAGTTCATCCGCGCCTCTCGCCTCACCCAGTGGTTTTCCGTGCCATCGACGCTGACATACCTCGCGCAGCACGCGGGACTGGAGATCGGGGACTTTCCCTCGTTGAAACGGGTTCTCTGGTGTGGCGAGGTGCTGCCGGTATCGACGCTCCTGTATTGGTTGGACCGGTTCCCGGATGTGCAATTCACGAACCTGTACGGCCCGACCGAGACGACGATCGCAAGCAGCTCTTTCACCGTCCCCGTGGGTCCGATGGATGACAAGGCGAGCATCCCCATCGGGGTACCTTGCGACGGGGAGGAGCTCCTCGTGCTGGACGAGGATCTGCAACGCGTAGGAGTGGGCCACGTCGGTGATCTGTACATCGGCGGAGTCGGGCTGAGTCCCGGATACTGGCGGGATGAGCAGAAGACCGCCGAGGCATTTCGCCCCCATCCCTTCTCGCCGGATCCCAACGAACGGGTCTACCGAACGGGCGACCTCGCGACGCTGAGGGACGATGGCCTGTTCTACTTCCATGGACGGAACGACTCACAGATCAAGAGTCGCGGCTATCGGATCGAGCTCGGCGAGATCGAGACCGCGATCGATGCGCTCGGACTCGTGAGTGAATGCGTCGTTCTCGGAGTGTCCGCGCGTGGATTCCAAGGGACGGCCATCTGCTGCGCCTATGTTCCGCCTCCGGATCGGCCGACCCCACCGCATCTGTTGAGAAGGGCTCTCCTGCCCGTGTTGCCAACCTACATGCTGCCGTCCCGTTGGAGATCGTTCGATGCATTCCCCCTGAATCCCAACGGAAAAGTCGATCGTCGAGCTCTGAAGGATCTGTTCGAGGAAGAGAGCGCGTGATCGAAGGCGCTCGTGACAACATCGAGCGGGTCAGGAGACTCATGCTGGATGTCATGCACGTCGAAGTCGAGTCGATCGACACGGATCTCATCGATACAGGAGTGATCGACTCCCTCGCGCTGGTCGAGTTGATCTTCCAGATCGAGCGAGAGTTCGGGATCGCGATCCAACTCGATGAAGTGAGCGTGGAGCGCTTCCGGACCGTGAGGGGGATCGCAGATCTGCTCACCTCCCTCGGGGCTACCGGGGACTGACGGATCATGGGTCAGATCCGCACACTTCGTCGCGAGGATCTCCCTCAGGTGGCCAGTCTGATCGAGCTCGCCTTCCGATCGGGCTCGCGAACGCCCGCTCCCGGCCTCGACTCGTATCTCGAGCGCATCCTGTTGGATCAGCCTTGGGCCGATCCAGAGATCCCCTCGCTCGTCACGCTCGACGGAGGAGGACGGGTCGTTGGGTTCCTTGGATCGCACATCCGTCGCTTCCGGTTCGACGGCAAGCCGATCCGCCTTGCGGTCAGTGGTCAGCTTGTCTCCGATCCCACCGTTCGACGAGAAGCCGTCGGCGCGTTCCTGATGAAGCGCTACTTGGAAGGTCCGCAGGACTTCACGCTCACCGACACGGCCTCCGAAACCGTTCGACGGATGTGGGAGGGGCTTGGAGGTGAAACGGTGCATCTGGGCCGGATCGGCTGGTTGCGACCATTTCGCCCCTGGGGCTTCGCCAGCGTGTTCCTCCTCAGTCGTAGGCGGACGATAAGGCGGGCCGCATCGGCACTCTCCGGTCCGCTCGATCGTCTCACTACGCGTCTGGCGAGGAAGCACCTGGATACCCAGATCCCAGATCTGTCTGCGGAGCCTCTCACGCCTGACGCGCTGGCGAAGGCGCTCCCGAAGGTAACGAGCGATCTCCGCCTCCGACCCGACTACGATGTCCGATTCTTGGAATGGCTCTTCCGGGAACTCGCTGCGGTGACGAGCCGCGGCACACTGGTCGGATCCCTCATCCGTGATCGGGCCGAAAACTTGCTCGGTTGGTACCTGTACTTCCTGCAACCGGGCGGGATCAGCCAGGTGCTGCAGATCGTCGCCGGGGAACGTGATGTTTCCCGCGTTGTCGACCACCTGTTCCATCACGCTCGAACCCATGGTGCGGTCGCACTCCAAGGCAGGCTCGAGCCAAGCCTCGTTGAGGTTCTGTCGACACGAAGCAGCATCCTGCATGCCAGTGGCTATCGCGTGCTCGCCCACGCCCGCGATGCGGAGATCCTCCACGCTTTGGATTCAGGGAGGGCTTTGCTTTCGAGGATGGACGGTGACTGGTGGACGGGTCTGCAACTCGAATCGTTCTCTTGACGCCCTCGGGCGGAGCGTCTCGAGCGGTCATCTCTGGTTAGGCTTGGGCTGCAAGGACCTCCGCGGCCCGGCGGGATCCCGGGCGCCATCGGTCGAAGAAGCGAGATCCAGGGGTCACCATGAGGGAGCCACGGAATCGACGGATCGAAGCCATCCTGGCTTCCTATATGCCCCCTCGGCGAGCCAATCGGCGGAGGGTCGTGCTCTGCTACCACTCCGTGCATCCTTCAGGGGCCATAAGATCTGCGACACCGTCCGATTTCGAAGAGCAGATCGAGTGGCTGAAGGAGCATTGCGAGATCGTTCCCTTTCGCACCATCCGGTCACAGGTTCGCTCGCCGTCGATGGGGAAACCGCTGGTCGCCCTCACATTCGACGACGGCTATGAAGACAATCACCGATATGCGCTTCCGATCCTGGTGGCGCAAGGCGTGCCGGCGACCGTTTTCGTCACGACGGGCCTCATGGATCGTGACAGCAAGGTCATCGCTGGTCTCTCCGAAGCGTGGGGGGTCGATGACGCTCAAGTGCAGGGTCTGAGCTGGAGTCAGGTCTCGGAGATGCGTCTCGAAGGATTCGAGATCGGTGCGCACACTCGTACCCATCCCGTACTCGCCCGGCTGACCGAAACTGATGCGCTGGAGGAGATCGCGAGTTCGAGATCCGCCATCGAGGACCATCTGGGTGAGACCGTCTCGTTGTTCGCCTATCCCTTCGGGAATCCGAGAGAACACGTATCCGACAGGATGTTGAGCCTCGTCGCTCAACTTGGCTTCGAGTCCGCCGCGACCGTCTTGTACCGAGGAGTCCGGCATGATGAGGATCCGATGGGCATACCCCGGTTCTCGATCACCCGGGACTCCATGGACGTCTTCTCCGGCAAGATCCTGGGGAGACTCGACGCGATCGGGATGTGGCAATCACGAGCCCCACTGTGGGCGAGAGAGTCTGCGCGCCGAGTACTGGGGAAGCCGCGACCCAAGCGTGATGTTCGTCTCTGACACCTGTCCGGAGTCGCGGTTGTGGCGCGGGCCGAACAAGCATCGTCGTCGCGCGGGGGACGGAGTTCCATCCTGACCGTCCGCCGTGGGAGGATGCCGGATATGCCGGACCCGGAGATCCGCATCGAGGAAGACGGCCCGTACGAGGTGACCGGCGCCCTGCCGATCTCGCGCACCCGGCAGGTGAAGACCGAGTACGGCGAGCCGGTCGACTACGCGCCCTTCGAGCGGCTCGAGGCCGAAGAGACCTACCGCCTCTGTCGGTGCGGCAAGAGCGGGAACAAGCCCTTCTGCGACGACAGCCATCTCGAGGAGCCTCGGGTCGACGTCACGGAGCGTGCCGATCACGGGCCGCGCGATCCTCGGGCGGACGTCTTCCAGGCCGAGGACGGGACGATCATCAGCGACGACCTGTCGCTCTGCTCGAAGGCCGGCTACTGCAAGGACCGGTTCACCGGTGTGTGGCAGATGCTCGGCAACCCGGACCCGACCGTGCGTGAGCGGATGGCGCGGATGGTCGAACACTGTCCGTCCGGTCGCCTCGCGTGGGCGGACTCGGTCGATGCTCCCGACCACGAGCCCGACTACGAGCCCGAGATCGGTGTCTTCCGCAACGGACCGCTCTTCGTTCGAGGCGGCGTCCGCGTCGTCGGCGCCGACGGGGAACCGTACGAGGTCAGGAACCGACAGGTCCTATGCCGCTGCGGACACTCACGGAACAAGCCGTTCTGCGACGGCTCGCACTCGCTGGTCGGCTTCCGCGACGGTTGAGCAGGTCTACGCCGGGACGAGGCCCAGCTCCTGCAACAACCCCGGCGGGATCGCGTGGCAGTACGGCTCGTGCCCGTTGTTCAGGTAGTACCGCTGGTGGTAGTCCTCGGCCGGATAGAAGGCCACGTGCGGGCGGATCTCCGTTGCGATCGGCGACGAGTAGCGGCCCTGCGCTCGGTCACGCGAAGCCTCCGCCGCCGCCTGCTGCTCGTCGGAGTGCGTGAGGACGATGCTCCGGTACTGCGAGCCGCGATCGGGCCCCTGCCGGTTCACCTGCGTCGGGTCGTGCATCGCCCAGAAGACTTCGAGGAGCTGATCGAAGGACACGATCTCCGGATCGAACGTCACTTCGACGACCTCGGCGTGGCCGGTCGTGTCGTTGCAGACCTCGCGGTAGGTCGGGTTCTCGACGAACCCACCGCTGTAGCCGGATACGGCGTCGATCACGCCCGGAACCTTGCGGAAGAGATGCTCGACGCCCCAGAAGCAGCCGGCGCCGAAGGTCGCGGTCTCGGATGGCATGTCCTGTCCTTTCGAGAGGGTTCGTCTCACCCATAGTGCCAGGTCCGGAGCGTTCCGTTGCAGGTGCTGCTCCCGGACGCACCCCTCAGAAGTCGTAGTCCGCTCGGGGAAGCGGGAAATGGTCCTCTTCGCCGATACTCCCGCGCGCTTCTGTACCCGATATCAGGTAGAGCAAGGGGAGAGGCACCACAGGCACCGGAGGCACCGAGGAGGAGAGCACATGCGACAGTGGGAGCTCATCGGCATCACCGACACGGTGGACTGGTCACCGCCTCGCCGTGAGCCGGCACCTTCCGTGGACGAAGGTCACTTTCCGGCCGTCATGTGGACCACCGACGGTTCGCTCCGATTGAGAGGGGTCTCCTGGGCGGCCTCACAGCACCTGGGGATCCACCCCCGGTTCCTCGACGGCAGGGAACTGCTCGACGCGTTCGGGATGGAAGGGGAGAACCTCCCGATCCTGGAGGCTCACGCGGCCGCCCTCACGGGGAAAACGGTCACGTTCAGCCTCAAGGGGATCGAGGGACGGATGTGGTGCCGCGTCGCGCCCACCCACGACGCGGGCGAGCACATCGTGGGGACGTTCTGCATCGCCACCGAGCCCGCGTCCGACGGCGACGAGCCGATGGCGGCGCAGGAGACCACCCTCACGCTTGTGTGAGCTTCGGGGCGGTCAGCCGCGGAAGCGGCTGACCGCCCCGAGCACCATCTCGGTCTCGGTGTCGGCGAAGGCCGTGCACAGCGTCCAGAGCTCGTAGCCGGACGGCGGCAGGTACACGCCTTCGCCCAGCATGTGGTGGAAGAAGCGGGCGAACCGCTCGTGATCGGCCGCTTTCGCATCGTCGAAGTTCCTGACCGGGCCGCTCGAGAAGAACACGCTCAGCAGCGAGCCGGCTCGGTTGATCGTCGCGTCGATCCCGTTCGTCTCGAAGGCGTGAGCGAGCCCCGCCTGCAGATGCTCGGCCGTCGCCTCAAGCGCCGAGTACGGATCCTCGCGATCGATCAGGTCGAGCGCGGCCAGGCCGGCCGAGACCGCGACCGGGTTCCCACTGAGGGTCCCGGCCTGATAGACGGGTCCGACCGGCGCGAGCTGCTCCATCAGGTCGCGCCGGCCGCCGAAGGCCGCGCACGGGAACCCGCCGCCCATCACCTTGCCAAGGATGGTGAGGTCGGGGGTCACGCCGTACCGCTCCTGCGCGCCGCCGCGCGCGATCCGGAACCCCGTGATCACTTCGTCGAAGATCAGGAGCGCGCCGTGCTCGTCGCACAGACGACGGAGCCCTTCGAGGTACCCGTCCTCGGGCGGCACGACGCCCATGTTCGCTGGGAACCGGTTCGACGATGAGCGCGGCGACCGTCCCCTCGTTCGTCTCGAAGAGCGAGGCGAGCTCATCGAGGTCGTTGAAGGGCGCGAGCACGGTGTCGCGCGCGGCTCCGGCGGTGACGCCGGGTGTGCTCGGGATCGACAAGGTCGCGAGACCACTCCCGGCGCCCTGTGCGAGCAGCGCGTCGGAGTGACCGTGGTAGCAGCCCTCGAGCTTGATGAGGGTGTCCCTGCCGGTCGCGCCTCGGGCCAAGCGGATCGCGGACATCGCGGCTTCGGTACCCGAGGAGACGAGCCGCACCTGTTCGACCGAAGGCACCATCGAGACGATCCGCTCCGCCAGTTGCACCTCTGCTTCGGTCGGGACGCCGAATGAGGTTCCTCGCCCGGCGGCCTCGATCGCGGCATCCACGATCTCCTTGCGGCCGTGTCCGAACAGCAACGCTCCCCACGACTGGCACAGGTCGACGAAACGCGTGCCGTCGGCGTCCTCGAGGTAGGCGCCTTCGCCTTTCACCGCGAACCGCGCGACGCCGCCGACCGCACCGAACGCCCGGACGGGCGAGTTCACGCCGCCGGGGATCGTTCGCCTCGCTCGCTCGAAGAGTTCCTCGGACCGGCCCACGGCTCGTCAGTCTATGAGCGCCTCAGGTCGGCCCGCCTGTGATTGGATGCCCGCCGTGAACGTGGGACCCGACGACATGCGTGCTGCCGCCGAGCGGATCGCCGGTCGGGTTCGCCGGACGCCGGTCCTGGAGCTCGGGGAGATGCGCGGCGCCTCAGTCGTCGCGAAGCTCGAGCTCCTGCAGCACACCGGCTCGTTCAAGCCTCGTGGTGCGTTCAACAAGCTGCTCTCGAGCGAGGTGCCGCCCGCCGGCGTGATCGCGGCGTCGGGCGGCAACTTCGGCCTCGCGGTTGCCTACGCTGCCCGCGAGGTGGGCGTCTCCGCGGAGATCTTCATCCCGTCGACGTCGCCGCAGACGAAGATCGATCGGGTGCGGACCCACGGAGCGCACGTCACGATCGTCGAGGGGTACTTCGCCGAGGCGAACGAAGCGTTGGCGGCGCGAGCGGAGGAGACCGGCGCCTTGATGATGCATCCGTTCGACCAACCCGAGGTGATCGCCGGTCAGGGGACGCTCGGGATCGAGATCGAGGAGCAGGTGCCCGGTGTCGACGTGATCCTGATGGGTGTGGGGGGAGGAGGCCCTCTCGCCGGGATCGCGGCCTGGTGCGGGGATCGCGTGCGTGTGGTCGGCGTCGAGCCGGAGGGATGCGCCTCGATGACGGCGGCGCTCGCGGCCGGCGAACCCGTCGTCGTTCCCGTCGGCGGACTCGCGTCCGATTCGCTTGGCGCGGCAAGGGTGGGCGATCACACGTTCCCGATCGTCCGAGATCGCGTGGAGCGCATGGTCCTCGTCACGGAGGACCAGATCCGGGACGCGCAACGGGCTCTGTGGGAAGACGTCCGGTTGATCGTCGAGCCTGGAGGCGCTGCCGCGTTCGCTGCACTCCGCTCCGGCGCCTCTCCGGTGTCGCCGGGCGATCGTGTCTGCGTCGTGCTCTCAGGAGGGAACTGCGACCCCGCGACGATCACCTCATACCGTTCCTGAGGTGTTGCGAGTCAGCGGACCTCCCGTCCGATTAGCCGATACACCGTTGGTATGGATCAGGCTTGAGGACATCCGAGGGTCCGGTGCATACCGGAACGGAGATGATCCGCGCGGATCAGGACTCCTTCGCGTCCACCAGCTCGGCGAGTTTCGTGGTCGTGTTCCAGTTCCGGATCGTCATGCTCTTGTAGATCGGCATCGAGGCGACCCGTGAGAGCCGGCTCTGCGTGGCCCTGCTCGTCAGCCTCGAGAAGTAGACGACGCCGGTGCCGGCCCAGATCCTGTCGACCTCTTCCTTGATCGGCACGCTCTGCACGACGGTCCGAGCCGTGAGCGGCGGCATCAGGAAGATCACGTCCTCGCGGTAGAGCGAGGGCTCGCTCCCGAAGCCGTCGGGTGCCCGTTCGACGATCGACCGCATCTGGGTCCTACTCCGCAACGCAACGCTCGCTTCATAATGGCCGAACGTCTTGCGGAGCATCCGCTCGATCCTTGGCGTCAGCTCGGCCTGCTTCGACGTCCTCGTCGAGAACACGACGTTCCCGCTCTGGATGTACGTGCGGACGTCCTCGAAGCCATCGTCCTCGAAGCACGCCTTCAATGCCGGCATCGGGACCGCGTTCTTTCCGCCGACGTTGATCCCGCGCAGCAGAGCGACGTAGCGAGCCATCGGGATCGGTTTAGTCGCGGAGCCAGTCCGCGGCGTCCTTGGCGTGGTACGTGAGGATCAGGTCGGCGCCGGCGCGCCTGATCGACGTCAGCAGCTCCAGCACCACGCGTCGCTCGTCGAGCCAGCCGTTGGCTGCCGCGGCCTTCACCATCGCGTATTCGCCGCTCACGTGGTACGCGGCCATCGGGAAACGGGTCTCGTCCTTCGCGCGGCGGATCACGTCGAGGTAGGGAAGCGCCGGCTTCACCATCACGATGTCCGCGCCCTCCTCGATGTCGGTGCGGATCTCGCGGAGCGCTTCATCGAGGTTCGCAGGGTCCTGCTGGTAGCCGGTTCGGTCGCCGAAGCGCGGCGCCCCCTCCGCCGCTTCGCGGAACGGCCCGTAGAGGGGCGATGCGAACTTCGCCGCATACGCGAGGATCCCCACGTCCAGATGCCCGGCCTGGTCGAGCGCGGACCGGATCGCGGCGACCTGACCATCCATCATCCCGCTCGGCCCCACGAGGTGCGCTCCCGCCTCCGCCTGCGCGATCGCGATCCGCTGATACAGCTCGACGGTCGCGTCGTTCTCGACCTCGCCGAGCTCGTTCAGGACGCCGCAGTGCCCATGGTCGGTGTACTCGTCGAGGCAGAGGTCACCGATCACGACCGCGTCGTCGCCGAACTCGGCCCGGAGCGCCGCGATGGCCTGCTGACCGATCCCGTCGGGGTTCCACGCCTCGGACCCCTCCGGGTCCTTCCGGGCGGGGACGGCGAAGAGGATGAACGCGCGGACCCCGCGTTCCGCGATCTCGACGGCTTCCTTCCGGAGCGACTCCAGCGTGTGCTGCGACTGGCCGGGCATCGACGCGATCGGCGCGGGTTCGGTCAGCTCCTCCTTCACGAACAGCGGCGCGATGAGGTCGCCGGGCCGCACGTCGGTCTCGCGGATCAAGCGAACGGAGCGCCGGCGTGCGCCGCATGCGTCTCGGTCTCGAATCAGGGAAGCTCACGGGCCAGAGCGTACCGCGGCCGAAGATCGCAGAAGGGACCAAGTCTCTCGCTCAGGTCCAGTCGACGATGCCGCGGCGTCGCGGCCGGATCAGCGCCCGCTCGACGGCGTCGACGAGGCCGTCGATCGTGTGGGGGCTGGCGACCCGACGGACGGGGAATCCGCGGGCGCGCGCCTCGCGCGCCGTTACCGGACCGATGCACACCGCGATGAACGAGCCGTACCGACGGCCGAGGACGCCCGCGAAGCCTCGCACCGTCGACGCGCTCGTGAACGTCACGGCGTCGATCTCATCCCATCGCAGGTCATGGCGCACCTCCCGCGGGAGCGATCGGGCGAACACCGTCCGGTACGCGTCCACGCGGACGGGCTCCCATCCCTTCCGTGCGATCGCGTCCTCCAGCCCCGGCGGGGCGATGTCGGCACGGGCGGTGAGGACACGGCCCCGAGCCGCGCGGGAACGCGCGCGCGAGGGCCGCGGTGGTGAACGTTTCGGGCTGCAGGTCCGGGTCGCGCCGGGACCAGCGCCGGAACGCGGCGGCGGTCCCGTCACCGATCGCCGCGACCTTCGCGTGCACGTCGGCCGGCGATGAAAGCCGATCGCGCAGGACGTCGACGGTCGCCGCGCTCGTGAGCGTGATCCACTCGAACCGCCCGGCGGCGAGCTCCTTCAGCGCCGCCGTGAGCGCCGCGGAGCGCGCGGGCACCAGCCGGATCGTCGGAGCGACGAGGACGCGCGCTCCGCGGCGCTCGAGCTCCCGGACCAGCGATGCTGCCTGCTCCGCCGGGCGCGTGACGAGGATCGTCCGCCCGGCGAGGGTGCGCTTCACCCCTGCAGCTCCGCCAGGATCCGGTCCGCGCCGTCGGCTCGCAGCCGCTGGGCGAGCGTAGAAGCCGCGACGCCCGGATCGGTGCTCTCGGACGCCGTGCGGATGACCTTCGCGCCGTCGGGGGTGGCGACGAGCGCCACCATCCGGATCCGGTCGCCCTTCGTGGCCGCGAGCGCGCCGAGCGGGAGGTCGCAGCCGCCGCCCAAGAGGTGCACGAGGGTTCGCTCGGCCTCGAACGCCCGCCGTGACGCCACATGGTCCAGGACGGAGATGACCGCTCGCGTCGTCCTGTCGTCCTCCCGTACCTGGATCGCGAGGCATCCTTGCCCCGGCGCCGGCACCATCTCGTCGACCCGGAGCCGGCGGGCGTGCGGCGGGTCGAGACCGAGGCGCGCGAGTCCCGCTGCGGCCAGCACGAGCCCATCCACCTCGCCCTCCGCCAGCTTGCGGAGCCTCGTGTCGACGTTCCCGCGGATCTCGGTCACGCCCATCCCCGGGAAGCCGGCCAGGAGCTGCGCGCGACGCCGCACGCTCGAGGTCCCGACCACCATCCCCGGTTGCAGCTTCTCGTCGCGCCCGATCAAGACGTCCAGCGGATCGGCCCGCTTCGGCACCGCCGCGACCACGATCCCCTCGTCGTCCTCGGCCGGCAGGTCCTTCGCGGAGTGCACGGCGAGGTCGACCTCGCCGTTCCTGAGCGCCTCGATGATCCGATCGACCCAGAGACCCTTCATGCCGGTGGGTGACTCGGACGAGGTCGCCCCCTCGTCGCCCGACGTCGACATCGGGACGATCTGCGAGCGGAACGCGTTCGCGGACAGCAGCGCGGCGATCTCTTCGGCCTGCGCGAGCGCGAGGGCCGACCGCCGCGTCGCGATCCGGAGAGTGGTCACTCCCCGTCGAGCGGGGAGGGGTCGAGGCCGAGGAGCTCGGCCAGGAGCTTGGCGTGCATCCGATCGGAGCCGGGCTCGGACCGCTCCTTCAATGCGACGATCGGATCGTGCAGGAGCTTCGCCACGATCCCGCGTGTGAGCGCCTCCACCGCAGCGCGCTCGTCTGGCGTGAGATCGGCGAGTCGGCCCGCGTACCGCGCAAGCTCGCCCTGCAGGACCGCGTCGCCACGGCGGCGGATCGCGCGGATCAGGGGAGCGAGCTCGTCGCCGCGGCGACGCACGACGAACCGACGAACCTCGTGCGCCACGATCTCGCGAGCCTGCGCGACGGTGTCGTCTTCGGCGGCCGACCCGCGCGAGCGCAGCGTGTCGACGTCGATCAACGTCACTCCGGCCAGGGACCGGACGTCGGGATCCACGTCGCGCGGCACGGCGAGATCGAGCAGGACGAGCGGTGGCGGCGACCCCGGCCGTGCCGCGCGAACGACGTCCGCGTGGAGCACCACCTCCGTTGCGCCGGTCGCCGACACGACGAGGTCGGCATCGAGGAGCGCCGCGGGGAGCGCATCCAGGTCACCGTGCGCCGACCCGGTCCGCTCGGCCAGGGCCTGCGCGTGGGTCGCCGAGCGATTCACGATCCGCACGTGCCCGACCCCTCGGCGCCGGAGGTGCTTCACGGCGAGCGAGGCCATCGCGCCCGCACCGATCACCACGACCGACCGCCCGGCGAGGGTCCCCAGCACCTCTTCTGCGAGCGCCGCGCCGCGTCCGACGAACGCGTCGGGCGCGGCCCCCAGCGACGTCTCCTGCCGCACCCGCCGCCCGGTTCTGGTCGCCGCGTGGAACAGACCCTTCAGGCGGGACCCGGCGACGCCCTCAGTCTCGGCGACCCGAAGGGCCTCGCGAACCTGCGACTGGATCTGCGTCTCCCCCACGACCATCGAGTCCAACCCACCGGCCACGGAGAACAGATGCTCGACGGCATCTCGCTCCCAATGTGCGTACAAGCTCTCCGCGATGTGCGCGTCGGGGACCCCGCGTGTCTCGGTGAGCAATCGCTTGAGCGCGAGGAACCCCGAATGGTAGTTGGGGACCGATCCGTACACCTCGACGCGATTACAGGTCGAGAGCACGACAGCTTCGTCGACCCCGTCGAGGTCTCTCGCCCTGCGATATGCCTTGATCAGGTCGTCATCGGAGAACGTCAGCGATCCGAGCAGCTCGAGCGGTGCGTGGCGGAACGAGATCCCGAGGGCGAGGACGGCCATGACCGAAGAATCCTACCCAGCCACGGTCCGGAATCGACCGGGCTCGAACGGTTGCGGGTCGAAGGGGGGGTCACCCCCGAGCAGCTGCGTCGCGATGAGCTGCCCGGTGCCGGCGCCGAGGATCACGCCCTCGGACCCGTGCCCCGCGGCGATCGAGAGGCCATCCCCGACCCGCCCGACGACGGGACGCTCATCCGGCGTCAGCGGACGGATCCCCCACCACGCCGAGCGGATCTCGGCATCGGCCAGTGCCGGCACCAGACGGATCGCGCCTCGGACGATCCTGGCCGGAACCCCCGGTTCCTCGGCCTCGGGTGTGATCACCGGCTGTCGCGATGAGCCCGCGATCAGTGAGCCGTCGGTTGCAGGATGCAGGAGCGTCGAGGTCGCCGCCGACGCCTCCTCCAGCGAGCCGGCCCGGATCGATCCGTGCTCCCACCGTCCGGTGACCTCCTCCCAGCCTGCGGAAGCCACGAGGTGGTGAAGGAGCCCCGGAGGTGGATCGAGGCGTACGAGCCACCCCCGAGCTCCGGTGATCGGCAGCCGGACACCGATCGCATCGAGGAGCGAGGACGTCCACGGCCCGGCTGCCACGATCACCTCGTCGGCATCGATGCGGCCGTCGTCGGTCATCACCCCTGCGACGCGATCTCGATCCTGGAGCAGGGCGCGCACCGGCAGATGGTGCCGCACGACCGCCCTTCGCTCCGCCGCCATCAAAGCGAGCGCCACGGTCAGCGCCGCCGGCGCCAGTCGGTGACCGTGATGGACGAGCCATCCGCCGAGCACCTCCGCCGCGATCGCGGGCTCGAGGCGCAACACGTCCGTCGGTTCCAAACGGTCTACCCGCACGCCGGCTATCCGGTACGGCTCGTGGGCCTGCTCGCCTCTTCGCATCTCCTCGTCGTCGAGCGCAGCCGCGACCAGTCCGATCGGCTCCCGATCGAGGTGCAAGGGGATCGGGCTCGTACCGGCGAGCTCCAGGTATCGGGCGAGGCTGATCCTCGCCATCGGCAAGAGCGCCGGGTCGATAGGCGTGACCCAGAGGCCGTTGTTGCGCCCCGACGCGCCGGCGGCGAGCTCCTCCCGTTCGAGGAGCGTCACCGATGCGCCTCGGTCCGCGAGCTCGAACGCGCATGCCGCGCCGATGATCCCTCCGCCCACGATCACGACATCCGGCATGTCGGCTGGGAGCCTAGCGTCGGGCCTCTTAGACTCGTTCTCGGAGACCCTACGTGGACCCCTCGAGCCGCGGCCCCGACTCGGTACAACGCGGTACGTGCAGGTACCGGCGGCACTCCGCGTCGGTCAGCGACCGGGTGACGTTCCGCCGGGCGACGTCGAGAAGGTGATCGATGTCGAGCCAGACCGGATCAGCGTCGGACTCTTGCGACGCTAGCCTGGACTGTCGGGGCTGAAGGCGAGCCCGAACACCCCCGCGGGATGGCCTCGAGGACCAGAGCGGCTGCCATCCCGCGCCTCGAACGTTCGCACGTCCCGTCGTCCAACCTCCGATTGCCACGATCGAACCGTCGGGACTGAACGTGATGCCGTAGACCTCGCCCGCGAGAGGGCGAAGAAACGCGCTCGTCGCTCGCCGCTCGCCGCCTCCCAGATCTCGGTGAGTGCGCCTCGATCGCGCTTGCCGTCACGATCGATCGGCCCGCCAGGATCGAATGCGAGGTCGCAACCCTTGGCCGGGAACCTGATACGACGACCTCACTCCTTCCGCCAATTCCAGAGCGTCACGCGCCCCCGATAGTGCGATGAGGAGTGCCGTTGGGGCTGAATCTCGCCGATTTGCACACGAGGTCCACTCGAGCCACGCGGGTTCCCGTTCGATCGAGAACCGAGACCCCAGCTGCGTAGACTAGGAGCAGCGGCGAGGTACCTCCCGTCCCGGACTCCAGTCGACGTTCGACGTGTCAACTGGGACGCGGTGCGAGAACAGCAGGTACCCGCTCGTCGATGTCCAGGCGGTGCGTCGGTGCCTCTCCCGAATGAGATCGAACGAGGCAACCGCGCTCACATCGAAGCGGTACTCGTTCCGGATCTGAGGCCCGATGCGGAAGCCGCGGATGGCCCGTCATCGAGATCCAAACCAAGTGAGCCCTTCGCGTCGCGATCGGGTGCGACGATCGTTGCCACGGCCGTAGGAACGACAACACTGCCGTAGTAGGCGACGTCTCGAGGTTCCCCACCTCCGCGTCACCGGCCGGGCTCAACGTCCCAGACCTTTCCCACCGTACCGTCCACGCTCGCCGCGATCACCCGGGCTCCGTTGGGTGAGATGGCCAGACCCTCCGGGGCGATCCCACCGCGCGTCTCGGTCGCCCTTAACGTGACGTCCCCCACCAGATCGAACGCCTTCTCGCTCCAGATCAGCACGCTCCCGTCGTAGGCACCCGTGACGACCCTCGTCGAATCGGGGCTCCACGTGACGCTGCCGCCGGCGCTGAAGCGCGACGACCGGCGCCGAGCTCGTGGCCGCGTTCCAGACGTCGAGGAACGCGCTCGCGGTGGCGATCGACCGCCCGTCGGGGCTCCATGCCACATCACCGACGCCGTACGCGAGTGCGTTCCCGGTCGTGGTGCACCAGCGGGTCGAACAGCTGCTCACCCGACTCCACGTCGAGGACGACGACCTGTCCTCCGTCTCCTACCCCTGGCCGATCGGCTTGCGAGACCGCGATCGCGTCGCCGTCGGGACGCATCGCCGTCTCGACGGCATCGGTGACGGCGAGCGTCTGGATCACCTGCGCCGTCGACTCGTCGAGGACACGAACGACGCCCTCTCGTGGCGACGCCGCGGCGATCCGGCCGGCCGCCGCGGACGCTCGACACGCCGGAAGCGGCGCCCTTCGCCGTGCACGAACCCGATCGTGGTCCCGGATTGCCGTGATCCCAGACCGCGCAGACTTCCATCCTGCGTCGTAGCCGCAAGGGTCTGACCGGGTGAATTCGAATGCGAGATCGGTCACTCGGGCCCCGGCGTCGACGATCGGACGACGTCGCCGGTGTGCTCGTCGCGAAGATCGATGCGTCCCCGGGCATCTGCGTTCTCCGTCGCGATGAGGCCGCCGCCCCCCCAGGCGACCGCATCGCCGATCTCCGGCAAGGTCATCACCGTCCTCGACGCCGCCACAGACCGATGTAGGGCGTCCTCGGCCTCACGGCGCATGGACCCGTCGACCGATCGGGCCACGTCCACGGCCTCCATCGCCAGCAGGACGCTCAACTCCGGATCGACGTCGAGGTTCGCGATCGCGGCGGCGGCCAACTCTCTCGACCTGGAGATCGTCGCCTCTCGCTCCGCTCGGCCGGCTTCGCGGCCCGCTCGTTCGCTCTGGCTCGTCGCGACGATCGTGAGAGAATCCGGCGACGAGCGCGGCGGTCGTCATGACGACGACCAGCGCCCGAAGACGAGCGCGCGACCGCCGCTCTGTCCTCGTCTCGCGCTCTGCGCGGGCTCGCTCCTCGCTCCGTTCCAGATCGCGTTGATCGACGCTCGCCTTCAGGTAGGCGCGCTCGGGTCGACCGATCGCGAGGTTCGTGGCTCCGGCCCATCGCTCGAGCTGATCGAGGCGAGCTCCCCGGATCAGGAAGCTCGTGTCCCGGTCGGAGCCTTGCCACTCGGCGGCCGCGCGTCTGAGTCCCAGCTCCTGGCGGAGGTCGTCACGTGCCCCGTCGATCCACGGTCCGCAGTCGTCCCCAGCGATCCGAGCAATGGCCTCGTGCGCGATCTCGACCGTCGGCTCCGGCTGGCAGGCTCGCGGTCGAACGTGAGGAACCGATGTCGACCGAATGCTTCGGAGAGACCGCTGTCGACCTCTTCCGGGTCCACCTCGAGCTGAGTCGAGCTCGCTCCTCGTCACGCGTCGTCGTGTGTCCTGGCGGCCCTCACCGAGCGTCACCAGTCGCAGGAAGACATGTGGATCGTCCGCCGGCCGGCGTCGTCGGCTTCAAGGTAGAGGCGATCCGCTCGCGCCGAGAGGGCGCCGGCGACGCCGCCGATCTCCCGATATGCGTCCAAGGTCAGCCGTTCATCGATCGCGCCGCTCGAAGAGCTCAGTGAGCGCGTATTGGACGAGCGGTAACGCGCCGGGCTGATGGGCCACGTCGGCGATCACTTCCGCCACCATGCCCGGCTCCGCGGAGACGCCGCCCCCTTCCGCGGGACCCTGGATCGGCGGACTCGAGCTCGTCGGGCGTGAGCGGCGGGATCGCTTGGGTGTGCGAGGCCAGGAGCTCGCCGAAGCGCTGGTAGAGCAGTGGGCGGTCGTAGAAGTCGGCGCGCAGCGTCACGATCACGTGCAGTCGGCTCTCGGGGTCGGCGGTCGCCACACGCAGGTTCTCCAGGAACAGCTCGCGCTCGTGTTCGTCCGAGAGTCATCGTGAAGACTTCCTCGAACTGGTCCACGACCAGGACGATCCCGGCATCGTCGGGTGACGACGAGCTCAACCGTCTCGAGGAGTCCTCGCGAGCTCCCGAGCAGCCGCTCTCGGACCGAGCCCGGTCTGCCGCGCCGCGACCCGGACGATCGCAGCTTCGAGCTCGTCGAGCGGATGAGCCCCCGGGTACATCTCGGCGACGAGGCGCTCCGCCGGATCCCCGAGGCGCCCTCCGGATCGCCGGCACGAGTCCGGCACGGACGGCGGACGACTTCCCGCTCCCGCTAGGGCCCCACCACCGCGAGGAACCGGGACCCCGGGTCCGTGCCGGTCAGCGCGACCGAGCAGCCGCCCCACCAACGCGGATGGACCGAAGAAGTCGCCGGCGTCGGCCTCCGGAGAACGCCCGTAGCCCCTTGTAGGGGTTCCGCAGCTCGCTACGGGGAGCCCCCGTGGACGTCGCCGGATCAGTGCCGCGCGCGCGGCCTCCGCGATGGCCCGGGCGGACGGCGCTCCTGCCCGCGGGTCATCACGATCGAGGAGCCGGCCGACGCCGCTCGGTGCGCCTTCGCCCAACAACGCGCGCCCGAGCTCCCCGAGCTCGTTGACGTCGGAGGCCGGTTCGGTGCTCCGCGCGACTCCAACGGGGAAGTCCGCCAGGTACGCGTTCCCCTCGTCGTCGAGCAGGATGTTCGCCGGCGTGACGCGCCCGTGCGTCACGCCCAGTGCGTGGGCATACGCGAGCGCCGACGCGACCTGCTCCAGAACGCGGAGCGCACGAGCGGGCTCGAACCCCTCACCGCGCTCCGTGAGAGCACGGAGGCTTCCGCCGCGGAGGTACCGGGACGCGACGAAGGCGCGTCCGGGCTCCCGCCAGTAGTCGTGGATCGGCACGATGTGTGGGTGCTCGAGCACGGCGGCTCGCTGCGCCTCGGCTTCGAATCCACGTACGAACACGGGGTCGGCCGCGATGTGCTCGTTGAAGATCTTTGACGGCCACGTCCTGTCCAACGTGGGGCTGGACGGCTCGGAACACCACGCCGGTGGGCCCATCGCCGATCTTCTCGAGGAGCCGGTAGCCGCGCAACGGCTCGCCTCGGAGCTCTAACGACGCGTCCTGGCGGGAGCACGCGCTCATGCAGTCTGGCGAGCTCGGGGGACGGGTCGATGCCGAGTTCGTCGGCGAAGATCTCTCTCGCTCGATGGTAGGCGTTGAGCGCATCGGCCTGGCGCCCCTCGCGGTAGAGCGCCAACATCAGCTGGCCCCAGACGCGCTCCCTCCATGGGTGCTTCGCGAGGAGCGACTCGGCATCTCCTAGCGCCATCGTCGATGAGCCGGCAGCGAGGAGCCCATCGATCCGCTCCTCCTGCGCCTCCACGCGACGCTCGTCCAAGCGCGCGGCTTCGGGTTGGAGCGAGGGCAGCTCGCTGAGATCAGCGAGGGCAGGGCCTCGCCACAACAGCAATGCGTCATCGAGCGTACGGACCGCGACGTTCGGGTCGATCGGCCTGGCCTTCTTCGCTTCTCTGAGCAGAGAGTCGAAGCGAGCCGCGTCGAGCTCGGACGGATTCAGGCGTAGGCGGTAGCCAGGAGGATGGCCGTCGATCCGATCGTGACCGAGTGCCTTCCGCAGATGTGAGATGTGATCTGCACGATGTTCCGGGCGTTCTCCGGCGGCGCCTCACCCCAGGTCTCGTCGATCAGCGTCTCCGTCGGGACCAGCTCGTTGGCATGGATCACGAGGTGGGCCAGGACCGCACGCTGTTTCGGCCCTCCAATTGGAAGCGAGGTCGTGCCGGCCTCGACCGCCACAGGTCCGAGGATCCGGAACTGCAGCTGCCCGCGGGACACGCGGCGCTCCCGCGTGGGCACGACATCGCGCATCGCCTCCGCCGCGTCGAGTTCGACCGCCGAGATCGTCACGACGTTGATGGAATCCGCGAGGCCCTTCAGATGTATCGGGCCTCGTTCCATGTACGAGATGCCTTCGATCGTGCGGGCGAGGTGGATGACCCCTTCGCTCGCGAGGATCTCGCCGGGCCGGGCCTCGCCGCAGAGTCGGGCCGCGAGGTTCAATGCTCCGCCTCGGAACCCTCCGCCGACCGGCACCGCTTCACCGACGTCGATCCCGATGCCGACCGGGATCGGGAGATCCGGGGTCGATCGAGTCTCCTCAACGAAACGGCGCTGGAGATCGACCGCCGCGCTGATCGCCTGCCTGGGCGAACCGAACACGGCGAGGGCATCATCCCCGCGGACCTCGATGACGGATCGTCCCTCGCCTGCACCCGCTCGGCGATGATGTCTGCGAACCGGATGGCCAGCGTCGCCGCGGCCTCGTCTCCACGCGCCTGCGTGAACGCGGTGTAGCCGCGGATGTCGGCGATCAGGAGATCCTGGATCCCCCCGGCGGACTCGCGGATACCCTCGGCTCCCCGACCAGGCGCGTCGATCCTACCGACGGAAACGTGCTCCGTCCCGCTCATGCGGCCGAGTATCGGCCCTCGGGTCCCGGGGCGCCAGACGGTCTCGTCGCTACGTCGGTCGTTCATCCGTGGCGGTGATGGTTCGGCTGGGCGCTTAAGAACGCCTTGAGGATCGGCTGGGCGTTCCTCGTTCAGCGGCAAGTGGCCGTTAAGCGGCCTCGCTCATCTTCCTTCCGACGGCTCCCTCGGGAGCAACGACCGAAGGAGGACAACGATGGGTACAGATGCGTCGAAGGGCCCGCTCCGCGAGGGTCCACCGTCCGCTCCGGGCGGCCTCGTCGGACGAGTGGCGATCATCTTCGCGCTTGTGACTGCGTTCGCCCTGGTGGGGGTCGGAGCGTTCCGGGTACTCGCAGGACCCGACGGACGAAGCCATGCGGCGGCACCTGGCTCTCCTGGCAGCCCGGCCACGTCGCCGGATGGACTCCATCCATCTGGGCGGGCTCGTGATGTCGTGTACGACCTCCGGACGAAGGGGACGAGACCACTGCCGGCCATATCGCCGCGATGGGATGGGTGGCAACTACCAGGTGTCTCCCGACGGGAGCAGGATCGTGTCACGTCCCGGCGTCGAGGACGAGTACCGGCATACGACGTCCCGCGATCGATGGCGGGAGGCCCGTCAGGGTCACGCAGGGTCCCATCCGATCTCCCCGCCACGGTGGTCCCCCGACGAACCAAGACCTCGACGAGGCGATCGATATGGGGCAGAGCGACATCTCGTCGGATGGGCCGTGAATGGCAAGCGAGGGTTGATGCGCACTGGCAGTGGGTGCTGCACGAGCTTCGGTGATGGCGGACGATTCTTCACGAGAGCGAGGCGACGGTCGATCAGATCTTAAAACTGCTTGCGGGCGCTCCGCAAAAGAGAGCTGCTAAGGGTTGTTTTGGAGGTTTGACGATGCGTACAGCGCTGATCAAGCGTGACTTGAGGAGAGCATTGGCGATGACAGGGCATTGGCTGGCGGATGCGGACGGCCTGAGATTGCTGCGAACGGATTTGGGGTTTCGAGAGAATCAGCTGGAAGCATTCGGTCCTTGGTCACAGATGGGACGAATGTGCGTATTTCATCGACAAGGGATGTTACGTGCGAGTGTGAGTGCTCAGGTGTTGTTCAGCTCTCGCTCTTGCGAGTTGGCTTGGCGGCTGGTTGTGGTTAGACGACGAGGCTGATGTCAGGGATACGGCTCCTGCACGGCATTCACCGCGAGTGCGGGATGGTTTGCGATAGAGCGTGGTGACCACTACTTGCTGATCAGCACAAGGGGAAGTCGTTAGAGTAAGCGGGCGGCGTGGCAGTGCGCTAGAGAGTCGGCAAGTGGAGGTTGTGGGGGATAGCTGCGGTTGCGCGGTGATACAAAGGCTGCAAGGACGAGCGCTGGATCTTCGCTCGTCTCTGACGCAGCAGGTGGATGAAGGTGTGGACGGTGTCGTGGGGCATCCTCTCGGAGGGCGTACACGATAAGCGTGGCTGACGACGGATCGCGGCACCGACTCGCAGCGGTGGCTCTGTGCGGCGTTCCGACGTGTGGGGATTGGGCGGACGGCGGAGCTTTCTATCGGTTCGCGGCCGACGGAAGGTTCGCCTCTTACTGGGCAGACCGACTGGCGTACTTCCAGGGGTTCGAACGGGCGACGCAGGGACGTGGGCATTCCGTGATGGACGGCTGGACCGTACGCACGAGGACGCATGTGCCCTGGACCGGATGGTGTGATGGGGTTAGGCGTCTCAACCTACGATGATCGAGCACACAGGCTCGAGGTCAGCCGCGTCCGGCTGGCGCGACCTGGCGTGATGTCGCTCTCCACGGTTAGGGACGATTGCTTCGATACGGTCGGCGCTAGATTTTTTCGATCGAGACTCTTCCCCTCGCCGAGGGCGTTGGAGCACATCGCGACACTCGCGACCCTGGTGACCGAATTCGGCGACGACTGGGAGATCGGAGACCTTCCGTGACGTGATGCGGGACGATCTGCGCATCGGGAGGCCCCATCGCCCTACCCTGTGTGGGCCCGGACACCAACCGGTGCCTGGCTGGACCGGCAGCTTGTTTCGACCCTCGCGGTCATGGATCGACAGTGGGTCTCGACCTTCTCCGGTCAGCAACTGTTCGCATGGGGTGCCTTCGCGCAGCCTGTCGCCTCGATCGAGGTCTCAGGGAAGGATGCCTCAGGGCGGTGGGTTCCTGTCGAGCGTCCCGTCGTCGATCTGCCGAACGTATTCGGGTATGCGTTCAGGCTCTTCGCAGTGGACTGCATCTGCAGTCGCCTCCGAGTTGTCGGGCTGGATGCCTCGGGGCAGAGGATCGCTGGTAACTGGTAGGGGTTGAGATGGTGCTCTTAGATCTTCCGGAGACGTGGCTGAGTGGCCGAAAGCAGCCGCCTGCTAAGCGGTTAGGGGGGTAAAACTCCCTCGGAGGTTCGAATCCTCCCGTCTCCGCTCACGCCGGTCAGATCTGACTCGAGGCGCGGTCTCCCGCACGAAGAGGTTGGTGGGCCGCCGTGTAGGATTGAGGTTCTGCGCCCTTAGCTCAGTGGATCAGAGCGGCTGGCTACGGACCAGCAGGTCGGGGGTTCGAGTCCCTCAGGGCGCGCTCACCGATCGGAAATTCGAGCAGATGCGAGTCGCTTATCAGTCGCGGCTGAGCGCGTGCCGATACGCGGGCGGTGCGTGGAGCCAACAGACGGGGGAGGTGTTGTAGGTGGAAAGGATCGTCTGGCATCCCGCCTGCTCGCACATCCGTCCTCGAGGCGGACGATCCGTCGCCTTCTTCCCGCGTTCCGGTGGACCGAACACACGATCCTTGCGGCTGATCCCTTCCACGCGGCCTGCCTCTCTGGTCGAGGATCTTCTGATCCGGCGGGCAGGGCGGGAGTTCTGCCGATGCCACCAATCGGGTTGCCCGACGCGGCGAAGTGAGTCGGTCGGAAACTCAACGATAGCACGCGGTCGTCGCGACCCGCACGATCGAGGAGCCGAACGCTCCCGGAAGGACGCTGCATGAGCGCCGCTCCACCCGTTGCCGCCGCCGCGTTCGCGCCGTTGGGCCTCCTCGAATACAGGACCGGGCGTGCGGTCGTGGGGCGTCCGGCGGAGCTCTCCGCGATCGAGGACGGCATCCTCGCCGCCGCGGGGGGACGGTTGTCCGCGGTCGCCGTCGAAGGTGAGCCGGGGATCGGCAAGACGCGACTTCTCCTGGCGGCCCGTGAGATCGCGATGACACGAGGGTTCCTCACGATCGCCGTCGGGGCCGACGAAGAGCTCCGCGGCCCCTTCCTCCTCGCGCGATCGATCTTCGGGTCTCCGGAGGTGATCGAGGCGGTGACCGGCTCCCCTTCGGAGCAAGCGATCCTCGCGGCGGGGGCGGCTCTCGGCGGCCGCGACGATCCCGCGTTCGCCGGGATGTCCTCGGACCAGCGGCTGCTCCGCTCGTTCGACTTGGCGACGATGGCCGTCCGCGCGCTGACGGCCACCCAGCCGCTGGCGTTGCTGATCGACGACATGCAGTGGGCGGACGAGGACAGCCTCCGTCTCCTCCGGTACGTGATCAGGACCGAGGGCGCGAGCCCGATCTTCTTGATGTTCTCGATCCGCCCCGAGGAGCTCGCCACGCTGACCGAGGCCGTGACGCTGATCGCCGACATGGAGCGGATGCGCGTGATCCGTCGTCTGAAGCTCGCGCGGTTCTCGGTGGTGGAGACCTCGGAGTTCCTCCGGCAGGTGCTCGGAGGGCAGGTCGAGCCTACCACCGCCTCCACGATCCACGGTCAGGCCGAGGGAGTGCCGTTCATCGTCGAGGAGATCGCTCGCGCCTACCGCGAAGCGGGGATGCTGGCGCAAGGCGGCGGGGACACCTGGGCGCTCGGGCGCAACGCCGAGCGGTTAGCGCCGTCGGCCGTCCGCACCCTGATCCAACGTCGGGCTGCGCATCTCCCGGTCGAGTCCAAGACCGCGCTCGCCGAGGCGGCGCTCATGGGACGGAACTTCAGCCTGAAGGATCTCCGCGAGGTTCGGCTCCGGATCGGCGAGGGGGGATCGGACGGTGACGCGGTCGCGCTCGGGGACCTGATGGCGCCCGCGGTCGCGGCCGGTCTGCTCGTGGAGCAGCCCGAGGATTCCCCGGCCGACTACACCTTCCCCCACGAACAGGTCCGCGAGTTCGCGGCGGATACCTTGGCGCCGGCCCGCCGGCGGGAGATCCACGGCGCGATCGTCCAGCTGCTGCTGACCGGCGAGCCTGCTCCCGAGACCTTGCCGCTCCTCGCGCATCATGCTCGGGCGGCGGGCGACGCGCAGGTCTGCGTCCGTTTCTCGATCGAGGCCGCTGCGGCTGCGCTCGCCGCGCACGCCCCGGACGAGGTCCTCCGCGTCGTGGAGATCGCGCTGCCGCAGGCCGCCACGCCGCAAGAGCGCCTCGGCCTGCTCACCGCGCGCGACGACGCACTGGCGATGCTGCGCCGGCCCGGCGATCGTCTCGAGGGGCTCTCGGAACTCGCGGCGCTCGCCGAGGCCCTCGGCGACCCCACCGTAGACCTCGACGTCACACTCCGCCGCTCGGCGGCGCTCCGCCTCTCCCAACAGGAGGATCGTGCCGCCGAGCTCGCTGCTCGCGTGCGGACGCTCGCGGCCGAGCGAGGCGACGGGCCGTCCGAGCTGGCGGCGTGCGTGGCGCTCGGCCAAGCTCTCCTCCACTCCGGGCTGGGTGAAGGCTTCACCCCGTCGGCGGCCGAGGTGGACCTCGATGCGGCGGAGGAGGCCTACCTGCGCGCGGTGGCGCTCGCCGAGGAGTTGGGGGACGTGCGGATCCTCGCCGCTGCCACCCGCGAGCTCGGCGTGATCGATCTGGGGCGCGTCCGCGGCTGGTTCGTCGAGCAGGTGATGGTGGGAGGCCACATCCCGGTCATGCAACGGGTGGCGGCAGGGGAGGCACTCGAGGACCTCGTCGAGGAACTCCCGATCGCGCCGTGGGTGAAGTCGTCGGGCGAGCGCCTACATCGTGCCCTCGCCCTGTTCGAGGAGCTCGGGGACCGTCAGGGGACGATGGCGACGATCATCGCGATGGCCTATCTGAGCTGGGCGCCCGACATCCATATCGGCGCCGACTCCGCACGCCACATCGAGGAGATCCGCCGGCTCGCGAGCCAGCTCGCCTCGTTCACCAGTGAGAGTCAGCGCGCCTTCGCCGAGGTCCAGATGCTCTACGGCGTCCACGTGTTCGCGCGAGCGAAAGTGATCCCCGATCTCGCGCTCTCCCGTGGCGCCGAGGCCCACGAGCGCGCTCGCTCGATCGGGGATCGGCAGCTCGAATTCCTCGCGGCCGGCGGGACCGCGATGTCGAACCTGGAGCTCGGAGACGTCGGCGAGGCGGTCACATGGCTCGATCGTGCCGCCACCGTCGCGGTCGAGAGTCCGACGCCGTCGCGGGGACGCCAGCTGGAGCTCTGGCGCGGGCTGCTGGACGCCGCGCGCGGAGACGCCGACGGGATGCGGGGGCATCTCGAACGTGCCGTCCAGATGGCGGCCGACCAGGGACTGCCTGCCGTGCGGTGCGAGGCGCTGGCGTCCCTCGCGCTCGCGGCGTCCTCCCTCGGCGCCGATCGCGATGACGAGGAGCTGGCGACGCTCGCCGAACGGTCCGCGAGGAGCGCGAAGGAGCTCCTGCCGTTGCTGCCGGGTCACGCGCCCTGGGGGGCGAAGGCAGACGCCGCGCTGGCGGCGGTTGCGCTGTTCCGAGGAGAGCCGGACCGAGCCGTGGAGTCGGCTCGATCCGCGATCTCGGCCCTGCAGGAAGCCCAGCACGAGGACCTGGACCTGGATGTGCTCATGCCCCTGGCGGCCGCGATCACCGCGGCCGGCACCGACGAGGAGCGGGAGGGGATGCTCTCGTACCTCCGTCTGCAGGCCGCGGTGATCGCGAACAGGATCGTCGACGAGGAGATCCGCAGCCGGTGGTTCCGTGGCCCGGCCGGGAGCGCGCTCGCCGCCCTCGCGTTGGACCCGAACGCGCCGATCGTGCGCACTGCCCAAGACGTGTCCGTCGAGGCGCTCGGACGCCGGCGAGGCGGACCTCCTGAAGCTCGTGGTCCAGGGACTCTCCAACGAGGAGATCGCCGAGCGGCTCGAGGTCGACCCGACCGAGGTGAGCCGGCGCCTCGCGTCGATGTACGCGACGATCGGCGCCTCCTCCCGTGCGGACGCGACGGCGTTCGCATTCCAGTCGAGGATCCTGTAGGTGCTCCGCGCCAGGGTGGATCGACCGCGGTGCATCGGCGCCGGCAACTGCATCACGATCGCCCCCACCGCCTTCGACTGGCACCGGGGGGACTTCGGCAAGGCCGGCGTCGTGGACGCGGCGAGCGTGGACGAGGAGAAGCTGCGGGAGGCTGCGCTGGCATGCCCGACCCAGGCGATCGTCCTCGAAGAGGTCGCGGAGCTGCTTCCGTGGCAGCTCCGAGGTCGATCAGCCACGCAGCGCGTGCAGCGGACCTTCATGTTCACCGACATCGTGGGTTCGACGAACCTCCTCGAGGCGATGGGGGATGAGGCGTGGCAATCCCTCCTGACTTGGCACGACAAGACCCTCCGCGCGCTGTTCGGGGCGAACCGAGGCGAGGAGGTCGTGGCTACGGGGGACGGGTTCTTCGTGGCGTTCGAATCACCAGACGACGCGCTCGCGTGCGCGGCCGCGATCCAGCGGGACCTCGCCGCGCATCGGGCGGCCGCCGGGTTCGCGCCGCAGGTGCGGATCGGTGTCCACGCATCCGATGCGACGATGGTCGGCAAGAACTTCACGGGGAAAGGTGTCCACGAGGCGTCGCGCATCGGGGGTCTCGCGGAAGGAAGTCAGATCGTCGCCAGCGCCGAGACGGCGGCCGGTGGGCAGTACCCGACGCGAGATCCGCGGACCGTGACGGTCAAGGGGATCTCCGATCCGATCGAGGTCGTCACGGTCGACTGGCGGTAGCGCACCCGGGTCGGCCGGCCGGACATATCCTAGGTCCGATGTCGGAGCCCACCCCTCGTTCCGCGAACGCATCGAGATCCTCCGGCCGCTGGCGGTCCGCGACTTCGCGTTCCTGTGGACCGGCATGACGGTCTCGATGATCGGCGACGGGATCTATCTCGTTTCGATCGCCTGGCAGGTCCTCGCGCTCGAGAATCGGCCGGGCGCATTGGCCCTCGTCGGCGTCGCCTGGTCACTCCCGCAGGTCGTGCTCGTGATCGCGAGTGGCGCGCTTTCCGACCGCCTCGAGCGGCGGCATCTGATGATCGCGGGGGACGCGATCCGCTTGGTGGCCATCGGGACGCTGGGTTTCCTCTCCGTCACAGATCAGCTGACCATCCCGATCATCCTCGGGCTGGTCACCGTGTACGGCGCCGGACAGGCCGTCTTCCAGCCCGCGTTCTCGTCGATCACGCCTGCGATCGTGCCCGCGGATCTGCTCGTGCAGGCCAACTCCCTCGCGCAGCTCGTCAGACCTTTCGCGATGACGCTCGTCGGTCCACTCGTCGGCGGCGTGCTCATCGCCTGGATCAGCGTGGGGTTCGCGTTCCTCATCGACGCTTCCACGTTCGCGTTCTCGGCGGTGATGATCCTGTCGATGCGGACGCGGCGGACGCCGCGGGGCGCGCAGGATGAGCAGGCCTCGTTCTTCGGAGACGTGGCGGAGGGTTTCCGATACGTGCGGCACCAGCGATGGCTCCTGATCGCCATGGTCGCGGCGACGGTGAGCCTGCTCGCGGTCTGGGGGCCCTGGGAGACGCTCGTGCCCATCGTGGTCAAGAACGACCTCGGTGGGGAGATCATCATCGCTCGGGCTCGTCTTCGGGGCCGGTGGCGTCGGCGCGGTGATCGCGGCGGCCGTGTTCGGCCAACGGGGGAGCCTTCCACGCAAGCCCGTCACCGCGATGTACCTCGCGTGGTCACTGGGGATGTTCGGGACTGCCGGGTTCGGATTCGTCACTTCCGTGTGGCAGGCGATGGTGGTCGCGTTCGTCACCGAAGGGTCGATCACGTACCTCGTCGTCGTGTGGGTCACGCTGGTGCAACGACTCGTCCCCGACCGGCTCCTGGGACGGGTGTTCGCCCTCGACTGGATGATCTCGACGATGGGTGTGCCCCTCTCGTTCGCGATCACCGGTCCCACGGCCGAAGCGATCGGTCACGACGCGACGTTGATATGGGCGGGCGCTCTCGGCGGGACCATCACGCTCGCGTTCATGTTCGTCGAAGGCGCTCGAGGGCCGGAGCGAGACGGTTCCCTCGCGACCGCGGAGCCTTCGGCCGAGGCCGCGTGAGGGTTACCGGTCTGACTGAGCCGGCGATGCCGTCACGAGCGTCCGAGTTTGAGGCGTGCCATCGTGGGAAGGCCTGGAAAACGGCAACGGCTTGAAGCTGCCGATGCGGGCGAACGCCCAGAACAGCACACCGGTGACGGCGACCCGGGCGGCGATCGCGCCGATCACGCCCCAGCCGTACGGCGTGAACTCGTTCCCGTACTTCACGAGAGGCAGGAGCGAATCCGTCACGAGCTCGTAGGTACCCTCGAGCGAGATCATCGCCACCAGCAGCGAGGCGATGGAACTCGCCATCCTGAGCGGGCGGAATGACCTTTCCATGTGCTCCGTATCGGCAGGCAGGAGCCCCGGCTGGAGCGGAAGTCGTGCTCGGTAGGTCAACGAAGTCACAGCCCTGCGTACACTCCTTCCGTGGAGTACACGCACGTCGGTCGGCTCGGACTGGTCGTCTCGCGCCTCTGTCTGGGGACGATGAACTTCGGTCCCCACACGCCCGAGGACGAGTCGCACCGGATCATGGACGCCGCGATCGCGGAGGGCATCAACTTCTTCGACACGGCCAACGTGTACGGGCGCCACCTCGGCGTCGGTTCGACCGAGCGGATCATCGGCGATTGGTTCGCCAAGGGCGGCGGCCGCCGGGAGAAGGTCGTGCTTGCGACCAAGGTCTACGGGCAGATGGCGGAATGGCCGAACGAGTCACGCCTGTCGAAGCTCGCGATCCGTCGAGCATGCGAGGGCTCGCTCAGGCGTCTGCAGACCGACTACATCGACCTCTACCAGATGCACCACATCGACCGGAACGCGTGGTGGAACGAGATCTGGGAGGCGATGGACCAGCTGAAGAGCGAGGGCAAGATCCTCTACGTGGGATCGTCGAACTTCGCCGGCTGGCACATCGCGAGGGCGAACGAGATCGCGAGCAAGTGGCACACGGTCGGGCTCGCGACCGAGCAGTCCCTCTACAACCTGACCGAGCGCACGCTCGAGCTCGAGGTGATCCCCGCGGTCCAGGAGTACGGCATGGGCCTCATCGCCTGGAGCCCGCTCGCGGGTGGCTTGCTGGCCGGGGCGCTCAAGAAGGTCGACGAGGGTCGCCGCTCCTCCGAGTACCTGCAGGACGAGATCGACAAGGACCGCGATCGCCTGGAGCGCTACGAGAAGGTCTGCGCCGACCTGGGCGCTCGGCCGGCGGATGTCGCGCTCGCATGGCTCCTGCATCAGCCGGGGGTGACGGCACCGATCATCGGCCCGAGGACGGAGGAGCAGCTGGAAAGCTCGTTCCGCGCGCTCGAGGTCAAGCTCGACGAGGACGTCTTGCGGAAGCTGGACGAGATCTTCCCCGGCCCCGGAGGACCCGCGCCCGAGGCGTACGCCTGGTAGTCAGGCGCCGAGGGCGCCTTCGATCTCTCTCGCCGCTTCGACGACGGCGGGCGCGTATCGCTTCGCGCGCAGCTGCCCGAGCCTCGACGCTGGCCCGGAGACGGACACGACCGCGAGGAGGAACCGGTCGGGGCCGAAGATCGGGGCGCTGACGGAAGCGACTCCCGGTGCGCGTTCCGACACGCTCTCCGCCCAACCTCGCCGACGAGCCGTGGCGATCTGCTGCCCGAGCCGTCCCGCATCCTCAGCCGTTTCGAGGAGACGTGAGCGGTCGTGGTCTCCCGTCCACGCCAGGAAGACCTTGCCCGCCGAGCCTCTCGTCAGGGGGAGCGAGGCGCCGACCTCGACGATCGTTCGGAGCTCGCTCTCGGACTCAGCGGCGTCGACGCAGATGCGGCGGTCCCCGTCCCGCACGAACAGCTGAGCGCTCTCCCCCGTCGATCGAGCGAGGCGCTCGAGGATGGGCCGGGCGAGATCCCTGAGTGGAAGATCGCGCATCGCATTGACTGCAAGACCGAGCAGACGGGGTCCGAGCACGTACCCGAATCCGCCCACGTGCAGTAGGAACCCGTGGTCTTCGAGCCCCTGGATCAGCCGGTGCGCGGTCGGTCGCGCCAGGCTCGTCCGCTCGACTACTTCGGTGAACGATCGAGCTCCGCCTTCGACCGCGCCCAACACGGCCACGCATCGATCGAGCACCCCGACTGCGGTGTGCGGAGGGTTCCTTCGAAGCTCCTCCGCAGCTCCCTGTCTCCCGGCCTGGATGCGGGCGTTGTCTTCGAGCCGGATCTGTCGGATCGTCCGCTCGAGGTTCGGGTCGTCGTGCTGTCCTGCTACCATGGCGTTCCAGTATACGGAACTGAGTTCCACTATATGGAACAGCCGATCGGATGAGCCGTGTCGAGGATCGGCCTTGAAGGATCGGAGCCATGGCACGGACCCCCGACGAACCGAAGAACCTGGCCGAGAAGGTCTGGGAGCGCCATGTCGTGCATCGAGCGGCCGGCGAGCCGGATCTCCTCTACGTCGATCTCCATCTCGTCCATGAGGTGACCAGTCCGCAAGCCTTCGAAGCACTCCGGCTCGCCGGCCGCGGCGTGCGTCGCCCGGACCTGACGGTCGCCACGATGGATCACAACGTCCCGACCACCGACGGCCCCGTGACCGACGCGACGAGCGCCCGTCAGATGGAGGCACTCGCGAGCAACGCGAAGGAGTTCGACATCACGATCTATCCGTGGGGGTCGGCCGGCCAGGGCATCGTCCACGTGATCGGTCCGGAGATGGGCTACACGCAGCCGGGCCTCACGATCGTCTGTGGCGACTCGCACACCTCGACCCACGGCGCGTTCGGCGCCCTCGCGATCGGGATCGGCACCAGCGAGGTGGAGCACGTGCTGGCGACGCAGACGCTTCCGCAGGCGCCGGCAAAGACGATGGCCATCACGGTCGACGGTGACCTCCCGGCCGGATGCAGCGCCAAGGATGTGATCCTCGGGATCATCAACCGCATCGGCACAGGAGGTGGTGTCGGGCACGTGCTCGAGTACCGAGGCGCCGCGATCCGCGCGCTCTCGATGGAAGGGCGCATGACGATCTGCAACATGTCCATCGAGGCCGGGGCGCGGGCCGGCATGGTCGCGCCGGACGACACGACGTTCACCTACCTCGAGGGACGGCCGCACGCGCCCGCCGGGGCCGATTGGGAGCGTGCCCTCGAGGACTGGCGCTCTCTGCCGACCGACCCGGGGGCGACGTTCGACTCCGAGGTCACGATCGATGCGGCCGCGCTCCGGCCGTACGTCTCCTGGGGCACGAACCCCGCGCAATCGGTGACCATCGACGACGCGGTCCCCGAGCCGGACTCGTTCGGGGACGAGGCGAAGCGCGACGCCGCGCGCCGGGCGCTCGCCTACATGGCGCTCGACCCCGGCACGCGGATCCGGGACATCCGCCCGGACACGGTCTTCATCGGCTCGTGCACGAACTCGAGGATCGAGGACCTCCGGGTGGCCGCGGCGATCGTCGACGGTCGCACGGTCGCCGACGGCCTTCGAGCGCTGGTCGTGCCCGGCTCGGTCGCCGTGAAGATGAAGGCGGAGCAGGAAGGCCTCGATCGGGTCTTCGTCGATGCCGGGTTCGACTGGCGTGGCGCCGGCTGCTCGATGTGCCTGGGGATGAACCCCGACATCCTCCAGCCGGGTGAGCGGAGCGCCTCCACCTCGAACCGGAACTTCGAGGGTCGCCAGGGTAAGGGCGGACGAACACACCTGGTGTCGCCGGCGGTGGCCGCCGCGACGGCGATCGCCGGCCACTTCACGACCCCGGAAGACCTGTAGAGAGGACCCGTCGATGGAGCCGGTACGCACGGTCGAAGGCACCGCCCTCCCGCTGGACCGTTCCGACGTGGACACGGACCAGATCGTGCCCGCGCAGTTCCTGAAGCGGATCGAGCGAACGGGGTTCGGTCCGTTCCTCTTCCACGAGTGGCGGAAGGACCCGTCCTTCGTCCTCAACGACGAGCGGTACGCGGGCGCCACGATCCTGCTCACCGGTGCGAACTTCGGCAGCGGATCCAGCCGGGAGCACGCTCCCTGGGCACTGGAGGATCACGGGTTCCGGGTGGTGATCGCGCCGAGCTTCGCCGACATCTTCCGGAACAACTGCTGCAAGATCGGTCTGCTCCCTGTCGAGCTGCCCCAGGAGTCGGTGCGCGCGCTGATGGACGCGGTCCTCGACGACCCCACGACCCGGATCGAGGTCGACCTGGATGCGTTGACGGTGACCGCTCCCTCGGTGCAGGAAACCTTCGCGTTCGACGACTTCCGTCGCTGGTGCCTGCTCGAGGGGTACGACGACATCGACCTGACGCTGCGGCATGCGGAGGAGATCACGTCCTACGAGGCAGGCAGGCCGACCTGGTTGCCGACGGCCTAGGGGCCGTCGCGGCGGCCTTGGCGCCGTGCGTCTTCGGTCGCCTCGGTCGTGAGGGCAGCGAGCGCGGCGGTCCGGTGCACGACCACGTGCTCGGGGTGATTGAGCCTCGCCGCCTTGATCGGGAGCGCTTTCATGTCCCGTTCGAAGCGTCCCCGCAGCTCTTCGATAGGCGGGGCGGGGGCGAGGCGGCGCCCGGTCCGCATCACCGGCTCCAGGAGCGGCTCGTGGTTCGGGCCGGGCGCCGCCTCGTCACGGAGCCCGAGCACGTCCTCCGAGGGGCCGCGCCACACCTGCTTCCGTCCCGGCGCGCTCGCCTTGGCGGTCGAGAGCTTCAGGACGGGCCTGCCGTCGAACTCGACGAGCTTGTAGACGGCATCGATGTACGGGGCGTCGGCCGACACCCCGAGCTGCGTTCCGATCCCGAACGCATCGACGGGTGCGCCGGCGCGAACCAGCTCGGCCACCTCGTGCTCGTCGAGGCCTCCGCTCGCGAAGATCTTCGCTCGCCCGAGACCTGCGAGGTCGAGCAGTCGCCGCGCTTCTCGTGAGAGCCGATCCAGATCCCCGGAGTCGAGCCGAACGCCGACCTCTCCCGGCGGATCCAGCTCTTCGATCACCTCGATCGCGTTCTTCACGCCGGTCAACGTGTCGTAGGTGTCGACCAGGAAGGTCGTGCGATTGGGATGGTCCTCCGCGAACGCGCGGAAGGCGTCGCGTTCGTCTTCGAACGCCGTGATGAACGAGTGGGCCATCGTGCCGGAGACCGGCGATCGGAACTCCCGAGCGACTTCGACGTTGGACGTGGCCCGGAAGCCGACGAGCGCGCTCCCGCGAGCCGCCGCCCGTGCCGCCTCGACGCCGTGGGCCCGGCGGAACGCGAAGTCGACGAGGTCGCGCCCCTCCGCCGCGATGATGTACCGAGCCGCTTTGGACGTGAGCGTCGTATGGAGCGTCACTTGGTTCAGCAGGACCGTCTCGACCAGCTGCGCCTCGGCGATAGGGGCGGTCACCTCCAGGATCGGTTCCTTCGCATGGACGATGCGACCCTCCGGAACCGCCCAGACCTCGCCCGTGAACCGCACCTTCGCGAAGTCCTCGATCGCTCGCTCCTCGAACCCGATCTGCCGGAGATAGGCGAGGTCGTCCTCCTCGAACGAGAACGTCTCGAGGAACCGCAGGCAGTCGTCCAGGCCGGCCGCGACGAGGAACCCACGCTGCTTCGGCATGTCTCGCACGTACAGACTGAACGTCGCCGGACCGTCCATGCCGCGACGCAGATAGCTCGCCGCCATGTTGAGCTCGTAGAGGTCCGTGCGCAGCCCGCCGGGCATGCGACGTAGGCTACAGGCGATGTCGCGCCGCTCCCGACGCCGGTTCGAGTCGCTCGTGGCCGACGCACTGGACGAGCTTCCGGGCTGGGTGCAGGAGGCGATGGACAACGTGGCGGTCGTGGTCGAGGATCGCCCGCCCGCGAAGGAACCCGACCTCCTCGGTCTCTACGAGGGGATCGCCCAGCCGGACCGCGAGTTCTATTCCGGCGCTCTTCCCGATCGGATCACGCTCTACCGCGCCACGATCGAGAGCGAAGCCGGCGACGACGACGAGGAGCTCCGCGCCGTCATCGCCGAGACCGTGGTGCACGAGGTGGCTCATCACTTCGGGATCTCGGATGAGCGTCTCGAAGGACTGGGATGGGATTGAGCCCGAGCGAGGGAAGCGAGGACGAGCGGTTCATGCGCCTCGCGCTGGAGGAAGCCCGGCGGTGTCTCGAGCACGGCGACGTCCCGATCGGTGCCGTCGTGACACGGGAGGGCGAGGTCCTCGCCGCGGCGGGCAACGAGCGGGAGCTGGCGGCCGACCCGACGGCGCACGCGGAGATCCTCGCCCTCCGAGGCGCTGCGGCCGCGCTCGGCTCGTGGCGATTGGACGGCTGCACGCTCACCGTGACCTTGGAACCGTGCGCGATGTGCGCGGGCGCCGTGGTGCTGTCGAGGGTGGACCGGCTCGTGTTCGGCGCGGCCGACCCGAAGGCCGGCTTCGCCGGCTCGCTGGGGAACCTCGTGCAGGACCCGAGGCTGAACCACTCGGTCTCCCTGACAGCCGGGGTACTCGCCGAGGAGTGCGGAGATCTGCTGCGGGCGTTCTTCCGGGACCGCCGCTAGCGCGCCAGCCGCTCGCGGATCGCGTCGTCGATCTTCAGGGCGACCTCAGCCATCTCACGCCGCATCGCCGCGAACGAAGCGGGGCTCATGACTGCCAGGGTGGTCGGCGTCGTCGTCACCACCGACGCGGTCCGGCGCCCGTGCTCGATCAGCGCGATCTCTCCGAAGAACTCACCGGGACCCAACGTGGCGAGGCGCTTCCCGTCGTGCAGCACCTCGACCTCACCGTCGACGATGACGAAGAACTCGTGCGGGAGCCGGCCCTCGTCGAGGAGATGCTTGCCCGCCGGCAGATCCACGGCGTCGGCCCAGCGAGCCACCTTCTCGCGCTCCTTGGATGACAGGCCGGCGAACAGGGGCACCCGCTCGAGGCTCTTCGCGTCCACAGTGCTCGGATCCTCGCACGATCGATCCGCGACGCCAATCCGAGCCCGCTAGAATCGTCGACGGAGGCGTGCCGGAGTGGACGAACGGGACCGCCTCGAAAGCGGTTAGGGGCCTAATCCGCCCCTCGCGTGTTCGAATCACGCCGCCTCCGCCATCCGGGCGGGCCCCGTTCGCGGGCCCGCCCCGTCGATACCCTCGGTGCATGCCGACGGCGCGTCGCCTCCTCGCGATCGTCCTCCTCTGCCTCGTCGTGCTCGAACCGGTGGGGCCTGCCACCGCCGTGATCCCACCCGGCAGGTACGCGATCGGCGACTCAGTGATGCTGGGCGCCAAGGACGAGCTCACCGCGCGCGGGATCAAGGTGAACGCGATCGTCTCCCGTCAGTTCAGGGACGCGGTTCCGCTCGTGCGCAGGCTGAAGGCGGAGGGCAGGCTACGGAGGAAGGTGATCATCCATCTGGGGAACAACGGGATCCTGATCGTGGCCGCGGACTGTGACCGGATCTCAGAGATCGCCGGGCCGGGTCGGACGGTATACCTCGTGAATTTGAGGATCCCGCGCTCCTACCGAAGGATCCAGAACGAGCGACTGGCCGCATGCGCTCGACGGCGCGCCAACACCGCGTTGATCGATTGGTTCGGCTACAGCCACGATCACCCTTCGTGGTTCGCGGCCGACGGCTACCACCTCACGTCGACCGGTCAGACGAGGTTCGCGTCGTTCATCGCGACGAGAACGGCCTGATCGGGTCGCGAGATCGCATCGGTAGACTCGTTCCGGTGGCCTGCCCGAGCGGCCGAAGGGACACGCCTGGAAAGCGTGTAGGGGGGTTGACTCCCTCGAGGGTTCGAATCCCTCGGCCACCGCGCCGACGCGTCACTTCAGGTCGAGCGAGAGATTCGTGAACGAGCGGTGGATCCGCATGCCCACCCGCTCGAAGAGCGAGAGCGCGCCCGTGTCCGAGTCGGTGGACAGACGCGTCCACCGGTGCCCGCGGTCGTATGAGCGCCTGAACGCCGTCTGCAACAGCGTGCGCGCGATCCCGCGGTTCCGGAACGCCCGCTCGACCGCGAGCTTGTCGACCCAGATCTCGTCCGCGTCGATCAGGAACGCACCGCCAACGATCCGGTCCTCGCCGATCGCCAGGATGAGATCGTCGGGTCGGAACCCTTCCCGCTCCGTCACCATCGCCCGCCACGTGCCGGGCGCCTTCGCGACGCGATCCTCCCACTCGCCGAAGGCTCGTTCGAACATCGCGAAGACCTCGTCGTCGTCCCCGGGCTCGAAGGGGCGGAGCCGGATGCCGTCGGGAGGCGTGGGGGCCGGGGGTGGCTCGGGATGATCCATCCGCAGGATCCACGACGTCCTCCGTGGCGAGTAGCCGGCGTGCCTGAGAAGCGCGGTCGCATCGATCCGACTGTCCTCGATCGTCTGCCCGACCCGGTCGGCACCGACCTCTCGTGCCCGATCCTCGCTCCACCGTCGCAGCCAGCTCCCGATGCCGCGGCCACGAGCGGTCGGGTGCACGTCGATCCACGCGCTGCGGCGATGAACGAACAGCCCTCGACCGACGATCCGCTCTGCCTCGAAGATGCCGATCCAGTCACGGGTGAGGTCGAAGCCCACGGTCTTCGAGTCGGCGAGCAGGTCGGCTCGTTCGAGCATGAGCTCCCCGGAGTCGTGGAGCTCGCAGGCGTTCACCATGGCCACGGTGGCGTCGACGTCCTCGTTCGTGAGCGGGCGAGCGTGGAGGCCCTCGGGGAGGCTCACGAGTAGAAGTCCACGATCACGGCGCCGCTCGGCAGCATCGGGGCAGGGTAGCCGCGTGGGAGCATGCCCGGGTGGACCTCGCCGACCGCATCGTCGCAGCCGGCCTGGAGGGTGAACGCGTCCGCGCGGAGGTCGTAGAGGGGGGCGAAGTCGTCGAGGTCGCCGGCCTCCTCGTCGCGTTCTCCAATCTCCCGGCACCCGAGCTGAACGGGACGCGAGTGATCCGGGAACCGGATGATCCGGCAGCGGCGCTCGAGGAAGCCCGTGCGGTCTTCCGATCCCGGGGCCACCCCTTCTTCGGCATCGAGATCGAGGTGGGCCGGCATCCGCGCGTGGAGGCCGCGATCCGAGCGGCGGGGCTCCACCGCGTCGAGTCCTGGCCCACGATGGCCGTGTCCATCGGGCTCCTTCCCGCCGAGAGCGTGCTTGCTGACGTCGAGATCCGTGAGGTGCGGGAGGAGCCCGACCTCGAGGCCGTCCGCACGGTCGAGGTGGCGACGTTCGGAACGCCGCCGGAGATCGCGGAAGGATTCGTCGGACGGAAGATGCTTCTGGACGAACGAGTCCGGATGTTCACCGCCTGGATCGACGGCGAGCCCGTCGGCGAGGCATCCGCATACCTGCTCCACGACACCGTCGGGATCTTCGGCGTCGGTGTCGTGGAGTCGGCCCGTCGCCGCGGGATCGGCGCGGCGCTGACGATCCGCGCGGCGCGTGCGTTCGAGGATCGGACGGATCTCGCGTGGTTGCAGCCGTCGGACATGGCTCGGCGGATGTACGAAGCCCTGGGGTTCCTCTCGGTCTCTCGATGGGAGGTATGGGCCGCCAAGAGATGAAGGGGCGGGCGGCCCTTCGGGCCGCCCGCCCCACCGAACCGCGTGTCGGGTTACGCGGCGCCGTCCACGATGTTCTTGTCCCCGACCGATTCGTCGAGCTGCACGACGACCTTCTTGAGAAGGGCGATGTCGATGCACGCCACGTCGTCCGCCTTCGCGTCGTGTCCTTGGAAGAGCGTGACGGTGACCGCGTCACGGCCCTCGTCGACATCGACGTGATCGAGGACGTAGCAGGGCTCGACTCCGCTCCAGAAGAAGATCGTGAGGGTCTTCCCGTCCTTGCCGGCGACGGCCTTGTCGAACGCCGTCGGGTTGACGCCCGACATCCCGGGCGTCGGTTCCACCTTCTGCGCCCCGTCGTAGGGATCGGTGACGACGGGCTCCTCGTCCCCGGGGCAGGAGCTGACGACCGCGTCCGGTCCGGTGCCGCTGATCTTCTCGCCGCAGTCGGCGGGGTCGCTCACCACGGGAGCCTCGATCGTGTCGTTGCATCCGTCCGACGAGGGATCCTGCTCGCCGGCCTCCGGCGCCACACAGATGCCCGCCACGCCGTCCGAGCCGCCGCCGGATCCGGGTTCGGATCCGGCCGCCGGCTGGGAGCTGGCACCGACGTACTGGGCGCCGGCGATGCCGGCGACCAGCACGATCGCGAGCGAAAGGAACAAGGCCATCCGAGCCCGAGTGCTGATCGCCATCATGTCCTCCTGTTGGGAAGGGAGTGGGCTGCACCGCCGCACCCGTCCGGCTGAACGGGGGTTGGACGGCCACCGGCCGAGCGCGGTTCCCGCTCGCGAGGCATCATGAGAACAAGGGGCCGGGGAGGAAACGGATGAGCACGATCTACCGGGTCAGGCCCGATGAGCGGGTGGAGGATCAGCCGACGCTGGGGATCCTCCGCGAGCGGGCCGTGCAGACCGAGGGGATGTGGGCTGGCTTCGCGCCGAACGGACGCCGGGATGGTCTCCGGGTGGCATCACCACGGCGAGTACGAGAGCGCGATCTACGTCCTCACGGGATCGCTTCGGATGGAGTTCGGATCGGGCGGCGACGAGACCTTCGATGCGGGCCCGGGAGACTTCGTCTTCGTCGGGAAGGGCGTCGTGCACCGCGAGAGCAACCCATCGACCGAGCAGGGCACGGCCGTGGTGGTTCGTGCGGGGCAGGGCGAGCCGCTGACCAACGTCGACGGGCCGGCATAGCACCCGGATGGCACGTCGGAGGCCCCACGTATACTCGGCTGCGTGACCGTGCTAGGCGGGGAGCTAGCGGTGCCCTGTACCCGCGATCCGCTTCAGCGGGGCTGAATCCCCGCCCGAGGCCCGCGAGGTCCGGAGCGCCCCGGCACGGAGCGTTGAAGGTCGGGTCCCACGCGACGCCGGAACGCGAACCGGGTCAGGTCCGGAAGGAAGCAGCCCTAAGCGTGAACCGGCGGGTGCCGTGGGCCAGCCCGGCTGGAGCTCCGCTGTCGGGTAGCGGCCGAGTCTCGCGGCGTCGACGGTGGGTGCACGGTCACACTTTTTCGTCATAGGGGCGAGGAGCGAGGTAGATGGCGGAGGACAGGCAGCACCAGGCGCTCTACCGGCGGTACCGGCCCCAGACGCCGGCCGAGGTGCTCGGTCAGGATCATGTCGTCCGGGCGCTCACCGGCGCCATCCGTGACGGCCGCCTCCATCACGCGTTCCTGTTCTGCGGTCCCCGCGGGACCGGCAAGACGTCCACCGCCCGGATCCTGGCCAAGATGGTCAACTGCGCCACGGGCCCGACGGCGGAGCCGTGCGGTGGCTGCGAACAATGCGTGGCGATCCGCGAGGGAACCCATCTGGACGTGGTGGAGATCGATGCGGCGTCCCACGGTGGCGTGGAGGACGCGCGGGAGCTCCGTGAGAAGGCGCCGACGGCGCCGGTCCAAGGCCGCGAGAAGGTCTACATCATCGACGAGGCGCAGCGGCTCTCCCGCGAAGCGTTCGATGCGCTGCTGAAGGTGTTCGAGGAACCGCCGCCGGGCGTCCGCTTCGTCCTGGCGACCACGGAGCCCCACAAGATGCCCGCCACGATCGTGGGCCGGTGCCAGCGGTTCGACTTCCGCAGGCACACCATGGAAGGACTCTCGGAGCTCTTGCAGAAGGTCGCCGCGTCCGAGGGAGTGACGCTGGACGACTCCGCAGCACATGCGATCGCCCGGCATGCGGAGGGTTCCGCCCGAGACGCGCTGTCCTTGCTTGGATCAGGCGGGGGTGCTCGGCGGACAGAAGGTGGACGACGCGGCGATCCAGGCGTTGCTGGGGGCGCCGCGCAGCCAGGTGCAAGTCGAGCTCGCCGATGGCGTCGCCGTCGGCGATGCGAGGAGCGCGTTCGAGATCGTCAATCGCCTCGTGCAAGACGGACAGGATCTCCGCAACGTGACCAACGAGACGCTCGCTCACTTCCGCGACCTATTGCTCGTGAAGACGGCGCCGGGCCAGGAGGATCTGCTCGACATCCCTGCCGATGCATATGAAGGACTCCGGATGCAGGCCGAGAAGTTCTCCTCCGCCGAGCTCGCCCGCGTCATCGAGCTGCTCCTGGCCGCCCAGAACGACATGCGTTGGACCACGTCGCCACGCCTGTCCCTGGAGCTCGCCCTGGTGCGGGCGACGATCCCCGAGACCGATCCGTCGCCGGCGGGCACGTTGTCGCGGCTGGAGCGCCTCGAGCGCCTCGCGAACGTCGATCCCGCGACCATCGTTCCTTCAGCCGCGGCCGTCGGGGTCGCCCCGGTCGGGGACCCAACGCCGGCCGACGTACCGTCAGCGAAAGCTCAGCGCCGGCCGCTACGGGGCCGCCCACCGGCGTCGGGGACCCACGCCGGGCGACCCCGACGACCTCCGAGCCACCTCGGCCGCGACCGAGCCGCCCTCCGGCGTCGAGGTCCCCGCCGAGGCGGCCCCGGCGGCCTCGGAGGATGCCCCGGCAGCCTCGTGACGCGGCTCCGGCGGCTGCGGATGCGCCGCATGCGGCGTCCGCGGACAGCGTCGACGTGACGATGCTCCGTCGCTCGTGGCCCTCGCTGCTCGATCATCTGAGCCAGGTCGGGCAGCCGGTGCTCCGGGCCCTCCTGGAGAGCGCGACGCCGGCGACGTTCGACGGCGAGACCCTCGAGCTCGCCTTCCCGCCATCGTTCCGGAACAACCTGCGACAGGTGGCGAGCCGCGCCGACAAGCTGCAGGATGCCCTGAGCGACCTCTTCGGGATCCGTCCGAGGATCGAGAGCGTGACGCGCGAGGCGCATGCGGGCGGCACGGAGCCCGCGGCGGCCGCCTTCGTGGAGGAGGCCGAGGAACCGAGCGAGGAGGAGGCGCTGAAGCGCCTGAAAGACGTCCTCGGCGCCACCCCGACAGACGATCCCGACGCGCCCGAGGACTGACGCGGTGTACGAGGGTCCGATCCAGGAGCTCATCGACGAGCTGGCCCGCTTGCCCGGCGTCGGTCCGAAGTCCGCACAGCGTCTCGCGTTCTGGCTCGTGAAGGCGACATCTGAAGACGCGAAGCGCTTGGCCGCGGCCATCGTGCAGGTGAAGGACCGGATCGCGTTCTGTCGCGAGTGCGGGAACGTCGCCGAGGGAGACCTCTGCCGGATCTGTCGAGACGAGTCGCGTGACCGCACGTTGCTCTGCGTCGTGGAGGAACCCAAGGACGCAGCCACGATCGAGAAGGCGGCGCTGCACAAGGGTCGCTATCACATCCTCGGTGGTGCGATCAGCCCGTTGGACGGTATCGGCCCCGACGATCTGCGCGTCCAGGAGCTGCTCGATCGCGTCGATCGCGACCACGTCACCGAGGTGATCCTCGCGACCAACCCCAACCTCGAGGGGAACGCCACCGCGATGTACGTGGCGGCGCTGTTGAAGCCGCTCGGGATCCGGGTGACGAGGCTCGCGAGCGGTCTCCCGGTCGGTGGCGACCTCGAATACGCGGACGAGGTGACGCTCTCGCAGGCGATCGAGGGCCGGCGCGAGGTCTGATCAGGCGGTGGCGCGCCGGCGCCGGACGAACCAGACGGCCATCCAGACGAGCGCGCCGAGCAGCGTGAGCGGGATCAGATAGCCGAGCCCGACGATCACCGCGCCGACGATCCGCAGGAACCCCTGGACGGCCAGGTCGAACGAGGACCCGAGGTCCGGCTTCTCGACGACCGCCACCGCCGCAGGCGCCGGCGCGTTCCGTTCCTTGATCGAGACGCGAAGCGTTGACTCGGCGACCTGGTCGTTCAGGAATCGGAGCTGCCCCTGGATCTGCTCGATCCGCAGGTGGACCTCGTCGATCTGTCTCCCGAGCGCGAGGATCTCTCCGGTGGTGTCCGCTTGCTCTGCCAGTTCGGTCAGGCGCGCCTTCCGCTGTTGGAGGATCCGGAGCCTCGCCTGGTAGTCGACGAACTCGGCGGTCACGTCATCCCCGGTGACCTGCTCGAACCGGACGCGGAGCCCGAGGTCGCGGATCTCGGCGCGCGCGCGGTCGAATCGGTCGGCCGGGATCCGTAGGACGAAGGTCCCCGACCGGTCCGCCTCCGTGGTCGACGAGAGGATGAACCCTCCGTTCCGCTCCGCGATCAGCGTCAGGTCGCCGACCGCGTCGCCGAATGCGTCGTTGGCGACCACGATGCCGATCCGACCGTCCCGGATCGATCTTCGAGAGGTCGCCCTGCGACCCGGGCATCTCGCCCGACGGAGCCTCGTGCTCGGCGAGGGAGCGGCCGGCATCGTCACCTCCGAGCCCGACCGTCCCACCTTGCAGTGCTTCCTCTTTCACGCCTTGCGTGTACAGCCCGATCGCTGCCGGCCACGACGAGGAAGGCGGCGGCGACCCCGGCCACCTTCGGCCACAGGCGGCCCGACCGCCGCTTGGCCGGCGTCGCCGCCGGCCACAGCCCGGCCGCCTCGCGGGCCGCCGCCTCTTCCAGATCGGCCTCGAGCTGCTGTCAGGTACTCGATGTCGGTGTTCACGTGTCACTCTCCACGCCGGCTGCAGCCCTCGTTCCTGCAGCACCATCGCGAGCCGCCGGAGGCCGCGGCTCACGCGCTGCCGCGCGTTCTGCTCGGTGCAGGCCAGCCGGCGTGCGACCTCCGGGTACGGCAGCTCCTCGATCACGCGCAGCCGGAGCGCCTCGCGCTGGTCGGCGCCGAGCGTCTCCATCGCCTCCTCGATCGCGCCGCGGATCGGCCCGAAGTCGACGAGGTCCTCGATGCGCTCGTAGTCGGCGGGCGGGAGCTCTCGCTCGGGCATCCCGAGGCGCCGCCGCGCCGCCCTGTCCACCCGGCCCGACCGGAAGAACCGGCCCAGCTGGTGCCTCGCCACTCCGTAGATCCACGCCACCCCGTTCGCTCCCGTGTCTCGATAGGTCGTCCTCGACGCGAAGGCCTGCGCGAACGTCTCGGCGGTGAGCTCGGCCGCGGCTTCGGGGTCGAGCGTTCGCCGGGCGAAGTACCGGAGGAGGTCCTCCGCATGGCGGCGGTACAGCTCGGTGAACGCGCCGGGGTCCGCCGCCGACGCCGTGAGGAGCTCGCTATCGCTGCGCCGATCCTCCACTCGTCTCCGACTTTCTGGCTCCGATGTGGTGTTTCACCCGTACCATGCCTCGGATGCGAGCCCATGTGACAGGGAGGTAGACGCGGTTGGCGGAAGACTCGTTCCCACGACAGGTGGCCCGGACGCGGCGGTTCACGCTGGGCGCGCCTCGCACCTTCCAGGTCGCCGATGACGGTTCGCGCGTCGCGTTCATCCGTTCGCGCGCCGGCGACGATCCCGAGGGATCCCTGTGGGTCCTCGATCTCGACTCGGGGGAGGAGCGTGCGATCTTCGACCCGACCGCCGCCGACGAGGAGCACCTCACGCAGGAGGAGCGGGATCGGCGCGAGCGGATGCGCGAACAGCTCACCGGGGTCACGACCTATGACGCCGATCCCGCGCTGACTCGAGCGACGTTCGTCGTCGGCGGGCGTGTCCACGTCGCGAACCTCGTCGAGGGCGGAGCTCGGCCGCTGGAGGGGTCCGTCGAGGGTGCGTTCGACGCGAGGTTCGACCCGACCGGGCGCCGCCTGGCGTACGTCGTCGACGGTGCCCTGCACGTGCAGGACCTGAACGGCGGCTCCGGACCGGGTCCTCGCGCATGACGACGACCCCGACATCCACTGGGGCGTCGCAGAGTTCGTCGCCTCCGAGGAGCTGGAGCGGCATCGCGGGTACTGGTGGTCGCCGGACGGCGAGTGGATCGTGGCAGCCCGCGTCGACGAGCGCCCTGTGCGCACCTGGTACATCTCCTCACCCGTCGATCCGGACTCGCCTCCCCGAGCGGTTCGCTACCCGCAGGCCGGGACGGACAACGCGGACGTGTCCCTCTCGGTGCTCGGACTCGACGGATCGCGGATCGAGATCGACTGGGACGGCGAGGCCTTCCCCTACCTCATCAACGTCACGTGGAACGATCGGTGCCCGCTCACCCTGCTCGTGTTGTCACGCGATCAGAAGCGCTGGCTGGTGATCGAGGCGGATCCCGGATCCGGGAAGACCCAGACGATCTTCGAGGACACCGCGGAGCACTGGCAGACGGTCGTGACCGGCGTGCCGGATCGGCTGTCCGATGGCCGGCTCGTGTTCGTCGAGGAGTCGGAGGACACCCGCCGCATCACGCTCGACGGCGAGCCCGCGACGCCGCCTGGGCTCCAGGTCTCGACGGTGCTCGACGTCGGCGACGACGTGCTGTTCGCTGCGCAGGAGGACCCGACGGAGCTCCACGTGTGGCGCGGCGCGGGCGGCGAGGTCGGTGACGCACCCGAGCGCCTCACGACCGAGCCGGGTATGCACCTCGCCGCCCGCGCCGCCGACGTCACCGTGATCGCCTCGGAGCTGCTGGATCCCTCGCTCCGGCGAGTGCGCGTGCTCCGCGCAGGTGAGCCGGTCGCGGAGATCCGCTCGCTCGCCGAATCGCCGGTGATCGGATCGCGACCGACGTTCGCGGTCGTCGGCGACCGAGACATCCGCGTCGTGATGTTCACCCCGGCGGGTGCGGAACCCGACGGCCCTCTCCCCGTGATCATGGATCCGTACGGAGGTCCCCACTACGCCCGCGTGATCAAGTCGTATCGGTCGCTCCTCGAACCGCAGTGGCTCGCCGATCAAGGGTTCGCCGTTCTCGTCGCGGACGGTCGTGGCACGCCGGGACGCGGCATCGCATGGGAGCACGCCGTCTACCGCGATCTCGCCCGCCCCGTGCTGGAGGACCAGGTCGACGCGCTTCACGCGGCTGCCGATCGCTTCGGATTCCTGGACCTGAACAAGGTCGGGATCCGTGGATGGTCGTTCGGCGGTTTCCTCGCGGCGTTGGCGGTCCTTCGCCGGCCGGACGTCTTCCACGTCGCGGTGGCCGGCGCGCCGGACGCGGAACAGGTCCTCTACGACACGGCCTACACCGAGCGGTACCTCGGGCTCCCTCAGGAGGAGCCGGAGGTGTATCGGAGCGAACTCGTTGATCGGCGATGCGCCCAACCTCGCGAGGCCGCTCCTCCTGATCCACGGCCTCGCCGATGACAACGTCTTCGTCGGGAACACGCTCCGGCTCTCCCGCGCACTCACCGAGGCGGGCCGCCTTCACTCGGTCGTGCCGCTGTCGGGCGTCACGCACATGACGACGCAGGGGTCCGTCGCGGAGAACCTGCTCCTCCTCCAGGTGCGCTTCCTCAAGCAGGCTCTCGGGCTCGGCGACCCGTTCGACGACTGACGACCCGTTCGAGCCGCTACGCTCGGCTCGACATGCCCATCATCGTGCAGAAATACGGCGGGACCTCCGTCGACGGCGTCGATCGGCTCCGCGTCGTCGCCGACCGCGTCGTGCGCGCCCGGGAGGGCGGCAACGATGTGATCGTCGTGGTGTCGGCGATGGGGCAGACGACGGACGACCTCGCCCGGATGGCCAAGGACATCGCGCCCGACCCCGACCCGCGCGAGATGGACATGCTGTTGACCGCGGGAGAGCGCATCGCGATGGCCCTGCTCGGGATCGCGATCAACGAACGGGGGTGCCGCGCGGCCAGCTACACGGGCTCGCAGGCCGGCATCATCACCGACACCGCCCACGGCCAGGCCAAGATCATCGAGATCCGGCCGAAGCGGATCCTCGAGGCGCTCGATGCCGGCAACGTGGTGATCATCGCGGGCTTCCAGGGCCTTTCTTCGGCCTACGAGATCACCACGCTCGGGCGTGGCGGATCCGACCTGACGGCCGTCGCGATGGCGGCGGCGGTCGGCGCCGAGATCTGCGAGATCTACACCGACGTCGGCGGCGTGATGACGGCGGATCCGCGGGTGGTGCCCGAGGCCCGGCTGATCGAACGGATCGGCTACGACGACATGCTGGAGCTCGCGGCGACGGGAGCCAGGGTGCTCCAGTCGCGCTCCGTCGAGCTCGCGCGGCGGAACGGCCTCCGGCTCCACGTCCGGTCCTCATTCGACGATGACGCACCCGGAACCTGGGTGCAGGAGGTGGACGAGCAGATGGAAGACGTCTTGATCTCAGGGGTCGCGTTGGAGACCGACGAGGCCAAGGTGACATTCGACGGCGTGCCCGACAAACCCGGGGTCGCCGCCATGTTGTTCAGAGCCGTGGCCAACGCGGGGGTGAGCGTCGACATGATCGTCCAGAACGTGTCGCACGAGGGTGCGACCGACCTGTCCTTCACCGCCCCGATCGCGGATGTCGCGAACCTCGAGGCTGCGATCGGCGGGATCGCGCAAGAGGTGGGCGCGCGGAACTGGTCCGTCGATGACGGCGTCGCGAAGGTGTCGCTCGTCGGGGCCGGGATGAAGAGTCAGCCAGGAGTCGCGGCAGACATGTTCGATGCCCTCGCAGCCGAGGGCATCAACATCGAGATGATCTCGACATCCCCGATCCGGATCTCTTGCGTTGTAAGGAAATCCGACGCTGAGCGGGCGCTCCGCGTCGTTCATTCGCGCTTCGGGCTGGACGTTCCGGCCGAGATGGCCGATAACTAGAGGGTATGGATCCGTACCCTTCCCTACCGCCTCCACCTCCGGGTCGCGTCGTCGAGGTCGAGGAAGCCGCGCCCGAAGCACCGACCCGTTCCGCGGGCAAGGCGATCGCGATCGTCGCGGGGCTCCTCATCGCCCTCGCCGGACTGGTGGTGGCGGGGTTCTGGTGGCTCGGCGGACCGGGCCTGTGTGACTCCAGCACCGTCGAGTCGGACCGGTTCGGCTACTGCGTCGCCGCCCCCGGTTGGCAACTCACGAACGAAGCGGCCGAGACGAACCTGCCCTACGACGAGCTCATCAAGCCGGCCGACGCGTCCACGGTGCGGATCATGGCGATCCAGCTGCAGGCCGGCCAGGGTCTGGATGAGGTCGTGCAAGCGGCGCGTGACGTCGCGACGGAGAACGGGATGGAGGTCGGAGAGGTCGTCGAGCGGCGCGTGGCGGGCGTCGCCGCCGCCCAGTGGGACTTCGTCCTGGAGGCCGGGCAGGTCGAGCAGCAGGTGCGAGAGATCGTCTTCGTCCGAGGCGACGCGGCATGGCGGGTGCAACTCCAGGCCGACTCCGAGGGCTTCGACCTCCGCGCCGAGGAGTTCGAGGACATCCTCGGCACCTGGACGTTCCGCTAACCGTCGGCTCCTCCGATCCGACTCCACGTGCCGATAGGGTGAGGACATGGGTCTGAAGGTCGCCGTCGTCGGTGTCACGGGAGCCGTGGGCGTCGAGATGCTCCGGATCCTCGAGGAGCGCGCGTTCCCCGTGGACGAGCTGGTGCCGTTGGCCTCGGCCCGGTCCGCAGGGCGCACGGTCTCGTTCCGCGGGGAGGACGTGACGATCGGCGAGCTGTCGATCGACGCGCTCCGCGGCGTGGACCTCTCGTTGTCCGCCGCGGGCGCGTCGGTCGCGCGCGGGTTCGTTCGCGAGGCGGCCGCGGCGGGAACCGTGTGCATCGACAAGTCATCGGCGTTCCGGATGGAGCCGGACGTGCCGCTCGTCGTCCCCGAGGTCAACCCGGAGGCGCTCGAGGGGTCGCCGCGGATCATCGCGGTGCCCAACTGCACGACGATCGTGGCGATGATGGCGCTCGCGCCGCTCCATCGCGCGGCCGGGCTCCGGTCACTCGTGCTCTCCTCGTATCAGGCGGTATCCGGCGCGGGACGCGACGGGACGCGCGAGCTCGCCGAACAGATCGGGAAGCTGCACGACCAGGTCGAGGAGCTCGGCCATCCCGACCTCGACGCGCTCCCGTCGGGCGACGTGTTCGGCAAGACGATGGCGTTCAACGTCCTGCCGAAGGTCGACGCGTTCGCGGACGACGGTTCCACCGGCGAGGAGGTCAAGACGGTCCAGGAGTCGAGGAAGATCCTCGGCATCACGGACCTCGACGTGGCGGCGACCTGCGTCCGCGTGCCCGTGCCGGTGGGTCACTCCGTTTCGTTGCTCGCTCGCTTCTCGCGCCCGATCACGCCCGACGAGGCGCGCGGGCTGCTGAGGGAGGCGCCGGGTGTCGAGGTCCGTGACGACCCGGCGAACGGCGTGTACCCGTCGCCGCTGGAGGCCGCGGGCCGAGACGAGGTGCTGGTCGGACGGATCCGGCAGGCGCCGGGCCACGACGACTCCCTGCTGCTCTTCGCGTGCGGCGACAACCTCCGGAAGGGCGCCGCGCTCAACGGGATCCAGATCGCGGAGCGCCTGTTCTCCACCGCGTGAGTCGTCATATGAGGCTCCTGCGTCGGCAGTAGGCCGTCCGCCGGCGGTAACTGCCCGAGCGTTGCCTCCCTCGTCATGTGGAAAACGCTCGATGACGCTCAGATGGCCTTCTACCCAACTTCAGGGGTTTCTTTTCGTGTCGGCCAAACGCCCTACTTCCCCCCTGAGCACTTCCTGCTATCGTCCGCCTTCGCTTCGGCATTCGCCGTCGCCCGTTTGGGGGCCGTGGGAATCCCCCAGTCGGGGGTGGAGGGACCAGGTCGCGATTCGCGGCCGTGGGTCCTTTTTTTGTTCCCGGGTGTCCAAGGAGGGCCTGGCTCTCCACAATCGATCCGGTCCTACGGCCGGGGGTGGGAGGTACTGGATGGATCTGAAGAAACGAAGGATCAGGCGACTGCTGGGGGCGGTCCTCGGTGGCGCGCTCCTCGTAGGTCTCGTCGTCGTACCCGCCAGCGCGGTGGACGAGCTAGCCATCATCGAGATGGACGGCAACATCGCTCCGGACGGCAACGCGACGAACGGGACGGACTGGGGCGGGATCTTCACCAGCTATGCGAACGCGTCTGCGGTCTGTCCGGGTGAGGTCACGACGAACCGCATCCCGGGCGGGACACCTGCCGGCACGATCGACACGGTGTTCGTCTGCGACCACGAGCCGGGCCAGGCCGGGCCGGACCCGACGTACTGGGACCCGAGCACGAAGGACGACCAGCCGGTGAACGCTGGAGCCGGCTCCAACGTGTGGAAGTGCGGCTCCGTTGCCCACCCCACCGACAAGAACGAGATCGTCAACGCCTACTCGCTGGCCGCGACGGCTCCGACGAGCTCGCAGACGGGCGACATCGGCGACCTGATCCTGTATGCCGGGGGGGAGCGTTACGACAACAACGGTGACGCGTTCTTCGGCGTGTGGTTCTTCCAGGCCGAGGTCGGCTGCAACACCAGCACGGGATTCTTCGAGGGTGAGAAGACCGACGGCGACATCCTCACCCTCGTCAACATCGATGGATCGGGCACGGTGGATTCCGTTCAGGTCTTCGCGTGGCATCCGAACGCGGCGGCCCCGAGCACAGGCCCGGGCACCTTCTCACTGGTGACCTCCGGAGCCGAGTGCAGCGCGACCCCGGATCCATCGCCGACCAACGACGACGACGTGTGTGCCGAGGCGTTGGTTGGAGCCATCCCGTTCCCTGCCTGGGACTCCCAGGAGAAGAGCGAGGGTGGTCCGACGAAGACCCCGAACCAGTACGACACGACCGAGTTCTTCGAGGTGGGGATCAACCTCACGGACGTGTTCGCTGGCGGCGTTGCAGGCAACGAGCCCTGCATCTCCTCCTACCTGACGGAGACGCGGTCGTCGAGCTCGATCGACGCCACGTTGAAGGACTTCGCGTCGGGGAGCCTGGACACCTGCGGGAGCATCCGCGGGAACAAGTACCAGGACGTGAACGCCGATGGGAAGGACGAGGGCGACAAGAACGCCGATGGGATCGCGGACACTCCGGTCACCGGTGACGACCCGGGACTCGAGAACTGGACGATCTTCATCGACGAGAACGGCAACCAACTGCTCGACACCGTTGGCAACAGTGACTGTGTGCTCGACGCTGGAGAGGCGGACGCCGATTCCGACGGCTTCCCCGACGGCGAGAGGTGCCAGATCACCGACGGGGATGGCGACGTCTTGTTCGACGCAGTGAGAGCACGCGCCACGCCGTACTCCGTCTGCGAGGTGCTGACCACGGGCTGGATCAACAGCGACCCGGGCGCCGGCACCGTCGCCGACCCCAACGGCACGACCCTCTGCGAGAGCAAGACCGTGCTGGTTGGTACGGAAACGTTCGTGAACTTCGGGAACTTCCAGACGTTCACGATCGCTGGCAGGAAGTTCAAGGACGCCAACGCCGACGGCGTTGAGCAAGTGGCAACCGAGACCGGCCTCAGTGGCTGGACGATCTTGCTCTTCAAGGACGACGACGGCGACGGAGTCCTGGACGCCGGTGAGGCCGGATCGGCCGACGCCACGACCACGACGCTCACAGAGGATGCGGGAACACCCGCGACCGAGTTGGGTACCTACTCGTTCACGGGCCTCGTCCCCGGGAAGTACATCGTCTGCGAGCAGATTTCCGACAATGCGGCCACCGTGCCGAACGAAGCACAGGCCGGCTGGGTTGAGACCTATCCGGGTAGCGGCACCACCGGCAGCGTGAGCTGCTCGGCGGCGTCAGCGCTCGGAGCGGCTGGCCAGGGTTGGGCGGTGGCTTCCACGGCAAGTGGGACCGTCGGTGACAGGAACTTCGGCAATGCGCCGTTGTCCGACATCACGGTCACGTTCAACGCGCTGGCCGACCTGCCCGGTGGAGGCGATGCCACTCAGGCAACCAACATCGTGTGTGTCGGACCGGGATCAGGTGGCGGCGGACTTGCCGACCAGGATGGTGACGCGACCGACAACGACTACGAGTCGCCCGACATCCTGACGAGTAAGTCATCGGTGGTCTGCACGATCACGTTCGTAGACCCCTGATCGACTGAGGAAAGGTAGCATTGGAAGAGGCCCCCGCGAAGCGGGGGCCTCTTCTCATCCGGTCCGACGTCGCCGCTACGCGGCTACGTCGAGTCGGAGTGACGCCTCGACCTGGAATTGGCCGAAATTCTTCGACCAGTGACCCAGGGCCGCCACGCAGGTGGCGGCGCCGTACTGCCACAGGTTCGTCGGGCCCAGCGCGAAGACCTGCTCTTGGTAGTAGCCGTCGAAGTAGCCGTGCGATTGCTGTGACACGACGCCTCCCGCTTGCGAACAGGTCACGCGGACCCACGGTCCGCGTCCGCCTGCCGAGTCCCAATACGGCGACGTGATGTCGAACGTCGCCGAGTCTCCGTAGTTCAAGACCCCATCAGCCCGGAGTGTCTCCTGCGCGAGTCTGATACTCGACCGGCCCCCCGCTGATACCGGACCGGCAACGAGCGCGACGAGCGCGACGAGCGCGATCGCGATGGATGTCTTCCTCATGAAGCCCTCATCCCCTTCCGCGCCCGAGGATACCGCGAACGCCGACATCGATCCCACTACCTGGTTTCGGGTATCGGCCTGCGAGGGCAAGGACTTGAGCGGGAGGAACTCCTCGCGACCCGATCAGGTCAGTTGACCCCTACCCGTCAAATCGAGACGAGCGCGGCGATCCACCTCGTTCGAGGAGCAGGCGATCGGCGAGCTTCAGCCAGCGAAGGATCCGGTTCGCGTCACCTCGGGCTCAGTACAGCCCCAGGGTCCCCCGCCGCCGTTCTCTCGTGAGCGCCAGGCGGAAGGCGACGGTGCCGACCGTGAGGGTGATGGCCGAGAGCGGCAGGAGGGGGATGACCACCTTCCACACGAGGGACCAGTCGGTGTTCCCGAGCAACGCCTCACGGGACCCGTTGAGGATCCCCGTCATCGGGTTGTTCTCGGCGACCGTCTGGAGCCATCCGGGGAAGTATTCGATGGGGAAGTAGGCACCTGAGGTGAGCGTGATGATCGCGACCCATATCCCGATCAGGCCGTGTCCTCGCCGGAATGTCAAGATCGCCGCCGCACTCATCACTCCTATGCCCCAGACGAAGGGGAGGAACGGGATGAACATCACCACCGTGGGAAGGATGCCGGCCGGAGAGAGCGTGACTCCCAGCAACAGGCTCATCAACAGGAGGAACACAGCCGTCCGCACCGGCACGTACAGGAGGTCGTAGACGACCCAGCCGAGCTGGATCGTCGAGGTCGCCGTCGGCGTCATCAACAGGGCTTCCAGTGTGCCCTGGTTCTGTTCCGTGCTCACCGCGCTTGTGACCCGACTGATGCTGATCGATATGAAGGCGGTCAGTGCGATCGCGACCGTTACGTACTGGATGTACGTGGTGGGACGACCTCCGAACTCCGGAAGGCGGTCGCTGGGGATGATGCGGCTCAAGAAGAAGAACACCATCACCTGGACGAGCATGTTGATCCAGTCGGAGAAGAACGCCGTCCGATAGCTCCACAGGATCAGCAGATCTCGGCGGAAGAAGGCGGGAACCTTGGCGAGGTCGTCCGCCAGCGCTCTCCATCGGCCGCTCGATGCGGGTGCCAGGCTCATCGGTCGGTCCTTCCGCCGGCCTTCTTCGTGAGATTCAGGAACGCTGTCTCGATCCCCGAGCGATCTTCCCGGCAGGCGAGAACGCGGATGCCGGCGGTGGTGAGAGCCGATATCGCATCGCCGAGGACCACTCCGTCCTGGAGATCGAGCAGGCAGTTCTTGCCGCCCTGAGAATCTTCCACGAGCGACACGGTCGCCATCGGCATGAGCACATCGTTCGCAGCAGTCACGACATCCGGGCCGACCGAGGTCTCGCCGTCGAGTTGAAGGACGTACCGTCGAACTTCGGCGATCGCCATCAATTCGGGGACCGTTCCGAGGAATCGGACGGTCCCTCGATCGAGGACGGTGACCCGATCGGCGAATCCACGGATCTCGTCGAGCCGCTGCGTGGCCCACACCACGGCCGTCCCACGCGACGCAGCCTCCTCGATCAGGTCCTGGACGCGGCGTGCGCCCTCCGGATCCAGGTCGTGGGTCGCTTCGTCGACGAAGAGGACCACCGGGTCACTCAGCAGGCCGCGAGCGACCGAAAGGCGCTTCTGCATCCCATGGGAATAGAGGCCCGCCCTGATGCGCGCCGCTTCCTCCAACCCGACGGCCTCCAGACACTCCCATGCTCTGGCGAAGGCCCTCTCCTTCCTGAGTCCGTAGAGCCTGCCGAAGAAGACGAGATTCTCGAGCCCCGAGATCCGCAGGTAGAAGGAACGATCCCCCGACGGGACGTATCCGAACAGCTCGCGATAGCCACGGTAGCCCAGCTCTTCCGAGGGGATGCCCCGGAGACTGATCGTGCCCTCACTCGGTTCGACGAGTCCAGTGAACGACCGAAGGAGCGTGGTCTTCCCTGCCCCGTTGGGCCCGAGGAGCGCGTGGATCTCGCCCTGGCGAACCTGCAGGGAGACCCCATCCAAGGCTCGCGTCGCTCCGAAATGACGCACGACATCACGTGCTTCAGCCGCGACGGGGCGGTCTTGCGCGGGATCAGTTCCAGGTGATCTGGTGAGGACGTCGGCCACGCGTTCTCCACGAGGTAGGTCGGGGGTTCAGCAAGCAACACCCTAACGAAGCTGATCGATCCGGGGTGGGGATACGTCGATCCGAGAGCGGGGTAACGGGCTGTTGGAGTAGGTGAGGGAGTTTCGGGACTCCATGTTCTTCCTGTGGCGCTTGGCTCACCGGGAGGGTACGGCGGTACGCTTGGGGCCGGTCGGTTCGTTCCTCCTCAAGGCCAGGGACGGGTCGGCGGATCCATTTCGGCTCATCGGCCGCGTGGGACCGGCCGATACAAGTGAGTCGAGACGGATGAGCCCGCGCTGAGGGGCCGACCGATCCGGGACGAGATGGGTGACCTGATGGAGCGAAACGTGAACAGGAGTGAGTCGCCGGCGGGTCAACCCGCCCCCGATCTTCGGACGTATCTCGCGACGCTCTGGCGGAGGAAGTGGTACATCCTGGGCGTCGTGGGTGTCGTGGTGCCCACGGCCCTCATCTACTCGTTCCAGCAGGTTCCGCTCTACGAGTCGACCTCTGAGGTGCTGGTTCGTCCTGTGAACTTCGATCCGACGCAACCGGCGAGTGCGGGTGGATTCATCAACATGCTGACGGAGGAACGCGTCGGGAGCTCCTCCGCCGTGGCCCAGATCGCCTCGGATCAGCTCGGCGGTTCCATCCCGGCGACCATCGAGGTGACCCCGGTCGAAGGGACTCAGTCACTCCTCTTCGAGGCCGTGTCCCAAAGCGCCGAGGACGCCCAGAGAACGGCGCAGGCCTTCGCAGACGCCTATCTGGAGTTCCGGCGGAACGAGGTGCTGGACGATCTCGTGACCGCATCCAAACCGATCCAGGAGCTGCTCGACGAGATCGATTCACAGCTCCAGGACGTCCAACGCCAGTTGCTCGAAGAGGACCTGTCGGAGTCCGATCGGACTTCTCTGCAGATCCAGTTCAACTCGCTGCTGACACAGCGTGGAGCCCTCGAGGCGCGGCTCAACGAACTGGTCCTGCCGGAGAACATCAACGTCGGCGAGGTGCTCCAGGACGCCTCGTTCCCGTTCGGACCGTTCAGCCCCGACCACGCGAGGACGTTGACCTTCGCGGTCTTCGTCGGTCTCTCTCTCGGTGTCGGGATCGCGTTCTTGAGAGATCGCCTCGACCCTCGGGTCCGCGGGAAGAACGATCTCGAAGAGCGTGTTGGTGTCCCCACCCTCGGAGTCATCCCGCGCGACCCCCAATTCACACCCAACCTGCCCACGGTGCTGACCGTCTCGAACCCCGACTCGCCCGCCAGCGAAGCCTTCCGTGTGCTGGGAACCCGGCTCGTGATGTCGGCCGCCGAGCTCGGCGCGAAGAGCATCATGGTGACGAGCGCCATGGAGGGGGAGGGCAAGACCCTGACGGTGGCCAACCTCGGAGTGACGCTCGCTCGGGCGGGAAAGCGTGTCGTCCTGGTTTCCGCCGACCTTCAAAGAGCCGAGCTGGAGGAGTACTTCAATGTGGAACCCGGCGCGGGCCTGACAGACATCCTCAACGGCAACGGCCCCATCCAGAAAGCGCTGTGGGCGGGGTCTATCGAGAACCTTCACGTTCTCCGGAGGGGTCCCGCACCGATGAGCAAGGAACCGTTGATGAACCCGGAGTCGATCTCGAAGGTGCTGGCCACGTTCCAGCAGCATGCGGACTTCATCCTCATCGACTCGGCTCCGCTCCTCGGGATGTCTGATCCCCTCGCGTTGGCGGTCGCGGCCGACGCGATCTTGGTCGTCGCGGATGCGCGTCGCAGCGACCAATCTGCACTCAACGAGGTCAGACTTCTCCTGGAGCGCATAGGCACCCCCATCATCGGCTCCGTCCTCACCAACTCGGATCACGCGGGAGCTCCCTACTACGTCGTCAGGTACTGAGCGGATCATGTCGCTCGTTTGAAACCCGTCCACTCGGACAGAGCGGCGAAACGCTTCTCGTACTATCTGGCTCCATGTCGGATGTCTGGGTGAGTCTCGCGTCGATCGTGCTGGCGGGAGCTTTCGCATGGGCGGGGTCGATGAAGGCCGTCCGATCCGAACGCTGGCGGATGGATCTCGTCTCCTACCGGCTCGCCCGTCCCGTCAGGGTGGCGGTGTTCCTGGCCCTTCCTTGGATCGAGTTGGGGATCGCGGGCGCACTGATCGCCGGAGCGGCGAGATCGGGAGCGGTGGCGGCGCTCGGACTGCTCGGGATCTTCTGCGCCGCGATCATCCGAACCCGGTTGGTGCTCGGGACCGACAAGCTCGGGTGCGGATGCTTCGGGGGAAATCGGATCTTCGACTATCGGCTCATGTTGGCGAGGAACGTCGGGCTGGCGGCTCTCGCGGCAGTGGTTCTCTCCGCGAGTGGACCCTCCGAAGACAGTGGTCTTGCCCTCGGCGGTCCGAGCGCGTTGCTCTGGCTGTTGTCGGCTCTTGCGGTTATCGGTGGTCGTTTGGATCTTCTGGCAAGCAAGTCTGCGGACGCGTCGCCAAGGCCACGCATAGGGCTCCCTCGGCTGCCGACGAGCACGCCGGACCACCACGTGGTTCACTAGCGGACCCGCGATGGGCCAAGATCGTGAGCGAGGAAGGCCAAACGATGATCGATACCACGACCCTTCTACAGAGGAACCCCCGCGTCGAGTCCAGGAGCATGGGGGAAGGTGAGGGAGGTGTCCTTCTTCATCTCGATACAGCCGCCTACCATGGCCTGAACGAAGTCGGCGTCTTGATCTGGAGCCTGTTGGAGGAGCAGAAACCTGTCGACGTGCTCCTTCAGGAACTGCGAGAACAGCTCCAGGACGTCCCTCCCGGATTCGAGGACGAGATCCAGCAGTTCCTGAGCGATCTCGCCGAGCGCGACCTGATCCTCACAGAGTCTGTCGACGCCTGAGATCGCCACAACCGGGAACCCGACGTGACGCCCTAGCGGGTACCTCGGTCGCTGCCACGCCGCTGTGACGCCCAGTCGAGGAGCATCCGCCTCGCTCGCGCCATCGCGGATGGCGTTGCCGTTCTTGCCATCAGTCTCAGGTTCTCTCCACGCCGATCGAGCAGGATGCCGCGAACGGCGAGATACAACGCTCGCCATCGTTCTCCTCGTTGGAGCGAAGCGGATGCCGCGACCGCGTAGCCCTGTCCCAGGTACTCCCTCACGCTCGCGCGCCCGCGGCAGCGAGGGCAACGGTGCACGTACGAGCGGAAGAGCTCGCGATGACGACGATAGAGGGCTCGATTGATCCGATGGTTGTGGTACGGGAAACTGGTTCGACTGACCGATCGCTCATGCATCCGCCACAGGTAGAGCGGTTCCGCGACGTGCCCGACCCCGACCCCCCGCTCCACGGCGGACATCCAGAAATCGAGGTCAGCTCCCCCGTTCCGGAACACCTCTTCCTCCGAGTAACCACCGATGTCTTCCCAGAGGCTCCGTCGGATCATGCCCGGGGTCTGCGCATTGAAGTGCACGGGGCAGAGGGGAGGGAGGGGAACCGGATAGCGAAGGACGTCTGTCCCGGAACCGAACAACTGGCGGTCGATCAAGACCCAATCCGTGTCAGGGGATGCGTCGAGCGAGCTCGCCGTCCTCCGAAGGAAATCGGGCTGCAGCCGATCATCCGCATCGAGAGCCACGATCCGCTCTCCACGAGCGACCCGGATCCCGGAGTTCCTCGACGCGGCCTCACCTCGGTTCTGGGTGTGGCGAACCACGAGGATCCTCGGATCGTCACCGCCCTGGACGAGATCCGCGACGTCGACCTGGACCGAGCCATCATCGACGACGATCGCCTCCCAGTTCTCCTCGGTCTGAGAGACGACGCTCTCGAGACAGTCCCGGAGGAACGGGGCCGGGGGTTCGAAGCAAGGGATCACGATCGAGAACAGCGGAACCTTGCCCTGGTGGGGTTGAAACGCAGGATCGCCCTGAGGCATGACGCACAGGATAGAGGCGGCTGCATCACGATCGGACCGTCGTCGGGACCTGGGCCGAGACGAGCCAGGGACTCGGTCGCAGGTACATGAGAACATGGACCTCTTCCCTCCCCAGCGACGAGGTCAGATGGCTGCTCCTTCCGAACAGGATCCGGACATCCCTGCGACGACCCGGCCCCCGTGGCAGCCCTCGGACCCGCCGATCCCTCCCCAGATGCAGCACGCCATGCGTACGCTCGTCCTCGATCGGGCAACGGCTGAGATCGTGAACGCCTGGCGCGGCGCAGGGGTCCGAAGCGTCTTGTTGAAAGGGCCGGCGCTCACCCGCTGGCTCTACCGGGAGAACGAGATGCGTGGGTACGCGGACATCGACCTGCTCGTTCCCGACCAGGAGGTGGAAGCCGCCGAGGAGGTGCTGAAGGCACTCGGGTTCGAACGACACGGACTCGAGACCATCCAGGGGGATTGGCCGCGTTACTCGAGGAATTGGGTCCGGAGCGATTCGGTCGACGTCGATCTCCACCAGACGCTCGCAGGCGTCGGTGTTCCGCCCGAGACGGTGTGGATGACGCTCACCGAAGGTCTCGAGCAGATGACCGTGTCGGGGGTGGACGTCGACGTGCTCGCTCCACCTGCTCGGGCCCTCGCGCTGGCGCTGCATACGGCCAAGGACGGGTCGCGCGTCGCGAAGGCTCGCCACGATCTGGGTCACGCGATCGATCGACTTCCAGCCGAGTTGTGGGACGAGACCGTGCGGATCGCGGAGCGTCTTGGAGCGTTGGGCAGCTTGGCCGCCGGTCTCCGCCTCGTCGTCCCCTCGGGAGTGGAATTGGCAGAGCGGCTCGGGCTCCCGGCAAACGCCCCCTTGGACATCGCCATCCGCTCGAGAGGCGGAGCTCCTGCGCTGGCTCTTGGCCTCGACTGGCTCGTCTCGAGTCCTGGCGTTCGCGGGAAAGGTCGGCTCGTTCTTCGGAAGATCTTCCCGCCTCCCTCCTTCATGCGAGCCTGGTCTCCGCTTGCCGAACGGGGACGCCTGGGCCTGATCTGTGCCTACGCGTACCGACCGATCTGGGTGTTGTGGCACGCAGGTCCGGCCCTTTGGGCGTTGGTTCGTGCCCGCAAGCGGACGGGACGCCGTCCCTAGGGAGCCGGTTGGTCACGACCGATCTGCGGGGCGAGTCTCCTCAACGCGCCACGCATCAGGAACGTGGCACGGCCGATCCTGCCGTACAGCCGTGTTCCGTCCCGGCCGGGACGCAACGTCTCGAAGGATCGGCCGGATCGCCAGGCCGCTCGGCGCGCGCGCTCCAGGACAGGTGCGCGGTGCCGGACGCGGAACCAACCGAGCGCGAGGCCTTCGGTAACGAAGGTCCTCGCGAGGGAGGTCAGGCCCCGAACAAGGCCCACGCGCGGGGCGGAAGAGAGATCTGAACTGGTCGCGGTCACTTCCCTCCAGAAGTCGTTGCGACCTCGCCCGAACGCGTTCTGGAGGATCGCTGCAGGTGACGAACGTTCTCGCGGAACGCGGTGCCGGATCGGGGTATCCGGACAGAACCAGACCGACCCTCCGTCCGATCTGACCCGATCCTGCAACTCGGTGTCTTCGAACGTCGATCGATCCTCCGGAGTGTTGCCGAGATCCTCGCGCCACAAGCCCAGCCTCGAGAAGACGGCGGACGGGACGGCCATGTTGCCGCCGAACACGTAGTCGGGGGGCTGCAGCTCACGCTCCACCCCATGGTCCAGCTTCCCGACATCGATGAGAGCGTCATCCCCGAGCCAAGACGGCCACTCGCCAAGATCGTCCGGGATCGGGACGATCGGTCCTCCCGCCACGACCGTGTCCGCTCGGTGTCGGGAGAAGAACGTCGAGTAGGAGCGGATCCAGCCCGGCGGGAGGATGACGTCGTCATCCGTGAAGAGGAGCAACGGAGCCCCTCGCCGACCTGATCCCTGCGTTCTTGCCCACGCTCAACCCCACCCGCTCCTCCCTGATCGAGCGGAACTCGGGGTGGTCGTTGCACCATCCGGCCAGCAGTTCGGGAGTGGAATCGTTCGACCCGTTATCCACCACGACCACCTCGTATGCGAGCTGAACCTGCTGCGCGACCAAGGACCTGAGGCAGTCGGGGAGGTACGAGGCACGGTTCCGTGTGGAGATGATGACGCTGACGCCGACCCCGGGAGGCATGCCGTTACGACTCGGCGCTGTCAGCACCCGTCGGCTTCGGGTACCAGCCTCCGATCGTGAGCCTCCGGGTTTCTCCTGCAGCAGCCTCGATGGGTGCCACCAGGTGAGAATTCTCCGCCTGTACGTCGAACACCACGATGCTGTTGTAGGTGGCTTCGACCCGAGTGTCTCCTCCCGTCTCGTCGGCCATGTGGAGGGCCCCACCGAACGATGGACTCCAACCGGGCGAGAGGTACATCACGAGGGCGATGCTCCTGTCCCGAACGTCGTCGGAGTGCGGCCGAAGGAAATCGCCGACACTCATCGAGTGCACACCGAAGTCGTCGCTCGACCCGAGCTCCAATCCGGTGAGGGCTTCGAAGAACTCACGGAACACGGGCTGCTGGAGGGCTTGGCGCAGGCGGAGGTAGGTGACCGCGTTCGGGCTCATCATGTGCTCGGGAGAGATCCCCTTCAGCCGTGAGAGACGGAAGAGCCTGTCGTCATCCTCGGCGGACTCCCAATCCTCCTGAGGCACCGCTCCATCGATCGAGTAGAGCCCGTGCTCTTCCTCGAAGAGCGCCTCGCCTTCGAGGAACCGGCTGATCCGCTCGGCGACGTCGTCGAGCAAGAAGTCCTCGACCACGACCAGCTGAGCCGGGTGGTCGGTGAACGAAGCACGATAGCGGGCGAGGCCCTCTTCGGTCAGATGTTGAGGCTTGATCCACTTCCCGAGCTTCGCCGTGTCAACCATCGTTCTCCGATCTTGACGTCTCTGCCGATGATACCGACCACCGAGAGCGCGTCCCAGGTGAGCACCACGCTCTCGGTGTGGCTGGTCGATGAGATGCTTGGCCCCCATGAAGTGGCGGCCCATCGCATCCGGGGCACGATGGTTCCGTGAGTTGAACCCCGCCTGGGCGGAAGCGGCGACGCTCGTCGTCATCACTCGGATCGTGTTCATGGTCGTCGCATACGCGGCGACGTGGATCTTCGCTTCATCGATGGACGTGCCGCGCGAAGGGGCTCTTGCGATCTGGCATCGATGGGACGCGGTCCACTACCTCGCGATCGCCGAGCACGGATACCGTGGGCCCGGCACGGTCGGCTACGTCACCGCGTTCTGGCCGCTTCTGCCCACCCTCGTGCGGGGGCTATCCGAACTGGGGTTCTCTCCGATCGCGGCTGGTCTGTCGATCTCGGCCGCAGCCACCCTCGTCGCGACCAGATACCTGTACACGCTGGCAGAGACAGAAGTCGGTGAGGGGGCCGGTCGGAAGGCCGTCCTGTACCTCCTCCTGTTCCCCACGGCGGTGTTCCTCATCGCGCCGTACAGCGAGCCGCTCTTCCTCGCCGGAGCCATCCCGGCCTTCTACTACGCCCGCCGCCGCCGATGGCTGGCCGTGGCACCGGCCGCGTTCGTGGCCGTCGCGGCTCGTCCTGCGGGCGTGTTCCTGCTGATCGGACTGGCGGTGGAGTTCCTCGACCAACGCGACTTCTCACGGAGATCCTTGGCGAGGGCCGGCGCGAGCCTGTGCATCGCGGTGTTGCCATTGGTGGCCTACCTCACCTACCTCTGGGCCATCAGAGGGAGTCCCTTCGCGTTCCTCACCGACGAACGCGTGGGGTGGCTGCGGGAATTCAAGGGTCCGATCTCCGCGTTCCTCACCACGCTGCGCTTCGTGGGGGATCAGTCTCTCGATCCGAATTTCAGGATCGCGTACGCGGGGGAAGTCGCCGCTGCCGCGATCGGCCTTGCCTTCACGGCGTGGGCGGTGTCGAGGCGCCTTTGGGGATACGCGGCCTTCATGGGCACAACGCTCGTCACGCTCCTGGTGAGCACCCATTACTTCAGCGTTCCGCGTGCGCTCCTGTCCCTGTTCCCGATCGTCCTGTTGATGTCTTCCTACACGAAGGAGCGGGAGCGAGCGCACGACCTCGTCCTCGCCATCTCCGCGCCGATCGCCACCCTCGGTGTCATCACGTTCACTCGTTGGCTCTGGTTCTTCTGAACGAGGAGCGTCGAGCGGATCGACTCAGGGGGCCGCCGCGACGGCGGCCACCGCCTCGTCTCGCGTCGGGGTGCGGGCCTTCAACCGGAGTGCCGGCAGCTCAACCACCCGGTAGGTGAGAGCGGATAGTGCCAGTGAGACCGTCCCCACGATCACGAGGTTCACGAGGAATCCTCCAGCTCCCGTCCCGGTGGCCAGCAAGCCACGATCCCGGAGCCACCAGATGATCGGTTCATGCCAGAGGAACAGGCTGTAGGAGACGACGCCGACCCACACGATCGGCCGAGCCTCGAGCCAACCCAGGAGGAACGGCCGACGCCGGCCGTCGAACCCTGCGAGGACGACGAGGGAAAGGAACAAGCCGCTCGCGAGGGCCATCAACGAGTCGTAGAGATATTGGTTGATCGCTCCCTCGTTGAAAGCGACCGCCGTCACAACGGCGACACCGACGGATGCAGAGGCAGTCACCGGCCACCAGCCACGCGGGAGCTGCGTGCGGCCGTCCTCGACGGCGACGGATAGGGCCGCGAGGAGCATCCCGTACGCGAACAGATCCGCCTGGACCCAGAAGCTGCGCTCGAGGACGGAGTGCCAGTCGTTGGTCCACCCGAACCCCGGCCCGAATCCAGGCACGAGGTATGAGGCCACGAGCTTCCCCGAGATCCCCACCAGGAGCATCACGACAGGTGGGAGCAACGCGAGCCGGCGGCGTCGAGAGTCGGTCGAAACCCGTCGGGCGAGCGCGAACGCGATCAGGCCCAACAGTGGAAGTGCGAGGTAGAACGCCACCTCGATGGCGAGTGACCACGCGGGCCCGATCCCGGTGAGGATCGTCCCGGGGTCGTAGTTCTGCACCAGGAAGGCATCCCGCACCAGGAGACCGGGGCGCCCGGCGAGCGATCCGCGCTGCAGGTGAACGTTCACGAGGGTGGCTCCCATGACCACACCCGTCACCAGGAGGATCGCCCAGTACGCGGGCAGGATCCGAAGAGCTCGGTTGCGGAAGTAGGCGGCCAGATTCGGTCGGGGGGTCCCCCGCTCGAGAGCGGCTGCGAAAGGCCTGTAGAGGAGGAATCCGGAGAGTGTGAAGAACAGCGTGACCCCCAATGCCATGTGGGGGAGCACGTGTCCGGCCGGACCGAGATCGGCCGGCCCGGTGGCAACGCCGTACTTCCACACGTGGAAGACGACGATGCTGCTGGCCGCCAGCGCCCGGACCCCTTCGAGATGGGGAAGACGGGCACCCGTCGAGGGGGAGACGCGCCAATGGGCCACGGGCAGAGGATAGCGACCAGCGGAAAGCCGACCAATCCCCCGGGTTTGCGCCTGCGTATCATGGGAAAGATACGGCCACATGAACTAGGCCAGGAAAGATCCAGCTCCGCAGGTCGGGTGACTTCGGGGTAGGCAGTTCGTAGTAAAGATACGCCAAATGCAGTAGGGCGTTGCAAACGCAACACCCGTAAGATGGGGGTCCCCCCGATCAATGGGATCCCAAGGGGAAGAGGAGGCGACATGGTGTACGAAACACCGGTCGTCATGGACCTGGGGTCGATCGCTGACCACACGTTCACGACGCCACACGGCCAGACGAAGGGTTGCCTCACGGGCTGCCACCTGGACAACTTCGGTGAGCAGTCGGCGCTGGCTGCGACCCCGTAGTTCCTCGGAACACAACCGCATCACAGATCGACCGCACGAAGGAGTGCGGTCGATCTTTTTGTTGGCCCCTTCTCGCCGGGATCGACGGGGCCGGCGAGCCGAGCCGCTCTCTCGGGGAGGGCTCTTCTAGACTGCGACGCCACGATGGGATCGATCTCTGTAGCCCTCTTCCACACCGGTGTTCCCGACGAGATGGTCGTCGAGGACATGATCCGGGCTGCACCCCATCGAGGTGGCCGCACCAAGCTCGTCCAGCATGGCGCCGTCGCGCTCGCGGTGGGGACCACAGAGGGGCGCGATGACGCTCATCTGGGCGTTGACGCAGAGGTGGCAGTTGCACTGGCCGGAACCATCGACGATGTGGCGGGATTGGCGCGAGCAGCCGAGCGTGCGGGTCAACCACCGTCGTCCCGGGATGTGGCCGATGTCGTGATCGCCGGATACCGGGCATTCGGGTTCGATCTCCCCGCCCGGCTTCGCGGCGTCTTCGCAGGCGTCATCAGCGACCGGGACCGCATCACGGCGTTCCGGGATCATCTGGGGTTCGGTTCCGTCTTCTACCGTCGAGATGCTCGCGCGGTGTATGTCGCCTCCGAGGCGAAGCAGGTCGTGGCGGGTGCCGGGATCGCCGAAGAGCCGGACCTCGACGTCTGCGAAGCGATCTACTTCCGAACATACGACGAGAACACGCCCAGCGCGCTCCGCGGCGTGGAGCGACTCCCGAAGGCCACCCTCCTCGTCGCGGACCGTTCGGGCTCCGCCCGGCTGAGGCGTTATTGGGATCCGACCGATCGGTTCGAATCCGGGCGCTATGGCCCGGAAGAGATCAAGGAGCGCTTCGATCATCTGATGACCCAGGCGGTCACCAGAACCCTCACCGGACGGGACGCCGTGTCGCTGAGTGGGGGAGTGGACTCCCCCGCGATCGCCGCGTATGGGGCATCTCGACACCTGGAGATCGAGGGTCGTCCCCTCGGAGGCGTGTCGGTCACCTACCCCGATCACCCGGCCGTCGACGAGTCCACGTACACGCGCTTGGTCGCGGACCAACTCGAGATGCCCCTCGATCTCTACCAGCAGCACGCCCGACCTCTCGATCGGCTCGCCGAATGGACCCGGCTCGCCGATGGGCCCGTGCCCACGATCTCGTTGCCCCAGTACGAGGAGCACTACAGGCACGTGCGAGCCCTCGGCTATCGCACGGTGCTGAGTGGCGAGCTGGCGGAGTTCGTCTTCGATATCTCGACCTACCTGATCCCCCACCTCGTCTGGCGCGGAAGGTGGGGAGCTGTCGCACGCCTGCTCGGGGACCGACGATCCCGAGGGGGGTCGTGGACCGCAGCCCTCAAAAGTCTGGCCAACCCCTTCGTCCCGACCCGCGTCACGGCCTACAAGTGGGCACGGTTGCGGACGAACGTTCCAGCGTGGCTCGACATCAGACGCGTGAACGAGGCCGCGGTGAGGAGCATCGTGCCGGCCCGTGACCGATGGGCCAAGGTGCAGCTCAGCCCCTTCTCAGGGGTCGGCCTCACGACGGAAGCCGACGACATCTGTCAGCAGCTGTGCGACATCGCATGCAGACGCCCATGGGGAGACGTCGATCTGTGGGAGTTCTTCCTGAGCCTGCCGGCGGAGGTCAAGTTCCCCGACGTCAGAGGCAAGACACTCGTCCGAGGGTTGCTGCGTGGGCGGGTCCCCGATGCGATCCTGGATCGGCGGGACAAGACGTACTTCGACGACTCCGTGCGGGCCGGTATCGACTATCCGGAGCTCCGGCGTTGGCTGATGGATCCGCCGCATCGGCTGAGCGGTATCCGATACGACCTCCTCCACGAGAGCCTCGAGGCCGAGAGCCTCGACCTCGCGGAGTTCGGATGGGCCAAGGACCTGGCATCGGTCCACGCGTTCCTCTCGCGATGGTGATCCGACGCGCGGTGGCCAGAGGTTCCCGCTAGGAGTATCGAGCGAGCTCCTCGTGTCGTCCCTGCCCAGGTGGCGGGCCTACGTCCTTCCCATCGATCTCTACCCACGCATGGGCGATCGTGTCCTTCGGCTCCAACGGAAGGCCGATCACCAGGTCGGCGGCGTCACGCTGGTCGCGCAACAGGACGTACAGCACGAGAGCCGTCCACAAGCATCTCGCCCGCCACGGGCCGAATCTCAGCACGCGGGCAACGATGCCCCCGAGCCGGCGGGGCTCGAGGCGGTAGCGGGGGGCCGAGCCCGGCTCGCCCAACCGGGCGACCGCAGCCGGGAGCGGATGGCGGGTCGTCGTCCACCGAACCCGAACGAAGGTCATCCAGATACGAGCGAACAATCGCGCCTGGGCGAGAAGCCCCAGGTGGGCTGGCGCGGGACGCATCACGCGAGACACGTCGACACGATCCGATCGATCACGGTGGGGAGCTGTTCGAAGGACAGACGACGATGGAGGTTCCAGATCGGCACCGAGGTGGCGAGATCGACGACGGCCTGGAAGCATTCCGTCCGTGAGCGGTCATTCGGTAGATTGAAGGTCAGCGTCCAGAGATCGGATATCACCCGATCCGCCGCGACCCGCTCGAGCATGATCTCGTCCTGATCCCACACGCGCAGGAAGACCACGCCGCGGAGCGGTACCGGCTCGCTGTCCCCGCGTCCCCGTTCATCGAGAACGACGAAGACGCGCTCTGGGTCGACCGCCGCCACCGTGGTGCCGGGAAGGCTGACATGTTCGTACACGTCGGGGCGGATCCGGAGCATGGCCAAGCCCGGCAACACGGCGGGGTCGGGGGAAGGGCGATAGCACGTTGTGTCCTCGGCGAGGAGTCGATACCCCAGGCCGGCGAACGCTGCCGCCAACGTCGTCTTCCCGAACCTCCCAGGAGCGGCCAGGAGCAGCGCAGAACCGTCCACATCTACGGCTGCCGCGTGCACGGCCACATGACCGCGGGCCATGAAGCACAGAGCGGCCGGAAGACCGAAGATCCTCGCCTCACGGCGGGGACCGCCGACGCTACCGATGCACGTGATGGACGGCGCATCGGGGTTGATGCGGAACCAATCGTCTCCATCGACCCACATCAGGTACTCGGTCGGCTCCTGGTACAGCCGCACGATCGACCTGTCACCCTCCACCCACTGAAGAAGCGGCTCCCCGATGTTCTCCGGCGGAATCCCTCCTTCGAGCACATCGAGTGGAACACCGTCGCCGGACCGCATCGCCATCATGGGGAACGGCGCCCGCACGGCGAACCCGAAACAGGTCCCGACGTCCGACTGGGGCACAGCGGCGACCGAGTCGATAGACGGGCGTGTTCCATCGCTGGCGTGATCCGGGTCCACTCGAGTCTCGATCCTGATGGGAGGGGCAGCGGAAGTCGGGAACAGCTTATCGACTACATACACGAGCGATGAGCTCTTCCTTTCGTCTCACGCTCTGACGGTGCCGCTCTTCCGTCGGTGCGGTTCCGGTCCCGCTTCTTCCGCTTCCATGGTGGGGCTCGGCCCCAAGACCCACGCCACGACGCACACCAGGAGGACGATGGCCCGCAGCACGACCGCTACCTCGAATACCCATTGATCCGGCCCGCCGATCCCGAACCACGTGAAGCGGGTGACGAAGACGAGGACGTCCGCCGCCTCGAACGCAGCGAACAGGCCGAGGGCCGGGATCCGCTTCAGCCCCGGAAGAGCCAGGGCGAACCAGGGGAGCAACCAAAGGCTGAACTGGGGCGAATACACCTTGCTCGTCAGCACGAACAGGATGAGAAGGGGGAGCCCCAACGTCCAGACGGGGAAGGCCGGGTTGCGGCGAGCTCGAAGCCACCACACGAGAGCGACCGTGCCTACGAAGACAGCTCCCGACATGAAGCTGAAGAGCTGCAGGGGTGACAGCAGGCCGAAGGGAGAGTGGAGGCACGGGAACTCCCCGGTTACCCAGCGGCATCCGATGAACCAGAGACTGTCCAGATCGGGAGGGCGGTTCGCGCTGAGTCGGAAGAACCTGCTCCATCCCTCGTATCCGGTGAGTGCGAAGGGGAGGTTGAGCAGGAGCCAGGCGCCTCCCGCCCAGAGCACCACGCGCGCCGCACCCCTTCGGTCACCTCGGCGGATCCGTTCCGCCACGAACGCAACGACCAAGAGAGCCGGATAGAGCTTCGCGGCCGCACCCAGGCCGAGCAGCGTGCCGGACACGCGATCTCGCCCGCGGAGGAACGCGAGCGTCCCGGCGGTCGCGAACGCCACCGCGATCAGATCCCAGTTCATGAACGCGTACACCAGCAGGGTCGGAGCGAGAGCGAACCAGAACGCACGCGTGCGGGAGACGACGTGGAGGCTCAATGCCACGACGCCGGCGGCGATGCTCAGCAGCGCGACATTCCACAGGAGGAAGCTGCCGGCTCCGTTCGAGGCTCGTGTGGCCAGCCACATCGTGTACATGGTGAGGACCGGGTATTCGTCGCACACGGGCTCCGCAGCGGGTCGGGATGGGTCGGGAGGGCACGGGTCGAGGTAGGGGAAACGACCGTCCGCGAGGTGCTCGGTGCGATACAGCATGACGATGTCGGAGTAGCAGAGCCGGCTGAACTGTCGTCCCGCCGTCAGCTCGCCCTCAGCGCAGGGCGCATGGATGCGCCCCCCGTCGATCGTGGGCTGGCTCTTGATGAGCAGTCCCGCGGTGAGATTCACCGCGAGGGCGACAAGCAACCATCCCGACCCGGCCAGCATGCTCGAAGGGCGTCGCACCCGGCGATTATCACGCCGAGAACTTCGCTGCACTACCTGTATCGTCCGGTCTCGTGACGGTCGAGCCGCGCCGCTGGACGGGGGCGGATACAGTCACGGTCACGCTCGTCACGGCGGCCGCGGCCTTGCTGCGGAGCGTCCATCTCACCCGGCCCAGCGCGATCGTCTTCGATGAGTTCTTCTACGCGAGGGAGGCGTGCTTCCTCGTCCATCGATCGCAGCAGATCTGCGGCATCGGAGAAGGCGCGATCAGCCCTCATCCCCCACTCGGGAAGTGGCTGATCAGCCTGGGGATCGACGTGTTCGGGTACAACGCACTGGGCTGGAGGATCGCAGCCGTCATCGCCGGGGTCCTCACCGTGGCGCTCCTCTACGTTCTCGGGCGCAGGCTCCTCGGTACGGCGTTGGGTGCTGGACTGGCGGCCGGCCTCCTCGCGATCGACCCGCTGCATTTCGTTCATTCGCGCATCGCGATGCTGGATGTGTTCGTCACGCTCTTCATCGTGGCGAGCTTCCTGTTCCTGGTGATCGACCGGGATCGAGTCGGGGACGTTGGTCGAGATGCCGATGAACGGTGGACGGTCCTCGACCGCCGATGGCTCCTCGCCGCGGGTCTCGCCGTCGGGGCGGCGGCGGCGACCAAGTGGGTGGGCTTCCTGGCGTTGGCAGGTGTCGCCGGGATCGCCGTGCTCTTGGCCGCAGCGCGGGTGACCGCGCGCGGGCTGTTCGCGAGGATAGGTGCGGTCGCGAGACGAGAGGGACCGACGCTCGTCGTCGCGATGATCCTGGTTCCGTTGGTCGTCTATGTCGCCTCGTTCCTCGGAAGGATCGAAGGCTCCGTGTGGGCGTGGCCGTGGACGCGCGGGTCGTGGGTGAGGAGCTTCCTCGGTGTGCAGCGAGAGATGCTTCGGTTCCACCTCGCGATCCAGGATGTGAGTCCGTACACGTCACCGGCCTGGTCCTGGCCCTTGATCAAGCGTCCGATCGTCTACTTCCACGATGCGTCCGGGGGCAGCTATCGAGAGATCCTGGCGTTGGGGAGTCCCGTCGTGTGGTGGGGATCCCTCGTCGCGCTGGCCATCTTGGTGATCCGGATCGGCCGTCGGCAGCATCAGACGGAGGCGGCGGTCGTGGCGATCGGGGGGTTCGCCGTGCTCTACCTGCCCTGGCTCGCATCCACCGGCCGCTCCTTCACGTTCCTGTTCTACCTGCTCCCGGCGGTGCCCTTCATGTGCCTCGCCATCGCCATCGTGGCCACGCCGTGGATCGCGTCGCCGAGGGGGCGTGTGGCCGTCACGGTCTTCGGCGCCCTGGCCATCGCCTTCTTCGTCTTCTTCTACCCGGTCTTGACCGCATCACCACTCTCAAGGCAGGCGCTCGAAGCACGACAGTGGTTCGACGACTGTCGAGCACCACCGGGCGCCCTTGCCCCGGACGGCTGGTGTTGGCGCTGAGGCGTCGGCTACCTCACAGGCGATCGCCGGTGCGTGTCCCCGGGCTCGGGCGGCGCTGCGCGGAGCCTGAGCGCGCGGCAGCATGGCACGAGCGAGCTGGCGGAACGCCGCACGTGACGGCAGGATCGTGATCGCTCGGACGGCGAGGCTGAGGCTTCGGAGCCTATCTCCGCGAGCGAGTGCCGCGGTCGAGCTGTTCACATAGCCCCCCGCACGGAAATGCGGCACCCGGTTCCGTGAGCGGCACCGAGGGCACGGTTCGTCGAACGAATCGAACGTGACTTTGTGTCTGCGATACAGCAGCTCCCGGTTCGTCGCGTCGTTCGCGACCGACGTGGTCATGCTCATCGTTCCCCGCCATCTCCGATGCAGGTACAGGGGTCGCGCGATGTGGAATCCCTTCAGCCCCAGCTCGCTGGCCGTGATCCAGAAGTCCCAGTCCGCGGCTCCGCTCATCCGACGATCCTCGGTGTAGCCGCCGGCCGTTCGCCACACCCGGGGACGGACGAGCGCGCCGGGGCCGACGTGTACGAGGTGCTCTGGACACGGGGGAGGGAGGGGGTTGGGGAAGGCCCAAAGATCCGGGCTGGCCCCGAAGCACTGCCAGTCGGTGAACGCCCAACCCGCTTCCGGAGCAGCCTGCAGTGCCCGATACGTCGCCTCGAGGAACTGCGGTGCGAGGCGATCGTCGGAGTCCAGCAACGCCACGACCTCGCCGAGCGCCGAACGGTAGCCGGAGTTGCGAGCGGCGCCCAGGCCGCGGTTCACGGGGTGCCGCACGACCCGGATGCGCTCGTCGCCGAACCCTGCCACGACGCCGGCGACGTCGCCGTTGGTCGATCCGTCGTCGACGACGATGGTCTCCCACTGACCGAATGTCTGGTCGCGAACGCTCTCGAGGCATCCGCGCAGGTGCTCGTCGAGCGGGTTGAAGCACGGGATCACCACGGTGATCAGAGGCGTGTCGAAGCGCTCACTCGGATCGACTGGAGGGGAGCCCACGAGGCAAGTGTGACCGACGGGGCGGTGAAGTCACAACGAGTGAGGTCGAGCGCCGGAGGAGGAGGACCCCACGTATCCTGACGCGGCATCAGGAGGGCCACGACGTGCTCGATAGACACGAGGTGATGACCGACGACGAGTTCTTCCCGTTGGTCCACCGCGCGTGCCAGCGGGATGCAGCTGGCCGGGGTCCGACGTGCTACAGGCAGTTCGCGATGTACGAGGTCGGTCCGCAGCGACGCGAGGAGCTCGGAGCACATCCTCCGCCGGCTCTACATCTCCGGGTATCTGAACGACGTGACGGTGCAACCCGACGAGGCCGACACCCGGTCCGTCGAGACGGGAAGCTGCGGTGAAGTTGTGGTGGAGCCGCTAGCCGCCGTACGTTCGTGGGAAGCTCGCTTCCGATGAAGAGGCCCCAGGCAGGCGATGAGCGACCAGGTGTCGCGATGGATGAGCCCGACGGGAAGTTGCGGAGTACGTCTGATCCAGTCAGCCTCCGGGATCGGAGAGCGTGTGAGGGATCCTCTCGGCACGCTCCGGAACCTCCCGAAGCTGGTGGCCCCTCGTTCCCTTGGGCCTGTTACTGGCGTGGTGGGCTGGTTCGGCGGTGGCGGCAGGGGGAACTCGCCAGACGTTGGCCGTCAGTGTCGCGGCGCTCGCGCTCGGCGTGCCCACGGTAAGGGCTGTCTTGGGAGGGCGCATCCGTGCCGGGTTCATCAGCGTGGAGGTTCCTCTGTTCCTCATGGCGTTGAGCACGTTGGTTTTCAGAGGGCGATCCGCGGACGAGCTCGCCTACAACCCGCTCGATCCTGCCGCGCAGTTCAGGGTTCTGTGCGTGGCCCTTGCCATGATCCTCGCCGCATTCGCGCTCATCTCACGACCCCTCGCCGTCCCGTCGAACGGTCGTGCGACTTCACTTCCGATCCGAGTGTTCTTCCTCTACGTCGTGGTCGTGTTCCTCGGAGCACCGCAATCCTTCAGCCTGGCCCTGACCGGCTACCGGGGGGTCGAGCTCCTCGCGGGCGTCATGGTCGTGGTCGGGGCCCGGCACCTGGTGGGGGACGAGGCGGGCGACAGGATCGGATCCGTCTTGTACTGGTTCACTGTCGGGCTGCTCCTCTCGGTCTGGATCGGATACATCGTCGCGCCGGATCAAGCCATCGTCTACCTCGCCACCAAGGAGGCGCCGATCCCCTTCCAGATCCGTGGGCTCTTCCCGTCGTACTCAGCCAACGCCGTCGGGTCTCTGGGAGTGCTCCTCACGTTCTGGTCGCTCGCCCGCCTGCGGAGAGTTGCATCTCCCGTGCGTTCTCAGCAGATGCTTGCCTATTCGATGGCTGCGCTCGGACTTGTCAGCCTCGTTCTCGCCCAGTACCGGACCGGATACGGTGCCTTCATCGTCGCGCTCCTCGTCTATCTCCTGTTGGGGCGCAGGTGGCTCCTGGCGAGCGGCCTCCTGCTGGTCATGATCGTCGTCGTCGCGAAGAGCCCGTCTACTTTCGCGGAGCAAGCTGAGCCCTTCTTGCTTCGGGGTCAAACCACGGAGCAGGCCTCTACGTTGTCGAGCCGGGTCGATTTCTGGACGGCGGCCGTCCCAGTGTGGGAGGAGTCCCCGCTGATCGGCAAAGGGCTGTTGACGGGGACGCGCTTCGAGGTCTTGGCTCCTCTCGGGTACACGTACACATCGGGCATCCACAGCACGTGGGTCGAGGCACTCGTGGGAACAGGCGTGATCGGCATCGTCCTGTTGTTCTCGTCGTTCCTGATCGCGTACAAGCGCGCGTACTTCAGGGCACTGCGAAGCTCCGACCTGGTTCCCGTGCTTCTGTTGACCGTCCTGGCTGTCCGGAGCCTCACGGGGAACACGTTCGAGACCTTCAGCTTTCAGGGGCTGATCTTCCTTTGGCTCGCCCTCGATCTGTCGGATGAACCGGAGCGCACCCATCAGCATGAGATGGTGGTGGCTCCCAGGGTCGGCGTCCGATAGATGCGCGTCCTCATCCTCCACTCGCGCTATCTCTCGGGGGCAACCTCGGGAGAGAATCGTGTCGTCGACGACGAGGCCCAACTCCTGGCCGAGGCCGGCCACGATGTAGATGTGTGGGATCCGGTTCCCAGCGACGCCCGCGGGGCTCGCCTCGTCGGCACGGCGGCGCGAGCGATCTGGTCCACAGAGGCGATGAACCGTGTCCGTGGCCTGATCCGAGGGTTGGATGCGGAGATCGTTCACTGCCACAATCTCTTCCCGATCCTGTCGCCGGCTGTGCTGCGGGCCGCGCGCAGTGAAGGCGCCGCCGTGGTGATGACATTGCACAACTACCGTCTCCTGTGTCTGCCGGCCACGTTCATCCGAGACGGCCGCGTGTGCGAGGATTGCCTCGGGCGGGAGCCGTGGCCTGGCGTCGTGCATGCGTGCTATCGAGGATCGAGGCTGGGGAGCGCCACACTCGCCACATCGCTCGGCCTCCATAGGGCGATCCGCACCTTCGAACAGGTGACGACATTTCTCGCCGTCAGCCGATTCGTCCGAGACAAGCACGTGGAGGGGGGCTGGCCGGGTGATCGGATCGACGTGAAGCCGAACTTCGCCTGGACGAGCGAAAGGCGTGAGGGACCGGGGAGGTACTTCCTCTACCTTGGGAGGCTTTCGCCCGAGAAGGGGGTCTCGACACTGTTGAAGGCGTGGCGGCGCTCGTCGGCCCATCTCCTCATCGTCGGCGATGGCCCGGCCGCTCGAGCACTCCGACGGGAAGCGCCTTCGAACGTCGACTTCCGATCGGCGGTCTCAGCCGCGGAGGTTCCTGCCTTGATCCAACAGGCGCGTGCCGTTCTGCTGCCCTCCGAATGCTATGAAGGCCAGCCTCGCACGATCCTCGAGGCGTACGCGGCGGGTGTTCCCGTGGTCGCGAGCGACATCGGTGCATTGCCCGAGGCCGTGCCGAGCGAAGCCGGGCTCCTGGTTCCGCCGGGCGAGGCCGACGCCTGGGCCGATTCCGTCGAGCGGCTGCTCGACGACCGAGAGAGTGAGCGGCTGGGGCATGGCGCTTGGCAGCTCTGGCGTGAACGATACTCGCCCGAACGCGCTCTCGAGAACCTGGAGGAAGCGTACCGCCGGGCGCTCTCTCCGGCCTGAGAGCTTTCCGCCACCCCGAGGGGACGTCGTCGAGTCGCTCCTCCGCCGATAGCCCTACTCGGACGAGCCATCCGCCCGATGTTTCCCGCCTATCGATGTAGGTAAAGTGAGTGACGAAGCGTCGTGAAAGTGCGCTCGCGGGCTTGCGTGTCGGTGCAACGTTCAGCCGGTATCGGCCAGAAGGTAGGCGAGGCGCCGACTGAGGAGGCCCCCCGATCCGGACGAGAAAGACCGATTCGCCCGACGAGTCAGTGACCCTCGATCGGTTCGTCATGGAGACGACAGTCGCTGCTCCGGCACCCGTCGGGAGCGACGCCACGCTCGACGCCGAACAGGGACCCGCGTCGCGGAAACCTGCTCGGCTCGCGTTCCGTCGCCTGAGCATCGTCCTCGCACTCAGCGATGCAGCTTCGATCCTTGCCGCCCTCCTGGCCTTCCACTTCGTGACATCCGCCTGGACAGGGTTCCACGGCGCACTCGTGCTGGTCTTCATCGTCGCGCCCCTCGAGTGGGTCGGCGTGTTCCACGCGTTCGGTCTCTATCGCGTCGAGCACCTCTCCGCCTGGGAGGAGTTCAGGGGCATCATCAGCGCGACGACGGTCGGGGTCGGCGTCATCATGGTCTCCACCTTCTGGTGGGAGGCGTCCCTGACACGACCGTTCCTCGCGTGGACCTGGCTCTTCGCGATCTGCTTCGAGCTGGTGACCAGGCGATCGTTCCGGTGGTGGATCCGACAGCGCAAGCGTGACGGAACGTTGACGCTGAGGACGGTGCTGATCGGCACGAACGATGAGGTCGTCAGGCTCGCCCGGGTCCTACAGCCCTCGGTCCGTGGCTTCGCCGCCATCGGATGCGTGTCGACGTCCGACGCAGTGGATGCTGACACCGGGCTTCCGCTCATGGGCGAACTCGATGAGTTGCAGGAGATCATCCGCCGAGAGCGCGTGGAATGCGTGTTCGTCGCGTCGTCCGCGGTGTCGCCCCAAGACATGATCGACATCTCGAGAGCGTGTCGTCAGGCCGAGGTGGAGATGCGGGTCTCGGCGAACCTACCGGACATCCTCACGTCGAGACTCTCTATCCAGCCCATCGACGAGATCATGGCTCTCTACCTGAAGCCAGTTCGATTCACCGCAACCCAGGCGGTTCTGAAGCGATGCTTCGACCTCCTCATCGCGGCAGTCACTTCGATCGCTCTGTTGCCATTGGTCGCGGTGATCGCGGTCTCCGTGCGAGTGACCTCACGAGGGCCCGTCGTCTTCCGGCAACCGCGGATGACGAAGAACGGTCGTGTGTTCACCATGCTGAAGTTCAGGACGATGGTGGCCGATGCCGATCAGTCCTCGCCCGCGAAAGCGGCCGACCTCACGGAGCCCTTCTTCAAGCTTCGCGATGATCCTCGGCTGACGAGCATCGGTTACACGCTTCGGAAGTTCAGTCTCGATGAGCTGCCCCAGCTTTGGAACGTCATCCGCGGAGATATGAGTCTCGTGGGACCACGACCTCTCAGGATCGAGCAGATCGAGTCTGATCCGGAGTTGCTCGGGCCCAGGCACGAGGTCAAGGCGGGGATGACGGGCTGGTGGCAGATCAACGGACGGAGCGACGTCAGTCTGGAGGATGCCGTCCGGTTGGATCTGTTCTACATCGACAACTGGTCTCTCAGCCTCGATCTCTACATCCTCCTGAAGACCGTGGGCGTGATAGTGCAGGGGAAGGGCGCGTACTAAGCCGTGATGAGCGCCGGGATGTCGTCTCGCCGGCGCACGCCCCGAGTGGGCGCACACCTGTCTCCGCCCCAGCCCGAGCACGACGGTGAACGGCGTGCGGATCGACTCCATGGACCGAGGGCGATTCACGGAGATGGTGGAGTCGTTCATCTCGTGTGGCCTCAGCCACATCGTCCGTTTCCTGCCCGCCGATCCGACGGTGCGAGCGATGGACGATCGGGCGTACCGAGACACGCTCAACGAAGGTGACCTGAACGTTCCGGACGGGAAGTCGGTCGTGTGGGCGCTTCGGCTCAAGGGTGCCCCGTCGGAGCGCCTGACGGGGAGCGATGCCATGGAGCTCTTGGCTCGGCGCGGCGAGAGTGATGGTCTTCGCCATTACCTCTTCGGCGGTGCACCATCGGTCCTGACGTCGTTGCAGGCGCGCCTCGAGCTGCAGTACCCCAGGATCGCGCTCGTCGGGGCTGAGTCGCCGCCCTTCCGGGCGCTGGAGCAACGCGAGCTGGAGGAGGCTGGCGGACGGATCCGCGCGATGGACACACAGCTGTTGTGGTTGGGGCTCGGGACCCCGAAACAGGATCTGGCGGCCGTTGCGCTCCGAGCCGTTGGTGCCGCCCCGGTTATCCTGTGCGTCGGTGCCGCGTTCGACTTCCTGGCGGGAACCAAGGAGCGTGCTCCCGAGTGGATGCAGCGGGCGGGGCTCGAGTGGCTGCACAGGCTCGGCTCGGAGCCCGGTCGGCTGGGCCGTCGGTATCTCGTCGGCAACCCGCGATTCGTGTGGGGAGTGGCGCGGGAGCTCCTCGCCGGGAGGAACGGCAGATGACGCTCGGTTCCGTCCACTGAACCGCAGGATCGGAAGGTCTCTCGCATGACGCAGCCGGGTTCGAAAGACATCTCGGAGCGGCATCCGACCGACCCCGACTTCCTCTCGGAGATCTTCCCGTTGCTCGGTGAGAAGGTCACCATCTTGCATGGCCCCTCTCCGGAGGAGCCATATCTCAGCGGCAGCGACATCGACTGTGGCGTGATCGAGCTTGATCAACAATGGCCTCTTCGGATGCGGGGGGGGAGGCTCTGTCAGTTCCTGCGGTACGACCTGCAGGGATGGTTCTGGTCGATCGAGCGCGAAGGGCATGTGATCAACCTCGACACGCTCGATGATCCTCGCGGGCTGGGACGGGACGCCTTCCGGACGACGTTGCTCCGGGGACAAGAGCTTCATCCATCTCCTTCTCTGCGGGCTGCATACCTCACAGCCAAGCGAATCCGAAAGGGGATCACGGCGGGCGAGGAGTGGAAGAGGATCAGCATGCTCGCCCGGCAGGATCCGGAGGGATACGCGGAACTCGTTCTGGAGGTCGTGGGACCGCGATCGGGTCCGGGGTTGGTGGATGCCGTTCTCGCAGGGCATCAGCCCGAGCAGAAGCTCGCCTCCCGCGCCCGGCGAGAGCAGTTCACGCGACGATTCGGCTCGCCCGCTCGATCCGCAGCAGCATTCGCTACCGGCTTCGGCCGGATGCTCCATCGGTTCCTGGCGCCAACCGGCTTGTTCATCCTGGTCGTCGGTCCCGATGGGACCGGGAAATCCACGCTGACAGATGCGCTGCCCGATCTCCTCGGGGGCGCATTCCGACGGTGGCTGTCCTTCCATTGGCGTCCGGGGCTTCTCCCTCGCCCGGGTCGTCTGATCGGCCGAGAGGGCGCTGACCCCCAGGAACCGCATGCTCGTTCTTCCCACGGACCGGTCCTATCGAGTGCACTGCTCGGTTATTACTGGTTGGACTTCCTCGTCGGGGGGTGGGTCCGCATCTGGCCCTTCCGAGCACGCACCGGCATGGTCGTCGCCGAACGGGGATGGTGGGATATGGCCGTGGATCCTCGACGCTACAGGCTCAAGTCTCCACCCTGGATGGTTCGTGCTCTCGGATCCTGGCTGGTCCAACCGGATCTCGTATTGCTTCTCGATGCGCCGCCAGACACCATCCTGCGGCGCAAGTCGGAGATCTCCAAAGATGAGATCGAGAGGCAGGCGTCCACATGGGAGTCTGTCCTCCCGGCCCGCGTGCCGGTCGTCCGCGTCGACACGTCGCGACCGTCCGCCGAGGTGGCGGCGGAGGCTCGAGAGCACGTGCTCCGGATGCTGGAACGCAGGGCGGTCTCCCGTCTTGGCGCCGGCTGGTCCAAGATCCCGAGCTCGCTCCTCGGCCAGATGGGTCGTCCCCCGAGGCCCGAAGGACACCGCTGCGACCGGCTTGAAGATCTACCATCCAGTCACAACGAGAGGGCGGCTCGCTTGGGAGGCGGCTCGCCTGGCGGCCGCCGTCGGCGGCCTCAGGTTCCTCCCGAAGACCGAACCTCCCCCTCGATCCGTCCGAGAGATGCTTGCCCCGCACATCCCGCCGCGGGGCACGCTTGCTGTGGGCAAAGCGAACCATGAGGGCCGATTCATCGCGATGATCCTGGACGGGGAGGGACGTTGCTCGGCGGTGGCGAAGGTAGCCACGAATGATGTTGGAGCTTCGGCGCTCGATCGTGAGGCAGGATCGATCGAGAGGCTCCGCGAGCACCTCCATCCTCCGGTCGCGGCTCCTACCATCCTGGAGAAGGCACCGGGCCTCCTCCTCTTCGAACCCATCCCGTGGCGGCCTCGACGGCGAGCCTGGCGGTTGGACGACGTTGTGGCCGGGGCCATGGGTGCCTTCTTCCGAAGCTCACGTGTGCAACTCGACGGTCCCGGCGTGGCGGGAGCCGCCCACGGCGACTGGACACCGTGGAACATGCTGTGGACGGATGCCGGCTGGTTCCTGATCGATTGGGAGGCCGCATCGGACACGGCTCCACCCTTCTTCGATCTCTGTCATCACATGGTCCAATCCCATTCGTTGCTGGGCCATCCGACGCTCCCGGAGCTTGTCCGAGGCTTCCGACACGGCGATGCATCGGTGGGAAGTGCTGTCCGCGCGTATGCCAAAGAGGCCGATCTGCCCCCGGCCGATGGGGAGCCCTCCCTCATCTCGTATCTCCGATCCACCGAGGGCCCGCCCCGCGTAGGGAAGGAGAACGATCCCGCCCCGCTCGTGGCACGCCGGAGGTTGCTCGCCCGGTTGACTGGATGAGGGGGGTGCGGATCGTTGCTTTCGCCTACGCGTGCGAACCGGAGAGGGGATCGGAGCCGGGCGCGGGGTGGATGTGGGCTCGCATGCTCGCAACCCTCGGCGAGACCTGGGTGGTCACGAGAGAGAACAACCGTCCCTCCATCGACGCCGCTCTCCCGACTATCGCGGAGAAAGACCGGCTCCACTTCGAGTACGTGGATCTGCCGGCGTGGGCTCGCTTCTGGAAGCGCGGCCCGCGAGGTGTTCACGCGTACTACCTCTTGTGGCAGGTTGCGGCTCTGAGGCGTGCCCGTGTCCTCGATGCGGCGGCGAGCTTCGATCTCGCCTGGCACCTGACCTTTGCCAACGCGTGGTTCGGCTCGGCCGCCGCCTTCCTGGGCAAGCGGTTCGTGTATGGACCCGTGGGCGGGGGAGTCAAGACTCCTCTGAAGCTGTTCCCCGCCCTTGGTCTGCAAGGGTCGTTGCGGGAGTTGCTCCGCATCGCCGTGCGAGGTGCTGCTCGATACGGCAATCCCCTGGCAAGGCTCGCCTGGCGCCGCGCCGACCTGATCCTGGTACAGAATCCGGAGACCCGCGAATGGCTGCCCGGGCGACACCGCATGAAGGCGGAGGTGTTCCCCAACATCGTGCTGGAGCCGTCGGACAGGCGGGCTGCCCCTCGGCATACCGAGAATGTCGCGCTCTTCGCGGCGAGGCTGTTGCCGTGGAAAGGGACGAGTCTCGCCGTCCAGGTGATCGCTCAGTTGCCTGGATGGAGGCTCATCCTGGTGGGCTCAGGACCCGACGCCGCCAGGGTGCAAGAGCTTGCCTCGCGACTCGACGTGGCCGACCGGATCGAGTTCTTGGGACAGGTTCCACGGGCGCGGCTGTTGGACTTGATGAGCGAGACCGCGGACGTTCTCCTGTTCCCCAGCATGCATGAGGACGCTGGTTGGGTGGTCGCCGAAGCCGGTTCCGTCGGCCTACCTGTGGTTGCGCTCGACCGAGGGGGACCTCCACTCCTCGGTGCCACCGTGGTCAAGCCTGGAGCCGTACGCGACACCGTTGATCGGCTCGCAGCGTCGGTGATGTCAGTGGTGTCAACGGAGCGGCAGGCCGATCACGACTTCGACCTGGATGTCAGGTCCGTGTTGATGCGCGACATGCTTCTACACAGGGAGTTTCTGTCGGCCCACTAGTCAGGAACCGCGACCGACAGGGACTCGGCTTCTTACCTCCGGCGTCTATGGCGTCGAGCTCCTCTCATCGCTTCCTGCACGATCTGATAGACCTGAGCAGTGGCACGCTGCGTCGTCTGATTCCTCATCATGTTCCGAGATGCTTCACCCATGCTTGTCACGAGGGCGCCGTCTCGTATCAATCGGATCATGCACTCAGAGAGCTCTTTCGGGCTGCGAGGGTCGAATACGAGCCCGTTCTTGCCGGGGAGAACAGCATCACCGACGTTCCCGTCGAACATCGAGTCAACGATGGGTTTCCCGAATCGCATGGCCTCCAGCACTGCAACCGATCGATAGTCGATCAGGCTCGGCATCACGAACACATCGGCATTGTCGTAGACCCAGCCGATCCGGTCGTATTCGATCGCTCCGAGGAACGAGACCGTATCCTCAAGACCCAAGGTGGAAACGGACGATTGTAGAGCTGCTCGCTGAGGGCCCTCTCCCACTATCCACAGTGAGAACCTCTCTCCGTTCGCTTTGACGAGGCCGGCGGCTTGGACGAGCGTGCTCACGTTCTTGCGGGGGATGAGCTCCCCCACGAAGAGGAAGAGGGGGCGGTTCGCCGGATCGCTTAACTGGAACGGCGATCGCGTCAACTCATCTCTGGAAGGGGGGTTGAGAAGCTGAGTTCGTCGAACCTTCCGGGCGGGTACCTTCAAGTCTCGTCGGATCTCTAGCTCCGCCGCAGCCGTATTGGCGAACATCAGATCCGCGAGACGAGCGAGCCCTCGTCTGTAGACCAATCTCCGACGTGGCAGAGGAACGTTCCCTGGCTGCCTGTGTTCCTGGAAAATGAACAGAGGCACTCCGTCGAGTCGCGCTGCAACCAAGGACCAGACGGTCGCCATGCTGTACTCCACGCTCAGGATCGCATCAGGTTGAAACCGTCTCACGTGGCTTATCAATGAGGGAGATATCAGAGAGGGCAATTTCATGTACCGCGCTTGCGCGATGGATCGGATGAATCGGCCCCGCACCACCTGCACAGGGATAGGGGATGACGGCGGGGGATGGGCCGTGAATACACGAACGGAGAAACCCGCGAGCTGCATCGAATCTGTCAGGTCTGCCCAATACCGCACTCCCGCCCTTAGTGAGCGGACGACAAGTGCGAGCCGAACAGGTCTTTGCCGCGGTTGAGCGCCCATGTCTCCCATCCTCGTTCGAGAGCCAGCGCCGACCAGGGTCGTGCTTCCGGATCGGCGACAGTAGCCTACGGGCTGCCGGCGAGGAGGTCAGGGAACAGGACGCGCTCGTGGATGGAGGGCCGTGTCCACAGGGGATCCACGATGATCTGCTTGCGACGTTGAGGATCCCGCGCTTTCGAGAGGATGTCGTTGTTAGCCGCGCGAGCCAAGGTGGGTCCGGCCTTCTTCTCATAGGGACAGGGCGATGGGAGTGCAACCGAGGTGAACAGAACACCTGATTCCCTCAAGGGGATCTTCGGTCGGCTGCGCGGCGCAACCGGTAGGGACTTCGCCTGGGGGTTCGCTTCCCAGGGCGCCTCCTCAGCGACGAACCTCGGCCTCTCGATCCTGGCAGGTCGGCTTCTCGGACCGACCGCACTGGGCTCGATCTTCGTAGGGCTCTCCTACTATCTCCTCGCGATGGGCTTCCAGCGATCGCTGATCAGCGATCCGCTTCGGGTGGGCACGTCGTCCCTCGACGAGGATGCCCGGCGCGCAGCAACCGATCATGCTTTCACGTTGGTCGTCCTAGGGTCCATCGCGGCCACCGTCCTGCTGATCGCATTGTCGATCGCCTTGCCGGGCAACGTGGGGCACGGACTGGCTCTGTTCGTCCCCTGGCTGGTGCCAGCACTCGTTCAGGACTTCTGGCGAAGCGTGCTTTTCCGCGATAGGAGGGGTGCGGCAGGGGCCCTCAATGACGGCTTATGGCTTGCTGGGATGGCCGTGACCCTGCCGCTTGTCTTGATCGTCCGAACCGAGTGGGTCGTGGTGGCCAACTGGGGGGTCGGGGCTCTTGTGGCTGCGATCACGGGATTCTTCCAATGTCGAGTGAGGTGGGCCGACATCAAGTCCAGCGCTCGATGGTGGAAAGCACGTGCATGGACGCCTCGGTCGGTGGCTCGCAGCGGAGTCCGCCGTCTACACGGTGGGTTCTCAACTCCTTGTATTCACCTTGGCCGGCATCTTGGGAACTCGCGATCTGGGGGGTCTACGGGCAGTCCAGACGATGTTCGGGCCGCTTTCCCTGCTCGCTCCCGCTCTGGCTCTTCCAGGGCTGCCAGCTCTCGCTCGGGCGTCCACGGTGTCGGCTGCTCGGGCGATGCGCCTGGCTCTTCTTGTCAGCGGCCTCGCGCTCCTATTAGCGGGTACGTACCTGGCTGTTGCGGCCGCCCTCAGCGGCCACCTCCTCGAATGGGTATTCGGCACCTCGTTCAGAGGGTTCGAAGAGCTCATCATCCCCGTAGGCGTCGGCCAGATCTTCGCCGCCGCCGCGATGGGCTTCGCGCTTCTGTTGATGGCGCAGGCGAGAGGGAAGGCTCTTCTTGTCGCTCGGGTAGTCGGATCGGTGTCGAGTCTGGTCCTCGCGGTCGTGCTCGCCGGCACGAACGGAATAGCAGGGGCAGCGTGGGGCATGGCGGTGGCAGGTGGACTCGCAAGTCTTGTCCTAGTGGCATTCTCGATCCGCGGATGGGCTCGCGCTTCCTCGATCGGAGAGGAAGGAAGCGAAAGAACGGCAAGTCGCGGATCCGGTTGACTTCCGGACCGACGCGGCGAATGGTTGGAGATGTTGGCGGGAACCTCGCTTGTCACCGGTGCGCGCCCACTGCCGCAGGACGACCTCGTGGTAAGCATCCACGGCACGCTGCTGGATCTCACCATTGCTCGGCGAGCGCTTCCGTGAAGGCTATTGACCACCTGCCGATCAAGATGGGAACGTTACGCTTGGATGCTAGTGGGATCCCCAAACGAGTTGGCGGCCCGCTTGGAGGGGGTCGAGGGTTGGCTTCTCCCGGGTGAGGCATGGGCTCTGTATCGCGCTGTCTTCGCCATTGCGGAAGAGGTCGACTCCCCAACAGTCGTTGAACTTGGCTCCTGGAAAGGTCGCTCGACGATTGCCCTGGCGTCCGGGCTGTCCCAGGGACAAGGCATCGTGTTCGCGGTGGATCCGCACATGGGCGATGACGGTGACAAGCTGGTCGGGGACCAAGGAGAGACATTCCTAGAGTTCCAAGCGAATATCAATCGCGCTGACGTTGCTGACAGAGTCCGGCCACTGCGCAGCACCAGCCACAAGGCGAGGATTGGTTTCTCGGACCGATCTGTCCATCTGTTGTTCGTCGATGCCTCCCACCGGTACAAGGACGTGTTGCAGGACATCGATGATTGGACGCCTACCCTGCGTGATCATGCCGTCGCTGCGTTCAACGATCCATTCGGAGATGGAGTTTCGAGAGCGCTGATTGAGCGAGTCTTGACCCGTCATTCCCCATACCGCGGACCGCACATCGTGGACAACACGCTCTTCAGTCGGTACTTGCCGATCGCTCCGTGGCGACTCAAAGACGATGTCGCTCTTTGGAGAATCAGAGTCGCCATTGTTCTCGAGAGGCGCTGGCTGCGAGTCCGGCCGAAAGTGCCGAAGCGCTTGGCGCATACGATGAGATTCATGCGGCGCATCTTCGTCGGGGGAGGCGCCTCAGAGTTGTAGGCGGCACGGGCTCGAGCGGATGTCGGTCGAGCCTTCGAGCGGCTCGGCGCGGAGCGCACGATCGAGACGATGGGTCAGGACGTCAGGAGGTCGGCATGGACCTGCGGCACGGCATCTCTGAATACGGGGCCAAGATCGAACTTCTCGAACAACTGGCGAGCGGACGCCAGGTCCTTCACCTCGGAGCCGTCGGTGAGACGGGGAGTTCCGTCGAGTCAGGTACTGGACCGTTCACCCCGATCCTTCCACGCTTCGCTCACGCAGGTGGCCGAGCGCTGCGTCGGCATCGACACCAATCGTGAAGCCGTCGAGGCGCTCACTCGGGCGGGCATCTTCGACAACCTGATGTTCGCCGATGCGACCACCCTCGAGCGCGATGAGATACCGCTCGACCGGCTCGACGTGATCGTCGCCGGCGACATCGTCGAACATCTGTCGAGCCCGGGCGAGTTCCTCGACAATGCCGCCAGGCTGGCTGACCCCGGGACGCTGTTCGCGCTGACCACGCCGAACGCACTCGGGCTTCCTTCCTTCATCCGTTACCTGACGGGTGGTGTGGTCGATGGCGGAGACCACGTCCTCTCGTTCAACAGATATAGCCTCGACAACCTGCTCAGGCGACACGGCTGGATCCCCGAGCGGTGGGCGACCTGCTATCAGATCCAAGCGGCGGAGCGTTACGGGAGCATCACCTTTCGTTTGGGCACGTGGGCATTCCGACGCTGGCCAGCCCTTGGCGGGACTCTGCTTGTGGTGTCCCGGCGGGGCCCTCTGCCTGAGTCACCAGGTTAGGCGGCTTCCAGGGGTGTCGTTCCCGAAGTCGCGCCAGGGGCTCCAGGCGACCGGATACGTGCTCCAAGCCCAATGCTTGCCCCAGGTAGTGGTGACGTAGTACGTGTTGTTCACGAATCGGTTGTTGGCCGTGGTGCCGAAGGCGGCCGTGCGACCGACGAGGCCCGTCATGGACGACCGGCGCACCCGCACCACGTTGTCGTGCACGAACAGGTCGGCCACCTTCCTCGAAGCAGGCGCGGTCGCGGTCCTGTCGATATCGACGGCGCAGATACCGTTGCTGCCGTCTGTGGAGCGCACGAGGTTGTCGTCGATCTCGACGTTCTGGGAGTTGATCACGTGGATCTGAGCTCCCCAGAAGCATGACTTGCCGGCGTACTTCGCGGCGTTGTTCCGGACCACGTTGTGCCGGATGATCCCTGCCCAGGAGACCTCGTAGAAGATCCCGATCCCCGTGTTGTCCTCGATCAGGTTGTCCTCGAACCTCACGTTGCGGACGTTGTAGTCCATCCAGAGCCCGTTGCCGATGTTGTGGTGCACCCAGTTCCCGCGCCACACGAGGTTCGACGATCCCGCGGAGCCGCCGATGATCTTCGCTCCACCTGCATGGACACCTGTGGAGTATCGGCTGGTGTTGTTGTACGCGATCGTGTTCCCCGCGATCAGGGCCCCTGTCACCGGCCCACCGGTGACTCCGATCCGCCGGTTGTGGTGGATCCGGTTGCCTTGCAGGGTGATCCCGTTGCTGATCACGATCCCGGTCGTGTTCTTCTGGATGTTGTTCCGTTTGACAAGCCAGTTCCATCCGGCACTGATCGCTTCCTTGCGAAAGCGCTTCAAGCCGACGCCCATGACGACCACGTTCCTTTGACCTGAGGAACCTCCGTAGCCCCAGAGACCCCGACCGGCGAGATTCTGCCCATCGAGTACCGCGCCCGGCGCCCCGATGATCCGGTCGTAGCTCTTCACGTGCACGCCCTTCTTGAGCCGATACGTTCCCTTCGCGAGACAGAACGTGGTGCCCTGCGGTCGGGAGTCGATCTTCGCTTGCAGGTTGTCGCCCGGTCGAACCCGAACACCCGAGCACGAGGATCCCGCGGATGCAGGGCCGACGAACAGGCCGACGATGAGAAGCATCATCGCGGATCCGACGCTCAGCACACGAAGAGCCAAAGATCTATCGGACGATGAGACTCTGCGAGCGCGTTCGGAAACGGCTCTCATGTTCCGATCGGCGCCCGACCCATCTGGGAGGGGACACGCATCATCGACCTCTCGATCACCCGGGGAATGCCTGCTCGACTGGAGCGGCGACGCCGAGTCTACGCCCTTCAGCGATCGTGACAACCTTGATCCAAGACGCGGGTAACCGTCAGCAGCGGCACACGGGAAGATGGACGCTCTCTCCATTCCCTAGGCATCGTGAGAACGGGCGCCAGTCTTGAGGTTCCGCGGTTCGGTGTGCCGGCTGACGGCACTACCAGGGGATCTTGGTCCCCCAGACGTCGTTGCCGAAGTCGTTCCAGGGGGTCCAGGCCACCGGATAAGTGCTCCACGCCCACTGCCTGCTCGTCGTCGTCGCCACGTAGTACGTGTTGTTCACGAAACGGTTGTTGCCGGTGGTGCCGTAGCTGGCGGCGCGACCGACCAAGCCGGTTGTGGCGGACAGGCGCATCCGAACTTCGTTGTCGTGGACGTTCAGGTTGGCCACCTTCGTCGCGGCAGGCGCGGTCGCGGGCCTGTCGATGTCGACCGCGCAGATACCGTTGCTGCCATCCGTGGAGCGGACGGTGTTGCCGTAGATCTCGACGTTCTGGGAGTTGAGCACCTGGATCTGTGCGCCGTGATAGCACGACTTGCCCACGTATATCGCGGCGTTGTTCCGGACCACGTTGCGCCGGATGATCGCGTCCCAGGAGACCTCGTGGAAGATCCCGATGCCCGTGTTGTCCTCGATCAGGTTGTCCTCGAAGGTCACGTTCCGGACGTTGTAGTCCATCCACAGTCCGTGGCCGGTGTTGTGGTGCACCCAGTTCCCGCGCCACACGAGGTTCGTGGATCCCGCGGAGCTGCCGATGATCTTCGCTCCGCCCGCATGGACGCCGACGTCGTAGGAACCGGTGTTGTTGTACGCGATCTGGTTCCCTTCGATCAGGACGTCACTCACCGGCCCGCCGTTGATCCCGAGCTGGCCGTTGTGATGGATGTAGTTATCTCGAGCGATCATCCCGTTGCCCAGGACGAGACCCGCCCGCTCGTTGCGCCGGATCTCGTTGCTTGCGACCGTCCAGTTCCACCCTGGATGAACCGGTGCGCGGGGGCCGACCGCCCAGTCGTTGAGGAAGTGCTCGATGACGAATCCTCGAACCGTGACGTGATGCTGGCCTGCAGAGCCGCCGTATCCTCTGATGCCCCCTTGATAAGTGTCCAGGCCGGTCAAGATAGTGCCGGGCAAAGCGATAAGAGAGTCGTAGCTCTTCGGAATGACGTAACCCCTCAAGACGTGGACGCCGGGTTGGAAGCAGAACGTCGTTCCAGCCGGGTAGCGATCAAGCACCGCTTGCACGTCGCTCTGAGGAAGAACGTTCACTCCGGTACAGGATGTGGTCGGCACCGGATCCGGGCTCGGCGATGGTTCGATCGTCGGCGACGGAGCGATGGTCGGCGATGGTTCGATCGTCGGCGACGGAGCGATGGTCGGCGAAGGAGCGATGGTCGGCGCCGGAGCGACGCTTGGAGCAGGTTCCGGACTCGGCGCAGGTGTCGGCGAAGGCTCCGGACTCGGCTCCGGACTCGGCGACGGGGCGGGGCTCGGCAGCGGGTCGGTGGTGAACGAAACGGGCGAGGAGGTGAGCGTGACCCTCCCTCGCTTGGCGGCCACCGAATAGAAGTAGGTGGTTGATGCGGCAAGTCCAGCATCTTCGAACTGCAGAGTGTCGGCAGGCAGCACGGCGACCGACTTCCATCTGAGCTTGTTCGACGCGTAGGAGCGCAGGACCCGATACGAGGTCTCCGCTCCTGCATCGGTCCAATCGAGGGTGGCGCCATCGGAGGCTGGAACGAGGGACAAAGTGGGGGCCACGATCGTTGCGATAGAGCTCGCCCCTTGGAGATTGAGCGCGATGATCCCCGAGGCGACGAGCAACGACAGCGTGACCCGCGGAATCTTCAAATCGGTCTCCAGTCCCTCGTGTAGCAGTCACCCCCTTATCGGCCGTGACCGAAACTTTTCTTGACCCGTCTAGTCCAGATTGAGTGCGTATCCCGGACTACGCGCCGCGGGTTGTCTGTGAGCAGCTAGCGGAAGGAACGCCCACGCCGAGGCGATCGGCCGGTCCGAGGGACCCGATCAGGGTGAGACGGAAGAGACGGGCGCGGGGCCGCGCTTCCGGCGCTTGTCCTCGTACATCCCCTCGTCCGCGGCGTCGATCAGCTCCTCGAGCGTCACGGATCGGCCGGCCGGGAGTGCGGAGAGGCCGATCGACAGCGAGAGCGGGAAGTTCCGCCCGGGTCGAGCGTTGTGGTCGGCAGCGGTCTGCCGGAGCCGATCGACCGCTCGCTCGGGGTCGAGCTCCGGATCCCCCATGAGGAGCACGCAGAACTCGTCGCCGCCGAGCCGGCCCGCGAGGTCCGACACGCGGATGGTCTCCAGGATCACGTCGGCCGCTTCCTTCAGCAGCAGGTCGCCCATCGCGTGGCCGAGCTCGTCGTTCACGTTCTTGAGACCGTCCACGTCGATGAACAGCAGCGCGACGGCCGACCTCGTTCGAGCCGCGACCAAGAGCTGGTGTTCCCCGAGCGCGAAGAACCCTCGCCGGTTGGCGAGCTTCGTGAGCTCGTCGACCGTGGCGAGCCTGCGGAGCTCCTCCTGGAGCTCGGAGAGGTGTGATCCGGTCCGGACCAGTGCTCGCGAGAGAGACCCGAGCTCGTCCTGAGAGGAGTCCGGCTCATCCAGCGGTCTCCCCTCGTCGAGTCGCTTCGCGTTATGGCGGATCCTGCCGACCCGCCTCACGATGCTCGCGGTGAAGCCGACCATGAGGATCATCGCCGCAACGATGGCCGCGGGCATCGCGATGACCTGGACCAGGAAGGAACGCTCGAAGGAGGCATCTCGCGCCTCGATCTGTTGGGCAACCCGCTCATCGGCCGTCAGGCGCATCTGCTCGGTCAGCCCTCGAAGTGCGCCGGTGATCGTCTGCCCGTGGAGGAGCAGAGTCACGAGCCGATCGTGGTCGGGCGCCCCCGTGGTCCCGGCACGCAGTGTGGCCATGAACGTCTCCACTCGCTCGTCGACGAGCTCGTTGAGTCGCGCGAGCCGTTTGCTCTGAAGCTCGTCCGCGAGAGGGAAGTGGATCGCTGCGAGATCATCTCGCAGCTCGGCCACCGCCTCTTCGTAGTCCGTTCGCATCGCCGCTCGCTCGGTCAGCAGGAACCCACGGATGCTCGACTCGGCGGCCCCGAGTTCGTTCTGCACTTCCGCGAGCGCTTGCCGCACGGTGTTCGCGCGATCCACCTCCGTGTTGGCTCGCGACTCCGCCAGCCGGGCAGACATCGAATACACGACGGCGAACATCAGGACGACCACGGGGATGGTCGACATCGCAAGCATCTTCGAACGAAGGGACACGGCTGGTTCTCCTCTGAGAAGCCCGACATCTTGCCTTCGACCTCGAAGAACGGTCCCTTGAATCGAGGGTTGTCTACCGACCGGTAGAGACGGATAATCTCCCGGATGGTAGAGAAACCGAAGGGACAGCGCCGGAAGACGGTTTCGATCGTGGATCGGCTCGCCGGCAAGCGCGTCTTCCTCACGGGGGTCACCGGTTTCCTCGGTCAGGTGATCCTCGAACGCCTCCTCGCCGACTTCCCGGAGACGAGGATCGTGCTGCTCGTCCGGTCCCAGACGGGCGCCTCCTCGGTCGAGCGGGTCCATTACCTGACGCGGAAGCCGTCGTTCGATGCGCTCCGCTCGCGCCTCGGGTCCGACGACGCGTTGCTGCGGCTCTTGGACGAGCGGGTGGAGGTCGTCGACGGCGACTTCTCACGGGCCCAGCCGGATCTGCCCGGCGGGATCGACGTCACGATCCACTCCGCGGCGACGGTGGCCTTCGATCCCCCGATCGACGAGGGCTTCCAAACGAACCTGCTCGGAGCGATGAACCTCTATCGCGGCGTGCTCGCCGGTGGATCGCGACCTGCGCTCGTCCACGTTTCGACCGCGTACGTGGCAGGTGTGCAGAAGGGCGTGATCCCCGAGCGCACCCTCGACCACCGCGTCGACTGGCGACTGGAGGCCGACCTCGCGCTCGAGTCGCGGCACGACGTGGAGGCGGCGTCGAGGAAGCCGGAACTCCTCGAGCGGTTCCTCGAGGACGCAGCCAAAGAGCATTCCCGCGCCGGTCCCACGACCGTTGCCGACGATGCCGAGCAGCGCCGCAAGGAGTGGGTGACCAAGCGGCTCGTCGAATACGGGCGTCAGCGTGCCCGATCGCTCGGCTGGCCGGACGTCTACACGTTCACCAAAGCGATGGGCGAGCGCGCCGTCGAGGAGCTCGCCGCGGAGGAGCAGCTGCCGCTCTCGATCGTTCGCCCGTCGATCATCGAGTCCGCGTTGCTCCATCCCGCGCCGGGGTGGATCGACGGGTTCAAGATGGCGGACCCCATCATCCGCGCCTACGGCCTCGGGCAGATCCCGGAGTTCCCCGGCATCCCGGAGGGGATCGTGGACATCATCCCGGTGGACTTCGTCGTGAACGCGATCCTCGCCGTCGCCGCGACCCCACCGACCCCGGGCGAGCCCGCTCACTACCACGTGTCCTCGGGAGATCGGAACCCGCTCCAGTTCCACCAGCTCTACAAGCTCGTCCGTGAGTACTTCGAGGCCCACCCGCTCCCCGAGCGGGGCCGGGGGCAGCACAAGGTCCCCGAATGGACCTTCCCCGGCAACGTGACCGTCGAGAGGATGCTCCGACGGGCCGAGCGGTTCACCGACATCGCCGAACAGGTCGTGACCCACCTGCCCAAGTCGAAGGGGATGCGCGACGCGGTGCGCCGGGTGGATCGCGACAAAGCGCGCGTCGACTTCGTCAAGCGCTACTCGGATCTGTACGGCGCGTACACGGAGGCCGAGGTGATCTACACGGACGACGTCGCGATGGCGCTGTATCGAGCCCTGTCCGCGGATGACCGCGCCCGGTTCCCCTTCGACGCCGCCGCGATCGACTGGAAGTACTACCTGCAGGACGTGCACTCGCCGGCGGTCACGCAGTCGCTGCGCGAGCTCGCCCGGAAGGATCGTGTGCGTCCGACCGTCAAGATCCGGGAACGCGAGGAGCCGGTACTCGCCGTGTTCGACATGGAGGGGACGATCATCTCCTCGAACGTCGTCGAGTCCTACGTCTGGGCGAGGATGGCCGACCTCGAGCCCGATGAGTGGCCCGAGGAGCTGGTGGGCGTCTTCGGGCGGATCCCCCGCTACCTCGCGATCGACCGCCGGGACCGAGGCGACTTCCTCCGAACGTTCTTCCGGCGGTACGAGGGCGCCTCGGTCGAGGGCTTGGATCGCTTGATCGATCGGCACGTCGGGGAGTTCATGCTCGAGAAGGCGAGCCCGGGAGCGATCCGCCGGATCCGCGAGCACCGCTCGGCCGGGCACCGGACGTTGTTGCTGACCGCGGCGGCCAACGCCTTCCTCCGGCCGCTCCACCCGCTGTTCGACGTGGTGATCGGCGCGGACCTGCAGGTCGACGAGGCAGGCCGGTACACCGGGTTCATGTCGAGCCCGCCGCTCGTCGGTGAGGCGAGGGCGGCGTGGCTTCGCCGCTATGCCTCGACCGAGGGTGTCGATCTCAAGCTCTCCTACGCCTACGCGGACTCCTACTCCGACCTGCCGCTGCTCCGCGCGGTAGGCAATCCCGTCGCCGTGTCGCCCGATTCCCACCTGTACCGGTTCGCACGACGGCGCCGGTGGCCGATCGAGGAGTGGGGGATGTCCAAGGGCATGCCACGCGTTCGCTTCCCGAAGCCGGCGAGGAGGTAGGACAGTGGCGCTGGCGCTCGAGTTCTACCGCTCCGCACCGAAGTACCTCGGCGCGCGCACGCTCGGTTCGAAAGCGCCGGGACTCGTGACCGGCGGGCTCGCCCCGCTCCGGCTCGTCACCCAGAAGGATCCGGAACCGCAGCGCGAGGGGTGGGGTCGCGTGAAGCCGCGACTCTCCGGGATCTGCGGGAGCGACCTCTCGACGATCTCCGGTAGATCCTCCTTCTACTTCTCGCCCCTCGTCTCCCTCCCGTTCGTGCCCGGCCACGAGGTCGTCGGCGAGCTCGTCGATGACGTCGGCGACCTCGTGGCCGGGCAACGGGTCGTGATCTCCAGCGTTCTGGGATGCGCGGCACGGGGGGAGGAGCCCCCCTGTGAACATTGCGCGGCAGGACATGTCGGTCGATGCGACAGAGTGACGGTTGGCCATCTCAAGCCCGGACTCCAGACCGGCTACTGCAGCGAGACGGGCGGTGGATGGAGCCGCCTCATGCTCGCGCATCGCTCGCAGCTCTGGCCGGTCCCCGACGGGATGAGCGACGAGACGGCCGTGCTCATCGAACCGTTCGCGTGCGCGATCCACGCGGCCTTCCGAGCCGAGATCCCGGCGGGCGGGACGGTGCACGTCATCGGCGCCGGCACGGTCGGCATCCTCACGTTGATCGCGATCAAGGCGTTCACGAAGGCCGATCACGTCGTGGTTGCCGCGAAGCACCAACGTCAACGCGCCGCGGCGACGATGGCCGGCGCCGACGACGTGGTGCGCCCCGAGCACGCGGTGAAGGCCGTCCGCCGGACCGACCACGCCGTGAAGCTCACCCCGGAGCGCGGGATGGACTTCCTGCTGGGAGGGGTCGACGTGGCGATCGAGTGCACGGGATCGAGCAGCGCGCTCGACCTGGCTCTGAGAACGACGAAGGCGGGGGGACGCGTCGTGGTCTCCGGCATCCCCGGCGGCGGCGCCGACCTCACCCCGCTGTGGTTCCGTGAGCTGGAGCTCGCCGGCGCGTACACGTCGGGCGTCGAGGACCTCGGGAACGGTGTGACGCGGCCCACGTTCGAGATGGCGATGGAGCTCGCCACCAACCTCCCGATGCTCGACGAGCTCGTCGGCGCGACCTATCCGCTCGACCGGTGGCGCGAGGCACTCGACCACGCGATGGCCGCCGGCAAGCTCGGCACGTTCAAGGTGGCGTTCGCGCCGCAATCCTAGGAAGACGAGACGAGGACAGGAGAGACGACTTCATGCCCAGACCCGGATTCGTGTTGGAGGTGGACGAACGGACGCCCCCGCTCCTGATCCACGAGGGCGAGGGCTTCCGCATGCAGAAGTTCCCGCTTGGGACGAGGGTCGTGTACCCGCCGGACGCTCTGCCCGGGATCCGGGACGTCAATGCCGCGATCCGTCACGCCTTGCTGCATCCCACGGGGGACTCCCAGCCGCTTCCCGACCTGCTCAAAGCCGGCATGAAGCTCACGATCGCCGTGGACGACATCTCGATCCCGTTGCCGCCGATGACGCTGCCCGACATCCGCCAGAGGATCCTCGAGCAGGTGATCGAGCTGGCCGCCCGCAACGGTGTCGAGGACGTGCAGATCGTCGTCGCCACTGCCCTGCACCGTCGGATGACCGCCGACGAGATCCGTCGGATGGTGGGAGAGCGGGTCTTCCGTTCGTTCTGGCCGAAGGACCTCTACAACTTCGACGGCGAGGACAAGGACGCCCTGATGGAGATCGGCACCACGGACAAGCACGAGGTGGTCGAGATCTCGAAGCGGGCCGCTGAGTCCGATCTGCTCGTCTACGTCAACGTCAACCTCGTGGCGATGGACGGCGGTCACAAGTCGGTCGCGATCGGCCTCGCCGGCTACCGCTCGCTCAAGCACCACCACAACGTCGACACGATGATGCACTCGCGCTCCTACATGGACACCCGCCCCGGGCACAGCGCGATCGCCGATTCCGCGACGCGGATGGGCAGGTTGATCGCCGCGGAGGGCCCGAAGGTGTTCCAGATCGAGACCACCGTGAACTCAGAGACGTTCCCGAAGAACCTCGGATTCCTGAACAAGCGCGAGTGGGAGTGGTCCGCGTACGACCAGGGTTTGATGATGGCGGCCCGCAAGGCGAACCAGGTGGCGCCCCCCCGCGCGCGCCGCGAGTTCTACCGCCGCGTCGAGGCCCCGTACAAGCTCACGGGGATCAGCGCGGGCGAGGTGGAGGCCGTCCACGAGCGAACCCTGGAGAACCTGCACAGGCAACAGCTCGTCGAGGTCCGGGGGCAGTCCGATGTCCTCGTGCTCGGCCTCCCCTACCTCGGCCCGTACAACGTCAACTCGATCTTGAACCCGATCCTCGTGCACTGCCTCGGACTGGGCTACCTCTTCAACATGTATCGGAACATGCCCTTGGTGAAGCCCGGTGGCGTGGTGATCATGTATCACCCGGTCCCCTGGGAGTTCCATCAGATCCATCACCCGTCGTACATCGACTTCTTCGAAGAGGTGCTCGCGGAGACGACGGATCCGGCCACGATCGAGTCCAAGTACGAGGAGCGGTACGCGACCGATCCCTGGTACACGCACCTGTACCGCACGTCGCACGCATATCACGGCGTCCATCCCTTCTACATGTGGTACTGGGGGGCACACGGCCGCGACCACGCGGGGGACGTGATCTTCGTCGGAGGAGAGCCGAAGTCCGTCGCACGCCTCGGCTACCGCGCCGCCGGCTCGTTCCGCGATGCGCTCGAGATGGCGAAGGACACCGTCGGGTCCTCTCCGTCGATCACGTACTTCCACGCCCCGCCCATCATGATCGCCGACGTGGTGTGAGGAGACGGCGATGGGGATGCCAAAGAACGTGAAAGACGAGCTGAAGGTGATGGCCGAAGGGTTCCGCTGGGGCCGGCGTCCGTTGGTCCCTCGCTCCGCCGAAGAGCACACGGAGCCGAAGGTCGATCGCGTCTTCCCCTCCGACTGGGCTCGGACCGACGCCGGAGTGGCTGCGAGGCAGGTGCTCCTGAAGGGAGCGATGCACCCCATCGTTCGGAACGAGCTCACCCTGCGGGTGTTCGGCCGGGACAGCCTCAAAGGGGTCGAGCCACCGGTGATCTTCTACTCGAACCACTCGAGTCACCTGGACGCCACCCTCATCATGTGCACGCTGCCCGACTCGTGGCAGGCGAAGACCGGAGTGGGCGCCGCGCGCGACTACTTCTTCGACGTGTGGTGGCGGCAGGCGTTCACGGCGCTCGTCTACGGCGCGTTCCCGATCGACAGGACCCGGGGTGCGAAGGGCGCGGTCGACAAGGCGCGCGAGCTCCTCGCCGACGGGTGGAGCATCGTCGTCTTCCCGGAGGGCACGCGCTCGTCCGACGGTCACCTGCAGCGTTTCCGACACGGCGCCGCCCGCCTCGCCCTGGAGACCGGGGCCGGCCTCGTGCCCATCGCGATCGTCGGGGCGTTCCAGGCCATGCCGAAGGGGCGGTTCTGGCCGCGTTCGGGCAGACCCCCCGTCACCGTGCGCTACGGCGAGCCCTTCTGGCCCGACGAGGGCGAATCGCACCAGGACCTCTCGCGCCGGATGACACAGGCGGTGACGCAGCTCTTCCACGAGGAACGCACGACGTGGTGGGAGGCGCTGCATCGCGCGCAGCGGGGCGAGACCCCCTCGCTCGTCGGTCCCCAAGGTCCCGACTGGCTCCGACGATGGGAGGGCTCGCGACCGGTCGGCCGCAAGGGCCCCGCGAAGGTCTGGGAGTAGCTCCGTGCCGAGGACGGGCGGCGCGGAACGGCGCACGACACTCGTCGAGGAGGCGATCCGGCAGTTCGGGCGCGAGGGGTACGGCGGCGCGAGCCTCGACGACATCGCGGGGGCCGTCGGTGTCCGGAAGCAGACGCTCCTGTACTACTTCGAGACGAAGGACGCGCTCCTCGAGGCGTGCCTGCAGGCAGCGGGGATCAAGCTGGCGGAGGTGATCGCACAGGCCCTCGAAGGGAAGGAGGGGTACTGGGATCGTGCCGAGGCGGTGATCCACTCCGTGTTCGACCTGGCCGCGGAATGGCCGGAGTTCCCGATGTTCATCCGGGAAGCGGGACGGCTCGGCCCGATGGCGTTCGAGCGATTCGCCGACGTCCTCGATCCGCTCCGGCGACGAGCGGTCGACTTCCTCCGATCCGGCATGGACGACGGACAGGTGCGCAAGCAGGATCCCGCGATGCTCCTGTTCACGCTGTACACGGCGGTCGTGGGCTCCCTCACCGAGGCGAGCGTCCTCAACGCCGTCGTCGGCGCGGACAAGAGTCGCGCGTCACTTCGGCGGCGGGAGAAAGAGGTGGTCGCGTTCGTCCGAGCGGCCCTCGAGCCGGTGGGAGATCGCTAGTTCGGACGCTGAGGACCACGAGCACCGCTAATCCTCGAGCGTCACCAAGTCGCGGGCGAGCTCACCCGACTCGAATGAGCCGAGGTAGACCTCTTCTCCGTCGTCCTCACAGTCGAAGATGATTCCAACCACCGGTTCGTCGGAGTCCTCCGTGACGACGACAGCGTGCCCAGCGTGTCGATCGAGCCAGGAGCGAAGAGCGTTGACCTGGTCCGTATCAAGTCTGGCCTTCATGTCCGGATGGTAGCCCCATGTCACGGCGGTGTGCCAGGCTCGGCCGGGCGCGGAAACCTTCGACGCAGGTTGCTGGTCCGCGTGAGTCAGCTCAGGAGTAGAACTCGACCACGAGGCGTTCTTCGAGCGTGACCGGCAGGGGGATCTCGTCGCGTTCGGGGCTCCTCGTGAAGGAACCCTTGATCTCGTCCTTGTTGCGATAGAGGTACGCGGGCGGCTCCGGCGTGATCTGGATCGCCTCGCGCACGAGGATGAAGTTCCGAGCCTTCTCGGAGAGGCTGATCTCCTGGCCGGGCTTCACCTGCGCGCTCGGGACGTCGATCCGCCGTCCGTCGATGAGCACGTGGCCGTGCGAGACGAGCTGCCTCGCCTGATGGATCGTGAGCGCGAATCCGAGTCGCAGAACGACGGCGTCGATCCGGCTCTCCAGCTGGCGGAGCATCTCCTCGCCCGTCACGCCCATCGAGCGGTGCGCCTTCTCGTAATAGGTGCGCATCTGTCGCTCGCCGACCGCGTACATCGCCCGCATCTTCTGCTTCTCCACCAGGCGGGTCTGGTACTCGGAGATCCGCTTGCGCCCACGACCGTGCATCCCGGGCGGATACGGTCGCTTGTTGGCAGGACAATTCGGGCGCCCACACAAAGGGGCGCCCACACGTCTGCACATGCGGTGCTTCGGTCCGATCTTGTCCATCGCGGTCGGTCAGACTACCAGAGGGCTTCGCGCGGGCTCTTCTGGGTAGGCTGCGCCGCCGTGGATGACCTGCGGGAACGGGTGGTCGGATGCGTCCTGGGACTCGCGATCGGGGACGCGCTCGGCGCCCCGTTCGAGTTCCGCAGGCGCGAGGAGATCCCCGATCCACTGCCGGCGTTCGAGCTGCCGTGGCAGGGTCGGCCTCCCGGCTCGTGGACCGACGACACCGCGATGGCGCGGAACCTCTGGTCCTCACTCGTCGAGCGCCGCCGGCTCGATGTGGACGACGTCTTCGCTCGACACCTCCGATGGTTCGAGGCGGATCCTCCCGATGTCGGAGCCCTCACGCGTCGAGTGCTCCGGACCGCGCTCGAGGGCGAGTCCCGTGACGATGCAGCGCGGCTCGTCTGGGAACGCCGTGGACCGGAGGTCTCGGCCGGCAACGGATCGGTGATGTACTGCGCTCCGCTCGGAGCCTTCCGAGCCGAGCGCCCGGACCTGCTCCTCGAGGAGGCGCCGGCGCTCTCGGCGATCACCCACTGGGACGAGCGGTGCCGCACGGCCTGCCTGGCGGTGACACTCGCCGTCGCAGCGCTGGTCCGGGGCGAGGGACATCGTGAGTCGGTCGAGCGCGCGGTGGAGGCGGTGATCGGAAGAGAGGGAGGCGAGGAGCTCGAGTACCTGGTCGCCGAGGCGGGCCGAGCCCGACGGATCGACGGGCCGGATATGGGGTTCGCGCTCTTCACGGCCGGGATCGGGCTTCAGATGGCCGCCGAAGGCCCCTCGTTCGAAGAGGGCCTCCGCCACGTCGTTTCGCTCGGCGGGGATACGGACACGAACGCGGCCGTCACCGGGGCGCTGCTCGGAGCGCTCCACGGCCGTGAAGAGCTCCCGAGCGCTTGGCTGGAGAAGTTGGTGGATCGCCAAGCGATCGAAGCGGAGGCCGAGGCGCTCGCGACCGCGGCGACCGCTTAGGAAGCGGTCGCCGCTCCCAACCCGGGCACGTACTCATCCCCGATCCGGCGGACGACGTCGATCGCCTCCAGATCCGACAGCACCCGGATGGCGTCGCCGAGCGAGATGCCGAATCGACCTGCCACCTCGTCAAGGGTCCAGACCGCCGAAGGATCCGAGAAGACCTCCGCGATCGCGTCGACGCTGTTGCTGCGGTTCGGACCCATCGGCGTCCTCCTCGGTCGTAGTGTCCTTCCGACTCCGTGAAATGACCAGCGGTTCCCCGCAACCTTCCTCGGGTCTTCATCTCTCGTTCATCGATGCCGCTCAGCCCCATCCTGTGACCGCGGAACGGCGGGATCCGACCGAGATGCGGTCGAGTACGGTGAGCGTCGAGGGAGGTCGCAGCATGGCGGAGATCCTCGTGTACGGCGCGAGCTGGTGCCCCGACTGCATGCGCGCGAAGAAGTTCCTCGCGGACCAGCGCGTCCCGTATGAGTGGCACGACATCGAGAGCGAGCCGGAGGGCGTGAGGGTCGTCCAGGATCGGAACGACGGGAAGAACATCATCCCCACGGTGATCTTCCCGGACGGCGAGCACCTCTCGGAGCCGACGAACGAGGAGTTGGCGGAGAAGCTCGGCCTTCAACGGCAGGCGATGCAGCACGTCTACGACCTGATCATCGTGGGCGGAGGACCGACGGGACTGACGACGTCGATCTACGCGGCCAGGGAGAACCTCGAGACGTTGATCATCGACTCGAAGGGACTCGGCGGACAAGCGGGAGTCACGGAGCGACTCGACAACTATCCCGGGTTCCCGGAGGGGATCGGCGGAGCCGAGCTCGCCGACCGCTTCGTGCGGCAAGCCGAGCGGTACGGCGTCGAGATGCTGCAGGCCGTGTCCGTGACGAGCATCTCCGCCGACGTGGGCATGACCGCCGACGGGAACGAGCTCGATGTCGCGACGGCGACCGGTGACCACTATCACGCGCGAGCGGCGCTCGTCGCGACGGGATCGTCGTACCGGCGCACGGATGCCGAGGGTGAAGACGACCTGATCGGCGCGGGGATCCACTTCTGCGCGACCTGCGACGGGCCGTTCTACAAGGGTTCCGATGAGCTGATGGTGATCGGCGGTGGCAACTCCGGGCTCGAGGAAGGTGTCTTCCTGACCCAGTTCACGGACAAGGTCACGATCGTTGAGCGAGGCGATCGGTTGCGCGGGTCGAGGATCCTCCAGGACAAGGTCCTCGAGCACCCGAGGATGGAAGTCGAGATGCGACACGGCGTGAAGGAGTTCCGGAAGAAGGAGGATGGGTCCGGCAAGCTCGGGACCGTCGTGATCGAGGATCTCGAGTCAGGAACGCTCGAGGAGCGTCATCCGGCCGGCGTGTTCGTCTTCATCGGGCTCGACCCGAACACCGCCTTCGTGAACGGGATCATGGACCTCGACGAGCGTCGCTTCGTCGCGACGGATCCGGCCTTCATGAGCTCGATGCCGGGGGTCTTCGCCGCCGGCGACGTGCGAGGGGGATCGACGAAGCAGCTGGCGTCGGCGGTCGGGGAGGGCGCGGCGGCGGCGATCCAGATCCGCGGGTACCTCGACCGGCTCGAGCAGGGTCGGACAGTTTGAGAGGAGATGCGCGCATGGGCGAGGACGAAGGCCTCCCGACGCAGCCGAAGGAGATCTTCGAGCTGATCGTGAAGGCCGACGAGAAGCTGAAGTACGCGACCGCGGAGAAGAGCGATGCTCGTCGTCAGCAGGCGAGGACCCTGCTCACGCAGGCGCTCGATGCCGCTCGCGGGATCGGGAACGAGGCGCTGGTTCAGCAGGCCGAGCTACGGCTCTCCGACCTGGACTAGCCCGGGCGGGCCGCGCCCACCGGGTTGTCGTAGCCGTACATCGACTGCACTTGGACCTGACCGCCAGGCCCGGGGTGTCGTGCGTGGACGATCTGTCCCCCGCCGATGTAGAGCGCGACGTGGCTGATCGGGCTGTAGTAGAAGATCAGGTCGCCCGGCTGGACGCTTCCGAGCGGGACGTGCGGCAAGGACGAGTACTGCGCCGCCGACGAGTGGGGGATGTAGACGCCGGCTTGCGCCCACGCCCACGAGGTCAGTCCCGAGCAGTCGAAGCCCACGCTCGGATCGGCGGAGCCCCACACGTACTGGGTTCCCTGCACCGAAAGGGCAGCGGAGACGGCGATCTGCGCCGCCGAGGCGTTCACCGGCGGGGTGTAGCCGCCGGAGCCGCCCGTATCGCTGGTCGTATCGGGTGGTGAATCCTGTGCAGCCTGTTGGCGCGCCTGCGCGAGCGCCGCTCGCTGCGCCTCCACGTATGCGAGGTAGTCCTGGCGATCCTCGTTCAGTTGCTCGTACAGCGACGCCTGCTCACCGATCATCGAGTCGAGCCGATCCAACTGGTTCTCGATCGCGCCGACCTGCCGCTTGCGCTCGGCGAGCGTCTCGGCGAAGCGATCGGCCGCCCACTCCGCCTGTTGCCGAGCGTTATGGGCCTGGCGGGCGATCTGGGCGTCGCCCTCCGCGACGGCTCCCATGAACTCGAGTCGATCGGAGAACTCGGCGATGCTCTCCGCACCCAAGAGGCCGTCGACCTGCGATCCGGTTCCGAGGTACGCCTGCACCGCTCGATCCGCCAAGCGTCCTTCTGCGACACGAGCTTGCGCTTCCGCCGCTTCCCGCTGGCTTCGGGTCTCCGCGAGCTTCCGCTCGGTGAGGGCGAGTCGGTACTTCGCGTCGTTGTATTGCTCGGCGAGTACTTCGAAGTCGTGCTCGAGTCCGGCGAGCTTCTGCTTGGCCGCTTCGACGTCCTTCGCGGACGGTGCCGCGAGGGAGGAGAGGCTGAGCACGGACAGAACGACGGGGAGCGCGAAGAGCACGGCTACGACGAGCCGTGTGATCCGCGTTCGCGTTCCGGTCATGCGCTCCTTTGTCCGAACAATCGAAAGGCTCCGTCGCCGGAGCCGTCGCCCGAGGCTACCGGGGCCTGCATACGTCGTCAAACCTCTGGTGTTGCGCCTCAGCGAAATGCGAAGGGCGGGCCGGTGCGGCCCGCCCTTCCCTATCGGTGTCGGGACGGCGGGACTTGAACCCGCGACCTCAGCGTCCCGAACGCTGCGCGCTACCAAACTGCGCCACGTCCCGTCCGTCTCAGTCTAGCGCGTGGTCCGAGGATGCAGCCCGAGGCCCGAGTTCGAGATAGGTCGCTTCCGGCCTGCACCAGAACCGGAACGGGGCGTACTTGCTGGTCCCCAACCCCCGTGAGGTGTGCAGCACGGCGCCTCCCATCCGGATCAGGCCGGCGACGAGTCTTCGCGGCATCGAGCAGTTGGTCACGAGCGCGCCGACGAAGGGGAGTCGCACCTGGCCTCCGTGGGTGTGCCCCGCGACGATCAGTCGGTAGCCCAAAGCGGAGGCCTCCGGTGCGGAGTCGGGCGAGTGCATCACGGCGAAGCCGAATCGATCCTCTGCTGTCCGGGGGGCGACACGGAGGTCGTGGCGGCGGATGTGAGCGTCGTCCAGGCCAAGCAACTCGATGTCGAGGCCTCCGAGTGAGACCAGGTGACGGACGTTCGTGAGGTTCTCCCACCCGTCCGCGATGAGCGCCCGGACCAGGTCGGGAGCGCGGCCCCGGCGCGCCCCTCGCCGTTTCCGTCTCTTCCGGAAGTACGCGAGGTAGTTGAGCGGCCTCGGGACGAAGTAGTCGTTCGAGCCGAGGACGAACCATGACGCGAGGCGGCCACGGACCGGCCCGACTCCCTCGACCGCCGCCTCGACCGCGTCCGGCTCGGCGAGGAAGTCCCCCGTCACGATCGTGATGTCCGGCGCCGGCAACGTCGAGAGGAACCGAGCCTTCCGAGGGTCGTGACGGACGAAATGGAGATCGGAGAGGTGAAGTACGAGGAGGGGCCGCTCAGCGGTCGCCGGTAGGATGTCGAGGCGATGCCGGATCACGCGGTATCGGAACCGCTCGATGAGGATCCCGTAGAGCACGCAGGCGACGCCGATGACGGCGATCGTCAGGACCACGGGAAGCACGGGGGGAGTGTAGTGAGCGACCCGACGTTGAAGGAACGACTCGCCGCCGAGATGACGGAAGCGCTGCGCACCGGTGAGAAGGTTCGGCTCGGCGCACTCCGGATGCTGTCGGCCGCGGTCACGAACAAAGAGAAGGAGCTCCGTCACGATCTCTCCGACGACGAGGTTCGCGACGTCGCGACGAAGGAGATGAAGAAGCGCGCCGAATCGATCGAGGCGTTCGAGGCTGCCGGTCGCCACGAACTCGTCGAGAAGGAGCGAGCCGAGTCCGACGCGATCGCGAGCTACGCCCCGGAGATGCTGCGCGAGGACGAGGTGGATGCACTCGTGGACGAAGCCTTCGCGGCGACCGGCGCCACCTCGGAGAAGGAGTTCGGTGCGGTCATGAGCCTCGTCATGGGGAAGGCGAAGGGTCGCGTCGACGGCAAGGTCGTGCAGGAAAAGGTGCGAGTCCGTTTGCGGGAGTCTGCTAGCTAGCCGTCGCCCCCGCCGCCGTTGCCGCCACCGTTGTTGCCCCCACCGTTGTTGCCACCACCGGGCCCTACGCCCACGTAGATCGTCACGGAAGAGCCCTCGAGCACCACGCTCTTGGCCGCGGGATCCTGGGCGATGACGTAGCTGATCCTGGCCGGGTTCTCCGTCGGCACCTGCACCAGGTTCACCACCAACCCGAGTGATTGGAGGGCGAGCTTGGCGTTGAAACCCTTCAGACCGACGACGCGGGGAACGGTGACCTGGGGCGGTTCTCCCGTCGAGACCTGGATCGTCACCAGCGTGCCGAGGAACGTGACCGTCCCGCCGCCCGGCGACTGGCTGAAGATCTGTCCCTTCGGGCTGAGCGAGTCACCGCTCGAGACGGAGACACGGAACCCCGCCTCGGAGAGGATCGCCGTGGCTTCGCTCTTCTTCATCCCGATGACGCTCGGCACCGGACCCTCGGGTGGCTTGGGCGGCTCGGGGAATCCGATCGCCGGTAACCCTTGCATCACCTTCGACATGTATGCGACCCAGATCGGCGCCGCGATCGTGCCTCCGAACACGCTTCCCATCGAGTAGGGGTTCCCGGGCGAGCCCACCCACACGACGGTGGTGTATTGCCGCGTGTAGCCCCCGAACCAGACGTTCGTGTTCTCCTGAGCCGTGCCGGTCTTGCCGGCAACCGGCCGGTCTCCCCACGCGCCGAAGGCACCCGATGCCGTCCCCGAAACGGGAACGGCCTCGAGCATCTTCGTGATGAGGTGGGCGTCGCCCGCTTTGAGGACGGGGTCACACGTGCGTTCGTGTGTCAGCAGCACCTTCCCGTCGCGCTCGATCGACTGCACCGTGTACGGCTGGCAGTGCTTCCCGTCGTTGGCGATCGTCTGATAGCCCGCAGCCATCTCGATGGGTGAGATGGCAACCGAGCCGGTCGCGAGCGCGGGCACGGGTTGGAGCCCCTCGGTACGAGGATCCATGCCGATCATCTGCTCGGCGAGATCCGCGACCACGCTCGCCCCCACATCGAAGATGAGCTGCGCGAACACGACGTTGATCGAGTCCTCGGTGGCGGTCCACAGGTCGACGGTGCCCTGACCACCACCTTCGGCGTTCTCCACGCAGTGATCGTCGTCGTCCCAGAGCGGCGAGCACCAGGGCGAGGAGCTCGAATACGTCTGCGTCGGCGGGATGCCTCTCTTGAACGCCCCGGCCAGGACGAACGGCTTGAACGCCGACCCGGGCTGATGGCCGGTGGTCGCCAGGTCGAGCTCATCCTCACGGTAGTTCCGCCCGGACAGGATCACCTTGACCGCTCCCGTGCGGTTGTCGATCGTCACGATCGAGACATCCGGAGGGGGAGATCCGGCCGGCGGGTAGATCGGCACGCTGAGCGGCTGCCGCGCGGCATCCTGTGCCCAGTCCTGCCATCCGGGATCGAGCGTCGTGTGGATGTCGAGACCTCCCTCGTAGAGCGCGCGTCGGCGGGCCTTCTCGGTGCGACCGAGAGCCTCGAACTCTCCCGAGCTGTTCTCGACGATCTGGTCCGTCAGGTAGTTGACGAAGAACGGTGGATGACGCCGAAGCACCTTCCCGGCGTCCTTAGGAAGCTTCAGCCGCTTCGCCTTCAACCTCTCGCTCCGCTCCTCGGAGATCCATCCGAGCCCCTGCATCCGGTTGAGGACGTCGTTGCGGCGAAGGAGCATCTTCTTCGGACGATCGAGCGGGTCGTAGTACTCCGGCGCTCGGACCATCCCGGCGAGGGTCGCGCCTTCCAGCAGCGTGAGCGCGCGTGGGGGCTTCCGGAAGTAGAACTCGGACGCCGTGCCGAAGCCGTAGACGCCGTTGCCCATGTAGACCTGGTTCAGATAGAGCTCGAAGATCCTCGCCTTGGAATACCGCTGCTCGACGCGGATCGCGAGCGCCAGCTCCTGCAGCTTCCCCTCGACGCTCTGATCGAACTGGTTCTCGCCCAGGGTGCTGCCGACCAGCTGCTGCGTGATCGTCGAGCCACCTTGGACGACCTCGCCCGCTCTCGCGTTCTCGATCATCGCGCGGATGAGGGAGGACCAATCCAACGCGCCGTGTGCGAAGAAGTCGGAGTCCTCGATCGCGAGCACCGCCTCTCGGGCCGACGGAGCGATCGCGTTGAGCGGCACGATCTCGCGATTGTCGAGATAGACCTGGGTGAGAACAGATCCGTCCGACGCATAGATCGTGGATCGCTCGGGGAACCGGGGGATCCGCGTGAAATCCGACCCCAAGGCGTCGAGTCGCGAGCGGATCTCGTTCAGCCCGAAGCCCGCGACCGCGAACGGAGGAGCCAGGACCGCCGCCGTGAGGATCGCGGTCGCCAGGATCACGGGGATGAGCAACAGGGCGGCGATCGGCTTGAACGAGACCCGGTCACGGACGGCTCTGGGGTCGCGTCGAGCGCGGGGGCTCGGACGGCCCCCCGGTGGCGTGGGTGGTCCCGCCGGACGGCGACCGGTGTCGATGCTCATGGGTCTCACCAGGATACGCCGGATCTCGGGTCCGCCTGCTCGATACGATGCGCCCCCATGCGTCCCCCCCATCGGTTCGCCTCCCTGGTCATCGCCACGATCGTGGCGATCGGCGTCGGGGGCTCGCGGGCCGACGGCGCTGCCCCTGAGACGACGACCGTGCACGTGATCGAGCTCGAGGGGCCGATCGACCGCCCACTCCGCGCGTACCTGGAGGAACGGCTGGCCGACGCGGAACGGGCGGGCGCGATCGTCGTCCTCCAGCTCGACACTCCGGGAGCGCTCGGCCAGGACGGGATCGCTCTGGCTGACCGCGTCGCCGCCCTCGACGTGCCCGTGCTCACCTGGGTGGGCCCGGTGCCGGCGAAAGCGAGCGGCGCGGGCCTCCTCCTGATGCTCGCCTCTTCGCTCGCGGCCGTCTCGCCGGGTTCCCAGACGGGGCCGCTCGCAGCCGGTGGACGTCCTGCATCCCGATCGCGAGCCCGCGGGGATGACGGAGACGATCGAAGGCTGGCTCCAACTGCATGGGCGGGAGGTGGATCTCACCGAGGTCGATCGACCCCTCGCCGCCCAGGAGGCGCTGGACGCCGGGGTCGCCGACGTTGCCGCGTACTCGGTGCCGGAGCTCCTGCGTGCGGTGGACGGGATGACCGTGCGAACGCCGAGCGGTGAGGTCGAGCTGCGGACACGGGTGGCCACGACGGAGGCGGAGGCGAGCGAGCGCACCGTCGAGATCCTGTTCGAGGAGCCCGGTCTGATCACTCGGGCGCTCCACGCCGTCGCCACCCCTTCGATGGTCTACTTCCTTCTGGTACTCGGGCTGGCGGCGATCGCCTTCGAGCTCACCCAGCCGGGGTTCGGATTCGCAGGGTTCAGCGGCGTCGGCCTCCTGGCGCTGGCGATCTACGGGCTCACGGTGGCGGTTCCGTGGTGGCCCGGGTTCGCGCTGATGCTCGTCGGCATCGGGTTGCTCATGCTGGATGTGCGGCTCCGAAGCCTGTCGTGGCCGACGTGGATCGGGCTGGCTGCCTTCGGCGCGGGCTCGTTGCTCGCATGGAACGGTGTCGATCCCTCGATCCGGATCAGCCCGTGGTTGATCGGCGGTGCGATCCTCGCGAGCCTCCTGTACTACGGGTTCGCACTCACCGTCGCGCTCCAGTCCCGCGACAGGATCGTCGGCACCCAGCGCGGGCTGATCGGGCTCATCGGCGAGGCGAGGGGGAGGCTGGCGCCGGACGGACCTGTGTTCGTGAAGGGGGCGCTGTGGCGCGGACGGGCGAGTGGCGATCCCATCGAGGCGGGCACGTCGATCCGCGTTCGAGGCGTTGACGGGCTGATCCTGCAGGTCGAGGCGGAGCCTCTTCACCCTTCGGAACAGCCTGGCGCGTAACGATCTTGGTGAGTTCTTGAGAACCTGTTGCGGATGGATCCTCTGGGCCGGGAAGGAATCTCAGGGCACCTTTCCTGCGAACAACCGGGTAGATGCCGTTCGACGAGAGATCGCCTGGCTGGCAGCGACTCGCCGCATGCCGCGGCGAGGACGCGGCCTACTACTTCGCGCCCAGCTACTTCGAGAAGCGCCGCGAGAAGCTGGCTCGCGAAGCGGTCGCGAAGCGGATCTGCGACGTGTGTCCCGTCCAGCAGCTCTGTCTCGACTACGCGCTGGCCACCCACGAGACCCACGGGGTCTGGGGAGGCCTGAACGAGACGGAGCGGCGCGCGATCTTGAAGCGCCAGGCCCTCGAAGCGAGCTGAGCACGCCCGATCGCGGCGGTCGGGCGCCCTGTTCTCCGCGGAGGCGTCGTCTGAGAGGATGCGGCCCGTGGACGATGCGGGCATCCTCCGGCGCCTCGAGGAGCTCGGTCTCGAGCTGCCCGCGTCTCCCGAGCCTGTCGCGAGCTACGTCCCGGTCACGCAGGCGGGGTCGCTCGCGTTCGTCGCCGGCCAGGTGGCCATGATCGACGGTCAGTTGCTCCATCCCGGGAAGCTCGGCTCGCAGGTCTCTATCGAGATGGGCCAGGAGGCGGCGGCGCGCGCGGCTCTTCAGGCGCTGTCGGCGTTGCGGAAGCACCTCGGAAACAGCTTCGATCGACTGCAACGGATCCTGCAGGTCACCGTCTTCGTCGCGGCCGACGCCGAGTTCATCGAACATCCGAAGGTCGCGAACGGAGCGAGCGACATGTTGATCGAGGTACTTGGGCCGAACGGACGGCATGCGAGGGCGGCGATCGGGGTGGCGTCCCTGCCGCTCGGGGCGAGCATCGAGATCACCGTGACGGCCGAGGTCTCCGACTAGAGAGCCGAATGCGGGTCGCGCGCCTGGGGTTCAGGGTCCTGAGGCGGGCGACCGGGGGAATCGCAGGTCGCCTTCCCGGCGAGTGACGCTTCTCTGATCGAACCACTCGAGGATCGGCACGGCGTACTTCCGGCTGGTCCCGAGGGCTTCGCGGAAGGCGCTCACCGTGATGCCCCCATCCCCCGCCGCTGTGACGATCGACTCCGCCCGCGCGATCAGCACCGGAAGGAACACGAGGTCGGGGGAGACGCGCACGACGAGGCCGGCCCTGGCGGCCGCGTCGATCGCGTCGCGACCGATCCCTCGCGACACGAGGTCCTTGACCGTGGGCGGCTGTGCTGGATCCGACGAGATCGCCTCGACCACTCGCTGGACGAGCGGATCCTTCTCACGGTCCGCGGGTCGATGCGAGGGAAGAGCGAACGAGGTGCTCGTTCGGGTGACGGGTCCGGCGGCGACGAGGCGCTCGAGGATCGCGTCCACGAGCCCGCCGTTGGACGCGCGAGCATCCGTCGGTGTCGTCGTCGGCTTCAAGGAGTCGGCGAGCGCGCGACGAGCCGACGCGATGGGTTCACCCTCCTCCAACGGGTGTGCGCGGTGGAACGCATCGAGGTGAGCCGACAGGCTCGCGGCTGCTTCGTCGAGCAGGCCGTCGCGGAGCAGCCACTCGCCCGCTCGCGGAACGCCGGCGCTGGAGCCGGTGATCGCGAATGCGTCGGCGGCCCGAACGGCACCTCGCTCGTCGGCGAGGATCGCCGGGAGATCGTCGCGCGCCGCCGCGGCGCGCCGGCCCAGTCGCTCCTCGGGGGAGGTACCGGCGCGCCGCGGCGGCGCAGGATCCAGCACCCAACCGCCGCCCACCGTCTCCTGCCGGCCGGATTCCCGCAGGACGAATCGATCGAAGACGTCCAGCACCAACGGACGGGTCGTCGTGATCCGCACGAATGCTTCACCAGCCGGTTCGATCCGGGTACCGCCGAAGATCCGAAGTCGGGCGTCCGCCTCCGCCGCGCCTGCATAGACCTTGTACGCGCCGCGTCCGGTGATCGGGTGGGCGATGCCACGGACGGGTCGCAGGGATCCTTCGAAGACCGTCGTCGGCCTCCAGGCGCCGGGAGCTCCCACCACGTCGCCTCGTTCTAGGTCCTGCCTGTCGGTGCCCGCAAGGTTCGCCGCCACGCGGCTGACGGGGTCCGCGTGGGCTTCGTTCCGCTTGTGCGTCTGGAGCGAGCGGACACGCGCGGTCCGTCCGTGTGGATAGAGCTCTACCTCGTCGCCCACGGTGATGCGACCACCCCCGAGGGTGCCGGTGACCACGGTGCCGGCACCGGAGATGCTGAACACACGGTCGACGAATAACCGAGTTCGCGCCTCCTCCGGTGCCGGCGTCTCGGCAAGCAGCTCATCCAGGGCCGTCCGGAGGTCGTCGATGCCCTCGCCGGATTGGGCGGAAACCCGGACGATACGAGCAGCGGAGAGGACGGTTCCGTCGAGCCGTTCGCGGATCTCCTCTTCTGCCAGGTCGAGGCCGTCCTCGTCGACGAGATCCCGCTTCGTGAGGGCGACGACGCCGCCGGCGACACCCAGGACCTCGAGGATGGCGAGGTGCTCCTCCGACTGTTGCCGCCATCCCTCGTTGGCGGCGACGACGAAGAGGATCAGTCGAACGGGGCCAACGCCGGCCAGCATGTTGGCGATGAAACGCTCGTGCCCGGGCACGTCCACGAAACCGACCTCGCGCCCTGACGGGAGCTCACACCACGCGTACCCGAGATCGATCGTGAGCCCTCGACGCTTCTCCTCGTCCCAGCGGTCCGGGTCCATCCCGGTGAGCCGGACGATCAGCGAGGACTTGCCGTGGTCGACGTGGCCGGCCGTGGCCACGACGCGGAGCTCCGTCATCTACCCGTCGAGGTCGTGGTCGTGCACGCCCGTATCGTCCGAACCCTGACGGTCGTCACCGTGGAGGTCATGACCGTGCTCCTCGTCGCCTTCGAGGGCATAGTGCACGGCTCGTGCGAGGTGCGGGAGTTGCTCGTCCGTCACGGTTCGGCAGTCGAGCAGAACGAACCCATCGTCGACTCGCGAGAACGCCGCCGGTGTCCCGGTGCGTAGTCGAGCCGCGAAGGCCGGTGCGTCGGGAACCTGGATCCGAACGCCCCACGAAGGGAGCTCCCGACCGGGCATCGAACCACCGCCGACCGCCGACTGGCAGCGCACGACGCGCGCTCCTTCGAGCTCCCCGCCGATCGTCTCGGAGAGGATCTGGGCGCGGTTCCGGATCGTCTCGGCCGAGGCGCGGAGCATGCGGAACACCGGTAGTTCCTCCTCCTTGCCGGCGGCGATGAGTGCGAGGACCTGTTCGAGTGCCGCCATCTGCATCCGTCCGATGCGGACGGCACGCGCGATCGGGTGTCGGCGCAACCGCTCCAAGAGAGCCGCACGTCCGACGAGGATGCCCGCCTGGGGACCGCCGAGGAGCTTGTCCGCCGAGAACGTGACGAGGTCCGCCCCCTGGTCGAGCGCGTCGGACACGCTCGGCTCGTCGTCCGGATGACCATGGCCATGATGGAGCAGTCCGGATCCGACATCGAACAGGAACGGGACCCCGAGCTTGCGAGCGAGTCCCGCGAGATCCGTTGCCGACGGGGCCGCCGTGAAGCCCACCATGCGGTAGTTGGAGGGGTGCACCTTGAGGATGAGTCCTGTCTTTTCCCCCGCTGCTGCTCGATAGTCGCCGATCCTCGTCCGGTTGGTGGTGCCGACCTCGGTGAGTCGGGCCCCGGACGCCGCGAGGATGTCGGGGATCCGGAACTCCCCGCCGATCTCGATCAGTTCACCGCGTGAGACGAGGACCTGCTTGCCCTTGGCGAGCGTGGCCATCGCCAGCAGAAGGGCTGCGGCACAGTTGTTCACGACCATCGCCGCCTCCGCTCCGGTGAGCGCGGTGAGCAGGATCTCGGTGTGGCGACCGCGCTTGCCGCGGCGGCCGGTCTCTCGATCGACCTCGATGTCGGTGTAGTTGCGGGCAGCGCGCGCCGCCGCTCGCGCTGCGCGCTCGGGCAGCGGCGCGCGCCCCAGGTTCGTGTGCAGGATGACCCCGGTTCCGTTGATGACCGGCACCATCCCCTGGGCCGCATGAGACGCTCGGCCGAGCGCCCGCGCCAACAGGATCTCCTCGGGCGGCGGATCCTCGCCCTGGGCCGCGGCCGCTCGCACCTCCTCGAGCACGTCTTCGAGCATCCGTTTCAGGAGCGGACGTCCGAGCGAGGAAGCGGCCCGCCGGGCCGGGTCCGAGCGCAGGAGCGCATCCACCGAGGGGACCTTCCGGCGGACGTCGACGGCCATCGTCCGGGAGCCTATCGCCTCGGCTGAGACGCTCCATCGGCGCGGAGATGCTCCGACGCGCCTCCGCTAGGATGACCCCCGGATGGACATCCGCGAGCGGCCCGCGTACGAGAGTTCCCAGGTCACCTCGATGATCCGGGGCGGCGGGCTCGACGTGGAGGTCGTCCCCACCGGGGGGTTCTCCACCGAGGAGATGATCCTCAACATCGGACCCCAGCATCCCTCGACCCATGGGGTCCTCCGGGTCATCTTGGAGCTGGACGGCGAGGTGATCACGAGGGCCGAGCCGGTGATCGGGTACATGCACCGTGCCGCCGAGAAGCTGGCCGAGTACCGGGACGCGCGCCAGGTGCTCGTCTTGATGAACCGGCACGACTGGATCAGCGCGTTCAACAACGAGCTCGGCTGGACGATCGCGGTCGAGCGACTCGCCGGCATCGAGGTTCCCGACCGTGCCCAGTGGATCAGGACGATGTTCGCCGAGTGGAACCGCATCCTGAGCCACCTGATGTTCAGCGGCTCCTATCCCTTGGAGCTCGGGGCGATGACGCCGATCTTCTACGCGTTCCGCGAGCGCGAGATGATCCAGGATCTGATGGAGTCCGCGACGGGGGCACGGATGCACCATTCGTATTGCCGGGTCGGCGGGTTGAAGGACGACCTGCCGCGCGGCTTCCTGAAGCGATCCGCGAGGGTGCTGGCCGAGACGCGGAAGCGGATCGCGGAGTTCGAGACGTTGATCATGGGCAACGAGATCATCTACGCCCGCACACGAGACGTCGGACTCCTCCCGGCCGACATGGCGATCGCGTACGGCACCTCCGGACCGGTGCTCCAGGCGAGCGGCGTGGCGATGGATCCTCGGAAGGACGAGCCCTACGAGAAGTACGGCGAGGTCGAGTTCGAGGTGCCCGTCGGCCTGAAGGGAGACTGCTACGACCGTCTCTGGGTCCTGATCGAGCGGATGAAGCAATCCTGCAACATCATCGAGCAGTGCATGGATCGTCTCCCACCGGGTGAGTTCCGGGCGGCCAAGCTCCCCAAGACGTTGAAGATGGAGGGCGAGATCTACGTCCGGACCGAGAACCCGCTCGGCCTGATGGGTTACTACGTCGTCGGCGACGGCAAGAAGGAGCCCTATCGGCTCAAGATGCGGACGGCGTCGTTCTCCAACGTCAGCGTGATCCCCGCGATGCTCCCGGGCACGCTGGTCCCGGACCTGATCGCGATCCTCGGGTCCATCTTCTTCGTCGTCGGCGACGTCGACCGCTGACGAAGGCCCCAACACCTCAAGCTCGACGTGCCGTCAGGTCCGCATCCTCGTAGGCCGAAGTCGTGCTCAACACTCGGCCTGTTCCTGCCGATACCAGTCCAGGGATGAACACCGAGCAGATCGGCTCGTTCCGCACCCGCATCGCGGATGACGGATCGCTCGAAGTCTGGGCTCGTGGCTGGCGCCTGGAATCGCAGCTCTACGCCCTGGTCCCCATGGGTCTCGCCCTGATGTTCCTCCTCGCTCCGATGTCGACTCCGATGCGCGCAGCCGGCGCCCTCGTCATGCTCGGAGCCACCTTGTTCGTGTTCCGCATGACGAAACCGGGCCTCCTGTTCACCCGTGAGGCCGTCTCGATCGTCAGCGTGGTTCGGACCAAGCGGTTCGGTTGGGATCTGGTCAGTGGCTTCATGGGCGAGCGGAGCCACAACGAGGCACGGATCCTCCTTGTCCTCCAGGACGAGAAGCGCGTTCCCCTGCCCGGGACGCTGGATCCCGCGGAGCTCGATCCGTACGGCGACGAAGGGCAGGAGCTCTCCGCCGCCGATCAACTGAATCGACTCCAGGAGCGCGCCGTGGCAGGGGATCTCCCGAAGCCCGCGGTGCCGGTTCTCCCGGCTGCCGATCTGCGATCGAGTCGGCCAACGAGGAAGGAGCAGCGGAGCGAGCGGAAGGAACTGCGTCGAGCGTTGAAGGCCGTTCGGCTCACGCCGGAGGGAACGCCCGAACCCGAACAGATCTCGGCACCACGCCCCGAACAGGTCGCAACAGCCCGCGCGGAACAGGTCGCGACACCCCGCGCCGAACAGGTCGCGACACCCCGCGCCGAACAGGTCGCGACACCCCGCGCGCTCGATCCGCTGCCGGAGGACGCGACGCGGAAAGAGCAACGTGTTGACCGGAAGGCGTTGCGCGCCGCCCTGAAGGCGGTTCGCCTCACGCCGGACGGCACGGTGGTACAGGACGACGCACCACCCGGCGTCGACCCCACCGGATCACGCCGATCGGGTCGGCGCTCCCGACGCGGTCGAACCCCTGAGCTCGTCGAGGTGCCGATCCGCGATCCCGAAGTCTCCGCCGGACCTCCCAAGAGGACCAGACCCGAACCGCCGCCGCTCAACTCGAACTACCCCACGCCCGTGTACATCCCGCAGGCCGAATACGCTCAGATGCTCCGCGACCAAGCGGCCGCCGAGAAGGCCGCGGTCGCCGCCGCCGCCGAGCTCCGTCGCCTCGCCGAGATCGAGGAGCTCGACGAGCTCGCGGTGAAGGAAGAGTTCTCGGACTGGACCTCGGAGAGGTCCGGCTAGGTCTGCCGGTTGAACCAGGTCCCTCCCGGACCCGTGTAGCTGAATGCCTCGCCCCACACGCCGATCGTCTTCCCGGTGTTCGTGATCGCGATCTCTCCGTAGTCGCCGTAGAACTCTTGGAATCCGGCGGCCGTCTTGTAGGCGGCCCCCGACGTCGCATCGGAGATGTTGACCGGCGCCGTCCAGGTCACCCCTGCGTCGGTGGAGCTCCGGTACCAGATGTTCCAGGCGTCGTGGTTGCCGCCGTTCGTCTGCGCGAACCACATGCGCACGTCACCGGCGCCTTGGGACTCGACGACGGGAGCGGTGGACTGCTCGTTCGCCGGCGACAAGGTGGTGCGGGCCGACCACGTGAGTCCGCCGTTCGTCGATCGCTTCGAGAAGATCAGCTGCTTGCCTCCCGGCGTCGTCGCGCCGTCGTAGACCATCACGAGGTTCCCGGACGCGTCGGCGGACACACCGCTGTGGCCGATGTAGAAGTCCGATGAGCACCCGGCGGCGACGCACGCCTCGCCGATCTCGACGGTGTCCACGACGACGTTCTGCCAGGAGGCTCCCTGGTTCGTCGAGACGAACGCGTGATGTTGGACCTGGCCTTCCGGCGACGACCCCTGGCCGCCGTAGATCGATGCTGCTCTCCGAGAACACGACCGTTCCGTTCGGGAGGACGTCCGCGTCGTAGGCGAAGAAGTACCTCGGCCCGTTGACCAGCTTCGTCTGCGTCCAGGTCGCCCCGGCGTCGTGTGACTGCGCGACGTACGGATCACCCGCGTTCGGGCCGTTCCAGGACACGTAGACGTGCTGACCGTCGTTGCTCATCGCGAGGACCGGCTTGTCGGTCCAGGAGACCTGTCCGTACGTCGGGACGGGTGTGGACCACGTCTGGCCGTGGTTCGTCGACTTGATGAATACCGTATTGAAGCCGTTCATGTAGAGCGCGTAGACATGGCCGGTGTTGGGCACGACCTCGATGATCGGATCGTACTGAGCGGATCCCTTGCACGCGCACAGCGGGACCCCAGGGCTCCAGGTGGCTCCTCCGTCGGAGGAGATCTCGAGCGCCATCCATGGGCTCGGGCAGTTGCCCGGGCACGGCTTCGGCGCGTAGCGGGTGGTGACCAGGTAGACGAACGGGGCGGCCGGGTCGGCCGCGATCGCCGGCTCCCAGTCGTCGGTCGGGACGTTCATCAGCTGCTCGCCGGCCCATCCCGGAGCAGCGGCGAGGACGACTCGCTCGCGCCTGCCGAACGTGCCGGCAGCCTTCGCCTCGCGAAGCGCATCGAGGCGGAGCTCGGTGGTGAGCTTCTGCTCGAGCCGCTCCTCGGCGCCGCCGGGAGCGCGAGCCGGACCACGGAGGCCGTTGGGCGCCGTCACCACCAGCGTCACCGCGGTCGCCACGACGACCATCGCGAGCACGGTGAAGAGACCGGAGATCATCCTTGCCTGCATCGACGTTCCTCCCAACGGCCGGGCGACCCGGCCAGCGCCAGCGGTCTGAGGGATGAAGCATCGTAGCCCGGTCCCCGTTCCGCCGCCACCCCGGAAGTGGGTGGGCGAGGGTACGCTGCACCGGATGCAAGGGCCGGCCATCCGAGATCACCGACCCTCGGGGATCTCCTCGGTCGGGATCGTGCTGGTCATGGCCGCGTTCCTCACTCCACTATTGCTCGCCTTCCTCGGTTCGCTCAGGCCGATCGGCACGTCGCCACCGACCGCGATCGACCTGTTTCCGGATGGAGCCGGGTTGTCGAACTACGGAGAACTGGTGGGGCAGTCCACCTTCCGTCGGCAGGTCCTCAATTCGCTGCTGGTCGCTGCGGTCTCTGTGCCGATAGGGGTCCTCGTCGCATCGTGGGCCGGCTTCGCGATCGCTCGCCTCCCGCGACGGGCGGCCCTGTTCCTTCTCGGTCTCACCGTCGTCACCGCCATGATCCCAGTGACCGCGCTGCTCGTGGGCCGGCTCGTGCTGTTCCGTCTCAGCGGGCTCACCGACACGCCGGTGCCGTTGATGGCGCCGGCCTTGGTCGGCGTCACGCCGCTGCTCGTGCTGTTGTTCGCGTGGAGCTACTTCACGATCCCTCGCGAGATCTTCGATCTCGCGAGGGAGGCAGGGCTCGGTCCCCTCCGGACCTGGTGGTACGTGGCCATGCCCTTGAGGATGGACGCCGCCGGCGTCGCCGTCGCAGTCGCCTTCATGATCTCGTGGGGGAACTTCCTCGATCCGCTCATCTACGTGTACGACGAGCGCTGGTTCACGCTCCCGCTGGGCCTCGCGTCACTCGCGGAGTTGCCGCCGACCGATCAAGGGCTGATGCTCGCGGCGGCGGTGTTCGCGATCGCTCCCGTGGTGGTGACCGCATTCGTCGCGCAACGGTTCATCTACACCAGGAGGTGGTGATGCGAAGGAGACTGCAACTCCGACCGGCGCTGGTCGCCGTCTTCGTCATGATCGCGGTGGCCTGCGGATCGGGGTCCGGTGATCCGGGCACGAGGATCACCGTCATGGTGTCCGGCGATCCGGAAGAGATCGAAGCCTACCGATCGGTCGTCGAGGCGTTCGACGGGTCGCAGGATGAGATCGACGCGGAGCTCGTGCCTTTCGCTGAACGGGACGAGCTGATCGCCCGACTCTCCACGTCCATCGCCGGCGGCGAGCCGCCCGATCTGTTCTTGATGAACTACCGCTACTACGGCCAGTTCGCGGCTCGCGGAGCACTCGAGCCTGTCGGGCCCCACCTCTCGGGATCCGACGCGTTCTCGGCGGAGGACTTCTTCGACACCGCGATGACTCCCTTCCGATGGGACGGCGAGCAGATGTGTTTGCCTCAGAACGTCTCCAGCTTGGTCGTCTACTACAACGCCGATCTCTTCGAGGCGGCCGGGGCGCCTCTGCCGACAGAGGGCTGGACCTGGGACGACATGGTGAGCACCGCTGAGACCCTCACGCGAGACGACGACGGAGATGGAACGACTGACGTTCATGGCCTCGGCGTGGATCCGGAGATCATCCGCATCGCACCGTTCATCTGGTCGAACGGGGGGACGCTCGTCGACGACGAAGCCGCGCCGACCCAGTTCTCGCTCGACGCCAACGCCGTCGTCGCCATGCAGCGCTTCTTCGACCTTCGAACCGTGCAGGGTGTCACCCCGACGGATGAGGAGGCCGAAGCGGAGGACCTGGAGAGCCGGTTCATCAACGGGCGTTTGGCGATGTTGATGGAGTCCCGACGGGTCGTTCCCACGTTCCGGACGATCGATTCCTTCGCTTGGGATGTGGCCGGCCTCCCTTCGCTCGGCTCGCCGGTCTCCATCCTGCATTCCGACGCGTACTGCATGACCGCCGGCGGGGACGACAAGGACGCGGCTTGGCGTTTCATGGAGTTCGCCCTGGGCCCCGAGGGCCAGCGCATCGCCTCCGAAACGGGGCGCACGGTGCCGTCGCTGCGTTCGGTCGCGAACAGCGACGCCTTCCTCGACCCGGATGCTCTTCCCGCGCACGCACAGGTGTTCCTGGATCAGATACCTGAGCTTCGGGCGGTCCCCGTCATCTCCACATGGCCGGAGATCGAGGACACAGCGAACGGGTTGATCGAGGAGGCGTACTACGGCGGCGGGCGGGCCTTGGAGGTCGCCGTGGAGCTGACGACCCAGACCAAGGATCAGTTCGCTCGCGCCGAGCTCTGATGGGATCCGGCGACCGCCGAGTTCTCTGGCTCATGGCGTCGCCGTTCCTGGTGGGTGTGTGCGCGCTGGTCCTGATGCCGGCGGCCGGATCCCTGTCGATGGCGCTCACGGAATGGGATCTCGTGCGTCCGCCTCGCTATGTCGGTCTCGCCAACTTCCGAGAGCTGATCGACGATCCGATCTTCCGGATCTCCCTCCGGAATTCGGTGTGGTACGCGGTCACTTCGGTGCCCCTCCGGCTCGCCGGAGCGCTCGGGTTGGCGCTCCTTCTTCATCGGCCGGGCAGGCTGCGGTCGGCCGGCCGCGTCGCCGTTCTCATGCCGACGGTGGTCCCCGACGCCGCGTACGCCCTGCTCTGGCTCTGGATCCTCAATCCTCTCTACGGACCCCTCAACCTCGCGTTGGGCGCCGCCGGGCTCCCGACGCCGGCCTGGTTCTCCCAGCCCACACCCGCTCGTTGGGCGGTGGTCCTGATGGGCCTCTTCCAGCTGGGAGAGGGGTTCCTGATCGCGCTCGTCGCCCGGAGACAGGTGGATGAGGAGCTCTACGAGATCGCTGCGATCAGCGGAGCGGGCCCGTGGTCAAGGTTCATCCGGGTCACCCTTCCGATGATGGCTCCCGCCCTACTGCTCATCATGGCTCGGGACACCATCCTCAGCCTCCAGGCGACGTTCGCGCCGGCGTTGATCCTCACGGAGGGCGGGCCGCCTCCGTACTCGACGACGTACCTCCCGTTGTTCACCTACCGCAACGCGTTCGAGTACCTGCGCTACGGGTACGCATCGGCGACCACGGTCGTGATGCTCGTGCTCACCGCCTCGATCCTCTGGCTGCAGTACAGGGTGGTCGTGCGGTGGAGCGGGCGGATCAGTCAACGAGATTGACGACTCTGCATCAGACCCAGCTCGGCGCTTGGAGTCCCGGCGTGGCCAGGAGCAGCCAACGGAGCCGGCCGAGCGCCGACGGATCGACGAGCAGGGAGGCGCGGCTCCGCCCGCTCCAGGTCCTCACGGCCTCGATCCCCTCGCGGCGGTTCAGGAGCTCCGCCTGCCCGCGGAGCTGGTCGTGGACCCAGCGGTCGAAGCCCAGCGCCGTGAGGGCATGGCGCTGCGTGACACTCGGGAACGCGACCAGCCCCTGTGCTTCCGCATGGGTGGCGATGAGACCGAAGTCGATCCCGGAGGTGATGTCGGTCGAACCGGGCCGGTCGAGGAGATCCTCGACCGGTCGGTGCGACCGGTAGCCGTGGGGCGGGCCGCCCGGCTCGCCCACCCCGCCGTAGTCGATCAAGAGCGCGTATCCGGGGTGGGCGAGCCGGGCACCCACCTCCTCGATGAACGCGATCGCCCCCTCGGGAAGCACCGCCTCGACCCCGTCCGCGAGGGCGACCTCCTCGCCGGGCGGTGGGTCGCCGAGGTGCTCGACGAGGCGTTCCCCGTCGAGCGTGACCATCACCTCCTTCGTTCCTGCGGCGGTGCCGCGCAGGCGGCGGAAGGGGAGGTTGTCCATGAGCTCGTTGGCAAGGATCAGCTGCGACGGCGACTCCAAAGCCTCTGCGACCCGTATCCCCTCGATCGCGGTGAGCGCCCGACGGGCCCCGGAGCTCGTTTCGACCGCCGTGTACTCGGCATCCAGATCCCCGAGGTGCTCCACGAGCTGCCGGGCGAGGGTCCCATCGCCCGCGCCGGCCTCCGTCACCCTGAAGGGGCGAGGCTCCCCGAGGCGACCGTGGAGATCGACGACCGCGCGCGCGAGCAGTTCGGCGAACACGGGATGCACGTGAGGGCTGGTGACGAAATGACCGTCGGGACCGATGGGGGGCCGTTCGAAGAAGCCTCCGGGACCCGAGAGCGCGAGGTCCATGTACTCGGCGAACGTGATCGGGCCGTGGTCCCGGATCGCGGCCGTGACGGCGTCGCGCGCATCCACGGGCGTGAGGGTACCTAGGTAGCATCGGGCTCCGTGAGCACGGAGATCCGGCAGGCTGCCTCGCTGATCGGCGTGCGCGACGCATCCGATGGGCCGGAGGTGCTCGTGATCGAACGGGCGCTCGATCATCGGTTCCTTCCCGGGTACGTGGCGTTCCCCGGGGGTGCCGTCGATCCGACCGACGCCGCTCTCGCGGAGCGGTGGTTCGGGCAGCCGGCGGAGGCGTCTCGGGCGGCCGCGATCCGGGAGTTCGCCGAAGAGGTGGGGCTAGCCGTGGTCGGCGAGGCGGTCGCGGCCGACGATCGCGATCACCCGCTCTCGCCGATCCACGACGCGCCGCCGTCCGGTCGAGCGCCTTCGGGAGGTCGCCCGCTGGATCGCTCCCGTCCAGGTGCCGGTGCGCTTCGACGCGCGCTACTACGCCGTCCGGATGGACGGTTCCCCCGATCCGAAGCCGGATGGGGCCGAGGCGGCACGAGCGTGGTGGGCATCTCCGCGATCGTTGCTGTCGGCGTGGGAGTCGGAGGAGCTCCTGTTGTATTGGCCCACCCACTACACGATGAGCGCGCTCGCGGAGTGTCGCGACGCCGAGGAGGTGCTCGCGCTGCAGATCGTCACCCGCGAACCCGATGAAGCCGAGGCCGGCGCGCTCCCGCGCTCTGTCTTCTTCCAAGACTGATGCTCGAGGTCACGAGGGTCCTCGCTCACAATCCGAGCGTCTACACGCTCGAGGGAACGAACACGTGGGTCGTGGGGCGCAACCCGTCGGTCGTGATCGATCCGGGGCCGGACCTGTCCGAGCATCTGCACGACGTCGCCCGCGAGGCCGGTCACGTCGGCGCCGTCCTGGTCACCCACGACCATCCCGATCACTCGCCCGGCGCATTCCCCTTCGCCGAGATGGTCGGTGCCCCCGTGTACGCCGCTCGGTTGGCCGGCGCGGAGAAGCTGCGTGCCGGTCAGCGCGTGCGCGCCGGTGCGCTCGATCTCCTCGCCGTCCACACCCCCGGACACACGTCGGACCACATGGCCTTCTTCGAGCCCGGCAGCGGAGCGCTGTTCACCGGGGATGCGATCGTCGGCCGCGGTACGAGCTTCATCGATCCGCCGGACGGTGATCTCGTTCAATACCTGCGATCGCTCAGGCGCATGCAGGAGCTCGACCCTCGGACGATCTATCCGGGCCACGGTCCCGTCGTCGTTCGGGCGGAGGAGAAGATCCTCGAGTACCTCGCGCATCGGGAACAGAGGGAGACACAGGTGCTGGCGGCGCTCGCGGACGGACCGCGCACGATCCCGGAGATGGTCGAGATGATCTATGCCGACCATCCGAAGGACGTGCACCCACTTGCTGCGCGGTCCGTCCTGGCACAGCTCCTGAAGCTGGCCGACGAAGGGCGGGCGGAACGAATCGGCAAGACTGAGGACGGACCCTGGGCGGCGGCAACCCCGCGGACGTGCCAGCGGTGCGGTCGCGTCGTCAAAGGCAAGGCTCGCTACTGCAGCTCATGCTCCCTCGCCATGCTGCAGGCTGAGGGATGAGCCAAAAGAAGGGAAGGGTGTTTCGACCTTCCGGGTGGAAGGGCGGATCACGTATCGCCCTCGCATCCGCTCCACCCGTCCCTCGGCCGCGAGCTCGGCGAGGGCTCGGTTCACGCTCTCTCGGGTCGCACCCGTCAGCCCGGCGAGGTGCTCCTGGGTGAGCGGGAGCTCGAGACATCGACCTCCCGGGACCGGGCGTCCGAACCGGAGGGCGAGGTCCTCGAGCCTCGCGACCAGACGATCCGCGATCCGATCCCAGGCGACCGAACATGCGAGCCATGACGCCCGGCGTGCGCGCCGCGCGAGGCCGTCGCGGAGGGCGACCGGCCCGGCCGCGAACAGCCCGCTCGTGACGAGCGCTCGGACGGACGCATCGGCCGTCCACGCGGACGGACCTCCCACGAGGTCTCCGGGCCCGAGCAGATCCAGCGCCAGGCAGTGTCCCTCGGCGTCGACGAGTTCCATCAGGAGCGCTCCGTACCGAACCACCCATGCGTCCGGGTACGGCTCGCCTTGATAGATGACCACCCGTCCGGGAAGGGCATCGAACATGAGGGGGAGTGGGTCGTCGGCCACGCGCATCACGCCACCACTCCTTCGTGTCGGCGACCCTAGCTCGGGTCGCCGACACGCGCGGTTGCCGAACCAGTTAGGCTTGGTCGGCTGCGTCCGAGGAGGTCACGTTGGCGAAGGCGAAACTGGATGCCATCATCGCGGCGGTGCCGCTGTTCGAGTCTCTCTCCAAGCGGCACCTCAAGAAGATCGCGGGTCTGACGTCGACCGTCGAGTTCGACGCCGGTGACACCGTCATCCAGGAAGGCGAACCGGGCGATTCGTTCTTCGTCACCGTCTCCGGGCAGGCGAAGGTCGTGACGGGCGGGAAAACGGTCCACCGGTTGATCCCCGGCGATCACTTCGGCGAGATCTCTTTGCTCGACGGGCGTCCGCGATCCGCTTCGGTGGTCGCCGAGACGCCGTTGTCGCTCCTTCGCCTCAACCGAACCTCGTTCCTGAAGCTGGTGAAGGACGACGCCGATCTGGCCCGGGCGCTCCTCGCGTCGCTGGCAAGGATGGTCCGGCGGGTCGACCGTTCGCTCGCGAGGTGAGCCCGCTCCGGATCGAGTTCCATCGCCCTCCCGAGCCCGCCGCCGCACCGCCATCGCCGCCGCAACCGGGTCCGCCGCCGCCTCCTCCGCCACCGCCGCCCACAGTGGCCTCGGCGACGTGGCAGGGCGGTCGGGTGGTCGTCGAGTCCGACGATCCTGAGCTCAAGGCTTCGATCGAACGGGCCTTTCGCCCGGTCCCGGTCGTGGTGGACGATGCCTCGCTTCGGTACGCAGGGACGCGAGGTGAATCTGTTCTGCAACCGGGAGACCTCGAGTGGTTCCGAGCGGTCGCCCAGGTCCGTGTGCTCGCGGAGACGGGCTTGATCGCTCGGGCCGTTCCCGGTGTGACCGTGGGGGGCTACGACCCGGCCGCCAACTATCGCCGTTTCTCGGAGCAGATCGAACGGCTCGAGTCCCGTCCCGCGGACTGAGCGGTCACTCTTCCCGAGCGACCCAGGCGCGACCGGCCTCGCAGAAGGACAGGAAGTCGCAGTGCCGACACCACGGCCCGGGGATCGGATCGAACGCGCCCGCGCCGATGGAACGGAGCGACTCGGCGACACGAGCCTTGACCTCGTCCGGATCGCCCATCGGATGGGAGACCTCCTCGCCGCCCGCCAGGTACAGATACGTGAGCGTGAGGTCCTCGGCGCGCTTCCCCCACACCTCGATGCCCGCGAGCCCGTACAGCTCGAGCTGGAGTCCCGCGAGTGGGTCGTCGGCCGCGGGACGCTTGCCCGTCTTCCAATCGACGATCTCCCACGGGGCATCGACCGACTCCCCGAACACCGCGTCGATTCGCCCCGACACCGCGAACCCCTCGATCCGAAGGAGGAACGCGCGTTCGGCGAACAGGGGCACCATGCCGGCGAACCGGCTCGCGAGGAACGCCTGTCGGAGCCGATCGACCTTGCCGGGTTGGTCGGCCAGCTCCTCCGCGGTCAGGTCCGGAGCATCGTCGAGCTCGAGGAGCTGTCCCTGTCCCGAGGAGCGTCGCTCGATCCAGCTGTGGATCTCGGTGCCGATCCGCGCGGCCGGCCCGGAGAACCGTGGGAGTGGCCGCACGGACGTCCAGTAGAAGCGCTTGGGGCAGCGGGCGTAGTCGATCACCCCTCCCACCGACACGGACTGCGGAGTGACGAGCTCCGCCCCGGCACCCTCGGCCTCCTCTCGCTCCCTGAGATGGAGCGCGAGCCCACGCCGGTCGGCCCTCATGCGCACCGACGCTTCCCGTTGCTGCTCGTCGAGTGACTCGAGGAGCGACTCCTGCACGCCGCCGTCGTCGCTCGCAACGACGGCGGCGTGCCGCCACCCTTCGGGGAACACGGCGTCCGATCCCGCGGGGAGCGCGGGACCGGGCCAGTCCCGGACGAACCGCTCGCGGTATCCGAGGATCGGGTTGTTGTCCTCGTCGATGTCGGCGCCCGGGTCCCACGTGGCGTGCTTCGTCTCCATCACCCAATCCTTGAGTTCGCGGAGGAACGGCCCCGCCTCCTTGGCGCGGAGGTTCTCCGCGTACCAGTGGGCACCGGTCACGTGCAAGGTTCTGCGAGCGCGTGTCATGGCGACGTAGGCGGTCCGCCGTTCCTCGTACTCCTCCTGCTTCTTCAGATCCTTCTTGAACGCCGACAGGTTGCCGTCGTACCGAGGGAGGTACGAGGCGTCGCCCCGGAGCTCGAAGTCCATCGACTTGCCCCGCTCGGCCGGATTGTGCTGGATCGTCGTGTTGGGCAGGAGACCGTTGGCCAGGCCAGGCACGAAGACGTGGTCGAATTCGAGCCCTTTGGCGACATGGATCGTCATGACCTTCACCGAGTCCTCCTCGGAGGGCTGCACCGGTGACCACTCCTGCTTGTCGAGGCCCTCGACGGCGTCGACGTACTCGAGGAACGCGCGGAGCGTGAGCTCCCCCTGGACGGGCGAGAAGGCGTGGACCTCGTCGAGGAACGCCGCGAGGTTGCGCCGCGCCGTCGCCGCCGATGCGACGTCCAGATGGGCGTCGAGCTCGGTGAGGATCCCGGTTCTCCGGATGATCTCGCCGAGGAACTCACCCACCGGTCGGCGCGCCTCCACCCGGAGCGCCGCCAGTTCCTGGCGACACTCCTCGAGGCGTGCCCGCCCCTCCTCCGAGATCCCTTCGACCTCCTCGAGATGCTCCAACGCCTCCGCGAAGAGGAAGGGGGTGGCCTCGCCCTCGGCTTCGTCTTCCTCGCGGAGGGCATAGCTCTTGTTCTTGGCCAGCGAGGCGACGAGCGCCAGGTCTTTGAAACCGACCCGATACCGCGGCCCCAGGAGGATCCTGCCAAGCGCGACGCTGGCCAACGGGTCCAGCGTCGCGCGCGCGTACGCGAGCACTTCGACCACCTCGGGCATCTTGAGCAACCCGGCGAGCCCGAGGATCTCCGCCGGCACCGCTCGTTCCTTGAAGGCCTGCTGCAAGGAAAGGAACAGTCGCGAGGTGCGACACAACACGGCGCAGTCCGACCACGACGCGCCGGCTTCGTGCAGCGCGACGATGCGATCCGCGACCCATGCGGCCTCCTTCACCTCGTCCGAGATACGTGCCACATGGACCTCGCCGGGTCCGTTCTCTTCCCAGGGGACGAGTCGCTTGTCCGGGTCGGGACGCTGCTGCGCTGGGAGCTCACCGATCAGGATGTCCGCGGCCTCCAGGATCCGAGCGCCCGAGCGGAAGTTGGTGTAGAGCGGAAGCTTGGTCGCCTCGACACCGTCGGCCTTCCGGAACTGCTTCGGGAACTCGAGCAGGTTGAACAGCGATGCCCCGCGCCACGCGTAGATGTTCTGATCGGGATCGCCGACCGCCGTCACCGGGTGGCCGTCCCCGAAGACGCCCGCCATCAGCCGGGCCTGCGCCACGTTGGTGTCCTGGTATTCGTCGAGGAGGACCGCGGTGAAGCGATCGCGATACTGACGGGCGACATCGGGGTGCTGCTCGACGATGTTGAGGGCCAGCTCTATCTGGTCGCCGAAGTCGATCACGCCGAGCTCGCGTTTCAACTCTCGGAAGACGCCGCACGCCCTGGCGAGCTCGATCCGTTCCTTCGCCGATCCGAACGCGCGATCGGAGCGATGATCCTTCAGCTCCTCGAGCCGCTGCTCGTTGAACGCGACGATCTCGTCGGGGGTGCGGAAGTGGTTGGCCGCTTGGTCGTCAAGCGTGAGGATCCGGTCGACGACCCCCGGCAGGCGTTGGGCCTCGACCACCTCGAAGGTCATGCGATCCAGGACACGGGCACAGAGCTCGACACGCTGCGCAGGCGTGAGGACCCGCTGGTTGGGCTCGATCCCGATCAGCACGCCGTGGCGTTCGAGGAGCTGGGCCGCGAACCCGTGGTAGTTGGTGATCTCCGGCTCCTCCCCGTCCGGGAGGTCGAGACCGGCCAGCGCGTGCCGAACCCGACGCTGCAGGTTCTCGGTCGCCTTGTTGGTGAAGGTGAGGCACAGAACGTTGCCGGGGAGAACGCCCGGGTGATCCGAGGGGAGACGTCCGAGCGCGACGAGCGCGAGGTAGACCACGCGCGCGGCCATCACCGAGGTCTTCCCCGATCCGGCGCCCGCTACCAGCACGTACGGCTCGAGCGGCCACGTGATCGCGCGCCATTGCTCCTCCGTGGGCGCTCGCCCTCCGAGGACGTCGAGGATCTCCTGCGGATATGTCGTGGTGGCGCTCATGCCGGGGCCTTCACCGAGATCGCGGGGTCGCCGACGTCGAACAGAGGGCGGCCCTCCGGGAAGAGTGGGCAGAGCGATTGGAACTCGCAGAAGAAGCAATTGGCCTGGTAGTTCGGCCGATACGAGCCGGACTCGTTGAGCCTCCCCAGCTCACCGACGAGCCCGGAGAGCTTCTCGCGCATCACGTTCTGATAGGCCTCTTCACGATCCGTCGTGCCGACCGTCCACTCCCGCGTCTCGAGATCGCCGGTGCGCCAGTGGCCCTTGAGATAGGAGAGCTCCACGCCGGAGACCGGCTGGAACTCCTTCAGCTCCTCGGATTCGAGGACGGCCAGGTAGTAGATGCCGAGCTGGAGGCTCTCGTTGGCCTTCGGTGCACGATCGGCGTTGCCCGTCTTGTAGTCCGTGATGCGGCTTCCCGGGAAGCCCGCCGGGTCGGGTCCGATCCGGTCGATGTAGCCGACGATGGTCGCGCCGTCGTAGTCGAACTCGAAGCCCTGCTCCGTGGCCGATGCGGGATGGGCGCCGTATCGCTCGAACCAGTTCGGGAGCATCCGTCCTTTCGCGAGCGCGCGCCAGGCCTCCGAGACGGCCTTGGCGGGGAACTCCTGCGGTCGCCACCGTCGATCGACCTCGGCGGTGAGAGCCTCGAGCGTCCGCCGGACCTCGCCCTTCTCGCAGTCCTCGATGATCCGGTGGACGAGGGAGCCCACCCAGGCTTGATAGCCGACGGGCCGCCCGAGCCCGAGCTCCGCGCCGAGGACGAACTGCAACTCGCAGTTGTCCAGGACGTCGAGCTTGGAGTAGGACGCCCTGAGGTGCTCGTGAAGAGGGCGGCCGGTGTCCGTCCAGTCGCGCTGGAACCACCAGCGCCGCGGATCCACGCCGAGGGTGACGAGCCCGTCGAGCGCGGCGAGACGCTCGGCGCCGGGGACCGCCTGATCCGCGAGTGTCCTGCGCCACACGGCGGCGGCCTCGCGAACCGAGATCGGCTCGGCGAGTCCCGGATCCGGTGTCGGTGACCACTTCATGCCCAGCTCCTCCACGAACCGCGAGCCGGTCGAGGCCTCGTCGGCGTGCGCGCGGCTGGCCATGAGAACGACCCGCTCTCGGGCACGACCCAGCACCATCCGGAACAGGCGGCGTTCGTCCTCCAGGCGAGCCCGATTGCGATCCGATTGGGAGACGAGCCGATCCAGCGCCTCGAGATCGAACATCGGCTCGGGTCGCGACAGGCTCGGGAAGTTGCCCTCGACCGTGCCGACGACGATCACGGTGTGGAACTCTCGGCCGACCGCTCCGTGCGCCGTCAGCACCTGCACGGCATCGGCGTCGCGGCGTTCCCACGCCGAGAACCCCGGTCCCCGTTCACCGGCATCCACGGACGCGAGGAAGGCCTCGACCGAGGGGTCGGCGGCCGACCCCGCTTCCGCGATCGCGCTGGAGAAGGCGACGACGGAATCGAGCTCGCGCCGCGTCTCGATGGAGGCGTCGCCCCCTTCGACCAGCCGGCGCGAGCACGGCAGCTCACGCCACAGCGTGGCGAACGTATCGAGCACCGAACGGTCCGCGGCGTCCGCGGCGCGATCGAGAACCTCCCGAACCTCCTCCACCTGCGCGGCTTCCTGTGCGGTCAAGCCGTCGGTGAACTCGAGGGCCCTCGCCACGGACCCCGTCTTGGTGTGCGCGACCCGGAGGAGGCCGCGCGCCGCCGCCGGCGAGAGCCGGACGAGGTCCGAGGTGAGCACCGACTCGATCAATCCGTTCCGTTCGTCCTCCGATCCCACCAGCCAGCGCAACGCCAACACGAACGGCCGCGTGGCGGGCTCTTGGGCGAGGGACACGCCGCTCTCCGGCGCCGTCCTGGGTACGCGAGCGTCGTCCAGGGCCCGGAGAAGCCCTCCCACGTGCGCACCCTGCCGGCGAACGACCACCGCCAGGTCCCCCCATCCGACGCCGTCGTCGACGTGGAGCCGCCGCAGCTCACGGGCGATGGCTGCGTATTCCTCCGACGTATGAGCCGCGCTCCACGCATCGATGCGTACCGGTTGCGGGGCACGGTGCGGGAGGCGGAGCTCGACATGCGCAGCTCCTTGGAACACTTCGGTGAATCGAAGCGATGGCACGGCCGTCGTTCCTTGGAACGAGAAGACGTGTGCCTCGGGATCGGCCGCGACGATCAGGTCGTTCACCCTGAGCGACGTCACCAGCGACTCCTGCGCGAAGGTGGCGTCCTGGTAGTCGTCGACGAGCAGGTGGTCGAGCAAAGGCGGCGCATCGGCCGCCGACACCGCGGCCTCCGCCCGACCGATCAGCGCGGCGAAGTCCACCACCCGGTCGGCATCGAGCACGTCCAGGTAGTCGCGATAGAAGCGCGCGAGCTCGCGCCATCCCGTGAGACCGCGTGCCTCGGACCTCGACTCGATCTCTTCCGGCGTGAGCCCGGCTTCCTGCGCTCGCAGCAGGAACTGGCGGATCTGGTCCGCGAACCCTCGCAGGGTGAGGAGGTGGCCATACGCGGGCCACTCGGCGGGGTTCTGCCCCTGGAGCAGGTCCTGGACGAGCGCGAACTGATCCGCGGCCGAGAGCACCTCCGGAGGCTCTGTGTACCCGAGCGCGGAGAACCGCTCGCGGAGGATCAGATGGCCCAGACCGTGGAAGGTCAGGACCTGGAGGCTGGAGAGAGACGAGGGGAGGCGTGCGATCAGCGCGTCGCGCGCGGCTTGCCGCGCGCGACGAGATCCCACCACCAACGCCACGCGCTCCGGGTCGACCCCGTCTTCCACGAGCGTCGCGAACCGTTCGCGAAGCACCGAGGACTTCCCTGTCCCGGCGGCACCGGTGACCAAGAGCGCACCGGTCTTGTGGGCCAGGACGTCTTCTTGAAGCCCATCGAGGGAGAGGGGGGGGTCCACAAAGCGGGATGCTACCGCCAGTCGCCGACACCCCCGAGGTCGGGACGAGGCGGCACCGCGCCGGTCTCCTCCGGCGCCGGGGTTCCGAGGATCCGCCGCTGATACCACCGATCGACATCCCTCGTCGTGAGTCGCCCGAGCAACCGCTCGCCGTCGAGGACCAGCGCTTGCCCGCTGCCCGCGATCCATTCGAGCGCGCGATCGAGCGGGAGGTCCGGCGGCACCCATCGCATCTGCTCGCGTTGCGTCATGGCATCACGAACACCCCTCGTCGGATCGTTTCCGCCGATCTTGGCTGCCGTCGCGAAGGAGAGCGATCCGATCACGAGCTCCCGCTCGTCCACGACGGGGAACTCCGTCGAACGATCATCGCGAAGATGCGTCTCCAGGGCGTGCAGCAACGTGGCGTCGGCCCGGATCGGGGGCGGCGGAGGACTCATCGCCTCCGCAACGCGGCCCTCGGACAGATCCCGGAGGATCGGACCCTGCTTGGTCACCTGGAATCCCTGGCTGATCATCATCCAGCCGATGAACCCGAAGATGAGCCAGGCGCCGTTCCCCGCGCGGAGGAACTGGAGGCCGACGAACGCGAGCGCGGCGCCGACGACGACTCCTCCCCAGCCCGCCACTCTCAGCGCGACGAAGCGGTCCTTCGTGATCCCCCAGATCACCGCCATCAGCACCCGCCCACCGTCGAGCGGGAACCCCGGAAGCGCATTCAGCGCAGCGAAGAGGAGACTCAGGGACGCGAGGCTGCGCAGGATCGCGGAGAGGACGCCGTCGGTCGCCTCGGCAGCGACCCAGAAGACGCCTCCCAGGGCCAGGGTCGTGAGCGGCCCGGCGGCCGAGATCAGGAACGACGCGAGTGGGCCCCGTTCGCTCGAATGTGTCTCCGTGTAGCCGCCCCAGAACACGAGGGTGATCCCATGCACCGGCAACCGGAATGCTCGCGCGGTGGCCGCGTGCGCCAGCTCGTGGAGCATGATGCTCGCGTAGAAGAGCGCCGCGTTCGCGAGCGCCCACCCGAGTGCTTGCTGCTCGGTCAGCCCCGCACCCGCCAGCTGGCGATAGAAGTCCCACACGATGATGGCCGCGAAGAAGAGCCACGGGATGGTGATGTAGATCGGGACCCCACCGATCGACGCGACCTTCCAGCGCTTCTCCACCTCCGGCAGCCTACGAGCTACTCCGGCATGTCGAGGTCGAGCATCGCGCCCAGGTCTCTCGCGTTCCGTACGGCGAAGTCCCGGTAGCAGTTGTTCATCAAGACGTGAGTCTCGCGGGTTCCTTCGGAGAGCCCCTCGATCTTCGGAACCCACTCCTGAAGCTCGTTCTTCTCGTAGTCGTAACGGAATCGCTCGCTCGCGCTCTCGCTCTTCGTCTGCCACGCCTTGGGATCCCGCCCGTGGAAGCGCACCATCGCCAGATCGTCCGCGGTCGCGGCGGCGATCGGAGGCATCGAGGAGTCGAAGCCCTGTGGCATGTCGACGCAGACCAAAGGCAGGTTGCGCTCCTCCAGGAACGAGAGCGTCTCCTCGACGTTGCGGTCCTCCAGCCATGACTTGTGCCGGAACTCGACCGCGATCCGATAGTCGGGCAGCCGCCTCACGGCGTCCTCGATGTAGGCCTTGTTCTTCTTCGAGATCGTGAAGTACTGGGGGAACTGGAACAGGACGGCGCCGAGCTTCCCGGCGGAATGCAGAGGGTAGAGCGCGAGGCGGAACCGCTCCCATACCTCGTCGACGGCTTCGTCCGGAAGCTTGTCCCGATAGAGACGCCGCTTCTCGAGCATCTCCTTGGGGAGTTCGTCCCTGATGTCGCCGTACAGCGACTCCGGTTTCGTCGGGTGATTCGTGAGGAGGGAGTAGGCCTTGATGTTGAACGTGAAATCGGCGGGCGTCCGATCGATCCAGAGCTCCGAGTTCCGCTCGGACGGAGGGAAGTAGTAGGTGGAGTCGACCTCGACCAGCGGGAACCTCGAGGCGTAGAACTTCAGCCGTCCTTCTGCCGTGTTGGTGCCTGGCGGGTAGAAGTTCCCGTCCTTGATCAGGGTCGGGTCCGTCCACGACGAGGTGCCGATCAGGATCGAGCCCCGGGTCACGACGGTGTGCCCCCTTCTTCGGTCTCCTCCTCCTTCTTCCGGAAGACCGCGTCCTTCGCCTGGGTCGCCTTCTGCTTGGCGAGCCTCAACAATCTCTGTGCCCAGACGTACTCCGTTCCGAGGATCGCGAGCCCTGCGATGATCACGACGATCCCCGGACCCGGAAGGACCAGCATCGCCGCGCCGATCAGGAGGACGGCGAAGCCGGCGATCGTGACCGCGACTCGCTTGCCGTTGCGGGCGATGAAGCGGGCGACGACCTTGAACGGAACGACGGTGGGGTGGTCATGCCAGCGCCGAGCGAGCCCCGATCGAGACGTCTCCAGCTCTTCGACAAGCTCGGAAGCGTCGACTTCTTGAGGCTCATCTCCCCAGACCTCGTCCCGGAAGGGGGATCGTCGCTTCTTGGGGTCGTCCTCGGGCTCAGCCGTCATGAGACATCGAGTCTCGCATGGCAGGCGCTAACTGGCCCAGCGGCCGAGATTGTCAGTCTTGATTGACGTACAGCGGATGGGCTACAACTTCGGACGTTCGTTGGCCCGCGGTGGCCGGGGAGACCGCATCGCTCCGAGGAGGGAAGATGTCGGTCTCGGTCGGTCGTGAGAGACGCCGAAAGATCGGAAGTCATAGGCACGATTCTCCGTGGGCGACGGCATTTCTATGGGCAGTCAGCGCCGCAATCTTGGCTGTAGCCGCGCCTGGGGCGGTGCGCCTCGCGGGCAGTGAAGTTCGGCTGGTCGAGCTTGCCCTCTGGGCGGCGATTGTGGCAACTGTGGACCTCGTTCCCGTGCGGGTGTGGGGTTCAGTAAGCGTCAGCATGTCTTTTCCGGTCGCACTGGCAGCCGGCATGATCTTCCCTCCCGTCGAAGCCGCGTTGATTGCCTTTGCTGGCTCCTTCGATCCCCGAGAGCTCAAAGGCGGAGTTTCGCTCGCAAAGGCGGTGTTCAATCGCAGTCAAGTGGCGGCTAGCGTAATGGCGGGCTCCGTCCTCTTCCATTCACTCGGCGGCGACATTCTGGACTGGCCTGAAGTCCTTCTTCCTGGTCTAGCTGCCCTACTGGCGGACGCCGGGGTGAATTTCATTCTGGTGGCATCTGCTGTCGCCGTAGAGGATCGAATGACACCTCGGGGCGTGCTGTCGAGGATGTTCAGTGCATCGCCGTGGCATTACCTGGCTGGCTATCTTCTCCTGGGCCTGCTCGCACTTCCTCTGGCGGCAGCGGTCGCCGTCGGAGGAGTTTGGGCTCTGCTGCTCTTTCTTGCCCCCCTCGTACTTGCACGAGAAATGTTTCGCCAGACACAGCATGTGTTGCAGGCCACCGAGCGCATCCGTGAGAAAGACGCGGCGCTCCTTGGAGCAGCTGGAGAGGTGGCCCGCGAACGGAGGGATGAGCGACTGGCTCTCGCTGGAGAGCTGCACGACGAGGTTCTTCCCTCTCTATTCAAAGTCCATCTCATGGGCCAGGTGCTGAAGCAGGATCTCGCCGCCGGAAGACTCCTCGAACTGGACGATGACCTTCCCCAGCTTCTTCTTGCGACCGACGCAGCGCAGCGAGCGGTCCGCGACCTGCTCGGGGATCTTCGCCGATCCCCGCTTGGAGCCGCTGGCCTGCTTCCAACCCTACGCATGTTGGTCGACCAGCTAGCGTCGGCGGGGTCGGCGCCGATTACTCTTGAGATCGGCAAATTTGAAGCCTCGCCGCTCGCCGAGCTGCTTGCCTATCAGGTGATACGGGAGGCTCTTCACAACGCAGCGAAGCATGCGGGAGCCTCGCGCATCGAGGTGCGCCTTTGGCCCGATGAGGAGACGCTCCGCGTAAGCGTCACGGACGACGGCACTGGATTTGACTGGCCCCGAGTGGACAGCAACCGGCATTTCGGCCTGCAGATCATGAAGGAGCGACTCGAGGCGGCCGGCGGGACGATGTTCGTCGATTCACGGTTCGGGACGGGCACGTTGGTGGCAGCCAGCATCCCCAAGGAGTCATAACTCAGCCAACAAAAGAGGGGCCCGAAACCGGGCCCCTCTCAATCTCTTTTGGTGGCTTGGCCTAGCCGCGCCAGTGAGCGCCGCCAGCCAGAGCGACAGCCAGCAGAGAGCCGAGCGCAATCGAGATTCGCCGCACGACCTTCATGCCGATCCCCCCTCTCATCTAACGGGCTCAACGAGGCAGTCCCGCATCTGACCTATCTAAACCCCCCATTTGGGGGACTCCAGGAGCGATGGTCGCGCCCCGACGGGGGATATGCAAGCACGCCAATGCAGCTACGATGAGTGCTGTAGGGCCCAAGTACGACGCATGCTGTAGGGGGCTCAACGGCTGCTTGCGCTTAGGGTCCTGAACGCCGAGATTTACGCCATGAAGCCAAATCCGACCAAGGTGGATCAACGGAAGGTCGTGGCCTTCGAGCTGCTCGTGATCGTCCCGACGATCCTTGGAGGCGGTTTCCTCATTGCCCACGACCCGGCCGCCTTTAGTCAGTGGCGGTGGGAGCTGCTCTTTTGGGCCGCGCTCATCGGGCTAGTCGAGTTACTTCCCGTTCCCGCCTGGCGGGGGCTCACCATCAGCGTGGGGTTCCCTTTGCTCATGGTCGTGGCGTTTCTCTACGAGCCCGCCGCCGCCGCCGCCGTGGCTTTCGCCGGCGCGTCTGATCCGAGGGAGTTCAGGCGGGAAGTGAGCCTACTCCGGGCGCTATTCAATCGATGCCAAGTTGCTCTATCGGTTCTCGCAGCAAGCGCCGCATTCCACGCATTGACAGAGTTCGACATAGATACAGAAGCTGACTCCGAGGTCATTCTTCTTCTCGCCGCGGCTGGCGCTGCTTTGGTCGATTACGCAGTCAACGGCAGCCTAGTCACCATTTTCGTGAGCCTCAGGACTGGGGTGCCAGCTCGGAAGGTGATGCAGGAACTGCGGATCGGACGCCTAAGCGAATTCCTAATCAGCTACTTCGGGCTAGGTCTCGTCGGCTTGAGTCTCGCCTTCTTGTACAAGCAGGTCGATTTTTGGGCGCTGCCTGCGATTCTGGCTCCCCTGTTGTTTGCGCGTCAGATGTTCTTCCGATCGCAGGCGCTCGAAGAGGCCCACAAGGAACTCCAGGATCGCGAGCAAGTACTTCGTTCGCTCTCGAACGCGATGGCCGAGGAACGGGCTGACGAACGACTACAGATCGCCGGGTACCTCCACGACGATCTCGCCCAGGTGTTGTTCCGTCTCTCGATCCAGGTCGATGTGGCGCGCAAGCTGCTCGAGAAGGGTCAAACGGACGACGTGAGCGTCCAGCTCGAGAAGATCCGGCAGTCCAAGCAGGAGACCTCGGACCGGATCCGGGCACTCATCCGAGATCTGCATCGTTCACCGCTCGGCGCGAAGGGACTCGCGGAGGCACTCGAGTCGTTCACCGACGAGGTCGGGTCGCGATTCCTCGATCCGCTTCCACCGCGACGTCGAGGACATCCAGCTCCCGGCCCCGATCGCCTTGCTCGTGTATCACATCGCTCGCGAGGGTGTGATGAACGCCCTCAAGCATGCGCAGCCCAGAGACGTGTGGATCGCGGTGCGCGAAGAGGACGACGACATCGTTCTCAGCCTGAAGGACAATGGGGTTGGATTCGACACGAGTGCTCCGGGCCCCGAAGGCCACTTCGGGATGGCGATGATGCGGGAGCGCGCGCAGGTCGGTGGCGGTCGCTTCGATGTCGAGAGCGCCCCGGGTGAAGGCGCGACGATCACCGTCCGGTTCCCGAAATCGCTCCTCCAACAAGACCCCCCGCCGGCGCCGCTCGGCGATGACGGTGGACCCGGGCCCACTCCGGCTGAGCCTTCAGACGGGAGAAGCGGCGATCCTGAGGTAAGTGTTTCCCCCGATACCCCTGGAACAGCGGAGCCGCAGCCGGGGGATCATCCTCGCCGTAGCGTCCGAGCATGACCGCGACGACGAGGATCGCGATGCCGGCGTAGAGAAGGACGTCGCCGATCGAGATCACGGCCCCGATGGGGGGCGGGATCCCGATCACATCACCCAGCGGGGTCAGCGTGTCCTCGGGGCCCATCACATGGTGCTTCGCGGTGCCCTCGCCGATGAGCCCCTCCGCCCGGGCGCCGGCCGTTTCGAGGGCGCTCGCACTCACGGGCATCCCACCGTTCGCCCCGATGACGACGATGTTCAGGATCAGCCCGATCATCGCGAGCCAAAGAGCCGGAAGCCGCCGGTTCATCCAGGCGAACACGACAAGGAGCCCGTAGGAGCCCACCAGGAGAGCCGACCCTGCCGACCGGTTGATGCCGCCGGCCAGGGAAACGCCCTGAAGGGCAAGACCCGCGAGCGCGAGTCCCCACCAGCGCACCTTGAGATGCTCGAAGGGTCGGAGGCTGCCACCGGCGATGAATCCGATGCAGACGGCCAAGCCGATCACGATGAGGACCAACATCACGTGGGGAAGTCTCCGACTCGGGCGGTTGATGCGACTGCATCGTTCCACGGCCCCCAGGGGGAGTCCAGCTTCGAGACGGCGCACCCTCCAGGGCGTGCGACACTGCTGGGCGTGGCGATCGAGGGCTTGCTGTTGGACATCGACGGCGTGCTGGCCGTGTCGTGGGAGGCGCTCCCCGGCGCGGTGGACGCCATGAAGCGCCTGCGCGAGGACGGGATCCCGTTCCGTCTCATCACGAACACGACGACGAAGACGCGTGCCGGACTCGCCGGAACCCTCCGCGATGCGGGTTTCGAGGTCGGGCAGGAGGAGATCGTGACCGCCGTCGTCGCGACGACCGCCAATCTGCGGACCGTGCACCCGGGAGCGAAGGTCTTCGTGCTCTCGGATGGAGATGCGACGGAGGACCTGGCCGGCATCGACCTCGTCGCTGTCGAGGATGCCGACGTGGTCGTCATCGGTGGGGCCTGCGAGGACTTCACCTACGAGACGATGAACAAGATCTTCCGGCGCCTCATGGCTGGAGCCTCGCTCGTCGGGATGCACAGGAACCTCTTCTGGAAGACGAGCGAGGGCTGGGAGCTCGACGGCGGCGCCTACATCGCCGGCCTCGAGGAGGCGGCGGACACCAAGGCGACGATCTGCGGGAAGCCCGAGAAGGCGTACTTCGATGCCGCGCTGGCGATGCTGGGCATGGACGCCGACCGTGTCGCGATGGTCGGTGACGACATGGTCAACGACATCCTGGGAGCGCAGGCGGCGGGACTCACGGGGATCCTCGTCCGTACCGGGAAGTATCGCGAGGGCGACGAAGACCACCCGGAGGGTCGGCCCGATCACGTCCTCCCGTCCTTCGCGGATGTCCCCGCGTTCCTCGGATCCTCGTGACGGTCGACCGTCCATGAGACCTGAGGGCAACCGCTTCGCGCGTCGGCTCTTCGCAGGTATCGCGCCCCAGTACGAGCGGATGGGAGCGCTGCTCTCCTTCGGCCAGGATGGTCGATGGCGACGATCCCTCGTTTCGAAGACGAACGCGGGTCCCGGATCGACGGTCCTGGACGTCGCCGCGGGGACACAGCTCGTCTCTCGCGCGCTCGCCGCGCGCGATGGAGTCCGCGTGGTTGCGCTGGATCAGAGCGAGCCCATGCTCCGCGCTGGGCTCGTGCCGAACCGCTCAGTCGGTCTCGACGACCGGATCGCGCCGCTCTTGGGTCAGGCGGAACGCCTTCCCTTCGCGGATGGGTCCTTCGACGCCGTGACCTTCACCTATCTCCTGCGATACGTGGAGGACCCGGCGGCGACCGTCGCAGAGCTCGCGAGGGTGGTCCGGCCCGGAGGCTCGATCGCGATGCTCGAGTTCCACGTGCCGCAGTCGCCGATCGCTCACCTCGGCTGGTGGATCCACACGAGACTGTTGATGAGGATCATCGGCAGCGGAGCCTCCCCGGCATGGGCACAGACGGTCGCCTTCCTGGGGCCCAACATCTCGCACTTCGTCGAGGCGCACCCGTTGGAGGAGTGGGTGCGCTGGTTCCAGCATGCCGGCATCGAGCACGTCCGTACTCGGACGTTCCTGTTCGGCTCCGCCGTCGTCCTCTGGGGCGTGAAGCGCAGATGAGCGAGGACCGGCCCGCGTTCTACGCCCTCGCGCCCGGCGGCTGGCGCGACTGGTGGACGCTCCTGCATCCGCCGTACACGCTCTGGCACCTCTCCTACGTGGCGCTCGGAGCGGCGACCGCACCCGAGCTCGACCTCTATCGGCTCGGGATGACCTTGCTCGGGTTCTTCCTGGGAGTGGGTCTCGCGGCGCACGCGCTCGACGAGCTCCGAGGGCGGCCTCTCGGGACCGCGATCCCCGACCGCGTGCTCCAGGGTGTCGCGATCGTCTCGCTCGCGGGCGCCGCTGCCGTCGGGCTCGTCGGGGTCGTGCAGGTCTCCGCGTGGCTCCTGGTCTACATCGCGGTCGGGGCGTTCCTCGTCGTCGCGTACAACCTGGAGTTGTTCGGCGGCGCGTTCCACTCCGACCTGTGGTTCGCCCTCGGCTGGGGTGGCTTCCCGGCGCTGACCGGGGCCTTCGCGCAGGACGGAAAGTTGCATGCGGGCGCCGTTCTGGTCGCCGTCGCGTGCGTGGCGATGAGCGCGGCACAGCGTGCCCTGTCCACACCCGTACGCCGCCTCCGACGCCGTGTCGCGACCGTCGAGGGGACGATCACGCTGCGAGACGGGACGACGGAACCGATGGGGGCCGACGTCATCAAGACGGCGCCGGAGGCGGCGCTGAAGCTCCTGTCCATCGCGTTGCCCGTGCTGGCGACCGCGTTCGTGCTCTCGAAGCTCTGACGCTCGCGGGTCCGTAGTATCCGCGCCGTGTCGGCACTGCATCGTGTCATCGGCTTCGCGGTCGTCGCGATCTTCGCGCTCGGGTGGATCTGGGGACTGGGCGCCAAGATCGCGCGGCGCGAACCGGGGGACCAGTATTGGACGTGGCTCGCGGTCGCGCAGGTGGTGGCCGGCGCGCAGGCGCTCCTCGGCACGATCCTTCTGATCGTCGGTCGCAGGCTCGAGGCAGAAGGGGCTCTCGGGGGGACCCTGCACTACGTCTACGGCTACCTTCCCCTGCTGCTGTTCGTGTTCGCTCACGTAGTCGCGAGGGCGGGTGACGCTCGCGCGGTGGGGATCGATAGGCCGCTGCGACCATGGGTGCCCTTCGCCTGGGCGTCGTTCATCAGCTTCGGGCTCACGCTCCGAGCGCTCATGACCGGGCTGGGCTGGTAGGGCCGCCGCGGCTCGTCGCTGCGAGATGATGCCCCGGTGGGTGCATGGGCGAAGGTGTTCCTGTGGGCGGGGATCCTCCTGGTCTGCGCCGCCGTCGGGGCGTTCATCGCGTCGCGCTCGAACCTGTTCCCGCCCGGGGTCGAGCAGGGTCCCCTGCCGAGCGAGAGCCCGGGTCCTTCGCCATCCGAGCTCGTTCGTTGGCAGCTGGCGATGTCCAGCCGGACCACGCACACCTATCGGGTCGGCGGATCCTGCAGAAGCAACTGGCAGATGCAGGGACAGATCCGGCTGACGGAGTCGGGCCGCGTTCGCGGGCAGGGGATCGCGCGACTCCGACCCGGGGCCACGTGCGATTTCCCGTCTGCGCAGGTGCAGACCCGCCGCGTCGTTGTCCTGATCGTCGGACGGCGCGACGCCGGCGAGCTCGACCTCCGATTCCGGGAAGGGGGTCGCCGGCCGGTGGGATCGCAAGACCTGGGTGCCTTCCTCAAGACGCTGGACACCCTCCGGTTCTCGATCCCCGAGCGCGCGGGCGCCGAGGCCACGAAGCCGAAGCGGATCGAGGACCCCGAGGACGAGATCTACGCGTCCCTCACGAGGATCCGGCTCCGGAGCTAGTCCCGAGCCGGATCGTGGCGAGGCGCTGGTCCGGCGGACCGGTGCTCCAGTTGCCCTCGCGCTCGAAGAGACGAGAGCCGAGCGCGTCGGCCAGCTCGTCGTCGCGGTCGGGAGACAGGCAGAGACGCCGTCGCGCGAGCGCGACGGCGTCGGACCTCCGCTCGAAGCCTCCTCCGCGCTGGGGCGCAGACCAGACCTCCATCAGGGGAGCGAGCCCGAGCTCCGTGAGCGCCTCGAGCGCATCTGCCGCGACCGGCCCGTCGGGGCGCTCCAGGTCGTGGAATCGCAGCCAGAGGTCGTTCATCCAGTGGAGCGGGTGGCGCTCGGTGAGCTCGAAGACCACACCGCTCCGCGAGATCGCCGCGATGCTGCGAGCGAACGGTTCGAGGTCGGCGACGTTGTAGAGCACATGCCCGGCCACCGCCACGTCGACCTCGCCGACCCTGCCGGCGATCTCCGGCCACCGTCCGTGCACGGCCTCGGCGTCGACGCCGGCCGCGCGGGCGTTCGCGAGGAACCCCTCGAGCATGTCCTCCTGCGCGTCCACGCCGACGAGCACGCCCGCGCGGCCGGCGAGGGGAAGCGAGGTGGCACCGCCTCCGCAACCGATGTCGAGCACACGGCCGCCTTCGGGAAGTGCCTCGAGGGCTCGAGCAGTGGTCGGCGTCGGGTCCGCCCGCCGGCCCATCCGCTCGCCTCTGGCACGGAAGAGCTCCGTGGGGAAGCCGTAGGGGGACTCCGGCGCAGCGGCGATGATCCCGGGCGGGATCGCCCAGCGCCCGAGTTCCTCTCGCCAGCGTTCGATCGCCGTCACGTCTCGCGCAGAACCTCGTCGGTGTGTTCGCCGAGGAGCGGTGGAGCCCGCCGCGTGTCGAGGGCCCGGCCGTCGAATCGGATGGGGTTGCGAACGAGACGGAGCGTCGTCCGGCGTGCGGGATCGTTCACGGACTCGACGATCGCGGCGCCTTCGGGGGAGGCGAACACCTCGTCCATCGCCCGGATCGGGGCGCACGGGACGGAAGCGGCCTCGAGCGTCTCGATCCATTGGTCCGCGCTCTTGGTCGCGAAGGATGCACCGAGCAGCGGGATGAGCTCGTCTCGGTGGCGCACGCGGTCCTCGTTGGTCAGGTAGCGCGGGTCCTCGGCCCACTCGGGGTGTCCGACCACCTCGCACGTTCTCCGGAAGAGCCTGTCGTTCCCCGCAGCGAGGATGAAGGGCCGGTCGGATGCGTGGAACGCCTGGTAGGGACAGATGTTGGGGTGCGCCGTCCCCATCGGTCCGGCCACGATCCCGCCGATCAGATGGTTGGCAGCCTGGTTCACCATCGCGGCCGCGCTCGCATCGAACAACGACACGCTCACGTGGCGCCCTCGCCCGGTTCGCGTCCTCTCGTGAAGGGCCGCCAGGATGCCGATCACGGCCTGCAGGCCTGTGATGACGTCGAGGAGAGCGACCCCGGCCTTCACCGGTTCTCCGCCCGGCTCGCCCGTGACGCTCATGAGCCCGGACAGCGCCTGGACCATGATGTCGTAGCCCGGACGACGTCCCGCGTCGGCCACGTCGTCGTTGAAAGCCGTCAACGAGCAGGTGATCAGGCCGGGCGTCGATCCGCGGAGCTCCTCGGGGGCCAGCCCGAGCTCGGCCATGAGCCCCGGTCGGAAGTTCTCGATCAACACGTCGGAGCCGGTCCGCGAGCCGTCGGGCCGCTTCGATGCCCGCCTGGGTCTTGAGATCCAGCGTGACCGAGCGCTTGTTCCTGTTGAGGGAGAGGTAGTACGCGGCGTCTTCTCCGACGAACGGGGGTCCCCAGTGGCGGGTGTCGTCACCGTCGATCGGTCGTTCGATCTTGATCACATCGGCGCCCATGTCGCCGAGGATCTGGGTCGCGAGCGGCCCCGCGAGCACCCTGGAGAGGTCCAGGACGCGGATGCCGGACAGCGGAGGCCCATCCACGGGCGGAGCTTATCCACCTCATCGCGCCGCGCCTGGGTGTACTTCCGCACAACTGGCGCGTTGCCGTGACAATCAGGGAGAATCCGGCTGTGAACGAGCAGAGCCTCGAGCGCGTCAATTCATTCCTCGCCGCTGTCGCGGATCGCACAGACAAGGGCGAGTTGCTGGAAGCCACGCCAGCTGAGCTTGGCAGGGAATTGGGCTTCCCCGATCCATTGTCGATCGCTCGGGCAGTCAGGGCGCTCGTCGCGCGGCGCCGGCTGGAGCCCGCAGGCGGCTCATACCGTCTCTTGGACCCGACGCCCGTGGCCGAAGGCGAACGGGAGACGATCGAACGCAGAGGAAGACGCGCCCGGAAGCGACCGGACGATGCTGGCACCGCCCGGCGTGGTGGCCTGGCGTATTCGGACCTCGGCAGAGCCACGGTGGATCGGCTGGTCGAGCTGGGACAAGAGGTGTCCCAGCTCCGCGCGCAATTGAAGACATCCCGGGAAGAAGCACGTCAGAACAGGGAGTTGCGAGCGGAGGCCGAGCGGAGGGCACGCGGGCTCGCCGAACGCGCGCGCGAGCTGGAGAATCGCGTCGAGATGGCCGAGTCAAACCTCCGGACCCTCCTCGCGTCCGCGCGTGCGACGGGCATGCATCCCGACCAGCGACTGCCGGATTCCGAGATGGAGGCGATCCTCGGTGTCCTGAAGGGAAACGGCGATCAGCCTTCGGAGGAAGAAGACTCGTCGCCGGTCGAGCTTATGGACCGAGGTTCCGAGGGGTCTCTTCCGGAGACGGCTCCGGCGACAGCTCCGGCCGAGGAGATGTGACCACCCCCCGGTCGAGCCACGCTTCGTAGCACGCCGCGAGGTGGCCGGGGGCGAGCTCCTTCAGTCCGAGATCCTCCCCCCGACATTTCTTCTCGATCCCGAGGCTCGCCGCCTCCCCCGACGCGACCACCGGGCATCGTGGATGGAACCGACAGCCGGCGGGGATCCGAGACGGGTCGGGCGGCTCCCCCTGAAGGATCGGTCGATCGATCCCGCCGGCCTCCGGCACCACGTTGAGCAATGCCTTCGTGTACGGGTGGCGCGGGCGCAGCAGGACGTCCTCGGTGGGTCCGATCTCGACGATCCTGCCGAGGTACATCACGGCCACCCGGTCCGCAACGGTCCAGGCGAGCCCCAGATCGTGCGTGACGATAAGGATCGACAGGCGAAGTTCGTCCCGCAGTTTCATCAGCAACCGCAGGATCTCGCCACGGACCGACGCGTCGAGGTTGGACACGGGCTCGTCCGCCACGATCACCTTCGGGTCCAGGACCAGGGCGCCCGCGATCACGATCCGCTGACGCTGTCCTCCCGAGAGCTCGTGAGGGTACAGGAGGTAGAAGCGCTCGGGCGGCCGCATCCCAGCGCGTGAGAGGGCCTGGGCGACGAGCTGCTCCTCGGTCTCGCCGTTCGGACCCTCGTGGACCCTGTGGATCCTGATGCCCTCGGCGACGCTCTCGTAGATCGTCTGCCGTGGGTTGAGCGAGGCCGTGGGGTCCTGGAAGACCATCTGGACCTGCCGCCGGTAGGCGCGCAGTTTGCGTCCGAGAGGTGTCCCGCGGAACGAGATCGTGCCGGCGTCCGGCTCGACCAGGCCCATGATCGCTCGAGCCATCGTCGTCTTGCCGCATCCGGATTCCCCGGCGAGCGCCAGGACTTCCCCCTCGTAGAGGGTGAGGTTCACCCCATCCACCGCGCGTGCGGCATCGACGTGCCTGCGGCGACCCGGGGACGGGGCTGATGGGCCTGTCAGGCCGGTATCCTCGGACGCCGGCTCCGTGATCCCCGATCCGACCGCGGCAGTGGTCGGGCTCTGCGCCGTCCTCCGGCCACCGAAGAACGAACGTCTGGCGGCGAATCGGACCTCGAGCCGACTCACCTCGATCACGGGCTCGCCGACCTCGGGCCGACGGCCCTCGATCGCCACCTCGCTCATGCCCTCGCCCCCGACAACCTCGGGGCGCCAGGTGAATGGATGCATGCGGCTCGCCGCGCCTCGCCTGCCGCCCACAGTTCCACCTCGAGGCTCGGGCAGGCTTCGACGGCAACCGCGCAGCGGGGATGGAACGGGCATCCGGAGGGGATGTTCTGCGGGTCCGGGGGGTCCCCTCCGAGACCGGATGGCTTGCCCCGGAACCGGTCATCTCCGATCTCGGGGAAGGCATTCGCGAGAGCCTTCGTGTAGGGATGCTGCGGATCGTGGAAGACGCGCTCCGCGGGCCCCTCCTCGACGATGCGTCCCGCGTACATGATCGCGATCCGGTCCGCTACCTCCACGAGCACGGACAGATCGTGGGTGATGAACAGCATCGCCAGTCCGAGTTCCCGCTGAAGCCTCTTCAACAGCTGGAGGACTTGCGCCTGCACCATCACGTCGAGGGCGGTCGTCGGCTCGTCCGCGATCACGAGCGACGGGTTGCACGCGAGTGCCATCGCGATCATGACGCGCTGCTTCTGACCGCCGGAGAGCTCATGAGGATAGTCGCTGATGCGTCTTCCCGGCAGGCCAACCTGATCGCAAGAGCTCCGCTGCCCGAACGCGCGCCTCTCGTTCGCCTGCAAGTCCGTGGACTGTGATCGCCTCGACGATCTGATCGCCGATCCTCCGCACGGGGTTCAGGGCGTGGAGTGCGCCCTGGAAGATGATGGACGCCCCGGTCCATCGCACGGCCCGGAGGCGACCCAGCCTCATCGCGAGCACATCTTCTCCATCCAAGAGGATCTCTCCCTCGACCTTGGTCTTGGCGGCGTGCATCCGGAGGATCGCTCCCGCAACCGTCGACTTCCCACACCCGGATTCCCCGGCCAGCCCGAGCACATGGCCCGTCGGGATCTCGAGATCGACGTCACGTACCGCGGGGACGTCTCCACCCTTCGTTCGATACGTCACGCGAAGTCCGTGGATGGAAAGGACACTCATCGGTTCATCGCTCACGGATCCTCGGGTTGAGCACTTCATCGAGCGCATAGCCGCACATCGTGAACGCGAGGGTGACGAGGCAGATGCAGACACCCGGGGGGATCAGCCACCACCAGTAGCCCGCCGAGAGCGCCCCCGCTTCGAACGCGTTGTTGATGATGCCTCCCCAGGAGATCTTGGTCGGATCGCCGAGCCCGAGGAGGGAGAGGGTCGTTTCGGCGAGGATCGAAAGCGCCACGGTGAGGACCGTGTTCGCGAAGATCACCGGCATGACGTTCGGCAGCACGTGTCTCGTCACGAGGTGCCAGTCGCTCGCGCCTAGGGCTCGGGCACGCTCGACGTAGGGTCTCTCCTTCACCGAGAGCGTGTCCGCCCGAACGAGACGAGCCGTCGCCGCCCAGGAGGTGATGCCGATCACGAGCACGATGTTGAAGAGCGATGGACCGAGGATCGCGGTCAGCACGATCGCGAGCGCGATCCACGGGATCACGAGGAACCAGTTCGTGAAGGCGTTCAGCAACGAGTCGATCCAGCCACCCTTATAGCCGCCCGTGATCCCGATCGCCGTTCCGAGCACCATCGTGACGGCGGTCGCCGCGAAGCCCGACGAGAAGCGAGATCCTCGATCCGTAGATCACGAGATCGAGCACCGAGCGCCCGAAGTTGTCCGTGCCCAGCCAGAACTCGCGCGACGGAGGCTCGAAGGGCAATCCCCGTGGGGTCGAGACGCTCAGGTCTTCGGGCGAGACGAGGAGGGGAGCGGCCAGCGCGATCAGGATGAACGCGAGCATGATCATGAGACCAACCATGCCCATCCGGCTCCGGCTGTAGATCCGCCAGAACCCCAGGAGCGCCCGGCGTCTCCTCGCCCACCGGATCCGTCTCGGCGAGCGCGGGGGCTCGCCCGCTGGTGCGGCGACGACCACGCCCTCCGGCGGGCGGGGATTCGTGATCACCTCATGCCTCCCTCACGCGTGGGTCGATGTAGCCGTAGAGGAGATCCGCCATCAGGTTGAAGCCGATGACCGCCACGCTGAAGATCAAGAACACGGCCTGGATCACAGGGTAATCCAGCGTGTCGATCGCCTGGAACGTCAAGAGACCTATCCCGGGCCATGAGAACACCGTCTCCACGATCACCGAGCCGCCCAGGATGAATCCGAAGCTGTAGAAGACCAACGTGAAGGTCGGCAGGAGCGCGTTGGGCACCGCATGCCGTCGACGGACGTCGCGATCTCGGACCCCCTTCGCGCGGGCAGTCTGTACGAAGTCGTCGCCCATCACCTCCAGCAGGGACGACCGCATGATGATCGCGTATTCGCCGAGGTAGCCGAGCGTGAGCGTCAAGGCTGGGAGGAAGAGGTGATGGAGCACGTCCGCGACGTGCGCGAATCCCGTCAGCGGCTCTACGGACTGGTAGCCGCCGGTGGGGAACCAGCCCAGCGCCCCGGCGAACACGATCAGGAGCATCATGCCCAACCAGCCCTCCGGCATCGAATAGAAGACGAGCGAACCGAAGAGCGAAGTCGTGTCGAATGCGCTCCCGCGTCGCCAGGCCCCGCGGATCCCGACCCAGAGACCGATCACGGTGGAGAAGAGGGTCGCCGTGCCGACCAAGAGGATCGTCGGCCACAGCCGGGCACCGACCACTTCGCTGACCGGTCGACCAGAAGAGAACGACTGCCCCAGCTCGCCCGTCACGGTATCGCTCATGTAGTTCACGAACTGGATCGGAACAGGATCGCCGATCCCGAGCTCATCGCGGAGCGCTGCCTGCTCCTTCGGATCGAGGTGCAGGCTGCTACGGGTCAGCAAGGTGACCGGATCACCGACGAGCCGGAAGAGGAAGAAGTTGAAGGCGAGGACGAAGACGAGGGTGCTGAGCGCATGCAGGACGTGACGAAGCACGTACGTCCACGACACCATCCCCTGGCCCCCAGAACCTCCTCCCGCGTTCCTTAGGCTTCGTCCTCCTCGTCACGACGACGGTTCATGACCGTCAACCCGACGATCGCGAGAACGGCGACGGCCCCGATGCCGATCCACACCCAGGTCGGGATCCCATCCGAACCACCAGAGGTCGTCGATGATGCGGTGACCGGCTTGAGGTCGATGTAGGAATCGACCCGCCACGCGAAGATGACGCTGCCGTCCGACGGCGACCGCACGTACCCTTCGAACTTGTCGGTGCGGTACGCCGAAAGGATCTGCGGGTAGGCGAGCACGATCTCGGGGACCTCCTCGTACGCCACCCGCTGGAACTCATCCACGATCCCCTTGCGCTCGGCCTTGTCGAAGGTCGTGCGTTGCTCGTCGTAGAGATCGTCGAGCGTGGGGTTCGAGTAACAGCCGTCGCTCCACCCGAGGCACTGACTCGTGATGTAGATCGACATGTTGAAGTCAGGATCAGGGTCCCCACCCCAGCTCCAGAGGTAGGCGTCGAAGGTCCCTTGCTCCCAGTCGACGTACGCCCTCGTCTCGGCGACCGGCTTCAATTTGAACTCGATCCCGATCTGTTCCATCCACCCCGTCATCAGCTCAGCGGTCTCGGTCGCACCCTGTTGGTCTGTCACGGGGAGGATCTCGAAGCTCAGCGGTTCCCCGCTCTTGGGATCGATCCGCACACCGTCCGGTGTTCGTTCCGTGTAGCCCGCGTCGTCGAGGATCTGATTCGCGAGATCGAGATCGAACTCGTACTCGTCCTCCTGCGGGATGTCGAGGTACCAGTAGCCGTTGCTCGGCTTCAGGATCGAATCGCCGGGGACGGCGGCGCCCTGCCAGACGACGTCCACGATCGCCTGCTTGTCGGTCGCGTGAGCCACCGCCTGTCTGAGGGCGAGGTCGTGGATCGCCGGGTGGTTCGTGGCATCGGGGCCTTGGCCCCCGAAGTTCCACGCGAAGTTCGTGTAATAGCTCGGTGAGTCGTGGAGGGTGGTGATGTTGTCCACGCCCTGAAGCGTCTTGTACAGGGTGGGACTCAGGTCGTAGGCGAAGTCGATCTGTCCGGCACGGAGCGCCTGCGCCTCCGCTTCCTTGTTCTGGAAGATCTGGTACACGACCTCATCGATCGTCGGCGTGCCGAAGAAGTGACCAGGTCGCGCCTCCATGCGGAAGAACTGATCCGGTTCCCACTCGACGAGCTGGAACGGGCCGGATCCCACAGCGGGGACGTTCTCGAACCCCTTGATCTCCTTCCCTGGTTTGCCGTCCAGCGGCGCCCAGATGTGCTCGGGGATGATCGGGATGTAGGGAGGAAGCGTGGGGGCGAAGGTGGGCTCGGTGCTCTTCCAGATGAGCGTCGTGTCGTCCGGCGTCTCGAACGTCGGCTCGTACGGAAGGTAGTCGGTGAACACGGAAAGCTCGTTATCCAGGATGAATCGATACGTGAACGCGATGTCCTTGGAGGTGAGCGGCTCGCCGTCGTGCCACATCGCGTCGTCCCGGATCGCGCACGTATAGGTCATGGCGTCGCTGGAAGGGGTGCACTCCTCCGCGAGCTCGGGGACGGGTGTGAGGTCCTCCCGTTTGAACCCGAACAGCATGTTGTAATTCAGGAGCATCATCTCGTATTCGGCCGAGCAACACGCCTTGAATGGGTTCGGCGACACGATGTCGTTGGTGAGGCCAACATGGAACGTGATCTTCTCGTCGCTCGCATCGTCGGCCTGACCCAAGGCTGATCCCGCCAGGCCGATCACCACGGCCGTCACCAGTCCGAGCCCCAAGATCGCCCGTCGCGTTCCCCTCATCGCCCCGTACCCCTTTCCCAACATGCTTGAACGACCAGTCAGTCGAGAGGGTCTGTATAGCATTGGGGGCGCTTTCGCGCCAGACAAGGTGCGGTCACTCGAGACCAACCATCCCTCTTCAGGGGATACGACCCATCCGGACGGACCGGACAGGATTGTGCCTCGTTAGCCCATTCTGCTTAGCTCCTAGGGCATGCGGGTCCTCTTCGCCGACGCCATCGACCCCTCCACCGTCGACGTCCTGACGGAGCGCGGGCACGAGTGTGTCTCGGACCCGAAGCTCTCGGCCGACGACCTCCCCGCCCGGATCCCAGGTTTCCAGGGTCTGGTCGTGAGGAGCACGGAAGTGACGGCGGCCACGATCGAGGCAGCGGATGCCCTCGAGTTGATCGTGCGCGCGGGAGCGGGCACGAACACGATCGACGTGGATGCGGCGTCCGAGGTCGGGATCTACGTCACGAACGTCCCCGGGCGCAACGCGATCGCCGTCGCGGAGCTCACGATGGGGCTCCTCCTGGCGATCGACCGGCGGATCGCGGACAACGTGGCCGACCTCCGGACGGGCTCGTGGAACAAGGCCGACTACTCCAAGGCGGACGGCCTGTTCGGGAAGGTGATCGGCATCGTCGGGCTCGGCGAGATCGGGCTCGCCGTCGCGGAGCGAGCGACCGCGTTCGGGCTGGAGGTGCGCGCGATCCGGAAGGACCGGGACGAGGCGGTCGAGGAGCGCATCAGAGGGATCGGCATCGAGCTCGTGGACTCCCTCGAGGACCTCGTGGCCTCGTCCGACATCGTCACCGTCCACGTTCCCGCCACACCCGAGACCGAGTCGATGTTCGACGCCCGGCTGCTCGATCGGATGAAGGAAGGCGCGATCCTCCTGAACACATCTCGAGGCGACATCGTGGACGAAGCGGCGCTGTTGGATGCCATCGACACACGCGGGCTCCGCGTGGGCCTCGACGTGTATCCCGACGAACCCGGCTCGGGCGCGACCGACTGGTCCTCGAAGCTCGCCCAACACCCCAACGTCGTCGGCACTCATCACATCGGGGCGTCCACCTCGCAGGCCCAGAAGGCGGTGGCGGAGGGTGTCGTCGAGATCATCGAAGCGTTCGTCCGAGGGGAGATCGTGAACTGCGTGAACCTCGCGCCGACCCGGCTGGGCACCCACACCCTGCACGTCCGCCACCTCGACCGCGTCGGCGTGCTGGCGGGGGTGTTCGACATCCTGCGGCGTCGTGAGCTGAACGTCGAACAGATGGAGAACCGCGTCTTCGAGGGACGGAACGCCGCCGTTGCCACGATCGACGTCGTCGGGGACGTGGGCGCGGATCTGATCGCGGCTCTCGAAGCGCTCGACGACGTGATCCACGTCTCGGCCGTCCCGACCGCACGAGGTCGGTCGTGAGGGTCCACAACTTCTGCGCCGGGCCCTGCACGCTTCCGCTCGCCGTGCTGGAGGAGGTGCGGTCCGAGCTGCTGGACTTCCGCGGCGCAGGCATGTCGGTGATCGAGATGAGCCATCGGAGCCCGGAATACGAGGCCGTCCACGAGGAGACGCTCTCCCTCTTCGGTGAGAACTACGGGGTGCCCGACGACTTCTCGATCCTGTTCCTGCAGGGCGGAGCGACGCTCCAGTTCGCGGTCGTCCCGATGAACCTGCTCCTGGAGGGAACGCGTGCCGGATACGTGCGATCCGGGACGTGGGCCAAGGGTGCGCTCAAGGACGCGACCGCATGGGGGGACGCGTACGCCGCGTGGGACGGCGAACCCTTCTCGTTCACCCGGATGCCGTCGGTCGACGAGCTGGAGATCGCAGGAGACACCAGATACCTGCATGTCACCTCGAACGAGACGATCGAGGGGATCCGGATGGCCGAGTTCCCCGAGGTCGAGGTTCCGCTCGTGGCGGACATGTCGTCGGACTATCTGAGCCGGCCGATCCCGTGGGATCGGTTCGACCTCGTGTATGGCGGGGCGCAGAAGAACCTCGGGCCGGCCGGACTCGCGGTGGTGGTGGTTCGGACGGCGCTCCTCGAGGAGCTGAACCCCGATCTCCCGACGTACCTTCGCCTCGGGGCCCATGCGGGGAAGAACAGCTTGCTGAACACCCCTCCCATGTTCGCGATCTACGTGACCGGGAAAGTGCTCCGCTGGATGCGCGACCAGGGGGGAGTCGAGGCGATGGAGGAGCGCGCCGCGCGTCGGTCCGGGGCGATCTACGACGCCATCGCGAAGAGCGGAGGCTTCTATCTCTCGCCCGTCGAGCCGGCCGACCGATCGCACATGAACGTCGTGTTCCGCACGCCCTCGGACGAGCTGGACGCCGCGTTCCTCAAGGGCGCGGAACAGGACGGCTTGGTCAATCTGAAGGGCCATCGGAGCGTCGGTGGGATCCGGGCGAGCATCTACAACGCGATGACCGATGAGGGCGTGGAGACGCTCGTCGGGTTCATGGCGGGGTTCCGGGATGCGAACGGATGAGCACGCTCGAACCGTTCCCCGCGCGGATCGTTCGTGCCGAGTGGGCGGATCACGTCGTCTCCCCGATGCACGACGCCCTCTCGCGCGAGGAGCGGGCCTCGATCCTCGCCGAGCGCCCCTACTCCTGGTTGCACGTGTCGCGGACACCGGACGATGCGGCCGACGGCGTCGAGGCGGACCCCGAAGCGCTCGATGAAGCGAACGCCGCCGCCCTCCATCGGCTCCTCGACGCCGGGCTCTACGAGGGGTTCCCGGAACCTGCCCTCTACGTCTATCGACTGCGCTCGGCCGATCACGAACAGACCGGGATCGTCGGCGAGGTGCCGCCGCAGGCCTTCGTCGACGGCCGTGTCCTCGGGCACGAGGGGGTGCAGCCGGAGCGCGTCGACGCGCTCGGGCTACACCTGGCGCGCCTCGGTGCCCGGTCCACGCTGGTCGCGCTGATGTTCCGCGCGGACGACGACATCCGGAAGATCGTGGAGACGACCACGGAGCGAGCACCGCTCCGGAGGTTCGGCACCGGCGAACTCGAACAGAGCGTGTGGCGGATCGACGATCGGGAGTCGATCGAAAGGATCCGGGAACGTCTCGAGCAGCAGTCGCTGTACATCACCGACGGACATCACCGAGCGATGGCGTCCGTGGATCTCTGGGAGCGGTCCGGCCGGCCGGAGGGCGCCGGGGTGCCGGCCGTGCTCTTCCCCGAGGATGCCCTGAGGATGCTGGCGTTCCATCGGCGGATCGTCGGCCCGCTCCCGATGTCGGTGGACGATCTGATCGCCCGGCTGCGCGAGCGGTTGACCGTGGAGCGTGCGGAGACCCAGCCGGTCGAGCGTGGGGTGTTCGGGCTCTACGTGGCCGGACGCTGGCACCGGCTGGTGCCTCCGCCGGAGAACGGCCTGGTCGGAGTGGAGTCGCTCGACGTTTCTCGACTCCACCGTGATGTCCTCGAGCCGATCTTCGGTTTCGGGGAGGCCGGCGACCCCGGACTCGAGTTCGTTTCGGACGCGGTTCCACTCGAGGAACTCACCGGGAGGGTGGACGAGGACGGCGGGGCGGCGTTCACGCTGATGCCTCCGACCTTCGACCAGTTCGTGTCCGTGGCGGACCGCCACGAGCAGATGCCGGCGAAGGCGACCTACTTCGATCCGAAGCCGCAGTCTGGTCTCTTCTTGAGGCTCGAAGAAGAGGAGCGAACCACCGAGGGTTTCTCCGTCACCTCGTGACGGATGCCCGCGCATCGGTCTCTCGATAGGCGCGTCGCGCGAGGGCATCGAACAGCGCTTGTTGTGAAGGATCTCGGTCGGCGGTTTCCTCCGGATGCCATTGCACCCCGAGCATCCACGTCGCGCGCTCGTCCTGCTGGTCGAGAACGATCCTCTCGATCGCCTCGATCAGGCCGTCGGGGCTCCTCCCGGTGACGGCCAGTCCCTCGCCGAGCCGGTCGACCCCTTGATGATGATGCGACGCGCACGCCAGCGGGCCGGACTTCGTCACGGCCGCGAGACGGCTCCCCGATTCGACCGACACCTCGTGGATCGTCTGGGTGCCCTCGAGCGGCACGCCGTGCTCGATGAGATCGGGGTGATCGGGCAGGTGCTGGTGTAGCGACCCGCCGAACGTGACGTTCATCACCTGCATCCCGCGACAGATGCAGAGGGTCGGGACGGCCAGCTCGTCCGCTGCCTTGAGCAATGCGATCTCGAACTCGTCCCGGTCGGGCTCCACCCCGTAGAGGTGGTCGCCGGGCTCCGCGCCGTAGCGGCGCGGATCCACGTCGCCGCCGCCGGCGAGCAGGAGGCCATCGAACGGCTCGAGGATCTCTTCCGGCGTCCCCTCCTCGCCGGGCGCCAGGATCACGGTGCGGGCGTCGGCTCGCCGGAGCGCGTCGAGATACGGCTTCGGGACGCCGTACCCCCCTTGCGGCCAGCGCGCGACTCGATCGTCGGCCAGGTGGTAGGCGACGACCGCGATCAGGGGTCGGTACTGGGGCTCGGCCACGGCGTCGAGTGTAGCGACGGGTCTTCGGGGCCTACTCGCCCGCGGCGAGGGTCGTGAAACGTTCGAACACCTCTCGTCCGCGGCTCTCGTGCTCGGCCATGAATCGCCCGGCCTCCTCGCGGACCTCTTCCGGGCTCTTGCCCCACTCCGACCTGAGGTCGCCTTCCTTGGTGAACTCCTCGAGCCAGTAGTCGAGCTCGGAGCGATTCACCTCGCAGTGGAACTGCGTGCCCCACGCCAGGTCCCCGACTCGGAACGCCTGGTTGGGGACCTGGTCACCCGTGGCGAGCAACGTCGCTCCCACAGGGAGCTCGAACGCGTCCCCGTGCCACTGGAACGCCAGGTCGCCGTCCGAGAGATGGGAGAAGAGTCGATCGTGCGCTGCATCGTCGGTCGGATGGATCGGCTCGAAGCCGATCTCGCGGGCCGGTCCCTCGCCGACCTTCGCGTCGAGCGCCCAGGCGAGGAGTTGCCCCCCGAAGCAGACGCCGAGGAACGGGATCCGGCGCTCGAGGCCCTCCCGGATGAGGTCGGCGGTCTCCTTGATGAAGGGCTGCTCGTCGGCATGCTCCACGTTGAACGTGGAGCCGAACACGACGATCCCAGCGATGTCGTCGAGCGACGGTCTCGGGTCCGTCTCGTCGAGCGCGTTCCACACGGCGACCGTCCCGCCCGCGCTCTCCACGGCCGAGGGCGCGACCCCGAACGTCTCCGAGGCATCGCATCGAACGAAGAGGATGGTCGCCATCGACCGGGAGTGTATCCCGACACCTTGTGTCCCTCGGCGTGACCGGGCCGCCACCGTGAGGTCGCGGGAACGGGCGCCCTCTGGCACACTTCGCAGCGCCGACCATCACGCGAGCGAAGGGGGCAGGGATGACCGGGAAGGCGATGCGACTCAAGCGGGTGATCGACCCGGCGGGCGTGTCGGTGATCTGCGCGCTCGACCACGGGATGACGTCTCCCACGTTCCTCGAGCCTCTCGCCGATATCGCGTCCCGGGCAGCGGAGACGGTGGCGGGAGGGGCCAACGTCATCATGATGAGCAAAGGGATGATCAAGATCGCCGAGCCGGCGTTCTCCCCGACCACGTCCCTCGCATTGCTCCTGTCTGCGTCCGCGAGTCCCGGTGGAGATCGGCCCGAGATCGTGCAGATCGCGGAGGTCGAGGAGGCCCTCGTGCTCGGCGCCGACGCCGTAGTGCTCTTCACGGCGCTCGGAGGCGACACCGAGGCCTCGATGATCGAGATCCTCGCCGGAGTCGGGCGCGAATGCGCCGCGCTCGGCATGCCGTTCATCGCGGAGGCGGAGTTCCCCACGACGTACGCGAGCGTCGAGGAGCTGAAGGACCTCTACGGCTTCGAGTACCTGCGCAGGAACGTCCGCCTCTGCGCCGAGCTCGGTGCCGACATCGTCAAGACCAACTGGCCCGGGGACGCCGATGCGTTCGCGAAGCTGGTGGAGGCGGCGAACGGGATCCCGGTGGTGCTCGCCGGCGGCTCCCGTCTGGAAGACGCCGAGCTGCTGACACGGATGGAGCAGGCGGTCGCCGCCGGCGCGATCGGCTGCTCCGTGGGCCGCAACATCTTCATGCACCGGTCGCCGGAGGCGATCACCCGGGCGCTCTCGCGCGTGATCCGCGAGCGCTGGGGCGCGGACAAGGCGATGGCGGCGCTGGGGGAGGAGCTGGGCGACTGATGCGCGCGGCGTTCATGACCGACGTGGATGCGATCGCGGTTCGCGACGACGCCGACGAGCCGGTGCTCGATCCTCGCGGGGCGGTGCTCCGTGTGGAGGCGTGCGGCATCTGCGGGACCGACGCGCGCACGTTCTTCAACGGCGATCCGAAGGCACCCGTCCCCTGGCAGCTCGGTCACGAGCCGGTCGGGATCCTCGAAGAGGTCGGGACCGACGCGGATCTGCCGCCCGGTGTCTCGGCCGGCGATCGGGTCTTCCTCGGCTCGATCCTCACGTGCGGCGAGTGCCGGTGGTGCATGGAAGGCTTCCAGAACCTGTGCGAGGATCACCTGCTCTACGGATACGACCCTTTCCCGGGGGCGTATGCGGAGCGAGCCGGCGTCCCGCCCATCGCGATGAAGAACCTGATCCCGCTGCCGCCGGAGCTGCCGAGCGACCTCGCCACGGTGGCCGATCCGTTCGCCTGCGCCTTGAACGGGATCGAGCAGCTGGACATCCGCCTGGGGGACACGGTCGTGATCCTCGGGACGGGACCGATCGGATGCTGGCAGGCGGTGATGGCGCGGGACCGGGGCGCCTCGAAGGTGTTCCTGTCGGATGTCTCCGCGGAGCGGCTCGAGATCGCGTTGGACGCGATCGGCCAGGCGGTCGACGACGCATGGGTGGCGGGCGAGGACAACGGCGTCGAGGAGGTCCTCTCGCGGACGGGCGGTGTCGGCGCCGAGCGGATCAGCGTCGCGGCACCGGCGAAACCGGCGCAGCAGGCCGCGCTCGAGATGGCGGCCAAGCGCGCCAAGGTCGTCTACTTCGCCGGACTGCCGAAGCACGACCCCGTGAGCCCGCTCGACATGAACCAGCTTCACTACAAGGAGCTGTCGGTGCTCGGTGCCTACGGCGCGACGCATCGCCAGTACCGCATCACGATGGACTACCTGGACCGCAAGCAGGACGAGCTCGCGAAGGTCGTGACCCACCGATGGCCTCTCGAGAAGATCGCAGAGGCGTTCGAGACCATCCGGGCCGGCACCGGTTTGAAGATGGTCGTCATGCCGTGAGCGGTCCGTACGTGATCGGCTGCGACGTGGGCAGCCAGGGAACGAACGGGGCCTTGTACGCCGCGGACGGCGAGCTCGTCGCCTCCGCCTACGAGGCCTACGACCTCTCCTTCCCGCACCCCGGGTGGGCCGAACAAGATCCGGACCTCTGGACGGCCGCGGTGGAGACCGTCTGCCGGCAGCTGGTCGCGGAGTGTCCGGACGGCCCGGCGGCCATCAGGGGCCTCTCGTTCGGGTCGCAGCTCGACGGCATGGTGGTGTGCGACACGAAAGGGCGCCGCCTGCGCCCCTCGCTGATCTGGATGGACCGTCGGGCGGAGGCGCAGGCGGCGGCGCTCGCCGAGCGGATCTCGCCTCGGGACTTCTATCGGGCGGTCGGTGCCAACCTCGACTCGTCCCACGCGGTGTTCAAGGCGCTGTGGGTGCGAGACGAGGAACCCGACGTCTGGAACGAGGCGTCGTCGCTGATGTCGCCCGGCGCCTACGTGCTCCGACACGCGACCGGTGTCGTCGCGGTGGATCCCTCGAATGCCTCGTCGCTCGCCCTGCTCGACCCTCGGACGAAGACGTGGTCGACGGAGGTGTTGGAGGCAACCGGGATCGATCCGAAGATGCTGCCGGAGCTGGGCGATGCGACGCAGGCCGTCGGGAACGTCACCGCCGGGTTCGCCGACGCGTGCGGGCTTTCCCCCGAGACAGTCGTCGCGATCGGCTGCGGTGACGAGATGGCGGCGACGCTCGGTGCCGGAGTGTTCGAGCCCGGCGAGGTGTGTGACGTCGTGGGGACCGCCGAGCCGGTGTGCGCCGCGAGCGCGGAACCGCGAGAGGACCCGACGATGCTCGTCGAGTGCCACCCCCACGCCGATCCGGACGCCTGGCTGCTGGAGAACCCGGGGTTCGTGTCCGGCGGCAACCTGCGCTGGTGGCGAGACCAGTTCGCCCCCGAGGAGCGAAGGAACGAGGAGGAAGGACTGGGCGACGCCTACGATCAGCTGAGCGAGGAGGCGTCGGAGGTTCCCGCTGGGAGCGACGGCGTGATCTTCCTCCCCGCGATGCAAGGCGCGATGGCTCCCGAGTGGAACGGTGCGGCGCGCGGCGTCTTCTACGGCCTCACGCTGGCGCACACTCGTGATCACATGACCCGAGCGATCCTGGAGGGGAGCGCGTTCGCGCTCCGCGACATCCTCGAGGCGATGACGGCCGCCGGGCTCGGCGTCCGCCGGCTCACGATCGTCGGCGGGGGCGCCAAAGGTCCGCTCTGGCGTCAGATCAAGGCGGATGTCACGGGACTCCCGGTCCGCGTCCCGGAGAGCGTGGAGACGACGGCGACGGGAGCCGCGATCCTCGCCGCAGTCGGGGCCGGCGTTCACGAGAGCGTCGCCGATGCGGTGGAGGCATTCGTGGCCTTCAGGCCGGACGAGCATGAGCCGGACCAGGCCGTCCGCGAGATCTACGACGAGGCCTACCGACGCTACCGGGAGCTCTACTTCGCGCTCGTCCCGGTCTTCGAGAAGGGGTTCTAGCCCGGCCGCCGAGACTTGCTACGAGCTCTCGAGCTGCCTCTCGATCCGTCTCCGCAGCTCCGTCAGGGAATCGAGCGCTTGACGGATGGTGGATCGGACGCCCTGGGGTGCCTGGTCGATCAGGGCCTCGAGCTCTCGCGAGACCTCGTCCAGCCGCTGTTTCGAGCTGCGAAGGGCTTGCCGCGTCTCGGTGGTCGGGTTCTCGCGGAACTCATCGGACGCCTGCCGGGCTTCCTCGGCGACTTCCCGGGCTCGATCTGCTGTCTCACGGATCGGTCCTTCGGCTCGAGCGGCCAGATCCTCCAAGTCATCGCCGACTTCCTGGAACGCCTGCTCGGTCTCCCTGGCCAGATCTCGCAGGTCTCCTTCGCTGCACCCCGCGGAGAGCGCGGCGACGACCGCCACCGCGATGAGACCGGTCTTCCGCATGGACGACCCTTACCCGGGAGTCCGCGGCTTCACCCCCTCAGCCTCGTTCGAAGTAGCGGATCAGCTCCCAGTCAGTGACCGTGTTGTTGTCGAAGATGATCTGCTCCTGTTGGGCCATGTTCAGCAGATGGCCGAACACGAAGTCGCCGAACGCCTCCCGCATGACCTCCGAGCGCTCCATCTCGGCGATCGCTTCGTGCAGTGAGGACGGCACGCGCTCCGCGTCCTTCGACTCGTAGGCGTTCCCCTCGAAGAGTGGCGGGCACTCGACCTCGTTCTGGATGCCGTGCAGGCCCGCCGCGATCGTCGCCGCGTAGCCGAGGTAGGGGTTCACGTCGCCCCCGGGCAGCCGCGATTCGACGCGGTTGCCCTGGTGCTCCCCGACCACCCGGAACCCGCAGGTTCGGTTGTCGTGGCTCCACAGGATCGCGGTCGGCGCCCATGATCCGAGCTGGTAGCGCTTGTAGGAGTTCACGAACGGCGCGTACATCCAGGCCATCTCTCGCGAGGTGGACATCAACCCACCCAGCATGTGCTTGAAGGTCGGGCTCATGTGGTTCTGGTCGTCGTCGTCCCACATCAGCGACGTGGAGCCGTCCTCGTTCCAGACGCTCGAGTGCATGTGGCACGAGGAGCCCGCTTCGTCCATCGTCCACTTCGCCATGAACGTGATCGCCGCCCCGTTCATGGCGGCGATCTCCTTCGTGCCGTGCTTGTACAGCGAGTGGTAGTCGGCGGTCGTCAGCGCATCCGCGTACGTGATGTTGATCTCGTGCTGGCCGCGACCGAACTCGCCCTTCGAGAACTCGATCGGGATGCCCGCGCCCAGCATCCCGTTGCGGATCTGGCGGATCAGCCACTCGTCCTTGGTGGTCGCGAGCATGTGGTAATCCATGATGTACGGGGACGACGGCTGGATGCCCTGGTAGCGCTTGGCCGCGGCCTCCTCGTAGGAGTCCTTGAAGAGATAGAACTCGAGCTCCGACCCCGTCTTGAACGTGTAGCCGGCCGCCTTCGCACGCTCGGCCTGCCGGCGGAGGATCGTCCGCGGCGCGACCTCGACCAGCTCGTTCGTGTGCTCGTCGGCAACATCGCAGATCACCATCGCCGTCTTCTCGAGCCACGGGACGAGCCGCATGGTCGACATGTCGGGGATCATCTTGAAGTCGCCGTAGCCGGTCTCCCAGCTCGCGTACTCGAAGCCCGGCAGTGGCTCCATCTCCATGTCGATCGCGATCAGGTAGAGGCAGGCATGCAGGCCCTCCTCGCCCATCACGTCCTCGAGGAAGAAGTGCGGGAGGATGCGCTTGCCCACGAACCGTCCCTGGAAGTCCGTGAACATGCACAGGACGGTGTCGATCTCGCCTGAGTCCGCGAGCTCCTCCAGTTGTTTCGCGTCGATCATGCCCTGCTGTTGCATCGTTCCTCCTCGGGCGGGGACGGGGCGGCGGCGTTCCCGGCCGCCGCGCTCGTCCCTCGTCGGTTGGTCAGCTCTCCGGAGGAGGTGGTGGCGTCCCTACGTCCGTTGATCCACCACGAAGGATCGCTTCCTGGCGGCGGCGCTCGTCCCGAAGCTCTTCTGAGGTAGTCCTTGTTCACCCTGCGTCAGAGCGAATTCCTCCTCGGGTGATAGCACCAGTCGGTTCCGTCCGGTGACGGCGAAGTAGATCAGGCCGAGGACGAACCAGATGGCCGTCCCGATCACGCCGAACCGGTAGTCCCGGATCGTGAACAGCGAGATCAACGCGATCACTGCGATGATGCCCGCGATCGCGGCACCGCCTTCACCCAGGGGGCTGCGGTACGGCCGGTTGATGTTCGGCATCTTCCGCCGGAGCACGATGAACGACAGGCATTGCATCGCATAGGAGATGACCGCGCCGAACACCGCCATCGTCAGGAGCGCTGCGCCCAGTGCCGTGGTGGCCCCCTCCTCGTCGTAGCCGAACTTGTAGATCCCGTACGCGAGGATGTAGCCGACGACGGCGCCCAGGACCAACGCCACGTGCGGCGTCTTCCGCTTCGGGCTCGTCACGGACATCCAGTGCGGGAAGTAGCCGGCCCGCGACAGCGAGAAGATGTTGCGTCCGTAGGCGAAGATGATCGTGAAGAAGCTGGCCACCAACCCGACCACCGCGATCAACGCCAACAGCGCGGCGATGTCGGAGTTCGGGAAGATGTCGGAGAAGCCCAGGAACAGGGGCTCGAGGGTCGCGCCGGTCTCGTTGGCCCCGGAGACACCCGGGTTCAGGAGCAGCACGAGCACGCCGGTGATGACCAGCGTGGTCATCCCCCAGATCGTGGCCTTGGGGATGTCTCGTGCTGGGTCCATCGATTCCTCCGCGGCCAGCGGGAGCTCCTCGATCGCGAGGTAGAACCAGATCGCGAACGGCAGCGCCTTGAAGATCCCCGAGATCCCGAACGGCAGGAACGGTCCACCTCCGTTCGCGAGCGATTCACCTCCGCCCTGCGGGATGTTGAACAGGAGGTCGGCATCGAACTTCGGGATCGCGGTCACGAAGAAGAAGCCGAGGATCAGGAGCGCGAGGATGTTGATGATGATCGTGAATCGCATCGTGGCCTCGATGCCCACGATGTTCAGACCCACGAACACCAGGTAGAACACGGCCCACCAGAACGGAGGGGTGTTCCAGATCGGCGTGGTGGTCAGATCGAACAGCTCGGTCATGATCACGCCCATGTAGGCGCCGATCGAGACGACGACCACCGCCGGTGTGATGACGTATTCCATGTTCTCGGCAAGGCCGGTGATGAAGCCTCCCCACGGGCCCATCGCCGAGCGGGCGAACGAATACGCTCCGCCCGTGTGGGGCAACGCAGGTGACATCTCGGCGATCGAGTAGCAGAGGCCGTAGTACATGACCGTGATCACGATCGTCGCGAGGAGAAGGCCTCCGAAGCCACCCACGCCGAGGCCGAAGTTCCAGCCGAAGAAGTCACCCGAGATCACGGCCGCAACGCCCAGCGACCAGAGCGCGAACACCCCGGCGTGTCGTTTCAGCCCTCGCTGATCGAAGTAGTCCTGGCCGACCTCTCGGTAACTGACCGAGCCGACCTTGCGTCGTTCAGACACGGGTCACGGACCCCCTCTCCGCCCGCGGACGCGGGCCCACCGGCCGATATTGAGCCCCAGCGGCGGACCGCTGTCAATCTGAGGGGTTGCGTCCGAGGGGACCTCGGGTGTGTCGGACTCGACCCGCGACGACGAGGGCCGCCACGACCCAGCCGGCGATCGCCGTCGTGAGGCCCCATGTGTCTGCCGCGAGCGCGAAAAGTGTTCCGAGCAATACCGAGACGCCGAACAGTATCGGTGAGACGCGAAGGCCGCAGGAACCACCGAGCGAGGACGACGGTGAGGAGGAGGCCGGCCAACGGTGTCAGAGTGATCGGGCCGCCACCACCGCTCCAGGAATGTCCGGTGGCCACGAAGTCCACCATGGGTCGATCGTATCGCCGAGAGAGGCCGGCCCTCAGTCCTCGGGGGTCACGTACGCGGCGGTGATGCCGCCGTCGACGATCAGCGAGGCTCCCGTCATGTAACTGGAATCGTCGCTGGCGAGGAACAGGGCTGCCTTCGCGAGCTCCTCCGCCTGTCCGAGCCGGCCCATCGGGATGTGGACGAAGCGCCGTTGTCGGCGCTCCGGGTCGGACAGGAGCTCGGCCAGCAGGGGCGTATCGATGGGGCCCGGGCACAGGGCATTGCAGCGCACGCCCTTCCGCGCGTACTCGACAGCGATCTCGCGGGTCATCGCGAGCACCGCTCCCTTCGAGGCGGTGTACGCGGTTTGGGACGTGGCAGCACCCATCCACGCGACGAACGAAGCCACGTTGATGACCGAGCCTCCTCCCGAATCGATCATCGCGGGGATCCCGTACTTGCAGCCGTAGGCCACGCCCTTCACGTTGATCGCGAGCGTCGTATCCCAGATGGCCTCGTCCGTGGAGTGGACCGACCCGTCCTCCTCGAGCATCACACCAGCGTTGTTGTAGAGAACCGTGAGGCCGCCGTAGGTCTCGAGCGCCGTGTCGACCATGGCCTTCGCGTCCGACTCGCGCGAGATGTCGGAGTGGACGTAGGTCGCCTGCCCTCCGTCGGCGCGGATCTTCTCGGCCACCTGCTCCCCGGCGTCGTCGCTGACGTCGGTCAGCACGACCTTCGCCCCCTCCGACGAAAAGAGCCGCGACGCGACCATCCCCATGCCGCTCGCACCGCCGGTGATCAGCGCCACCTTGCCGTCAAGCCGCCCCATGCCCGCGCTCCTCCTCCTCTTGGCCTCAGGCCCTCGACCGGATGCGGGCGAGGATAGCCCGTTCAGTAGACTCGAACGCATGCCTGAGTTGCCAGAAGAGCTGAAGGCTCGTCCCGAACGCAAGCCCGGCCAGGAGCCGACGGCGTCGCTCACGCTCGAGGCCTACAAGCGGCTCAGGACCGAGCTGGACGAGCTGTTGACCAACGGGCGCGATCGGATGGCGGAGCGTCTCAAGGTCGCGCGCGAGCACGGCGACATCAAAGAGAACGCCGAGTACGACGCGGCCAAGGATGCCCAGGGGCTGATGGAATCGCAGATCCGCCGGTTGAAGGAGGCGCTTCGAGATCCGGAGATCATCGAGGCGCCTATCGCGGCGGACAGCATCGTCCCGCACATGCTCGTCACGGTCCGCGTGGTCGACGACGACGACGAGGAAGAGACGTACCTGCTTGCCGAGCACGGCGAGGAGAAGGCGCCCGGCGCTCGCACCGTGACCACGTCCTCTCCGCTGGGACGGGCGCTGCTGGGTGCGTCGAAGGACCAGCAGGTCCTCGTGAAGGCTCCCGGTGGGAGCTTCGAATACATCGTGGTCGGGTTCGAACCGTTCATGGGCTGATGAGCGCGAGCTGATGGGTCGGCGCGCGGCCACCGGGCATCGCTCGAGACCACACGTCGAACGCGAGGCGCCGAAGGTCCGTGACCTCCCGAAGCCACGGAAGAATCGATCGGCCACCGGCGGCGCGATCCAGTGGATGTTCCAGTGGCCCTACCGCGCGATCCTCGCGTTCCTGATCTGGGCCCGGGTCCGGCCCTGGCATCTCACGATCATGGCGCTTCTGCTGAACGTGGTGACGGGGGCACTCATCATCCTGGGGGAATGGTTCGCGGCCGGGTGGGCCCTCCTCGCGGCCGGTCTGTGCGACGTGTTCGACGGGTCGGTCGCCAGACATCACGGGCAACAGAAGCGATCGGGCGCATTCATGGACTCCGTGCTCGACCGTGTCTCGGACGCGATCCTGTTCGCATGTCTGTTCTGGGCGCTCTCGGAGGACGGAAGGAGACTCGATGCGGCGCTCGCGCTGTTCACCCTGGTCGTGAGCCTGTCGGTGAGTCACATCCGGGCCGAGGCGGAAGCCGTGGGGGTGCAGCTCACCGAGGGCTTCTTCCAGCGACTCGAACGGTTCCTCGCCTTGATGGTCGGTCTGCTCGTACCGGGCGCGATGACGCCCGTCCTGCTCATCCTCGCGACCCTCGGAGCCGTGACCGCGGCGCAACGCTTCTGGTCGGCATTGGTTCGGGCCTAGACGGTGGACTTCGTCCGCGTCGGGTCGATCGCCGAGATCCCCGAAGGAGAGGTGCGAGCTTTCGACCTCCCGATCGGCCGCGTGGCGGTGGTGCATGCGGAGGCGCGGCTCTTCGCATTCGCGGACGAGTGCACGCATGCCGGATGCGCACTCTCCGAAGGAGAGTTCGACGACCGGGCATCTTCCGTCGAATGCCCGTGCCACGGGAGCGTCTTCGACGTGGAGACCGGAGAGCCGCTCGAAGGCCCCGCCCAGGATCCGGTCGCCGTCCACCAGGCTCGCCTGGTGGACGGCTGGGTCGAGATCGCCGACCAGCCCACGCGATAGCGGGCCGCCGGTACACCGGCGGCTCGGAGATTGGCTCCGGGGAGGCGCTCCGGGGTAGGCTCGCCCCCTTCCGAGAACGAGGAGGCTTCCCCGATGACCGACGCCACCCGGTTCGATCTGTCGCAGGACCAGTTGCCGACTGCATGGCTGAACATCATGCCGTCGATCGCGCAGGCCGGGATGCAGCCCCTCCCTCCGTTGCACCCCGGGACCCACGAGCCGGTGACGCCCGATCTCCTCGCGCCGCTGTTCCCGGAAGCGCTGATCCTGCAGGAGGTCTCGACCCAACCCTGGATCGACATCCCCGGTGAGGTCCTCGACGTCTATCGCTTGTGGCGACCGTCGCCGCTCCACCGTGCCGTCAGGCTCGAGAAGGCGCTCCAGACGACCGCGCGGATCTACTTCAAGTACGAAGGGGTATCGCCCGCGGGCAGCCACAAGCCGAACACGGCGATCGCGCAGGCCTTCTACAACAAGGAGGCGGGCACGAAGAGGCTCGCCACCGAGACCGGAGCCGGACAGTGGGGGTCTGCCCTCGCGATGGCGGCCAAGTTCTTCGGGATCGACTGCCAGGTGTTCATGGTGAAGGCCTCCTACGAGCAGAAGCCCTACCGCCGCATATTCATGGAGACGTTCGGGGCAGAGGTCGTGCCGTCGCCGTCCCCGACGACGCAGGCGGGCAAGGCGATCCTCGACGCGGATCCGGAGTCGACCGGTTCGCTCGGCATCGCGATCAGCGAGGCGATCGAGGTGGCCGCGACTTCCGGTGGCGCGATCAAGTACTCCCTCGGCTCGGTGCTGAACCACGTGTTGCTCCACCAGACCGTGATCGGCCTCGAGGCGAAGGCGCAGATGGAGCTGGCGGGCGCCCGGCCGGACATCGTGATCGGGTGCGTGGGGGGCGGCTCCAACTACGCCGGTCTGGCCTACCCGTTCATGGCGGACCGCCTGTCGGGCTCAACCCCCGACATCCGTTTCCTGGCGACCGAGCCGGCCGCCTGCCCGACCCTGACGAAGGGCCGCTTCGCGTACGACTTCGCCGATACAGGTCAGATGACCCCGCTGCTGCCGATGTACACGCTGGGTCACACCTTCGTGCCGGCGCCGGTGCACGCCGGGGGCTTGCGCTATCACGGCGACGCCCCGTCCCTTTCCCTCCTCGTGAAGCACGGCCACATGGATGCCGTGGCCTACTCACAGAACGCCGTGTTCGACGCTGCGGTGCAGTTCGCCCACACGGAGGGCATCATCCCGGCGCCCGAGTCGGCCCACGCCGTCCGCGGGGCGATCGACGAGGCGATCGCCGCTCGTGACGCGGGCGAGGAGCGAGTGATCCTGTTCGGGCTCTCCGGCCACGGCGCGTTCGACATGAAGGCGTACGACGATTACCTGAACGGTCGCCTCCCCGAGGTCGAGTACCTGCAGGAGGACGTCGAGGCGGCGATGGCACAGGTGCCGGACGTGGCGATCCCCGGAGGGGGCGAGACCGGCTAGAGCGCGACCTCGAACGTCCTGGGGGAGAGCCCGAACTCTTCGACGGCGAGCTTCGCGATCTCTCGCGCGAGGATCGTGTACCCGATCGCGTTGAAGTGCAGGCCGTCCCCTTCCCGGACGAGGATCACACGCTTTCCCTCCCGGTAGTACGCCGTGTATCCGCCGCCGGGCTCCCGGAACCGCTCCCAGGAGTCGAAGTACGCGACGTCATCGAGTTCGCCCGCGGCGAACCTGAAGATGCCGTTCTGTCGCTCCGAATGCTCGCGGATGCCGGGGTTGGCCGGGATCGGGAGACCGGCCCAGACGACCTTCGCCCCGTCGGAGGTTGCGATCCGCATCATCCGGAGGACGCGATCGCGGTACGCGCGCGGCCACGCCGGTGTCCCGATGGGAGCGACGCGGTCGCCGCTCAACGATTGCAGCGACTGGTGGTCGTTCTCTCCGAGCATCACGATCACGAGGTCGGGGTCGAAGCTGTCGACGATCTTTCGCATCGTGAAAGGCCAGTTGAAGTAGTCGAACCGTGTGAGGCCGGTGGAGATCCGACCCTGGCGAGAAACCTTGACGAGCCGCGGACGGAAGATCCGTTCCGCGAAGTAGCCGAGCCCGGCCGCGAGCGAGTCCCCGACGACCGCGACGCGGAGCTTCTGGCTGGGCGAGGGGGCCCGGATCGAATCCTCCTCGGCGGTCGCCCCGTCACCGTCTCCATCGCCGGGGTTCGGGTCGTCCTCTCCGTCGTCCGGGGCGACCGGGATGTCCTCGGGCGGCGGTACGAACGCGCCACCGGGCTTGCCCGGATCTCTCCCCACAGCGCGCTCGATCGTGGCCGCGAGTTCGCTCATCCCTATCCAGTCGCTCACGGCGGCGATGGGTTTGAGGACGGCGAGCGACACCGAGCGTCTGATGCCGAGCGCAGACGCCTCGGCCGCTCGCTTCATCGTCGGTGCGTACAGCACCGTCCACACGAGAAGGGTCACGAGGATCACGACGAGCACACGTCCGGCAGGCATCAGCCGCCGGCCGTGGGCGGCCTTGGCCGGTGCTTGCGTCGGGTCGCTCTCGTCCACTCGATCTCCGCTCATCCTCTCCTGCCTATCAGAACTGGAAGTAGATGAAGGGGGCCACGCCGGCAGGGCCCAGGATCACGATCACGAGCAGGGTGACCGCGAAGACGATCCCGAGCGGAACGGGCTTGAGTCGAGACAGTCCGGCCTGAAGCCACAGACCGAGCCCTCGAGGCCAGAACTGCAGCGAGAGCATCCCGGCGATGGCGAGGATGACGAGCGGCGTCACGAACTCGGTCGGCGTCGTCCACCCGACGACGAGACGGCCGAGCAGGGAGAAGGCGGTGTCGATCGAATCCGCGCGGAAGAAGACCCAGCCCACGCACACGAGCGCGAACGTCGCCACGCGCTGTCGAAAGACGACGAGGCGGTCGTCCGACCGCTCGACCACGCCGTGCCGCACGCGCCACTGGTGCGCCGCGAGCAGTCCGCCGTGGTAGGCGCCCCAGATGACGAACGTCCACGCGGCGCCGTGCCAGAGCCCGCCCAGGGTCATCGTGATCAAGACGTTGATGTAGGTCCGGCGCTCCCCTCTGCGATTGCCGCCCAGGGGGATGTAGAGGTAGTCGCGGAGCCACCGTGACAGGGTCATGTGCCATCGACGCCAGAAATCTTGGATCGAGCGTGCGGCGTAGGGTCGTTCGAAGTTCCTCGGGAACTGGAAGCCCAGCAGCTTCGCGACACCGATCGCGATGTCCGTGTATCCGCTGAAGTCCGCGTAGATGACGATCGCGTAGCCCAGGATCCCGAAGAAGGCATCGGGGGCGCTCCGTCGTGCGGGATCGCCGAACACCGGATCCACGATCTGGGCCGCCAGATAGCTCGAGATCACCACCTTCTTGAACAGACCGCCGAGGATCAGCCAGGCGGCGCCCGCGACGTCGACGTGCCGCTCGTCCCGCCGCTCCCGGAACTGGGGGATCAGCTCGTTCGGGCGAACGATGGGGCCGGCGACGAGATGCGGGAAGAAGGAGAGGTACAGGAACGTGTCCGTCCAGCTCGCCACCTCGAATTCTCCTCGGTACACGTCGACCACGTAGGCGATCGCCATGAAGGTGAAGAACGAGATCCCCACCGGGAGCACCACTTGGACCAACGGGAGGGACGATCCGATGCCGAGCGAGGTGAGCGTGTTCGTCACGTTCACCGCGAGGAACCCGTAGTACTTGAAGAAGGCGAGCGGCAGGAGGAGGAGCGTGACCGCGATGCCGTTCATGGCCAACCTCGCTCGAGGGGAGCGAGTCCGTGCGACCGCGATCGCACCCACTTGCGCGAGGACGCTTATGCCCGCTAACAGCAGGACGAACCTCCAGTCCCACCAGGCATAGAAGACGTAGCTCGCCGCGATCATGAACCACTTCCACGTCTGGGACAGGTGGTTCAGGAGCCAGTGACCGGTGAAGACCAGGACGAAGAAGATCGCGAAGTCCACCGTAGGGAAGAGCATCGGAGTTCGGATGCTAGCCGAGGTCGAAGACGGCTCTCAGAGAGGCCCGTCCCGCTCCGCCGGGCGATCGGACGCAGTGGATGTCGAAACCGGCTCGGGGAGATCGTCCGGCTCGTGAGAGCCGGACAGCGCGCCGACGTACACGCCGATGAGGACGAGCGGCGCCCCGAGCACGAGCGAAGACGTGATGTCTTCGCCGAGCAGCAACGCACCTCCGAGCACCGAGACGATCGGGAACAGGACGAACTGGAAACTGGCGCCTGTGGCCGTCCATCGCTGGATCACGTACACGACGAGCATGAACAGGAACGGGGAGGCGATCACGAGGTACACGATCGCCGCCCACACGCTCGGGCTCTCCGGAGGTCGCCAGGATTCGCCGGCGACCAGCGAGAGGACGAGCAGGAGCACCGCCCCGACCGACATCCCGATCGCGTTCGTCACGACGGGATGCGACGAGGGGAGCAGCTTCAGCACGATGCCGGACTCCGACGCGGCCGCTGCCGCGACCACGACCGCGAGCACCGAGAGCAGGGAAACGTCGCCGGAGAGCGCGCCGGAGGACATGATCGCGATCCCCGCGAGCGCGATCACCGCGCCGACGACGCCGCGGAGCCGCAGCGGTTCCAACCGATGGGCCGCTGCGAACATGACGGTCAGCAGCGGGACGGAAGCCATGATCGTGCCGCCGAGACCTGCCGGGACCTCCTGCGAGCCCCAGTAGAAGAAGGCGTAGGCGATGGCGAAGCTGAGGACCCCGTAGAAGAGCGCTCCACGCAGATCTCGCCCTTTCGGGAGGGGGTGGCGTCCGACCGCGACCAGCGCCCACAGGATCGACGAGGCACCGAGGAAGCGGATCCCCGCTCCCCAGAACGGATCCAACTCTCGGTTGCTGAACCGAACGGCGACGATGTTGGAGCCGGCGAGCAGCACGACCCCGGCGAAGGCGAGGAGGATCCGCCGATCGATCGTCCCGCCCCTCATCGGGCGGATGATAGGCGGCCCGCGATGTGAGGCGGAGGTAGCCTGGGGCCTCACCGAACCAGGAGGACCGATGTCACGCGATATCGACTGGCACGTGTTCGACAAGGCTGCGGACCTCACCGCCTCGGCGGTCCGCGGTGCGATGGGGTCGCAGGGCAGCCAGCCCGCGTCGTACGTGGCCGAGGTGTTCCGCGAGATCTACTCGGCCCTGCAAGAGGCGACGGACCAGATGCCTTCGAAGGATCAGAACACCGGGTTCTGAGCGCGTGGAGCTCACACAGCTGCGATCGGCGGTCCTGGAGTGGTACCGGCCGCGGCGCCACGCATACGCGTGGCGCCGCGGCCGCCGGAGCCCCTACCGAACGCTCGTCTCGGAGGTGATGCTCCAGCAGACCCAGGCCTCCCGGGTCGAGCCCATCTTCGGCGCGTTCATCGCCAGGTTCCCCGACGTCGGCGCGCTCGCCGAGGCTTCACGCGCCGACGTCATCCGAGCTTGGGCCGGTCTCGGGTACAACCGTCGCGCCGTCGCTCTCCACGAGAGCGCCCGCGCGGTCGTCCGCGATCACGCGGGACGGGTGCCGCGAGACGTCGGGTCGCTTCGCCGGCTTCCCGGCGTGGGGCCGTACACGGCCGCCGCCGTGGCATCGATCGGCTACGGGGAGCCCGTGGCAGCGGTGGACACGAACGTCCGGAGGATCTGCGCTCGCGCGATCCACGGAGCCGAGCCGGACGAGGTGGCTGCCGATCGGCTCGCTGCCGACGCGGACCGGTGGCTCGACCCCTCCGCGCCGGGCGAATGGAACCAAGCGCTGATGGATCTCGGCCGCCTGTCGTGCCGGCCGGCGCCGCGCTGCGAGGCGTGCCCGCTCGCGTCCGATTGTCGGTTCCTCGCCGCCGGCCGGACGGGCAGGCCCTCCGGCCGGCGGCAGCACGCGTTCGAAGGAAGTGCTCGTCAGGTCCGCGGCGCCGTGGTGGACGTCCTTCGCGGGCTCCGGTCTGCGAGCCTCGAGGCGCTCGCCGACCGGACGAAGCACCCGGCCCGCGCGATCGCCATCGCGACCGGATCCCTCGTCGAGGACGGGATGGTCGAACGCACCCGCTCGGGCCGGTTCCGTCTCGCCGTCCGTTGACGTTACCGTAAGCATCTGCTTACATCCGCCCATGGAGGCTGCCCTGAAGGCGATCGCGGAGCCTCGACGAAGGCAGATCCTCCGTCTCGTCTGGGATGCCGAGCGTTCGGCAGGTGACATCGCCTCGCATTTCGAGGTCAGCCGGCCGGCGATCTCCCAACACCTCACGGTCCTGCGGACGGCGGGGCTCGTGAGCGAGCGGCGGGACGGCGCCAAGCGGCTGTATCGAGCGAACCGTGACGCGCTGGCCGAGCTGCAAGCTTCTCTGCAAGCCTTCTGGGGCGGGAGCCTGGCGACGTTGAAGGAAGAAGTGGAAGCCGAGGAAGGGAGACGACGTGGCGGCAGGCTCGATCACCGTCAACAGTGAGATCCGGATCGATGCGTCACCCGAGGCGGTGTTCCCGTTCCTCACGGACCCGCAGAAGATCGTCAAGTGGAAGGGGGTGGACGCCACGGTGCAGGCCGAACCCGGCGGGGTCTATCGCGTCAACGTGACCGGAAGGAACCATGCGGTCGGGGAGTACGTCGAGGTGGACCCGCCCCGCCGAGTGGTGTTCACCTGGGGTTGGGAAGGAGACGAGCAACTGCCTCCGGGGTCCTCGACCGTCACGATCGAGTTGATCCCCGACGGGGACGCGACGATCGTGCGGCTGACGCATTCGGGACTGCCCGAAGGGGCAGACGCGGCGCAGCTCGAGGGATGGAAGCATTTCCTCCCGCGACTCGCGACGGTCGCGACCGGCGGCGATCCGGGCCCGGACCCGTGGACCCAGGCCCTGGAGGAGTAGACGCCCCTCCTTCTCGACGTCGATTGACGCCGGACCCGCACAGCAGATACCGTGCACTTCCATGAAGCTGGGAATGATTCTCACTCCCGGTGCCCGGCTCGCCGTTGCGGGGAGATCGGATGGGCGCTGAGCCCGCACCGCACGTCCCGACCGCTGCGCCTCACGACGCCGAGGTGTTGGTTCGCGCCGATGGCCTCTCGTTCGGCTACGGGCACGAGCCGGTGCTTCGGGACGTCACACTCGACGTCCGTGCGGGCGAGTTCGTGGCGCTGGTCGGACCGAACGGATCCGGGAAGTCCACCCTCCTGAAGGTCGTCCTGGGGGCCCTCGCGCCGGGATCGGGCCGCGTGGAGTTGCTCGGTCGCTCGCCGGGCGACGTACGCGATCGTTGGCGCGTCGGCTACGTTCCCCAGAGACCTTCGCTGCAGTCCGAAGTGCCGGCCACGGTCGAAGAGATCGTCGCCGCCGGGAGGCTGCGCCAACGAGGATGGTGGCGCGGACTCACCGGATCCGATCACGCGGCGGTTCGTCACGCGATCGAGTCCGTCGGGCTCGCGGAGCTCGCGCTTCGTCCGCTCAACGAGCTCTCCATCGGCCAGCAACAGCGAGCCTTCATCGCCAGGGCGTTCGCCGGGGAACCGGAGTTGCTGGTCCTCGACGAGCCGATCGCGGGCGTGGACGCCGAATCCCAGCGTCGCTTCCGCGAATCGCTCGTCCACCTGATCCGGCAACACGGTGCCGGCGTCCTGCTCGTCTCACACGAGCTCGCCGCGGTCGCCGACGTCATCGACCGCGTCGTCGTGCTCAAGCAGCGCGTGGTGTTCGACGGAAGTCCTTCTGAGCTCGCGTCACGAGGCGTGTCACTCGGTATCCACCGTGGGGATCTGCCGCTTTGGCTCGAGGATCTCCGATGATCGCTACGTGGTCCTTGCCGTATCCGTTCGAGACGGGGGAAGCGCAACGTGCCCTGATCGCGTGCCTCGCCGTTGGGGTCTTCGCGCCGATGATCGGAGCGTTCCTGGTACAGAAGCGGCTCTCGCTGGTGGGTGACGGGATCGCCCATGTCGCGTTCGCCGGGGTCGGTGCCGGCCTGCTGATCCAGATCTGGCCGGTCTGGACGGCGCTCGCGTTCGCCGTGATCGGAGCCGTTGGCGTCGAGCTGCTTCGGCTGAGACGGAAGGCCGCGGGCGACCTGGCGCTGGCGCTCTTCTTCTATGTGGGCATCGCGATGGGAGCGGTCTTCGCAAGCAGGGCGGGTGATGTGGAACTCGAGACCCTGTCCTATCTCTTCGGGGATCCGTACGCCGTCACGTGGGTGGGGGTCGCGACGATCGTGGTGCTCGGTGGAGCGGTGTTCGCCGCGATGGGCCTGGCCGGAAGGGCACTGTTCGCGGTGGTGACCGACGAGGACTGGTCCCGCGTCGCCGGTCTGCCGGTCGGCCCGCTGAGCATCGCGCTGGCCGCTCTGACGGCCGGCGTCATCGTCGCGGGGATGAAGATCGTCGGGGTCCTGTTGATCGCGGCGATGATGGTCCTCCCGGTGGCTTCGGCGCAGCTGTTGGCGCGCTCGTTCCGAGGGACGCTGCGGCTCGCCGTCGCGATCGGGGCAGTGTCGTCGGTCGTCGGTCTGACGCTCGCGAGGCCGCTCGACCTCGCGCCCGGGGGTGCGATCGTGTTCGTCGCGGCAGCCGTGTTCGCGGCCGTCGCGCTCGCGAAGCGGACGGCGCCGCGAGCCCTCCAACAAGAGGCTCACTGATGGAGCTTCATCAGGAGGTGGCAACGAGGCTGGCCACGTCGGGGCAGCGATACACGCGCACCCGCCGACGGCTCGTGGAGATCCTCGCGCGAGCGGGGATGCCGCTGGCGCTGCCCGATATCGTGCGTGGCCGGAAGAACCTGCCCCAGAGCTCCGCGTACCGGAACCTCGCGGAGCTCGAAGCGGCGGGCCTGATCCGCAGGGTCGCCGCCGAGGACGGCTTCGCCCGATACGAGCTGGCCGAGGAGCTGACGGGGCACCATCATCATCTGATGTGTTCACGGTGCGGCCGCGTCCAGGATCTCCACATCCCCACGTCGCTGGAACGCCAGCTCGATCGCGCCCTTGACGTCCTCGCCCGGGACGCACGGTTCGCGAGCGTGAGCCATCGCCTCGATCTGATCGGGTTGTGTCGAGACTGCGCACGCACCTGATCGGGAGCTCCCGACCCGTCCTCTATCCTGTGGCCTTGTCGCTGGCCCACGGGCCGCGTCCCACGGGAGGATCGTGACGCTCACCCGCACATCGCAAGCCGACGAGCACGCCGATACCACCTCCGGCCACGCGTTCGAGCCGTCTCGGATCGTGGTGGGCGATCGTGGGCTTCGCGCTGGTCCTCCTGCTCGCTCTCGGCTGGCGCTTCATCGCCGACCCATCGCTGTCGGCGCCGACCCGTGACCCCGCCTGGTACACGTGGCGAGCCGGTGTGATCCTCGAGGACGACCCGGGCTCGGTCGCGGGCGACTGGGGTCCCGACAACCTCTTCTCCGGCGGCTACCGCGTGACGGTCCCGCTCGCAGGTGCGCTCTTGCAGCGTGTGTCGGGGATCAGCACCTACAGCTTCAGCGCGTTCTTGATGCTCGGGATCCCGATCCTCACCGGCTTGGCTCTCGGCGCCGGTGCCTACCGCAGCAGAGGCGATCCGCTCGTGGTCATCCTCACGATGCTCGCGACGGCCGGCCTGTTCCTCACGACGCCCTACGTGGGCTACCTCGACAACATCACCGTCCTGTTCCTGCTCTGTCTGATCGTGGCGTTCGCCGACGCGGCTCGGACGTCATGGGGCGCCCGGGTGGCGATCATCTTGATCGCGATGGCGGCGGCCTTCACCCATCCGACCACGTGCGTCCTGTTCGGTGTCTCGCTGATGGGTGTATGGGGAACGCATCTCCTCACCAGTCGGTTCCGGCTCGGCTCGGCGCTGCGATCGGACGGGCCGCTCCTGTTGTCGACCGGCTTCGGGATGATCGCGGGTCTCTCGCTGTGGGTCGTCGGGATCTGGGGTCCCGGCGGTCCCGAGCTGTTGAAGGACGCCGCGCTCCCCCCGCCCTACACGGCCGCGTTCTTCCGGGACCGGCTGGCCGAGTGGGTGACGTCGATGCAGCCGCTCACGAAGCCGACCCTCACGGTCCCGCTGATCGTGATCGCGATCGTCTCGACGATCGTCGTCTCCAGGCGGACCCGCAAGCCGGCGGGTCAGTACGAGCAGGTCTCGATCTGGTGGATGTTCCCGTTCGCGGGCGTCCTCACGGTCCTGTTGGGACAGGAGATCCCCTATTACCGCTTCATGAACGCGACGGCCGCCCCGATGGCGCTCACCGGCCTGGGCGCGTTCGTTGCCGTGCGGTGGATGTATCGCGGCGAAGGCGCGCGCAGGATCGTGGGTGGTCTCGGTGCGCTGCTCGTCGTCGGTTCGCTCGTGTTCGCGTTCATCGATCCCGCGTTGAGCCGTTGGGCCCAGCAGGACAACCAGTGGGCGCCACAGAGCGTCCGGACCTCGCTGGCGGCCGCTCACCAGGTCGTCGCCGGCGCCGGCGAGCGCCCGATCGTCCTGATCGTCAACTACGGCAACACCGACGACGCGACCGGCTCGAACACCACATACGGGTGGGCGAAGACCTACACGAATGTCTTCCGGACGGGACTGTCTGGCGCCGCCGCGAAGTATCAGGTGACGTACGTCGGGACCGTGGAGGATTTCCGCCGCGGCGTCGCGTCCGATGGACCGAGCGAGAACTACCGAGATACGACGAAGAGCCATTGGGAAGAGCTCCGCCGCCGCTTGAGCACCTACACCGAGCCGCCGGTGGTCTTCCTGATCGGCGAGTACTACGCCGGGCGATGCAACGGGATGCCGCAGAGCGAGTGCACCGCTGAGAACGAACAAGCGGCGTTCGAGCGGGCGACGGCCGATGCGATCGAGATCGGTCCGGGCACCTATGTCTTGACCGGAGACGGCTACTACGAGCCGCCCGCGGACGTGGTTACTCAGGCGCGCGAGGCCTCCGAGGCGGCCGCCGCGCGCTTCGCCGACCCACCGGGCCCGCTGAGCGACCTCCCCCATCAGGGGCGTGTCCTCGCAGGCCTGTTCCTCCTGGCGGTGTTGCCCGGCCTGCTGGCGGCGCCGTTCTTCGGCCTGAGAGATACCCCCAGCCGGATCGCGTTGATCCCCGGAACCTCGATCGTGATGTCGCTGCTGGTCGGCATCCTCGTGCTGGGCCTGTGGCGAGGACCGCTCACGCCGGCGAAGGCCTGGGTCGTCGTCGCGGTCGCGATCGGCGCCGGGGCGGCGCTTCGCTTCTTCGGGGGGACGCTCCTCCGCCTGCTCGGCGCGTTCGGCGGGTTCTTCAACCGGCTGTTCTCGCAGTTCTCGAATCCCGACTTCGCGACGTTGATGAGCGTGCAGTTCCTTGCCCAGGCCGGACAAGGCGTGATCCAGGGCGCGATCGGGAAGTCGATCGCCTTCGGCGGGCAGGAGGGATTCGACGTGCAGAACGTCCCTTCAGCCGACTATCTCCTCCAGGTGATCCTGTTGCTGTACGTCCCCTACACGTTGCTCTCGCCGTTCGTCGGGGTCCTGATCGACCGATTCGAACGGCGCCGCGTGGTGTGGTGGTCCAACCTGATCACGGCGAGCGTGGTGGGGGTCATCGCCGTGACGGTCCTCCTTCCGATGGGCGACGGAAGCACAGAAGGAGACCTCGGAACGACCGCCGCACTGATCCTCGGGTTGCTGGCGGCCCAAGCCGTGATCCGAGTGACGCTTGCCGTGAAATCGGCTGCCATCCCCGACGTGCTCTCAGGTCGTGACCTGCTCCAGGGGAACGCCCTGTCGCAGGCCGGCGGCGCGCTCTTCCAGATCGTGGGCATCGCGTTCGCGTTCGGGTTCGGCGCCGTACTCCCGGCATGGCTGGTCGTCGTCGTCGGCGCCGTCGTGCTCGGGGTCGGGGCCTTGGTCGCGAAGCGACTGCGGCACGTCGAGGCCGAGCCCCATGTGACCACGTTGGCGCAGGAGGCTCGGCGGGTGATCCAGAGCATCGCGAGCGGCATCCGTGAGGTGGCGTCTCGACCCGCCGCCGCCCACGGTCTGCTCGGTTTCCAGATGCTCCGGTATCAGTTCTGGGGATTCGGCCTGTTCGTCTTCGCGCTGTACGCGAAGAACCTCGTCGAGGGGGGATCGGACAGCCAGGTCCCGACGCTCCTTTCGGGCGGCGTCGGACTGATCGGCGGGGTGCTCGGCCTGGTCCTCGCACAGGCCTGGAAGGATCGCGTCCCGCCGATCCGGCTGCTGCTCGTGTCGATGGCGCTCCTCGGCGCCGGCACCCTGGTGTTCGGCAGCCTCGTGTCGGTGGCAGGCTTCGCCGCGATGCTGTTCGTCGGCTTCTTCGCGTTCTTCGTCGGGAAGATCTCCGCGGACACGATCGTGCAGCAAGCGATGCCGGACGACTTCCGAGGCCGGGCGTTCGCGCTGTTCGACATCGCATACAACCTCGGGTTCATCGTGCCGGCGTTGATCCTGTCGATCGTCTGGGTCGAGAACGACCCGGAGCGGACGCGCGTGATCCTGATGGTGTCCGGTTTCGTGTTCCTGCTGCTGACCGCTGCGATGGCGGCATGGGCGAGACGGATCCGCGACGACTTCGCACCTCAGGACGACCTGATCGAAGCCTGAGAGTCTGTGGGGCCATGCCCGAGGTCTCCCACGGCGATGTCACGTTGCACGTCGAGGTCGATGGCACCGGCGAGCCGATCACGGTCTTCGCACACGGCCTGACGAACTCCTGTCGGGAGCTCGCGCCGTTCACCCCGGCCCTCGACGGCACCGCGGTGCGGTTCTGCTTCCGAGGACACGGCCACTCCAGCGCCCCGGAACGCGGCTACCGCTTCGAAGACCTCGCGTCGGATCTCGACGCCGTTGCGCGCGCCTACGGCGCGCGCAACGCCGTCGGTACCTCCCTCGGCGCCGGCGCGATCATGTCGCTCTTGGAACACGATCCGGATCGCTTCGACCGGATCGTGATGCTGCTGCCCGCATCGCTCGATCTTCCGTTCCGGAACCCGGAGCGGTTCGACGGGATCGCCGACCTCCTGGAGTCGTATCCGAAGGACGAGGCGATCGATCGGATCCTCGAGATGAGCCGCGACCGGTACGAGCGGGCGCCGTGGCTCCGGGAGCTGGATCTCTTGCTCTGGGAGGACATGAACCCCGTCGGCGTCGCCCGGGCGATCCGCGAGGTCACGCGCGATGTCTCCATCTCCGATCGCGAGGTGTTGAGGAAGGTCGAGGCGCCGGTGCTGCTGATCTGCCGCGAAGGCGACCTGATCCATCCCGCCGAGCTCGGTCGGATCCTGGCCGACCTGCTCCCGAACTCCGAGCTGGTGACCCTCCGGTCGGAGGAGGAGCTGATCGCCTCGATCCCGCTGCTGATCGAGCGCGTTCGGGCGTTCCTGGAGGGAGCGTGAGCGAACCTCCGGCCGGCGACCGCCGGGCGAGGACCCGCCGCGAGGAGCTCCTCGGTTCGACCCTCTCCGCTCTGATGGCGTTGCAGTTCGCGGTCGTCGTGATGTTCGGCAAGGAGGTTGCGGCCGGAGAGCTGCCGTTCCCGATGCTCGCGATCCGGTTCGCCGGACAGTCGGTGTTGCTGTTCACCGTCTTGCTCGTGCTCCGCAAGCCCCTGCTCCCGACGCACGGTGAGCGACTGCCGCTGATCCTGGCGGCAACGATCGGCTACGGCACGGAGGCGGCGTTGTTCTTCTCCGCCCTGAACCACGGCAAGGCCGGTGCGGTGACGCTGCTGTTCTACCTCTACCCGGTCTGGGTGATGCTCGCGACGATCGCGCTGGATCGGAGGCCGCCGGGCTGGGGGTTGTTCGTCGCGCTGTTGCTCGCCCTGGGCGGGAGCGCGGTCGTGATCGTGGGGGGTGGCGAAGTCGAGGTGGCTCCGATGGGGATCGTGCTCGCCCTCGCCACGTCGCTCGTCTACACGGCGTACCTGATCACCGCCGACCGGACGATCAAGACGACGGACCCGGTGACGGCCGCGGCCTGGCTCGGCGCAGGAGCCGCGACGTCCAACGTCGTGTTCGCCCTCGCGTTCGACGCCAGCGACCTTCCCGACGCGTCGTCGTGGCCGTTCCTTCTCGGCATGGCTGTCTTCTCGGCCGGTGCGTTCGCCGCGATGCTCGGCGGGCTCCAGCTCGTGGGCGCGGTCCGCAACGCGATCATCGGTGTGATGGAGCCGCTCGGTGTCGCCGTGCTCGCCGCGTTCTTCCTCGACGAACCGATCACCGCGCCGACCGCGATCGGTGGCGTCCTCATCCTGGGCGGTGCGATCATCGCCACCCTCGTCCGAACCACTCGGGTCCGCGAGCCCGACGTCTAGTACCTTCGGAGCCATGACGGACCAGCTCTTCGCCGAGGACGCCTACCTCACCAGCTGCGAGGCAACCGTCGTCGACATCCGCGACGAAGGCGTGATCCTCGACAAGACCGTCTTCTACGCGCGCGGCGGCGGACAGCCCGGCGATACGGGCACGCTCCGCTGGGAAGGCGGTCTCGCTCGTGTGACGGACACCGTGAAGATGGGCGGCGACATCGTCCATCAGGTGGACGGCGACGCGCCTCTCGTCGGCCATTCCGTCACCGCCGAGATCGACTGGGCCCGACGCCATCGGCTGATGCGGACCCACACAGCTCTGCATTCGCTCTCCGGCGTGATCTTCCGCGACTACGGGGCGAAGGTCACGGGCGGGAACATGGACGACACCGGCTCCGCGCGGATGGACTTCGAGCTCGACGAGATGAGCCAGGAGCTCGGCAAGGAAGTGGAGGCGAAGCTCAACGAGGAGCTCAACAAGAACCGACCTGTCCACGTGACGTTCCTTCCACGAGCCGAGGCGCTGGCGGATCCCGACCTGATCAGGACCAAGGTGAGCCTGATCCCCGAGTTCGTGGATCCGATCCGCGTCATCGACATCGAGGGGATCGACAAGCAAGCGGACGGTGGGACGCACGTGAAGTCCACCGGCGAAGTCGGTCACGTCACCGTCGTCAAGACGGAGTCGAAGGGTAAGGCCTTCAAGCGGATGCGGATCCAGCTGGAGGACTAACTAGCCGCCGAAGACGAGTCCCAGCACGAGGAACAGGAGATAGGCGGCGACACCTCCGGCGGTGAGCATCAGGCGGAGCTGCGAGGGGATCGCCGACCGGCCGAACGCGAAGTAGAGCAACGGCCCGATGAACGGCACCAGGAGCACGATCGCCATCCACTTCAGCCGCTCGAGGAGCGGGTCCACTTCGCGTCGGATGAGGTCCCACATCGCGATCGCCACCCACGACGCGTAGAGCACGAACGGCAAGATGTAGCCGTAGAGCCCGAGGAGCAGGGTCCACCAGCTGCTGGCCACGAGCGGTACACCCATGACGCTGACCTCCTGGCTGATCTGGAGTCCGCGAGCGGGACGGATGTCCGTGACGTCTCGGATCCGGTAGAGCTCGGGCACGGCGTCCCTGGGGATCGCCGGGTTGGGCGGTGCGGTGACCGGATCGTCCGGCATGTCGACGAGGTCCGCCGGCGGCGGAGGTTGCTCGCGCCAGTCACCGTGCGGGAACTCACCGTCGAGGGAATCGAGGAACCGGGAGAGAACGTTCGCCGTCGGCGCCATGCTGCCGCCCCCGCCCGGGAACGGGCGTAAGCCTTCACACGGGAAGAGGAGCTCCACAGCCGGCGGCTGGCTCGTCGAGGAGTCGTTGCTTTCGAAGCAGTCGCCACCGGCCGACGGTGCGGCGAGCGCCAGGTCGGCTCGGCCGCTCCTGCGGACGACGTTGTTCCGGACCTCGTTCACCGCGGTCGGCCAGAAGTTCGTGTCCACGATCGGGATCATCGCGATGCCGTACGTCGCTTGATCCTCCACGAGGTTGCCGTCGACGCGGTTACCCGTGCCGCCGGCTACGACGATCCCCATCCCGTAGGGGACGTACTCGTATCCCTTCGCGTCCACCGCCGTGGAGTTGTTGTGGTGGACGTGGTTGCCGGCGATCACGGCGTCTCCTTGTGGGGCGAACGGTTCCGAGTCGAGCGTGTTCGGCACGATCCCGGCGAGGTTCTCTCGCCACTCGCTGTTCACGATCGCGAGGTTCCCGCCGGCGTTCGTCCCGGAGTACCCCAGGGCGTTGTGTTCGGCGAGAACCTCGGTGACCACGGCGTCGCACGGGTTGCAGGCGCCGATGTAGAAGCCCGCATCGGGGGAGCCGCTCGCATAGGAGTGGTCGAACTGCCCCCAGCGCGACCCGAACGCGTAGATCCCGTAATCGCCGTTCGTGTGCGCCGTCAGGTACGAGCCGCGGTAGCCAAGGACGTTGGACCAGAAGAAGCCGTTCACGAGGAAGTGCCGGGCCGTGAGGTTTTCTACCGCGACGCCGTCGGCGTCGATCACGTGGATGCCGTTCGCCAATTCGAAGTCGCCCTCGAGGATCGTCTCGTCGCGGTCCATCCCGCGGATCGTGAGGTACGGGGTCGTGACGACTACAGCTTCGCGGTAGACGCCGACGGCGATCAGCACGAGCCCGCCGGGCTCGGCCCGATCGACCGCCTCCTGGATCGTCGCGACGTCCTGGGGCACGCGAACGGTGCCCTTCGGCCCGGACGGGACAGGATCCGGGGGCTCCTGAGCGTGCGCCTGCACGGCCGGTACGACGAGCAGCGCGACGAGCGCGATGACGGTCGCGAGGCGGCACATCGCGGCGGACCCTAGCATGGGGTCCATGCCCGAGGAGCGATTGACGGCGCTCGACGCGAGCTTCCTCTACCTCGAGAAGCCCGGTGTGCACATGCATGTCGCCGGGCTGTCCATCTTCGGCCCCCGTGAGGATGGCAACTCCCTCACCTACGACGACGTGGAACGGGTCGTGGAGGCTCGGCTCCGCCTGGCCCCCCGGCTGCGGCGGAAGCTGCTCCCGGTCCCGGGGAACATCTCGAGGCCCGTGTGGATCGACGACGACCGGTTCGACCTCGACTTCCATCTCCGCCGCGCATCCGTGCCGTCGCCGGGTGGGCGTTTCGAGCTCGAACGCGCGATCGGACGCGTCCTGTCGCGCCCACTCGACCGCACGAAGCCGCTGTGGGAGCTTTACGTGTTCGAGGATCTAGCCGAGGGCCGAACGGCCGTGTTGCTGAAACTCCACCATGCGATGGCGGACGGGATCGGCGGGATGATGATCGCCTCCGCGTTGTTCGACCTCACGCCGGACGCGCCGCTCGGAGCGCCCGGCGATGCATGGTCACCGGAGCCGCCACCGCCCGTAGACGAGCTGATCCGCGACGCCGTCGAGGACATCTTCCTGCACCCCATCCAGAGCCTCACCCACATGGTTCGGCAGCCGTGGATCTTCGCGCGGGGCGCAACCGCCACCGCCGTCGCCCTCCGGACTGTGGCGGGGATGGGGACGCCGCCCCGAGGCCCGTTCGACGGGAGCGTCGGCCCCAACCGTCGATTCGCGACCGCGACACGTCCGTTCGAGGTGTTCCGAACGATCAAGGATGCCCTCGGAGGCACCGTGAACGACGTGGTCTTGACCGCCGTGGCCGGAGGCGTGCACGCGCTCTTGGAACACCGTGGAGAGCCGACGAAAGGCAGGACCCTTCGCGCGATGGTGCCGGTGTCGGTGCGCTCTCCGGGTGAGAGCGGCGACATCGGGAACCGCGTCGCTCCCGTTTTCGTGGACGTTCCGGCGGGGAAGATGGCGGCGCGGACGCGCCTTCGGCGCGTCCGCGCCGCCACCGCCCGGATCAAGGACTCCGGCATGGCGGTGGGCGCCGACACGATCATCGGGCTCGGCGCCTTCGCGCCGCCGGCGCTCCACGCGACGGCGGCGCGCATGATCGCGCAGGCGCGCTGGTGCAACCTGGTCGTCTCCAACATCCCTGCGCCGCAGGTGCCGCTCTACCTGGCGGGTGCTCCCCTGGAGGCGAGCTACCCGGCGATGAACCTGAAGGAGGACTGCGGGCTCTCGGTCGCCTGCACCTCGGCCGCAGGGACGATGGCCTTCGGGCTCACCGCAGACTGGGACCTCGTCCCCGACCTCGACGTCCTGACCGCCGGGATCGAGTCCGCCATCGACGAGCTCGAGAAGGCGGCGAGCTCCTAGTCAGTCGAGCGTGTCGGCGAACCAATCGGCGACCTCGGCGAGCCAGCGACCGGGCGCCTCCATCTGCGGGATATGGCCGAGGTCCCGGAAGGAGCGTCCCCGCCACGCTGGATGCCTCGCCAGCTCCGCGTCCGCGAATGCCACAGGGACCAGCCGGTCCCGACGGCCGTGGAGCAGCAGGACGGGACACGAGACGTTGTCGAGCGCACGTCGGGAAACCGAGGGCCGTCTCCCCAGCCGCAGCATCGAACGGGCGGCTTCGAGGAACGATCTGGCAGCGTCGGGATCGTCCTTCCGCTGGCGGGTGAGGTCGACGAGGAGCTGGACGACATCCTCGGGGATCGAACGCGGATCGGCGGCGAGGACCCGGAGACTCAACCGCACCATCTGCTCGGCGTCCATCTCGCGCAGCCGCCACGACACGACTCGCTCCCCGAGCCACGGCGTCGCGTAGACGCCGAAGGAGGCCAGGATGAGCGGGTGCGGAACGGCGTTGATCCTCCACGGGAACACGCTGTTCGTCAGCACGATCCCGGCTACCGACGACGGCTCTACCGCTGCCTGAAGGATGGAGAGCGCTCCTCCCACCGAGTTCCCGCCCAGCACGACCCGTCCTCCGCCCAACTTCTCGATGAAGCGTGAGATCGTCCTCCGCTGATCCATCAGGCCGGCACCCCGACCCGCCAGGGGCGACCACCCGAAGCCCGGAAGGTCGGGGGCGAGTACACGACCGAGCCCGGAGAGCGATGCCCCGACCTGCACCCAGGACAGATGCGATGCGCCCAAGCCGTGGATCAGTACGAAGGTCGTCTCCGACGGTCCCTCCCACTCTCGGTACGCGACGGGACCGTCGAGGTCGACGCGGCGGAGCTCGGGCAGGTCCATCGCCGAAGCGTAGCTGCCCTCCAACGAACGACGAAGTTCAGTCGAAGCGAGCGACCTTGGTTCGTAGGTCCTGTTGATCCAGGATGCCCTTGCGCGCGCGGAGCTCCAGATACAGCGCTGCGAGGACGGCCGTGCCTATCGGGGTGGTGACCGCGCTGATGAGGGCCTGGGTCGCTGCGCGGGGGATCGCATGCTCGATCACGGGATCCGGGAAGGCCAGCCCGACGAGGAGCGAAGGCACGAAGCTGATCGCGATGGCGACGAGGAAGAGAAGGAGCACGGTGCCGAGTGAGGTTCCCCACGCACCCCTCGAGAGGCGCCAGGCTCCTGCGATCGCCCGGGTGCCGCGAGCGTATTCACCGACGAACACGTGAGCCAGGGTCGCCAGCCTCGGGAAAACGAACAACAGCAGAACGATGGGGATGAGCAAGAGCACTCCGGTGGCGGCCTCTGATCCGGCCTCCGCCGCGACCGCGAGCAAGAAGCCGAGCGGAACGAGACAGATCGCCAGGAGGAGGAAGATCCAGACGATCGAATGCACCCCACGGATCGTGGCACCGATGAGCGCCCGTCCGACGGGTGGTTGCGAGAAGGATGCTCGCAAGGAAGCTCTGGTGAGGATCACGATCTCCCAGGGTCCGAGGAAGAGCGCCATGACGAGCGTCAGGACGACGGCGAGTGCGGTGGGGTCGGGGCGGGGGATGGGTTCCTCTCCGATCCAATACTCGAAGCCGTAGATCCCCGTCCATGGGTCGGCAGCCGCGATCATCACCGAGACCACCCCCGTCATCGCCAGTGTGACGAGGAACCAGGGGAGCCAGTTCTTCGACCAAAGGCGGAGGCCCGCTCCCACGATGGCTCCAACGCCCATCGTTCCGGGAGCCACCGCGTGCCATGTGGCCGGCGGCGGCGCCACCCGTCCGAGGTCTGGACGCGGGGGAACCGGCGGCGGCTCGGGATACATCGGCCCGGAACGCTAGGTGACCACGCGAGGCTCCGCAAGGCCGGGACCAGTCGCTGACCGCCGGTCAGAGGGATCGCCTGCAGGAGAAATGTCCCGTGCTCGTTTGACGTTCAATCACCTGGGTAAGGAAACCCGGATGGAGTGGCAATCCGTGCGCGGCAGGCATTTTTCACAGGACCACCACACGGGTCTGGCTTTACACATCAGAACAAGGCCCCTACCATGGGATCGAGCGACTGGGGCGGGCATCTAGTCACGTATGCCTACGTGGTCGCTCGGTCGGACAACAGAGAAGTCGGGTATGAACCCCGCGCAGCGGGTACGGACCTAGCGAGGAGCGTGATACGAAGTGCCTGAGCCGGCGCGTCCCCTTGGGACCGACGACGCTGATGACCTGCGCCTCTACCTCGAGGCCGCGGCTCGAGAGCCGCTGCTTACCAAGGAGGAAGAGGTCGAGCTCGCCATGACGATCGAGGCGGGCAAGGAGGCGGAAGACCGCCTCCGTGCCGGTCGTCTCCGGTCTGAGAAGAGCATCGCCAAGGCGCGCCGCGACATGCGGACGGCGGAGGCCGCGCGCCAGCGTTTCATCATGGCGAACCTGCGGCTGGTCGTCTCGGTGGCTCGCAAGTACCAGGGCCAGGGGCTCCCACTCCTCGACCTGATCCAGGAGGGGAACATCGGCCTGATGCGTGCCGTCGAGCTCTTCGACTGGCGCCGAGGGTTCAAGTTCTCGACCTACGCGACGTGGTGGATCCGCCAGGGCATCACCCGGGCCATCGCCGATCGCTCGCGGTCGATCCGCCTGCCGGTCCACATCCACGACCGACTTCGGAAGCTCAATCGCACGCGGTTCCAGTTCGCGCAGTCCATGGGCCGTGAGCCCTCGCGCGAGGAGCTCGCGAAGGCGCTCGACACGACGGTCGACGAGATCGACGACCTCACGGAGATGGGTCGGCGCGAGCCGCTTTCCCTGCAGTCTCCGGTCGGCGAGGACACCGAACTGGGCGACCTGATCGAGGAGATCGACTCCGAGGCTGGGTTCGCCGAGGTCGAGGATCAGCTTCTCCGCGAAGAGATCGGCGGTGCCGTCGACAAGGTGCTCGACGAGCGCGAGCGCCACGTCGTGGCGCTCCGCTACGGGCTCGAGAACGGGCAACCGCTCTCACTGAGGGAGACCGGCAAGGTGCTCGGGCTCTCGGGCGAGCGGGTCCGGCTCATCGAGCGCGAGGCGCTGCGGAAGCTCCGCGACTCGAACCTGATCACCGGCGTGGCGCTGGGCGGCTAGCACCGCTCAAGCAGCACCCGCCGTTCACGATAGAGGGCGGGCTCCCTTCGGGAGCCCGCCCTCATCTCTTTGCCCTCCGAGCGCTCCGCAGGGTCGCGGGTCCTGCCCATCCACCCGGACTATGGGTCCGGTTAGGAACCCCGTCAACGTCAGCTGGCGGCGGCTTCGCGCTTGACCTGGATCTGGTTGCTCACATCGGTCACACCCCGGGTGTCCCACGCGTCATCGCCGGCTGCACGCTTGGCGACCGTCGTCGTCGCGGTGCCGGTCAAGATCACGACGCCTTTCGTGACGTCGACGTCGATGTCGTACTGATCCTCGTACGGGCCCGTCCTGATCTGGTTCAGGAGGTCCTGCTTGATGTCGCTGTCGGATCTCTCATCTTCGGACCCGTCTGCGTACCACTCGTAGTAGTAGCGGTTCTCTGGATACGCCCACGGACTGATCATCTGAACCTCCTCCGTCATCCCGTGAGTACCCCTGATGCCTGAGCCCTAATCCGAGGAAGGATCGCCGGCCAGGATCCGCGCGTCCGCGAGTTGCCGCTCCAGCCCTTCCCGGACCCGTTCGAGGAAGTCCTGGATGTCCTGCGGTCGGGAGATATCGCCCGTCGGAACGATCGGCTCCCCGAAGGCGAAGGCGAGACGCGGGCGGAGAGGGCGTGTCCAGTGCCGACCCGACTTCGACCAGCGCCGGTGCGTGCCCCAGATCCCGACCGGGATCACCGAGGCCCCCGTCGGGAGTGCGATGCGCCCGATCCCGCTCCGGATCCGCTGCAGCGCTCCGGGCGTGGGATTCACGGCGCCCTCCGGAGCGATGGCGGCGAGCGCGCCTCGTCTGATCGTGGCGATCGCCTCCTCGAGCGCGCCGGAATCTCGCTGGCCGCGTCGGATGGGGATCTGGCGATACCTGCGGAGGATCCAACCGGTCGCGGGGACACCGAACACCTCGGCCGCGATGAGGAACCGCACCGCGCGTCGACGTCGCCATGCCACCTCGATCGCCAGACAGGGTCCGTCGAGCAAGCTGTTGTGCACGAACGCGAGGATCGCCGGGCCTGCGAAGGGAACGTGGTGGATCCCCGTGACCCGGACGCGGAACAACGCGCGCTCGATAGGAAGCACGAGCGGGATGCCGAAGCGCCACCACGCGTTCAGGTCGCCGCGGGAGGTTCCCGAGGTCTCGGTCACCCGTCGAACACCACGACCGAGCGGATCACCTCTCCGGCAAGCATGGCGCGGAATGCTTCGTCGAGCTCGTGCAGGCCGATCTCACGGCTGACCATCGCGTCCAGGTCGAGGAGCCCGTCGAGCGCCCATCGCGCCATCTCCGGAAGATCCTCCGACGGGATGGGGTCTCCGCCGTCGGTGATGAGGAGCGATGTCTTCCGAGGATACGCGGCGTGCTCCGTTCCGTTCCAAGCGAGGGTGACCTCCGCGGGGATGGGGGGCACCCCGATCGCCACCGCGACACCGGCGTAGTCCAGCATCGCGACGGCCTGGGAGACGACCTGAGGGACACCGGTGGCTTCGAAGGCGAAGTCGACACCGTCGCCTCCCGTGAGTTCGCGAACCGCCGCGACGGCGTCGACGCCCGACGCATCGACGGTATCGGTCGCCCCGAAGCGTTTCGCCCAGTCCAACTTCGGCGCCGCGATGTCCACGGCGATCAACCGCTCGGCGCCCGCGATCCTGGCCCCCTGCAGCGCCGCGAGGCCGATGCCGCCCAGCCCGATCACGGCGACGCGGGCGCCGGGCCACACCTTCGCGGTCTGTATCGCGGCGCCGACACCGGTGGAGACGCCGCATCCGAGGAGGCATCCGCTCCGCAACGGGAGGTCCGGTGGCATCGGGATGGCTTGCGCCGCATGGACCACCGTGTGGGTAGCGAGCGTGCCGAGCGAGAGCGTCCCCGAGAGCGACGCGCCGTCCCGCGCCCGGCGGACCCGTGGAGGCTGCACCCATGCATGCGAACACCGGCGCGGGACGCCGCGCACGCAGGGGCCGCACGCCCCGCACGGCACCGCCCAGGAGAGAACGACCGGATCACCCACGGCGGGGGTCCGGACTCCCTCTCCGACCTCCTCGATGATGCCGCCACCTTCGTGGCCGAGCAGCATCGGGAACGGGGCTCCCCAGTTCCCGTGCTCCATCGCCCACAGGTCCGAATGGCACACGCCGCTCGCCACCAGGCGGACCAGCACCTCGCCCGCACCGGGCGGGTCGATCCGGAGCTCCTCGATCCGGACGCCGGACCCGGCCGCGTCGACCACGGCGCCGACCGACTCTCGCGACACGCGCGTTCTCCCTTCGGCTGAGCGGCACATGCTAGCGTCGGCGTCACCGATGGACGTTCAAGCGCTTCGCGACCGCGCCCACGCACGCTACCCCGAGTTCCTCGAAACCCTCGAAACGATGGTCAACGTCGACTGCGGCTCCTACTCGCCCGAGGGCGTGAACCGCATCGCCGACATGTGCGAGGCGCGATTCCAGGAGCACGGCTGGGAGGTCGAGCGGCGGTCTCACGAGGGCAGTCCAGGCCTCGGCGACCTCCTGATCGGCACGCTCCGAGGGGCCGGTGGGCCGAACGTCTTGCTCGTCGGTCACATGGACACGGTCTTCGACGACGGCACGGCGGCCGAGCGGCCGTTCCACGTAGAAGGCGACATCGCTCGCGGGCCCGGGGTGTCGGACATGAAGGCGGGGTTGCTGGCCGGATTCTTCGCGACGCACGTCCTGCAGGACGTCGGCTTCGACGCCTTCGGCACGATCACCTATGTCTGCAATCCCGACGAGGAGATCGGTTCGCCGTTCTCGGGACCCGTCATCCGGGAGCTCGCACCGGCGCACGACGCGGCGCTGGTGCTCGAGGGTGCCCGCGCGAACGGCGACATCGTCTCGGCGCGGAAGGGGATCACCGACTTGACGATCGAGATCGTGGGTCGGGCCGCGCACGCCGGCGTGGAACCGGAGAAAGGTCGAAACGCCGTTCTGCAGGCCGCGCACACGATCCTCGCGCTCCAGGGCTTGAACGCGCGCTGGCCGGGGGTGACCTCCAACGTCGGCGCGGTCCGGGGCGGGACCCGGTCCAACGTCGTGGCCGAACGGTGCGAGCTCCAGGTCGATCTCCGTTCGCCGGAGCTCGTCACATTGGAAGAGGCCGAAGCCGAGGTGGCTCGGATCTGCGCAGACGTCGCGATCCCGGACGTGCGCATCTCGATCGAGACGCACAGCTGGCACCGACCGATGGAGAAAGGCGAGGGCGCGCGGCGGCTCGTCGACGTCGCCGTCGGTGCCGCTTCGGAGCTCGGGTTCGGATTGCGGGATGCGGCGACGGGCGGCGCCTCCGACGCGAACACGACGAGCTCGGCCGGGACGCCGACGATCGACGGCCTGGGGCCGGTCGGCGGTGACGATCACGGGCCCGCGGAATGGGTGGACCTCACCAGCATCGTCCCCCGAACCGCGCTGCTCGCCGCGATCATCTCGCGGGTGTGACCGCATGACGTGGCCCCGGCAGGAGTTGCATCCTGAGGCGTTCCGAGCCCTGGTGGAGGGCGCGCCGGCGATCCTCTACATCGACCGGCCCGACGAGCTGTCCACCAACCTCTACACGAGCCCGCAGATCGTGGAGCTCCTCGGCTACAGCGTCGAGGAATGGATGGATGACTCGGAGCTCTGGGTTCGCTCCCTCCATCCGGCCGACCGGGACCGGGTGGTGCGCGAACACCGGGCCTCCAACGTCGGAGGGGAACGATTCCTGAGCGAGTACCGGATCCTCGCCAAAGACGGCCGCGAGGTGTGGATCCGCGACGAGGCGGTGCCCGTCGACGCCGACGACGGCACGATCCTGTACTGGCGAGGCATGATGATGGACATCACCTCGCAGAAGGAGTCGGAGGATCGGCTCCGCGCGAGCCTCGATGAGGTGAGACAGATGATCGAGCAGCGGCGGGATCTCGCGCAGCTGCTCGAGACCGCGCAGGAGGAAGAGCGTCGCAGGATCGCCGCCGACATCCACGACGACCCGATCCAGGTCATGAGCGCCGTCGACATGCGGCTGCAGCTGCTGCTCGATCGTCCCGAACGGGTCGACGCGCACGAGATCGGTGAGCTGGCGGAGGAGCTCCGTTCCGCGATCGACCGCCTACGGAACCTGCTGTTCGAGCTGCGGCCCGTCGCGCTCGATATCGAAGGGCTTACCCCCGCGATCGGGATGTACCTCGAGCACTCCGCGAAGGACACCGGCTGGACCTGGGAGATCATCGACGAACTCGAGTACGAGCCCATGCCGGAAGCTCGGGTGACGTTCTATCGGATCGCGCAGGAAGCCGTCGCCAACGTCCGCAAGCACGCGAACGCCACACGCGTCGAAGTGCGGCTGTCGTCGAGGGACGGCGGACTGCTCCTTCGGATCGAGGATGATGGGGACGGGTTCAACCCGAAAGAGACGCCTCTGCCGGGTCATCTCGGGCTCGCCACGGTGACGGAGCGGGCCGAGCTCGCCGGCGGCTGGTGCCGCATCCAAAGCCGTCTGGGCGTGGGCTCGGTGCTGGAGTGCTGGATGCCGCTGGGTCCCGTCGCGGCGCCCTGATCCACGATGGGCCGCTGGCGAGCGGGAGCCATCTGGCTCGCGATGTGGTCGACCGACGGCTTCTTCTTCCATCTCGACAGCACCGTCTACAGCGTGTTCCTCAATCCTGCAGGTGGGGTTGGATCCGCTGCAGCTCGCCCTGATGGCACGATCCGCCTAGACGGGCCGTGGCGGGATGGCGGCCACCGGGATCGTGTGCGTATGGGACATGGGTGTGCGGCGCCGCCCTCTGTCGTTGATCCTGCACTCCACCCGGTGGGTACCCTTCGTTCGCTGCGCGATCGAGGCGACGAGATCGTGCACGTCTGGAGGGAGGTGCCCATCGAGGAACGCCGTTCCGTTCACGATGCGGACGGAGAGCGCTGGGACGCCGCGCGTGCGGGGGTGCTTCGCGAGCGCGGCGCGTAGCCGGCCCTCGGCAAGCACGTCGTCCCGGTTCGCGGCGGAGGGCGGGATCGCGCGCCACACGAAACCGAGCCATCGGCCCAGCTCCCGGCGGTTCTTCCAGGCCCACAGTCCGGCGGTCGCTCGGCTTATGGGCAGCAATCTCAACGGTCCAAGCATCGTCTCGAACCCACTCCTCGTCAGGGCTACTCGTCCCGTACCCGATGAGACGTGCTCCGAACCCAGCGGTGGATGGTTCCGCTCGCTACTTCTTCTCAGGCTGCCCGTCGCCCGTTCGCGTCGCCCAGAGCATCACGTCGTCGGCCTCGGGGGGGACCGGGGCGGCGGGTGATCTCCAGCGGAGCTTCGAGAAGATCCGCTGGTAGACGGCGTGGAACGGGAAGATCATCGTCTGGACGAATGCCGTCGACAGTCGGCGATTGGACGTGAGCGCCCAGGCTCTCAGCTTCGTGATGCGCCGGGAAGGGGCAGGGGTCCAGGTGTGGCCGCCGATGTGGAACCCGGCTGCGCGGAGTTTCTCGAACAGGACCGGGGGCTCGTCGCGGCGGACGTGCCCGCACGCAACGTCGAGCGGCGACCACATGGACGCGTGAACGGGGGTCGACAGGATCAACACGGCATCCGGGCGGCTGACGCGGGCGATCTCATCGATCAAGCCCGTGTCGTCATCGACATGCTCGAGGACCTCGAAGGCGAGCACGGCGTCGAACGACCCGTCCGGGAACGGCAGCGCGCCCTCCGCGGGCACGGTCCGGCCTCCCCGCGCGGCGAGCCGGTCGAGGGCGTGGGTCGATGCGTCGATGAACGTCGACGTGGCGACGGGAGCGGTCGGGCGGAGGCCGGGCCCGATCTCGAGGACCGAGCCGCCGCCCACGCGCGGCGCCAGCCACCGCCAGACGTGCGGTCGAACCTGCACGACGCGACGCGAGCCGCTCCAGTGATCGGCTTTCGCATCAGCCGCGCCGGGCCGGTCCTCGGGTGTGTCGAGTTCTCTCACCAGGCTCCTTGGATGGTGCTCGCGCCTCTTCGAGGCGGCCTCCGATGAAGTTCGGGAGCATACCGCCGAGGCTCAACCGCTCGGCCGAGGCAGCGATATCTCATCGCGGTCTCAGATTCCTCTCATCCTCCATCGGTCAGCCTGGGCCCATGACTCGGGAACGCGACGAAGGAGGCGAGATGCTCGATCGAAGAGGAGCGCCGATGGACGGGCCGGTTGGCCGCCGAACGTTCGTGGGGGCTTGCGTCGTGGCGGCGTTGATCTCGAGCGGCTGCACCGGAGGAGGGACGTCTTCCGCCGCCGCTGGGACGCCGACGGTTGCATCCGGGTCGGCGAGCCCGGCGACGATCCCGCAACCGGCGGTCCCCGCCGACATCCAGCTCGCCCCCGAGACCGACCGTGTGGATCTCGCCATGCCGACGTTCTCGGATCCCACGAACATCACGAATCCTCTGTTCCCCGTATCGCAGCAAGCGTCCGTCGTGCTCCTCGGGCACGTCGATGACGAGCCGTTCCGAACCGAAGTGACGCTCCTTCCCGAGACGCGGATCATCGAGTGGGCCGATCGCCGCGTCGAGGTCGCGGTCTCGCAGTACGTCGCTTTCCTGGGAGGGAGCATCGAAGAGGTCGCCTATGACCTGTACGCGCAGGCCGACGACGGGTCCGTCTGGTACTTCGGCGAAGATGTGTTCGATTTCCGCGACGGCGCGATCGTCGTCACCGAGGGAACGTGGCTCGCCGGGAAGGACGGGCCGGCCGCGATGATCATGCCAGGCGGACCCGCAGGTGGGTGACGTCTATCGGACCGAGAACGCGCCTGGCTTCGTGTTCGAAGAGGTCACGGTGAAGTCGGTGAGCGAAACGCTCGACGGCCCGCTCGGGTCGATCGACGGGCGGGATGCTGGCTTCGGAGCTTCACGCGGACGGAGACCACCGAGGACAAGACTTCGCGCCCGGCTACGGGGAGTTCTTCACGTCGGGCGGATGGCGACGTCGAGGCGCTGGCGATGGCGGTACCGACGGATGCGGTCTCCACCTCGGTTCCGCCGGAGCTCTCCTCGATGTCGAACGGCGCGCTCACCCTGTTCGATGCCGCGGGATCGAAGAACTGGAAGACGGCTTCGGCCACCGTCTCGGACATCGCTGCCGCCTGGGACACCTACCGAGCCGAAGGGGTGCCGAGGCTGATCGAGCCGGTCGTCGACCGGGAGCTCCGCGCGCTCACGAGTGCGGTCGAGGCCCGGAACGTCGCGCGATCCCAGAACGCCGCGATCGACGTGGCGCGTTCGAGCTTCGACCTCCAGCTCCGATACCGCCCGGTGACCGAGATCGATCTCGCTCGGATGGACCTGTGGGCGGCTCAACTGCTCGTGGATGAGGCCGCCGGGAACAACGATGCGGTCGCTGCGGACGCCTTCGCGATGGACTACGTCCGCGACCGGATCCGGACCGCTCTGGATGCATCCGATCTCGACGCGCGTGAACACGGAGCTGGGAGAGATCCAGATCGCCGTGGTCGACGAGGAACCTGAGGCCGCGGCGAAGGCCGCGGCGCGCCTCAGGGACGTCTTAGCCGGGCTCGAACCGGTGAGCTGAACGAAGAGCGAACCCGATCGCTCGTCTGCGTTGCTGAGCGGAGGCGGACGGGAATCGAACCCGCCAGAGAGCTCGTCGCCCTCTCGTCGGTTTTGAAGACCGCGGGGCCCACCAGGAACCCAGACGCCTCCACGCCCGAGGATAGCGGCGCCGGCTCCGAGGCTCGTGGTGTACGGTCGCCTGCGTGACGGAGCCGGCGCCGCCGACGCAACGACACATCGCGCTGATCCTGGCGAGGGACCTCGCCGCCCACCTCGCGACGCCGATGCTCGTGGTCGACGCCTCGGGAAGCCTCGTCTACTTCAACGAGCCGGCCGAGCGCATCCTCGGACAGCCGTACGCCGAGGCGCAGATGACCACCGCGGACCTGGCGAGGGCCGTGAAGCCCGTGGATGAGGCGGGTGAACCGCTTCGGCTGGAGGATCTCCCGCTGGCCACCGCGTTCAGGACCGGGATCCCCAGTCGGGGAGGGTTCTGGATCGAGGCAGCCGACGGGTACCGGCGTTCGCTCGAGGTCGTCGGCATCCCTCTGTTCGCTCAGGCGGATCGGCTCGTCGGCGGATTGGCCGTCTTCTGGGAGCGGACCGGGGAGGCCTGACGTGCGCGCCAGGTTCTGGGGCTCGCGCGGCTCGCTCGCCTCGCCGGGTCCGGACACCATCCGCACCGGGGGGAACACGTCGTGCGTCGAGGTGCGCCTCGATGATGGGAGCCTCGTGATCCTGGATTCCGGAACAGGGATCCGTGCGCTCGGGGCGGCGCTCGACGGAACGGCGCCGAAACGGATCGACATCCTGCTCAGCCATCTCCATCTGGATCATCTGGAAGGCCTCGGGTTCTTCGCGCCGCTTTGGGATGCCGGCACCGAGCTCCACATCTGGGGACCGCAATCGCCCACCCGTTCCTTGTCGGATCGGATCTCGCAGTACCTCTCGCCGCCGCTGTTCCCAGTGCGGTTGGCCGAAGTACCGGCGCGCGTCCATCTCCACGACGCTCCGGATGAGCCGTGGTCCCTCGGCTCGGCGAAGCTCATCGCTCGCCCGATCATCCACCGCGGTCCGACCGTGGGGTATCGCATCGAGGACGGGGGACGCAGCCTCGCCTACCTCACCGACCACGAGCCGGCGCTCTCCGTCGATCTCTCGTCGGTGGCAGCTGAGTGGGTCTCCGGATTCGACGTGGCAGCCGGAGCCGACGTGCTGATCCACGACTGTCAGTACACGGAGGAGGAGTATCCGGACCGAGCCGGGTTCGGGCACTCCAGCACGCAGCACGTCGCCGACTTCGCTCGCCTCGCAGGTGCGCGTCGCCTCCTGCTCTTCCATCACGATCCCAACCACGGCGACGACCAGCTCGAGAGGCTCTGTGCGCGCGTCCGCGAGCTCTGGGACGGTGGCGAGGTCGACCTCGCTCGTGAGGGCGAGGAGATCGACTTCAGCTGAGCGCTTCTGCTCCGTTGCGCCTCAACGTCGGGTGTGCGCCGTACGATGACTGTTCCGATGGACGCGGCATTCTTCGACCTGGACAAGACCGTCATCTCGCGGTCGAGCACGCTCGCGCTGTCGCGGCCGCTCTATCGCGCCGGGATGGTGTCGCGCGGACAGCTCCTCCGCGGCGCGTACGCGCAGCTCGTCTACCTGCTCGTTGGCGCCGACGAAGGCAAGATGGAGCGCCTGAAGGAGGGCATGCTCCAGCTGACCAGGGGCTGGGACCGGGCGCAGGTCGAGCGGCTGGTGGAGGACGTGATCCTCGACGTCATCGACCCGTACGTCTACGCGGAGGCGCTTGACCTGATGGAGCTCCATCGTTCCGAGGGCAGGCGCATCTACATCGTCTCCTCCTCGCCGGAAGAGGTCGTGCGGCCGTTGGCGCGCCACTTCGGCGTGTCGGGCGTGATCGCGACACGGGCGGAGGTCGGCGCCGACGGACGGTATACGGGTGAGCTCCAGTTCTACGCGTACGGCGAAGGCAAGGCCGAAGCGGTGAGGGCCGTCGCGCAGCGGACCGGGATCGATCTGTCGCGCTCCTTCGCCTACAGCGACTCCTCGACGGACCTGCCGCTCCTGGAAGCCGTGGGGAACCCCGTTGCGGTGAATCCCGACAGAGAGCTCAGGAAGGCCGCCGAGGAACACGGATGGCCGATCCGCGATTTCCATCAGCCGGTCCGCTTGCGCACCCGGATCGCCTCGGCGGCCGGTCCGAAGGCGAGCGTGGCGGCGGCCCTCGCGGCGGCCGGCATCGCGGCGGTGCTCGTCTGGGTCGTGTTCCGTTCGCGCGCCGCTGGCCGCCGCGCCGTCTCCACCTCGTGAGGTTCCTGAGGCTCACGCTCGTCCTGGGCGTCCTCGCCGCCGCGTGCGACGCAAGCAGCGCGCAGGCCCCGCCGCCCCTCGACCCGCCGCCGGTGGAGTCCAGCCAGGGCGGCGGGACCTGTTCGCAGACGGAGGTCGACGGGACGAGCGTGTCGCGATTCGAAGCGGGAGGGTCGTGCCTCCCAGGCGACGTGATGGTCCTGTACCGCTGCGCGCCCTCCGTCGCGCCGGTCCTCCGGATCACCTCCGTCACCGGCCCCGCCCTCTTCCTGGGTGGGGCGTTCGCCGTGCCGGTGGACACCGTGCCGGCGAACGTGCGTGTCGCCGGTGAGAGCGACGACGTCGACGTCTTGGTCGCCGATCCACCACCGCCCGGTTCGTCAGCCTTCGGAGGACTCCTCGGCAGAGGACGGCCCCGAGCCCAGAACCGAGCCGCTCGTCTACGTCCGCAGCGGCGGCGTCACGGAGCGATGGCTGCGGCTCCCGGGCCGCCGGGCGCTGGACGACCCACCGAGCGTGTGGTTGATCGGCGACTCGATCCTCGACGGAGGTCGCGATGCGGTGGAGGCGGGGCTCACCGACTGGAGCGTGACCCTCGATGCCGAGGTGGGACGGCCGTCCTCCTCGGGGATCGCGCTCGCGGCCGACGCCGCCGAGCAGGACGCCGACGTCGTCGTGATGGAGCTCGGCACCAACGACTCCTCAGCGGACGCGTTCCGCGACAACCTCGTCGAGACGCTCGACGCTCTCACGACCATCCCGCTCGTGATCTGGCAGACCGCGAAGGGCCCGGAAGAGCTGACGATCGTCCCGGCGGTCAACGATGCGATCCGTCAGGTCGTGCCGACCTACCCGAACGCGGCGATCGCCGACTGGGAGGCCTTCGTCCCTGAGGATTCCTTGCAGGTGGACGGGATCCACCCAGACGAGGGCTTCGAGCAGCTCGAGTCCGAGCTCCTGCTCCCCATGCTCGCCGAGTGGAGAGACGCCACCTTGGGGGAAGGAGCCACCTCGTGCGGACGGAAGGTCGTTCGCGACGCCTCGTGATCCGTCCCGAGCGTGAGAGAGCGGGAGGAGCAGGTATCAAGCGTCTCGTCTGCATCCTGCTCGGGCCGCCGGACCTGACGTGGCCCGGGGGCCTGAGCATGCCTCCCGCGGCAAGACTCGCGCGTGGGTTCTGCTCCCCCCGCAGCTATCTCTCGATAGCGCCATCGACGCTACACCCGTCGGATCGAGGTCCGCAAACGACCGGTCAGGAGCCCGACGCCGCAGGATGCTCCAGCAGGTCGGCGAGCCGCTCGGCCCGGTCGGCCGCTTCGAGCGGCATGCCGGAGGAGACCGCACGCGCGATGAGGAGAAGTTCCCGCTCGACCGTAGGGGCCATCCGGCCGGGACGCCGTTGGACGATCGAATCGAGGCGGCCGACCGCGTGCTCCAGGCGCTGCATCACGGCGACCTCGGGGCTCCGACGGTCCCGGTAGTCCGCGAGCGAGACGATCTCTCCCATGCCCCCATGATGGGGGCACCCTCTGACATCCCTCGGAGGTGTGGGCCCCTCTTCAGGCGACCCGGACCGAATTCACCGGCGCGAGGCGCTCGCGGACGCTGAACCAGGACGCCCCCGCGTCCCCCGACCCGAACACGTCTCCTGAGGTGGCTCCGAAGTAGAGGCCCAGCCCCGAGCCCTCGCCTTCGCGGTCGAAAGCCTGCCGCAGGATCGTGAGGTACGCCCCTTCCTGGGGGAGGCCGTCGTTCAACGAGGTCCAGCTCTCCCCGCCGTCCCGCGTCCCGAACACACGAACACGCCCGTCCACCGTGACGCGGTCGGTATCGGCGACCAAGGGGATGACGAACGCCGAGTCCGGGTCCGCCGGATCGAGCACCATCGGGAAGCCGAAGTCCGACGGGAGTCCTTCCGCGATCGAATCCCACGTCTCGCCGGCGTCGTCGCTCCGGTACACGCCGCCGTGGAACTGCATGAAGAGCCGCTCGGGACGCTGGGGCGCCCGATGCATGTTGTGGACGCACAGGTCGATCGTGTCGCCCTGCGAGTCCTCCGGAACGTAGCGGGGCACGAGGCCGGTGTTCCCGTGACGCCATGTCGCTCCGGCATCGTCGCTGAGCCACACGCCCACCGCGGAGATCCCGATCGCGAGCCGCTGAGGATCTCCCGGCCACGTCGCGATCGAATGCAGACAGAGCCCGCCTGCGCCCGGCTGCCACGAGCCCCGGGTCGGCTGATCCCACATGGCTCGGTTCAGCTCCCACGTGAGACCGCCATCGGTCGAGACGAACAGCGCCGCGGGAGCCACGCCCGCGTACATGAGCCCGTCCGCCTCGCCCGGCCGGATCGACCAGATCCGTTCGAGTGACCAGTCGTCGCCTTCGGGGAACGCGAGACCTGTGGTCTGCTCCCACTCGCCACTCGGATCATCCGTGTACATCACGCGCGGTCCGTAGTGCCCGGACGTCACGGACGCGAAGTACCGCCCCGATCGCGGATCACGGATCGCGAACTCCACCGCGTCACCCGGGAACGCTCGCGCGGACACCTCGAACGGTTTCTCCGCCCCCGGCTCTCCTTCGAGCGCGAACAGGCCCTTCTTCGTCCCCACCAACAGCTCGGTCATCTCGAACCTCCTGATATCGACGGGAGGACGTGCATCGTCGCGTCGGGCGCGACGGGCGCGTCCTCCCGGACACGTTCTCCATCCACGAAGACGTTCACGTGCCGGCGCACCCGGCCGTGCTCGTCCAGGACCCACCCCTCGATCTTGGGGTGCCGGCGTTCCAGCTCCCGGAGGACCTCGCCGACCGAGGCACCCTCGATCGCGACCTCTCGGTTGCCTCCGGCGAGGTCCTTCAGCGGTGCGCGGAGCTTCACGGTCGCCACGTCTCGAGCCTATCCAGCGGCCGCGGCCGCGACGAAGCGCTCCAGCGGGAGCTGCCAGCCGCCGTCGTGGCCATCGCGCGCCTCTGCGGCCCGTGCCCCGAGCTCGTCCCATCCCCGGTGCTCGAGCCTCACGATCGTCCCGTCGCCGTCCGGCTCGAAATGGATCTCGACCTGGGTCGGCGGTTCGGGTCGGTCGTTCGGTTTCCATGCGAGCACGATCCGAGATGGAGGCTCGAACTCGACGACGTCGGCCCAGACCCCCTCGACACCCTCGGATGTGACCTCGTAGAGACGGCCACCGGGACGAGACTCGAACACGACATGCTCCACCTTGACCCCGTCGCCGTACTGCTCGTCGGCCGCCCGGGAGAAGACCTCGGCCGGCCACCATCGGTCGATGTGCTCCGTGAAGAGACGGAACGCATCCTCTGCCGTGCGATCGACGCGGACGCTCTTGCGGACGGGTTCGAACGTCGCTCCTTCGCCTTTCTTGGCACCTGTCTTGGCATCCGTCATCGCTGCTCCTTCCGGGGCCGGCCGGATGCGCGACGGCATCCCTTGAGTGCTCGGTCGATCTCATCCCGACGAGCGCGCTGGAGTTCTCGGCTCACCTCTGGATGCACGGAACCGATCATCGCTTCCTCCTTCCCGTCGAGCCCGAGGGCACCGACTCCACGTAGCTCTTGAACGCGGCGAGGCGTTGGTCCCACGTCGCTCCGATGGCCCGCATCCAGGCCTCCGCCTCGGCGAAGGGCTGGGTACGAAGCTCGTAGCGGGTCTCGCGGCCCTCGCGGGTTGCCGCCGCGAGCCCCGCTTCCTCCAGCGAGTCGAAATGCTTCGCGATCGCCTGGCGCGTGACCGGGATCCGCTTCGCGAGCTCCGTCGCCGTGAGCGGGCCGTCCTTCGACAGCTCGTGCACGACGCGTCGTCGAGTGGGGTCCGCGAGCGCCGCGAAGACCGCTCCGGCGGGATCTCGGGTCATGCGGCCTCCAGGTACTCCTTGAGCTCCTGCAGCTCGTGGGCCCAGCCCTCGTCGTTGCCCTTCTGCGACTGGGTCTCGATCTGATCGGGGAGCGATGCGAATCCGGACTCGACGAGGGAGACATGCGTGGTGCCGTGAGCAGACTCCTCGAGCGTGAACGAGACGGTCGTGAACGGGCGCCCGAGTCCTTCGGGTCGCCACCGGAACACGAGGCGGCTGGGGGGCTCCGCGACGTCGACCACCGCTTCGGCCTTGGCCTCGTCCCACTCGAGCATGGCGGCGCCGCCCGGTCGCAGGTCGATCTCGGCGCGCTTGTCGGGGAACCACTGAACGAGCTGGTCCGGCTCCGTGAGCGCTGCCCACACGCGCTCCCGGGGTGCCCTGATCTCCAGCTCTCTCCTGACCTCGTCCGGGATCTCCATCAGAGCCTCCTTCCTTCCGCAACTCCTCGGTTGCGCGAATCATATGCAACCATCGAGTTGCATGTCAAGGCTCGTCGGAGCCCGAGGCGCCCGAGATCAGGACTGATGTAAGGGATCGGCAACCATCTCGTCGTCAGTTCGTCACGGTCAGCTTCCCGAGACTGGTTCCGAGAGCGGTGGTGGAAGAGCCACCCACGACCAGGGAGGGATCATGAAGAGGACGATCATGGCGATCGGCGCGGCTGCGGCGCTCGCCCTCGTGCCCGGCGCGGCGTTCGCGGGTGGGCCGCCCGCCCCGAGCTTCTACGTGAACGGGACGGTGTATCGGACGATCGGCACCCCCACGGATCTCACCCGAACGGGAGCGCCGGACCACTCGTTCGACACGATCTACGAGTTCTTCGGCGCACAGATGAACGTCGCGACCGCCGCGCCGGGCGACGCCGGCTACAACGGCGGGCGGTGGACGGTGCAGGGGCTCGACTGGAACTCCTCCTACGAGGACGCGGTCGCCCAGCACGGCGGCTCGAACGCCGTGATCGACACGAACGACGAGATCGCCGCGGTCCTCGCGGACGCGGATGCAGGTGGCGCGACGACCTTCGAGGCCAAGAGGTTCGTCTGCCCGGTGATCCCCGGCTAGTCGAGCCGCCGATGGAGCTGGGGCCGGCGCCCTGGACGGGCGCCGGCCCTGGTCGTCCTCGCCCGTGAGGCCGCAAGATGGGGGGGTGAGCGGCAGCCACGTCCTGATCGTGGATGACGAGGAGATGGTGCGCGACGTCCTGACCAGGTACCTCGAACGGGAAGGGTTCCGGGTCGACGTGGCATCCGACGGCGAGGCAGCCCTCGACCTCGCAGCCCGAGATCGACCCGACATCGTCATCCTCGACCTGATGCTTCCCAAGATCGATGGTCTCGAGGTCTTCCGGCGGATCCGCGCCGGCGGCGACCTGCCGGTTGTGATGCTCACCGCCAAGGGTGAGAGGTGGATCGCGTCGTCGGTCTCGAGCTCGGAGCCGACGACTACATCGGCAAGCCGTTCTCCCCACGGGAGGTCGTGGCCCGGGTCCGGGCGGTGCTGCGCCGCGAAGGACGATCGGCGGAAGGGGATGGGCCGATCGTCGCGGGGCCGCTCGAGATCGACCGAGACCGCCGGGAGGTCAAGCGTGACGGCGAGCTGGTCGCACTGACGAGGAAGGAGTTCGATCTGCTCGATGTGCTCGCATCGCATCCCGGGACGACGTTCCATCGGATCGATCTGCTGGAACGCGTGTGGGACAGCGCATGGGAAGGCGGGTCCTCGACCGTGACGGTCCACGTACGCCGCCTCCGCTCGAAGATCGAGGCCGACCCATCGGAGCCGCGTCACATCCTGACGGTGTGGGGCGTCGGGTACCGGTTCGAACGATGAGTCGCCTGCGCCCTGCCGCGATGCTCCTCGCCCTCGTCGGGCTCGGCGCGGTCGGCGCGCTGCTCGTCGCGGCCGCGCTCGGCATGAAGAGCTCCGAGGTCGCGCACCTCGCAGGGCTCCTCGCGCCCGCGGTCGTCGTGACCGTCGCCGCGGCGTTGTTGGCCTCCCGGCTCCTTCAGCGGACGTCGCTCCGCCAGCGATATCTCGCGATCGCCGCCGTGGGGACGCTCGTCGCGTTGGGCAACCTCATCGCCTTGACGAGGGCGATGTTCGTGTCGGCCCACGCGGCGACCGTGCTTGCCGTGGTGCTCACCTATGCGTCCGCGGCGGGGCTCGCAGCCGCGTTCGTCTCCGCTCGTTCCTCCTCAACCGCGCTCGACACGGTGACGACGACGGCGCGAACGATCGGCGACGGCGATCTGTCGGCGCGGGTGGGTCCGCTCGACGCCGGCCCGGAGCTCGACAGGCTCGCCGAGACGCTCGATCGCATGGCCGCCCGTCTCCAAGGTGTCCGCGACCAAGAGCAGCGGGTCGAACGCACCCGACGCGATCTGATCTCGGCGGTCTCGCACGATCTGCGAACCCCACTCGCCAACCTGCGCGCGATGGCGGAGGCGATCGACGAGGGAGTGGTGGACGATCGGGAAACGTTCCGACGCTACGCGGCTGAGATGGGTCGAGCGGTCGGTCAGCTCTCGTCCCTCGTCGACGATCTCTTCGAGCTCGTCCAGATCGACACCATCGCGATCGAAGCTGAGACCGATCGAGTCCGGTTGGACGATGTCGTCGCCTCCGCGCTCGCTACGGTCGAGACGGAGGCTGAGCGGAAGGGTGTGCTTCTCAGCACCGAGCTCGCGGGCTCGGAGGGGACCCACTGTTCCCCCCATCTCACGCGTGTCCTGCAGAACCTGCTCGTGAACGCCGTGCGTCATACGCCGGCAGATGGGGCGGTTCGGATCGAGGGACGAAGGTTGGCCGGCGAGGTTCGACTCGCGGTGGAGGACACGGGAGAGGGGATCGCCGAGGACCATCTCCCGTTCGTCTTCGACCCGTTCTACCGGGTGGATTCCGCGAGGGCGGGAAACGGCGCGGGACTCGGGCTCGCGCTGGCCGACCGGATCGTCCGTGCCCTGGGCGGCACGATCGACGTCTCCAGCCGCGCCGATCGGGGGACGCGATTCGACGTGACGCTGCCCGCGGACGGGAAGTCAGGTCTCACGCCGGAGGAGCTGGTCCGGGAACTTCCAGAACTCGAAGTGGTGACCGTCGGGGATCAGGAAGTCGCCGCCCCAGTTGAAGCCCCACGACTCGAAGATGCGCACCATCCTGCGGTTCATCGTGGGCTTCGTTCCGTACGGGTTCTGCGGCGCGTTGATATCGATCGCGGCCCCGTACGCGTGATACGAGGGCGGCGCGGTCGGGCTCCGCGCGACGGTGCGCGATGCCCAGCAACCCGAGTACACCTTGACCTCCGACACGAGGCCCGAGCCCATGATCTCCTCGATGGCTCCCTCCACCATCGGGATCAGCTTGCGGTGACAGGTGATCGTGCCCAGCAGCGGTACCTCCCTGGTGACGATGTTCCGCTCGACCCACGCCGGATCGATGGTGAGCCAGGCCGGGTTGTCCTGCGGCGTCGCCGCGAACTCGCCGAACACCTCCTTCAAGAGGATCGGCGGCCTCACTCCGCTCGCGACGCGCACGTACGGAGTGGTGCCCGGGAGGTCCACCCGCAGGGGATCGTCTCCGACGAACGGCAGCAGCTTCCGCTTCCACGCCGGACGGGTGAGGTCCCGGGTCGTTTGCGCTAGCAGGTACCGCTCGTGCGTGATCCCGAGCCGTCGGCCGACCTCGCGGCTGAGGAGCACCTCCGACCATCCCACCGCGTCGTCGGGGACGACGGCGCCGACGCGGACGGAGCCCGTCCGGAACGTGAGCTTCCCGCCCGGGCCGAGACGGCGGAGCCTGGCGCTGTGCTCCCCGAGGACCGCCCTCCCGGCGCTCAGCGCCCGAACGATGCGGTCCCGCACGTTCGCTTCCACGAACGGGGCGTAATCATCCGCCTGCACCGAGAACGCGTCGATGGGGAACGCGAACGGGCTCGTGGGCTCGTCGACCACCTTGCCGTCGGCGTCCTGCGTCTTGCGGAGCCACAAGCGTGTCGCCGGCGACCACCACGGCTTCATCGAGACCGGGGAGCCGTTCCATCTTCTGTCGGAAGCTCGGATCGTCGAACCCGCCCGGAACCCAGGCGAGGTAGTTGTCGGGCCCCACGTATCCCTGGCTGCTCCGGGCAGGGGTGAGCGGCGAGCGGCTCGGAGAGGGATCCCGCCGATCGGGCCAGAACAGGAAGGCCGCGACTCCCAGATACAGGGCGAGCAGCAACGCGGCGGCACGACGCCGAGATGCGATCTGGCGCAGGGGCACGTCTCCAGGCTACTTCGGTGTCAGGCTCGCATCCGTGAACCTGTCGGGTCGTAGAAGGGACGGGTTGACAACGTGGCCTTCACGAGTGTCCCCGCGCAGTCCACCTCCGCGGTCGCCTCGTCTCCAGTGAGGAGATCGGTCTCCACCATCGCCAGGCCGGCCGCCGCCCCGATCGTGTGCGCGTACGCGCTCGACATCACGGTCCCGACGATCCGGTCATCCGCGATCACCGACTCACCGTGGAGGAGGACGGGCTCGGGATCCTCGAGCTTCAGGCTGACGAGTCGGTGTCGCCGTTCGGCCGCTTTCGCGACGCGTGCCGCCTTCGCGCCCACGAACTCCTTGTCCAGCTTCACGACGTGTCCCAGCCCCGCCGTGAACGGGTCGTCCGTCGGGCCGACGTCGTGGCCGACGTGCACGAAACCCTTCTCGATCCGGAGCGAATCGAGTGCGTGGTAGCCGGCGAGCCGAAGTCCGAGGTCGGCGCCGGCCTCCACGACGGCGTCGTAGACGTGCACCGCGAACTCCGACGGGACGTAGAGCTCCCATCCCAGCTCGCCCACGAACGACGCCCGGATCGCGAGGGCGGGCGCGCTCGCGACCTGGATCTCGCGCGCCGAGAAGAACGGGAAGCCTTCGTTCGAGAGGTCGGCGGAGGTCAGTCGAGAGAGGAGCTCACGGCTCCTCGGGCCCATCACGGCCAGCGTCGCGAGGCCGCTGGTGACGTCGGTCACCGTCGCAGACATGTCTCGGCTGTGGGTGCGCAGCCACTCGAGGGTGCGATGCTGCGTGACCGAGGGCGTGAGCACGAGGAACCGGTCGGCGTCCAGTCGCGTGACCGTCCCGTCGTTCTCGATCCCGCCGCGCTGGTTGAGGAACAGCGTGTAGACCAAGCGGCCGACCGCCACGTCCACGTCGTTCGTGCAGACGTGTTGGAGGAGCCGGAGCGCGTCCGGACCCGTCACCTCGATCTTGGCGAACGAGCTCAGATCGAAGAGCGCGACCGTCTCGCGCGCCGCGCGATGCTCCTCGGCTGCGTACGGGAACCAGTTCTGTCGTCCGAACGAGTACTCGTAGACGGGTTCCACGCCCTCGGGCGCGAACCACATCGGTCGCTCCCACTGCCCGAGCTCGCCGAAGCACGCGCCGGCGGCAGTGAGTCGGTCGTACAGCGGGGAGCGCCGGATGCCGCGCGCCGTGGTCGCTTGGAGGTTCGGCCAGTGCATCGCGTACAGACGTCCGAGGGCTTCCCTCGTGCGCTCGTGGAGGTAGCGCCCGTTCGCCTGGGACGACGCGAAGCGGCGGATATCGACCTCAGACGCGTCGAACGTGGGCGCTCCTTCGCGGATCCACTCCGCCAGCGCGCGCCCGGCACCCGGCGAGTAGATGATCCCCTGCGAGTTGAATCCGGCCGCCACGAAGAGGTTGCGCACCTCGGCGGTCTCGCCGAGGCAGAAGTTCACGTCGGGGGTGAACGACTCCGGAGCGCGGAGGTACCGCGTGAACTCCGCGTGTTCCAGCGCGGGGATCCGCCGAGTCGCGTTCGCTCGCGTCGGCGCGAAGTGCTCCCAGTCCGGGCCGAACTCCCCGAACGCCCAGTCCTCGGGGATCGATGCGGTCGAACGAGGACGTCCGTTCGGCTCGAACGCGCCGATCATCAGCCCGCCGGCGTGGTGGCGCGCGTAGAAGGATCCGTCGAGTCCGCGCACGAGCGGCAGCAGGTCGTGCGCGCCCTCGATCGGTTCGGTCGAGACGTGGACGTGCTCGGCCGCGTAGAGCGGGACCGGCACGCCGACGGTCGCGGCGAGGTCGCGGGTCCACAGACCGCACGCGAGGACGACCGTCTCGGCCTCGACGTCGCCGCGGTCGGTGCGCACACCGGTCACCGCGCCGTCCTCGGTCAGCAGGGCGGAGACCCGCACGCCTTCCCGGATCGTCACGCCGCGGTCGTGCGCGCCCTTCGCGAGGGCGAGCGCGGCGTATCCGGGGTTCACGGTCCCGTCGCCGGGCTGAAGGAGCGCGCCAACGAGGCCGTCGGTGGAGATGAGCGGCCACACGTCGGAGACCTCATGCGGGTTCGAGGAGACGAGCCTCGATCCCGTGGTGACGGGCGATCGCGGCCGCGTACCGGAGCTCCGTCATCCTGCCCGTCGTTCTCGGCGAGCGTGAGCGAGCCCGTCGGCCGGAAGTGCACGTCGACGCCGGTCTCCTCCGCGAGCCCCCGGTAGAGGTCCACGCCGTAGTTCGCGAGTTCGGTCATCGGATGCGAGCCCCGAACGCGCGCGACCAGCCCCGCCGCGTGCCACGAAGTGCCCGACGCGATCCGCGCTCGCTCGAGGAGCAGCACTTCGGTGATCCCGAGGCCGGCCAGGTGGAACGCGATCGATGATCCGGCGATCCCGCCACCGACGACCACGACCTGCGCCCGGCTCGGCAGCGATCCATCGGCCGCGTCCGGAGCGAACGACGTCGCGGTGATGGTGTCGTCCAGCATCCGCTCGGTCATCGCGCCGAAGGATAACGAGCCACTTCCAAGCCCGATGGCTACCTTCTCGGCTCGTACCGCATCGCCACTGCCCCCGAGCCGAACTCCAGCCGGCTCACGAGCGTCAAGTCGACATGCTTCGATAGCCCCGCGAACAACGTCGGCCCGTGGCCCGCGAGCCTGGGATGCACCACGAACTCGTACTCATCGATCAATCCCAGCTCCGTCAACGCCAGCGGGAGCTTGACACCTCCCACGAACAGTCCATTCGCCCGACTCCTGCTTGAGTTGCTGAACGGCCGTCGCCCAGATCCCCGCGCACGAGTTCCGCGTTCCAATCGACCTGTCCAGGGTGCTCGACACGACGTACTTCTTCGCCGCGTTGATCGTCTGGGCGAAGGGTTCCATCCAAATCAGGTCTCGCTCCCGTGGACGCCGGCGACCGCCACGCTGATTCCATCATCTCGTACGTCACCCGGCCGAAGAGAAGGGCATCGGCCTGGGCGAGGTTCTCGACCGCGTGACGATGCAAGTCTTCGTCCACGAGGCCCGCTCGATGATCGCAGCACCCGTCCAAGGTGACGTTGATGGAGTACCGAAGGGGTCGCATGTCGCGAGGGTACCGCCGACTGAGAGGTGTCCGATCTCGTGTCATCGGTAGGGCGATGAGGCTCCGCTACCCGGAAGCGGAGTCCAGGTCGTGAACCGGGACGATCGAGGTGTCGCGTCGGCCGGTTGCGCCGTCTCTGGCCGGTTGGGACGATGCCTCTGTGAGCGACGCGGGAGCGGCGATGCGTGAGGAGCGGCGGTTCGTGACCGCCCTGTTCGCCGACCTCGTCGGGTCCACTGCTCTCGGGGAACGCCTCGACCCGGAGGAGCTGAAACTCGTGGTCGGCGACGCCGTCGGCCGGATCGTGGGAGCGGTCGAGGCGTTCGGCGGGACCGATCAAGGACCTGGCCGGCGACGGGGTGCTCGCGCTCTTCGGGGCGCCCGTCGCCCACGAGGACGACCCGGAGCGCGCCCTCCTCGCTGGATTGCGGATCGTGGAGGAGATCGGCGAGTTCGCCGACGAGGTCCGTGGGAGCTGGGGGATCGACGGGTTCGGCGTCCGGGTCGGAGTGGAGTCCGGCCCGGTCGTGGTGGGAGCGATCGGCGCCGGCTCCCGCGTCGAGTACGGGGCGACGGGTGACGCCGTCAACCTCGCCGCGAGGCTCCAGTCCGCCGCCGAGCCGGGGACGGTACTCGTCGGAGAAGGCACCGCTGCTCGGGTGGAGCCGCTCTTCGAATGGGGTCCCGCCTCGACCTTGGAGCTGAAGGGGAAGAGCAGCCCGGTCGCCGCGAGACCGGTGATCGCTCCGCTGTCGCACCCCGGTGACGACTCGAGGCATCGAGGGCGTCCAGGCGCCGGTCGTCGGGCGCGAGCGCGAGCTCGCGCAGGTGCGCGAGCTGGCCCGCGCCGCCCTCGGACGGCACCGGCGCGATCGTCGTTCATGACCGGCGAGCCCGGGATCGGGAAGACCAGACTCCTCTCGGAGTTCCGGGACGTGTTCGACGAGGGCGAGGCGCCGCGCGGCCGCCCGCGTTGGCTCGAGGGGAAGTGCGTCTCCTACGGCGAGTCGATGACCTACTGGCCGTTCCGCGACCTGATCCGTTCGTGGCTGGGTGTCCTCGCGGATGAGCCCGAGATGCGCGTGCGCGTCGCGCTCCGTCGCAACGTCGAGCGGCTCTTCGGCGATCGCGCCCCCGAGCTCACCCCGTACCTCGCCGCGGTGCTCGGGCTCGCCCTCGAGCCGGATGCGCAGGCTCGCCTGGGCGAGCTCTCGCCGGAGGCGCTCCAGTACCGGACGTTCGAAGTCGTGCGGCACTGGTTGCAGCGGCTCGCGGAGGACGGACCCGTCGCGGTCGCGCTGGAGGATCTGCACTGGGCGGACGCCACCTCGTTGCAGCTCCTCGAACGGCTGCTCCCCGACACGGAGACGTCCGCGCTCCTGCTGGTGCTCACGCTCCGACAGGAGCGCGACCACCCCGCCTGGCGTCTCAAGGAGGACGCGTCCAGGGAGCTCCCCCACCGGACGACCGAGTTGGCGCTGGAGGCACTGTCGGGCGACGCGGGTCTCGACCTGCTCCGCTCGCTCGTCGGCGAAGGCACGCTGCCCGGAGACATGGAGGAACGGATCCTCGAACACGCCGATGGCAACCCGTTCTTCCTCGAGGAGCTCATCCGTTCGCTCGCCGATTCGGGCTCCCTCGTCCGGGACGAGGGCGGTTGGCGCTTCGATCACGACGTCGAGGTCGAGATCCCGCCGACCGTCGAGAAGGTGATCCTCGCGCGGATCGACCGCCTCGATCCGCAGCCGCACACGGTGCTCATCGCTGCTTCCGTCCTCGGACGGGAGTTCGGGCTGCCGCTCCTCGAGGCGGTGAGCGGCGGTGAGGATGTCCGTGAGTCGCTGTCCACACTGATGCGGCTCGACCTTCTTCGAGAGGCTCGAAGGTGGCCGGAGCCGGAGTTCCGCTTCAAGCACGCGCTGATCCAGGAGGCCGCATACCGGACGCTCGTCGTCGACGAGCGCCGTGCCGTTCACGCGAAGGCCGCGACCTGGCTCGAGGACCGCTACGCGGGCCGCGAGGAGGAGGTGGCGAGCTTGCTCGCGCATCACTGGCTCGCCGCGGCCGACGAGGACAAGGCGGTGGCGTACCTGACGATGGCCGGCGATCGCGCACGCCAGGAGTACGCCCTCGACGAGGCGATCGCGAGCTACCGCGAGCTGCTCCCGATCCTGGGGGAGCGCGGCGAGCAGGATGCGATCGCGCTCGTCCTCTTCAAGCTCGCGCTCGCGTTCCACATGTCGCTGCGCTTCGCGGAGGCGAACGAGATGTACCAACGAGCGTTCGATGTCTGGCGGCGGCCGCATGGACCGACCGAATCGCCCTCCTCCACCCTCCGCGTGGGGACCAGCTTCCTCCCGAACGACCCCGACCCGCGCTCCGCGATCGCATGGCCGAACATCCAACTCTGCATGCAGCTGTTCGACCGTCTCGTCGAGGCGTGGCCGGAGCGGACGATCGTGCCGTCGCTCGCCGAGCGGTGGGAGATCTCCGACGACGGGCTTCGCTACCTTTTCCACCTGCGCGAGAGCCTGACGTGGTCTGACGGCGAGCCGCTCACGGCGCACGATGTGGAGTTCGGGATCAAGCGGGTCTTGAACCCCGACGCGCCCGGGATCGTCGGTCGCGATCTACTTCGTGCTCGAGCACGGACAGGACCACTACCTGGGGACGACCACGGACCCGGACCTGATCGGTGTCCGCGCGCTCGACGATCGGACCGTCGAGTTCCGGCTCGCCGCGCCGGCGCCGTACTTCATGAGCGTGATGAACCGTCCAGACGGCGGCCCGCAGCCGCGGCACGCGATCGAGCGCGACGGTGACGCATGGACCGAGACCGGGAAGCAGGTGGTGAGCGGTGCCTTCGAGATCGCGGAGCGGCACCCCGACCGTCTGGTGCTCCGCCGGCGCGAAGACGCGGACACCGCGAGGCCGGGCAACGTCGCGACCGTGGAGTACATCCGCAGGGAGATCCCGGACGCGATCGCGGCCTACGCGCTCGACGAGCTCGACGCGGTCACCGTGAGCTACACGCCGAAGACGGCCGACCTCGTCCCGGGCGTCTCGGACGATGCGCACCTCGGCGCCGCGAGCTGGTCGGGGTTCCTCGCGTTCCGTCACGCCGACCCGAGGATGGCGAACGTCGAGGTCCGGCGGGCGCTCGCGAGCGCGATCGATCGGGAGACGCTCGCCGAGCACGTGCCCTCGAATCTGGTCGTCGCGAACGGCGGCATCGTGCCCCCGGCTCTGCAGGGGCACACGCCGGACATCGTGCCTCGGTTCGATCCGGATGCCGCGCGCGAGCATCTTCGGCTCTCCGGGCTCTCACGGCACGAGCTCGAAGGCCTCGAGATCGCCGGCATCGAGACGTGGCTCGACGACTTCCTGCTGGTGGTGTCGGGGACCTGGAAGGACGTGCTCGATCTCGACGTGCCTGTCCGCCCCTGGACCCTCGAGCAGGCGCTCTCTATCGGCGATCCCACCGAGATGGCCCCGATCGTGATCACGGGGTGGCTGCCCGGCTACGCAGATCCCGAGTACTTCCTCCGACTGCTTTTCCAGAGCGACAGCAAGACGAACTACGGCGGGTTCTCCGACCCGGAGTTCGACCGGCTGATCGAGCGGGCGCGACAGGAGCGGAGCGACCGATCGCGGCTCGAGCTGTTCCACGAGGCCGATCGGATGGCGGTTGCCGATCGGATCGCCTGCATCCCGCTCGTCTACGGTCGGAGCATGTCGTTCGTGAAGCCGTGGGTCACGGGATGGTGGGAGTTCGGGAAGTCCTCGTCATCCGTCGCGGACCTGATGACGGCCGGCGTCACGTCGAGCTCTCGCTGAGAGGTGCCGGGGGGATGCGGGTCTGTTAGCTGGAGTGGCTGAGTTCGCGGGCTGCCTTCGCGGCTTCCCTGGCGGCCTCGCGCTCGGCCTTCGCGGCTTCACGGGCCGCATCGCGCTCTGCTTTCGCCGCGTCACGCTCGGCCTTCTGCTCGGCCTTCCACTCGTCGTGCGCTTCCTTGCGCTCCATGTTCGCGACGAGGTGCTCGAGCGCGTTGATCAGGCCGGGAGCGCTCTCGTTCTTGATGCAGTTGGCGAGCACGTGCGCGATCGCGTTCTCGAGACCGGTCAGCTTCTCCGACTCGGTGTCGTCGGACTCCTCGGTCTCCTCGACCTCGTCGCCCTCCTTCGTCATCCGGCGTGGCAGCCGCTTCGCAGGCTTCGGCGCGCTCGAGGACGACCTCGTCGCCTGATTCGGTGTCGTCTGCCTCTTCGGCTCCGTCCGACTCCTCATCGTCCGTCGCTTCCTCGTCGCAGTCCTGGACCTCGTCGCCTTCCTCGGACTCTTCGCCCTCGGTGCCTTCGGGATCGTCGGAGTCCTCGACCGTGTCGCCGTCCTCGACCACGTCGCCGTCCTCGACCGTGTCGCCGTCCTCGACCACGTCTCCGTCCTCGACCACGTCGCCGTCCTCGACCACGTCTCCGTCCTCGACCACGTCGCCGTCCTCGACCACGTCTCCATCGTCCACGACGTCATCGGTCGGTTCGCAGATGGTGGTGGTCGGTTCGTCCGCCGGGTCATCGAAAGCGTCACCGGCGAGCGCGAATCCCGCGGAGAGCACGGCGATGACCACGCCGACGATGGCCACGAAACGAAGGCGCTCCCCTTTCTGCATGGGCTCAGTATCGACCATCCGGGCTCGGGAACTTGAGCCTCCGCTCAGGTATCTGGACCTCTGCCCTAGAGTTCGGTCCTGTGATCCCCCTCGATGGCATCCGGCGCGTCCTGTTCGGTCACTTCACGATGCCCGACGACGGGGATCCCCGTGCTGGCGAGAAGGTCGTGGTCTGCGGCTACCTGATCGATCACCCCGACGGGCTCGTGCTCCTCGACACCGGCATCGCCGAGGGTCACCAGGAGGTGGAGGACCTCTACCATCCCGTTCGACGTCCCCTCGACGAGGCGCTCGCCACGGCCGGTGTGACCACCGGCGATATCCGGGTCGTCGTGAACTGCCACCTGCACATCGACCACTGCGGAGGGAACCCTCGCTTCCCGGACACGCCGATCTTCGCGCAGCAGGTCGAGTTCGATGCCGCCCATCGGGAGGAGGACTACCCGATCGTCGGTCTCTACGACTTCGCCGACGCTCGCTACGAGCTCCACGGAGGGGAGGCCGACGTCGCCGATGGGATCCGGATCGTGCCGACCCCAGGCCACACACCGGGGCATCAATCCGTGGTCGTGGAGACGGACGCCGGCCGGGTCGTGCTCGCGGGCCAGGCGGTGAGTGGGGCGACCGACTACGGACGCGCCGAGTACGCGAGCGAGCTCCGGCGGAGCGGTTCCGACGAGACGGTCATCGTGCCGGAGTGGATCGAACGGCTCCAGGAATTCGATCCAGTCCTGGTGCTCTTCGCTCACGACAACGCGACGTGGGCGCCCGTCGCCTGAGAGAGCTCAAGAGATCGTGATGCGCCCGTCCTCGCCGATCGGGAAGTTCGGGTTGTGCGCGATCTCCCAGGGGTGGCCATCGGGATCGGCGACGTAGCCTGAGTAGCCACCCCAATCCGCGCGCACCGCGGGCTTCAAGATCCGGGCGCCCGCGGCGACCGCCTCGGCGAACGCCGTGTCGACGGCAGCCTCGCTCTCGAGGCAGATCGCCAGGGTGATGCCTCCGAAGTCAGCGGTCGGCTCCGATCGCAGGCCCGCGTCCTTCGCGAGGTCCTCCCGACCGAACAATCCGAGGTAGGAATCCGACGTCCGGAACCAGCAGATCTCGTCGCCCTCGGCGCCGGCCAGCTCCCATCCGAGCGCTTCGTAGAACGTCCTCGACCTCGCCAGGTCGTCGACTCCCAGGGTCACGATGCTGATCCGTGCAGGAACACTCACGTTGGCCTCCTCGATCGATCATCACGGACGTTATCGCGTGCACCGAACGGCAAGCGTGTCCGTAAAGTGTGCTCCTCGATGCCGGCCGTCAGTTTGAACTCGAGGCTCCGCCTGGAAGGTTCCTGACGCGTGCCGTCCATCACGGACGTGGAGGGGATCCGGGTCGGCCACTGGTCGGACGAGGCGGCACTCACGGGATGCACCGTCGTGCTGCCGCCGGATGGGACGGTTGCCTCCTGCGAGGTCCGCGGGGGCGCACCGGGCACCCGCGGGACCGACATGCTCCAACCGGGCACCTTGCTCGAGGAAGCGCACGCGATCGTGCTGACCGGCGGAAGTGCGTTCGGTTTGGCCAGCGCCGGTGGCGTCGAGCGGTTCCTGGAGGAGCGCGGGATCGGCTCGGAGATCGGACCCGTCCGGGTGCCGTCCGTCGCGGCGGCCGTGATCTTCGACCTCGGCGTGGGAGATCCGACGCGGCGGCCCGGCGCCGACGAGGGATACGCGGCGTGCGAAGCCGCATCCACGGAGGTGCGCGAGGGAAGGGTCGGCGCGGGGACGGGAGCGACCGTGGCGAAGCTCTGGGGGCCGACACGCGCGGTCCCGGGTGGGCTCGGGTCGTCGGCCATCCGAGAACGGCGACCTCGTCGTCGGCGCCCTGTTCGTCGTCAATGCGGTGGGGGAGATCGTGGACGAGGACGGATCGGTGCTGGCGGGTCCTCGACTGGAGCCCGGTGAACGACGCGAGGATCTCATCGAATGGATGCGCGCAGGCAATACGACGATCGGCGTGGTCGCGACGAACGCGATCCTGTCGAAGCCGGACGCGCGCCGGCTGGCTGAGGCTGCGAACGACGCCGTGGACGGGGCGGTTCGGCCGGCGCACACGCTTTACGACGGCGACGCGGTGTTCACCCTCGCCACCAAGCAAGTGAACGCGACCTACGTCGACGTCGCGGCCTTGGTCGAAGACGCCGTGACAACAGCCATACGCCGCGCGGTCCGGGGATAGCACCCTCGGGGACGCGAAGCCCATTACGCTCGGCGAGTGGACGCAGGGCTGCGGACGTTCGCAGAAGACCCCGGTGCCTTCGTGCGCATCGGGCCGGACGAGGAGCGCGTCATGGTTGACGCCGCGGTGATCATGTTTGGGCCAGGAGAGCACTTCTGGTCAACGACCGTTTCGCGCGTGCGATTCGAGGTGGGCCGAGTCGCATCCCGATTGGAGGAGATCCGCTCCCTCCTGCGGTCGCGGGGACGAAGGGCTGCTGCGTGGTCGATCGGACCGTCCGCGACGCCGGACGACGTCGTGTCCGAACTCGCGGCGCTCGGCCTCGAACGGGAATCGACAACTGGGTCGTCGATCATGGTGCTCACACACGAGCCCGACATCGGCCCGTCCACGTTCGAGGTTCGCCTCGTCTCCACCTACGAGGACCACCTCGCTTCGATCGAGGTGGCGAACGAGGGGTTCCGGTTCGCGCGCGAGGACGCAGACGATGAACTGCGGCGTGCGAGTGCGACCTTCGAGGCCGAGGCGGCGGGCGGTCACACTGCCAGGCTCCTCGCACTAGACGGTGGGCAACCTGTGGCAACAGGTCGTGCATGGTTCGCTCCCCAGGGGGTCTACCTCGGAGGTGGCGCGACGATCCCGTCACATCGTCGGCGTGGGGCGATGGGGACCTTGATCGGCGCCGCATGGGCTGAGGCAGTGCGGCGCGCGACCCCGGCGCTCGTGACCGGGGGTGGCGACATGTCATCCTCACCGCTCCGTCGCATGGGCTTCGAGACGGTCGGCCGGATCGACAATCTGATCGACCATCTCCCCGAGTAGCTCCAGGGACATTCGCGAACACTCGGACAGCCGATGAGGGCTTACGCTGGCTTCCGGGAGTCGTCCCTTCGGCGCGAACCTCGCCGGGTCGATGAGCGGCGTCATCGACGTTGATACGATGAGCCGTGAAGTCCAAGTTCCGCGTACTCGTCGAACAGCCAACGCGGGGCAAGCGCTGGGTCGCCGTTGCGGCGGACTGGCCGGGACTCGAACGGGGCGGCAAGACGGAGGACTTGGCGGTCGCGAAGCTCGCCGACTACGTCCCGCGCTACCTTCCAGTCGCGAAGCGCGTCCGGCTGGGCTCGCAGCTCACGACCCAGACCAAGCTTGACATCATCGGTCGGTACCCGGGGGTCGGCTCGACCGATTTCTGGGGCGTCTCGTTCGCGCCTTCGCCGCTGGACCGCCAGCCGTTCGACGCGCCGACGTTCGACCGCCAGGTGCGGCTGCTCCGTGCGGCGTGGGCCGAGTTCGACGAGACGGCCGCCCGCGTATCGGCAGAGCTCCGGCCGGGTGTCCGGGGCGGCGGCCGCTCCCGTGACCAGATCATTCACCACGTCCTGGCGAACGAGGGTGAGGACTTCTCGAGGCGCGTGGATGCCAAGTCCGAGCTGGTGGACCTGCTGAGGCCGAGCGGACTCGCCCAGCACCGCGACCGCTTCGTTGAGGTGATGCGTGCGTGGTACAAGGAGGGCAAGCCGCTCGGCAAGTGGACGATCCCGTACCTGCTTCGACACACGGCTTACCATGTGCTCGACCACACCTGGGAGATGCAGGATCGAGACCTGTCGGACGACGCCACCACCAGGTGACCGCCGCGAGCAAGGACAGTCGCTCGAGGACTCGAGATACATTCCCGAAACCTCGCGCACCGAAGTGGGCTGTTCCCGCCCCAGTCCGGCCCGTAAGGCCGACGTAGGATGAACCGATGGAGCTCGATCAAGTTATCGAGCGATACCACTCGGCGCTCCACTCGTTCGCCCGAGGCGACCCCGAGCCGGTGAAAGCTCTCTACAGTCACCAGGATGACGTGACGCTGGCGAACCCCTTCGGCCCTCCGGTTCGCGGGCTGGCAGACGTCGCCGATCGTCTCGATTACGCCGCCTCCAGGTTCAGAGACGGCCGACCTATCGGCATCCAGAACCTGGCGCTGATCGTCGGAACCGACCTCGCCTCCTTGCTGGAGATCGAGCGATGGGAGACGAAAGTGGGAGAGCGCGACGAGATCACACCGTTCGTTCTCCGTGTCACCAGCGTCTTCCGACGGGAGAACGCCTCGTGGTTGTTGGTGCACCGACACGCCGACCCGATCGCCTCAGTCGATCCGGATGGCCCATTGCGCGGCAACTGAGCATGGTAGCCAGCTCTGCTCGAAATCAGAGACCTCTCAGGCTTGTTCGCGTTCGGTGCCGACCCTGCGGTAGATGAGATCGAAGTCGGTCGTGTAGTTGGTGCCGTCTTCGGCGATCTCCCAGCGCCCGGTGATCGTGTTCCCGTCGTCGCTGAAAGTGCCCGTGTAGCGCTGGGCGAACGGCTCGCCCTCCCGCCAGAGCTTCCATTCGCCGTTGCCGATGCTCATCTCATAGACGCGGCAGACGCCGCGATCATCGGAGTACAGCTGGAAGTACGTCCCGTTGGCCGCGTCACATCCGATGATGGAGATGTTGTCGGGCGCCTCGGGAAGCTCGACCGTCCCGCGCTCGATCAGATGCGCCCCTGAGCCGTGCCACTCGAAAGTGACCCTTCCGCCGCCCTGCCACTGCTCTCCACTGGGCCACTTCGCCTCCATGGTCCACTCGCCGACGAGAGGCTCGAGCTCGCGTAGCGCTTGTTCCGCTGTTGGTTGGTCCATCGATCCGCTCGTTCCTCCTGTCGTCTATGCCCGTCTTTCGGGAAGGGAGAATCGGAACTCCACGATCGGGATGTCGATCTGCAGTTGGTAGAGAAGCGTGTTCAGGTCTCCATGGTGCTGGCGCTCGTGCAGGAAGGTGTGCACGAAGATGTCCGCGGGGCTGTACCGCTTCGGCTCGCCGTCGACGTCCATCTCGCGAGGCATCGCGAGCTCATCGTCCCCGAGCGAATCGAAGTACTCGCGGGCGTGACCGATCACTCGCTGCCGAGAGGCGTCGAGTTCGTCCCATGACTCCACACGTTCCACCGGCTCATCAGTCGTGCCGGCCGGGTTCGCGAGCCAGCGGACGTACGCCCAGTTGATGTGCGTGAGGGCGTCCCGCAGCGCCGGCCAGCCCGAGCCGGGCGCCGCCACCATCAGTGTGTCGTCGCCGTGAGGCCGGATCACACGCTCGTACTCGCGCCAGCTGTAGTCGGCGAAGGTGAAGAGCTCCTCGATGGCGGCGCGGTCCACGAAGCGGAATCGTAGCGTCCGTCACGGGTGCGCGTGCCAGAGATGCATCACTGCGTACGCACGCCACGGGCGCCAGCGTTCGGCTCGATGCCAGGAGCTCCTTCGGTGCGGCCGGCAGCCCCAGGGCTTCGAACCCCTTTCGCACACCCAGGTCTCCGGCCATGAACGCGTCCGGGTCGCGGAGGGCGCGCATCGCGACGTAGGCGAGGGTCCAGGGACCGATCCCGCGGACCTGGCCGAGGACGCGAAGCGCTTCTTCTGCCGACGCACCCACGGAGAGGTCGAGCTCCTCCTTCGCGACGAGCTCGGCGACCGTTCGGATCGTCATCGCCCGTTCGCGAGGCATCCCGAACGAGTCGGGAGGGAGCTCGGCCACCTGTTCGGCGGTCGGGAACAGGTGGGTGATGCCTCCGTTCGCCGGCTCCAGCCTCGTTCCAGTGCTCTCGACGAGCCTGCCGAGCGACGTCCTCGCGCCCGCCACGGACACCTGCTGTCCGAAGATCGCTCGAACGACGAGCTCGAAGCCGTCGAAGGTTCCCGGGATCCGGATACCCGGCCGGAGCGCGACGAGCGGAGCCAGCGCTGGATCCTCGGCCAGCCTCGTATCGATGGCAACGGGATCGGCGTCGAGGTCGAACGCTCGGCGTGCTCGGTGCTCGAGCTCTGTCGCGGCGGACGGACCACCCTTCGAGATCTCGAGTGTGACGTGATCCTCCACAGGGTTCCGGTGACAGCGCGATCGTCACCGGACTCCCGTCTGCCGCGCGCTCGCTTCGGCGATAGGTGCCGTTTCGGACCTCCTCGACGCCCGGCAAGGCGCGAGCGCCGAGGAACGCCAGGAGCGTGTCTGCCGCGAACGGCCGTCGGAAGGGGAGCCGGAGCGAGGGATCGTTCGCGACATCGCTCATCCGGCAGGTATAGCGGAACCTCCGATGTCGGCCACGGCGGCTACGGTTCGACGACCTCCCTCCCGCCTCTCCCGCGACGCATGGAGGATGCCGTGGATCAGGTGGCGAGGGTCGTCCTGGCGCTCGAGGCGCCGGAGGTGGCCGAGGAAGTCATGCACTTCCTCGACCGAAGTGGACGGGCTCGGGTCGTGGCGACCGCGGGCGACGATCGGCAGCTGGCCGAGGCGATCAGGCAGCTCGAGCCGGATGCGATCGTCGCCGAGCCGACGATGCTCGGCGGACGGACTGGCGTGGGTGTGGTGCTGGCACTCGACACGCGGGAGTCGGTGACATCTCTCCGAGCGGCGATCGCGTCGGGCGCCTCGGGCTACTTCCTGTGGCCGAAGGAGCGGGAGGACCTGCTGGGGGCCGCCGCGGCCGCCATCCGTCGGGCGCGTGAGACGGGGAGCCGGGGCAAGGTCGTCGCGATCCACGGCGGCCGAGGCGGCGTGGGGGTCACGTTCGTCGCGACCCACCTCGCTGCGGCGTTCGCACGCCGCGGCTCTGCCGTGCTCATCGACGCCGATCCCGTCTTCGGCGACGTCGCGCAGGCGCTGGGCGTGCCGGCGGGCGACGACGCCGACCCGGTCCACACGTTCGCCGACGCGGCGTCGCTCGGTGACGAACTCGGTCCGGAGCAGCTCAGGGGAGCGCTGTGGCGGCACGCGAGCGGCGTGGACGTGCTCCTCCCACCGTCGCCCGAGGAGGCCGCGCGTCTGGGGCCGGACGAGCTGCGCCTGGTCACCGACGCGGCCGCAGGGATCGCCGACACGGTCGTGGTTCACGTGCCTCGAGCGCTCGATCCCATGACGATCGCCGCTGCGGAGCTCGCCGATCGACTGCTCGAGGTCCTCACCCTCGACGTGGTGTCCTTCCGCGCCTCGTCACGCGCGATCGAGGCGTTCTCGCCCCTCCACCTCGAGGGGAGACTCGCGTTCGTCGTGAATCGCGCGGCCCGGAGCGAGATCACGCCCGGCGACGTTCGAAGGGTCTTCGACGAGCCGGCGCTCGGTGTGCTGCCGCTCGACCGGGCGGTGCGCTCGGCGCAGGAACATGGCCGTCTGCTGCCGGGGAAAGGACGAATGGCTCGCCGCTTCGACCGGCTCGCGGCCGCCTTGACCGACACTCAAGTCGGAAGAGATGGCGTCTTGAGCGGGCTACGCTTCGCCCGTGGACGAACAGGTGTTGTTGGTCGAAGACGACCCCTCGATCCGCGAGATGACGGTGCTCGGGCTCACGAACGCCGGGTTCCGTGTGACGTCGTGTACCGACGGGCGCGAGGGCCTCGACCGCCTCCGGCGTGACCCGTTCGACCTCGCGGTCCTCGACGTGATGCTGCCTTCGCTCGACGGGTTCGAGATCACGCGCGAGGTGCGCAAGGACAGCCGGATCCCGATCGTGATGCTGACCGCCAGGGCAGATGCCACCGACGTGATCGTCGGCCTGGAGCTCGGCGCCGACGACTACGTGACGAAGCCGTTCGACATGCCGGTGCTCGTGGCGCGCTGCCGGGCTGTGTTACGCCGCGCGGCGGCCGAGCCGGCGGAGCCCGTCCTGCGCGCCGGTGACCTCGAGGTCGACGTCGCCGGATTCGTGGCACGGAAGGACGGGCGAGATCTCGCGCTCACCGCGACGGAGTTCCGTCTGTTGGTCGAGCTCGTCCGACGACCCGGTCAGGTGCTCACCCGCGAGGTGCTCCTCGCCCGTGTCTGGGACTACGAGTACCTCGGCGATTCGAGGCTCGTGGACGTGGCCGTCCAGCGGCTGCGAGCCAAGATCGAGGACGACCCGACGAGCCCGAAGACGATCTCGACGGTGCGCGGCGTCGGCTACCGGCTCGAGCGGAGCTGACGTCGCGTGGTCCGGAGTCCCGGTGCGACCGGCCGCCTCGTGGTCGGCGTGGTGCTGGTGGCGGCCGTGGTGGCTGCCGTGCTCGCGGCCGCGATCTTCGTCCTGGTCAGGAACGCTCGCCTGCGTGATTCTCTCGAGCGCGCGAGAACCGAGGCCGTGTTCGACCTGCGGCTCGCCGGCCCGCTCCTCGAGGGATCCACGGATCTCCAGCAGGTCGTGGAGACCTTCGGAGAAGAGCGAGGGATCGATGCGATCTTGATCAAGGACGGCCGGACGGTCTCCTCCGACCCGGCGATCCGGGTCACCATCCCGCCCGAGCTCCGTGACCTCGCGGGCCGAGGACAGCTCGGGTACGACCGCGTCGTCGTGGCGGACACTCAGACGCTCCTCGTCGGCGGGCCCACCCCGGACCGCGAGGCGGAGCTCTACTTCTTGTTCCCGGAGGGGAGGATCTCCGATGACCTCCGGCAGCTCGCCATCGCGCTCGTCATCGGCTGGGCGGCGATCGTGGTGGTCGCGTTCGCGTTCGCACGAGTCGCCGCCGGTCGCATCGAGACCCTCGCCGCGGCGGAGGCGTGGGGCAGGCGCTTCACCACCGATGTCTCGCACGAGCTCAGGACGCCGGTCGCCGCGCTCGTCTCCGAGGCGTCGGTCCTGCAACAGCATCTCGACAGGATGCCGCCCGATGCGCGCCGAGCCGCGGAGCTCCTCGTCGGCGACGTGGCCCGCCTTCGCCGGCTGGTCGAGGACCTGACCAACCTCGCCTCATTGGAGGCGGGCCGCGAGGAGGTCCGTGTCGAACCGTTCGACCTGGGGACGCTGGTCGACGGCACGATCCGCAGCAGGGGGTGGAACGGACGGCTCGAGCTCAGGTCCCAGCAGGTTCCAGTGACGACGGACCGAACACGTGTCGACCGGATCGTGGCGAACCTCATCGGGAACGCGCTGGAGCACGGCGGAGACGGTGTCGTCGTCCGGGTCGGGCGAGACGAGGAGGGTGCGTTCGTCGACGTCGCCGACGCCGGTCCGGGGATCTCACCCGAACATCTCGCCCACGTCTTCGATCGGTTCTACCGAGTGGACGGGGCGCGCTCGGGACCCGGCAGCGGTCTGGGCCTCGCGATCGCGCGCGAGAACGCGCTGCTGCTGGGTGGCGATCTCGAGGCTCGGAGCGAACCCGGCGCCGGTTCGCGGTTCACGCTCCGCCTGCCGGACGATCGATCTGTTGCCCAACCGTGACGCGCGCGGGGTTCCGGTGTTGCGGGCGAACGTGAGCATGGGATCCGTCCCGAACCGGAGGAGGAACCCATGAAGCGCCTGATCGCCCTCGCCGCCACGCTGGCCGCGCTCACGGCGGCGTGTGCCGAGACCGGCGCCCAGCCGCTCGGTCCCGCCCCGAGCGCCGAGCCACCGACCCCGTCGACCTCGCCGTCGCCCACGCCTTCCCCGACGGTGTCGCCCTCGCCGATCCCCGCACGATTGATGACGTACGAGCTGTGGTTCACCTACGACGGCTCGCTCTTCCTGACCCATCGGACCGAACCGTTCACGCCCGCCGTGGGGACCCGAGCGCTGGAGGCGCTGCTCGACGGCCCCACACAGGAGGAGCGCGCGGCCGATCTCGGGACCACGATCAACCCGGGCACGAACCTGCACGGCCTCACGATCGATGACGGCGTCGCGACCGTGGACCTCGACGCGACGTTCGTGGACCAGGAGACCCCGGCGATCGCGGTGGGAAGCCTCGCGCAGGTCGTGTACACGCTCACGCAGTTCGATCGGATCCAGGGCGTGGTCTTCGAAGTCGACGGCAGGCCCCTCACGAACTTCGGCGGTTACGAGATCGACGGCGCGCAGCGGCGCGCGAACTTCGCCGATCAGCTCCCGGCGATCCTCGTCGAGAGTCCCGAGATCGGCGAGCTGTTGTTGAGCCCCGTGCGCATCAGCGGCACGGCCGACGTGTTCGAGGCCGTCGTGTCGATCGCGATCCTGGATCAGCAGGGGAAGGTGATCGCCTCGACGTTCACGATGGCGACCTGCGGCACCGGATGCCGCGGGACGTTCTCGACCGATCTCGCCTACGACGTCGCCGCCACCCAACACGGCACGATCCGTGTCTACGAGGTCAGCGCGATGGACGGCTCACCGATCCACATCGTGGAAATCCCCGTGATGCTGGCACCGTGAACCACGATCAGATGTCTTGAACGTTCCGTCGGGTTGACACCTGGATCCGTTGCCCCCGCCCGACAGGTGGATCTTCGGCCCCACGGCGAATCCCCCGACAAGATCACGGAACCCCCCGGCTTGGGGATGGCTCCGTGTCGGACGCCCGCGCTAGGGTGTCCATCGTTCGATACGACGAAGTCTCCCTCCGTCGGTCGACATCCCCTCACCCCCTCGTGTTGTGGTGCGTGCTTCCCCACGAGTGTTCGGAGGAAACGGATGGACCACGGTTCGCGGATGAGACTCGTGTTCGCCGCGCGATGAGCGTCGATCCTCTCGCCGATGTGCGCCGTCAGCTGCGTGCGCAGCTCCGGGAGCGGGTGGATGCTCGCGGGCTCTCCGCCGCGCCGCGAACGGAGCGACGAGTGCGTGTGCGCGAGGAAGCGCTGACCCTCATGCGGGAAAGTGGAGCGTTGCTCCCGCAGCGGGACCTGGCGCGCGTGGTCAACGAGGTTTCCGACGAGGTCGTCGGGTTCGGTCCGATCGAGTTCCTGTTGAAGGACCCCGACGTGACCGAGGTGATGGTCAATGGACCTGACGACGTGTACGTGGAGCGGGAGGGGCGGATCGAAAGGGTGGAGGACCGGCTGTTTGAGGGGGAGGAGTCGGTCCTTCATCTGATCGAGCGCATCGTGGGTCCCCTGGGCCTTCGGGTCGACCAGGCGTCACCTTGGGTGGACGCGCGACTTCCGGGGGGCAGCAGGGTTCACGCGATCGTTCCGCCCCTTTCGCTCCGCGGCCCCGTGCTGACGATCCGAACGTTCGCCCCCGTCCCCCTTTCCGGCGAAGACATCGTTCGCCTTGGGTGCATCGGCCCGCGAGCGATGCGATTCCTCTCGTCCTGTGTGCGTGGACGCGCGAATCTGATCGTGAGTGGTGGTGCAGGGAGCGGGAAGACGACGCTGCTCGGCATCCTCTCGTCCTTCATCCCCGATGAAGAACGGCTGATCACGATCGAGGACGCGGCCGAGCTCCGCTTACACCGGTCGCATGTGGTGTCGCTGGAAGCACGCCCGCCCAACGTCGAAGGCCGGGGCCAGGTGACCGTCCGGGATCTCGTGCGGAACGCGCTTCGGATGCGTCCGGACCGGATCATCGTAGGGGAGGTTCGCGGCGGCGAAGCCCTCGACATGCTTCAGGCGATGAACACCGGGCACGACGGGTCGCTGTCCACCGCCCACGCGAACTCATGCCGACACTTGCTCTGGCGCCTCGAGACCATGGCGATGATGTCGGACGTCGACCTTCCGGCCGCACACATCCGAAATCAGGTAGCTTCGGCGATCGACGTCGTGGTGCAGCTCGCGCGGCTCCGCGACGGTCGTCGTGTCGTGTGGGAGATCGCGGCGGTCGAGGGGACGCATCGCGGAGAGCCGATCGTCTCACCTCTGTACCGGTTCCGCGGAGGCGATGCGATCGAAGGAGGGTTCGAAGCGACGGGATCAGTGCCGAGGGTGGCCGACGTGCTCGCCGACCGTGGCGAGGACGTCGGGGACTGGCTCTTCGAAGAGGGACCGGACCGGTGATCTGGCTCGCCTCCGGGCTGCTGGCGATCGCGGGGCTGTTCGCGGAGCGCGCGGTCACCATCGCTCGCTCCGACGGCCTCGCGGAGCGCCTGGGGATCCGACGACAGAACCGGCCGTTTCGTTCGTCTTCCTGGATGCTCGTGCTGCCTGCGGCGCTCCTCGCTTTTGTCTCGATCGGACCGATCATGACGATCGCGGGTATCGCAGGTGTCGCCCTGATCAATCGGGTCCTAGGCAGGCGGAGGCGAACGCGTGAGCGGTCTCGGGCGGCAGAGCAGATCGCCGACGCGGTGAGTGCCATGTCCGCCGGACTCAGGGCGGGACAGTCGTTGCCGCAGTCGCTTGCCTACGCGCGCGATGAGGCGCAAGAGCCGCTGCGGACCCAGCTCGCGAGCCTGGTCGACGGGATCGACGTCGGTACCCCGGTCAGCGAAGCCCTCATGGATTGGGCAGAGGCGCAGAGCACAGATGACGCGCTGTTGATCGTCGGCGTGCTGGATGTGCACCGTCGGAGCGGTGGCGATCTGCCGACCGTGCTCGACGGGCTGGCCGAGACGCTGCGGGAACGGCGCGCTGCGGATCGCGAGGTACGAGCGTTGACGGCTCAGGCCAGGCTCTCGGGGGTGATCCTCGGCATGCTGCCGATCGGGTTCTTCGGGTTCCTCCTGCTGACGTCCCGACGGGAGATGCTCGAGGCGATCGGAACTCCGCTCGGTCGGACGGCGCTCGGGGTCGGCCTCGCGCTGGAGATGCTTGCGTTCCTGTGGATACGGCATCTCCTGGAGGTGCGGTGACGGAGGCGTTCGTCGCCGGATCCCTTGCCGCCGTGGCCGCCGGGTGCGGGGCGGCCGGCATCGCCCTGGCCGTGCCGGGGGAACGGGTGTCTCGACGATGGACCCCGGATGCGAGCGCGCCGTTCTTGTGGGTGGCGGCTTCCGTGGCGATCGGCGCGGTGGTGCCTGGCCCGAAGTTGCTGACGATCCCGCTGGCCGTGCTCGTCGCCGGCCGGATCCGCCGGTTCGGAGCCGCCCGCGCCAACAGCCGCCGCCGTCGGGCGATGGACGCGGAGATCCCACAGCTGCTCGATCTGCTCGCCGCCGGGTCCGCCGCAGGGCTCTCGGCCGTGGTCGGGCTGCAGCGAGCGGTGTCGGTGCTGCGCGGTCCACTCGGCCTGGAGCTCAAGGCGTCGCTCGATGCCGTGGATCTGGGCGCTCGCTGGCGAGAGGAGCTCGCGTCCGTCACCGAGCGCCTCGGACTCCCCGATCTGCGCCGCGCGGTCACCGTGCTGTCGCGCACCGAAACGCTCGGCACATCGCTCACGGATGCGACGCGCGAGCTCGCCGCCGACGTCCGGAGGTCGCGTCGCGCCTCGGTCGCCGAACGCGCTCGCACTGCGCCAGTGAAGATGCTCTTCCCTCTCGTGTTCCTTGTCCTCCCCGCCTTCCTCCTCCTCACGGTGGTACCGGTCCTGCTCACCACCGTGCAGTCCATCCGCTGAGAGGAGGTGAACCGATGCTCTTCCTGTACGCCCTGTTCCTGCGCACCGTCGACACCCTTCGACTCCGCAGGGAGGAAGGACAAACCACGGCCGAGTACGCGCTCGTGATCCTCGCGGCGGCCGCCGTGGCCGTGGTCTTGATCGCGTGGGCTCGTTCGTCGGGCAAGCTGCCGGCCTTCTTCGACAGCGTGATCGACAGTGTGATCGGCGATGCGAACGCCGCCTGAGCCGCGATCCGAACGCGGCACGGCGGCGGTCGAGTTCGCGCTCGTCCTGCCGCTCGTCCTGGTGGTGGCGCTCGCACTCGTGCAGACCGGTCTGCTCGTGCGCGACCGGTTGCTCGTGGAGGCGGCGGCGCGCGCTGCTGCGCGCGCTGCCGCCGTCCAGGAAGACGCTTCGGCGATCAGATCGGCGGCTCTGGCCGCCGCTCCGTCGTTGGATGAGGGTGCTGTCGACCTCGGCGTCACCCGCGCGGGCGCTCGGGGCGAGCCGGTGACCGTGTCCATCCGCTACCTGGCTTCGGTGCGGGTGCCGTTCGTCGATTGGCTCTTCGGTGACTCCGTGGGCATGACGACTTCTACCACCGCCCGGCAGGAGTTCGGATGACGTGGGGCTCGCGTTTCGGGAGCGAACGGGGCAGCGTCTCTGTGGTCGTGGCCGCCGCCGTGGGGATGTCCCTCGTCGTCACGATGGGTGCGGCCGACGTCGGCCGCGCCTTGATCGCGCGATCGCACGCGGAGGCGGCGGCCGACCTCGCCGCGCTCGCCGCGGCGCAGGAACTTGCCTTCCCGTCCGGAACCGAGCCGGGTGAGCTCGCGGCTGAGTACGCGGACCGAAACGGCGCACGGCTCCTCTCGTGTTCATGCGCGGAAGGGTCGTCGGAGGCCGTCGTCCGTGTGGCGGTCCCCGTCGCGGGGTTCCTCCTCCCGCTCGCCGATCGAGACGTCATCGGGATCGCGCGAGCCGTGGTGGACCTGCCGGCGTAGATCTACTCCAGCTCGCGTCGACGAGGATCGCGCGCGGTCGGCGGCCGGTACCCGGGTTCGCTCCGGAGGACGAGGAACTCCACCGCGGCCCAGATCATCTTCGACCTCGGGTAGAACCAGAGCGGGACGCCGATCAACACCACGGCGCTCAACACGAGGAGCGTCACGACCGGCACGTCGGGCACCGTCATCGCCACTCCGACGCCGAGGACCACGAGCCACAGCCCGATCGCGACCACGTAGTTGAGGGACATCGCGCCGAGGAAGCCCCCTTCCTCCTTCGCGAACCGGAGCTCGCAGCGCGGGCACACCTTCCGAGGCTCGAACCAGCTCACGAACGTGTCGCGTTCCCCACACCGCGGGCAGCGCTTCCGGAACCCGCGGAGCAGCGCTCGGGTCGCGCTCACCTCGGGGAACGAAAGAGATGACGAGGGCTCGGGTGTCGCGGGGTCCAGCGACGCGTAGGGGTCGGAGCCCATGCGTCAAGGGTAGGCGCTTCGCGGAGAGTTCTCCTGGGGGGCGGGTCAGTGCTTGTGCGCGTGCTTCTGCTGCTTGGCGACCGCCGCTCCGATGCCTTGTCCGTGCGCCGGTGTCAAGCCCAGCTTCGATGGAGGTCCGCCAAGCGGGTTGTGCGCCGCGCTCGCCCCGGGCAGCCCGTCGGTGGTCTTCGCACCGCCACCCGTGCCGCCACCGCCCGTGCCGCCACCGCCCGTGCCGCCACCGCCCGTGCCGCCACCGCCCGTGCCGCCACCGCCCGTGCCGCCACCTGCGCCGCCGCCGTCGGTTCCGGTACCGCCGTCTGTCGGCGCTCCGCCCGTCACCGGGTCGTCGGATCCACCCGTGCCGGGGTTCGCCAGGTCTCCGCCGAGCCCGTCGTCGACCACGACGGTCGGCCCGCCGCTTCCCCCGTCGGTTCCGACGGGTGGCGCAGGTACCGGGATCGGGGTGTAGCCCGATCCCCCGAGCGAACCGGCACCGAACGGGCCGTCGAAGGACAACCGGGGTCGGATGAAGCCGGTCACTCCCGGCGGGAGCGTGCCCCCGCCGCTCCCGCGGACCAGACGATGCCGGAACCCTGCCTCCGCCGAGGGCGAGTGCGAGCACCAGCGCGCTGACCGCGGCCGCGCCGCTCAGCGCGAGCATCCCCAGTCGGCGGTTCCACTCCGAGCGCTCCTCGAGCGGCTCGTCGGCAAGACCCGTCTGTGCTCCCCCGGTCCCACCGATGTCGAGGACGGGTTCCGCCCCGGCATCTTCGTCTCCACCGGGCAGGACGACGAGTGGCACGGGGATGACTTCGTCTCGCTGTTCCCCACCGACCGGTTGGGATCGCCGTGCCCTGGGGATGGAGTCGCCTGCCGCGCCGCTGCAGGCGCGTCACGCTCGGGCGCGCAGCCGCTGCCGCCGCGGTGCCCATGAGCTTCGCCCGCAGCGTGGCGGGGTCCTTGCGGACCCGCGCGACCCACTCGGGCTGCTGGAACGTCTCTGTGAGCCCCACGGCCGCTGCCGCGACATGTTCCACTGCCGGCCCGAGGTCCTTGAGGATCTTCGCGGGCTCGACCCTGGCATCGCCGCCGATGGGGACCACGGCCGAGGGCCAGACGAGCACGACCTTCGCGTCGGGAGCGACCTCGTGGACCATCGACACGGCCATCACGCCGATCCCGTCGTCGAGGACGACGACGTCAGGCCGCTTGTCCTCGATCACGCCCGAGAGGTCGGCGGGCGCATCGGCTTCGCCGACCACGTCGAAGCCTTCGCCCTCGAGGACGAAGCGGAGCAGTCCGCGCTGCGCCGTGCGACCTTCGCCGACGACGATCCGTATCCGTCGTGCCAACTGAGCCTCCCAGCTGCCGTGGCGAGCGTACCCCACCTCGGCACGGGATGGCCTCAGCCCAATGGGGGTATTCGCGCCGAATGGCGTAGGACACCCGGGCCAGTCGCGGCCATCCGGGACCGGACTTACGGCTCCGCCGGCCGAGGCGGTCGACCTGACACAATGGAGAGGTCAGCCCGGAGGGTGGCGCGAACGCCAGTGTCGGACACGATCGAACAATCTGCGCCCACGAGGGCATCCTCCGACCTCCATCCCAAGATCGAGGAGATGCTCGCTCGGATCGCCCGGGAGGCCGAGCCGGGACGGGCCGAAGCCCTCCAAGTCTTCGCTCGCGCACTGCTGCGACGGCTGGCTGACGACGACCTCGAAGAGATCACGTCGGACGAGCTGTACGCGCTCGCGACCTCCGCCTTCGAGTTCGCGGACAGCCGTGGCCTGGAGGCATCCGCCGTCCGCGTGTTCAACGCCGACCTCGAGGACCACGGCTACCGGTGCCACGGAACCGTCATCGAGGTCGCCACCGATGACTCGCCGTTCCTCGTCGACTCGATCTCCGAGGAGCTCACGGCGAGAGGGCTCACGATCAAGCGCCTCCTCCACCCTGTCATCGGCACCGTCCGGGACGACCAGGGTCACCTCATCAAGGTGATGTCCGGCCGTGAGGCCGAGCGACGCGAGTCCTTCATGCACTTCGAGGTCGACCGCGGTCTCGCCGACGAGGTGAACGCGGAGCTCGAGGCGCGGGTACGCCGGATCCTGCGAGACGTCTCGCTCGTGGTCCGGGACTTCGACCCGATGCAGGAGCAGGTCCGGCACATGATGGAGCTGGCGCGCGAGGCCGAGGTTCGCTACCCGGAGGTCGTCGAGGAGGTCGTGAAGTTCCTCGACTGGTTGCTCCAGCTGAACTTCGTATTGCTCGGCTACCGCGAGTACGAGTTGCTGGAGACCGATGACGGTCGCGCGATCCAGGCGGTCCCCGGCAGTGGTCTGGGGATCCTGTCCGACGTCGGCGCGTCGACGTTCTCGAAGCTGACGTTGCTGTCCTCGCTCTCGCCGGACGTCCGCGATCGGATCGAGGACGGCGAGCTGCTGATCTATTCGAAGACCCAGGCCTACTCGACCGTGCACCGCCGCGCGCGGATGGACTACATCGGCGTCCGCAAGGTCGACGCCGACGGCTCGATCGTCGGTGAGGCTCGCCTGATCGGGCTGTTCACGAGCAAGGCCTACATGGAGCCCGCCGCCAAGACGCCGCTGCTGCATCACAAGCTGGAACAGCTGATCGCCGCCGAGGACCTGATCCCGGGCTCCCACGACTACAAGGCCGTGGTCGCCCTGTTCGAGTCGTTCCCCAAGGACGAGCTCTTCCAGGCCTCCGCCGAGGAGATCCGCCGCCTGGTCGTCGGTCTGCTCCAGCTCGAGAAGCACGGCGGGATCCGGGTCCTGATCCGGCGTGATCTGTACGGGCGGAACGTCTCGGTCGTGGTCGCCTTGCCGCGCGATCGGTTCAACGCCGACCTGCGCAAGAGCCTGCAGGCTCTCTTCCTCGAGCGCTTCCACGGGACGACGATCGACTACCACCTGTCTCTCGGGGAGACGGAATCGGCCCGGATCTTCTTCACGATCCATGTCGCGCCCGGCGTGCCGATCCCCGACGTCCGGTACGAGGATCTCGAACGAGAGGTCGAGCTCCTCGCCCGCACCTGGGAGGACGACCTGCTGGAGGCGCTGACCAAGCGGGTCGGCGCCGGGCGCGCCGTCGCACTGTTGGACGAGTACGCCCCGCGGTTCCCCGACTACTACAAGTCCAACGACGACTGGGACCTGGTCGTCGACGACGTGCTCATGCTCGAAAAGCTGGAAGCCACCACCGAAGGGTTCCTGGTCGGCCTCGGCAACGAGTCCAAGGGCGAGCGCCTGACGCGCGTGCGGCTCTACAAGACGGGCGGGAAGGTGGATCTGTCCGACTTCATGCCGATCCTCGAGGCGCTCGGGCTCCGAGTCGTCGAGGAGGTGCCGACCGCGATCGAGGGCGAGGGCCGGGTGTACATCCACGATTTCGGCGTCTTGGACTCGCGAGGCGCAGTGCTCGAGCTGGGGAAGGCGGCCGAACGGGTCACCGACACGATCGCCGCGGTGTGGCGTGGGGAATGCGATTCCGACTCGCTGAACAGACTCGTGACGCTCAGCTCACTGACCTGGTGGGAGATCCGGATCCTCCGAGCGCTCCGCAACTATCGGATGCGCGTCTCGGCCCGATACACGGAGAACTACCGGAACGACGCGATGGCCGCGTACCCGTCCATCGCCGAGCGCTTGGTCCGGATGTTCGAAGCGAAGTTCGACCCGGTCCGCGCCGCGACGCAGGAGGACATCGACGAGATCCGCCAGGCGATCCACCAGGATCTCCGCGGCGTTTCGTCCCTGGATCAGGACAACATCCTCCGGCATCTCCTCGGGACGATCGAGGCGATCGTCCGGACGAACGTCTACATGCCGGACCGCCCGTGCCTGAGCTTCAAGCTCCTCTCGGAGCGCGTGCCGGAGATGCCGAAGCCCACGCCGCTCTACGAGGTGTGGGTGTACTCCACGGAGACGGAGGCGATCCACCTCCGCGCAGGGATGGTCTCCCGCGGAGGGATCCGGTGGTCGGACCGACGGGAGGACTTCCGCACCGAGGTGCTGGGGCTCATGAAGGCGCAGAAGGTGAAGAACGCGATCATCGTGCCGGACGGCTCCAAGGGTGGCTTCGTGTTGAAGCGGACGTCGGTGGCGCCCGAGGCCGTCAAGGAGGAGGTGGCGAGGCAGTACGTCACCTTCATGGAGGGCCTGCTCGACATCACCGACAACCTCGTGAAGGGGGAGGTCGTGCACCCCGAAGGGGTTCGCGTGATGGACGGCCCCGACCCGTACCTGGTGGTCGCGGCCGACAAGGGGACCGCCGCCCTCTCCGACACGGCGAACGCGGTGAGCGAGCGCTACGGCTACTGGCTCGGTGACGCCTTCGCCTCGGGGGGCTCGCACGGGTACGACCACAAGGTGCTCGGGATCACGGCTCGGGGTGTCTGGGAGTCGGTGAAGCGGCACTTCCGCGAGCTGGGCATCGATCCCGCGGAGCACCCGTTCACGGTCGCCGGCATCGGCGACATGTCGGGCGACGTGTTCGGCAACGGCATGCTCTACACGCGGAGGCTCCGGTTGGTCGCCGCGTTCGATCATCGGCACGTCTTCCTCGACCCGGATCCCGACCCTGTCGAATCGTTCGAGGAGAGGAACCGGCTGTTCGAGATGCCGGGATCGTCCTGGGGCGACTACGACCGGTCGATCATGTCCGAGGGCGGAGACGTGATCGACCGAACCGCGAAGTGGGTGACGCTGTCGCCCCAGGTCCGGACGGCCCTGGCGATCCCCGAGGACGCTCCTTCGGAGCTGACGCCGGCAGACGTGATCCGGTGGGTGCTGCAGGCGCCCGTCGACCTCCTGTGGAACGGCGGCATCGGCACCTACGTGAAGGCGACGAACGAGGGCCATACCGAGGTCGGTGACCGCGCGAACGACCCCGTCCGGATCAACGGCAACCTGGTGCGCGCCAGGGTCGTGGGAGAAGGCGGGAACCTCGGTTTCACGCAGCGCGGCAGGATCGAGTACGCACTGTCGGGCGGCAGGATCAACACGGACTTCATCGACAACTCCGCGGGGGTCGATACCTCCGACCGCGAGGTGAACCTGAAGATCCTGCTGGGGCTCGCGATCGAGCGGGGCGAGCTCAGCACGGACGAACGCAACGCCCTCCTGCGGGCCTCCACGGACGACGTCGTCCGTCGCGTGCTCTACGACAACTACCTCCAGGCCCAGATCCTGTCCCAGGAGGTCGCGGTGGCCGCCGAGCGGAACGAGGCCTGCGAGAACCTGATGCTGCAGCTCGAGGCCGAGGGCGAGCTGGACAGAGCCGTCGAGTTCCTGCCGACGTCGGACGAGATGGCCGAGCGGCGCGGTCGCGGCGAGGGGCTCACCCGCCCGGAGCTCGCTCTCCTCGTGGCCTATTCCAAGCGGTCGATCAAGCGAGACCTGCTGGAGGCCGATCTCCCGGACTCGCAGTACCTCGAACAGGACCTCGCGCGGTACTTCCCGGAGAAGATCGTCGAAGGGTTCCTGCCGCTGCTCGGGGAGCATCCGCTGCGTCGCGAGCTGATCGCGACGATCGTGTCGAACGACGTCGTGAACTCCCAGGGGGTCACGTTCGTCTCGCGCCTCGTCGCGGAGACCGGGGCGACGCCGGCCGAGGTCGTCCGGGCGTTCAGGATCGCCCGCGACGTGGTCGGCGCGGTGCCACGATGGGACGACATCGAGTCCCTCGACGGCAAGATCGACCCCGAGATCCAGAACCAGCTGATGACAGCGGTGGACCGTCTGGTCGAATCGACCGCCCGGTGGAACCTCGTCCGTGCGCCCGATCTGCGCTTGGGGGAGGCGATCGACACCACGAGAGCGGCGTTCCGCGAGTTGTCGTCGGTGATCGAGCAGATCGGCCCCGAAGCATGGCGCGAGCAGCGCGAACGTGAAGCCGCCCGGCTGATCGCAGAAGGGATCCCCGAAGAGCTCGCGAGACGTCACGCGTTCCAGGACGAGCTGGTCCACGGGCCGGACATCATCTCGGTGGCCCGGGCAACGGGCCGCCCCGTGTTGGAGGTCGCCCGAGGCTTCTTCCTCCTGGGGGAGCGGCTGGACATCGACTGGTTGGAGCAGCGCCTCGCGGAGCAGCCGGCCAAGACGCGTTGGCAGCGTTGGGCGATCCACTCGATGGAGGACGACCTGTACACGATCCGTCGGGAGATCATCGAGACCGTGCTCGAGCAGGCTGGGGGCAGGCCGATCGAAGAGGCGGTCGACGTCTTCCTGGAGGACCGGAGCGCTGCCTACGGGCGGGTGCAGCGGTTCATGCGGTCCCTGGCGATGGAAGGGGTCACCGACCTCTCACAGCTCACGGTCGCCCTCCGGCAGCTCCGGTCACTCGTCTCCTGAAGCGGTCAACCGCCGTAGAAGATGGTCGTCACCCACATCTGTCCACGAGCCTTCACGACGCCGATGCCGATCCGTCGGAATCGTGCCTTGAGGATGTTGGCCCTGTGCCCGCTGCTCTGCATCCAGCACTTGCGCAGGAGCTTCAGCCAGCCCGCCACGCCGACGTTCTCCCCCCATGTGGACGGCCGGTAGGCCCGGACCGTGCCGTAGAGGTCGTAGGTGTGGAAGATCTGGTTCCGGTAGGCCATCTGCTTCGAATGAAGCCACGCCTTGTGTGAGAGCTCGCGGTTCAGCCGGAACACGGGAAGCCCGTGACTCCTTCGGGTCTGGTTCAGGAGCTGAAGCATCCTGTCTCGGCGGGGGACGTCGTCGGCGTGAGCTGTAGAAGACATCCCCGCAACAAGCACGGCGACGACCACCACGAGCAGTGGGAGTCTCCGGATGAGATCGAGGCTACAGAAGGATCCCGGGGCTTCGCCCGCGATTCAGACTATCTTCACGACATCTTTATCGGGGCCCATGAGGCTACGGTTCATGAGGGATTTCGATGCTGTGCAACCCGTTCGACGAATTCACACACCGGCGGCGCAGGCGCACCCTGGACCGCACCCTGTTGTCGCAGGTAGCCGCGACGTTTCGTCGGTTGTCATTGTTGTGACTGCGAACACTGACAGTAATCGCACATTGTCCTTATGTCCGACAGGACACGCGATGGAGGCGTCTGCGTCCTGGAACGTGCGGCGCGACTCGAAGGTCGCGCCGCACGTTCGACAGCGGTACTCGTAGGTGGGCACGGGCGATCAGCCCGAGGCCGTCGGGGGCGGGGGCTCGTCCTCGGCCGGGATGGCGGCCCCCGGCGCTTCAGGTGGATCGGGCACGGGCTCGGTCGGCGGGATCGGTTCGTCGGCCGGGAGGGACGGGATCGGCGTCGCGGGCCCTTCGGGATGATCCGGAGCGGACGCGACCGGGGCCACCGGGTCCGAGGGACCTCCGGGCATCGGGGGTGCGTCGATCGGCACGGTCCCGGATGCGTCACCGAGGGCGACCGGCGTTGGGGCCTTGCGATGGGTGATGAGGAACGCGATCGCGCCGAGGACGATGGCGCCGGCCGCGATCAGCAGGATCATCAGAAGCGGGGAGCTGGAGGACGGGATCGCGCTCGCCACCGCCTCGACCGGCGTGTTCTCGCCGATCTTGGGCTGCCAGGTCACCGTGTTGCCGTCGATGTCGCCGGTCGCGGACTTCACCTCTCCCGGGAACGTGATCGAGACGCGGAACTCGAAGTTGTCCATGAACTCCTCTGGGACCTCTTCGCCGGTGAACTCCTGACCGCTCATGTCGATCGCGCCGCTGACGAGGAACTCGTCACCCTGTCGCACGATGTCCAGTTGATCTTCGGCTCCGGCGCCCGAAAGGGTGTTGTTCCCCCTGAAGTCCTCGAGGGACACCTCGTCGAACGTGATCTGCTGGCCGACGAAGCCGTCCTCCTCATAGGGGTCCACGCTCGCGCCGGCGGGAAGGTCGGACAGATCCATGTCCTGGAACAGCTGATCCGCGCTCTGTCCACTGAGCTCGAGGAGGCTCTCGTCCACGGCGATGATGGCGGTCCCGGACACCGTGTTCTCTGGGGTCACCTCGACGTCCATGTTGACCTTGAAGCATCCTGCGAGGAGGAGTGCCATCGCCCCGAGGGCGAGCAGCCTTCCGGCGACGCGCATCTTCATCCCATCCCCTTCCGAGAAGAGACTTCAGCGTAGCTGACGCCTGGGGTCGAGAGCGCATCGAGGTCCGGTGGTCCGCTCTCGATGAGGGCCCGGGGGGACGCGAAAAGGGCCAGGAGATGCGGGTCGGAGGGTCCGGGAAGGGGGTGGGTTCCCCGTGACCCTCCGACACCACGCCTATCTGAGGACGGGCCCGGCCGGAGGAGCCGGGTCGCCGTTGGGCGATGCTTACCCCTGCGATCCCATCCCAAACCTCCGGATCCGAAGAATCTCCGTGAAGATCTCGTGAAGGGATCGACAGGCGCCCAGGGCTCTGCCGGGCCGCCTTCCGATGTCGGGCGTGAACCGCCTCGCTAGCCGTTCCCGGCCGCCTCGAGCAGATCCGCGAGCGCTGCCCGGGCCCGTTCGCCGTCGTCGATGTCCTCGGGGCGGCCCGTCGCGTGTCCGAGCTCGCCGAGAGCCGCCCGCGTACGCAGGGCTTCCGCTCTGGCACCCTGGGCTTTCGCCACCTCGAGGCTTCGGCCGAAGAGAGATCGAGCCCGGCGCCGGTGACCCGCGAGCGCGGCCAGGTGCCCGCGCTCGCGCAGGACGTGCGGCAGGTCGTTGCGATAGAAGCGCGCTCGTCGCCCGGCTTGCCGGGCGACGGAGCGGGCCCGGCGGAGCGATCGGCGCCGCGTTGCCGGCGCCGCCGCCTCCGCCGCCCGGCGGAGCGCGGTCAGGAGCCACGGCCTGACGGGGCTCACGCCGGCGTTCTTCATCCCGGCGTGCCTGAACAGACGCTGGCTCTCGTCGAACGATCGGATCGCGCCCTCTGGGTCGTCCACCGCCAGGAGGCGAACGCCCTCCGCCTGCCTCACGCTCGCCAGGGTGAGGAGGTCTTCGCTCGATCGCTCGACCTCGGCGTGGATCAGCTCCTCCGGAACCAGGCCGTCGGTGGCCTTGGCCCACCCTTCGAGCCCGATCCCTCGGGCCTGCGGATCGCCGATCTCCATGCCGGCGTTCCGCGCGAGGCGGCTCATCTCCGCAGCGGCGGGGAGATCGCCGAGCCGGTACAGGGCCATGGCGATCTGCAGGCGGCAGTTGTTCACCTCCCACTGGTCCCCGGTGCTCTCCAGGAGCTCGAGCGCTTCACGCATCCGCTCCAGCGACCGATCGAAGTCCGAGGCCGCGTACAGCCCGGCGCCCCAGAAGTGGAGAGATTGCCCCTGCCCCCAGCGGTCGCCGAGCCGCACACGGATCTCGTGGGAGCGCTGGGCGAAGCGAACGCCGCGTCGGTGCCACGGCAGGAGCATCATCGCCGGCGCGTGCTCGGAATACGCTTGCGCCATCTCGGGGGTCGGGGGATATCGTTCCGCCAGGTTGAGCGAGCGGAGGTGCGTCCAGAGCGTGGCCAGCTTCCCCCGCTCGAACCACCACGCGTATCCGAGTCGGCTATAGAACCTGGACGCCAGCAGGTCCGTGCTTCCTTCCTCGGACGTCCGCCGACCGACGAAGACATGGGGGAGGAGGGAGTGCGCGGCCTGTACGAGCACTTCCCACATGAGAAGGGGGACGACGGCCGCCCGGGTCCGCGGCACACGGCGGTCGATCATGACGAGCGCTTCTTGGATGGCCACGGCCGCGGTGTGGACATCGCCACGCTTGAAGGCCAGCTCGCCGAGCTTCGCGGCGATCGCCGCCGCCTCCGTGCCGCCCGGCACCGAACGGCGAGCTTCCTCGAGCCATCCGGCGGCCTCTTCATACGAGCCACGGAGCATCAGCACTTCCCCGAGATCCTCGGAGACGCGGGCTCGGGTGGTGACGTCTCCTTCATCGATGCCGCGGACCGCGATGCGGTACATCAACTCCGCACTTTCGAGGGCGTGCCGATCTCGTGCGAGCGCCGCGGCCTCCAGGGCCTCGGGGAGCGCCCGCTCCGGGGCTCCTCCCTGGTCGTAGTGGTACGCGAGGTCGTAGAGGTCGCCCGGGTGCCGCCGGTGGACGAGCTCCGCCGCCGAGAGATGCAGCGCACGGCGCTTCGCTTCGCTCAGCCTTCCCAGCGCTCCCTCCCGAACCTTGTCGTGCACGAAGGTGAATCGATCGCGCCCTTCCGTCAGCCAGATGAGGCCGGCCCGGCGTCCCTCCTCCAGGATCGCGTCCTTGTGGCCGGGATCGATCGAGGCGAGCTCGGCGGCATCGGTCACGGAGGCGTGGCGGCCCAGGATGGCCCCGGCGGACAGGAGGCCGAGGGTCTCGTCCGGGAGGCGGTCGAGCCGATGAAGGACGAGGCTGGCTGCCTCGCCGGACGCGGTCAGCGCGGCGACACTGCGGGGATCGATCCCCCACCCTCGAGGGCCGGATCCGAGGGCGCCCGATTCGACCAACGCGCGTACGACCGAGGTCAGAACGAACGGTCGACCGCCAGAGACGCGCTGGATCACGGCGTGCGCCTCATCGGGCACCCGGCCGATCATCGATGTCACGAGGTCGCGCGCGGCGACGTCGTCGAACGCCCGAAGCTCCACCGTGCTCGCGTTGGGCCAGCCGGTCACGGGATGATCCTCCGCGAGGTCATCCTGTCTGAGCGCCGCCACCACGGTCACGTACCCCTGCGGTCTCCCAAGGGCCCATCGTCCGACGACCCTGAGCGAGAGCTCATCGGCCCATTGGCAGTCGTCCAGGAGGAGGACCGCCGGCCGCCCCTCCCATCCGAGCGCATCGAAAAGAGCCGTCAGCGCGTCCAGGATCCGGCTCTCAACCGACCGCCCCGACCCTTCTTGTTCGGCCACGGCGAGGAGCTCGGCGAGCGACGGCAGCACCGTCCTCAGCTCCGGACCCCACCGCCCCGTGGTTCGCGCGAGATGATCCGCGTAGCTCGGATCCGCCGCCGCCGCTTCGATGAGGGATGTCGCGAGCCCGTCGAGCAGGCCGAACGGGCGAGGGGCCTCGAGCTCACGAGCCTCGGCACGCAGGACGAGGTCCCCGTGCTGCGCGGCGCGCTCGGCGATCTCCTCCAGGAGCCGGCTCTTCCCGTTCCCCGAGGTCGCTTCGAGTCGAACGAGCGACCCTCGGCCTCGTCTCGCTTCGGCGAGCAGCGCGTCCAGCTCGCCGAGCTCGGTGATTCGCCCGACGAGCCCCGGCTCGGTCGGGGTGGTCCGAACGTCGTGCATCCCGACCACGAGCGGGGGATCGGATTCGCCGAGCCGCAGACGTCGTTCCGTCTCGAGGAGATCCTCGAGGGCCCCGATCGCCGAGGCGTAGCGCTCTCGTGGGTCGGTTCGCAGGAGGCGATCGAGGATCTCGTCGAGGACCCGCGGCACGGCGATCCCCCGCGCCCGGACGCTCGTGGGCGACGCGATCAGCAGCGACCGGAGCAGCGCGCCCGCGTCCTCGGCCGCGTGCCGCGGTGTTCCGGTGAGGCATCCGTGCAGGACGAGACCGAGCGAGTAGAGGTCCGAGGCCGGACCGACGGGCCCGCCCGCCGCGCCGGCCTGTTCCGGTGAGACGTATCGGGCGAGTGCCTCCGGATCGGAGGCACTCGCCTCGGACTCGACAGGCCTCTCGGCGGTCGGATCGTCCGGGCTCGGATCCACCAGCCAGGCGTGCCCCGTGGCCCGATCCAGGATGACGTTCGAAGGTTTCACGGCGCCGTGGACCAGCCCGAGACCGTGGATCGCGTCGAGGGCTCTGAGCGTGTCGATCGCGACGGTGAGACAGGTGGCGAGTGGGAGCGGTGCCCGACGGGGGATGTCGGCCAGCGGAGTGCCGTCGATGAACGGACGGATGATCCTGCTCGTACCGCCTTCGCGCTCCACGCGCCATGGCAACACCAGCCGTGTCCACACCGACCGCCTCGGATCGGCTTGGGGGAACTCGCGAACGGGGCGATGCAGCTCCTTGATCACCACCCTCGTGTCCGACTCGGCGGATCGGCCGAGTCGCGTCACGACCCCGCCGCGGCGGGTGAGCACTCGATCCACGAGCACCCGCTCCGTCGTGGGAGATCCTTTCGACGCGTCTCCCGCCATCGTCAGTCCTCCGGTTGCGCCGATCTCTCGTTCGCGCGCCGTCATGATCGACCGCAGCTGCCGAGCGATCTCGGGCATCTCCTCCTCGATCACCTGGAGGTCATCCGCGCTCACCGTGACGGCCCGGATCGGCGACGTGACCCGAACCGTCGCCATGCGCCGCTGGAACCGCACGAGTGCGATCTCCCCGACGACGTCACCGGGGCCGATCGAGCCGACGGCCTCCCCGTCCCTCGTGACCTCGGCCGTCCCTTCCTCGATCACGAACATCTCGTACGGGATCGAGCCCTGTTCGAAGAGGATCTCTCCCTCGGATGCCTCCGTCTCTCCGACGTGGCGCGCGATCGTCGAGAGGTCGTGATGGTCCAACTCCCCGAAGAGGGGGAGCCGGCGCAGTCGTTCGACGTCGACTGTCATGCGGAGATCCGGCTCCTCGGCAGGAACGTTCCCTGCCCTTCCTTCCCGTGGAACTCGCCGTTCTCCACCAGGACGTTGCCTCGTTGCATGACGATCTGGGGCAGACCCTTCACCCGCCGTCCTTCGTAGGCCGAGTAGTCGACGTTCATGTGATGCGTCTCGGCGGAGATCGTCCGTTCGTGCTCGGGGTCGAAGATCACGATGTCCGCGTCGAACCCCGGGGCGATGGTCCCTTTCCGTGGATACAAGCCGAACATCTTCGCGGGCGCCGTCGCGACGATCTCCACGAATCGATCGAGCCCGATCCGGCCGTCGACGACTCCCTGGTAGAGCAGTGTGAAGCGGTCCTCGACCGACGGAAGGCCGTTCGGGATCTTCGAGAAGTCGTCCTTGCCGAGGTCCTTCTGTCCCCGGTAGTTGAACGGCGCGTGGTCCGTCGAGACGACCTGGAGGTCGTCCGCCAGCAGGCCCTTCCAGAGCTCCTCCTGGTGGTCGACGGTACGGAGGGGAGGCGAACACACGAACTTCGCGCCCTCGAAGCCCGGCCGAGCCATGTCGTCGATCGACAGGTAGAGGTACTGCGGGCACGTCTCCGCGTAGGCGGCGACGCCTCGATCCCGGGCGTCGCGGAGCGCGTCCAGCGCATCTCGCGACGACAGGTGGACGATGTAGGCCGGCGCGCCGGCGAGCTCGGCCATCCTGAACACCCGATTGACCGCCTCGCCTTCCATGATCGGCGGGCGCGTGAGGCCGTGGTTCACCGGATCGGTCTTCCCCTGTTGCAGGTACTGCCGGATCAAGACGTCGATCGGACCGCCGTTCTCGGCATGCATCATGATCAGCGCTCCCGAATCGGCCGCCCGTTGCATCGCTTGGAAGATCGCCGCGTCATCCAGCATGAAGACACCGGGGTAGGCCATGAAGAGCTTGAAGGAGGTCACCCCTTCGCCCACGAGGGTGTCCATCTCCTTGAGGACCTGGTCGTTCACTTCCCGCACGATCATGTGGAAGCCATAGTCCGTGTATGACTTCTGCGCCTTCTCGTGCCAGCGGTCGAGCCCCGTGCGCAAGCTCTCGCCGTAGTCCTGGAGCGCGAAGTCCACGATGGTCGTGGTACCGCCGAAGGCCGCGGCTCGCGTCCCCGAGCCGAAGTCGTCCGAGCAGAAGCTCCCGCCGAACGGCAGATCCATGTGCGTGTGGACGTCGACCGCCCCGGGCATCACGTACCGGCCGGTCGCGTCGATCGTCCTGTCGGCTTCCACGGCCATGCCCGTCCCGATCGCCGCCACCTTCTCGCCGTCGACGAGGACGTCGGCGGGAACCGTCTCGGTGGCGGTGACGAGCGTGCCCCCTCGGATCAGTGTCTTCACGAACTCGTCCTCCTTCTTCTAGGGGAGCAGCTGGGTGAGCTCGCCGTAGAGCTCGGGGCGACGATCCCGCATGAACTGCCAGGTGTTGCGGACCTCGCGGATCATGTCCATGTCGATGTCGTGGACGAGCACCTCGTCCTCCGAGTCGGAGGCCTGCGCGACGATCTGCCCACGAGGGTCGCAGAAGTACGAGGAGCCGTAGAACTTGGCGCTGGAAAGGGGTTCCTCGGTGCCCACCCTGTTGATGGCGCCGATCCAGAAGCCGTTCGCGACCGCGGTCGCCGGCTGCTCGAGCTCCCAGAGGTATCTCGAGAGGGACTCGACCGTCGCGGACGGGTTGAAGACCAGCTCCGCTCCCTTCAGTCCCAGCGCGCGGCCGATCTCCGGGAAATGACGGTCGTAGCAGATGATGAGGCCGATCTTCCCGACGGACGTGTCGAAGACCGGATATCCGAGGTTCCCCGGCTTGAAGTAGAACTTCTCCCAGAAGCACGGTCCGACGTGCGGGATGTGCGTCTTGCGGTATTTGCCGACGACCGTCCCGTCGCGCTCGATCACGACCGCCGAGTTGTAGTACACGCCCGTCTGCGCCTCCTCGAACCACGGGACGATGAGCACCATGTTGTGGCTCTTCGCCACCTCCTGCATCCGCGTGATGAGCGGCCCGTCGTCGGGTTCGGCCGTGCCGTACCACTTCGGGTCCTGTTCGGCGCAGAAGTAGGGGCCGTGGAAGATCTCTTGCAGGCAGGTCACCTCGGCGCCGTCGGCCGCCGCTTTCGCGATGAGCTCGACGTGCTTGTCGATCGCCTCCTGCTTGGGCATGTTCGCGTGCGCCTGGATCACTCCCGCTCTGATGGTCGTCATCGTTCCTGCACCTCCGCTCTCGGTGCCGGCGTTCCGCTCATGAGCGGAACGCCGGCAGCACGTGCTTCCCGAAGCCCTCGATGATCCCGGCCGGCCCAGGATCCTCCTGCATCGAATAGATGTTGAACTGCGTCACGCCGAGCGCCTCGAGCTCACGGAGCTTCGCGATGCACCCATCGGCGGTACCGAGCACGCAGAATCGGTCGACGACCTCGTCGGTGACGAAGTCCGCGTGCTCGGCCCCGGTTCGACCGTGCTCGGCGTAGTCGTAGTGATCGCGAGCGTCGATGAAGTCGGTGAGCTCCTGGGGAAGGTCCGCGTCCGCGTACCGCTTCACGAGATCCACGACGTGGTTCGACACCAACGCGGGGAACCACCGCACCTGGTCGCGCGCCTTCGTCATGTCGTCGGAAAGGTAGGCGGGCGCGGCGACCTGGATCTGGATGTCGTCGAAGGAGCGCCCTGCCTCCTCCGCGCCCTCGCGTACGTAGCCGAGCGACCACTCGAGGATGAACGGATCTGCGAGCTGCATGATCAGACCGTCGGCGACGCGGCCGCACGCCCGGAGCGCCTTCGGTCCATAGGCCGCCACCCAGATCGGGAGACGGTGGCCCTCGCTCCACTTCAGCTGGAGCGGCGTGCCGTCGTAGTCGACCTCCCGGCCCTCGGCCATGTCCTTGATGAACCGGCAGGCGTGCTCCATCTGTTCGACGGTGACGGGCTTCTGCCCGATCACGCGCCGAGCGCTGTCCCCCCTGCCCATGCCGATGTCCATCCGGCCGCCCGAGACCTCTTGGAGCGTGGCCATCGCACTCGCGGTCACGGTCATGTCTCGCGTCGCCGGGTTCGTGACGCAGGGGCCGAGTCGGACGCGTTCCGTTCCGGCCGCCACCAGGGCGAACGTCGTGTAGAACTCCTGCCACAGCACGTGGGAGTCCCATGCCCACACGGCATCGAAGCCGTTCGCTTCGGCGAGCTTGGCCCACCGACCGTCCTCGAGACCGGCGGGTCGAGCATGAACGTGACACCGAACGAGAGCACCTGTGCGGAACCTTCCTTGAACTGAGCCTGGAGTCGGAAGCGATGCGTACGGGCATCGTAGGGGCGTTGCCACCGGCCGGGCAATCGGGGGTTCCGCGGCCGATACGGTTCGCAGCCTCCGTCGGCTGGGGATAGGATTCGAGAGCCCCGATATGCGCGATGGGGTGGAAGGAAGTCGATCGGCATGTCCGAGCTTCCGCCGGTACCATCGCCCTCCGCGGAGCTGCCGCACGAGCCGTCGCGAGGCAGGATCATCCTCCTGGGTCTCGCGGGCGCGATCGTGTCGAGCGGCATCGCCGTCGCCGTCGCCTTGCAGTTCGCCAAGCCGGACATCCCTCAAGAGGCGTTCCTACGAGCACCCACGCCCTCGGATACCCCGCAGGGACCGCCAGCCGTCGAAGGGCTCCGGGCGGAGCAGGGGAGATGGACGGGCGACCCCGACAGCTGGCGCATCTCGCTCACCTGGCAACCCGTCGACGGAGCGGCCGGTTACCTCGTCTCCCGGGACGGTCGTCGACTCGACGAGGCAGACACCACCGAGTTCCTCGACGACGCCGTTGTGCCGGAGGGCCGCTATCGCTACGAGGTGGTCGCCTTCGATGCCGACCGGAACCTCTCAGAACCCGCACGTGTCCGCATCCGCGCCGAGCCGTTGACCAACGCGCTCGCTCGGGTCCAGGGCAGATGGCTGCTCAAGCTCGAGGTCGAGTCCTCCAGCATCGACGTCGGTGGCGGCCGGGTCGTGATCACCTTCGCGCCGAACTGCGCGGAGGGACCCTGCCCGGTGAAGTGGACCTTCGAAGACGCCGGGAACAGCGGGACCGCGCGGAACGAGGGAGCGAGGTATGTGGGGTCGGGGTCCGGGGGGTTCCTGACCTACGACTGCGGCGGCGGGCCGGTGTCGTCGACGGTGACCCTCGAGTTCCGCATCGAGAAGGCGCACACCGTCAGGAAGGCATGGCGTGCCACCGAGATCTCGGGGACGGTGACGGAATCGGTTCCTTCGGTGTCGAACTGTCTCTCGGCGAGGAACGTGTGGACCTTCACGGGATCGGCGCAGGGATGACGGGATCTCCGACGGACGCTCCCAGCCCCGAGGCCTCGACGGTCGTGAGATCGAAGGTCGGTCGCAGGGCGATCGCCGTGGTCGTCGCCCTCGACCTCGCGATCGCCACCGGCGTCGGTTTCGGCGTGTACTTCGCGACCCGTCGGTTCGGTCCGCCGACTGCGCCGCGCAGCGTCGAGGCCTCGGCCACGATCTGCGTACCTGATGAGTGCTCCGAGATCACGCCGACCGTCTCGCTCGGATGGACGCCGCCGCTCGCGGGTGGCGAGGTGACGACGTACGTCGTACTTCGCGAAGGAGAGGAGATCGAGCGGCTCGGGCCGGCGACCACCGACTTCACGGACACGGATGTGGAGATCGGCACGACGTACGCGTACGAAGTGTTCGCGATCGGCGATGAGGGGAAGGGCCGATCCTCCCCGGTGGCGTCCGTGCAGACGCCCATCCCGTCGATCGAGCACTCGCGTTTCGGTGGTTCCTACGGCGTCCACCTCGTGTTCCGCCAGATCGACCTCCTCACCAGGTGGGAGGGTGTGCGGGACCCGGCCGTGGGCGATCGCGCGTTCCAGGAGTGGGACATCGTTCCCACCTGCACGCCGTTCCAAGGAGGGTGCAACGTGACCCTGTTCGGGTGGGAATTGGTCCGCGACGGCGCGCGGATACGCGGGGACGATGCCCTCGGGCGCGAGCTGCGGGAACAAGGACGTCGAGTCCACTCAGACCGTGAGGCTCCGCGTGACGAAGGCGCGAGTGATCGGGCGTGTGCTCACCGTGTCGGCGTTCACGGGCGTGAGCGAGGTCGACTTCCTGTGCGACGGTGAGAAGGTCCATGCGGTCGCCGGTATCAGCGGAGCACTTCCGGCGCTCGGCTGAGGCGGGCTGGGGCGCGCAGAGCCGTCGCGTGACAGACTGCGAGTCGATGTCCACGCACGGCGCGCTCGTCAGCGACTTGGACGTTTCGCCCGACGGCCTGTTCGAAGCGGTACAGGGTCACCTCGACCAGGCGGCCGATCGGATCCGCTTGGACGACGGCGCCCGGAAGGTGCTGTCGACACATCGGCGCGAGGTGGCCGTCTCGGTCCGAGTGTCCCGAGACGACGGCTCGTTCGACGTGTATCCGGGGTGGCGGATCCAGCACAACGGTGCGAGGGGTCCTTTCAAGGGAGGCCTCCGCTTCCATCAGAACGCGTCCCGCGACGAGTTCCGCTGCTTCTCGGCGTTGATGACGTGGAAGACGGCGCTCCTCGACGTCCCGTTCGGTGGCGCCAAGGGCGGCGTGAAGGTCGATCCGAAGACCCTCTCGGTCGCCGAGCTCGAGCGGCTCTGCCGCTCGTACTTCTCGGCGATCGAGATGATGGTCGGCCCGTACCGGGACATCCCCGCCCCCGACGTCAACACCGGTCCTCGCGAGATGGCGTGGATGTACGACGAGTACTCGAGGTCGCGTGGCGATTCGCCGGCGGTGATCACCGGGAAGCCCGTCGGCCTCGGCGGGTCGCTCGGGAGAGACGCCGCGACCGGTCGCGGCGCCCTCTTCGCGCTCGATCGCATCGCCCACTCCCGGCGGTGGACCCGAGAGCACATCCGTGTCGCCGTCGAGGGGTTCGGCAATGCCGGCGCGTGGTTCGCACAGCTCGCGCACCAGATGGGCTATCGGGTCGTGGCGGTCTCCGACTCACGGGGAGCCGTCGTGAACCCCGAAGGTCTCGTTCCCCACGACGTGCTGGAACACAAGCAGGCGACCGGGAGCGTCACGGGGTTCAAGCACTCCGACTCGATCGACGGTGAGGACCTGATCGGCGTGGAGTGTGAGGTGTTGGCTCCGGCTGCGCTCGAACGCTCGATCAGGGCCGACAACGCGGAACGCGTGCGCGCGAATCTCGTCCTCGAGCTCGCGAACCATCCCACAACCCCCGACGGCGACGTGCTTCTCAAGGACCGAGGTGTGTGGGTGGTGCCCGACATCCTCGGCAGCGCCGGCGGCGTCACCGTCAGCTACCTCGAGTGGGTGCAGAACCTGCAGCGCGAGCGATGGACCGAGGAGCGTGTCAACGGACGGCTCAAGGAGCTGATGGAGTCGGCCACCGACCTGGTGCTGGAGCGCGCCGACGAGGGTGGGATCACGCATCGGGCGGCCGCCTACGAGATCGCCGTCGAGCGCGTCGCCGAGGCAGGCCGCGCTCGCGGCTGGCACTAGCCCACATCGCAAGACGAGCCGGTCAGCCCTTCGTGGCACGTGGGCTCGTGGTATTCCATCCGGCATGATCGATGCCCCGTACGACGTCGAGGCGCTCAGGCTCGAGCGACTGACCAGGCTCCAAGCGGCGATGCGCAACCACGCGGTCGAGGTCTGCCTGCTCTTCAACGAGCCGAACATCCGCTACGCGACCGGCGCGAGCGCGATGCCCGTCTACGCGATGAGCACGTTCGTTCGATGCGCGGTCGTGCCACAGGAGGGAACGCCGATCCTGTTCGAGCACGCGAACTCGATGCATCGGTCGGCGCTCCGTTCGCCGGACGTTCGTCCGATGCATGCGTGGGAGTTCTTCGACGATCCACAAGCCGAGGCAGACCGATGGGCGGATGAGACGCTGACCGCCGTCCGGGAGCTCGGCGCCGGCACCGAGATGCTCGCCGTCGACCGGCTCGGAGCGCCGGCGTTCGTCGCCCTCCAGCGCCGAGGCGTCGCGATCGGAGACTCCGCGCCGGTCACCCAGGAGGCACGTCGCGTCAAGACTCCACAGGAGCTCGTCGTGCTCGACGTGAATGCCTCGATGGTGATGGAGATGCTCGCTGCGTTCGAGAAGGCGATCGCCCCCGGGATCAGCGAACGCGAGCTGCTCGCGGTGATGAGCGACGTGATGATCCGCGGCGGCGGCGAGTACCTGGCGACGACGACGGTCTGCAGCGGCCCCAACACGAATCCCTGGCGGGCGGAGGCCACCGACCGGCGCCTCGCGTCGGGCGACCTGGTCTACGTCGACACCGACACCGTCGGGATCGAGGGGATGTTCTTCTGCGTCTCGCGGACGTTCCCCGTGGGAGATGCGGACCCTCTTCCGGAGCAACGCGATGCCTACCGGGCTTCCTACGACTGGCTCCAAGGGATGGAGGAGCTCGTCCGGCCCGGCATCAGCTGCGGCGAGCTTGCCTCGCTCGCCCCGCCGATCCCCGAGCGGTTCCTCGCGCAGCGATACGAGTGCATGGTCCACGGGATCGGGTTGGAGGAGGAGAACCCCAGCGTGTGTCATCCACAGGACCGCCAATCCAACGCCGACACCGCCATCGAGGAGGACATGGCGCTCGTCGTGGAGCTCTATGCGGGTGAGGTCGGCTCCGCACATGGCGTGAAGCTGGGCGACCAGATCGTGGTCACGTCCAACGGGTGCCGGGTGCTCTGCCCGTTCCCGTTCTCCGCGCCGCTGCTCGCCTAGGAAGCGCTCTGCAACTCGACCGGCGGCCGCGAGGCCGTCGGGCGGCCGTGGTACGCACGGGGCCACCGCAGGGATCCATCGATCGTGTCGGGCATCGGGCCGGGCCGCCCGAGGAGGAACCCTTGCCCGGTTCCGACGCCGATCTCCCGGAGCGCGTCGAGCTCCGCTTCTGTTTCGATGCCTTCCGCCACGACCTCCATCCCGACCTCGTCCGTGAACGACGTGAGTCGCGCGACGAGCGCGCTCTTGGTGTGGTCGGAGTCGATGCCGCTCACGAGGCTCCGATCGAACTTCAACAGATCGGGCGAGAGCTCGACGACGTGCCCGAGCCCCGAGAATCCACTCCCGACGTCGTCGACCGCGAGCCGGACGCCCAGCGCCCGGATCTCGTCCAGGCATGCCCTCACCTCGTCGTAGTCCGCGATCGGCGAACGCTCGGTCAGCTCGAGGACCACCTGCTCCGCCCGCCGACCCCGCAGCAGGTGTGCCAGCCGCGGGTCGCGGAGCGTCTCCGGCGAGACGTTCACCGAGAGATAGACGTCCTCGGGGATCCGGTCGAGATGGTCGAGGGCCTGCCTCGCCGCGGCGAGCTCGAGCTGCGTGAGCAGCCCGTGGCTCGCCGCCTCGGCGAACCAGGTCGCCGGCGAACGCCGAGGTCTGGTCATGAATCGGGAGAGGGCCTCGACCCCACGGACGCGGCCGTCGAGGAGATCCACGATCGGTTGGAACACCGTCTCGAGCACATCGCCACGGATCGCTTCCTGGATCCGGTCGGTGGACACGCGAGCCCGCTCGGCGACGTGCTCGACCTGTCGCGCCTGGTGTTCGGCGAGTCGTTCCGCCACTTCGCCCAGCCGATCGACCGCGATGCTGCCACGCCCCTCGGCGGACCGATGGATCGCGCGGATGACCTCATCCGGGGGTCGGTCCTTCCCCACATAGCCGACGGCGCCGGCTCGAACCATCGACGCGACCGTTCTCGGGTCCGTGCTCGCCGACAACGCCACGATCTGGGTCTCCGGAGAGCGCCGACGGATCTCGCGCGCCGCTCTGCTCCCACCGCCACCGGGCATGCGGACGTCCAGGAGCGCGACATCGGGTTCGTGGAGCTCGGCGAGGTCGATCGCCTCGGTCGCGTCGCGCGCGGTTCCCACGACATCGATGTATCGATCACTCGACAAGAGCTCGCACATCGCCTCCAGGATCGGAGCCTCGTCGTCGGCCAGCACAAGTCGGATGCGTCCCATGCGATCTCCTATCCGCTCGGCTGCCGTTGAGAACCGACCGCGCGCGCGTCCATCGGCGGCGCCGCGACCAGCGGCCGCGCCGTGCGCCCCGGCAGACGGAAGACGTCGGCAACCGCATCTCCGTCCTCTTCGACGGCCGTGTCCGCCACCTCGGCGGGCAGCCAGACCTCGAGCGTCGTCCCTTCGCCCGGGAGACTCCAGAGCTTCGACCACCCGCCCGCCATCTCGGCCCGCCCGCGGATCGCGGCGAGGCCGAGATGGCCCGGCGCCGCGACCAGGGCTTCCTGCGGCATGAACCCGACGCCGTCGTCGACGATCTGCATCGTGGTGCCGCCGTCTCGTCGGTGCAGCGTCACGCGGATGTGCTCCGCCTGCGCGTGCTTCCGCGCGTTCGCGAAGGCCTCTTGGGCGATCCGATACAGGATGAGCGATGTCTGTACGGCCGGCTCCTCGTCCAGGTCGTCGTCGTCGACCATCCAGTCGAACGGCGAGTTCGAGTTCTCGAGCAGGTAGGCGAGCGCCGACCCGAGCCCTTCCTCCTCCAGCGTGGGAGGGCTGAGATCGAACAGCAGCGTGCGCATGCTCTGGATCGTCACGCGCATGACCTCGAGGGCCTCGTCGATGTCGGGCAGGCTCGGGTGCTTCCTGCGGAAGATCTCGAGCCGCATCTTCAGCGCGGCCATCTTCTGCACCGGATCGTCGTGGATGTCGTGAGCGATCCGGGTGCGCTCCTCCTCGGCAGCTCGGACGACGTGCTCCAGCAGCCTGCGCCGTTGCTCGTCGATCTCCTGGAGGTTCGCGATGACCTCCCGAAGCTCCTCGGTGCGCGCCGCGACCTTCCCCTCGAGTTCCTCGTTGTGCGCTCGGAGCTGTTGCTCGAGACCTTGGATGGTTCGGAGCTGTGACTCGCGTTCCTCCGTGAGCCAGGCGTTGTGCAGCGCGAGGGCCGCGTGTTCCGCGAACTGTTCGATCATCGCGATGACCCATCGATGCATGGTGGGATTGCCGCTCCCACGTTCGAGCACGACGACCCCGAGCCCTTGCCGCCGATCGCGAAGCAGGGGTACGACCAGGACGTTGCAGGCGCCGGGGAGGAGAGACGCGAGCCGTGGATCCGTGTCGGGATCGATCCTGCGCAGCAGCTGGCTCGCACGTTCCTCCCAGGCCCGCGAGATCGCTGCGTCGATGCCGACCGCCAGGTCTGTCGGGACCTCGTCCCCCGTCCATGCCAGGAGCTCGAGGTCTCCTCGTGGGGACGCGAGGATCACGCCTCGCTCGGATCCGAACGTCGAGTCCAGCTCCTCCAGGAGCACGTTCGGGATGTCCGAGGCTTCCGGGTCGGTGTCCACCCGAGCGACCATGGCGGAGAGACGAGCGAGATCGTGCTTCTGGCTCCTGAGCTGGCGCTCGCTGGCTGCCGAGAACCACGCGGTTCCCAGGGCGAACACCCACAGCCCCGCGATGGTGAGCGTGGCTCCGTGCGCGAGCGTGGCCTCGTTCCCCACACCCATCCACGCGTCGAGGACGCCGGCTCGAGCGCCTTCGAGGAGAAGGAGGAACAGCAAGGTATGCCAGAGGGCGAGCTTCAACCCGGTTCGGTAGGAACAGAGGAGCGTCACACCCACGACGTGCACGTACGGCAGGAGGCGGATCGCCTCCGCCGTCCCTCCCGTCTGCGCGATCGCAACGGCGAGGAAGAGGCCGTCCACGAGCAGCGCTCCCTGCAACAGGGGAACCGCGGCCTTCCCGCCCCTCCGGACGATCGCGGCCGAGAACAACGAGAGCGCGAGGTACACGGCGGTCGTGATCGAGACGGCGAGCGGCGCCGTTCCCGACACGAAGGCGGCGGAGACGACGACCGCCGCCAGCCCCAGACGAAGGCCGAGGAGGTAGCGGGCGCGTTCGGTGATCGAGAGCAGTTCGGCCGGGTCGGCGGAAAGGCTTCGGCGACCGAGCCTCATGCGAACTCCACGACGTCCGACTCGACCGGCGCGAGTGCCAACTTCGGGTCTCGGCGATCGATGCGATCCTGGATCGCGACGAACGCGACGGCGAGCCCGAACAGCGCGAGGAGGATCGCGAAGCCCCGCGCGACGCTCGCGAGGGTCCCGCCGCGGCGGTTCCCGTCCGTCCGGTCCTCGCTGTCGGAGGGAGCGACTCCCGATGCCGCCGAGATCACGGGTACCGGGATGCTCGACAGACCGGGGCCATCGGGGTTCCTTCCACGGGCGGCGTCTCTGCCCGCCTGGTCCGGGGAGCCCGGTGTCACTCGTGGCCCGTCGCCGACCGGCAGTCCACCGCCGTGGCTTCCGCCGCCACCAGCGACGGGGTCGGGGAGGTCCGGAAGATCCACCGGCCCCCCACCAACGACGTCGTGTACGCGGTCGAGGACGTCATCCACGATCGGGTCGATCGTGTCGTCCACGGGCGTGTCGATGGCATCGGTCGTGTCGTCAACGAGGTCATCGGCGACGGTGATGACCTCGTCTGCGTGGCAGGCGAGGTCGAGGGGAGGGCAGGCCGCGCTCGCCGACGAGTGTCCGGCGGCGAGGGCGAACGTCGCGGATGCGACGACGACGATGCGGGTCCGCCGTCTCACGAGGCACCACCTCCCGGGGTTGAGGTGCTCGACGGGGGAACGTGATCTCCCTCGTTATCGGCTTCGGGGCTCCGTAGCTTGAAGTGCGATCCCTCCCACATGGAGACGTGGTCGGAGAGCTCCGACAGCGGGATGGGTTCCCCGACGAGCGGTCCCTGGACCAATCCGACGCCGAGGTTCTGCAGCTCGTGCAGCTGTTCCTGCGACGAGACGCCCGGCGCGATCAGCGCAGCCCCGACGTCCGCCGCGCACGCCGCCACCGCGGCGACGATGGAGTGGCTCGAGAAGCTCCGGCCCAGGGTGCGAACCAGCGTCTCGTCGAGCCGGGCGATCTCGGGGGCGAGGAGGGAAAGGTGTCGGAGGCTCGCGAACCCCGGGCCTGCGTCTCGTGACGCGATCCGGACCCCGCGTCCGCGGAGCGTGGCCAAGATCCCGCCCGGATCGGCCGCATCGAGCGCGGGTGCGTCGGAGGCCGAGAGTGGCGAGAAGCCCAGGACGATCCGAGAGGCGACCGGTTTCCGGATGGCCCGCCGGAACCGACCCTCCGTCGCGGTCGCCTGCGTCACCTCGAACTCGAGGAAGAGGTCTTCCGGGATCAGCGGAAGTGCCGACAGGCTCGCCCGGAACGCCGCCATCTCCAGATCCAGGAGGAGATCGGCGATTTCCGCATCTGCGAGCCACGTGTCGTAGGAGCGGTGGGGAAGGGTCGCCACGCGTGGTCGTGCGTCGAGTCCGACGATCCGGCCCGTGGCGAGATCCGCGATCGGTTCGAACTCGGCGGTGATCGCATCGTCCAGGATCGCCTTCGCGACCGCCGTGCTCTGTTGGGTGCGCCGCGGGAGCATCGGGGAGACGACGGTCAACGACGTGTGTTGCTCGGACACCGTGTAGTCGGCGTCGATCGCTCGGTGGATCGTCCTCAAGATCTTGTCCGTCGAGTCACCCTTCGGCACGTAGGCGCTCGCGCCCGCGCTGATCATCCCGATCACCGTGTCCGAGTCCTCGTGCGCCGACAGCGCCACGACCTTCGTCGGCGCGCATCGCTTGGTGATCTCGCGCGTCGCACGCAGCCCGCCGCCTCCCGGCATACGCACGTCGAGCAGGACGACATCGGGGCGTTCGCGCATCGTCAGCTCGATCGCGTCCTCGGCGTTATGGGCGGCCCCGACGAATCGAAGCGAGGGGTCCGACCCGATGAGCGCCCGAAGGACGTCCACCACCGTTTCCTCGTCGTCGGCGACCGCGACGCGGATCGGGGATGTCTCCTCCGCCGTCTCCGTCGAGCCTCTCGCTCCGCTCACGTCCGCTCCTTCCGTCCTCGGGGCCGTCCTCAGGTGGTTCGGGGGCGTCTTGTCGCCTACCTGGAACCGGGTATCGGCATCCCCGTGACCTGGGACGATGGTTCCTTCGCATCAATCCGCAGTGGCTCGGGCTGACCAGAGCCGCGCCGAGATCAACCGTCGCTCGCCCGGCCGACGGTCGGGCATCGGGCGGGGGCCGAAGGGCCCTTCAACACCGGCGCGACGCTCTGCGCCTGAGCGCCGAGGGCGCCAGCCGGTGACATCGGCGACGATGCGCGCAAGATGTCTGAGCAGACGACTGAGCAGGTGGCCCGCTTGGCGCACGCACTCGCAGAGGCTGGTTTCGTCGCTCCCGACGCGGAGGCGGACGCGCTCTTCGCGGCATCGCGAGGAGGCATCGGATCACTCGAGGAACTGCTGGCCCGCCGGCTGGGTGGAGAGCCTCTCGCCTGGATCACGGGGTCGGTGGACTTCTGCGGCGTTCGTGTCCACGTCGACCATGGTGTGTTCGTGCCGAGGCCGCACACGCAGCCGATGGCGCGCCGCGCCGTCGCGCTTCTGCCGGCCACCGGGATCGCCGTGGACCTGTGCACGGGCAGCGGAGCGGTGGCAGCCGTCCTCGGTTCGGCTCACCCGCGGGCGACCGTCGTCGCCACGGACATCGATCCGGTCGCCGTCGCGTGCGCACGCCGGAACGGCGTCGATGCGCACGTGGGTGATCTCGACGAGCCGCTGTCGCCTTCGCTCCGCGGACGCGTCGACGTCATGACTGCGGTGGTGCCGTACGTGCCGACAGAAGAGCTGCAGTTCCTGCCGAGAGACGTGCTCGCGAACGAGCCGCGAGGCGCGCTCGACGGCGGGCCGGGCGGGACGTCGATGCTGATCCGCGTGGCCGTGGCAGCGCCGCACTGGCTGCGTCCCGGTGGCAGTGTCCTCCTGGAGCTCGGCGGCGATCAGTTCGACGAAGTGGCCGCGGTTCTGGCGGGCATCGGTCTCACCGATATCCGCGCGCATCGGGACGACGACGGGCAGGACCGGGCCATCGAAGCGCGCCGGCCCGATCGCTCATGGATCAACGACGAATCGTGACTCGATCGCCGTGCGATCAGGTCACCGGCACGCCACCGACCCACTGTCCCGTGAAGACCGGATCGGTGGGCAGCCCGACCCACGTGTAGTCGTAGCTGTCCTCGTGCAGCGTCATCCGCAACACGCCGAACGACTTGTTCTGCAGCGCGACGAGGTTCTCGGGTCGCGGCTTCTTCCCGAGTGAGTACAGCGAGCGTCCTCCGGTACCGACCGTGAACTGCTGGATGCCATCTGCCGCACGTTCGCCGTCGGCGTGCTGGGGAGCCCACCGGTGATAGATGTGGTTGTGGCCGTTGAGCATCACGTCCACGCCCTCGTCGTCCAGCAGTCTCCACATGTCGAGGTACATCTCGTTCTCCGACCCGCCGTTCGGTCGCGGATCGTCGGGGTCGACGAACTTCTGCCAGGGGCGCCAATCGAAGACGGGGTGGTGCTGGAAGGCGAGGGTGCACTCGGCGTCGTTCGCGGCCAGGTCGGCGGCCACCCAGTCGTACTGCGGCGTGCCCGGCCCGCAGCCGGGATCGTCGCGGCAGATGTCGGAGTTCAGTGACACGACGTGCCACGCGCCGAGGTCGAACGAGTAGTACCCCTCGGGGCCGTGCGCCGCCGCACCGAAATAGTCGAAGTAGCCCTGAGCGCCGTCGGTCCCGTATTCGTGGTTGCCCGGCGTGGGCATCGTGATCGGGTTGAGGTGACCGAACTGCCGGTCGTAGACGCGAAGGAACTCCTCGAGCTTCCCGTTGTTGTACTGCAGGTCCCCCAGGGCAAGGAACCGGTCGGGCGCGATGTCGGTGATCAGCGCAGCGACCTCGTCCGAGCGGCACGCGCCCTCGCCGTCGCTCTGCGAGAAGGACTGACACGCGATGTCACCGACGGCCGTGATCACGGGATCCGGCGCCACGGCGGTCGCCGGCGAGAAAGATGACGCCGAGGTGACGGTCATCAGCAGCGTGGCACCGCTGATCAGCACGATCCGACGGAAGCGAGATGGCATGGCACTCCTTCGGGGGGTTGAGATGTCGCGAGAGTGAATCACGGCGCTGCTCACGTGTCGATGCCGCAGTTCCGGTAGCGCCCGCCTCCCAGGGACGGGCCCTCGAGGGAATCCTCGAGACCCGATCATGCGTTCAAGTCGCAGAGATCTGAGGTGGCGAGGGGATCGGGAATGAGTCGGTGTGTCACCTGTGGGGTGGAGCTCCATCCGGAGCGGGCTGAGAAATACGACTATTGCCTGGATCCCGACTGCCAGGCGAAGAACGCGCGCGGCCTCACGATCGCGTCGGTGGGCGTGAACAAGGCAGCCGACCAGTTCGTGATCCTGGACGAACGGACCGAGGAGGAGATGGCCGGCGGTCGGTATCTGGACCCACGACGCGCGTCTTCGATCTCACACGCGCCCCGGCCGCGAAGGAACCGAGCACGAGGATCTACCGTTCCGACCAGAGGCCCGACTCCTTCCGGGCAACCGGCCGAATCGTGGACCGAAGCCGAACAGAACCTCGCGCTGGCTCTCCACATGACGGGGAGGAAGACCCTGGACCAGATCGCGGAACGGCTGAAGCTCAGACCGGACACCGTCGCGAAGATGATCGCGACCGCGAAGGGACGGTGGAACCGGTGACCGCGAAGCATCTACTCCGTCGCCGCCTGAGACTCCACACCGCTTAGTAGGACACGGGAGAGCGCCCGGACCGGCCGGTCGCTGGGCGACTCTGGGGGCCTCGGCTCACGGGCCGCTGTCCTTCGAGCCTGCTCAGTCCTGGCATCCGCCGAACCATCGCGGTCGAGCACGCGTGGGACCGGCTTCGCTGACCTCATGACGGTGGCGGATGAGGGCAAAGTCTCAGGCGTGGAGGACGCGATGGCGAAGCTGCTGACCGCTACCCTGGCTCATGGACCCGGACGCTGAGGAAAGATCGGAGCCGGCCACCCCGCCGCCACCGTCGGGTAGAAGGGCGAAGAACGAAGGGTGACTGACGATGGGGAACCCAACGGACTCGTTGCTGGTGTTCGAGCACCGGCGAGAATCTGGCGGACCGGTGCCGCATCGCATTGGGCGACGTAACCCAGTCCGACACCCGGCGGAGATGGACTGGCGCAAGGAACTCGTTGAGGCCAGCAAGCGGGCGCAGGGGTCGCCACCAGAACCCGAGGAACAACCTACGCTCCGATACACGGTCGAGCTCGTCTTTTTCGTCAGCGACACGACCCTCGACTTGGACAACCTGACCAAGCCGGTGCTGGATACTCTGTTCAGTCCGGGTCCGCCCCTTGAGAACCAGGAACCGTGGCAGGAAGTCATAGGCCAGGTGTTCCCCGCCGCCCACGACGCGCGGATCTTTGAGCTCATCCAGCGGAAGACGGTCGTTTCTGAATCCGAGAAGCAAGGCGTGAAGGTCACGGTCTCTTGGAGTAGGGCGTAGAGGGAGCAGGCGCTCCGAGCACTGCTGATCGGGATGCTGCTGGAGCCCTCAATGCACCAGCCACCTCCAGCCGGGCGGGCAGTCGCCTCGATGGTCGCGCGGCCATGCCCTCGATCACCCGGGCCCCCGGCGGACGGGATCTTGCAGGAACTCCAAGAGGCGGACCTCGTCGGTGTCCGCCATCGCTATCAGCGTGGCGAGGTCGGCCCACGCCGGCCGAGCCGTGAGCGCGTGCAGAGGTCGTGTCCTTGAGGACCGCTTGGGTCATCGCGAACAGGCTAGCGAGCTGACTCGTTGGCTTGGTGCTCAGTTGGCGCTGCGAGCGCCATTGCGACTGCGGCGTCGGGGCTGAGCCGCTTCCCTCGTTCCCACGCGTCGTCCAAACGCCCTCGATCGAGCTGCGCACGCACGGCTGCGAGCGTCTCCCCGGCCTGACGTTCCTCCCAGTGAACCTTCGTACCGTTCTCCCGAAGGGCAGCAGCGAGCGACAGGAGCTGAGCTGACTCCTCCGCGCGACCGACGCCCACGAGTGCCTGCGCGAACCGGAGGACGTCGTTGGCGATCTCGAACGGCTCGTTCAGCTCACGGTGGAGGCGGTATCCCTGCTCGAGATACGGGAAGGCCTCCCCTGCGCGCCCGCTATCAACGAGGCTCGATCCGAGGAGGCCGAGGGTCGCAGCCTCGACGCTTCGGTTCCCCACCTCCCGCGCCCGACGTAGATTCGTTTTGTAGATCTCTAGCGCCCGCACCAGATCTCCCGAGGCGTGGTACGACCACCCGAGGTCTTTGGTGACCCACAGGGCGGCGTCCTCGTCACCGGCTTCGCGGAGCAATCTCACGCCCTCCTCGAACAGCGGGTGAGCAGAGATCATGTCGCCGCTCTCGGCGCTGATGAAGCCAAGCGTGTGGCTATCGACGCCCATCCGCCACACGTCCCCGAGGGCACGGTGCAGCGTCAGTGCCTCCTCCACCGCATCCCTCGCTTCCGTGAGGTCGCCGATCAGGGAGGCGGCTGACGCGAGACAGCTCAGGGCCTTGCCTCTCATCGCGGCCGGCGCGTCCTCCGCCGCAAGCGCCCGCTCGAGCCGGCGACGCGACTCGGCGATGTGCCCCCGCTCCTCGAGAAACATCCCGAGGGCTCCGGCGATCCGGAGCGCTGCCTCCACGTCACCCTCCGCCTCCGCCAGGTCTTGCGCGGCGCGGATGTTGTCCAGCTCGGCCTCGAGTCGCTCCGCCGACTCGCCGTAACGCCGCAGTAGTTCTCGGACCACCTTCGGCTCGGCCTCCTCGACGAACCCGAGGAAGTAGACGGCGTGGCGACGCCGGATCCAGTCCGCCTCGCCGCTCGTGACGAGGCGCTCGACCGCGAACTCGCGGATCGTCTCGTACATCCAATATCGGTCGTCGGTCCGGCGGACGAGGCTCTTCTCGACGAGAGATCCGAGCGTGTCGAGATCGGCATCGACGATGTGCTCAGCTGCCTTCAGCGTGGCGCCGCCGGCGAACACCGCCAGGCGTGCGAACAGTTGCTGCTCCCTCGGATCGAGGAGGTCGTACGACCACTCGATCGTCGAGCGAAGGCTCCGCTGGCGCGGATCGGCGTCGCGTCCACCGGTGAAGAGGTCGAGGCGCTGAGACACTCGTTCGAGGATCTGTGCAGGGCCGAGGACCTTCGCGCGAGCGGCGGCAAGCTCGATCGCGAGCGGCATCTCGTCCAGGGAACGACAGAGCTCGTGGACGGCCTCATCCGCCTGGGTCAGGCCCGCCCTCGAGACGAACAGCTCGACCGCATCCGGTTCCGCGAGTGGTGCTACCTCGTATTCAACCTCGCCCCGTACACGGAGGCGCTCTCGGCTCGTTGTGAGCACGGTCAGGTTGGGGCAGGTCTCGACGAGGTCGGCAAGCTCGGGCCCGGTTTCGATCACTTGCTCCATGTTGTCGAGGACGACGAGCATCTCGCGCTCGCCGATGTGGTCGGCGAGCGTGTCCCGGGCTCCAACCGTCTTCGAGATCTCCTCGATGACGAGCGCCGGGTCGCGGATCGTCGCCAGTTCGACCCAGAACGTGCCCGCCTTGTGAGCGCCGACGAGCTCGGCAGCGGTCTCGATCGAGAGCCGCGTCTTGCCCGAACCACCCGGGCCGGTGAGCGTCACGAGACGGGCGCCGTCGCGGATCAGGGCCGCGATCTCGTCGACATCCCTCCCGCGGCCGACGAACGAGCTCGTCGGCCGCGGCAGGTTCGTGTTCGAGATGGTCTTCAGCGGTGGGAAACGTTCCACGCCGAGCTGGAAGATCGAGACGGCCCGGTCGAAGTCCTTCAGGCGGTGCTCGCCGAGGTCGAGCACTCCTTCCTCGAGGTCCACGGACCGGCGCGTCGCGTCCGAGAGCAGCACCTGCCCGCCGTGCCCGGCGGCGCCGATCCTCGCCCCCAGGTGGACGTCCTCGCCGACGTAGCCTTCCGGACCGAGACGCGGCGAGCCCGTGTGGATCCCTACCCGGACGTGGATCCGGCCCGAGCGAAGCGCCTCGCGGCCTTCCTGCGCCGCGGCGAGGGCCCCGCCTGCGTCGGGGAACGCGTAGAGAAACGCGTCGCCCTGGGTGTCGACCTCGACGCCGCCGTGGCGACTGAACGCTTTGCGCAGCAGCCGACGATGTTCCGCGAGCGCGGCCGAGTACGCGGCAATCCCGAGTTCGCGCAGCAGCCTCGTCGATCCCTCGATGTCGGTGAACAGGAGCGTGACGATGCCGGTCGGAAGCTTGCTCCCCACCGCGCCATGATGCGCGGTCGCCCCGCTGCCCGCTAGGCCCACTCGACCGGCTGGCGCAGGAGCGTCGTCATCTTCTCGGGCGCCACGCGCTTCGGATGATCTTCCGAGCCCACGCCCAGCTCGTCGAGGATAAGCCTGGAGCGCGCGATGTCGATGGTGAGTTCCACCGGCTCCTCCCATCCCGCAAGCAGGAGCCGAGCAAGGACCCGGAACGATTCCTCGCCGGCGCGTTCGCAATCAAGGCCGGCACGGCACAGAATCGATCTTCATCGCTGAGTCAGACGACGGACGGCTAGAGATCGATCGATCTTGTGAAGGGCTTCATCTGCGCGGTCCGAGGCGCCGATCCCCGCGTCGAGCACGAGGTCGAGGCGGTGTGATCCGCTGATGAGGGCGCGGGCGTGGAGGGTCATCGGGGTCACTAGCTTGGTGGTCTGCGGATTCGCCTTGCTGTTCGGGTGGGTGTGGGCCTGGCAGGTCGGAGTCTTGGCCTTCATCGTTATGACTTGCCTGATAGCCGCGTACGTCATCCTGGTGTTCCGGGTGCTCGTTCGACGCTGAGCGTCCTTCGAACATCAGCCGACGAACGTCTGTCCCCAGCCGAACAGCTTGCAGATTCCGTCCCACGTCTCCCACGACGACGAGCGATCGCCGGCCTCGATCCGCCGGTTGATTCAGGACATGGAGCTCCCACGGATCAGGTTCCACGACCTCCGGCACGCGCACGCGACGCGCTTGCTCGAGGCCGGCGTCCATCCCAAGGTCGTGTCTGAGCGGCTCGGGCATTCGAGCATCGTCGTGACGATGGACACGTACTCGCACGTGATCCCGACGATGGGACGCGCCGCCGCCGACGCGATCGAGGGCGTGTTCGGCCAGACGTGGCCACAAACTGGCCACGAGAATTGGCATCCCCGGTCACCGAGGAGGCCGTTTCCGCTGGTAGACGTGGTGCCCCCGGCAGGAATCGAACCTGCGACACACGGTTTAGGAAACCGTTGCTCTATCCACTGAGCTACGAGGGCCGAGGGCCGGACTGGCATGAAACGTGGCAGAGAACCTCCCGCCCCTTTCTGCCACCAGCACGTTCCGAGTCTAGAAGGGATCGGCGGCACCAGACTGCAAGTCGAGGAGCACTTCGACCGGCACGATGCGTGTCGGGGGCTTCGGGTCTACGGTCAGGCGACGAGGGGGTAGCGTTGCGCCGACATGACTGTCGATCCTCCAACCGCTACATCGAACGACGAGGGCCGGCGAGTGATCGAGCTGCCGAGCGGCACGGTCACCCTGCTGTTCACCGATATCGAGGGCTCGACGCGGCTGATCGAGGAGCTGGGAGAGGACGGGTACGTTCATGCCCTTGCTGAGCACCGCCGTCTCCTGCGAAGCGCCTTCTCGGCCCATGGTGGTGTCGAGGTCGATACGCAGGGAGACGCCTTCTTGTATGCCTTCGCCGATCCCGTCGGGGCGCTGGCGGCAGCGGCGCAGGGTCAGCAAGCGCTCGCCATGGGGCCGGTCAAGGTGCGGATCGGCCTGCACACCGGCGCGCTGCGCCTGACCGGCGAGGGCTACGCCGGTCGGGAGCTGCACCGTGCCGCCCGGATCGCCGCCTCCGGCCACGGAGGCCAGATCGTTCTCTCCGCTGCGACACGGGCGCTCGTCGACAGCGACCTCACCGAGCTCGGGGAGCACCGGCTGAAGGACTTCGACGAGCCGGTGGCGCTCTTCCAGCTCGGGAGCGAGCGTTTCCCGCCACTGAAGACGATCTCGAACACGAACCTGCCGCGACCAGCCTCCTCCTTCGTTGGCAGGGAGCGGGAGCGGGAGGAGCTGATAGGTCTGCTACGGAACGGCTCTCGCCTTCTCACGCTCTCCGGCCCGGGAGGCTCGGGGAAGACACGCCTGGCGGTCGAGGTTGCATCCGAGCTGGTGCCCGACTTCAAGGCTGGAGTCTTCTGGGTCGGGCTCGCTCCCCTTCGCGACCCGGCGCTCGTGACCGAGACGATCGCGCAGACGCTTGGGGCGAAGGACGGCCTCGCCGAGCACGTCTCCGAGCGCGAGCTCCTGCTGCTGCTCGACAATTTCGAGCAGGTGGTGGAGGCGGCGCCCGAGCTCTCACGGCTGCTCGAGGCCTGCCCGAACTTGCGGCTCTTGGTCACGAGTCGTGAGCTACTGCGGATCGCTGGCGAGGTCGAGTACCCGGTTCCCTCGCTCGCTGAGTCGGAGGCTGTCGAGCTCTTCTGCGAGCGGTCCCGTCTCGAAGCGACCAACACCATCGCCGAGCTCTGCCGCCGGCTCGACGACCTGCCGCTCGCTGTCGAGCTCTCCGCCGCCCGCACCCGCGTCCTCTCCCCTTCACAGATCCTCGACCGGCTCGGCCAGCGCCTCGACCTGTTCGAGAGTGGCCGCGGCGCCGACCCGCGCCAGCTCACACTGCGCGCGACGATCGAGTGGTCACACGACCTGCTCACCGGCGACGAGAAGCAGCTGTTCGCCCGCCTCGCCGTCTTCGTCGGCGGCTGCACCCTCGAGGCGGCCGAGGACGTGTGCGACGCCGACCTCGACGTCCTCCAGTCGCTCGTCGACAAGAGCCTTGTTCGCCACTCCGACGACCGCTTCTGGATGCTGGAGACGATCCGGGAGTTCGCCGCTGAGCGATTCCAAGCTGCTGATGGATCGAGCACCGTCCGAGCGGCTCACGCCGAGTTCTTCGCCTCGCTCGTTCAGCGTGCCGACCCGCACATCCAGCACGGCGCGGATCAGCGGGAATGGGCGGACCGGATCGCCGCTGAATACGACAACATCCGATCTGCCGTCGGATTCGGCCTGGACGAGGCTCCGGAGATCGCGCTTCGCATCGTCGGCAGCTTGACGTTTTTCGTCTGGTTGCGCGGGGGCTTCGCTGAGGTGCGTACGTGGGTTGACAAGGCGCTCGCGAAGGGGGCCGATGCCCCGCTCCTGTGGCGAGGAAGAACGCTCATCTGCGGCGCGGCCGCGGCCAAGCAGCAGGGCGATGCGACAGCGGCCACCAGGTACGCGGACGAAGCCTTCGCTGTGGCCTCCGCCGCCGACGACGGATTCGGCATCACGTCCGCTCTTCGCGAGCGCGCCAAGGCTGCGACCGAGGCCGGCGACAAGGAGCGCGCTCGAGCGATCTACGAGGAGCTGTCCGAGGTCGCGGTTCAGGTCGGCGACGCCTGGAACGGCGCGATCGCGCTCAACAACCTCGGCGACCTCGCTCTCTACGACGGCGACTGGGCGCGGGCGATCGAGCTCTGCCGACGAAGCGCGGAGATCCGCCGCGACCTCGGGAACGTCTGGGGAGCCGCGCTCTGCCTCTGCAACGTGACCCTCGCCCAGCGCCAAGCCGGCCTGCTCGACGACGCGGCGCGCAGCCTCCACCAGGCGCTCGAGGACAGTCTCGCAGTCGACGCCAGGATGGTCGTCCTCGCCTGTTTCGAGTTGGGTGCCCTGCTTGCGACGGACCGGGAGATGCCGCGGGAGGCGGCCTCGCTGCTGGGCGCATCAGCCCAATTGCGTGATGAGCTCGAAACCGCTGTCGACGATTTCGAGCACGATCTCCTCGAGCGGGCGGAGCGGGATACGCGCGCGCTCCTCGGCGACAAGGACTTCGCGCGGGCGTTCGACCATGGGCGCTCGCTTCTGACCGATGACGCTGCTGCTCTCGTATTCGCCGTGACAACCGACGCCTAGGTCGAGCTGCAGCGTGCGAGAGATGAGGGTTCTCTGCCGTCCCACGAGGGGCAGACAGGCGGTGAAAGCGCTCTCAGCCACTCGAATGTAGTCAGCGCGGTCGGATGTTCGATCCGGGCTCGAGTACTTGCTAGCAGCCGAGGATGCCGGGCCACAGGTGGATCACCTCGCGCCGGCAGACCGGGATCTTCGTCCACGCTCCGGACGCGAGATCGGTCGCGCGTTCCCCCTCGAACGCGCACGGATCGTCGAGGGCTTCGAGCTGAAGGGACCGTCCGTCCATCCGCCACGTGTAGGACCCGCGGACGCGGGAGCAGTTCGGGTCGTTGAACAGGGTGAGGCTGTTCCCTTCGACCTCGTAGTGGCCCGTCGCGTGGAAGCCCGACATCTGGTGGTCCACGAAATACGCCCCGTCGAAGAAGATCAGGGTGAGCACGCCCGGGTCGCGCGCGTAGGGGAGGCACCGCCGGCACGGGAACGGGAGCGCGCTGATCGCGCCTCCCAGGTCTCCGAGCGTGAGGATCTGCATGTAGGTCCCGTCGATCTCGGTGGGGACCGGCGCCGGGGTCGGCTCCGTGTACGGGTAGGGCAGCATCGTGACCGGCAGGTCGTCGAGAGAGTCGGCGACCAGCGTCGTCGGGCCGGCGCTGGGCTCGGGTGAGGGAGCCGCTGACGTCGAGGGCGGCGCGGGTGTCGGTGCCCCGATATTCGCGGCGACCACGATCGTCGCGATGAGCAGCGACGCGACCGCCGCCGCGAACGGCGCACGCCTGATCCCCGACCATCGATCTCTCTTGGACACCTTCAGCCGATGATAGGCGCCGTCCGGCCCGTAGCATCAGCGGTCGTGATGGCGAGCGCGCGACCGATCGAGGCAGTCGTGTTCGACATGGACGGCGTTCTGGTGGACTCCGAGCCGATCTGGCGCGCGGTCGAACGAGAGGTGTTCGCCGGCGTGGGCATCGAGGTCACCGAAGAGGATCTGCTCGAGACGATGGGCGTGCGGGTCGCGGACGTCGTGGACCGCTGGCACCGTCGCCACCCCTGGGACCAACCGAGCCGCGAGGAGATCGTGGAGACGATCGTCGACCGCGTCGCACGCGGGATCGAGGGAGACGGAGTCCTGAACGAAGGAGCGATGAGAGCGCTCGACTACGTCGAGGGACTCGGGCTCCGGCTTGCGCTTGCGTCCGGGTCGCCGATGCGGCTGATCCGTGCGGTGCTCAGGCTCGACGGCCTGGCCGATCGGTTCGAGGTCGTGCTCACCGCGGAGGACGAGGAGCAAGGGAAGCCCGACCCCGCGGTCTATCTCTCCTCCGCTCGGGCGCTCGGGGTGGCCTCGGAGCGCTGCCTGGCCGTCGAGGACTCCGTCAACGGCGTCCGCTCGGCGAAGGCTGCGGGGATGGTCTGTGTCGCGATCCCCGTGTCGGGCGTGACCGACGGCTTCGAGGGAGCGGATCTCGTGCTCGGCTCCATCGAGGAGTTCGACGATCGCATCTGGGCGGCCACGGGGACCGTCCCGGTCGCCACCACTCGGATGGAGGAGTTGCGATGAACGTTGTTCCCACCGTCACGCTTGCGAACGGAGTGGCCATGCCGGCGCTCGGGCTCGGGACGTCGCCCATGGGCGACGACGAGACCCAGGCGACCGTCACCGCCGCGCTCGGCGTCGGCTACCGGCTGATCGATACCGCAGAGAACTACCGCAACGAACAGGGTGTCGGGCGCGGCATCCGAGCGAGCGGTGTCGACCGCGACGAGATCTTCGTCACCACGAAGTTCAACGAACGCTGGCACGGCGTGGACGAGGCGCAACAGGCGTTCGCGAACAGCGCGGAGCGCCTCGGCCTCGACCGCATCGACCTGCTCCTGATCCATTGGCCGAACCCGAAGCGGGATCGGTACGTGGAGGCGTGGCGAGGTCTCATCCGACTGCTGGAGGACGGGAAGGTCCGCGCGATCGGGGTCTCCAACTTCAAGCCGGCCCACCTCGACCGGCTGCTCGAGGAGACCGGCGTCGCTCCGCACGTGAACCAGGTCCAGCTCGACCCGAGGATCGGCCGCGCCGATCAGCGGAGCTACCACACGGCGCACGGCATCGTGACGGAGAGCTGGTCGCCGATCGGCGCGGGCGGCGACCTGCTCGCCGACGCGACGATCGGCGACGTGGCGCGGGCGCGCGGCAAGACGCCGGCTCAGGTCGTGCTCCGCTGGCATGTTCAGCTCGGGCTCATCCCGATCCCCAAGACCTCGAGACCGGAGCGGCTCGCCGAGAACCTCGACGTCTTCGACTTCGAGCTCGGTCCGGAGGAGATGGACCGGATCACCGGACTCGATCGCGCCGGCGCGGGCGCCATCGATTCGGACCGCTTCGGCCACTGAGCCTCGGGAGCGCGCGCGAGCGGACCGCTCGCTACGATGCGATGCATGCCCCGATCGGTCTGGAAGGGAACGCTCAGCTTCGGGCTCGTCGCGATCCCCGTCTCCCTGTACCCGGCGACCGAGGCGAAGGACGTGCGGTTCCACCTGTTCGACCGGGAGGGCAGGCGCGTGCGCTATCGACGGGTCGTCGACGCCGGGCCCGTCGCTCCCGGCGCCCGGCGAGGACGACGTCGAGCCGGGGCCCGCGGCCCAGGACGCGGCTCAGGACGAGGAAGCGACCGAGACCGAGGTCGCGTACGAGGATCTCGTCCGCGGGTACGAGGTCGAGCCGGAGACGTACGTGTTCCTCGAGACCGAGGAGATCGAGCGCGCGCGGCCGACGCCGAGCAGGGTGATCGACCTCGAGCACTTCGTCCGGCTGGAGGAGATCGATCCCGTCTACTTCGAGAAGGCGTACTACGTGGCGCCGGGCCGCGGCGCGGAGAAGTCCTACGCGCTGCTCCTGCGGATCCTCGCGGAGACCGGCCGGGTCGGCATCGGCCGGTTCGTTCTCAGGACGAAGCCCCATCTCGTCGCGCTGCGGCCGATGGAGGGCGTCCTCGCACTCGAGACGCTGTTCTTCGGCGACGAGGTTCGCGACGCCGCCCCGCTCCTGAGCGGTCTCGGACGTGAAGCCGTCACGCAGCGCGAGATCGACATCTCCAAGCAGCTCGTCGAGGCGTTGGCCATGGAGTGGGACCCGTCGCAGTTCGCCGACGAGTACCGGGAGGGGCTCATGCGGATGATCGCCGAGCGGACGCCCGAGCGGATCGAGGAGGAGCCGTCCGTCGAGCCGAGACAGAGCATCGAGGATCTGATGGATGCGCTGCGGCGAAGCGTCGAGCAGGCGAAAGCGGGCAAGAAGCCGAAGCGCCGGCGTCGCGCCGGCTGACGCGTTCACTCCGCGAGCCGAACCGCGACTCCGCCCCACCCGTAGACCTCACGACGGAACCTGAGGGAGGTCGCATGGGACGGATCAAGGTGATCGCGGTGGCCGCGTTGTTCCCGCTGCTGATGGCGGCGTGCTCGGACGACGAGCCCAGCGCCGGCGGGACGGATGGGCAGCCCGAGGAATCGGCCGACGCGACGGTCGCCGTCGAGGACTCGGACCTCGGGCAGATCGTGGTCGACGCCGAGGGGAAGACGCTCTACGTGTTCCTGGCCGACGAGGGAACCGAGAGCACATGCTACGACGACTGCGAGGCAGCCTGGCCCCCGCTCACCGTGGACGGCGACCCCGCCGCCGGTGACGGTATCGACGGGTCGCTCCTGGGGACGTCCGAGCGGACGGATGGCTCCACGCAGGTGACGCTCGACGGGCACCCGCTCTACTACTTCGGGTCCGACGAGACCGCCGACGACATCAACGGCCAAGGCGTCGGGGACGTCTGGTTCGTCGTGTCGCCGGAGGGCGAGGCGATCCAGGCGTAGGGATCGCTCTCGGCGGCCAGGCCCGCCCGCTCTCATCCGCTCCTCATCTGTATGGGGCATGCTGAGCGCGCCGATGCGCGCGCTCGTGATCGAGGACGGCTCGAAGATGGCCGCCCTCCTGCGGCGAGGTCTGCAGGAGGAGGGGTTCGCGGTCGACGTGGCCGCGAACGGCGAGGACGGTTCGTGGCTCGGCGCCGAGAACGACTACGACGTGATCCTGCTCGACGTGATGCTCCCCGACGTCGACGGGTTCGAGGTCTGCCGGCGCTTGCGCGCGGCAGACCGGTGGGCGCCGATCCTCATGCTCACCGCGCGGGACGGCGTCCAGGACCGCGTCGCGGGCCTGGACGCCGGGGCCGACGACTACCTCACGAAGCCGTTCAGCTTCGACGAGCTCTTCGCGCGTGTCCGGGCGCTCCTCCGGCGGGGGCCGTCTGAGCGCCCTCCCGTGCTCGTGGTGGACGACCTCGTCCTGGATCCCGCGACGCGGCGTGTGTCCAGAGGGGATCGGGAGATCGATCTCACCCCGAAGGAGTTCGGGCTCCTCGAGCTCTTCCTCCGCCATCCCGACGAGGCGCTCTCGCGCACGCGGATCCTCGAGCACGTGTGGGACTTCGCCTACGACGGCGACTCGAACGTGGTCGACGTCTACGTGCGGTACCTGCGGGAGAAGGTCGATCGACCGTTCGGACGGCGATCGATCGAGACCGTCCGAGGGGTCGGATACCGCCTCCGGAAGGAGTCGTGATGCGGCTCCCGATCCGCACGAGGCTCACGCTCGTCTTCGCGGGCCTGACGCTCGTGGTCCTCGCCGCGGCCGCCGCCGCGCTCCTCATGGGCTTCCGGGCAGAGCTACGGCGCACGGTCGACGAAGGGCTGCGGTCTCTCGCCCTGTCCATGCGGGACGATCCGGCCGCAGCCGTGTCCGCCGTGTCGTCGACGGACGAGGTGTTCGCGCAGTACGTCGCTCCCGACGGAACCCTCGTGTCGAGCACCGGGGTCAGGGAGCCGTTGCTCCCGCCCGCCATGACGGATGGTCTGGGCGGCGCGAGGTTCTTCGACCACCGGGTCACCACGTTCGAGGAACGTGTCCCGGCTCGGATCCTCGCGACCCCGGTCGAGGGCGGAGTCCTCCTCGTCGGTGTGGACGTGGAGGATCAGCAGGAGGCCGTCGCCCGGCTGACGACGCTGGTCGCGGTCGGAGGTCCCGTCCTGCTCCTCGCGCTCTCCGTCCTGGGATGGGTCCTCGCCGGAGCGGCGCTCCGCCCGGTCGAGGAGCTTCGATCGGAGGCCGCGGCGATCTCGACGAGCGAACCGGCCCGGCGGCTTCCGGTGCCGGAGACCGGCGACGAGCTCCAGCGCCTCGCCGAGACGCTCAACGGGATGCTCGACCGGTTGCACGAAGCCCTCGGCCGCGAGCGCCGATTCGTGGACGAGGCCAGCCACGAGCTGCGAACACCGCTCGGCATCCTCAAGGCAGAGGTCGATCTCGCGCTGAAGGAACCGCGGAGCCGTGACGAGCTGGAGGCGGCGCTCAGGAGCATCGCTCAGGAGACGGAGCGACTCCGCCGGCTGACTCAGGATCTCCTCGTGCTCGCACGCTCGGATCATGGGCGCCTGCCGGTGCATCGCGCCGAGGTCGACGTCTCGAGGATCGTCGAACGCGTGGCGGCGGAGTTCGAGGATCGCGCGCGCACGGGAGACGTGCGCCTTCGGGTATCCGGCTCGAACGTGCGGGCGCGGGTGGACGGCGACCGCGTCCGGCAGGCGGTGGAGAACCTCGTCGACAACGCGGTGCGTCACGCGGGACGGGGTGGGACCGTGGAGATCCGAGCGGGCCTCGACGGCGACCGGCTCCTCGTGGACGTGAGCGATTCGGGGCCGGGATTCCCCGGCGATCTGCTCGACAGGGTCTTCGAGCCGTTCGCGCGCGCGGACGACGGTCGGGAGGCCGACGGCGCGGGTTTGGGCCTCGCGATCGTGAGGGCGGTCGCCGAGGCGCACGGCGGCTCGGCGACCGCCCGGAACCAGGAGGGCGGGGGCGCCTCCGTCTCGCTCGAGCTGCCGACCTGAGCGCCTCACCTCCTTCTCACGGTCCTCTCACCGGAGGGTTGCCACGATGGGCCCCAGGATCGAGAGGGCCATCGAGAGGGTCGAGGAACAGGAGGGAGCTCGGATGGACAGGAAACGGAAGCTGATCGTCGGCGGCGCGATCGCAGCGGTCGTTCTCGCCGGCGGCACGACGCTCGCCATCGCGGCGGCGGGTGATGATGACCAGCCGCTGACCGGATCCGCGCTCGACCAGGCCACCGCCGCGGCGCTCGCGCATACGGGCGGGGGCACCGTCATCGAGTCGGAAATCGGGGACGACGGCGCCGCGTTCGGCGTCGAGGTCCGGCTCGAAGACGGCAGCGTCATCGAAGTGGCGCTCGACGCGAACTTCCAGGTGATCGGGGACTCGGTCGACGACGATGGCGCGGGCGACGGCGTCGGGGACGACGACGCCACCGAGAGCGGCACGGACGCCGACTAGGGGTCCCGAGATGACGACGCCGCGGATCCCTCCGATCATCCTCGCCGTCTTCCTGGCGGGCCTCACGGCATGCGGTGATGCGTCACCGGGGCCGGGAGGGAGCGGATCTCCCGAACCGACCACCTCGATGTCCTCCGAGCCATCCGCGACGATCGAGATCCCGCCCGTCGACGGTCCGTACGACTGGACCGTCGATCCCGCCGACTTCGTCTCGGGGATCGACAACCCCTACTTCCCCCTCGAGCCGGGAACCGTCCTCGTCTACGAGGGGCAGTCGGACGGCGAGCGCGAGCGGGTGACGATCCACGTCACGAGCCGCACGAAGGAGATCCTCGGCATCACGAGCATCGTCGTGCGGGACACCGTGACCGTCGCCGGCGAGATCCATGAGGACACGTTCGACTGGTACGCCCAGGATGTGGACGGCAACGTGTGGTACATGGGCGAGGACACCAAGGAATACGAGAACGGGAAGGTGTCCACCACCGAGGGGTCATGGGAGGCCGGCGTGGACGGCGCGCTGCCGGGGATCATCATGCCCGCCGACCCGACGGTCGGGCTGGCCTACACGCAGGAGCATTACGCGGGGGAGGCCGAGGACAAGGGCAGGATCCTGGCGCTCGGCGAGAGCGTCACCGTGCCGTACGGGTCCTTCGACGAGGTCCTCGTGACCGAGGACCGGACCCCGTTGGAACCGAAGGTCCTCGAGCACAAGTACTACGCGCCCGGCATCGGCGTCGTGTTCGAAGAGATCGCGAAGGGTGGCGAGGGCGTGCTCCGGCTCGTCCAGCGGCGCTCGGGAGGATGAGCGCTCGCTCGCCGGCTACATGACCTCGACCAGGATCGTGTGGTGACCGGTGGCGCCGTCCGGGAACGGAGCGGCGAGGTCGGCCGTCTGCGTGTCGTCGTCGCCGTCGGTCGCTCGGACGGACAGTTCGTGCGAGCCCTGCCCCGCGTCCCATCGATAGACCCACTGCCGCCAGGTGTCGATCGTGTCGGTCGCGCCGAGCTCGGCGTCCTCCCAGCCGCCGTCGTCGACCCGCACCTCGACCCGTTCGATGCCTCGGTGCTGCGCCCACGCGACACCCGCGATCGCGACCGGTCCCGGCTCGAGCCGAGCTCGCGACGAGGGCGTGTCGATCCTCGACTGGGTCTTGACCGGCGCTTCCTTCGCCCATCCCCGCTGGATCCAGTACGCGTCGTAGGCGTCGAGGGTGGTGAGCTCCAGATCGACGAGCCACTTCGTCGCCGAGACGTAGCCGTAGAGGCCGGGGACGATCATCCTGACCGGGAATCCGTGCTCGAGCGGCAGCGGCTCGCCGTTCATGGCGACCGCGAGCATCGCGTCCCTGCCGTCGAGGACGACCGCGGTGGGGGTGCCGATCGTGAAACCGTCGGCGGAGCGGGAGACGATCTGTGAGGCATCCGCCCGCACGCCCGCCTCGCGCAGGAGGTCGGCGAGGGGGGCGCCGATCCACCGCGCGTTGCCGACGTACGGCCCGCCGACCTCGTTCGACACGCACGCGAGCGTGATGTCGCGTTCGATCATCTGCCGAGCGAGGAGCGCGTCGTAGTCGAGCGTCATCTCGCGCTCGACCATCCCGTGCACGTGGAGCGTCCATCCGGCCGTGTCGATCGCGGGCACGAACAACGCGGTGTCGACCCGGTAGAAGTCCGCGTTCGGCGTGAGGAACGGGGCGACGCCGGGGACGTCGATGCCGACTCCGTCCGGGAGCGGGGGGAGGGCGTCGGCCGGTTCCGGGATCGTGGCGGCCTCTCGCGACGCCGCGGCGTCCGCCCGGCTGGTGAGCAGCCGGCCCAGGCCGCCGGTGACCGCGGCGATCCCGACGGCTGCCGCCCCGGCGCCCAGGAGTCGGCGGCGGTCGAAGCCGCGGATCGTGGGATCGGGAGCGGACGCCGTGGCGTCGGGACCTTCCGACACGTTCCGCAGCCACCGGAACGTCAGGACCCCGGCGAGCGCACCTCCGATCGACGGGATCGCGTCGGCGAGGTCGTTCGCAGGCCGGGTCACGGCGGCGGCCACGCCGATCGCCCCCAGGACCACAGGCACGACGATGCCGAGGCGCGGCCGCCGCGATGAGGCGGCGCCCACCACGGCAACCACGACGATCAAGACGACTCCGATCCCGATCAGGAGGGCGACCTTGTCTCGCTCGCCGAACGTCCGGATCGCGAAGGACTTCAACCACTCCGGGCTCGCGTCGACCGCTGCTCCTCCGACCGCGACGATCGGCGACGAACCGGCGCCGAACAGGGCCGCCAGGAGCTCCGCCGTCCCCAGTGCGACCGCTGCCGCGAGCACCCCCATCGTCGCGAACGCGATGCGGCGTCCACCGATCGACTCCGTGTCTCCAGCTGCCTCCACCGGTGCGTCCATCGTGCTAGACGGTACGACCCTCAGCGGGTATGCCATCTACCCTTCTCGGTCGATGCGCCCTCTCGGGGTCACGGGATAGGCTTCGCCGAGCACTCACCCCCATAGGAGGTTCGGATGTCGCGACGCCTCGTCGCCGTCGCCAGCGCCCTCGTCCTCGCGATCCTGCTGCTCCCGTCCGCCGCCGCGGCGAGCCCGGTCACCGTGAAGGTGATGACGCTCAACATCTTCTACGGCGGCGACGAGTGGAACCTCGAGACGGGTCAGTGGTGCATGGACAAGGCGGGCTGCCCGGAGACGATGCAACACGTCGTCTCGACGATCGAGGCAGCCGATCCCGACATCGTCGGTCTGCAGGAAGGGACGGCCAACGAATGCGTGCTGGCCGAGATGCTCGATTGGTACTGCGAGCCCCGCCTCCAGCTGATCTCTCGCTTCCCCCTGCTCGACCCACCCGGCGCGAACGGCGTGTACATCCTCGCCGAGGTGACGCCGGGTCGATTCGTGGCGATCTCCAACGTCCATCTGCCCTCGGACCCGTACGGGCCGTACTGGGTTCGCGACGGCGAGCCTCGCGCAGCGGTGCTCGCCCTCGAACGTTCGACGCGGCTGCCCGCCATCCAGCGGCAGCTCGACGTCTTGCCGGGTCTGGCAGCGAGCGGGGTTCCGGTGTTCCTCACGGGCGATTTCAACTCGCCGTCGCATCTCGACTGGACGCCCGCGGTCGATGCGGTGAGGGAACAGGTTCGCTATCCCGTGGTCTGGCCCGTCTCGAAGGCCCTGGCCGATGCCGGCTTCCGCGACTCCTACCGTGAGGTGCATCCGGATCCGGTGGAGGTGCCCGGGTTCACGTGGACGCCTCCGGGGACATTGGAGTCGGTTCCCGACGAGGTGCACGACCGGATCGACTGGGTCCTCGTTCACGGGCCCGCCGAAACGATCGGGACGCAGCTGGTCGGCGAGTCCGGCGGACCCGACGTGGACATCGAGCGAGACCCTTACCCAACCGACCACCGAGGGGTCGTGTCGACCTTCCGGCTGGAGCCCGCGAACCCCGCTCCCTTCGCCGCGGTCGGCGCGCGCCGGGTCTTCACGGGAGAAGACCTGACCGTTCGGTTCCACGGTCCGGCAGCTCGGGTCGTCCTCGTGCGCGCCGGCGATGGACCGGCTGCGGCGCTCGCGTCGCGGTCGACCGGTGGGGCTGCCGACGGCGCCCTCTCGTTCCCGACGGGCGGTCTCGCGCCCGCGGCCCACGACGCGCTCCTCGTGAGCGCCGGCGGCGACGTCCTCTCCAGGAGCCCCTTCTGGCTCTACGCCGCGGGGACCCGGCCAAGCCTCCGCACGGCGAAGGGCGTCTACGAGGTGGGGGAGCCGATCCGCGTCCGGTGGCGGGCCGCGCCCGGGTACCGATGGGACTGGATGGGTGTGTTCTCGCCCGGGCGCGGCCCGGCGCAGAACGCGGAGGAGTGCAACGCGGGATCGTGCGGGAACGGCCACTACCTGCTCTACCACTACACGGAGACCCAGATCCAGGGTTCCGCGCTCATCGGCCCCGCGTCGTTCCCGGGGTATCGGACCTGGCCGTTGAAGGCCGGGACGTATGAGATCCGGCTCCTCATGGACGACGGCTATCGGCTGCTCGCGATCTCCGACTCGTTCAAGATCGTGCACGCATCCGGGTGATCCTCGCGACGCCGTGAGGGTCGTCGAAGCGCTCGGTTGACGCCAGGTTTCACGCCAGGTGACGGTGGGCGCGTTACGGTTGTCGCCGAGAGATGTCTCCCGTACTCATCATCGTGCTGGTGGTCGTGGTCCTCGTGGCCGTCGTCTACCTGCTGGGTCTCAGTCCGGACACCGCACGCGGACGCCGACCGGCGCCCGGCATCCTCCGTCGACGGTCCAAGTGGCGGAAGGTCCTCCCGATCATCCCTCTGCTCTTGGCCGTCGGCTGCCTCGTCCTCGCGTTCACGGGATTCCGGTTCAACCTCACGGAAACGTCACCGACCATCGTCCTCGTCATGGACGTCTCGGACTCGATGGACGCGACCGACGTCGCTCCCAACCGGCTCGCGGCAGCCGAGGCGGCGGCGAACGCGTTCCTCGACGAGCTTCCGCCCGACTTCCGGATCGGGCTCGCGACGTTCGCGGGCGACGCCGAGCTGGCGGTCCCTCCCACGAAGGAGAGGGACGAGGTCGAACAGGCGCTCGCCTCGCTGACCACGTCCCGTGGGACCGTCATCGGCGACGGTCTCAGCGTGGCCCTCGATGCCATCGAGGAAGTCCGGCGCGAAGCGCCGGAGACGCCGGCGGCGGCGTTGCTGCTCTCCGACGGCCAGGACACCGGAAGCGTGGTCCCACCGGATCAGGCGGCGGAGCGGGCGCGTTCACTCACGGTGCCGGTGTTCACCGTCGTGGTCGGGCAGGTGGCCGAGGGGAACGAGAACGCGGGAGCCGACCTCGAGGCCCTCGAGTCGATCGCGCGCACGAGCGGCGGGGAGACGAAAACGGCCGAGACGGCGGACGAGCTCACCTCGGTCTACGAGAAACTCGGCTCGGAGCTCTCCTTGGACCTGGACGTCGAGCCGTCGACCAGGCCGCTCGTGATCGCGGCGATCGCCCTCACCGTGCTGGCCGGTCTCATGCTCGTGCTCATGCCGCGGTAGCCCTCTCCCCGCGCTGCCCTCACCGGTTTCTCACCGGGACGTCATGGGAATGGGATTCCCATAGATGTCAACGGAGCCAGCCTGAGGAGGAGCCATGGGACAGCAGGTGAAGGACGTCATGACGACCCGGCCGATCACCCTCGACCGGGATGCGTCGCTCGTGGAGGCGGCGCGACTGATGCGCGACGAGGGCATCGGAGACGTGATCGTCGTCGAGGGTGACGACGCCGCGGGGATCGTGACGGATCGAGACATCGTGATCCGCGCGGTCGCCGAGGGCGCCGACCCCAACTCGACCCGGCTCGGACAGGTCGTGAGCGGCGACCTCACCGCGGTGGCGCCCGACGACCAGGTCGACAGGGCGGTCGAACTGATGCGTGAGAAGGCGGTGCGCCGCCTCCCGGTCCTCGAGGGCGGCAAGCCCGTCGGGGTCGTCTCGCTCGGGGATCTCGCGATCAAGGGGGATCCCGGCTCGGTGCTCGCCGACATCAGCGCCGAGCCCGACGACCGGTAGGAGCGACAGGACGAGCCAACGAACAGCTCGCGAGGTGACGGATGTCTGAGGGGATGATCCTGGGGATCACCCTCTCGATCGGGGTCGGCATCGCGATCGTTCTGATCACGACGATGGTGCGGGCCATCCGTCGAGAGCGTCGTTCCGCCGGGCTGACCCGGATCTGGTCCAACTTCGGTCTGTCGATCTCCTTCCTCGCGCTGTTCCTCGTGAGCTGGATCGCCCAGGCCGTCGCCGAGTGGGGCACCTACGTGCAGGAGGTACACGCGCACGGTGAGAGCGCGAAGCTCTCGGACTTCTTCGTGCAGTTCGGTCAGTCGACGTTCGAGAACTGGCAGTCGGAGTTCCTGCAGCTCTTCTCGTTCGTCGTGTTCGCCGCGATCTTGATCCACCACGGGAGCGCGGAGTCGCGGGATGGCGAAGAGCGGATCGAGCAGGCATTGAAGAGGATCGAGAAGCGCCTCGACGACGCGGGGATCGGGACGCCGGCGTCGTCGTAGCGGTGCGGCCGTTCCACGCAGACCGAGCGTGTGGGATCTTCGGTTTCCGGGTAGGAACCTGGGCGCGCACGCGCACAACGGCCGGCCGGGGCGGCCACGATGAGCCCGCCGGAGAGCCCATATGGATATGGAATCGGCTCGCAAGGAAGTGCATCCGGAGGAACCACCGGAGAGCGAGCGTCTGCTCGCCATCCTGGATGATGCGGTCGCAGCTCTCCGGGATGCGGAGATCACCTTCCTGCTCATGGGCGGCCTGGCGACCTCCGTGCTCGGGCGGGGCCGCGGGGTCACCGACGTCGATCTCTTCGTCCGCGATCGCGACGTCGGGGCCACCCTCGCCGCGCTCGAGATGTCCGGCTTCGAGACGATGGTCGTATCCCCGAACTGGCTCGCGAAAGGCTTCAAGAACGGCATCCTCGTCGACGTCATCTCGCGGTCGACACACGACATCACGCTCACAGACGAGATCGTGGAGCGCAGCGTCCACGTCGATGTCCACGGTCGGCGCCTTCCCTGCGTCTCCCCCGAGGATCTGATCGTGATGAAAGCGGTGGCGACGACCGAGGACACCGCGAGGTACTGGTACGACGCCCTGAGCCTCCTCGGCCGACCCGACCTCGACTGGGACTACCTCGCTCGTCGCGCGAAGCAACATGGTGCGAAGCGGGTGACCGCATTCCTCTTCTTCGCGGCATCCATGGACCTCCTGGTGCCCGACGAGATCGTCGAGGAACTCCTGGACGCCGTCCGTCCGGTCAAGAGCCGAACCGGTGACTGAGCCCCGGTACGAGCAAGAGCGCATCCGGCAGGCCCTCGCGACCGACCCGCGCGTGGGGGAGCCGGAGTTGAGCGTCGACGTGGTTGCGGGCCGGGTCCTCGTGACGGGATCCGTGCCGAGTGAGCGTGTCCGAGATGCCATCGACCGCGTCGTCGCCGAGGTGGCGCCGGACGCCACCCTGGACAACCGCGTGACGGTCCCTCCGATGGACGAACCCAGCGGGGAGGAGGCGATCACGTGATCCGGCTGGCCGCCGTCGGGGATGTGCACTGCGGCACTGACGTGCGCTCGCAGGTACGAGCCCAGTTCGCGTCTGTGCCCGAACACGCGGACGCGCTCCTGCTCGCGGGGGATCTGACCAGGCTGGGACTTCCCGAGGAGGCGCAGGTGCTGGCGGACGCGCTGGGAGAGCTCCGAGGGATGCCGATCGCGGGCGTCCTGGGCAACCACGACTACCAGAGCGACCGGCAGGACGAGGTCCGGGCGATCTTCGAAGCGGCCGACGTCCAGATGCTCGAGGGCAGCTCCGTCGTCTGGGAGATCGGGCCGGTCCGGGTGGCGGTCGCCGGGAGCAAGGGCTTCGGCGGAGGCTTCGAGGGCACCCACGGGACGGGGTTCGGGGAGCCCGAGATGAAGCGGTTCGTGGAGCACACACGCTCGCTCGCGGATCGGCTGGATACCTGCTTGCGGGAGCTGGAGCCCGCCGATCTCAAGGTGCTCCTGCTGCACTACGCCCCCGTCCGAGAGACCCTGACCGGCGAGCCCCGGGAGATCTTCCCGTTCCTGGGCAGCTACCTGTTCGCGGAGCTGGCGGACCGCCACGGGGTGGATCTCGTGCTCCACGGGCATGCTCACCGAGGCGTGGAACGAGGCCGGACGCCCGGCGGGATCCCCGTTCGGAACGTGGCCCAGGCGGTGATCCAGCAGGGATACGCCGTCTACACCCTGGATCCCGGCGGTCGTGGCTCGGCTACCAGGGCCGGCGAGGCATCGGTCTCGCCCGCTCGGTCCGAGTAGGACCACCCCCGTCCGGGTATCTCCGAAGCAGTCATGGGTGACCTGATGCTCGATCGATCGAGGGCCCGGAACGGGAGGGCGCTGCCACGCGCTCGCGGCCCGTTCAGCGAGGAGATGCTCGGTCTCTTCGCGGGAGCGGGTGTCCGTTCCGAACGGCCGCCGGCTCCCGAGGATCCCCTCGGCGACGACGATCTGCACCTGGCGCTCTACCTCGCCTACGAGCTGCACTACCGAGGGCTTCCCGGCGTCTCCGACGACCTCGAGTGGGACGCTCCGGTCCTGGCGGTCCGGCGCGGACTCGAATCGATGTTCGAAGCCGGACTTCGTCGGGCGGTCGGATATCGGGAGGTGGACTCCGGCGACGTCGCAGAGGCGCTCCGCGCGATCGCGGCGCCTCCCGACGATGACTCACTCTCCGCGTTCGTGGAGCGCGAGGCCACGCTCGAACAGGCGGTCGAATTCTTGATCCACCGGTCGGCCTATCAGCTGAAGGAGGCGGATCCGCATTCGTGGGTGATCCCGCGACTCGAGGGCGCCGCGAAGGCGATAGTGATGGAGATCCAGTACGACGAATACGGGAGCGGGGATCCGGCATGGATCCACGCCGAGTTGTTCCGCTCGACGATGCTCGCCGCCGGACTCGACGGATCGTACGGGGCGTACGTCGATCGACTGCCCGGGACCACGCTGGCGACGTGAACCTGATCTCCATGTTCGGTCTCCACCGGCGCTGGCGCGGAGCGCTGATCGGTCATCTCGCCGCCTTCGAGATGACCTCGAGCTTGCCGAATCGGGCTTTCGGCAACGGATTCCGCCGACTCGGCTTCGATGAGGAGGCCAGACTGTTCTTCGACGAGCACGTCGTCGCCGACTCGGTGCACGAGGTGCTCGCATCTGACCTCGCTGTCGAAGTCGTGTCCCGGGAGCCCGCTTTGGCGGCCGACGTCGTCTTCGGCGCGGAAGCGCTGACGCATCTCGAAGGTCGGTCCTCGGCGGCCATGTTGCGCGCGTGGCGCGCGGGTGCGCCGACGTTGTTCGAGGGCGCCGCGCTCCTCACCCCGTGAGCTTCCCTCTCTCCTACGTCCTGCCGATCCGATCTCGGTCCGGAGATGATGGGGTGGAGGAGCTGACCGAGTACCTGTCGTGGCTCTCGGAGCGCGTCGAGCTCGTCATCGTCGACGGCTCCGATCAGGCCGAGTTCCGGATCCACGGCGATCTGTGGGCATCGTTCGCGACCCACGTCTCGCCGGCCGAGGACGTTCGTTGCGCGAACGGGAAGGTGCGCGGCGTGCTGACCGGTCTCCGGCTTGCGACGCACGAGCTGGTCGTCATCGCGGACGACGACGTGCGCTATCACGACGACGGTTTGGCGCGCATGGTCCGGCTCCTGGCCGGCGCCGACCTGGTCCGCCCGCAGAACTACTTCGATCCCCTCCCGTGGCACGCGCGATGGGATACCGCACGGATCCTGCTGAACCGGGCCATCGGGAGCGACTACCCGGCACCCTCGGCGTTCGTCGCTCGTTCCTCGATCGGGTTGGCGGCTACGACGGCGACGTCTTGTTCGAGAACCTCGAGCTGATCCGGACGGTGACGGCGGGCGGGGGGCACGTCGTCGACGAGCCCGCTCTGTTCATCCGTCGCCGACCACCGACATTCACGCGATTCCTCGAGCAGCGTCCCCGCCAGGCGTACGACGACTGGGCGCAGCCGCTCCGTTTCGCGTTCTTCCTCGCGGTGGCTCCCGCCATCGTGACCATGGCCCGGCGTCGCCCCCGCGATCTCGTCCTCGCCGCCGGAGCCGCGATCCTCGCCGCGGAGCTCGGCCGCACCCGCAACCGAGGTCGTGAGGTCTTCGATCGAGTCTCACCGCTGTTCGCTCCGTTGTGGGTGGGAGAGAGGGCGGCCCTCGCGTGGGTCGCCCTGATCAGGAGGTTGGTGGGTGGAGGGAGTCCCTACGCCGGAACGGTCATCGGCCGGGCGGCGAACCCGACCCGTGTGCTCAGGCGGAGGCTCCGTTCACCGTTCTCGGGCTGAACGGAACGATCTTGTGCGTGCCGTCGCAGAACGGTTGCATCGCGGAGCGGCCGCATCGGCAGAGCGCATTGATCCGCCGCCGCGTCGGAACCTCGTTCCCGTGCTCATCCAGCAAGCGGAGCGGGCCTCGCACGAGCAGCGGACCATCGGGAGTCACTCGGACGAACGTGACCTCGTCCCTCCTGGCCTGGTTCCGTGGCGGCCAGCTGTTCCCTCCGGATATCTCGCGTCCCTCGTTCACCCGGCCTCGACCTCGCGCTCTGCTCCCTGCTGGTCCTCGATGCAGAACCGGGTCGCGGGTCGGGCGGCCAGCCGCGCGGCGCCGATCGGCCGTCCGCAGGCTTCGCAGGTCCCGTAGCTGCCGTTGTCGAGCCGAGCCTTCGCGTGCTCGATGTCGGCGAGCTGGGCATCGAGATCGTGGACGATCGACAGGTCTCGGGATCGCTCGAACATCTCGGATCCGGCATCGGCGACATGTCCTCCGGCGCTCGGATCCCCGGTCGGCTCGCGCTCCACGTCCTCGGTGGCTTCCGTCAGCTTCTCCTTGAGACCTATGAGGCGTGATCGTTCCTCGTCGAGGAGCGCTCGGTCCCGTTCCGTATCCGTCATGTGTGTTCCCTCCGATCAGATCGCCTCGCGGCGCTGCTGCCTCCTTTCCCCGTCGGGGGCCCCTTCATGCATGCTCGAGTCGGACGGTGAGGGATGGGCGGCGCTGAGGGTCATCACATGCCTCAGTCGTTCGGGTGAGGTCCCCCCTCGTGCCGGGGGTCGCCCTTCGCCCGATTGACTCGCGCGCTTCCCGGCCTCACGCTCGGCTTCTCCCGGGAAGGAGGGTTCCCCGAAGATGCGGCGCATCCTCGCCGGCTGCACGTTGGCGTTGATCCTGGCCATCCCGTCCACGGTGGCGGTGGCTGCACCGCGCCCGGACGACGCCGCTCCCGGCCGCCCACGCCTCGCCGACCTGGACGGAGATCGTCTCGATGACGTGCTCGGGCGTCGACTGCGCAAGGCGGGCCCTGTCAGCCGGCACGCGGTCGTGGTGGCGACCGACGGCTCCGTCTCACTCGCCCGCATCCGTCGGAGCACCGGGGCCTTCGTGGTCTCTCGCAGGCTCGGCATCGTCAACGGGTTCGCAGCTCGTCTGACCGCCGGGCAGATCCGCCGGCTCGCCTCGATGCCCAGCGTCGTCCGGATCGACCATGACGCCGAGGTCACGATCACCATGGACGCCGCCCGCTCCGACTACGGGGTCGACGCCGCTCGGACGGGATTCGGGCTCACCGGCAACGGCGTGAACGTGTGCGTGCTCGACACCGGTGTCGACCCTGGACACGAGCAACTCGACTCGAAGTCGATCGTCTGGTCGGACTTCATCGCCGGAGAGGCGACGCCGTACGACGATCACGGCCACGGGACCCACGTAGCCTCGATCGCCGTCGGCGACGGCATCGGAGGCGCCCAGGCGGCGCGGTTCGGCGGCGTCGCTCCGGAAGCCGGCCTCTGGGCCGGGAAGGTCCTGGGCGGTGACGGATCCGGTGACGAGAGCGGGATCGTCGCGGGGATCCAGTGGTGTGCCGAAGACCCCGACGTCGACGTCATCTCGATGAGTCTCGGGACGGCGCTGCCTTCCGACGGTTCCGACGTGCTCAGCCTCGCGGTCGATGCCGCCGTCGCCGACGGGAAGATCGTCGTGGCGGCGGCCGGGAACTCCGGCGACGCTCCGGACACCATCGCGGCGCCCGGCGCCGCCGCCGACGCGATCACCGTCGGTGCGGCCTCGGAGTGGTCGGCGGCGCCGGGCGCCGAGAATCACTCGGACGGCGTCTATCTCGCCTATTTCTCGAGCCGCGGCGGAGACACGTTCGCGGGCGGCATGAAGCCCGACATCGTCGCGCCGGGCGTCACGATCGAAGCTGCCGACGCCAACACCGGCAACGGCTACGTGGTGCACAGCGGAACGTCGATGGCAACGCCGTTCGCTGCCGGCTCGGTCGCTCTCGCTCTCGAGGCCGCCCCGGCATGGTCGACGGACGATGTGAAGGCTGCCTTGCAGGCGACGGCCGAAGACTTCGGACCCCCCGGGATAGACCAGGATTGGGGAGCGGGCCTGCTCGATGTGCTCGCGCTCACCGCCGAGGCGAAGGGGCAGACAGCGGAGACCGAGTTCCCGCATCACGAGCACGTCACGGGTGTCGTCCCGGACGGTGGCGACTGGACCTACTCGTTCGATCTCGCGCCCGCCGATCTGGGCGTCCCGATCGCGGTCACGATCATCGCCGACGGGGAGTGCCAGTTCTTCTTCCCGCCGTTCGGGTGCCTCGACGCCCAATGGGCGCCCGACCTGGATGCCGAGCTCCTGGATCCGAACGGAGTGCGGATCGCGTTCAGTCAGTGCATGGACGGTGAGGAGTGCGGGTTCGGCCGGCAAGAGACGCTGCACGCGCTGCCGACCGTCGCCGGCACCTACGAGATCCACCTCTACGCGTATCTCGGCACCCCGAACGACGGCTTGGGAGGAGGCTTCGAGCTCGATCTCTCGACCGGCCCTGCCGGGGACGCTCCGCCGCCACCGCCTCCACCCCCGCTCACGATCCACGTGGGGGACCTGGACAACAGCTCGCTGAGCCTCAACTCGACCAACTGGCGGGCGCGCGCGACGATCCGCGTCCACGATGGAGCTCACGTGGTCCTGCCGGGTGTCGTCGTCAGGGGGAGGTTCGGCCCGAACGGCCCCGTGCGCACCTGTACGACCGGCGCCGGCGGAGGATGCATCCTCACCCGGGATCTGAAGAGATCACGTGCGAGCATCGTCTTCGTGGTGCTCGGGCTGTCGAGGTCGTCCTACAACTACGTCGTCGCGAACAACCACGACCCGGACGGCGACAGCACCGGCACGAAGATCACCGTGACCCGGCCGTGAACGGCCGGGTCACGGGTCGCGCGAAGACCGACTACCTAGTCGTCGTCGTGGGAATGGGTCGTGTCGTCGTGGTCGGTGTCCTCGACGGTCGTTGAAGCGGCGACCGTGCGCGTCGTGGGGAAGAAGCCGCCGATCAATGCCAGCACGCCGCCGATGAGCACGAACCACAAGCCGATGCCCACGTCCTCCAGGGAGTCGAGCGAACCGCTTCGGCCGAGCTGGATCACCACCAGGGTGAATGCGACGAGCGCAACCGCTCCGGCGAACCGTGTGAGCCAGCCACCCTTGAACGCGAGGCCAAGGATGATGACCGCACCGCAGATCGCGGTCACGAGACCCGCTGAGGAGAGGAATCCGGCCGTGCCGGCATCCGTCTCCCAGTAGCCCTGGATCGCGAGCGCAGAACCGTCCGTGCCGTCGAACCACTCGAGGAAGCTGCCGACCAGCAGGAATACGGCTGCTCCGATGGAAAGGATCACGCGTACCGCGAGCCAGGGCGAGGGGGCTTCCACTGCTGCCCTCGTCTCCGTAGAAGTCGCGTCCGCGTCGTGGTGCTGATGGATCGCACGCATCTCTCGGCCTCCTTCCGGCCTCGTCTGGGGAGGGCTATACCCAGGCGGAAGCCGGTCCAATCACGCCAAGAGCGGTGCTCCCGAGGGCTCTTCAGGCAGGCACGGGAACGCGGATCCGCACGGTGGGGCCGATCTCAGCCTCGGGGAAGAGCGCGCGGATCAGATCGAATCGTCCGGTCCAACCCTCGAGGTCGCCCGGAGTCGCTTCGTCCGGGTGGACGTCCACGGCTCTGAGCTCGATCTGTGTGTCATCTGAGGAGACCTCGAATGTCACGAGGTCTCCCTCTCCGGCTTCGACGGCACCGGAGAAGAGCTCGGAGGCCGCGAGACGGAGATCTCCTCGCGCGGGTTCGGACACGTCCAAACGCTCCATCACGGAACCGACGAAGATCCGAACGATGAGGGCGAGGGCGGGGTCTCTGGCGACACGGAGGCGAGAGCTCGCCACGGTCGTCCGATCAGCTCTCTGGGATCTCGTCGGTGCTCGCGTAGAGCGTGAGCACTCGATCGAGACCGGTGAGGTCCAGGAGCCTGCGGAGCCCCGAACCTTCGGGCGCGGCGAGCGCGAGGTCGCCCCCTCGCTCACGCAGGTGCTTGAGACAGGCCACGATGGCCCCGAGCCCGGAGGAGTCGATGAAGCCCAACCCTCGGAAGTCCACGATCACCTTGGGGGGGTCATTGTCCCCGGCGGCCTCGAGGACCGACTCCCGGAAACTGGGAGCTGTGTAGAGGTCGAGCTCGCCGCCGACATCGATCACGGCCCAGGTCCCGTGCGTTCGCTTGTCGAGGGACAGATCCAACGTGACATCTCCTCCCGCGGGTCGGTGGCTCGGTAACTCATCGATAGTATAGGTCGCCACTGTGACCGATCTCCCCGCCGTCGTTTTCGCCGAGGTTCCCGCGACGCCCGGATCCGTGCAGATATTGCGCAACGTCGTTGCGGGCGTGGCCGCCCGGCTCGACATGCCCATCGACCAGATCGAGGAGGTCCGGCTCGCCGTCACCGAAGCTGCCTCCCTGCTCCTCGACGAGGCCGAGGCGACCGTGCTCCGGATGACGATCGGTGGCGACCAAGAGGCCCTGGATGTCACGCTGAGCTCCGATGGGAACGCGGATCCCTGGCCGTCGGATCGAGCGATGGCTTCCTGGCCGTGGCTCGTGGTCAAAGGGCTCACCGACGAGATCCGCGCGGAACAGCCCGAGGGGAAGGGACCGTCGATCGGTTTCACGAAACGTCGTGAACGTGTGGATCGGTGAGCGACCGCACCGGACCTTCCCGGCCTGAGGAGGAGATCGCCGAGCTGTTCCGACGATTGCCGGATCCGTCCGCGCGCGAGGAGCTCGCCAAGGAATTCCTGCCGTTGGCCGAGTACTTCGCCCGACGCTTCTCGGGCAGGGGTGAGCCCGTCGACGACCTGACGCAGACAGCCTCGCTCGGTCTGTTGAACGCGATCGATCGGTTCGACCCGGAACGCGGCGTTCCCTTCTCGACCTATGCCGCCGCCACCATCGTCGGCGAGTTGAAGCGCCATTTCCGAGATCGAGGATGGGCGCTTCGAGTGCCCCGCAACATCCAGGAGACCGCGATCCTCGTCAATCGGACCGTCTCGAGCATGTGGCAGGACCTCGGCAGGGCGCCGACGGTTGCCGAGATCGCCTCCTCCGCGGACATCGGACAGGACGACGTCCTCCAGGCACTCGACGCCCTCCAGGCCTATACGACCGATTCGCTCGATGCTCCGACGGGAGACGCGACGTCGACCGCGGCGGAGTCGATCGGGAGCGAGGACAGCAGTTTCGAGGTCTCCGAGGAATGGCTGAGCCTCGCGCCGGCGCTTCGAGATCTCCCGGAGCGAGAGCGCACGATCCTGTACCTCCGGTTCTTCGAGGGCAAGACCCAGACCGAGATCGCGGATGAGCTGGGGATCTCGCAGATGCACGTCTCCCGCCTCGTCTCTCAGTCCCTGGACAAGCTCAGGAAACAGACGGGGATGTGACGGAGGACGGCCTCGCATCTGGGAACCCGGTTCCTCCGATCCGTCGTGGGGTCCGCGAGCGGCCGTGACTGAGGAAGGGGCCGATCACGTGGACCGGCGGGCGACGGCCGGGCCCGAGCCCGACGAATCGCCGAAGGAGCGCGTCGATCGTGAGCTGATCGAACTGCTGAACGGGCTCCGCGTGATCCTGCCCGGCGTGCAGGTCCTCTTGGCGTTCCTGCTCACCGTCCCGTTCTCGGCTCGATTCGAGGAAGTGACTTCTACGGATCGGGTGATCTATTTCGCGACCGTTCTGATCACGGTGGCGGCGACCGGGGCGCTCACGATGCCGGCCGCCTACCACCGGCTGAGGTTCCGCCAGGGGGACAAGGAGCGGATGCTCCGCATCTCCAACATCTTCGCGATCGGGGGACTCGTGCTGCTCACCCTCGCGATGGCGAGCGTGGTCTTCCTCGTGACGAGCGTGTTGTACGGCGTCGCCGCGGCTATCCCGGTCGCGCTCGTTGCCCTCGCCGTGCTTTCGTTCGCCTGGTTCGCCGTGCCGTTCATCGGCAAGGACTAGGGAACGCGAACCGATCGCGCGGATCTACTCGTTCTGGCTGCGATGTGCGGTGGGGCTCGGTTCGTCTTCTTCCTCGACCGCCGGCTCCGAAAGCGGATGCTTCGTGTCCGACGGTTCCCGTCCTGGATCGGGGGACTCCAGTCCCGCGAAGGAACCCACGAGAGCGCCGTAGAGGAGCCCTGCGATGACGCCACCGAGTGTGCAGGCGACGACCGCGGCGGTACGCCCGTCGAAGGCGATGAAGCCGACGATCAAGCCGAGGATCCCGCCGACCAGGACCCCCAGGAGGACACCAGCGGACAGCCGCCCCTTCAGGCGCGGTTCGAACCGCTGGTGCAGCTCGTCACGTTCGGGCATCAGATGTCCAACGCAGAAGGGTCCGGGCCCGCCCGCACGGAGGAGCGGGCGGGCCCGGACCGATCAGAAGATGCTGACGCCGCCGGGGCCGACGAGCAGCCCGACGATGATCAGCACGATGCCCGCGAGAACCCCGCCGCGAACGATGCTGACGATCCCCATGATCACCAGCACGGCAGCGAGGATCCAGAGCAGGGTGGCGGCTCCACCCGTAAGCGCGAGGATGCCTGCCATGGTCAGCTCCTTTCCTACGTGAGCTTCGGGATCACGACCCAGGCGACGAACGCCAGGATCGCGAGCGTGTCCAACGCGACGATCGCCGTGTACCACCACCGGTGGTGCGCCGACCGCGCGTACTCGTCGCGAATCGTCGAGATCGTTCATGTCGAAGCGTCGTGTCGTCGAGTATCTGCATCTCGTCTCACACCGTTCCCGATGGATCTGTGCCGCAAACGCACGGATCGCCGAACGGCCCGTGTGGATCGAGACGGGAAAGGCGCGGGGCCGCGTTCGCGGCCCCGCGCCTTTCCATCGTCCGGCGGTGGGTCAGACCTTGCCCGTCACGTCCTTCGTCGTCTCTGTCACGGTGCTCGTGCCGTTGCTCCCATCGCCGTTCTGCTGGGTCACCGACCGGGCCCAGCCTCTGATCTGCTCGTAGCGTGCGCGTCCCGCCTTGGCGCCCAACACGTAGGCGCCGCCCGCGAGCACGAGCCACTTCATGCGTCCAGGCCGCCGGGTCTTGGCGAGCGCTGCGAGGGTCTCCTTGGAGCGTCCGTGCGCCTCGTCGAGGTCCACACGGAGCTCGTCCACTGCCTCACGCAGCTCGTCGTTCTCCCTCGCCAACTTCTCAACTCGATGGTCGAGCCAGCGCTCCTTCACCATCGACTTGGCTTCCTTCACCGTCGTCGGCTGCTTCATCTGCGATCCCTCCTCGGGTCGAGCTCGGGGTCGAGCCGTTACGAGCCCCTTACCCAGGACGGCCGCAAGCTACCCGCGGCTAGAGCCGCTTCGCCACGATGAGCGCTGCGTCGTCGCGGAGCTCGCCGCGCGGGTCGAGGACGGTCCGCTCGACCGTCTTGACGATGCCGGCGGCCTCGTCCGCGGCCGCGGCGACGAGCGCCGAGCGAAGGAGCGATTCACCTTCCTCCGGACGCTCGACCGAGAGCTCCGTGACCCCGTCGGTGAACAACGCGATCGTGTCTCCTCGGCCGAGCTCAGCGCGAGCCTCATGGAGCGAGACGTCCGCGAACAGTCCGAGGAGTGAGCCCGGTGTCCCCACGGTGCTCAGGGAGCCGTCGGCTCTCACCAGCAACGGTCGGGGATGGCCACCGAGACAGGTGGTGACCGTTCCTCCGGCGTTCGAGAGCTCCAGCCTGGCCACGCACACCGTGCAGAAGCGATCTCCCATCAGCTCGCTATCGAGGAGGAAGCCGTTGAGGAGGCGCAACACCTCCGGGAGGGGTCGCGCGTCATCCTCTCGAGCGAGGCTCCGCAGGGCGATCCGGGTCATCCCCATGATGGCGGCCGCCTCCGGCCCCTTGCCGCAGACGTCGCCGATCGCCAGATACCAGACGTCACCGTCACCGAACACGTCGTAGAAGTCGCCGCCGACCTCGTCACCGAATCGTGAAGGGCGATACATCGTGGCGATCTCGAATCCGGGGACGTGCGGCAACGACATCGGAAGGAGCGCACGCTCCAATGCCGTCGCCATCCGGTCGCGTTGGTCGAAGGACCGTGTCCGGTCGATCGTCACCGCGAGCGAGTCGGCCATGCTCTGGAGGAAGTCGGCGTCCTCGTCGTGGAACGCGTCCGGTTGCCGAGACGAAGCGTGCAGGACACCCACCACTCGGCCGCCCACCCGGACCGGCACGCCGACGTAGGACCTTCGTTGTCGCAGGGCGCGGCTGATCACGTCCCCGGGGGTGAGCTCGCCGATCACGAGCGGCCGCCCCGTGGCGCCGATCCGTCCGGATGCGCCGGCACCGAGCGGGATCGGTTCGTCGCCGCCCTCCTCCTCCTCGACTCCGACCCTTCCCTCATAGGCCAGCTCCTTGCCGTTGTCCGAGAGAAGGAGGAAGGAGGCGCCGTCGGCCAGGAACGCGTCGCGCACGACCGGCAGAACCCGCTCGACGAGCTCATCCAGCCCGGTGGCAGCGTTGGCCGCATCGCTCACCGCTTGGAGCTTCCGTAAGCGGTCCTCCGCGTGCTCGGCCGTCGCCCTCGCGCGGCGCTCATCGTTCCCCGAACGGATGCGGCGAAGTGCGATCGCTGCCTGGTGGGCCATCGATACGAGGAGCCCTCGCTCCTCCGGAGGCACCATGTGGTCGCGGTGGAAGCCCAGGCTCAGCGCGCCAAGCACCTCGGCCCCGAGAGGCACCGGCACGCCCGCGAATCCTCCGAACCGCTGACCCTTCTCGATCTTCGTCACGAGAGGGAAGCGGGCGAGAAGTTCCCGGCGCGTCTCGATGAAGATCGGCCGTCCCGTCCTGACGATCTCCGGGCCGGGGGCCGGGGTGTCGATCGGATGTCGACGCCATCCGGAGACGACGCCGTCGTCCTGCGTCGAGGCAGCGAGCACTCGCAGGGTGTCGGGATCGTCGTCGGTCCGGGTCGTGAGCCCTCCGGCATCGGCGCCGAGCGCCGACATCGCCGCAGCAACCGTTGCCTGGGCGACCTCCTCGGGTGTCGTCGCCTTGGCGAGGACCTCCGTGATCGCCTGCAGTCGATGGAGCCGGTTGCCCGCCAGCCGCTCGCGGCCGATCGCGGCCGCGCGGTCCTCATCCGACTGACGGAGTCTCCCCGAGATCACGCCGGCGCCGAGGGAGGCGATGAGCCACAGGAAGATCGAGAACTGCGTGCCTCGCTCGAAGTCGGCGACGAGCGGCACGAAGACCAATCCGCCGACGAGAGCGACGAGCGCTCCCGCGACAGGTCCGCAGACGATCGCGGCCGCGACCGACAGGAGCGCCCCCAAGCCGCCGGGCACGCCTTCGTAACTGCCTGCCGACTTGTCGGCGAACAGGAGCAGGACCGCGACCTGGGCGAGGACGAAGCCTGGGATCCAGCGTTCGTTCCAGATCCACGCTGCGAGCGGTCCCGGGCGGCGCGGGCGGCGGACCGTGGTCCCCTCGGAGGAGAGCTTGGCCTCGTCCGTCACCTCAACCGTCCACGTCGATCTCGAACCAGACCTCGTTGCGATCCTTGGCGATGATCCCCCACCGATCCGCGATCCGATCCACGAGATACAGCCCCCATCCGGAGCTCTCGGAAGCCGTGGGCAGGCGGGGGGTCGCCACGAAGCCTGCGCCGGGATCGGACACGACGACACGGATCCGCTCGCCATCGAGCTTGAGGCGCAGCTCCACCTCCGGCGACCCTCCTTTCGGAGCGTGCCGGACGGCGTTCGTCACGAGCTCACTCACCAACAGGGTGGTGTCCTCGAGAACCTTGCTCGGGATCGCCGGACCGAGCTCGTCGGTGACCACCGCGCGTGCTCGGGATGCCGCCTCTGGGGCCAGCGCGAAGGTGGCTCGATGCTCCACGTTCGACATCGTCGCCTGCGAGCCTCCGTTCCGGCAACCATTTCCCCCTGTTTCGGTCCCGAGATCTCGATCCCGGTGGCTCCGCGGGTCCTCACTCATGTCCGGGATGGGATCGACCGATATCAGGAACGGTCGGATCCGAGCTTGGAGGTACGTGATGCAGGTCGACCAGAAGCGTGCATGCGCGTCCTGCGGCTCCGGGAACGCTCCGGACGCCAGCTTCTGCTGGCGTTGCCTCGTACCCTTCTCGCAGCTCCCCGAGCCCCCGGGCGCGGTCTCGGGACTCCCAGGCACAGGTGTCCTGCCTCCCGCCCCCGCGTCGGGCGTCTCCCAGGAGCCCGCGACCCCGGCCAGGAGCTCGAGGGTGACCGGCGTGATCGTGTCCCTGGTGGCGGCCGCGGCTGGCTACCTGGGCGTCCAGTACCTGATGGGTCCGGACGTGTCCCTGCCCGACACCTTGGCCGGCGCCGGGCGCCTCACGGACCCCGAATCAGAGCGATTCGAGCGTTACATGGCCGAGGAGGGAGAGCGCTACGGTATCGACGCCGAGGGCGGTGTCTACGGAGATCCTCTCGCCCCCGAGTTCTTCGTGATCTTGGTCGATGCGGCCGCCGCGGAGACGACCGATCAGTTGTTCGACGCACTCCTCCTCGGGTTCTCACAAGCGGGTGCCGACGTGGACGCGACCCAGACGAAGAGTGGGACGAGAGGCGGGAGCGACTATCGGTGTGCGAGCGCCGTCGCCGGCGCGGACACGGCGGTCGCCTGCATGTGGCGCGATGATGGCAATGTCGGGATCGTCCTGGAGGTGTCGGGCGATCTTCGAGGCACACGCCGGCTCCTCTGGACCGTGCACGACTCGGTCATCGGCTGACCGATCGAACCACCAGCAGGGGGGCGACTAGCGCCGGTGGTTGCGGAGCGGCGTGACCCGTTCCATCGGGCGGTGCGCCCAGCAACACGAACCATCGTTGTAGACCGACAACACGGTTCGACAGCCGGGCTCGTCGCAGGTACGCCCCTCTCCGAAGCGGGGAACCGGTGGACCACTTTGCACGTTCTCCGTTCGCACGGAGCCGGGTTCCACTTCGACGGACAGTTGCATCAGATCCTCCTCGTGAGTTCCTCGGTTCGAACGTTCCCTGGACGGATCGCTTGCTCGTTGCTGGCGGGCAGATACCCGAGACGCACCCCGGGCAAACGCATCTCGCGGAGGTGTGCCGGTCCGGCGGGCCGGGTACGACGAGGCAGAGACGTCGGGAACGGGGAGGGATGGAGCATGCCGCAGCAAGCGTGGAGCGAGAAGCGGGAACGCCAGTACGGACACATCAAGGAGGGCCTCGTCGAGCAGGGCCGTTCCGAGGACAAGGCCGAGGAGATCGCGGCGCGGACCGTGAACAAGGAACGGGCTCGTGCAGGTGAGTCACGGACGGCAAGCCGAGCCTCCGTCGAAGACATCTCGTCGGGCCGTCGGGGTGGGTTGCGATCCCACCGTGGGCCCGGCGGAAGAACCTATCGGCAGCTCTACGAGGAAGCGAAGGATCGAGGGATCGACGGGCGCTCGAAGATGTCCAAGGCCCAACTCGAACGGGCCCTCGCGCGTCGTCGCTGAACGATGATGAAACCCATGGCCGGAGGAACGGCCACCGAGACCCCGGAGGTGGATCCGATGATCGCTACGACGGCAACGATCGAGAATCGTGCGCCGAGAGCCGGAGCCTGAGCCACAGCCCCCGCAACCGCCGGAACCTGCGCCGCCGGGGCCCCCCTCACCCGTCCCCTCGCCCCAGCCCGACCCTCAGCCCCAGCCGGTCCCGCCGCCTCAGCCCGACCCGTCTCCACCACCGCCTACGGGAGGTCGTTGAGCAGGCTTGCCAAGGGCCCGTGAGCACGCGGGGTTTGGCGGCCAACGCGTCTGGGGTATCGCATCGATGTGCTCCTGAACATCGACCTTCGTCTCAGGCCGGACGCTCGTTCCCCGGCCGAAGCGCGCCGGAGCCTCGAGGTGCTGCGACCCTCGTTGGACGACGCGCTGGTGGATGACGCCGTGCTGCTCGTGAGCGAGATCGTGTCCAATTCCGTTCGCCACGCGAGCCTCGACGAGGCGGACGCGATCCAGGTTCGTGTCCGAGGGTCGAACTCCATGCTCCACGTCGACGTCGTCGACCCTGGTCCCGGCTTCGACCCACAGAGGCTGCCCACCGCTCGCACCAACGGTGGTTGGGGGTTGCGCTTGCTCGATCGGCTCGCAACCAGGTGGGGTGTCGATCGGAATGACGTCACGAGGGTTTGGTTCGAACTCTCGTCTCCGGTTTCCTCTGCTTCGTCCTCGGGTATCTGAGGAGCGATCCCCGAGGCAGGAGGTGCGCGATGGGTGAGAACACTGACAAGGCCAAGGGCCACGTGAAAGAGGCCGTTGGAGACCTGACCGACAACGAGCGGCTCGAACGCGAGGGCAAGCTCGATCAGGCGAGCGGCGACGTGAAGGGTGCGGCCGAAGACGCCAAGGACAAGGTCGGCGAAGGCGTCGATGCCGTGCGGGACAGGATGCGGGACGACGACTAGTCCCGTCTGACCGTTCGCGGTTGGCGGCGCGCCCCCGGTGCATACCGGGGGCGCGACGTCTGTCTACGACCCGATCTGCCGCAACGCCTCTTGCATGGCGACGTCGGGTTCCGGCCTCGACAAGGGCGGAACGAACAGGGTTGAAAGACCCTCGATCGGCGCGGCGGCGAGCTCCTTCACGGATTGATCGCTCGATCGTCGGATGTCCGACGGAGAACGGGCTGGCCTCGTAGATGACGACCTCGTGATCGGCGCCGTACAGCTCCTCGATCCGGTCGGCGAGGAGTGCCAGGCCTTCGCGATTGACCGTGTCCGCCGTTCGCGTCTCGCCGATCACGCTGATCTGCCACAACACCAGGGGGACCGATACGTCGAGTGCCCGATGGTGGAGCAGGAAGTCGGTGGCTTCGTAGAGCTGCAGGCCGTTCCGACCAGGATCAACGTCCAGATCGGCCAGCAAGCAGTCGATCGCCGACACGGCGGGGAGGAGGGTCGCAGCGTAGCCCTCAGCCCTCGCCCGCCGGACGGCCTCGTGGCACGAGTCGTCGAGGACGGCAGGATGGCCGTACGTCACCATGCAGACGTTCCGTCCCTGTCGTACGCGCTGGAGGACGCGCTCGACCAGTTCCTCATAGACCTCGCGCTGATCCAGGCCGGGACGGTAGATCTCGATCATGGACTCCGCGGACGGGTTCAGCTGGTGGAGCCACGTGGTCGGCGCGAGCTCGGCGAGGAGGTAGAGGACGTCGTCGGCACGCTCGATGCAGCTACGCGTCTCGGGGGTGAGGTGGCGGCCCGGTCGGATGCCGGACCCCACGACGACCAGCGAGCCTTCGTCGCTCGCGGCAGGAGGGCTCACCGATCCGGTCGGCTCCGGAGGCCTCAGCCCATCCTGATGACGTAGGCGACGTGGGTCTTCATCTCTTTCTTCAGCTCGGCTCGGATCTCTTGGGTGGACCCGGTCCGGATGAGCGCTTGCTGCTCCGCGTCCAGGCCGTATGACTCCATCGCGGCCGTGGAATCTTGGTTGAACAGATCCAGAAGTTCTTGGTTGTCTTCGAGCTCGTTCAGGAACTCGTGGATGAACCGTTTCCCAGCCATGCGCGGATCCACCCCCTTCACTACAGACGTATGACGCTACGCCGGGTGCCCTCGCCGGTCAACTCGACCGCGCCGCTCCCCTCGCTCCCATGACCTGCTGCAACGGCCGACATACACTCCAGCCGTGGCCACCTGCACGATCTGCGGCGAGACGAGCCCCGACTCGGCCAGCTACTGCTCGTCGTGCGGTGCCGAGCTCCGGCCTCCTGGGGATCGGCGCGAGGACCGTGAGGAACGGCGTGTCGTCACGATCCTCTTCTGCGATCTCGTGGATTCCACGAAGCGCTTCCATCTCGCCGACCCGGAGGATGTGCGCGCGACCCTCGCGGACTTCCTCCCCCGTGTCCAGCGAGAGATCGAGCGGTTCGGCGGGACCGTCGAGAAGTTCGTGGGTGATGCCGTGTTGGCCGTCTACGGCGTTCCGTCCGTTCACGAGGACGACGCGGAACGGGCCGTGTTCAGCGCTCTTCGGATCCTCCCGGTGGTCGAACAGATGAACGAGGAGTCGGAGATCCCCGTGGCGGTGCGACTGGGCATCGAGACGGGGGAGGCGATCGTCGACCTGGGAGCCGGTGCGACGCGACAGGGGATGGTGTTCGGCGATGTGGTCAACACGGCCTCGCGACTCCAGAGTTCGGCGCCGACCGGGGGGATCCTGGTCGGGGAGCGGACCTATCGGCTCACCAGCTCGGTGTTCGACTTCGAGTCGATGGGGCCCGTGCGAGTGAAAGGGAAAGCCGATCCCCTCCCCGTGTGGCTCGCGAAGGGCGCGCGGAGCAGGTTCGGCACCGATCTGGGGCGACCCATGTCGACGCCGTGGGTGGACCGAGACGACGAGCTGGAGCTGCTCAAGCGGACGTTCGCGCGCGCCGTCCGTGAGCCCTCCGTGCAGCTCGTCACGCTGATGGGCGAACCGGGCGTCGGGAAGAGCCGTCTCGTGACCGAGTTCTTCGGGTACGTCGACGACCTTCCGGAGACGACGTCGTGGCGGCAGGGCCGATGCCTCCCGTACGGGGAAGGGGTGACCTTCTGGGGCCTCGGGGAGATCGTGAAGGCCCAGGCCGGGATCCTCGGCTCGGACGGAGCCCGGGAGGCGGACGAGAAGCTGGTCGCCGCCGTCTCCGCCGTCGTACAGGACCCCGCCGAGCAGGGGTGGGTTCACGCGCGTCTCGCACCTCTGATCGGCCTGGCCGACGCCAACCCCGAAGGGATCGAGCGGGGGGAAGCGTTCAGCGCGTGGCGCCAGTTCATCGAGGCGATCGCGTCGGTGCGGCCACTCGTCTTGGTCTTCGAGGACGTGCATTGGGCGGATGCCGCTCTGCTCGCGTTCATCGAGCACGTGGTCGAGTGGTCCTCGGGCGTGCCGATCCTCCTGATCTGCACGGCGCGACCCGGAGCTGTTCGACCGAGAACCGGGGTGGGGAGGAGGGAAGCGCAACTGGAGCACGATCTCTCTCGCGCCGCTGGAGGACGTCGACACCCGCGAGCTGATCTCGGGACTCCTGCCCGCCGGGGCTCCCCCGGACCTGGCACAGGTCGTGATCGAACGTGCCGGTGGCAACCCGCTGTTCGCCGAAGAGCTCAGTCGCATGCTCGGCGAGCAGCAGATCCTCGGAGCGGAGACGTCTCCGGGAGCGGAGCCGGCCGGCACGCCCGAAAGCCTCCACGCGATCATCGCCGCCCGACTCGACACCCTCCCGGCGACCGAACGATCGCTGATCCAGGACGCGTCGGTCCTCGGCAAGGTGTTCTGGGCGGGCGCGCTTGCCTCGATGGGCGGTGTGGATCGCGCATCCGTCGACTCGGCTCTCCATCAGCTCGTCCGGAAGGAGATCGTGCGCCCGTCGAGGCTCGTTTCGATCGAAGCCGAGGTGGAGTTCTCGTTCTGGCACGCGCTGATCCGAGACGTCGCGTACGGGCAGATCCCGCGCCGCCGCCGCGCCGCGAAGCACGTGGCGGCCGCGGCGTGGATCGAGGCGATCGCCGGCGAGCGGGTTTCGGACCAGGCCGAGCTCCTCGTCTACCACTACGGCGAGGCGCTGGAGCTGTCCAGATCCGCGGGCCTGACCGACGAAGCCGCTTCGCTCGCGGAGACGACCCGTCGCTATTGGATGCTCGCCGGCGAGCGCGCGATGAAGCTCGACGTCGCACGAGCCGCCGAGTGCTTCAGCCGGGCCCTGTCCCTGGCGCCGCCCGCGCATCCCGAACGGGCGAGCATCCTGGCGCGGATGGGGGCCGCGTCCTACGACGCCGGCAGGTATCGGGAGGCCGAACGAACATACGAACAGGCCCTGGACCTGTTCCACGAGGCGGGCGATCGGCTCTCGGTGGGGACCTGCCTGGATCGGCTCGCGAGCGTGCTGTGGGAGGAGGGAGACGCGGCCGGCTGTCGAGCTCGCATGCACGACGCGCTGGAGATCCTCGAGGAGCTGCCACACGGCACCGAGCTGGCGGATTGCTACGCGACGCTCTCTTCGGAACGAACGGTGAGCGGTCACCTCGAGGAGGCGATCACCTGGGCGGAGCGATCGCTCGATCTTTCGTCACGATTGGGGGCCGAGCACCTACGCCCACGCGCCCTCAGCTACCGAGGGGTGGCCCGCTCCTTCCGAGGGGACCTCGACGGTGTCGAGGACCTCGAGGAAGCGCTCCGCATCGCGGAGAGCCTCGGGCTCGCCCGCGAGAGCGTGATGCCGCTCCTGATCCTCGCCGAGATCGCCTGGTCGACCCGCGGCCCGGAGAACGCCATCGAGGTCGCGGGCCGAGCCGAGCACCTCGCGAACCAGCGCGGGCTCGGCGAGATCGCGATCGCGAGTCGTACGACGCGGCTCGGCCCGCTGTTCGACCTCGGCCGTTGGGACGAGCTCCTCGAGCTGGCCGGCGACGTGATCGAGTGGTCGGCCGGGACCGGAGCGGGGTACGAGGTCGTTTCCGCCCAGCCCTGGGCGGCGCAGGTCCTTCAGCTCCGCGGACGGCTCGAGGAGGCGTCGGTCGCGGCCGCCCATTTCTTGAAGCCCGCGCGGGAAGTCGGTGATCCCCAGGTCCTCGTGCCCGCCGCCGTCGCCGCGGGATGGATCGCGCTCGCGGAGGGGAAGATGGACGACGCCGCCCATCTCATCGAGGAGGTCGATCGAGCGGCCGACCTCAGCGCCTGGTACCGGGAGCATTTCCTCGCAGACCTGGTCCGCCTCTGTGCAGGCATCGGGAACATCCCTGCGGCCGAGCGGCTCGTCGGGTTGGCCAACGCGTTCACGGACCGGCATCGGCTCTCGCTCGCGACGGCGCGGGCAGTGCTCCACGAGGCGAAGGGCGAGCTCGATCGCGGCAACGGGGATGTACCTCGAGGCCGCGCAAGGATGGACCACCTACGGCCACGTGCTCGAGGCCGCCAGAGCGTGGTTGGGAGCCGGGCGCTGCCTCGCCGCGACCGATCGAGCGGCTGCCGCTCCTCACCTCGAACGAGCACGCGAGGCATTCGAGCGACTGGGCGCCGTCGGTCTCCTCGCGGAGGCCGAACACGAGGTGCGAGCCATCGGGCGCCGGGACTGACGTCCTCGGGCGTCGCACGTGTGAGGGCTCCATGCCGAGCGTTGAGCCGAGGTCACGCGATCAACCGCTGGTGCGGGGCCTCCCTCCGTAGAGTCAAGCATCGTCCACTCGGAGGAGGGAGCAGGAGCTGGAGACCCACGACGCGATCGTGATCGGCGGCGGCCACAATGGGCTGACCGCTGCCTACTACCTCGCGAACGCCGGTCTGCGCACACTCGTGCTGGAACGGCGCGAGATCGTCGGGGGGGCGTGCGTGACCGAAGAGATCGCGCCAGGGGTTCGCGCATCGACCACCTCCTACATCGCCTCGATGCTCCGGCCGGAGGTGATCCGCGATCTTGGCCTCGAGCGCCACGGCCTGCGGATGATCCCGTGCGAGCCCGGACTGCAGGCCGCGTTCGAGGACGGGACGGTCGTGCCCTGGTGGTCCGACCATGCCCGGGCGGTGAAGGAGTTCGCATCGAGCACCTCCGAGGCAGATGCTGCCGCGTTCGATCGGGTCCATCGGCGGCTGCACGCGCTCGCGCGCTACCTCCAACCCTTCTTCCTCGAGGAGCCACCCAACCTGTATGCCCGCGGATGGGCGAAGGTGCGCGAGGGGAGCCGCGCATGGCGGCGGTTCCGGAGGATCACCGGCGACGAGCTGGCGGATCTCGTGCGATTCACGACCGGGTCGCTCGGGGAGTTCGTCGAAAGACAGTTCGAGACGGACCGGATGCGAAGGATGTACCTCGCGAACAACGTGTACGGGATGCACGCGCCGCCCTACATGCCCGGCACCGCGATCGGGCTGCTCTTCCATCTCCTGTCCGGCGGGGCCGAGGGTGTGCAGGGGTTCTACGGCCACGTGCTGGGGGGGATGGGATCGGTCACCCAGGCGATGGCCGCCGCCGTGCGAGAGGCAGGGGGTGAGATCCGGGTGTCCTCGCCTGTGGCGAAGGTGCGGTTGCGTGGGGGCCGCGCGACAGGTGTGGTGCTCGAGTCCGGCGACGAGCTCGAGGCGATGTTGGTCCTGTCCAACGCCGACCCCAAACGGACGTTCCTCGAGATGGTCGATCGTGACGCCCTTCCCGAGGAGTTCCGCGACGACGTCTCCGCGATCAAGATGGCCGGGCCGTGCGCCAAGGTGAACTTCGTTCTCTCGAAGGAACCCTCATGGACCGGGATGCCCGCAGACGCGGACGCGAACCGACGTTCCCTCGCCACCTTGGTGCCGACACTCGACGAGGCGCAACGGCTCTACGACCGCCATCGCGAAGGTGAGATCCCGGACCGGCCGTGGGTGGACTGCGTGACCGCGTCGAACGTGGACGACTCGCTCGCAGCTCCGGGCGTCCACGTGATGACGGCGTTCGTGCAGTACGTGCCGTACACGCTTCGCCGGGGAAACTGGGACGAGCGGCGGGACGAGCTCCTCCGGAAGGTCGTGGCTCGGATCGACGAGAACGCCCCCGGCTTCTCGTCGACGATCGAGGCCGCGCAGGTGCTGACGCCGCTCGACCTGGAGCGAACCTACGGCTTGACCGAGGGCAACATCTTCCACGGCGACCTGCACATCGGACAGCTGTTCTCCATGCGGCCGGTGCCGGCGTGGTCTCGCTATCGCACGCCGATCGAGGGGCTGTACCTGTGTGGCGCGGGCGCGCATCCGGGCGGTGGCGTCACCGGCGCTCCCGGGTACGGCGCATCCCACGCGGCGTTGCGTGACCTGAAGGGACGGCGGCGCTCGTGGCGCTGAGGGTTCCCTGTCCCAACTGCGGGTGGCGACCCTCGACGGAGTTCGCCTGGGGTGGTGAGCTCCGGCCGGTCGACTCGCCGGACGCCGAGTCCGACTTCGAGCGGGTCTTCCTGCCGGAGAACGCGGCCGGCACGCAGGACGAGCGCTGGTTCCATCTCCTCGGGTGCCGGCGGTGGATCACGATCACCCGCGACACGACGACGAACGAGGTCCGATAGTGGGCGGAAGGCTGCGTCTGGGCCGGAAGCGGATCCCGGTCGAGGACGGAGACACGATCGCATCGGCGATGTACCGGGCGGGCGTCCGCACCTTCTCGAGGTCGCTCAAGTACCATCGCCGGCGAGGCCTGTTCTGCGGGACGGGCGAGTGTCCGAACTGCCTCGTCACGGTCGACGGTGTGCCCGGCGTCCGCTCGTGTGTGACTCCGGCCCAGGACGGGATGCGCGTGCGCCGGCACGGTGGGTGGCCGTGGGTCGAGCGGGACGTGCTCGCGATCCTCGATCGCGTGCACGTGCTGTTGCCGGTGGGCTTCTACTACAAGACGTTCATCCGGCCGCGCTGGACGTGGCCGCTCGCGGACCGAGCGATCCGGCGAGCGGTGGGGCTCGGGCGCCTGCCGAGCGGCCCGTTCGCGGCGCTTCCCTCGCGGCACCTCCCGTGTGACGTGCTCGTGGTGGGCGGCGGCGAGTCGGGGCGAGCGGCGGCGGCCGCGGCGGCCGCTCGAGGCGAGCGTGCGGTGCTGTGCGACGACGGCGAGGTGACGGATCCCCCGGAAGGCGTCGACGTCCTCCACCATCACGCGGCGATCGGCACGTTCGAAGGCCCCATGGTGGCGCTCGCGGCTCCCGACGCGCTCGTCGAGGTCCATCCGACGCAGATCGTGATCGCTACCGGCGGCGTGGAGGTGCATCCGGTGTTCCCCGGGAACGATCTCCCCGGCGTGATGCTCGGCCGCGGCGCCGCAGGGCTCATGGAACGTGGCGTCAAGCCGGGCGTCCGGGCGGTGGTGGCCGTGGGACACGACGAGGGGATCGCGCATCTCGAGACGCTCAGGTCCGGCGGGGTGCGGATCGCCGGGGTGATCGTTCCCGGGTCGCTCGCGAGCAGGATCCCCGACGGTCTCCGGACGTTCGTTGATGCCGAGGTGCTGCGCGCGGAGGGGAAGGAACGGGTCCGGTTCGCCGTGCTTCGCGATGCGGAAGGCATCACCCGGGGGATCGGCTGCGACGTGTTCGTCCTCTCGATCGGGCTATCGCCGCGAGACGACCTCCTCCGCATGGCGGGCACAGGGGAACCGGTCGAGGTCGTCGGCGACGCCGCGGAGCCGGCGTCGCCGACGAAGCGTCCGACTGCCGGGTACGTCTGCCTCTGTGAGGACGTCGCCGTCGCGGATCTGGATCGTGCGTGGGAGGAGGGGTATCGATCGTCCGAGCTCCTGAAGCGCTACACGACCGTCACGATGGGTCCGTGCCAGGGAGCGATGTGTGGTCGCCACCTGGCCGCGTTCGCGGCGGCGCGAGGCGCCGCCGCGGACGCCGCCGGCCGGACGACGGCGCGCCCCCTGGCACGACCGACGTCGCTGGAGGTCCTCGCCGCTCCGGTGCACGAGGTGATCGAGAAGCGGACCTCGCTGCACGATCTCCACGTCGCGGTCGGGGCGCGGATGGGGTGGTCGGGGTCGTGGCTCCGGCCCTTCGCCTACGAGGGGTTCGAGGAGGAGTACTCGGCCGTCCGAGAACGCGTGTCCGTGATGGACGTGGGGACGCTCGCGAAGTTCCTCGTCACGGGGCCGGATGCGACGGATCTCATCGACGCGACGTTCCCGACCCGGCTCGACGATCTCGAACCCGGGCGCGCTCGCTATCTACTCGCCCTCGACGAGGCCGGGTACGTCTTCGACGACGGCCTGCTGTGCTCCCTCGGTGAGGAAGGGTGGTACCTCACGTCGACGTCGGGGGGCGCGGATCGGATGGAGGCGTGGCTCCGCGACCGCGCCGAGCGACTCGGGTTCCGCGCCCACGTCGTGGATCTCACAGCCGAGCGGAGCGCGATCCTGGTCACCGGTCCCCGCGCCCGGGATCTGCTCGCGGGACTGACGGACGATCCGATCGATGGGGAGGCGTTCCCCCACATGGGAGTGCAGGAGCTGACCGTAGCCGGCGTTCCGTGCGGCGCGATCCGCGCCGGGTTCGTAGGGGAGGTCGCATTCGAGCTCCACCATCCTCGGTCACGCGGTCCGGAGCTCTGGCGCGCGATCGCGGAGGCCGGCGCTCCACTCGGGCTCTCGCCGCACGGTCTGGACACGCTCGAGGTCCTGCGGCTCGAGAAGGGTCACGTCTACGTGGGGCAGGACACGCTGCCCGACGACACCCCGGCCAAGCTCGGGCTCGAGTGGGCCGTGCATGCGGGCAAGCGTTTCGCGGGTGCCCGCGCGCTCGAGCGCCTGGACGAGCGTCCGCTCGAGCGGAAGCTGGTCGGACTCGAGTTCGACCGTGGCGGGGCCGAGCTTCGCGGTGTTCCACTACGGGTGCGCGATCGGATCGTCGGCAGGGTCACCTCGGCCGCTCGGAGCCCGATCCTCGACCGCACCGTCGGCCTCGGCTGGATCCGGCGCGAGCCGGAGGACGCGTTCCCCGACGTGCTCCGTGTGGGCCGCGTCACCGCCCGCGTCGTGCCCACGCCCTTCTACGACCCGGAGGGGGACCGGCTCCGTGGTTGAACTCTGGAGCGTGCACGCCACCGACGAGGCGTGTGACCTCGTGATGCGCGCGCCCGGGGCCGGACGGGTCGCGGCGGACGAGGTGATGGTGCGCGGCCCCATCGCCGAGGATCTGCGCAACGCGATCCGACGGGTCGATCGCGACGCGGTGATCCGTGATGCCACGGAGGGCTGGGCGGAGGTCGCGATCGACCGCAGCGACGCGAGCGACATCTTCTCGCGCGTGTCCGCGCTTCGGCTCCCCGACGGCAGGGGCTACGTGCAGGGAGAGGTCGCGCGCGTCCTCGGTCGCGTGTTCGTGGACGACGAGGGGATCCGCGTGCTCGTCCCGGCGTACTGGGAGTCATACCTCAGACGCCGCCTCGAGGAAGCACAGGGCACATGAGCGGCCTCTTCCGTCGCCGGACCTACTTGCCTGATCGCGAGCTCCGTCGCTCCTACGACGTCGTCATCGTCGGCGGAGGCGTGAGCGGTCTTTCCCTCGCGTACCATCTGGCGGCGAAGCACCGGATCCGCGACGTGGCGGTGCTCGAGCGCTCCTACATCGGAAGCGGCGGCAGTGGTCGCAACACGCAGGTGCTTCGGGCCAACTACAACACGCCCGAGACCGTGCCGCTGTACGCCGCGAGCCTCTCGATGTATCGCACCCTCTCGCAGGAGCTCGGGTTCAATGTCATGTTCACGAACCAGGGTGAGCTCGACCTGTGCCATACGGAGGACTCGCTGCAGGTCGAGCGAGAGAAGTCGGTGTTGAACCGTGCGCTCGGCGTGCGCACCGACATCCTCGGACCCGACGAGATCCTCGAGGTGTGCCCGCAGGTGGATCTCAGCGGTGGCGGCGAACTGCCCGTGATGGGGGCGTCGTATCACCCACCTGGCTCGTTCGCGCGCCACGACGCCGTCGTGTGGGGATACGCGCAGGCCGCCGCTCGCCGCGGCGTCGACCTGCATCAGGGGATCGAGGTGACCGGCGTGCGGCTCGAGGCTGGTCGCTGCGTCGGTGTCGAGACGTCACGAGGAACCATCGGGGCAGGACACGTCGTGAGCGCGGTCGCGGGGTGGTCGTCTCGGGTCGCGGCCATGGCCGGTGTGCGACTACCGATCGTGACGCACGTGCTCCAAGCGCTCGTGACCGAGCCGTATCGACCGATGCTGCGTGGGCTGGTGTCGTCGATGGATCTCACGATCTACGTGTCGCAGACGGCCCGAGGGGAGTTGCTGGCGGGCGCGGAGATCGTCCCGTACGGGACGTACTCGACCCGTTCGACCTTCGAGTTCCTCTCCGAGGCCGCGAAGCGATCGATCATGATCCTGCCGTTCATGGCCAAGGCCCGCGCGATGCGGCAGTGGGGTGGACTGTGCGACATGACGCCGGATTCCTCCCCCATCCTCGGTCCGACGACGGTCGAGGGGTTCGGCGTGATCGCCGGTATGGGCACCTGGGGGTTCAAGGGGGCGCCGATCTTCGGCACGACGATGGCCGAATACGTCGCGACCGGCCGGGTGCCCGCGTTGATCGCGCCGTTCGGGCTCAGCCGGTTCCGCGAGGACCGGATGGTTCCGGATGCGGCTTCCGCGGGTACCCATTAGCTCTCGGGGCAAGAACTCCATCAAGAGGGAGGATCGGTGCGGCAGCTCGAGCTCAGGCGCCACGCGAAGCGCGACCCGAACCGGGACGCCCTCTCGGCCCAGGGTCGAGCGCAAGCGGAGGACGTCGGCCGCGGATCCGCTGCGGGGTACGACGCCGTGTTCGTCTCGCCCGCGGAACGCGCCGCCGAGACGGCAGCGTGGATCGTCCGAGGAACCGGACGGCAACTGCCGGAGCACGGCGTGATCCCCGGCCTGGCCGGGAAGGACGCGACCGGAGGCAGTCCCGAAGGGATGGCCGCGGGGGTCCGGGCCCTGCTGGCATCGGTGCCCGAGGGCGGTGTCGGCCTCGCGGTCAGCCACACGCCGTTCGTCGAGCGTACGATGACCGGGCTGACGGAGCGCGAACCGAGTCCGTTCGCCGAGTGCGAGGGGATCCGCGTGACCCTCCACGACGACGGGAGTCTCGACGTCGAGGAGATCCGTCTCTAGCTCCCGGGACGAGTCACGTCCGCCACGTCGGCATCGAGCAGCCGGATGAGATCGGCGGGATCGAGGTGGAGGTTCACGCCGTGGGCACCGGCGCCGATCGCCACGAGGGGCGCGTGCGTCAGTGTCGCGTCGGCGACGACAGGCCACGTCGTGACCGACGCGAACGGCGTGATCGTGCCGCGCTCGTAGCCGGTGGCTTCCTTCGCCTCCTCCTTGTCCGGCAGCGACAGCCGGCTGACGCCGAGGTGTGCTCGGAGCAGCGGCCACTCGATCTGCCGGCCTCCGGGTACGAGGACGAAGACATAGTCGCCAGCGCCGCGCCGCACCACGATCGTCCGGATCAGCTGGGCGACCTCGATGCCCTGGAGGGCCGCGCTCTCCTCTGCGCTGGTCGGCCGCTCGGTGCGGACGACTCGGAACGACACGCCCGAGGCCGCGACCTCCCGGATGGCGGGCGTGTCCTCGGTCACGCGCTCCGCAGCTCCTCGTAGGCCGGCCAGATGACGCGCTCCAGCAGGTCGAGCCGCTCGTCGAACGGGATGAATGCCGACTTCATCGCGTTCGTCGTGAGTCGTCCGATCTGGCCCCACCCGATCCCGAACGCCTCGACGAGCTGGAGGAACTCCTGAGAGAGCGACGTCGCCGACATCAGCCTGTTGTCCGTGTTGACGGTGACGCGGAACCGGAGATCCATCAGGCGCCCGATCGGATGCTCCTCGATGGACGGCGCCGCGCCGGAATGCACGTTGGACGTGGGACAGAGCTCGAGTGGTACCCGGCGATCGCGGACGAGATGAGCGACGCGACCGAGACGAACCTCGTCGCCGGGCCCCGCCTCGATGTCATCCACGATCCGCACGCCGTGTCCGAGGCGCTCGGCGCCACAGAGCTGGAGCGCCTCCCAGATCGAAGGCACCCCGAACGCCTCGCCCGCGTGGATCGTCAGGTGGAAGTTGGCGCGGCGAACGTGTTCGAACGCGTCGAGGTGGCGCGTCGGGGGGTATCCGGCCTCCGCGCCCGCGATGTCGAAACCTACGACCCCTCGGTCGCGCCACCTGACGGCGAGATCGGCGATCTCGAGGGAACGAGCCGCCGTGCGCATCGCCGTCAACAGGGTGCCGATGCGGATGCCCGTTCGCTCGGCGCCGTCGCGGAACCCATCCTGCACGGCCTCGACGACCTCGTCGAGGCCGAGCCCCCGCTCGAGATGCTGCTCCGGCGCGAAGCGGACTTCGGCGTAGACGACGCCGTCGGCGGCCAGATCCTCGGCGCACTCGCGCGCGACGCGCGCGAGTGCGCCGGGCGTCTGCATCACGCCGACGGTGTGCGCGAACGTCTCCAGGTACAGCAGGAGGTCCTTCCGGTCCGCGCCGTGCATCATCCAGGCGCCGAGCTCCTCCGGATCTCGCGTCGGGAGCGCCTCGTAGCCGGTCTCCTCCGCGAGCTCGACGATCGTTTGGGGGCGCAGTCCGCCATCGAGGTGGTCGTGCAGGAGCACCTTCGGGGCGTCCCGGATCTGCTCGTACGTCGGCGGCACGAGCCGAATCATAGGTGGGGGTCCGGCGAGGACCCGCGGGAGGATCCGCTCAGGAAGACTTCGGGTAGCTGTAGGTGATCTTCGCCGTCGACACGCGGCACGATGCCGAGATCCCCGCGACGTCGTCCTTCACCGTCATCGAGGACCCGTGATCGGTATGACCGAAGCTCCTGATCGATCTCGGGCACCCGCTGGTGGGGTTGTCGATCACGAAGCTCGCCTTCTCGATCCGCTCGTTGTCCGCGAGACCCCATCGCCAATAGACGGTCACCTTCGCGGTCTGGCAGAGGATGCGAAGCACGCCAGCGTAGGTATAGACGCGACAGCTGCCCGCCGCGATCAGCGGCGAGTCGGGACCGACGTGGTGGTAGGCGATCGCCGCTTTGGAAGCCGTCTTCATCGCCCGGTAGGTCCTCGCGATACTGACCTTGAACGGTTTGGACCAGCGAACGACGGTCTGCTCGTCCTCGGCCCTGATCTTCACGAAGTAATCCCCTTTGGCGAACGGATACTCGGATGCGTTGAGCCCATCCCATGCCCACGCCTCGAGCGCCGTTCCGGGATTCCTGGTGCCCAGGTCGGCGGTTTCGACCCCGGCGCCACAGCACTTCCCCTGGAAGTTCGCCCTGTACACATGCGCCTCTACCGCCGCGGTGTTCACGAGCTTGAAGCGGATCGTCGTTTCGTCCTTGTACCCGTCGTCTGATCCACGGGAAGAACGGGTTCGGCGTTGCGGACGCGATCGACACGAGTCGGGGCCGCAGGATGAAAGAAGCCACCGCGATGTTGGACTGGCCATCCGGATTCACGAGCACTTCGTAGGGCTTGTCGGAGTTCGTCACCAGCCCGTCCCACGACACCTGCCTGATCTGGGGCGACGTCTGGGTCGCGGGGTTGATCGAGAAGTATCTGATCACGAATGACGTGCCTCCGACTGGCCGAACGCGAACCCGGAAGACCCGGGACGGGTCCGCCACGTCGAAGTCGAACTGGATGGTCGCCGGTCCCGCGAACGGGGAGTAGAACTCGGAAGCAGCACCCGGGAACGAGATGCTTGCCGTGTAGGCAGCGGCGGCCGGCGTCGCCGTCAGAAGCCCGATGGCGAAGGCCATCGACGTGCCCAGCGTGAGGATCCGCGTCCGCATCCCTCAATCATCGGCATCCGGGGTCGGGATATCCAGCATCGGATGGCCTAGGCCGGGGCTCTCCGATGGCGGTTCCTCTTCGAACTCGGCGCGAACTCCGAGCAGGCGTACCCGGCGCTCGATCTCCGGGAATCGAGCCAGGGCTACGCGAGCCCCCGCTGCGATCCCGGCAGCATCCGTCGTCGGCTCCGGGAGGGGAACTCCTCGCGTCTTCGTGATGAACGGAACCAATCGGAGCTTCACGACGACGCGGACGGCCCGACGCCCGTCCTTGCGGACGTCCTCCGCGGTCTCGGATGCCAACCGGTCGAGCTCCCGCTCGATCTCCTCCGGTGTCGCGAGGTCCTGCTGGAAGGTCCGTTCTCGACTCACACCCTTCGGGATCCACGGAGCGTCGCTCACGGGACTGGTGTCCTCCCCGCGCGCAAGCCGCGCGAGCCAGGGACCCGTGCTGGGGCCGAACGCCGCCGCCAGCTCCTCGGGGTCGGACGTGGCGAGCTCGTCCACGGTGCCGATCCCGAGCGCCGCGAGCTTCCTGGCGGTCTTCGCGCCGATCCCCCAGAGGGCGTCCGTCGCCCGCGGACCCATCAACGCCGACCACCGATCGGAGGTCAGCGTGAAAACGCCGGCGGGTTTGCCTTCCTCGGTCGCGATCTTCGCTTGCAGCTTGTTGTCGCCGATGCCGATCGAGCACCAGAGCTCGGTGCGTTCCAGGACGCGCCGCTGGATCTCTCGCGCGAGGTCCTCGGGCCGATCTGTCTCGACCGCGATGAACGCCTCGTCCCATCCCATCTCCTGAACGACGAAGCCGAAGGAGCGGAGCGCATCCATCACTCGACGGGATGCCTCGAGGTAGGTGGGTGCGTCCACGGGCAGGAACACGGCGTCGGGGCATCGTTTGAGGGCGGTGCGCAGCGGCATCCCGGATCGCACCCCGAACGCGCGCGCCTCGTAGGAGCAGGTGGAGACGACGCCGCGCTTCGTCGGGTCACCGTCTCCGCCGACGATCACCGGCCGCCCGCGGAGCTCCGGTCGGCGCAGCATCTCGACGGCGGCGAGGAACTGATCGAGGTCGACGTGGAAGACGAAGGGCGCCACCGCGGGTTCCCTTCAGGCCGCGTTCGCGCTGTCGAGCGCGGCCTGCAGTCGCTGGATCGGTCCCTTCAGGCCGTGCTCGTCGGCGAACGCTTTCAACGCCGCGTCGTCTCGCGCGCCCGACCACACGGTGAGCGGCGCCACGGCGTTCACCGGCACGAGTCGCCGCATCGCGTCGAGGTACTCGGCGGACTCGAGGATCCTCGCGCGGAGCGCGGGCTTGCCCTTGAGCGGTCCGGGACGCGGGTGGACCTGCGCGGCGTCGGCGAGCAGGTCGTCCAGGGAGTCGTAGGTGTTCACCAGCGCCCGCGCGGTCTTCTCGCCGACGCCGCGCACGCCCGGGAGGTCGTCCGAGGGGTCGCCTCGCAGGATCGCGAACTCCGCGTAGCGAGACGCCGGCACCCCGTACTTCGCGAGCACTCCGGCCTCGTCGTACTCGCCCAGCTCGGAGACCCCGCGCAGCGTGAACAGGAGCTTCACCACGGGATCACGGACCAGCTGGATCAGGTCGCGATCGCCGGACACGATCTCGATGCGGTCGGCCTCGTCCGCCTCGACGCAGAACGCGCCGATCGCGTCCTCGGCCTCCCACCCCTCGGTCTCCGCCTGTAGGAGGCCGGTGAGATCGATGGCGCTGCGCAACAGCGCGAACTGCTGCGTGATCGCCTCGGGCTCGGGCGGACGGTTGGACTTGTAGCCCGGGTAGATGTCCGTGCGTTCCACGGGCCGCCAGTCGTGGTCATAGACGTGCACGACCTCGTCGGGTCGCCGGTTCGCGACGAGGCGCGTGACCATGTCGAGGTATCCGTGGACGGCGTTCACCGGCCGACCGTCGGGGGCCTTCACCGAGTCGGGCATCGCGAAGAACGCCCGATAGGTCAGGCTCGACACATCCAGGAGGAGTCTGTGGACCATCGCGCTACGTCCGTCGGGGCACGGTGATCACTCGCCCGTCGTTCCGTCGATCCGCTCCCTCAGGAGATCGGCGTGTCCGTTGTGACGCGCGTACTCCTCGATCATGTGCAGATAGATCCAACGCAGCGAAACGGGTCTCCCGTCGTCTGGTTCCGGCGAGATCTCATCGAGGCCCCGGCCTCCGACCGCTCGTCGAGCACGTTCGACGCTCGCCCGGTATGCCGCGAGGTCAGCGTCGGCCCGTGACGGGTCGACGGCGTTGAAGCAAGCGTCAGGATCCTCGTCGGTCGAGTACCAGTCACCGGGCGGTTCACCATCGAAGTCGTGGAACCACCCTTCAACCTCGGTGAGGTGCCGCACGAGTCCCAGGAGCGACAGAGTGGAGGGTGGACACGAGCGCTCCACCAGTTGCTCCGGCTCGAGTGCCGCGCATTTCATGAGCAGCGTTCCGCGGTGATAGTCCACCCACGCGTCGAGCGAATCTCGGTCTCCCGAAACCTGCGGGGGATCGGTTCGATCAGGGCTCGGCCAGGCCGACATGTGCGAATCCTAGCCGCCACACGTGCCGCCACCCGTTACACCTGCCCGACCTCGACACGTCCAGGAGGATCCGGTAGGTCACTCAGTGTCCCTCGCGGTCGCACGCACCATATCGACGAGCTCCCTATGAAGCCCGGGGTCCGCGCTGGCAAGGAGCGAGTCGGACCGAAGGGTCCAGGGGGCGCCGTCGATGTCCGAGATGCTCCCTCCCGCCTCGGCAACGAGCGAGGTCCCCGCCCCGGTGTGCAGTGCCGAACCCGAGAAAAGCGCATAGGCAGCCAGGCGGCCAGCTGAGACGTACGACAAGGAGAGTGTGCTGCTCAGATTGCGGATGTCCCATCGGTCCTCGCGGATGGCGTCGTGCGCGAAGCGTGCGGCGTGTTCGCGCCGTGAGCCAGCTGCGAGGCCTGACTCAACCGCGATCGTCTGGCTCTGCGCACTGGTCGCCAGCTGACGTCGTCCCCCTTGGCCGGTTGCCCACGCCCCTCGGCCTTGCTCCGCGAACTGGATCTCGCCCTTGGATGCATCGCCGACGACTGCAACGGTGATCTGGTCGCCCTCCACCAGTGCAAGGTTGACGCAGTAGAGCGGGATGCCGGACGCGAAGTTGCGGGTGCCGCAGATGGGGTCGAGGAGCCAGTAAGCCGACCCGTCGGCGGGAGCTTCGCCTCCGCGCTCTTCGCCCACCACCGGATGGGAAGACGCACCCTCGACGATAAGTCGGATCCCATCCTCGACGGCGATGTCGGTAGCGGTCACCAGATCGCGGCCTCCTTTCGATGTGATCTCCTCCGCGCCAACCCGGCTCCGAGCAAGCTCGAGACCACGACGGACCGCCCGGATCGCTACTCGCGTCGCGGGTCGGACATCCTCGATGGCAGGATTCATCCTCCGGCCTCGGCCACCGCGCGCGAGCAACCTTGTGCTCGGGAACCGACCGCGGCGCGGTACATCAGCACCACGTCGACACGTCGAGCAGGGGGCGATGCATGCAGAGAGGGTAGCTGGGCTCGGTTCCCCGACGATCGGTGCGTCGCTCGGGTCAGCTGCCCGGCCACGGGAGGACGAGCGCGTCAAGGAGGTCGAGATCGCCCGGGGAGTGTCCAGACCGGGTGAAGTAGTGCGCGAGCTCGCTCCGGTGCTGCGTCCCGTGGTTCACGACGTGGGTGAGGATCAGCCACCGCGGGATCCGGTCGGCGGGATCCTCGCTCATCGACATCGGCTCGGTCAGCGCCGTCTCGTCGAGGGACTCGACGTAGCTCCGCAGACGCCCGTCTTCCTCGACGCAGAACGTGTGGATGGCCCGGAGGTCGTCGAGCGTGAACCCCTGGTCCCAGACATAGGAATCCCCGACGTCGTTCCCGGCGCAGAACTCGCGCCAGCTCCAGTCGACGTCCACGAGGTGCCGCAGCGTGTCGAAGGCGCTGCCGCGGTCGAGCACCGCGTCCCTTCGGAGCTCCTCGTCCGACAGACCGGCGGCGGTCGTCAGGATGCGGTCGTTCGCCCACGCGTGGAACCGGACGAGGGCGAGCAGGCTCTCGGCATCCACGCCCAGGAGCCTACGCTCGCAGCTCCATCCGATGTGGCAATCTGCCCCCACTCGACGGAAGGATGTCGATGGACTGGTACCTGCCGTTGAAACTCGTGCACGTGCTCTCGGCGATCGTCGCGGTGGGGACGAACGTGACGTACTTCGTCTGGCTCGCCGCGATGAAGGGCCGCCCGCCGACGCAGCAGGCATTCGCGCTGGACACGATCAGGAAGCTCGATTCGCGGCTCGCGAACCCCGCCTACGGTGTGCTGCCTCTCACCGGCGTGATCATGGTCCTCGTCGCAGACGGGCTGGGATTCACGACGTTCTGGATCGCGTTCGCGATCGTCCTCTACATCCTCGTGGGCGTGATCGCGGGGGCGTTCTTCGCCCCATCGCTGCGACGTCAGACCGAGCTCGCGAGCGAAGCAGGCTCCGCGGCGTACGAAGCCGCCGCCAGACGCACCCGGACCACCGGCCTCCTCACGATGCTGCCCGTCGCCGGGATCCTCTACCTGATGGTGATGAAGCCGACGCCGTGAGGGCGATCAGATCCGGTCGCGCTTCTTGGGCGTGAGGCTCCTCCCGACGAGCCCGATCCCGACGGCGGCGAGCGTCACGAGGCCACCTGCCGACAGGACGACGATCAGGAGCACCGCGGTCGGGTTGGGGCGGCCGTCCCCGATCATCTCGAGGAACGCGTAGATCGACAGGCCGATCCAGACCAGGACCACGAGCACCCAGGCAAGCATGGCGAACGTCGCAACCGAGCCGAGTGCGACGAACACGCTCGTGCCGGTGCCCTCCCGGAATCGCGCCATGACCTGCAGCCTAGCGGCGGACCGGTGCTAGCGTCGGCGGCGACATGGAGGGATCTCGCCAGCGGATCGCCTGGCCCGCGGTGGCGGCGGCCGTGGCCGGGTTCCTGGTCGAGGCCGTCATCGCAGCGGTGCCGGATTCGCCGCTGCAGCCGATCCTCGCTCCGGGTGCGGACGCCGGCGGGCCGTTCACCTGGATCGCGGGAACGATCGGACTCGATCGTCTCGGAGGGGCCCTCCCGATCGCGTCCGTGCTGGGCGTCGCCGCGGGCATGGCTGGGTTCCTGGTGTTGCTGCGCGCCGCGTGGCAGGGAGAGATCACGATGCGCCTCGCGCTCGGACTCTCGGTCGCCTTCCATGTCGCGATCGTGCTCCTCCCGCTGCTGATCTCGCGCGACGTCTACTCCTACATCGCGCACGGGCAGATCGTGGCGATCCACCACGCGAACCCCTACGTGGAGACACCGGCCGACTTCCCGAGCTTCCTGACGCGACAGCTCGTCGGACCGAAGTGGGTGGATACGCCCTCGGTCTACGGTCCTCTCTTCTCCCACCTCTCGAACGTCGTGACGCAGACATCGACGCGCCTCGACGTGCTCGTCGACGCGTTCCGACTCCTCGCGATCGGGGCGAGCCTCGCCACGACGTTCGTGATCGCCGCCGTGTCGCGCCGCATCCGGCCCTCGCGAGCGGTCTTCGCCGTGGCGGCGTTCGGACTGAACCCCGTGGTGCTCTTCCAGTCCGCGGCGAGCGGACACAACGACCTCTTCGTGGCGCTGGCGGTCGCGGTCGCGGCGTGGTGCGTGATCCGCGACCGAACGATCTGGGCGGTCGCGATCTTGACATGCGGAGCGCTCATCAAGGCGACGGCGTTCCTGCCGCTCGTGCTCCTCGTGGTCTGGGTCGCCTGGCGGCAACCGAGGTCGGAGCGGCTCCGCGTCGGAGCGGCGCACGGGGGCGTGGCCCTCGGGATCGTCGCGATCGTCGCGGCACCTTTCTTCCAGCTGCACGATCCGACCCTCGGGATGCTCGAGCTCTCCTCGCACGAGGGGTGGCTCGCGCCATCGAGGTTCTTCCGCAGGATCCTCGACGCGATCAGCGGCGACACGTTGGGCGTGGTCGCGCGGGTTGTGTTCGTGCTGGCGCTCGTCGTGGTCGTCGTCGTGCTGGTGCGGGCGATCGCCCGTGCAGCCGCGTCGGGCCGACCCGCGTCGGAGCTCCTCGCCGGATGGGGCTGGTCGCTGCTGGCGCTGACCCTCCTCGGACCCGTGCTGCTGCCGTGGTACCTCGCGTGGTCGCTCCCGCTGATCTGGATCCTTCCGCGCGTCCCGCGTACGTCGTTGATCGTCCTGTCGGGCGTCCTCGCGCTGTCGCAATGGACGGCCGAGCCGTTGCGGTTCCCCCATGCATACGACCTGAATGTCTTGATGGGGCACTACGTCCTCACGCCTGTGGTGGTCGGTCTGCTCGTGTGGCTCGCGTTCGACCTACGAAGGCGTTCGGCGATCCCGCTTCCGCTTCACGACGAAGAGGGCGACGCCGCCGAGCCCCGCCAGGGCGGAGGCGGCGAACGCGACCGGGAGCTCGGCCAGGCGTAGGCCGGCGAGGTCGAGGGCGAGCGCGGCGATGGTGAGCGCGGCGGCGCCGAACGCTGGTGCCGTCGCGATCGCAGCAACGAGGTCGTCGACCGACACGACGGCGTAGCCGAGGCCGAGCACGGTGAGGAGCGCGAGGATCGCGACCGTGGCGGTCGCGATCTCGCCGGGGGACGACGGGCCGAAGGCGAGAGAGGCCCCGGCCGCCCTGAACTCGGCGGTCGGGAGAGGCCGAGACGCCAGCAGCCCCGGCTCGGTCTCGACGAGTCGTGGATGGGTCGCCGCGTCCGGCCCTCGAGAGAACGGGGCGATCGCGAAGACGAGGGGGATCCCATCACTGGGGATGTCCGCGAACGTCAGCTCGGACAGGGTGTCGTATTGCAGGTCTCCCCGGTGGGTGGGATGGCCGTCGAAGAAGTCCGTGGCCGTGCCGACGAACACGTACACGTCGCGCGCGCGCTCCGGGGACGCCGCAGCGCGGACGATGTTGGCGGCGCGCGAAGCGAGGAAGGTCGCGGTGGCGTCGTCGTCGTCCACGAGGAACACGATCGGGGTGCCTCGAGGCGTGTACGCACCCGCGGAGATCGACGCGCTCTCCGCGAGCCGTGCTTCCTCCGGCGAGATGAACGGCTTCTGGCGACCCCACGCGAGGAGGGATCCCGAGATCATCCAGCCCGCGAGGACGACGACCACCACACGAGCGAGCCACGTCCGCGCGTCGAGCTTCCGACGCACCCACATGAGACCCAACGCGGCGCCGATCGGGAAGGCGAACCCGAAGGTCACGAGGCGGTCGGGGGGCAACCATCCCGTCAGGTACCCGATCGGGACGCCGATCGCGATCACGACGAGCCACGAGGTAAGGAATCGCTGGAGGAAGCCCTCGGCAGTGGTGGTGCCTGCGATCGCGAGGGGCACCGAGATCCATTGCACGTACCGCGCGGCCCGGAGGCGGAAGCGCTCCCGATACGCCTCGATCAGCTCACGGTCGAGGCCCGCCCGGCGGAGGTAGCCATCCTTCGAGGTCTGGGCGTCGATCGGACCGGGGCCGGCGATCGTGGCGAGCACGCCCGCGCCCGCGACGAGGCCGCCGGCCGCTGCGGACAGAGCGATGTCCCTGGCCTCGTCGCGGGCGCCCGCCCGCCAGGCGAGCGCGGCGGCTCCGAGCAACACGACGATCGCGTGCACGAGGAACGGCGGATGCGCCAGGCCTCCACCCGCGAGGAGGAGCGCCGCTGCCCACCACACCCTCCGTCCGCCGGCCAGGCAGGCCGCCGCGGCCAGGAACGTCGCGGCGAGCACCAGGTTCGCGAGGTACCCGGCGACGAGATGCACGGAGAAGACGCCCGCGAGGAGCCCCGCCAGGAGCCACGACCCGCCGATGCGGCCGCCGGCGGCGCGAACCAGCGCCGCGGCGGCCGCCCCGATCGCGACCCCGAGCGCGGACGCGAGCCCCGCCGTGACGGCGGCGGCGCTCAACGAGAGCGTGCCGGCGAGCGCCGCCGCGAGCGCCGGCGCACCCGGGCGGCTCCCCAGCATCGACAAGCCCTCGCCCGCCCCCACGCGCGTCCACCAGAGATACACGGGAACGTCCGGACCGACGCCGAAGCGGTACCCGTCCACGACGTACGGCCACAGCATCACGACGAGAAGCACGACGCCGAGACCTCCGAGCCAGGCGAGGTCCCGGCGGCCGGCTCCCATGCCCACCCCTCAGGCGGTGGCGGAGAAGACGCCCCGAGCGTCGACGGTCGTCACGCCCTCGGCGTCGTTGAGGAGGGTGCAGGTGAACACGCCTCCCATGTTGCTCGGGAGGGCCGGCGTGATCGTGACCGCGCACTCCCCGGCGATCGAAGAGAACTCCACTGGCCCGTCGGGACCGGTGACCGTGAACGAGAGCGCGCGGTCGGGGCTCGTCGTCGCCCGGCTCACGAACGAGACGCCGGAGAGACGCAGTTGTTGTGCGGACGGGCCGTTCCACGTGATGTCCATCGGGGCGGGTGGCGGCGCCCACACTGCAGGCGTCGCGATCGACGCGAACGACACGTTCATCGTGAGGTCTCCGGAGAGCGTGAGCGTCGCGACGCCGGTTTCCAGCGGGCTCTCGGGTCCCGGCGACCCCGTCGGTGTCGGGGAAGGTGTCGGCGAGGGCGACGACTCGTCGGGTGGCGGCGGCGAGACGCTGATCCCGTGGCCGACACCGCTGGTGCTGCACGCGGCCATGAGCACCACCAGGAGGACTCCGAGCAGCGGGGTCCGCCGGGTCGTGACCATCCCGCGGAGCGTACCCCACGCTCTTCGGTCGGCCCGGACGTACGATCGGGGCATGTCCACATCCGCCGGTGCTCGTTCCCCGGGCGTCGTTCCTGCCTCGATCGCCGCAGGCATCACGTTCGTCACCGTCGGCTTCTACATCGCCCTCATCGTCTCGCAGGGCGAGGCGGAACTCGCAGGCGTGGTCGTGATCGCGATCTATCTCGCCGGCCTCGGCGCATGTGCACTCGTCGGAGCCGTACGAAGAGGCCCGGATCGTGTGATCCCGCTCGGGATCGCGAGCGGTGGACTCGTCGGCGCGGCCATCGTCTCCCTCTTCTCGATCGGACTCCTGTTCCTGGTGGCGGGGGTCTTCGCGCTCGTCGCCTGGGCGCGAGCGGGTGTGGGAGCTTCACGCCGCGATCAGCTCCTGGGCGGGATCGGTGGTGTGGTGGCGGCGTTCGCGTTCCTGGCGGTCGCGCTCCTCTTCTAAGGGCTTCCGATGCCCGCTGTTAGCATCGCGATCATGCTGCCACGCGAGCTGGTCGAGGAGGTCTTGAACACCGCTCGCCGTCGGGGCGGCTCCTTCTCCGAGCTCTTCGTCGAGGAGCGGACCTCCACGAACATCCGGTTGGACGACGGCAAGGTCGAGGAGCTCTCGAGTGGTCTCGATCGCGGGGCGGGGGTCCGCGTCGCTCTCGGCACCTCATACGGGTACGCGTACTCGAACCGCCTCGACCGCGATTCGCTCCTCCAGGCTGCCGAGGCGGCGAGCGCGGCTCTTCAGCAGGGCGAGCCGGGCACCGTCGTCGACCTCACCGTCCGCGAGGGCAAGGGCGTGAACCGCACGGATCGGCCGGCTGCCGAGTTCCCCGCCGTGGACAAGGTGGCATGGCTGCGCGAGCTCGACGAGGCCGCCCGTGGCCTCAGTCCGCACGTCGTTCAGGTGGTCGGGATGTACGGAGACTCGCTCCAGAAGCGGCTGATCGCCACCTCTGACGGTCGCTGGGTCGAGGAGGAGCGTCCGCGGATCCGTATGGTCACCCAGGTCGTCGCCGCGCGCGACGGAACGATCCAGACGGGATTCTTCGGACCTGCGGCGTGCGCGGGGGTCGAGCTGTTCGATCGATACACCGCGAAGGCGATCGGCGAGAAGGCCGCGAAGCGAGCCGTGACGATGCTCGACTCGATCCCGGCGCCAGCGGGAGAGATGGCCGTCGTCCTCGCACCCGGTATGGGAGGCGTCCTCTTCCACGAAGCGGTGGGTCATCCACTGGAGGCAGACGCCGTGGACAAGGAGGCGAGCGTCTATCGAGGGCTCGTCGGCACGAAATGTGCCAGCGAGGTAGTCAATGGGGTTGACGATGCCACGATCGAGAACGGGTGGGGGTCGTTCGACTTCGACGACGAAGGCGAGCCCGGCCAGCGGACGGTGCTGTTCGAAGACGGCGTCCTCCATGGCTTCCTCTACGACCGGCTCCGGGCGGGCAAGGACGGCGTCGAGTCCACCGGGAACGGCCGGCGCGAGTCCTACGCCGACCCGCCGATCCCGAGGATGACGAACACGAACATCCTCGACGGCGCGGAACGAGCCGACGCGATCATCGAGGGCACGGACAGGGGCGTGTTCGTCACGTCCCTCGGTGGCGGCCAGGTCAATCCCGCGAGCGGCGACTTCGTCTTCGGATGCTCGGAGGCGTTCCTCATCGAAGGCGGCAAGGTCACGACGCCGGTCCGCGGCGCCAACCTGATCGGACGTGCGATCCAGGTGATGTCCTCGGTCGACGCCGTCGCCGACGACTTCGATACCTGGGAGGGCGTCTGCGGCAAGGACGGGCAGCAAGCCCCGGTCGGGAGCGGTTCACCCACGCTTCGGATCTCGAAGATCACGGTCGGAGGGACCGGTGCCTGACCTGGGAGAGCTGTGTCGGGTGGCCGTCGAGGCCGCGGAGTCCGGGGAGGCCGTCGAGGCGTACGCCGAGGAGTCGCGTCGGACGCACGCGAGCGCGCTTCGAGGCGAGGTCGAGGGGCTCGAGTTCTCCGAGTCACGAGGTGTCGGCGTCCGGGTCATCCGCGAGGCCCGATTGGGCTACGCGTGGGCCGCTGACCCGGACGCCGACGACGTGAGGGAGCTGGTGCGGCGAGCGCGGGAGAACGCCGCGCTCGCCGCACCCGACGAGCACAACGTGCTCCCGGAGCCGGCGTCGTGGGACCCGATCCCCGACCTCTTCCGAGAGAGCTCGGCGACCGTTGCGACCGAGGAGAAGACGCGGCTCGCGCTCGACCTGGAGGCCCGCTCGATCTCCCTCGATCCGCGGGTCACGAAGATCGACGAGGCGCAGGTCGGCGACGCCGTCACGCAGGTCGCGATCGCGTCGACGACCGGCGTGGAGGCCGAGTACCGGCGTACCGATGCATGGTGCGTGGCGGTGACCCTCGCCGTCGAGGGTGACGAGACCCAGACCGGCTTCTCCTACCGGATCGCGCGGGGGCTGCGCGAGCTCGACTGGGAGGCGGTCGCGGACGAGGCGGTGGAGCGGGGGGCGCGGATGCTCGGTGCCGTGAAGCCGCCGACCGCGCGGGTCCCGGTCGTCCTCGACCAGTTCGCGGCGATGTCGTTCCTCGGCGTCCTTGCCGGCGCGGTCTCCGCCGACGCCGTCCAGAAGGGGCGGTCGCTCTTCGCCAACCTCGTGGGGGAGCAGGTCGGATCGGAGCTGTTCACGCTGGTCGATGACGGCACGAACATCGAGGGCCCCGGAGCGGCGCCGTTCGATGACGAAGGGGTCCCGAGCGGCCGGACCGAGCTCTTCACGAAGGGTGTGCTCAACGGGTTCCTCCACAACGCCTACACGGCGCATCGGGGGGAGACGGTCTCGACCGGGAACGGCAAGCGCGGCTACCGCGCGCCGCCCGGCGTCGGGACGTCGAACTTCTACCTGGATGTGGGAGAGACCCCTCGTGACGAGCTGCTCCGCCGAGCCGAGGGCGGCGTCTTGATCCAAGACGTGAGCGGTGTGCACTCCGGCGCCAATCCGATCAGCGGGGAGTTCAGCGTCGGCGCGACGGGTCTCCGGATCGTGGGCGGAGCGATCGGGGAGCCGCTCCGGGAGATGACGATCGCCTCGACGCTTCCCGACATGCTCCAGGCCATCACGGGGGTCGGCGACGACCTTCGCTTCTTCTCCTCGGTGGGGACACCCTCGGTATTGATCGGCGAGATGACGCTCGCCGGCGTCTGATGCGTTGCGTTTCGCTCAGCTAGACAAGACCCCACGCGGATGTAAGGATTCCGGCCGAAACGAGACCAGGTGGGGGCGCCCGCACCGGCTCGCGGCGTCCCTCTTGCGATGGGAGGGAGATGCTATGGCGTCGCGCCCCGACGAGCAGATGATCTCGGAGAAGGTCGCACCGGTTCTGGTGGCTCGAACCCTCGGCCCGTTCGACCTCGTCGTGATCTTCGTTGCGATCGTGTTGTTCATCAACAACGCGGCCGGCCTGCAGTTCGCGGGGCCGTCGGTGTTCATCTTCTGGATCGTCGCGTTCGCGACGTTCCTGATCACCGGGGCGTTCGTCACGGCCCAGCTCGGACGGATGTTCCCCGAGGAGGGCTCGCTCTACGTCTGGACGCACAAGGTGCTCGGACCGTTCTGGGGATTCTTCGCCGGATTCGTCGCGTGGTGGCCCGGCCCGATCTCGCTGGTGTTCATCGGGATCCTGTTCGCGAACTTCCTCCAGCAGGCCTCCGTGTTCATCAAACCGAGCTGCGAGTTCCCGTGCCTCTTCACCGAGAACTGGCAGATCGGCGTCGTCGTCCTCCTCGTGATCTGGTTCAGCGCGCTGATGTCCTACCTGAAGATGCGAGTGACGCAGAACTACGTGAACGTGCTCTTCTGGTTCTACGCGGCGGTGATCTTCCTGATCGGGTTCGCCGGCGTGTGGTGGCTCCTCCAGGGCAACAGCGCCGCCACCGGACTTCGGGACGGGATGGGATCCCTTCCAGGGCGAGACGCTCACACTCGGCCTCCCCGCGAACCTCACCTTCTTCTCGTTCGCGATCCTGGCGCTCCTGGGGATCGAGACGCCGCTGAACATGGGCGCCGAGGTGAACGGCGGCGAGAAGGCGATCCGCACCTTCCTGCTCTGGGGCTGCGCTGATCGTGATGGCCGCATACCTCTGGGCCACCTGGGGGAACATGGTCGTGATCGAGGCCGGCGGCGCGAACGGGACCACCGGTGGGGCCGAGACGGTCGGGCTCGCGCTCGGGAGGTGGACCGGCGCCGCCGTCGCGTTGGTGATGGCGTGGGTCGTCTTGACCGTCGCCGTCGTCTACAACTTCTCGTTCGGACGCCTGCTGTTCGTGTCCGGGATGGAGAAGCGGCTGCCGCACCAGATCGGCAAGGTCAACAGGAACAAGGTGCCGGCGAACGCGATCACGCTGCAGAGCGCGATCTCGACGATCCTGGCGGTCGTGATCTTCTTCGTGCTCGGATCGGGCGAGACGGACCCGTACCGGTATTTCTACGCCCTCTACGCGGGCGTGACGATCGTGTGGTGCATCTCGACCGCGTTGCTCTTCCTCGATATCTTCTTCGCGAAGCGGGCGGAGCCGGAGCGGTTCGAGCGGGAGCGGAGGGTCGCCGACCGGCTTCCTATTCCTCTGCGGTGTGGTCGGGTTCATCGTCAACATCCTCGCGGTGCTCTTCATCTTCGTGGGCTCGTGGTACCCGGTGTCGGACTCCAACCCGACGGGTTGGGAACTCGGCGACTGGAATGTGTGGATGGTCGGCTTCACGGCTGTCTCGGTGATCTCGGGCATCGTGATCTGGTTCGTGTCGCAGTCCGCCAGACGCGGAAAGACGCGACGAGCAGCTGATCGCCGAGGGCCTCGCCGACCGCGAGATCGCGGAGGATTCGGCACCGGCCTGATCGTCTTGCCCGTCGGGAGGAGTAAGGACCGCCGCCCTCATCGGGCGGCGGTCCGTTCTCGTCACCCGTCGATGCCGTGCAGGCGCCGGCAGGCGTCTGCGAGGACCAACCGTCCGAGAGCCTCGGCCTCGCTCACCGAGACGTAGTCGCGTTCGACGAACCGTGAGAGCACCCGCTCGAGCGCCGAGCGGGCGAGCAGCGCCGACGCCCAGAACGCTTCCGGTTCGCCGGCCTCGTCCGAGCCGTAGAGGAGCTTGGCGGCAGGCACCGTGCCGACGAGCATCTCGAGCGCCCATCGACCTGCCCCCATCCCCACGGGATCAGCTCCGAGAGCTCGAGGGAGACGTTCGGAAGCACCGACGCGATGTAGGCGGCCTCGCGGACCCAGGGGTAGCCCGAATGCACGAGGACGACGGGCTGGTCCTGCACGTCGACGAGGAGCCGGAAGATCGACGTCGGTCCCGCGTACGCGAGGTTGATGTCGGGATCCCCGCCGCCACAGTGGAAATGGAACGGGCGGTCGTTCGCCTTCGCGACCGCGAGGGCTCGGCGGATCAGGAAGTCGCGAACGGGCTTCGCGTGCTCCCTCGTCTCGTTCCAGTCGTCGCTCCGCCAGCGGGCGAAGGCCGCCGCGGCATCCGAGGAGCTCGGATCACCGACGTCCAAGCCGGTCCGGTAGGCGACGACCGACTTGTACGCGACGCAGTTCGGGTCGGCGGCCGCGTCGGTCGCCTCCTGCTCCACACCCGAGACGAGGTCCTCGAACGACCCGCTCCGGTGCTGGAGGATCCACGGTTCCAGACGGCACACGCGATGGACCGTCACTCCGATCGTGGCGGTGAACTCCTCCGGCGAGATCGGGGGTTGCGGGAACCCCTCGTCGGAGAGCACCGCGACCACACCGGCTGCGTCGAGGAGCCCCTTCGTGTAGCCGACCGCGTCGGCCCGCAGGGCGGCCTCCCTCGCGGCGGTGACGGCTTCGCGTGTGGGTTCACAGTCCAGGTGCAGCGCGAGCCAGCGGCGCACGGCGAGTGCGAACACGGTCGAGTCCGTCATCGCGTCCGCGACCGGCCAGAGATCCTCGTGGACGCTGGACGACGAGTGGAACGCCTCGCCCAGGAACATCATCCTCGTGTCGAAGCCTTCGGATCCCTTCGCGAGGAGATCGTCGAGGCGGTACGGGTGCGTGTGCGCGTCGACGATCCCGACGTCGCCCAGATCGACGTCGGCCATCAGTACCGCCACCGATGGGCGCGCACGACGTCCTCGGGATCCTGGCCCTCGAAGACGTCGCGTTCCGCGCGCCTGGTCGCGAGGAACGAGTCGAAGAGCACGTCGCCCATCGCCTCGCGGAGCATCGAGGACTTCTCGAGCTCGCCGATCGCGGCGCTGAGCGAGTCGGGCAGCTGTCGTATCCCCATCGAGCGGCGACGCCGAGCGGGGATCGATGCGGGATCGTCGGTGACGGCCTCGGGGAGGGACAGCTCGCGGTCCAACCCGTCGATCCCGGCGGCCACGATCGCACCGAGGGCGAGATAGGGGTTCGCGGCCGGGTCCATGGACTTGACCTCGAGGTTCGCCGAATCCGGCCGGCTCCCGACCATCCCGGTCACGAAGCGGAGCGCCGCCTCGCGATTCTCTCGCCCCCAGCAGGCCCACGGCCCGCTCCACCGGTGGGGTTGGAGTCGCTCGTAGCTCGGGACCGAAGGAGCGGTGATCGCGGTGAGCGCCGGGGAGCGCTCCGAGCACCCCCGCCGTGAACGCCTCCGCCGCACGCGTCATGCCTTCGGGACCGCGTCCTCCCTGGAACAGGTTCTTCCCTTTCCGATCCCACAGGCTCAGGTGCAGATGGTTCCCGTTGCCGACGCGGCCGGCGAAGACGACCGGCGCGAACGAGGCGACGTACCTGGTTGCGGGCCACGGCCCTGATCGTGTGACGCACGACGAGATGCGTATCCGCTGCGGCGATCCCGACGCCGTGCGGCACCGACAGCTCGAGCTGTCCCGTCGAGTACTCCGGGTGGAACTGCATCACGCCGGTGCCCTGCTCCTCGAGGGCTCGGATCAGCGCCGTCGCGAACGACTCGACGTCGGCGAGCGCGATCGCGCCGTAGGCGGGCCCGGTGTGGGCAGGCGTCGGATCCGCCTCGGCAGCCCCATCTTCTTCGGATCTGGCCCCGGCGTCGCTCGATGGCCGAGGAAGAACTCGATCTCGAAGCCGCCGCGGAGCTCGAGTCCATGGCCGTCGAGCCGCTCCAGCATCCGACGGGCGAACGTGCGGGGGCAGCCCGGGTACGGGTCGCCCTCCTGGTCGAGCTGGTCGACGGGAGCGAGCGCCCAGCCGGGGCTCGCGGCGAGCCCGACCGTGTGGGCCGGGTCCGGCATCAGCCGCGTATCGCCCGTCGGGCCGCCGATGTGCGGCGAGGACGTGATCTGATCGTCGACCTGGAAGACCGTGAAGACCGGAGACAGACCGATCCCGAACTTCACCGCGTCCTCGAACCGACGGAGTGGGATCGTCTTCACGAGGGTGACCCCGGAGTTGATCACGATGGCGAGCGCGACGGCCTCGACGCCGGAGGCGGCGAGGCGTCGCGCGGTCTCCGCGGCGGCGGCGTTCCCGCCGCCGCGGGCCTTGGTTCGTCCGCGGGGAGCCGCCGTCGGACTCAGAACAGCTCCATGTACTCGGTCCGCTCCCAGTCCGACACGGAGTCCTGGTACCGAGACAGCTCGTACCGGCGCATCGCCGAGTACGCCGTCACGAAGTCCTCGCCGAAGAACTCCTTCGACGCAGGGTCCTCCTCGAGCGCGTCGAGCGATCCGGCAAGGTCGAGCGGGAGCTTCTCGAAGGAGGGGTCCTCCTCGGCCGGAACCCCCGGCTTCGACGGCTCGGGAACAGGCAGCTCGTCCTCGATCCCGCGGAGACCGGCTTGGAGGAGCGCCGCGCCGACGAGGTACGGATTGGAGAGGGCAGAGGGCGCCCGGTACTCGACGTGCTTGTTGGCCGGACTGCCCCCCTTCACGCGGACGAGGGCGGACCGGTCTTCCAGCCCCCAGGAGATGTTCGACGGGCTGAACGTGTGCGGCCGCCGCCGACGCAGGCAGTTCACGGTGGGGGCGATCACGGCGTCGATCGTCCGGGCGTATCGGAGCTGTCCGGCGATGAACGAGCGGCACGCGTCGGTCATCCCTTGCGGGTCGTCCGCGTCGCCGAACGCGTTCTCTCCCGAGTCGGCATCCAACAGCGAGATGTGCGTGTGGCACCCGCTGCCGGCGGAATCGGCCCACGGTTTCGTCATGAACGTCGCGAGGTAGCCGTCCTGCTTCGCGATCTCCTTCACGCCGTTCTTGAACGTGAACGCGTTGTCCGGACCGGCGAGCCCGCGGCCGGGCGCGAAGTTGATCTCCCACTGCGAGCCGGCGTACTCGCAGTTCGCCGTGATGATGTCGACGCCCACCTGCGGCATCTCGTCCAGGATCCGGCGGATCGTGGGCACGTAGTCGTTCCGGAGCGTGTTGAAGATGTGGTAGCCGGAGAACAACGGCTCGTGGGTGTCACCGGTCAGGAGATAGAACTCGAACTCCGACCCCAGGAGCGGTTCGAAGCCCATCGAGCGAGCCTTCTCGAGCGCCCGGCGGAAGACGTGTCGAGGCGTCGCCGCGAGCGCCGACCCGTCGTACCACTCGGCGTCGCAGATGAGCCGCGCCGTGCGGTCGGCCCAGGGCAGCACCTGAGCGGACTCTGGGTCCGGGAAGAGCAGCTGGTCTCCGTAGCCACGCTCCTCGTGGTACAGGGTCCCGCCGACGACGTCCGAGCGACGAGTCGAGAACGCTCGTCCCGCCGTACATGTTGAGGCCACGCTCCGCGTAGTCGGCAGCGTGGGCGATCGGGATCGTCTTCGACCGCGAGATGCCGTGCATGTCGGGGAGCTCGAAGCGGACGAACCCGATGTCCTGCTTCAGCCAGCCCTCCAGGATCTCCTTCACGTCGGCCATCGATCGGCTCCTCTCGACGCGGGCCGTCCCCGTCGGTCCCCTCCGACCGCACGGTGCCCGGAGTGCTGGGTTATACCGTGGCTGCGTGCTGGCCTGCAACGGATGACCTCCGCACGTGGCGTGCCGTACGCTACTGCCGCCGAGCCGAGACCGGCGGGTCGATCCGAAGGAGGTCGAGTGGGTCACACGGCGATCGAGAGCGACCGCACGCACGTCCTCCCCTTGGAGTTCGGGCGAGCGATGCCGATCGCCGTCCGCGGCGAGGGCGTCTGGATCGAGGACGCGGCCGGCCGCCGGTACCTCGACGCGATGAGCGGCGGATCGATGGCCGCGACCCTGGGACACGGCCGGCGCGACATCATCGCCGCCGCACGGGCCCAGGCCGAGACGCTCGCCTTCGTCCACAACGAACGCCTCACGAACCCCGCGCAGGAACGCCTCGCCGAGGAGCTCGTCGGCGTCGCGCCCCAGGGTTTCACCCGGGCGCGGTTCACGGTGAGCGGCGCCGACGCGAACGAGATGGCGATCCAGATCGCCCGCAGCTACCACGTCGAGCGCGGCGAGCCGGATCGATGGCAGGTGATCTCCCCGGCGCAGGCATATCACGGGCCCACGATGGAGACGCTCGCGCTCACCGGTCGTCCCGGGATGCACGGGCCGTTCGGCCCCTATCTCCCCAAGCATCTGCACATCCCGCCGAGCACCTGGCGCTTCGACCCGTCCGGCGAGGCCGCCCTCGAGGCGTTGGATCGGGCGCTGGACGAGGCGGGTCCGAACAACGTCTCCGCGTACTTCTGCGAGGCGATCAGCGCCGCCGCGCTCCCGGGCTACACGCCGCCCGTCCGGTTCTGGGAGGGGCTCGCGGAGCGACGCGAGCGCCACGGCTTCCTCGTGTGCTTCGACGAGGTCGTGACGGGGGTCGGTCGGACCGGTCGCTGGTTCGCGGGGGCGGCGACGGCGTGCGTCCCCGACATCATCGCGACCGCGAAGGGGCTCGGCGCCGGCTACGCGGCGATCGGCGCCGTTCTCGTCCGCGAGCACGTGTACGAGGCGTTCGCCCAGGGCTCGCGCCGCTTCACCCTCGGTCACACGTGGGACGGGGCGCCGCTCGCATGTGCCGTCGGGCTCGCCGTTCTCGAGGCGATGCGGACCGAGGGCCTGGTCGAGCGTGTGCACGATCGCGGTGCCCAGCTCCTCGATGAACTGCGGAGCGCACTCGATGGCATCCCGCTCATCCGAGAGGTGCGCGGCCACGGGTACCTGCTCGGTGTCTCGTTCGTCGATCCGCGCGACGGTGAGTCGTTCCTGCCGCCGGAGCTGCGGCTCGGGGCCCGGATAGACGCGGCGGCGTTCGACCGCGAACTGATCGTCCTGTCGACCCAGCCGACCCGCGACGGCTACGCCGGCGACCAGACCCTGTTCGCTCCCGCCTTCACCGCGACCGACGACGAGCTCGGCGAGATGGTGTCCCGGTTCGCCGACGTCGTGCGTCGCGTCGCGGCCGACGTGGAGCCGGACCTCGCCCGCGCCGAGCCGATCTCGTCCGCATCGATGGGAGGCTCCCGATGAGCGGCAACGCGCGACTGCGCGCCCTCATCCTCCAGCACGAGGAGCCGACACCGCCCGGCCACGTCACCGATTGGCTCGCGGAGCACGAAGCCTCGGTGGAGGTGCTGCGGATCGACGTCGACGATCGCGAGGTCGATCCCACGGACCACGACCTGATCGTTTCTCTCGGGTCGGAGTTCGCGGCGTTCGACGACACGAAGCCGTTCGTCCCCCGGGAGGCGCGTCTGATGCGGAGAGCGGTCGATGCCGACATCCCGGTGCTCGGCCTGTGCTTCGGTGGGCAGATGCTCGCGCGGGTCCTCGGCGGCGAGGTGTTCCGTGGCGAGCGAGCCGAGATCGGCTGGCTCCCCGTGCGGAGCACGGATCCCGAGCTCGTGCCCGAAGGGCCGTGGTTCCAGTGGCACTTCGACTCGTTCCGGTTGCCGCCCGGCGCGACCGTGATCGCCGAATCCGACGTCGGCCCGCAGGCGTTCGTTGCCGGCCGGAGCCTCGGCCTGCAGTTCCACCCGGAGGTGACGACCGGGATCATGGACGACTGGGTCCGGGCGTATCGCCACGAGCTGGACGGAGACGGGGTGGATCCGGACGACCTGCTCGAAGAGACGAAGCGTCGCGCGGAGGAGAGCCGTCGGAACGCGTGGCAGCTCTTCGAGCGCTACCTGCGCGACGTCGCCCGCCTCCCCGGGGCCGGAGCGGCGTCCGGGGTCGACCGGCGTACCGGCTGACGGAGACGACGAGGCGGACGAGGGGCATGGCGACAGGGATCCGATCCGACGAAACCCACGTCTTCCCCCGGTTCCTGGATCTCGCCGCCCCGAGCATCGAGCGCGGCGACGGAGTCTGGCTGACCACCACCGACGGACGCAGGATCCTGGATGCGTGCTCCGGCGGCGCCATGGTCTCCTGCCTCGGTTCGGGCGTCCCGGAGATCATCGCGGCCGCAGCCGACCAGGCGGAACGGCTCTCGTACTTCTACAACCACCACTTCACGAGTGAACCGCAGGAGCGTCTGGCGGATCGCTTGTTGGAGGTCGTCGCGCCGGGGATGGCCAGGGTCCGACTCGTCTCGGGCGGATCCGAGGCGAACGAGACCGCGTTGCAGCTCGCTCGGCTCTATCACGTCGAGCGCGGAGACACCCAGCGCTGGCGGGTGATCTCGCAGGCGCAGTCCTACCACGGGTCGACGATGGGCACGCTGGCGCTCACCGGCCGTGGCGCTCTCAAAGCGCCCTACGAGCCCTACCTCGCCTCCCACCTCCACATCCCGCCCTCCACATGGCGCGCCGACCCCACCGGCGAGGCGGCGCTGGCCGAGCTCGACCGGCTCCTCGAAGAGACCGGACCGGAGAGCGTCGCCGCGTTCTTCTGCGAACCGGTTGGTGCGGCTGCCCTGCCGGGCGGCGCGCCACCCGATCGGTTCTGGGACGGCCTCGAGGAACGCCGCGCGGAGCACGGGTTCCTGATCTGCTTCGACGAAGTCGTGACCGGCATCGGCCGGGTGGGGAGCTGGCTCGCCGCGGATCAGCTTGCGATCGAACCGGACATCGTCGCGATCGGGAAGGGACTCGGCGCCGGCTACGCGCCGCTCGGCGCGGTGCTCTGCCACCAGCACGTCTACGATGCGATCGATCGAGGCTCGCGCGAGTTCGACCTGGGACACACGTGGGACGGAGCCCCGCTCTCGTCGGCCGTTGGGTTGGCCGTGCTCGACATCCTCGTGGAACGCGGCCTGATCGAGCGCGTCCGCGACCGCGGGCCCGGTCTGCGGGACGAGCTCGCGGCCGCGCTCGAAGGGTTCGACATCGTCCGTGAGGTGCGAGGCCGCGGCTTCCTCCTCGGCGTGGAGCTGGTGGACCCACGGGACGGGGAGTCGTTCTTGCCGGTCGACCTCGACGTCGCGTCGCTCGTGGACGACACCGCGTTCGAGCACGGCCTGCTCGTCACCTCCACGCATCCACAGGCCGACGGCTACGCCGGGGACCAGACGCTCCTTGCTCCGGCATACGTGACCACGGACGCCGAGCTCGCGGAGATCGTCGAGCGGTTCCAGGCGACGATCGCGGCGGTCCAGCGATCGGTCGAGGGCACTCTCCCGGCCGTGGGCACGGGATGAGCTCCGCAGTCGGTCACGAGGAGTTCGTGCTCCTCGCGATCCCCGACATGAACGGCTCCCTCCGCGGCAAGGCGCTGCGGCCGGCCGCGTTCGACGCGGCCGTGCAGCACGGGACCGTGATGACCGATCTGATCATCGGATTGGATCCGGTGGACACGCCGATCACCGACTACGAACGCTTCGGGATCCGCACCGGCGCGGCCGATCTTCTCCTGACCCCCGATGTGGACACCGTCCGTGAGCTCACGTGGCGGTCCGGATGGCGGATCTGTCTCGCAACGCCCCGCTGGCCCGACGGGAGCGACTGTGACTTCGCCTCCCGGGAGGTGTTCCGCACCGTCGTGGGCGATGTGTCGTCACTCGGTTACGACGTGATGGCGGCGATCGAGTACGAGGTTCGGATCTGGGATGAACACGGCGAGCCGCTCTCGAGCGGGATCAGCTACAGCCTGAACGAGATCGGCCGCTACGACCGGTTCGTCGACGCGCTCGTGGGCGCCCTTCGAGCGCTGGACGTGGAGCTCTCCGCGGTGCACACGGAGGCGGGGCCGGGGCTCCTCGAGCTGAACCTGGCACCAGGACGCGGACTCGCCGCGGCCGACGGCGCCGTGCTCGCGAAGTTCGCGACGAAGCAGGTCGCGGCGTCGATGGGCCTGCGTGCCAGCTTCCTCGCCAAGACCGTCCCGGGCGAGGAGGGCTCGAGCGGACACGTCCATCTGTCGTGCTGGGACGGCGACACGAACGCGTTCGCGGGCGGTGCCGCCGACGATCCACTGCCCGATCCGCTGGCCTCCGCGATCGCCGGCGTGCTGGAGCACCTGCCGGCCGCGTCGCTCCTGCTGAATCCCACGATCAACTCGTACAAGCGGCTCGTCCCGGGTTGGTTCGCGCCGATCAACGCGACCTGGGGCTACGAGAACCGGTCGTGCGCCGTCCGCGCGATCCGCTCGGCCCGCCCCGAGCTCTGGCGGTTCGAGTGCCGGCGGCCCGGGCGCGGACGCGAACCCCTACCTCGCGCTCGCCGCGATCGCCGCCTCGGCCGCGGACGGGATGCGGCGGAAGGTCAAGCCGCCGGACCCGATCGAAGGGGACGCGTACGCGCGGCACGATCTGCCCGAGTTGCCCGGCTCCCTCGAGGCGGCGATCGCGGCGTTCGCTGAGGACGACACCTTCCGGAAGGCGTTGGGGACGGGATTCTCCGAGTATTACGCGACCTCGCGCGCGTGGGAGCTCAAGGCCTGGCGCGAGACGGTCACCGACTGGGAACGAGACCGGTACGACCGGTCCGTGTGAGGACCGCCTACTCCTCGCTGAAGTAGATGTTCTTCACCTCGGTGTAGAGGGCGGCGGCGTGCATCCCCATCTCGCGACCGATCCCGCTCTGCTTGTAGCCACCGAACGGCGCCTCCGTGAACACGCTGCTCGAGGAGTTCACGCTCAGAACTCCGGTGCGGATCGCCTTCGCGACCCGGATCGCGCGACCCACGTCGCGGGTCCAGATCGAGCCGGAGAGGCCGTACGGCGTGTCGTTCGCGAGCCGGATCGCCTCGTCCTCGGTATCGAACGGCAGGATCGACACGACCGGACCGAAGATCTCCTCGCGGGCCACGCGCCACGAGTTGTCGACGTCAGCCAGGACCGCGGGCCGCAGGTAGAAGCCGTCCCCGTCGGGCACCTCGCCGCCGGTCACCAGTCGGGCGCCCTTCCTCCTGCCCGATCGCGAGGTAGTCGAGCGAGGTCTGCCGCTGTCCCTGACTGATCAACGGACCCATCTCGGTCGCCTCGTCGAGGGGCTCACCGACGTTGATCGCCTCGGTCGCCTTCGCGAACCGCTCGACGAACTCGTCGTAGATCGCCCGGTGCACGAACTGACGGGAGCGCGCGCAACAGTCCTGTCCCGCGTTGTCGAACACCGACCACAGCGACTTCGGGATCGCGACATCGAGGTCCGCATCGTCGAACACGACGTTCGCGGACTTGCCACCGAGCTCCAGCGACACCCTGGTGATGTTGGCCGCCGCCGCCTCCATCACCTGCTTGCCCACTTCGGTGGAGCCGGTGAATCCGATCTTCGCGACGCGGGGGTCCGCGATCAGCGCGGCGGCCGTGGTCGCACCCGGCCCTGGGAGCACGCTCAGGGTGCCTTCGGGGAGGCCGGCTTCCATCAGGAGGTCGGCGATCGCGAGCGCGGTCAGCGGCGTCTGCGACGCCGGCTTCAGGACCGCCGTGTTCCCGCACGCCAGTGCCGGGGCGACCTTCCAGTTCGCGATCACCGCGGGGAAGTTCCACGGGCTGATCAGGACGCAGGGGCCCACGGGCTCCCGGAGCGTCACGTCGAGCCCCGGCGGCACGACCGGGATCGTCTCTCCGAAGATCTTGTTGGCCGCGCCGCCCCAGTACTCGTAGGTGTTGGCGACGATGTCGATCTCGGCGCGGGCGCCGCCGATCGGCTTGCCTCCGTTGCGTGCCTCGAGCCTCGCGAGCTCCTCCTGGTGGTCGCGGATCAGGAACGAGGCCTTCGTCAGGATGTGACCCCGCTCCCGAGCGCTCATCCGACGCCACGGGCCGTTGTCGAACGCGTCCACCGCCACGTCGAGCGCTCTGCGAGCGTCGTCCGGCGACGCTTGCGAGACCTCCCACGCGGGTGTCCCTGTCGACGGCTCGATCACGTCGCTCGTGGCACCGTCGGCCGCCGCCACTCGTTCCCCGCCCAGCAGCAACAGCTCGGTCATCTCAACCTCCATGGAAGAAGCGCGCGCCACACAGTAGCGGAAGCGTCGTTCGGTCGCGTTCCCGAGTGTCGCTCCCGGACGATCAAGTGATCGCGTCGCGGACGTTCGCGATGATCAGGACGATCACGATCGCTGCCACCGCGACCCGATACCAGAGGAAGATCATGAAGTCGTGTCGCTTCAGGTACTTCAGGACTCCCCAGATCACGAGGAAGCCGCTGATCGCCGAGGCGACCATCCCGGCCACGAACTCGGCGGCATGACCCTGCAAGCCGGTCTGCGCGAGGTCCACCGCTTTGTACGCGCCGGCTCCCGCGATGATCGGCAGGGAGAGGAGGAAGGAGAAGCGTGCCGCCGACTCGCGGTCGAGACCCATCGCACGCGCGGCGGTGATCGTCACGCCCGAGCGTGACACACCGGGCTGGAGCGCCAGCGCCTGCGCGGTCCCGAGGAGCAGACCCTCTCTCGGCCCGATCGTGTCGAAGGGCCGGTCGGACCGGGCCCGGCGATCGACGATCACGAGCAGGAGGGCGAACGCGACGAGCATCAGCGCGATGAGCAGGGGTGCCCCGAGCTTCTCCTGGATCACGTTCTCGAACAGGGCGCCGGCGATGGCGCCCGGGATCGTACCCACCACGAGGGCCCACGCGATCCGGGCATCCGGAGTCGACATCTGACGAGCGGCGATCGATCGGAACCACGCGCCCAGGTATCGGGCGACGTCATGCCGGAAGTAGATGAGGGCGCCGATCAACGTGCCGACGTGCAGGGCGACGTCGAAAGCTTTCTGCACGTCGGAATCCCCGATCAGCATCCATCCGAACATCCACGGCACCAGGATGAGGTGTCCCGAGCTGGAGACCGGGGCGAATTCCGTCGCCCCCTGCACCAGGCCGAGGACGATCGCTTGCAGGATGCCCACACGGTCCTTCCGTCGGAGAACGGTCGGCCAATGCTAGCCGTCGGTCGTCACCGGAACGGTGAAGGACTCGCCCGGCACGAAGTCGTCGGGCCCGCGGACCGCGATCGTGAGCGTCGCGAAGGCCGACGCGAACGCCAGGCGCTCCGCGTCCGTCGGGGTGACGAGGAGGACCAGTCCCGTGCCGCCCGACGTCGGGGTGGTGGCGGCTCCGAAGGAGCCGCCACCACCACCCGCGTCGACGGCGAGCACCTCGATCCCTTCGCCCGCCACCTCGGTGTGGGCGCCGCCTCCCCCGAAGGTGGCGAGCACGTCGACCAGGTCACCGGGCTCCACGTCCACCGTCCCCGACACGGGGACCTGCACGGCACGCATCCCCGGTGGGACGAGCGAAGCCATGGGCCCTGCGTCCGAACCGGCGAGACGGATCGCCGTGACGATCTCGCCCGCCGCGATGTCCGCGATCGCGGTCCTGCCCACGGCGGGAGCGATGTCGCGCATCGCGCCCGGCGGCGCGAAGCGCGACGGCACCGTCACCACCTCGAGCATCTCCTCGGTGAGCACGTCACCCCGGCTGACATCCTCGGCCGCCGCCACCAGCGACAGAGGAGGGCCACCGTCCGGCCGGATGGTGTCCAGCCGACGCGCGTATGCCCGCATCACGACGGCCGCGGCCACGGCGCAGACCACGGAGATCGCGAGGAGGACGAAGGACGACCGCGGCAGCTTGCGACGGAACAGCACGCGCGCGACCGTAGCCCGACTCCCGGGCGTCGGCCGTGACGCCCGTCACTCCACCGGGCGGAGCCCACCCTTCTCGTCCGGACCTCCGAGCGGCACCGTCTTGACCCGGAACTCCTCGAGCGAGTCCTTGCCGACGATGATCGCGACCGATTCCCGCATCCGGTCGGCGAGCTGTCCCGGATCCTCGTCCGTGACGAATCGGATCTCGACGGTGACGAGGGTCTGACCGGCCATCATCCGTTCCCGGTGCCTGCGAGCGCGGTCGCGCACGGGCACGTCCGTTCCGCCGGCACCTCCGGGATCGACGCGAAGAGGAGGTCGCGGACCTTGTCGATGTTCTCGCCGAACACCTTGAGTACCTCCTCGTGCGTGACCGGCGGGATGTCGTCCACACCGACGTCGTAGTCCGTCACCAGCGCCACGTTGCCGTAGCAGAGCTCCAGTTCCCGCGCGAGCGTCGCTTCGGGGAACTGCGTCATGCCGATCACGTCCGCGCCGAGCTGCGCGTACATCCGCGACTCGGCCTTGGTGGAGAACCGGGGCCCTTCGATCACGACCATCGTGCCTCCGTCGCGATGCTCGATCCCCTGGGAGGCGGCGGTCTTCACGAGGGTCTCGCGGAGCGTCGGGCAGTACGGGTCCGCGAACGACACGTGCGTGGTCTGCGGCCCGTCGTAGAACGTGTTCGCCCGGGACTTGGTGAAGTCGATCGCCTGGTCGCTGATGACGAGCGTCCGCGGAGGGATCTCTTTCCGAAGGGATCCCGCGGCGCACGGCCCGAACACCCGGGTGACGCCGAGGTCCTTCAGCGCCCACATGTTCGCCCGGTAGGGGACCTCGTGCGGCGGGAATCGATGGTCCGTGCCGTGACGGGGGAGGAACGCGACCTTCCGGTCGCCGATCGCGCCGATCGTGAGCGGGGCAGCGGGCGCCCCGAACGGCGTCTCCATCTCCACGGTCTCGGTGTCCTCCAAGAAGTCGTAGAACCCCGAACCCCCGATGACCCCGATCTCCGCCCTGGCTTCCGTCACGATGCTGCCGGCTCCTTCTTCGATGGATCCTTCGTGGACCGTTCCCCGGAACTCGGCGATGAGGAATCCTTCGAGCCCGCCGTCTCCCCGCTCTTGTCTCGGGGCTTCCCCGCCTTGTTCTTGTCGGGGGACTCCCCGGACTTCTCACCCGAGCCCTTCGACTCGCCGTGCGTCTTCGCTTTCTTCCCGTGGTCGGTCGCGTAGAAACCGGATCCCTTGAAGGAGATCGCCGGCGCGGCGAACACTTTCCGCAAGCTCCCGCCGCATTCCGGGCACATCGTCAGCGTCTCGTCCAGCATCGATCGCACGATCTCGAAGGTGTGGCCGCAATCACGGCACGTGTACTCGTAGGTGGGCATCTCCGCAGGAAGTGTACCCACGGCCCTGTTCTCGGCTGGCATCCATTCCGCGCCGCGAGTACCGTGACGACCGTGAAGGTGCAGAACGCCGTCATCCCCGTCGCGGGCCTGGGCACTCGGTTCCTGCCCGCCACGAAGTCCACACCCAAGGAGATGCTTCCGGTCGTCGATACGCCGGCGATCCAGCTCGTGGTCGAAGAGGCGGTGCGCGCGGGGATCACCGACATCCTGATGGTCACGGCTCGTGGGAAGCGGTCGATCGAGGATCACTTCGACCGCTCCGCCGAGCTCGAGCACTTCCTCGAGGCGAAGGGCAAGTTCGACGAGCTGAAGCAGGTGCGAGCGATCGCGGAGCTCGCGAACATCCACTACACGCGCCAGCGGGACCCGCTCGGACTCGGCCACGCGGTGGCCTGTGCCGAGGCGCACATCGGCGACAAGCCGTTCGTCGTGATGCTCCCCGACGACCTCGTTCGTCCGAAGACGCCGTTGCTCGATCGGATGATGAAGATCCACGAGCGGTACGGACGGAGCGTGCTCGCGGCGATCGAGATCGCGCGCGAGGACGCGTCGCTCTACGGCATGATCGAGCCCGAACCCGTCGAGGACGATCTCGTGCGGATCGTCTCCATCGTGGAGAAGCCGGCGCCCGATCGGTCTCCGTCGAACCTCGCGGCGATCGGACGATACGTCTTCACGCCCGAGATCTTCGACGCGCTCCGCGAGACGCCCCCGGGTCACGGCGGCGAGATCCAGCTGACCGACGCGATCAATCTCCTCGCACAGGAGCAGGCGGTCTACGCCCTGACCTTCGAGGGTCGGTTCGACGTGGGGAGCAAGCTCGATTACCTCCGAGCGACGGTCGAGTTCGCGCTGGAACGCGAGGACGTCGGCGCGGAGTTCAAGGCCTACCTCGCCGAACTGGTCCGCCGCGAGAAGCTCAACTGACGGTCGTCCGTCAGGGCCCCGCCTAGACTGGCCCGCATGTCGGCGCAACCCCACGTCCACGATCACGATTCCCCCGAAGGACTGCGCTCCGTGGAGGAAGCGCGGGGAGGCGTGCTCTCGAGCGTGGTGCCGCTCGCTCCGCTCCGTCTGGCGTTGCCCGACGCCTACGGGTCGGTCTCGGCCGAAGACATCCTGGCGACCGACGACCTCCCCGAGTTCGCCTCCTCGGCGATGGATGGGTTCGCCGTGCGCGCATCCGACGTCGCGGGGGCGACCCCGACGGATCCTCGCGAGCTGAAGATCGTCGGACGCGCGCTGATCGGCCACGAACCCGAGGGCACGGTCGGCGCCGGCGAGACGATGCGGATCGCGACGGGCGCCCCGATCCCCGCCGGCGCCGACGCCGTCGTGCCGATCGAGAACGCGATCGTCGACGGGGACGAGGTCGTTCGGCTCCTCGACGGGCCGGCGGAGGGGACACACATCCGCCCGCGCGGCGAGGACGTGCACGTAGGCGACGTGCTGATCCCGGGCGGGAGGCGTCTCGGCGCACCCGAGCTCGGACTGCTCGCCAGCTCGGGACACCCCACGCCGCTCGTGCACCCGCGTCCGCGGGTGGTCGTGCTCTCCACGGGCGACGAGTTGGTGCCGCCGACCGAGACGCCGGCGTTCGGGCAGGTCCGGGACGCGAACTCCTTCATGATCTTCGGAGCGCTCAGGGAGATGGGCGCGATGCCCGTGATGGCGGGCATCGTCCGCGACGACGTGGAGTCTCTCCGGGAGACGATCTTCAGCTTCGAGATCCAGGCGGACGCGTTCATCTCTTCGGGAGGGGTGTCCGTGGGAGAGCGCGACGTCGTGAAAGCGGCCTTCTTCCGGCGCGGGGACGTCGACTTCTACAAGGTGGCGATGCAGCCCGGCATGCCGCAGGGATTCGGACACGTCGAGGGCAAGCCGTACTTCGGCCTGCCCGGGAACCCCGTGAGCGTCTTCGTCAGCCTGGAGGTGTTCGTCCGTCCGGCGATGTTGAAGCTGATGGGACGGCGGCACCTGTTCCGACCGGAGGTCTCGGCGAAGCTGACCGAGGACGTCCGCGGCCCCCGCGGGAAGCTCCAGTTCGCTCGCGTCGAGGTCCGGCGCGAGAAGGCGGGGTGGTCCGCCACACCGACCGGCGCACGGGGCAGCAACCTGATCTCGACGGTCGCCCGGGCGAACGGACTCGCGATGATCCCGGCTGGGACCGAGGTGGCGCCGGCCGGTTCGACGGTCCAGGTCATGCTGTTCCGGTCCTCGGAGGACTAGGTGACCGGCGGGGAGAGCTTCGAGCGTGAACGACTCCATGCGGAGCTGTCCGCCCGGATGGTGGAGGTCGGCTCCAAGGAGATCACCGACCGCGAAGCGGAGGCCGAGTGCGTGATCACCATGACGCCGGCGGCGTGCGCGCAGCTCGTGGCCGGTACCCCGAAGGGCGATCCGATCGAAGCTGCGCGCATCGCGGGACTGATGGGCGTGAAGCGAACCCCCGACCTCTTGCCGTTCTGTCATCCGATCGCCGTGACGGGAGCGGAGGTCCGGGTGGAACCCGATGAGGCGAGCGGCCGGATCCACGTGTGGACCCGTGTTCGTGCGAGGGATCGGACCGGTGTCGAGATGGAGGCGTTGACCGCCGCCGCCGTCGCCGCGCTGAGCCTGTACGACACGGCGAAGGCGTACGACCGCGCGGCTCGGGTCGACGGGCTCCGGCTGCGGTCGAAATCCGGGGGGAAATCGGGCGACTACGTCGCTCCCGGCTGATCCCGACCGATCGGACCACTCGTGTGTCAGCCGGGTCGGGCCGCTCACCTCACAGGCTTGTGAAAAAGTTCTTCGGATCACATCGATGTGATTGAGCACCCCTATATGTGGTGCTACGGTCCCTTCCCAGCCTAGATGTTGTGTCGTACCGGGACCGACAGAACGGAGGCTGGGCGCGTTGGAGTGGCTGCTTCTCGCGGCACTGGGCATCATGTGGGCCGCGTTCCTGATACCCATGAGGGCCCGACGCCGCTCGCTGGCGGGCTCTGTCGAGGATTTCGAACGTAGGATGGAGTTCTTGGCTCACGCTGAAGCGAACGGCACCACAGGACGTTGGATCGTGACTCCCCGCAAGGGGGCTCGCTTCATCGGCGACACCGAGAGGCGCCGAGCACGCGTCCGCGAGCGCCGCCGGCGGGTGCTCGTGTTCCTGATCGAGGCGATCGGCGTGACACTCCTGATGGGGCTCGTCCCTCCGCTCCGCGTCTTCTGGAACCTGAGCGTGGCGCTGGCAGTCCTGCTCGGCGCCTACGTCTGGATGCTCATCTCGATCAAGCATCGCACCACGGCGGATCCGCGTGACGTCGCGCGGAACGCGCGTGTTCCGCGCGATCACGCGGCTGCTTTCGCCGCCCGCTACGTGATCGAGGGCCGCAACGGGCACGCGCGGAAGATGTACAACGGCCTCGAGGGCATCGGAGAGAGCGACCGGGTGCACGTGGTCGTACGGCCCGCTTCCGATCTCGCCGGCTGAGCTCCCTCGGTGGACCTCTCAGAACTCGCCCGATCCATCCAGTCCCGCCTCGACGCGAAGAACGCAGCCCGTGAGCGAGCGCTTCCGGCGGCGCGCCGATCGATCCGCGCGAGCGCGAACGCGATCCGCGCCATCCACCGCCTCGAGTTCGACGCGGCGAAGACGTTGATCGCCGACTCCCGCGCGGCGCTGGACGAGGGGCTCGACGCGGTGCGGGAGCACGCGGACATCCGCCACGCCGGCTACCTCCAGGACGCGCAGAAGGAGTACGCGGAGGCCAACCTCACGATGGCGTTGGTCACGGGCGCCGACCTCCCCGGCCCGCAGGACCTCGACGTGGAGGACGCCCCCTATCTCGGCGGGATGTCCGACGCGATCGGGGAGGGGCGGCGCCGGCTTCTCGATCTGCTCCGCACCGGCGACGTGGAACGGGCCGAGTCGCTACTCGCTGCGATGGAGGAGATGTACGGGGTCCTGGTCACCATGGACTATCCGGACGCGATCACGATGAACCTGCGACGCGCGACCGACGTGTCACGATCGCTGATCGAGAAGACCCGGGGCGATCTGTCGATCTCGGTGGTCCAGAAGGATCTGCGCGACGCGCTCGATCGCCATGCCGAAGAACTGCGCGGGAAGCCTTGACGGGTTTGGAGCCATCCGAAACCGCTCTGTTACGCTGCCCGACGTCCCGGGGGTGTAGCTCAGCCCGGTAGAGCGCTGCCTTCGCACGGCAGAGGCCAGGGGTTCAAATCCCCTCACCTCCACGCAACTTGACTCAGTGTGCTCGTTGTTCATCTAGTTATCGAACAGCCCGTTCCGTTCTTGCGTCGGTCCGCGGTTTACGAGGAGACCGTGACGTAGATACCGGCGAGGTGCTCGAACAGCGGCACGATCTCGCCGAAGTCGGCGAACAGATGCTCGATCGCGTGGTCGTCGTCGGACCTCGGACCGTAGCCGTCGCGGCTGTTGCCGTTCATCGCCGTCGAGTGGTCCAGGACCGCCCGATCGGTGGCGTAGAGCTCGTCGAACTCGCCGCTCGCCTTCTCCGCGGCGACGATCGCCTGCGCCTGGGCCAGCTGCTCCTCCGTGAGCGGATCGAGCCCGAGCTCGTCCGGGATCGCGAACATCAGGATGATGTCCGAGCTGAGCGTCCAGCCGTTGCCAGCCGCGGCGTTCGCGTCGCCTCTCGCGTTACGGGACGCGTTGGAGCACTCGTGTGCGAAGGCGGCCAGCCCGGACCCGACGACGATCGTCGCGGTCAGGGCCAGTGTCGCCAGGGCACGGGTGATCCATCGGTGCTGCTGCATGGGGATCCTCCTAAGGATCGGGGGGCGCCTACGGTATAGACGGATCGCCGGTCGTCACGCCTCCCGCCAGGGGCCCTGGCCGTAGATCTCGTCGATCGTGACGTGGGTGACGACCCCGGCGGGTGCGTCCCGCATCGGGTAGACGGCTCCGGGTCCGATGTAGTGCTCCGCCAGAGCATCCATCACCTCAAGCGCCCCGCCTTCGGTGATGCGCGCGCGGCCGTGGATCACGACGTACGGATGGAGCCCCTCACCGGTGTGCTCCTTCGCCTCGAAGGAGAGCGTCACACGTGGATCGCGCCGGAGGTTCCGGAGCTTGCGTTGGTCGGTGCCGAAGAACGTCGCGAACACGAGCTCGTCGCCGTCGAAGCCGGCCCAGGCGAGGGTGATGTACGGGGTGCCGTCCGGGTCGAGCGTCACGACGTGCGCGAGAGGCCCTGTGGCGAGGAGATCTCGGACCGGATCGGGGATCGTGGTCATCACTCGAGGATACGGCGGAGGGCCGGGCTCGAGCCCGAGGGGTCCCGGGTCGTTGAACCGGGGGTCCCGGCGGTCAAGAATCGGAGCGTCAGGAGCCGATAGCGGAAGCAACACCCCAAGAGGAGGGCCCTTCATGCGCTCTGACCGCATCAATTTCCTTGCCGTTGTGACCGCCGTTGCAGGTCTGATCGGCTTCATCGGTGTGTTCGCGAACTGGTTCAGCCTCGCGTATCAAGCCTCTGGCACCCAGATCGTCCTCGAGTTCGACGGCACCGCGGACGGCACGGGCGCGATCGCGGTCGCGGCGAGCCTCGGCGCGCTGACGTTCGGATGCGCCTACATGCTCCTGCAGGACCCACAGATCCGGCGCATGACCGCGCTCCTGATGGTCATCTCCAGCATCATCCTGCTGGTCGTCACCGTCATCGGGTTCACGCGCGTCGATGACGCGGTCGGGGCTCCGAACCCATTCCTGCCGGGCGTCGAGGGGAACGCCGTGTGGGAGGCGTCGACGGCGATCGGTCTCGGGATCTCGTTCCTGGCTGGGGTCATCGCCACCGTGGCGTCGGTCCTGCTCGTGAGCCGGCGTGAGTCTGGAGTCGAGGTAGACGTCCCGGCGGAAGCCGTCTGAGGCGTCGCACCGAGCTCGCCCGCGGGTAGCCTCCCGCCCGCATGGAGCGAACGGCATCTCAGCTGACGTGGTGGGACCGTCCCGGACTCGAGGTCCGGGACGGGCGCCTGTCGATCGCGGGGCGCGACGCCGAGTCGATCGCTCGCGAGCACGGCACGCCGCTCTACGTCTACGACCTCGTCCGCGTCGAGGAGCAGGCTCGAGCGCTCCAGAGCGCCCTGGGGGGAGCCGGGCTCCGGCACCGGGTCCGTCTCGCGCTGAAAGCGCAGCGCGAGCCGGCCTTCCTCGCGTTCCTCAGAGCGCTCGGAGCTCCGGGCTCACCGGAGCGCGTCGGGATGGACGTGTGTTCGCCCGGCGAGCTGCGGTGGGCCCTCGACAACGGGTGGGAACCATCGGAGATCAGCTACACCGGGACCAACGTCTCGGCGCGTGACCTGGACGCCGTGCTGGCCGCCGGCGCGCATCTGAACGTGGACCTGCTGAGCCAGCTGGACCGCGTGGGCAGGCGTGCGCCCGGCTCGACGGTGGGCCTCCGGATCAACCCCCGGATCGGAGCTGCGTTCCCCGGCGGAGGTCAGACCTACGCGGGGGACCGGCCCACGAAGTTCGGGATCTATCCCGAGCGGCTCGACGAGGCGCTCGACATCGCCCGCACGCACGACCTCACGATCGACACGGTGCACGTACATACGGGATACCTCTATCTGAGCGACGCGCTGCCGGTCGTCGACGAGACGATGCGGCGCGTCGCGACCGCGACCCGGATGCTGCTGGATGCGGGGTGTCCGATCGTCGAGGTCAACACCGGGGGCGGTCTGGGCGTTCGTTTCCGGCCCGGGGACCTTCCGCTCGACCTCGACGCGTGGGCGACCGTCCTCGCCCGGCATCTGGCGCCGCTCGACGTCCTCGTCGGGACCGAGCCGGGGGAGTTCCTCGCGAAGGAGTGCGCGACCCATCTGGCCGAAGTGGTGAGCGTCGAGGATCGCGATGGGACCACGTTCGTCGGGCTGGACACCGGCTGGAGCGTGATGAACGAGCACTTCGTCTACAAGATCCCGTTCCACCCGATCCTGTGCCGAGCGGCCGACGTCGAGCCGACCGCCAACGTCACCGTCGCCGGTCACATCAACGAGGGCAACGACCTGTTCGCCGAGGACTACCCGTTGCCGGAGATCGAGGAGGGCGACATCGTGGCGATCCCGAACGTCGGCTCGTACAACGCCTCGATGGTGTCGGTCCACTGTTTGCGGCCCGCGCCGTCATCGGTCTTCTTCACCGACCGCCTGTGAACGAGATGCCCGTCGCCGAGCAGTGGTTCCGTGCGCGACGGATCACCGAGGACATCGCGCTGCTCGTGGAATCTCATCTCGACCCGTTCTTCGAATCGAACGTGTGGCACGTACGCGGGCGAGACCGTGACCTCGTCGTGGATACCGGCAACGGGATCGGTGACCTGCGCGCGGAGCTGGCTCCGTTCGTCGACGACCGACGCGTCGTCGCGGTTGCCACGCACGACCATTTCGACCACACAGGCGGGCTGCACGCCTTCGACGAACGCTGGTGTCACGCGGCCGATGCCGACGGGATCCGTGTGCCCGACGGGCTCGCACTCAGGCGTGAGGACTTCCGGCCGGGTCTGGAGGACGAGATCCGCTGGTACGGCTACGAGCCCCCCGAGCTCGTGATCACGGCGCTGCCGCGGGAGGAGTTCGACGTGCCCGGATGGCGGACACCCACCACGGAGCCGACGAGGCTCCTCGGCGAGGGGGACGTCGTCGACCTCGGGGATCGCGCCTTCGAGGTCCTGCACGTCCCCGGACACACCGCCGGGTCGATAGCCCTCTGGGACGCAGCCGATGGGACGTTGTTCACCGGCGACACCGCGGCGCTGGACGATCCTCTCTACGCCGAGGACGAAGGTGCGTTCGTCGCGTCGCTCATCCGGCTCCGCGACCTACCCGTGAACCTCGTCTGCGCGGGTCATTCCCGGCCGTTCGGCCGAGACGAGCTCAGGTCCTTGATCGACGAGCAGCTCGAGGAGCGCGGGTAGCCGGCTCAGGCGAAGCGGAGCGTGAACTCGGCGGCGGCATCCGACCAACCGCTGAAGCCGAGATGGACCACGAGCGATCGGCACGAGCCGCCCCAGCCGGCGCCTGTCCGCCACTGGAGGAGGAGCCGGCCGTTGTTCGTGAGGTTCGCCTGCACGTTGGCGGCTTGGTCCGGGCCGGTGACCTCTCCGCTGACGCAGTCAACGGCGTGCACCACTGGGGAGCTCGCGAAGAGGGGTCCCTGGGGCGGTGTTCCCAGCTCCAGGATGATCGGGATCGTTCGTCCGGCCGAGAAGACCGCCTGACTCGTGATCGGACCGCCGATGTCGTCGAACACGACGTAGCCGTGGGTCGCCGTGCCCACGTTCCCGTTCGCATCTCTTGCCGTGACCGTGAACGTGTGCGCACCGAGACCGTTGGGGACGATGTCCCCATCCGCGACGGGCCCGTCACAGGTGCTCACGCCCGAGCCGCCGGGCTCGTCCGTGCAGGAGTAGTCGGCGATCATCCCCTCGCCCTCGGTGAGGATCGCGCCGTCGGGAGGGGAGACGATGGTCACGATCGGGGCGGTGTCGTCGGCGGGAGGCGCGGAGGGGTCGAGCCTGCCAACGCGGTTGAAGCCGGGCGCGCTGAACCAGATCGCTCCGTCGGCGCCGATCGTGATGCCGGTCGGCGACGCTCCCTCACCGAGCGGGATCTCGACGATGTCGCCGTCGCGCGTGATCCGGCCCACCGAGTCGGCGCTGCTCTCGGTGAACCACAGAGCGCCGTCCGGTCCCAGCGTGATGCCGTTGACGTTGGCTTCGGGTGTCGGGACCGGGTACTCCGTGAGCGCGCCGCCCACGGTCATCCGGACGATCGTGTTCGTGACACGCGCCGTGAACCAGAGGGCGCCGTCGGGACCCATGGTGATCCACTGGGGACCGTGCAACGGCGAGGGGAGCGGGATCTCGGTCATAACGCCGTCGACCGTGATCCTGCCGATCCTGTTCGCGGTGGTCAGCGTGAACCACAGGGCGCCGTCGGGACCGCTCGTGATCCCGAGCGGTGCCGCCTTCGGGGTGAGGGTCGGCCATTCCGTGATCACTCCATCGAGCGAGATCCGCCCGATCGAGCTGACGCCCCGCTGGGCGAACCAGATAGCTCCATCGGGGCCGACCGTGATGCCGGTGGGGCTGGACAGGTCACGGAGGGCGAACTCGGTCAGTTCCCCGGACGCGGTCAGCCTCCCGATCCGGCTCCCGTTGTGCTCGGTGAACCACATCGCGCCGTCCGGTCCCTTCACGATCTCGTAGGGGTCGACGCCCGATTCCAGTCCGATCGGGGCTTGGGTGCCGTCCGGGGAGAGACGATCGATCTCCGAGGCGAACCGGTTCGCCACCCAGGTCATCCCGTCGGGCCCGGCCGCGATCCCCTGGGGGAACGAGTCCGTGGGGGTGAGATCGAACCACGTGGGTGCTGCCGCGATCGCAGGCTGGCCCACGGCAGCCAGCAGCGAGGCCAGGGCCAGCAGGGTCGCTGCGGCCACGAGAGAGGCAGGGTGTTTGCGCCGTACCACGTTTGAGGTATCGGCCCGGGTATCCCCCATCGCGTACCGGTCGAAGGTCGGTAGCATCCGCCAGTTGGGGGAGGCCGAGAGTATGCTCCGCCGATGCCTTCGGCCGAGCGCCTCGTCGTGCTCGCCGGCAGCCTCGTGGACGTGGCGGCCGGCGACGTGCTCAGCGACCGGGCACTCGTGCTCGACGGCGAACGGATCGAGAACGTCGTGCCCGCCTCCGAGGCGCCCTCGGACCTCCGCACGATCGACCTCTCGGACCGGACCGTCCTGCCCGGGCTGATCGATAGCCATGCGCACCTGATCGGGGAGCTGGACGAGGGACAGGGGTACGCCTACCTCGTGAACCGTTCCTCCGCGCAGGAGGCCCTCACCGGGGTGACGAACGCGCTCGCGACGCTGCTCGGAGGCGTGACGACCGTCCGTGACGTCGGAACGTTCCACGCGTTCGTCGATCTCGCGCTCCGAGAGGCGATCGAGGACGGCAGGATCCCCGGTCCCCGGATGATGTGCGCAGGCGCCTACGTGACCTGCCCGGGCGGCGGCGGGGACATCACCGGGCTCCCGCCCGACGTCCCGGTGCCGAGCGAGCTGCGGGTCGGTGTCTCCACCGGCGCCGATCAGGTGCGCGCGAACGTCCGGCGCATCTTCGACGCCGGCGCCGACTTCATCAAGGTCCTCGCCACGGGGGCGGTCCTCACATCCGGCACCGATCCCGGCAAGCCCGAGCTGACCGAGGAGGAGATGCGAGCGGCGGTGGAGGAAGCGGAGGCGAGAGGCACGCACGTCGCCGCCCACGCGCACGGTGCGGAGGGAGCGAAGCGCGCGATCCGCGCCGGCGTCCGCTCGATCGAGCACGGCTGCTTGATCGACGACGAGACCATCGCGCTGATGGTCGAGCGCGGCACCTACCTCGTCGCCGACATGTTCGACGGCGACTGGATGCTCCAGGAGGGCCCGCGGCTCGGGTACTCGGACGAGGTCCTGCAGAAGACCGAGATGACCAACGACGCCCAGCGGGAGAACTTCGCCAAAGCCGTCAAGGCCGGCGTGAAGATCGCGTTCGGGACCGACTCGGGGATCTATCCGCACGGCATGAACGCGAAGAACCTCGCCTTCCACGTGCGATTCGGGCAGACACCGATGGAGGCGATCCGAAGCGCGACGGTGGTCTCCGCCGAGCTCATGGGGTGGGACGACAAGGTCGGATCGTTGGAGCCGGGCCGGTTCGCCGATCTCATCGCGGTCGAGGGCGACCCGCTCGACGACGTGACCGTGCTCGAGGACATCCCGTTCGTGATGAAGGGCGGCCGGGTCGTCAAGGGCTGATCCGACACAGGACCATCTGCGATGATGCCTCGAGCCGAGCGAGGAGCCGAGGAGCAGAACGATGCGCGAAGACAGCCCGATGTCCGCCGCCGAGATCGTCGAGAAGTCGAAGCGCTACACGCTCTACGACTGGCAGGCGCAGTCGAAGGCGTCGCCGATCGCCGTGGACCGGGCCGAGGGCGTGTACTTCTGGGACGTGGACGGTACGCGCTACCTCGACTTCAACTCGCAGCTGATGGGCGTGAACATCGGGCACGGCGACAAGCGGGTCGCCGACGCGATCGCCCGGCAGGCCGAGAAGCTCCCGTACATCTCGCCGTTCATGGCCTACGAGACGCGCGCGCGACTCGGCGAGAAGCTCGCGACACTCTGGCCTGGTGAGCTCGACAAGACCTTCTTCACCCTCGGCGGCGCGGAGGCGAACGAGAACGCGATCCGGATCGCGAAGGCGTTCACCGGCCGGCAGAAGATCCTCGCGCGCTACCGCTCGTATCACGGCGCGACCTACGCCACGATCAACCTGACCGGCGACCCACGTCGCTGGGCGAACGAGAACCCGCCGATGCCGGGGATCGTGCACGTGTTGGATCCCTACCGCGGAACCGCGCGCGGGACCGAGGATGCGGCGACCGCGCTCGCCACGCTCGAGGAGACGATCGAGCTGGAGGGGCCGCAGACGATCGCGGCGTTCATCCTGGAGACGGTTACGGGCACGAACGGCATCCTGATCCCGCCCGACGGCTATCTCCAGGGCGTCCGCGATCTGTGCGACCGATACGGGATCGTGTTGATCGCCGACGAGATCATGTGTGGGTTCGGCCGCACCGGTGAATGGTTCGCGGTGAACCACTGGGACGTCGTCCCGGACCTGATGACGGCGGCGAAGGGGCTCACATCGTCGTACCTACCGCTGGGCGCCGTCGCGATCAAGCCCGGGATCGCGGCGCACTTCGAGGAGAACGTGTTCTACGGAGGCCTGACGTACAACTCGCACCCTCTGTCCTGCGCGGCCGCGATCGCCGCGATCGACGTGCTGGAGGAGGACGATCTGATCGGGAACGCGAAGCGGCTCGATCCGGTGATGCGAGGGCACCACGAGGAGCTGATGACGAAGCATCCGAGCGTCGGCCGGGTCCGCAACATCGGCCTGTTCGGGATCCTCGAGCTCGTGAAGAGCCGCGACACGATGGAACCGCTCTCGCCCTACAACGTGGTGAACGAGACGATGCAGGCGGTGAACAAGGCGACTGCTCGAACGAGGGTTGTTCACGATGATCCGCTTCAACGGGATCATGACGAACCCGCCGCTCTGCATCACCGAGGAGCAACTCGAGGAAGGCTTCGCGATCATCGACGAGGTTCTCGAGATCGCCGACCGCGCGGTCGCTTAGCGAGCGGAGGCGTCGACGGCCGACCAGCGGTCGGCCCACGTCGCGAGGCCGTCGATCACCTTCGCGAGGTCTCGCCCTCGTTCGCTCAGCGCGTATTCGATCAGCACGGGCGTGGAGGGCGTGACGGCCCGCGTCAGGATGCCCGCGATCTCCAGCTCGCGGAGCCGCTCGGACAGGACGGTGTCGGAGATCTCCGGGATCGCGGCGCGCAGCACGGAGTAGCGACGGGGTCCGTCGAGCAACACCCACACGATCTGGGGAACCCACCGCTGCCCGACGAGCTGGGCAGCCTCCTGGAAGCTCTCGCAGACGGCGCGTTCGGTGTCCATGACTCCATGGTAGCCGCTCAGCTTCCCTTGGAAGCTTCGGAATACTGAGTTTCTCGCGTCGGTTGCGGGTATAGGAGAGAGGGACGCCGTTCGGCGTCCGGACCGAAGGGAGAGTCCTGCGATGGCAGAAGCGACGAAGGAGATCGGTGGCCTCCCGTTGCCACCCCCTGGGAAGTACGAGCTCGACCTCGCTCACACGGCGGTGGAGTTCGTGGCGAGGCACATCCTCACGAGGGTTCGCGGCCGCTTCACGGACTTCTCCGGCTGGATCGAGGTCGCGGAGAACCCGGAAGCGTCCTCTGCCCACGTGGAGATCAAGACCGCGAGCATCCAGACGAACACGGAGCAGCGGGACGAGCACCTCAAGAGCGACGACTTCCTGAACGTCGAGAAGTGGCCCGTGATGACGTTCGACAGCACCGCGGTGCGGCATACGGGGGGAGCGACGTTCGAGCTGGACGGTGACCTCACGATCCGCGACGTGACCCGCCCGGTGACGCTGAAGGGTGAATACCTGGGGACCGAGACGAACCCGTACGGGAAGACCGTGCTCGCGGCGACGGCGAAGACCACGCTCGAGCGCGAAGACTGGAACGTGAGCTGGAACATGGTCCTGGAGACCGGCGGCTTCCTCGTCAGCAAGACGATCGACCTCGAGATCGAGGTCGAAGCGCTCAAGACGGGCTGAGCCGGGGCGATCACGGGGGCGTCGGGACAGGTCCCGACGCCCCCGCTTCGTACGCGATGAGCTCGAACGCCCGGTCGTAGCGGACGACGACGTCGTCCGCGACCCAGAGCTCACTGGTCCAACCCGTCGCGAGCGCCGTGTAGCCCCAGCGGGCAGCGAGGAACCGGCCGGCCGGCGTGTCGACGTGCTCGCGACGAACGAGCTCGTACCGCTGGCGCATCTGGATCGGCTCGAGCGTCACGGGCTCCAGGTAGACGACGTCGATGTCGTGCGCCGTTCCTTCTGCGGCCGCGTCCTCCAGACGGCGCGCCGTGATCGCGTTGAACGCGGGGGAGAGGTAGTCGAGGTGGGTCTCGGTCCCCCACGGCACCTCGACGTGCTCCCCGTCGCGGAGCCCCGTGAGGAGCCCGTCGCTCGGCTCCAGGAGGATCGCGTGGGACCCCGTCTCGATCCTCGCTCGGACGATCCTCCACGAGGCGTCCACGACGACATCGACGGTTTCCCGATGGGGCGTCGGCTCGTCGCGCTGGATCTCGGAGAAATACCGCCAGCCCATCGGCCCGGGCGCGCACCGGAAGTCTTCCGTCCCCACGACGTCGCCGGTTCGGCCCCGAACGGCGTAGCGGCCGCTCGGCACGTCAGACCTGCGGCTGGAGACCGAGATCGCGCGCGATCACGAGGCGGAGGACCTCGCTCGTGCCTTCGCCGATCTCCAGCACCTTCGCGTCGCGGTAGGCGCGTGCGACCGGGAACTCCTCCGTGTAGCCGTACCCACCGTGGATCTGGATCGCCTCGCGCGCGACGTCCACGGCCGTCTCGCTCGCGCGGAGCTTCGCGATCGCGGCCTCCGTCGTATAGGGCCGGCCCTGATCCTTCAGCCACGCGGCGCGGTAGGTGAGCAGGCGCGCGGAGTCGATGGTGGCCCGCATGTCGGCGAGCTTGAACGCGATCGCCTCATAGGCTCCGATCGGACGGCCGAACGCCTCGCGTTCTTTCGCATACGTGAGGCTCGCATCGAGGCATCCCTGTGCGAGGCCCACGGACAGCGCCGCGATCGAGATCCGTCCGTCGTCCAGCGCCGCGAGGCACTGCGCGAGGCCCTTGCCACGCTCGCCGAGCAGGTGGTCCTCCGGAACCCGGCATCCCTCGAAGGACAGCTCGTGGGTATCGCTGGATCGCCACCCGAGCTTGCGGTACGACGGTCCTACGGAGAACCCCGGCGCGTCGGCCGGAACGATGATCGTGGAGACGCCGTTCGCTCCTGGGTCCTCCTCGGTGCGGCACGCCACCACGACGAAGCCGGTGATCGGCGTTCCACTGTTCGTGATGAAGGCCTTCGACCCGTCGATCACCCAATCTCCTGCGTCCCGGCGGCCTCTCGTTCGCAACGCGGCGGCGTCCGATCCGCTCCCCGGCTCCGTCAGGCCGAACCCCGCGAGCATCTCGCCCGAGGCGATCGGCGGGAGCCAGCGCTGGCGTTGGTCGGCGCTCCCGTATCGCGCGATCATGCCGGCGGCCAGCCCGGAAGCGACCGAGACGGTCACCGCGACGCTCGCATCGGCCCTCCCCAGCTCCTCGATCACGAGTGCCCACGTCACGGCATCGGCTCCGAGCCCGCCGTGCTCCTCGGGGATCGGGACGCCGCAGATCCCGAGCTCGCCGAGCTTCTTCACGATGTCGAGCGGGAGCTCCTCGTGCTCGTCCCGCTCGCCGGCGCCCGGAGCGATCTCCTGGGTGGCGAACTCCCGGACGAGGTCGCGGACCTGCTGCTGCTCCGGCGTGAGCTCGAATTCCATCCGATCGAGAGTACCGACTTCCGGTTCCGGCTCCCCATGCGAGAAGATGGGGGCGATGAGCGACACCGTGACCGTCGATCCGCTGGAGGCAGGCCGAGAGGCGTACGCCCGTCGTGCCTGGCCGGAGGCGTACCGGTTGTTCTCGAGGCCGACGGCGAGGGGCGGGCTCGAGCCCGGAGGACCTCGAGGCGCTCGCGAAGTCGGCGTGGTGGATCGGCGCTCGCGACGGGATCGATCGCCGCGTTCGAGCGCGCCTACGCGCTCCACCTCGAGCGGGGGAACCGTGTCGATGGCCGCGATGATGGCGCTCACGCTCCGCCGGGAGTACGGCGCGAGGCTGGCCGGCTCAGTGGCCAAGGCCTGGCTGCATCGCGCCGAGCACCTCCTCGACGGGGAGCCGGAGGCCGTCGCGCACGGGTACCTCGAGATCGCGCGCCGTGAGCTCGAGTTCGACCGCGGGAACATCGAAGGCGCGCTCGCGCACCTCGATCGCGCGAAGGAGATCGCGTCGCGACTGGACGACGCCGACCTGCCTGTGTGGGTCGCGATCAGCCGCGCCGAGGTGCTGGGAACGGCCGGGCGAGCTCGACGAGGCGTTCGGTCTGATGGAGCAGGCGGCTGGCGTCGCGGTCGGCGGCGAGCTGGGCCCGTTCACGACCGGCGCGGTGTTCTGCGCTGTGATGTCGGTCTGCCGAGAGACCGCGGACTACCGGCGCGGCAGCGAATGGGCCGACGTGTCGAAGCGGTGGTGTGAGCGCCAGGACATCGCCGGTTTCCCGGGCATCTGCCGCGTCCACCGGGCCGAGTTCCTGCGCCTCACCGGCGCCTGGACGGACGCGGCCTCGGAAGCGGAGTCGGCCTCTGCGGAGCTGCAGCGTTTCCATCCTGCAGCGGCCGGCAGCGCGTTCCACGAGCTGGGCGAGGTCCGGCTGCGGATGGGCGACCTCGAGGGCACGGAGGAGGCCTTCGGACAGGCCCGGGCGCTCGGCACCGAGCCGCAGCCCGGCGCGGCGCTCCTCCTCGTGGCACGAGGGCGTACGGACGCCGCGGCGGCCTCGATCAGAGGGAGCCTCGAGGAGATCACGTGGCGCAAGCTCGCGAGAGCCCGGCTGCTCCCCGCGCAGGCCGAGATCGCGAAGATGCACGAGCGACCTCCCCACGGCGGAGGCCGCGGCGGCGGAGCTCGAGGGGATCGCCGAGGAGTTCGGGACCGCCGCGATCAGGGCCTCGGCGGCCCACGCCACCGGCATCGTCGCGTTGCTCCGCGGCGACCCGGCGGAGGCGGTCACGCGAGCGCGGGACGCGCGGCGGCTCTGGCGCGAGATCGACGCCCCGTACGAGGCGGCGCTCTCCACGGTCCTGCTCGCGGAGGCGCGAACCGCCGCGGGAGAGACCGAGGCGGCCGCCCTCGAGCTCGAGGCGGCCCGAGCGGCGTTCGAGCGCCTCGGGGCGACACCGGACATGGCCCGGATGGACGCCCTGCTGGCGGGACCGGAGAAGCCCACGGGCGCGCGCGAAGTGCGCACGTTCATGTTCACCGACATCGTGGGGTCCACCGCGCTGGTCGAGGCGATCGGGGACGAAGCCTGGCACGACCTCCTCCGATGGCACGACGAGGCCCTGCGCCGGTGCTTCACGGCGAGCGGAGGCGAGGAGATCCACCGGACGGGCGACGGGTTCTTCGTGGCGTTCCCGGACGCGCGAGCGGCGCTCGGATGTGCCGCCACCATCCAGCGGACGCTGGCGGACCACCGGCGTGATCACGGGTTCGCGCCGCAGGTGCGGGTCGGGGTCCATGCGGCGGAGGCGACGCGGGCGGGCGGGGACTACGAGGGCGCGGGTGTCCACGCAGCGGCCAGGATCGCGGCGCTCGCGGAGGGTGGCGAGGTGCTGGCGAGCGTCGAGACGGTCGAGGGCTCCGGGAACGCGGTCGCGGGCGAGCCACGAGAGGTCTCGCTGAAGGGTCTCGCGAAGCCGGTGCGTGTCGTCGCCGTCGATTGGCGACGGGCCGCGAGCTAGTCCGACACCGGCGCGAATCCCTCGACGTCGAAGATCGACCCCGTCCGGTCCTCCGCCAGAACCGCGCGGAGCCGCATGCCGATCTCGGGGGGGTCGCTCAGATCGATCAGCCGGTGCAGGAAGATCGTGTCGGCGCCGTCCAGCCGAACCGACCCGTACGTGACGGGTTCGTCGAGCGGTCGCTCGTCGACGTCCACGCGGGCGACCGTCCAGGAGGTGAGCTCTCCCTCCGGCCCGCACTCCTGGTTCGGTTCGAGCTCGCCGAGGCATCGCTCGCAGAAGATGCGCGCCGGCACGTAGGTCACGCTGCAGGTCTCGCACCGGGAGCCGAGGAACACGCCTCGGTCGCGCAGCGCTTCGAAGAACGCCGTGTTCCCGACGCCGGGGGTGTACCGGAACGAGACCGATAGCTCGCCCGGGACCTTGATCGGACTCATGCGGTCGACCCCGACGGTGCCTCGGCTGCGGCCGTCGCAACCAGCTCGCGGTGGAGCTCCGGGTCGAGCGGCCGGAAATACCGGATGTCCAGGATCGACCCGGCGCGCTCGCCCGCCGGTTTCCAGACCGCCTCGACCTCCATCCCGGCTCGGACGTCATCGGGTGCGACTTCTCCGAGGAGATGTAGGAAGCCTCCCTCGCTCGTGCCGTCCAACCGGATCACCGCCGGGATCTGTGGAACGTCCAGCGGCCGCATGTCCCACGTGACGTGGCAGATCGAGAACGTCTCGACGTTGCCCGTCTGCGGGACCTCGGTCCACCCATCGGTAGGCCGGAAGCAACGCTCGCAGAACTTGCGCGGCGGGACGAGCGTCCTGCCGCACGAGATGCAGGTGGTGGCCAGGATGCGCTGCTCGCGCAAACCGTCGAGGAAGGCGCCGATCGCCTCGCCCGCGTCCCAGTCGTACAGCGCGTCCAGGCGCTGTTCGACGGCGCCGGTGACCGAACGGAACTCCTGGTCTGAGAGCGCGGTCGCCCGCGGGCTCGGAGGCGGAGCCTCCGAGGCCGTGGTCAGCGGTCCACCCTCGTTCCCCATCACGACGACGGTCCCGACCTGCATCAGATCGCCCCACGCCTGCGCGACACCTCGTTCGGGTGTGCCCGGCACCTGCCGGGCACCCGCCTCACCTCGCAGTTGCCAGAAGAGCTCCGCGATCTTCATCAGGCCCGCGGCCGCGATCGGGTTGCCGACTCCGAGCAGGCCGCCGGACGGACAGCACGGGAGGTCTCCGTCGCGGGCGGTGACGCCGGCCGCCGCAGCCTCGGGGGCCTTCCCCCGATCGAACAGCAGCAACCCTTCGAGGTGGTGGAGCTCCTTGTAGTCGAAGGGGTCGTAGGGCTCGGCGACGTGGATCTCCTTGCGCGGTTCGTTCACGCCGGCCATCCCGTAGGCCATCCGGGCGGCGTTCTCGACGTACTCGGGGTAGGCGAGATCGCGATTGGTCCAATACGTGCTGTCGAGGTTCCAGCCGACGCCCTGCACCCACACGGGACGATCGGTGAGCTTCCTCGCCGCGTCCTCCGACGCCATCACGATGGCCACGGCGCCGTCGGAGATCGGGGAGACGTCCAGACGCTGGACCGGCCAGGCGAGCGTCTCGCTCGCGAGCACGTCCTCCACGGTGATGTCGGTCTGCCCGAGCAGCGCGGCGGGGTGGTCCGCGGCATTGCGCTTGTTCTTCACCGCGACCTGCGCGATGTCACGCTTGTCGAGGCCGTAGGCCTGCATGTACCGCTGCATCTCCAGCGCGAAGATCCAGAGCAGGTTGGGCCCGAGGGGGCGCTCGAGGATGTTGTCGAAGATCGTGAGGAATGCGCCCTGAGGGTGCGGCTGGCAGGAGGACATCTTCTCCTCGGCGACACACACGACCACGTCGGCCATGCCGGACGCGACCGTGTACCAACCCTGGATCGCGGTGAAGACGCCGCTGCCGCCGCCGACGTACGTGCGGATGTACGGCTTGGCCCACGCGCCGGCGCCGTCGGCAAGGTAGTCCCCCTTGCGGTGGACGCCGTCGAACGCGTCCGGAGCGCTGGTGAGGCAGACGGCGTCGACGTCGTCGAGCTTCAGCTCGCACGAGGCGAGGGCCTCGCGCGTCGCGATCGACGAGAGCTCCTTGCCGGTCTCCTGCGCGCGCCGGACGAACTTCGTCATCCCCGCGCCCACGACAGCGACTCGCGGGCTCATCTGCGCATCACCGCGACGGCCGCGGACGTCGACGGCACGCCTCGCCAGGATTGGGCCACACCGATGCGGGCGTCACCCGCGCGGAGCCGTTCGATGCAGGCGAGGGCGCGTGCCAGGCCGTTCGCCTCCCGGAGGTGACCCTCGCCGAGGGCGCCGCCGCTCGGGTTCACGCGATCGGCGTCGAGACCCTCGAGTCCGAGCGCCTCGAGATGCTGGAGTTGCTTGTAGGCGTAGGTGTCGTCCACCTCGGCGAGATCCACCTCCGACGAGGTGATCCCCGCCCGTTCGTAGGCGGCCCGAGCCGCCCGCTCGGCCGCTGCCGCACGATCCCAATCCCGGCTCTCGACCGAGGGTGCGTCCTGGCTCCAGCCGACGCCGTCGATGAAGACGGCATCGCCGGGCGCCTTCTCCTCGCCCGCGAGCACCAGGACCACGCACCCGTCGGCAGGCTCTGCTGCCTGCTCCTTGGTGAGTGGATCGAAGAGGGGCGTCGGGTCGTGGGTGTTGGCATACGAGGCGCGTGGGTTGTCCCTCGCGTGATCGCGGTTGCGCGCCGCGACCTCCGCGCAGTCGTCCTCCGATCGACCGGACACGTGCAGCCAGCGACGCATCTCGAGCCCGGCGAGCACGGTCGCGGACGCGCCGAGAGGTCGGTTCAGCACCGGATCCATCGCGAAACGGTCGATCCGACCGGTCGAGACGACGTCGCTCGCCTTGGAGTGCGCTTCGACGGCAACGGTGGACGCGATCCCGCTGCGGATCAGCATGACCGCGGTCGCCACGCCGAACAGTCCGTCGGAGGCCACGGTCTGCACAGGCCGTTGCACGGCGCCGAGCTGATCGGGCACGTACTCGTCGAAGATGCTCGTGCCCTCCTCGATGTCCTCGGAGCAGCACACGAACGAGTCGATCTCACTTCGTGGGTCGAGGCCGGCATCCGCGTACGCCTGGCGGGCGGCCTCGAACATCAGCTCCTTGTAGGAGATGCCCGCGGTGGTCGGGGAGAAGCCGGACCAGCCGACCCCGGCCACACCCACTCGGAGCCCCATGGCTCCATGTATATCGAAGGGTCGGGGTCCTCCACACACCGGTGCGCAGGCCGTGGCCCACTCGGAAGGCTCCTCGCGCGCCGTATCGTGACCGGGTGAGCGACATCGTCTGGTCGCCGACCCCCGAGTACGTGGAGCGGGCGAACGTCACCCGGTTCATGCGCGGGCATGGGATCGACACCTACGAGGACTTGGTCCGGCGGTCGATCGAGGACACGGAGTGGTTCTGGGACGCGGTGGTCCGCGACCTCGACATCGGGTTCCTGGAGCCCTACCAGCAGGTCCGCGACCTCTCGCGGGGCGTCGAATGGGCGACGTGGTTCGGGGGCGGACGGGTGAACCTCGCCTCGCAATGCGTCGATCGCTGGGCCGCCCGCACGCCCGAAGCCCCCGCCGTGGTGTGGGAAGGAGAGGGCGGGGACACGCGCACATGGACCTACGCGGAGCTCCGCAGGCAGACCGATCGACTGGCTCGTGCCCTTCGGCGACTGGGCGTCGGTGCGAACGACGCGGTCGCGATCTTCATGCCAATGATGCCGGAGACCGTCGCGGCCGTGATGGCCTGCTCGAAGATCGGGGCGATCTGGGTCCCCATCTTCAGCGGTTTCGGCGCCGACGCCGTCGCCGTCCGGCTGGAGGACGCGAACGTCAAGGTCGTGCTCACGGCGGACGCGTTCCTGCGGAAAGGGCGTGCCGTCCCGATGTCCGAGGTCGCGCGACTCGCCCGCATGCGCGCCACGATGGTCGAGGCGACCGTCGTGTTGGCGCACGCGGGCGAGGGCGCCACAGCGGATGAGCACGATTGGGTGGAGCTGGTCTCCGGGGAGTCGGCGGAGCCACTCGAGGCAGAACGGCTCGACCCGGAACATCCGCTGTTCATCGGCTACACGAGCGGGACCACCGGGAAGCCGAAAGGCGTCCTTCACGTCCACGGTGGGTTCCTCGTGAAGATCGCGGCCGAGGTCGCCTACCAGGTGGACGTTCGTCCCGGAGACGTGCTGCATTGGGTGACGGATCTCGGTTGGATCATGGGGCCGTGGGAGATCGTCGGCGCGCTCGCCCTGGGGTCGACCGTGCTGCTGTACGACGGTGCTCCGACCCACCCCGGTCCCGACCGCCTCTGGGCGTTGGTGGAGCGGCACGGCATCACGACGCTCGGGGTCTCACCCACGCTGATCCGGGCCCTGATCCCCGCGGGCACCGACCGGATCCACCGCCACGACCTCTCCTCCCTCCGGATCCTGGCGTCGACCGGCGAGCCATGGAACCCCGACGCGTACCTGTGGTTGCACGAAGAGGTGGGTGGGTCTCGACTCCCCATCATCAATCTCTCCGGCGGAACGGAGGTCGGCGCGTGCTTCCTCTCCCCGTTGCCGATCTGTGACCTGAAGCCCTGCACCCTCCGGGGGCCGGCCCTCGGCATGGACATCGACATCGTCGACGCGACCGGCGCATCGGTCGGTCCCGGCGAGGTGGGGGAGCTCGTGTGCCGTCAGCCGTGGCCGTCGATGACCCGTGGCATCTGGGGCGACCCCGACCGATACCTCGACACGTACTGGCGTCGCTTCCCCGGCATCTGGGTTCACGGCGACTGGGCCACCCGAGATGAAGACGGCTTCTGGTTCCTGCACGGTCGTTCCGACGACACGCTCTCCGTGGCCGGCAAGCGCCTCGGTCCCGCCGAGGTGGAGAGCGCGCTCGCCTCCCACCCGTCGGTCGCGGAGTCGGCCGCGATCGGCGTGCCGCACACCCTGAAGGGAGAGACGATCTGGTGCTTCGTCGTGCTGAAACCGGGTCTGGAGGCGGACCGTACGCTCGCGACCACGCTGCGGAACGTGGTCGCCGAGCATCTCGGCCGCTCGTTCCTCCCCTCGAAGGTGGTGTTCGTCCCCGAGCTGCCGAAGACCCGCAGCGCGAAGATCGTGCGGCGGGTGATCAGGGCGGCCGCGCTGGGAGAGGACCCCGGGGACCTGTCGAGCCTCGAGGACCCGGGCTCCCTCGACGGGATCCGTCGCGCGCTCGATCGTCCCGCCTAGTTCCTTCTTAGTTCCTTTTCGATGCGTCCCTCACCGAGGCAGGCGACACGGTGATCGACGACCTCGTTCTGCCGGATCGCCACCTACACTTCGGGCATGCGTGCAGCGGTCTGCCAGATGCGGTCCGGCGACGATGTCCCATCGAATCTCTCTGCGGCGCAGGCACTCTTGGAAGAAGCCGCAGCCGGCGGAGCGGACATCGCGGTGTTGCCGGAGTTCTTCGCCTATCTCGGCTCCGATGCTCGCGTCCCGCAGGTCGCCGAACCGCTCCCGGGTGGGCCGGCATCTGCTCTTCTGTCGAGCGTGGCGAGGGAGCGCGAGATGTGGATCCTCGGAGGGAGCGTCCACGAACGGGACGGTGACCGGATCTTCAACACCGCCCCGCTCTTCGACCGCTCAGGAGAGCTCGTCGCCACCTATCGGAAGATCCATCTGTTCGACGTCGACCTCGAAGGCCAACCGCCGTTCCGCGAGTCCGCGACGTTCACCCCGGGCACGGAGTTGGTCACCCATCCCGTCGAAGATCTGCGGGTCGGTCTCTCCATCTGTTACGACCTGCGTTTCCCGGAGCTGTTCCGGGGGCTCATGGCGCTCGGCTCGGGGCTGTTCGTGCTCCCCGCGCAGTTCCAGCACAAGACCGGGGTCGCGCACTGGGAGGAGCTGGTGCGCGCGCGTGCGATCGAGAACCAATGCTTCGTGGCGGCGTCGGCGCAGTGGGGCGAGTTCGGGTCACCCGAGGAGCACCGGCGCTCATACGGTCACTCGATGATCGTGGGTCCGTGGGGCGACGTGCTGGCCCACGCCCCGGAGGAGGGGTCCGGAGTGTGGTTCGCCGATCTGGACCTGTCGGAGCTTCGGCGTGTACGGAAGGTGCTCCCGGCCCTCGAGCATCGGCGCCTCGGCCTCATCTGCTGATGCGCCGCGAGCTCGCCGAGGGCTACGAGCTGGACGACGATCGCGGCCGCGTGGACGTCGATGCCGTGCACCGGTACCTCTCCGAGGAGGCGTACTGGGTCCGTGGCCGCGATCGGGACACGATCGAACGTCTCGTGCGGGAGTCGACGAGGGTGATCGGGGTCTACCTCGGCAGCGAGCAGGTCGGGTTCGCGCGCGTGATCTCAGACGGTACGAGCATGGCGTGGCTGGGCGACGTGTACGTGATCGAAGGGCACCGTGGCCGCGGCCTCGGAGTGGAGCTCGTGCGGGAAGCCGTCGAGCATCCCGAGCATCGCGACCTCGTCTGGTTCCTGAACACGCGCGACGCGCACGGGCTCTACACGCGTTTCGGTTTCGAGGCGCCGAACGACCGGACCATGGTCCGCCCTCGGCGCGGCTGATCACATCAGCGGGAGATCCTCCGGCCTGTCGACGTCCGGAGGTGCGCGGAACGGGACCGCCACCTCTTCGACCCAATCGAGGTGTGAAGCGATGAGCGCACGGGCTCCCGTGTCGCCGTGCAGGTGTCCGGCCTCCGCGTGGACCTCACGCGACAGCAGGGCAGGTCCGGGGCCGTCCTCGTAGGCGATGCGAACGATCCGGCTCCGGGATCGCCGGAACGCGGCGATCAGCGCGCGGACCTCGGCGTCGGTGACGCCCGGCTGATCGGCGAGGAGAACGACCGCACCCTCGGTGTCGTCGCCGAGCGCGTGCAGACCCGCGGCCAGCGAGGATGCCTGGCCCGACGCGTGATCCGGGTTGCGAACGAACCGGCCCTGCGGAGGGAGACGGAGCGCTCGTTCGACCGCATCGGCGTCATGACCGGTCACCACGATCAGCTCGTCGACTCCGGCGGACGCGAGCGCGTCGACCGCGTGTTGGGCGAGTGGTTTCCCGAGATGGGGAGCGATCTGCTTCGTCCCGCCGAATCGGGTGCCCGAACCGGCCGCCAGGACGATCCCCGAGATCACGACCCGTCGCGCCGTCCGAACAGCCGGGAGAAGAACCGCACGATCGTGGCCCACAGGGCGCGGATCCCGAGACCGAAACCACCGACGGCCTTGGGCGCCACCTTCGGCGGCGGATCGGCGGAACCCGGCTCCGTCATCGGAGCGGTGGGAGACGGGCTCTCCTCGTTCAGGGTCGACTCCAGGCACTCGGCGAACTGCCTGGTGAGCAGTTTCGAGACCTCGGGAAGCAGTCCTCGAGACATCTGCGCCGCCGCGCCGGTGATCGTGATATCCGAGCGGATGTGCACGGTCGTGCCGTCTCCACCCGCGGGCTCGAGCCACGATTCCACCTTCGCGTTCGCCACCCCCTTGCCTCGCTGTTCGGTGCCCTTCGCCGACAGCTTCGCCCGGTGTGCCTCGTCGTCCCTCTCCTCCATCACCACGGTCCCGGAGAACGCCATCTGCACGGGACCGAACTTCACGTGGACCTTCCCCTTCCAAGTCCGATCGTCGATGACCTCCGTCAGCTCAGCGCCGGGCATGCACGGCGCGATCCGTTCGACGTCTTGGATGAACGACCAGAGTCGATCGACCGGCGTGCGGACCGTGAAGCTGTCCTCGATCAGCATGCGTCACCTCTCGCGATGGCGCTCATCGAGGCACGGACACGTACGAAGCGGGATCGGTTTCGAACGATGCCAGGCACCCCGCCGAGCAGAAGTAATAGGTCTGGCCATCGAGCACGCTTCGGAACTTCGCGTTGGCCACGTCGACCGTCATCCCGCAGACGGGATCGATCTCCTCGTGGCCCGCGGCGATCCCGCCGTCGTCCGCCACGCCGGGGAGGTCTCTCTCCGCCTTGAGCTGGATGATCTCGGCGAGGATCGCGGCCGCGATCTCGTCCGAGTCGATCCGCCCCAGGTCGAGGCCAGCCGGTGCATGAACCCGAGCGAGCGCCTCCTCACTCACCCCGCGATCCCGGAGGTACCCGAGCACCGCTTCGGCACGGGTGCGCGACGCGACGAGGCCGATGTACGGCGCCGATGTCGCGAGCGCGCGCTCGAGCGCTGCCTCGTCGTAGTGGCCCTGCGTCGCGACGACGACGAACGATCGGTCGTCAACGTTCGCGGAGGCGAGGTCGAGCGACGTGAGGACGTGCCCGGCTCCGGGATGATCCGCCGCGTCGCCGCCGTCGTCGACGGCGACGCTCCGCCACCCCAGCGCGGCGGCCATCGCGGTGAGCGCGATGGCCGCGGGAGACCGCCCGATCGCGACCAACTGCGGCTGGGGAAGGACCGGTTCGACGTGCACCTCCATCGCCCCCTCACTCTGGCACGCGATCGGCACCGTCACGACGCCGTCGCGCTCGTGTCCCGCGAGCTCCTCCGGCGGGCCGAGGAACAAGAGGCGCGGCGTCCCCTCCTCGAGTGCCCGCCGAGCCTCCCGGACCACCGTGGGTTCCGCGCAGGCGCCACCCAGCCACCCGCGTACCCGGCCATCGCTCGTGATCAGGGCCGTCGCCCCCGCTTTCCCCGAGGACGGGGAGCGGCGCCACACCACTGTGGCCAGCACGAAGGGCTCGCCTCGTGCCGAGAGCTCGGCTGCCTCCGCGAGCGTCTCGGGTCTCACGACATCGAGGTCGACTTCGCCGTCTGGATCGCCTCCCAGACCTTCGCGGACGTGAGCGGCATGTCGATGTTCTTCACGCCGAGGGGCTGGAGCGCGTCGATCACCGCGTTGACGTACGCGGCGGGGGAGCCGACCGTCGCCGACTCGCCGACGCCCTTCGCGCCGATGGGATGATGCGGTGACGGCGTCACGGTCTCTCCCAGCTCGAACTTCGGCGTCTCCCACGCCGTCGGGATCAGGTAGTCCATGAAGTTCGTCCCGATCGCGTTGCCGATCTCGTCGAACGTGATCAGCTGCATCGCCGCGGTGGCGTACCCCTCCGTGAGGCCGCCGGTGATCTGGCCCTCGACGATCATCGGGTTGATACGGACGCCGCAGTCGTCGACGGCCACCATCCGGAGCACCTTCCACACGCCGGTATCGGGGTCGACCTCGACCGAGACGGCGTACGTCCCGAACGGGAACGTGAGGTTCGGCGGGTTGTAGTAGTGGACGCCTTCGAGCCCGGCCTCCATGTCCTCCGGGTAGTTCGTGTACGCGGCGAACGCCACCTCCTGGATCGTCTTGACCTGATCCGGTGCTCCCTTGACGGAGAACCTGCCGGCTTCGTACTCGACGTCCTCCTCGGCGACCTCGAGCAGGTGTGCCGCGAGCTTCATCGCCTTCTCTCGAACGCGACGAGCGACCATCGCCGTCGCCGCGCCGGACGTGGGCGTGGACCGGGAGGCATACGTGCCGAGCCCGTACGGCGTGTTGTCCGTGTCGCCGTGCATCACCTTGATGTCCTCGGGCTGGATCCCCAGCTCGCCGGCGACGATCTGCGCGAACGTCGTCTCGTGACCTTGCCCCTGCGTCTGGCAGCTGATCTTCAGGATCGCCTTCCCCGTCGGATGGATCCGGAGCTCGGCGCCATCGTTCATCTTCACGCCGATGATGTCGTAGTCCTTCGCCGGTCCGGCGCCCACGACCTCGGTGAACGACGCGATGCCGATCCCGTGCAGCTTGCCGTCCGCGCGGGCCTCTGCCTGTTCCTTCCGGAGCTGGTCGTACCCGACCATCTCGAGCGCTTTGTCCATGGCGCCTCGGTAGTCGCCGGAGTCATAGACGAACCCCGTCGCGGAGGCATACGGGAACTGGTCCTTCTCGATGAAGTTCTTCTTCCGGAGGTCGACCGGGTCCATGCCGCAGCTCGTACGCCGCGTTCTGCACCAGGCGCTCGATCAGATACGACGCCTCGGTCACACGGAAGGAGCACCGGTACGCGACGCCGCCGGGCGCCTTGTTCGTGTAGGCACCCTCCGCCGACACGTGGGCCGCCGGCAGGTCGTAGGAACCGCTCACGATGTGGAACAGGCCTGCCTTGAACTTGGAGGGCTGGGCGTCGGCGTAGAACGCGCCCTCGTCCGCGAGCAGCGACGCTCGCAGCCCGAGCATCGTGCCGTCGGTCTTCAGCGCCAGCTCTCCCCGCATGTGGTAGTCGCGAGCGAATCCGGTCGAGATGAGGTTCTCGGAGCGATCCTCGATCCATTTCACGGGATGTCCGAGCAGGAGCGAGGCGGCGGTGGCGACGACGTAGCCGGGATACACCGGAACCTTGTTGCCGAAGCCCCCACCGATGTCGGGCGACACGATCCGGATCTTGTCTTCGGGCAAGCCGGCCACCAGCGCGAACACCGTCCGGATGAGGTGTGGCGCCTGCGAGGTCATGTAGATCGTCGCCTGGCCGGTCGCGGGGTTGATGTCCGCGACGCATCCGCACGTCTCGAGCGGCGCCGGGTGGCTCCGCGGGTAGAACGTGTCGAGCGAGACGACGACGTCGGCCTCGGAGAACGCGGCGTCCGTCGCGTCCTTGTCACCGGTCTCCCAGGAATAGACGTGGTTGTTCTCCTGGCCTTCCTTGTCCGTCCGGATCAGCGGCGCCCCGTCCTCGAGTGCCTGCTGCGGGGTCGTCACCGCGTCGAGCGGGTCATAGTCCACGTCGATCAGCTCGAGCGCGTCCTTGGCGACGTAGGGGTCGTCGGCGACGACCGCCGCGACCTCCTGTCCCTGGAACCGCACCTTGTCCGTCGCCAGGACCGCCTGGGTGTCTCCCGAGAGCGTCGGCATCCAGGCGAGGTTGTGCTGCGCCATCAGCTCGCCGGTGACGACGGCGATGACCCCGGGGAGCGCCTGTGCTCTCGACGCGTCGATGCTCGTGATCGTCGCGTGGGCGTACGGGCTCCGCAGGATCGCCATATGCAGCATCCCGGGGAGATGGATGTCGTCGATGTAGTTGCCGGCTCCCCGGATGAACCGATCGTCTTCGACCCGGCGAACGCTGTGGCCGATCCCGCGGATCTCTTCGGTCTCTGTCGCCATCCTGGTGTCCTCTCTCGGTCAGGCCGTCGCCGGCTCGGTGGACGCGGCGGCTGCCTGGATCGCTTTCACGATGTTCGTGTAGCCCGTGCACCGGCAGATGTTCCCGGAGATCGCCCAGCGGACGTCCTCGTCACTGGGGTTGGGGTTCCGTTCGAGGAGCGCGGCGCCCACGAGCATCATCGCCGGCGTGCAGAAGCCGCACTGGAGCCCGTGATGCTCCTTGAAGGCCGCCTGGACCGGATGGAGACCGTCCGCGCCCATCATCCCCTCGACGGTCGTGACCTCGCGACCGTCGGCCTGGACCCCGAACATCGTGCACGACTTCACCGGCCGACCGTCCAGGAGGACCGTGCACGCGCCGCAACTGCTCGTGTCGCATCCGATGTGCGTGCCGGTGAGCTCGAACTCTTCGCGGATCAGATGAACCAAGAGCCGGCGAGGCTCTACGCTCGCCGTTCGCTCGGTGCCGTTGACGTTGACCTTGATCTCCACCTCGCGTCTCCTCTCGGTGTTCAGGCCGCGCCGGCCATCTCGGCCGCGGCCGCGAGGCCTCGGCGCACGTAGACGTCCACGACGTGGCGCTTGTACTCGGCGGAACCACGAACGTCCGTGGTCGGTTCTGCCGCCTCGGCCGCGAGTCGTCCCGCCTCCGCCCAGGCGTCCTCCCCGGGCGAGGCACCCTCGAGCGCCGCTTCCGCCGCGTCGGCTTTGAGGTTCGTGAGCCCGACCGATGTGAGACCGATGCCGGCTCGTCCGATCGAGCCGTTGTCGAGCGTCAGGAAGATGGCGGCGGCCACCGTGGCGAAATCCCCGACCTTCCGCTCGAGTTTCAGGTACGTGCCTCCGGAACGTGGTGGCGGCGAGGGGACGCGGATCTCCGTGAGCAGCTCGTTCGGGGCGATCGAGCTTTGGAACGGCCCATCCGCAAGGTCGGCGGCCGCGATCTCGCGCTCGCCCCCCGTGCTGCGAACGACCATCGATGCGCCCAACGCGAGCATCACCGAGCCGAGGTCACCGGAGGGATCCGCGTGCGCGAGCGATCCACCGATCGTCCCGAGGTTCCGGACGATCGGGTCGGAGATCATGGGCGCCGCCGCGGCGATCGTCGGATAGCGCTCCTTGATCACGTCCGAGGCGGCGAGTGAATCGTGACGGACGAGAGCGCCGATCCTGAGGGATCCTTCGGCCTCCTCGATCGCATCCAGCCCCGCGATCCGATTGATGTCGATCAGGCGGGCGGGGGCGGCGAAACGGAGCTTCATCAACGGGATCAGGCTCTGCCCACCGGCGAGGACCTTGGCATCCTCGCCGTGCTCTGCCAGAAGTTGCAGCGCTTCCTCGAGCGTGGCGGGTCGGTGGTACTCGAACGGTGCCGGGAGCATCTCTGGAACCCCCTCTTCTCGGCAGGGGTCGCGCTCTCGGGGCGACCCGACCTTGGTGATACGGCCCGGGAAGCGGCTCAGCCTTCCGGGGTCCGTGGTCATCCTCCCCCCGGTCGGTGTGACCGGCAAATCGGGTTCTCGCTCGCCGGGGAGCGTCGGGTAACGTTGGCTCGCAGCACCTCGAGGAGGTCACCGTGAGCGAGTCACCGGGCGGGAGGTTCGAGACCTTCGACGCGAACGAGAAATTCGTAGTGGTCCGCGACGACGAGGGGTACGCGGTCTGGCGGATGGAGGATCTGGGAGAGGGCGAGCCCCTCGAACGATTCACCGACGACGACGTCGGATACGAGTCGGCTGCAGCGAGATGGAAAGAGCTCACGAAGGCGGAGCGACGCCAGGGCGGACGCTGGCTCGGTCCTCTCCGGGTCGTGATCCTCGTCTCGCTCGCCACGTGGGTCGTGTCATCGGCGGTCGCCCTCGCGATCTCGGTCTACGGCGGAGACGACAACTTCTTCCCCGGCGACCCGAACGCGACCGGACTCCCGCAAACGATCTACCTGCTCAGCTCCCTTTCATTCGATGCCTGGATCGCCGCCACGATCGCGTACGTGATCCTGTGGCTGGAGCTCCGTCGGGCTCGCTAGACCTTCCGGTTTCCGGCGCAAGGCGTCCGGGTATCAGGGCGCCGTGGACTTCCGAAAAGGGGCGAAGCTGGACCCCACGCAGGTCGAGGACCGCCGAGGCATGCGGGGCGGCCGCGGCATGGCGGTCGGCGGCGGCGCCGGCGTGGTGGGGGTCATCGTCGTTCTCCTGATCACGCTGCTGGGGGGCGAGAACATCGACCTCAACGCACTCCAGTCGCTCGACGGCGTGATCGCGGGCGGGCAGCAGGAGCAGGGAGAGGTGCACGACGAGTGCCAGTCCGGGCAGGACGCCGAACGGGATCGGACCTGCCGCTTGATCGGGACCGTCAACAGCATCCAGGCCTATTGGGCCGGGGCCGTCGACGGATACCGCCCCGCCGTCACCGTCTTCTTCTCGGGCACGACGAACACCGGTTGCGGGACCGCGACCGCCGACGTAGGCCCCTTCTACTGTCCGGCGGATCAGAAGGTGTACGTCGACCTCGGGTTCTTCCAGGAGCTGCAGGCTCGGTTCGGTGCGGAGGGCGGTCCCTTCGCGGAGGCCTACGTCTTGGCGCACGAGTACGGGCACCACGTGCAGAACCTGGTCGGCACGCTCGACCGGATCGGTGGCGATCGGGAGGGCCCACAGAGCGCTGCCGTGCGATCGGAGCTCCAGGCCGACTGCTTCGCCGGGGTCTGGGCATCCAACGCGGACGAGGGGATCTTGGCCTCCGTCACCGATGAGCAGATCGAACAGGCGCTGGATGCGGCTGCGGCCGTCGGCGACGACCGCATCCAGGAGCAGGTCCAGGGCCAGGTGAATCGCGAGACCTGGACGCACGGCTCTTCGGTCCAGCGTCAGAAGTGGTTCCTGACGGGCTACAAGAGCGGCGACCCGAACGCCTGCGACACCTTCACCGGCCGGATCTAGTCATCCCTCCGGTCCATCGGCGGGTCGCGCCTCCGTGCCCGGCCGGGGCCGATCGTGGATCGGCCCCGGCCGATCCCGCAGGAAGCCACCCGCCCTTCGCCGCTTGACCGCCACGATCTCCGCGACGATCGCCTGGGCGATCTCCTCCGGTCCCTCGCCGCCGAGATCGAGTCCGGCGGGTCCATGGATCCGAGCGCGATCGGCGTCTCCGACCCCGACGCCTTCATCGCGGAGTTCCATCAGCAACCGCTCCGTCCGGGCGCCGGGGCCGAGCAGCCCGACGTAGGCGGCGGGAGATCCGAGCAACGAGCGCACGTACTCCTTGTCCCGGAGGAAGTTGTGTGTCATCACGACTGCGAACGTGCGCTCGTCGACCTGTGCCACCTTCGCTGCATCCCCGGGCTCCTCGATCGCGACGAAGCCGGCCGCTTCGGGGAACCGTTCGGGTGTGAGGAACGCGGGGCGATCGTCCACCACGGTCACGTTCCAGCCGAGCACGGACGCCGCGCGGACGAGCGGGATCGCGTCGTGCCCGGCTCCGCACACGACGAGCCGGAGAGGTGGGTCCAGCACTTCGACGAAGGCACGGATGCCCTCGCCGATCGTGCGGACCTCGGATCGTTCCTCGCGCAGGCACGCCCGCGCGGCCGCCACGGCCGCGGCGTCGACGGAGGGGTCGCCGAGCGACCGCTCCGCGGTGCCGTCGGGCCGGACGACGAGACGCGCGCCCGCCTCGACGCCGGTGCGTGAGGACTCCACCACCGTGACGACGCTGAGAGGCCGCTCCTCCTCCAGGGCCGTCCGTAACACCCCGGCGACCTCGGCGGCCTTCTCGGCGGGCTCGATGAACACCTCGATCGCCCCGTTGCACCCGAGACCCAGGCCCCAGACGGCGTCGTCGTCGGCGGTGAGGTCCCAGCCAGCCAGACGCGCCCGGCCCTCGTCCATCACCACCCGAGCCATGTCGGCCACGTCGCCCTCCAGGCACCCGCCTGAGATGTTCCCGACCGGAGAGCCCTCCTCGGGAACCAGGAGTCGAGCCCCGGGCCGCCGGTAGGTCGAACCGCGCACCGCGACGATCGTCGCGAGCGCCATGCGCTCGCCCTTCGCCGACAGCGACTCGATGGCGGCGAGGACCTCGCCGATCTCGCTCACGCGACGATGGTACGCCTGCGCCCAGCTCCTCATGTCGGGTTCCCCGTGACCGATACTGGTGGCATGAGCGATGAGTTCCATTTCGGCGAGCCCGCGAAGCGGCGCGCGCTCCTCGGCGATCGGAAGGCCCCACGCGCGGCAGGGTCGATCGCACCCAGACTGGTCTGGATCGCGGCCGGCCTCGTCGTCGCGGCGGTGCTCGCCTTCGTGTTCCTCCGCAGCGCCGACGAGGCCGGCAAGCAGGTCGCCGATACCCAGGAGCAGGCCGTCTCCCAGATCGACCGGGCCTACGATGCCGCGGCCCAAGGAACGATGGGTCGCGCGATCGTGGTCGCAGTCAGTCTTCATGCGGAAAGCGGGAGCTTCACGACGGATCTTGCGACGCTTTCCGCCTACGATCCGGGGCTTCACTTCACATCTGGTCCCGCCAACGCGCCGATGACGATCTCGTACGCCGTGGACGCAACGGCGTTCGGCGCGGCGGTCCGATCGGAGTCGGGCACGTGCTGGTGGGCCAGGATCGACACGAGTGGCGTCACCACCTACGGGAGCGGCACGCCCTGCACGGGGAGTGCCGCCATGGCGGCCTCGGCCGCATCCTGGTAGCCACGCGGATCGATCCTCAGCCACAAGCCGGCATCGGCCGATAGAGCGAGGATGGACGACTCCTTCGCGTTCAGAACCACCGTGCCGCTGCGTCGCCGGTTGGATCCGACGATGGTCAGACTGGCGGTCTTCCTCACGCTCGTCGTTCTGGGCGTGGGCCTCTTCTCGATCTGGGTCGTGACCAGCGAGCGGAACAGCTTCGAGCGCAGCTCGCGCGAAGACGTGCCGAGTGGGACCGACGTCGTTCGGACGGGCAGCCTCACGGGCGCGTCGATGACTGCCTCGGCCGAGGAAGCCACCGAGGTCGCGCTCGGCGCGGCGAAGATCGCGTTCTCGGAGCATCGGAGCTTCCTCGATGCAGGGCCGGCCCAACTGAGCCTCCTCGAACCGGCCTACTCGTTCGTGGACGGACCGTCGACGACCCCCGAGATCGTCTCCGTCGCCGCCACGACCGATGCATGGGCGGCGGCCGTCCAGTCCCCCGGGGGCTTGTGCTTGTGGATCCGCGCCGGCGCGGACGGCAGCATCGCATCGGGAACGTCCTCCCGATGCACGGGCGCGTCGGTGCTCGACGGATCGGGGACGTCGCGTGCGTACCTCCATGAGTCGGCGAGAGATCATCGCGCCGATCGCGTTTAGAGCTCCGTTCCCCAGTAGCCCTGGAGGGGGGTGCCTCGGGCGCTCCCCTCCGATTCGACCGCCCCTGGGCCCGGGTCTACACTCCGCCTGCGCGCCCCCTCTGCTCACAGGCACCGCAACGGCGCGAGAAGGAGGACCCCGTGACGCACGTCTCGGTCACCGTCAACGGGGCGATGCGTGAGGCCGACGTCGAGCCCCGCACGCTCCTCGTGTACTTCCTCCGCGAGACCCTCGGGCTCACCGGCACCAACGTCGGGTGCGACACGTCCAGTTGCGGCGCCTGCACCATCCTGCTCGACGGCGAGTCGGTGAAGTCGTGCACGTTGCTGGCCGCGCAAGCGGACGGCCGCGAGCTCACGACGATCGAGGGCTTGGCCGAAGGCGACGAGCTCCACCCGCTCCAGGAGGCGTTCCGCCGTAACCACGGCCTCCAGTGCGGATACTGCACGCCCGGGATGCTCATGGCCGCGGCGAGCTACCTGAAGGAGAACCCGAGCCCGTCCGAAGGCGACGTGCGGATGGCGCTGGAGGGGAACCTCTGCCGCTGCACGGGCTACCAGAACATCGTGAAGTCCATCCTCGACGCCGCCGGCTCGATGGCCGGCGCCGAGGCGTGAGGAGGTAGCGATGGCCACCACCGAGCAGTTCATCGGGAAGCCGGTCCTCCGGAAGGAGGATCCGGCGCTCCTCACGGGACAGGCGAGCTACATCGACAACTGGACGATGCCGGGGATGGTGTGGATGGCGCTCGCCCGCCCGCCGTACGTCCACGCGACGATCGATGGCATCGACACGGCCGAAGCTGCATCGATGCCGGGCGTGGTCGGCGTCTACACGGCGGGCGACTTCCAGTTCGGCCCGCTGCCGTTCGTGTGGCCGATCACCGAGGACATCAAGGTGCCGGTCCATTACCCGCTCGCGTCGGACAAGATCAGGTTCAACGGCGACGCCGTGGCCGTCGTCGTCGCGGAGACCCGCGAGCAGGCCCTCGACGCCGCGGAGGTGGTCGCGGTGTCGGCGACCGAGCTCCCCGCTGTGATCGACATCGAGGAGGCCGCCAAGGATGAGGTGATCGTGCACGACGATCTGGGCACGAACGTCGTCGTCCACTGGAGCCACGGCGGCGGCGGCGATCAATCCGTCTTCGACTCCGCTCCCGTGATCGTGGAGGAACGCTTCACGCAGCCGCGGCTGATCCCCAACCCGATCGAACCGCGCGGATGCCTCGCGTACGGCGTGGGCGCGGCGGATGAGTGGACCCTGGTGTCTGCGACGCAGATCCCGCACATCGCCAAAGTCACGCTGGCCGGCACGACCGGGATCGCCGAGCAGAAACTCCGCGTGATCGCACCCGACGTGGGCGGCGGATTCGGATCGAAGCTGAACGTCTACGCGGAGGAGGCCCTTGCCCTCGCCCTCGCGCGGAAGCACGGTCGCCCGGTGAAATGGATCGAGGGCCGTCGCGAGAACTACGTGGCGACGATCCACGGGCGCGGCGTGCTCCACGACTGCACTCTGGCCGGGACCGAGGACGGGAAGATCCTCGGGCTGAAGTTCGTAGAGCTCTGCGATATGGGGGCCTACTACCAGCTCCTCACGCCGGGGATCCCCGAGCTCGGCGGCTGGGTGTACATGGGTCCGTTCGATCCCGAGGCGTACTGGTACGAGTTCACGGGCATCGTGACCAACACGACGCCGACCGACGCCTACCGGGGGGCCGGGAGGCCGGAGGCCACGTACGTGGTCGAGCGGATCGTCGATTCCTACGCGAGGCGGATCGGGATGGATCCCGTCGAGGTCCGGCGGATGAACCTGCAGCCGCCTCACGATGAGGCCCGGACGTCGATCATGGGCTTGAGCGTCGACTCCGCGAACTACGAGCCGCTGCTGGACAAGGCGCTCGCCCTGGTCGGATACGACGAGGTGCGGGCCGATCAGCGCGCCCGGCGTGACCGGGGCGAGACGAAGCAGCTCGGCGTCGGGATCTCGACCTACCTCGAGATGTGCGGGCTCGCCCCGTCCAACATCCTGGGCGCGCTGCGGTACGCGGCGGGCGGATGGGACGGAGCGACGATCGAGTGCTTGCCCTCGGGGGAGGTGATCGTGAAGACCGGGACGTCCCCCCACGGGCAGGGCCACGAGACCGCGTGGGCGCAGATCGTGGCCGACGGGCTCGGCGTGACCCCGGACGACATCACGGTCCTCCACGGCGACACGCAGACGACGCCGCTCGGGATGGACACCTATGGCTCGCGATCCGTGTCCGTGGGCGGGGTCGCCCTGCACTTCGCGATGGAGAAGATCAAGGCCAAGGCACGGACGATCGCGGCACACGAGCTCGAGGTCGCGGAGGACGATCTCGAATGGGGCGACGGGTCATGGCACGTCGCGGGGGCGCCGGACAAGGCGAAGACGATCCCGGAGCTCGCGGTGTCCGCCTGGCACGCACACTCGCTCCCCGAAGGGACGGAGCCGCACCTGAACGCGACCGCGGTCTACGACCCTCCCAACTTCACGTGGCCCGCCGGCACGCACATCTGCGTGGTCGAGGTCGACACCGAGACGGGGGAGACCGAGATCGTGAAGTATGTCGCGGTCGACGACGTCGGGACGATCATCAACCCGATGATCGTGGAGGGGCAGATCCACGGCGGCGTCGCTCAGGGGATCGCGGAGGCCCTGTACGAGGAGGCGATCTACGACGAGGCAGGCAACCTCACGACCTCGACGATGACGCAGTACCTGATCCCCAGCGCCAACGAGATCCCCGAGATGGTGACGGACAACTCGCAGGAGACCCCTTCGACGTCGAACCCGCTCGGCGTCAAGGGCGTGGGGGAGACGGGGACGATCGCGTCCCCACCGGCGGTGGTGAACGCGGTGATCGACGCCATCTCGCACCTGGGCGTGACGGCGATCGAGAAACCGGCCTCGCCCGAGCGCGTCTGGAGAGCGATCCAGCAGGCGAAGGGGGGTGCGGCATGATCCCGGCGCAGTTCGAGTACGAGCGGGTCGACTCGGTCCAGGCCGCCATCGAAGCGCTGCAGGCAGATAACGGCGCGAAACTGTTGGCGGGCGGGCACTCGCTCCTGCCACAGATGAAGCTCCGGTTCGCCGTGCCCACCAAGCTCGTCGATATCGGGCGGCTTCGTGATCTCTCCTACGTCCGGGAGGACGGCGACGGAGTGGCCATCGGAGCGCTGACCCGCTACCACGACCTGGAGGCCTCGGATGAGCTCCGGTCGCTCGTCCCGATCGTGTCTTCCGTCGCCGGGCAGGTCGGGGATCCGCAGGTCCGGCACATGGGGACGATCGGTGGATCGGTCGCTCACGCCGATCCGGCCGGCGACATGCCTGCGGTGCTGCTCGCCCTCGGCGCGACGTTCGTCGCCACCGGTCAGGGCGGGACCCGTGAGATCGCGGCAGGCGACATGTTCCCGGGGCTGTTCCAGTCGGCGCTCGCGAACGACGAGGTGCTGACCGAGATCCGGGTGCCGAAGACGGCCGGCGGATGGAGCTATCAGAAGTTCACTCGGCGAGCCCAGGACTGGGCGGTCGTCGGGGTTGCCGCGGTGCGGATGAACGGGAGCGCGAACGTCTCGCTGACCAACATGGGGCTCACGCCGCTGCGGGCCGCCGGCGTGGAGGAGGCGCTCGCGGGCGGGGCCGACCCGGCGACCGCCGCGGAGCGAGCCGACGAAGGGTCGGCCCCGCCCTCGGACTCGTTCGGCTCCGAGGAGTACCGTCGGGCACTCTCCAAGGTGCTCGTTCGCCGTGCGCTGGAGGAGGCATTGGCATAGAGCGGGAGCCCGCGCCACCGTTTGGAGGGAACGGCGGCGCGGGTATCCCCTTGTCCGTGGAAGCGGTCAAGGGCATGGTTTCGACCCCGACTGACTGATCGAAGCTCATGGACGGCGCTCCGCGACCAAGCACCGGTCGAAGGAACGCAGGAAGGAGGAGACCGTGGAGGTTCAGCCCGGAAACGAACGGGGGGAGGGTGCCTCCCAGACCGGAGTGCCGTCCTCGGTGGCGGCGCCTCCGGACATACCCGCGTCGACGAACGGCGCGAAAGGCACGGGGCCGCTGCTCAGGTCGATCGCCGCTGACATCCAGACGTTGCTCAGCAAACAGATCGAGCTTGCCAAGCAGGAGCTCGGAGAGATGGTGGGCACGCGGGCCAAGGCCGTGGGGGTGTTCGGGGCCGCGGCCGTGCTGGGACTCTTCGTGATCGGCTTCCTCGGGCTGGCCGGGGCCGAGGCGCTCGATCTCGTCCTGCCCCGGTGGGCCGCGATGCTGATCGTGGCCGCCGTATTCGGCGCGCTCGCGGCGGTTGCCTTCGTGCTGGCGCGCCGATGGCTTCGCTCGAGCGCAGCCAAGCCCGAGCTCACGCAAGAGTCCCTGAAGGAGGACGTTCGATGGGCGAAACAGCAGCTGAAACGATGAGGGAGATCGACGCGACGCGGAGCCGTTTGGATGTGGAGCTCCGGCAGCTCGAAGGCCGGTTGCCCGCGGCTGCCCGGGTCGCCAAGCGGACCGCCGCGGCGCTCGCTGGTGTGGGTTTCCTTGGTCTGGCGACGAGGTTCGCGCTCCGCCGGCGAGGAAGGAAGGACGGCGACCGCCGCGTCCGTGACCTGGAGAAGCGGCTCTCGAGGTTGGAGCAGCGCCTGGACGACTGAGGAGACCTTCCCACAGGTCATGATCGTCATGGGGCCGGAGCACGAGGCCGAGATGACGCTCGTGGTCACGATGCGGTACAGCGACGACAACAGGATCCGATCCTTCTTGGTACAGCCCCAGGATCAGGGACTCTTCGACCACGTCGTCAACACCTCGGAGCGAGTGCCCGCGTCTCTCTAGGCCGCTTCACCCCCGATTCGTTTACCTGAACGAAACATGCCGGTCGTCGCTTCGCCCGTCCCGATGGCAGATAACCGTCATGTTCACGGCGACGGGGGGTTGGGATGGGGCCAGAGATCGCAACGGACACCGGCGACACGGCGTGGGTGCTGGGATCCGCGGCACTGGTGCTGTTCATGACGCCGGGGTTGGCCCTGTTCTACGGAGGGCTGGTCCGTTCCAAGAACGTCCTCGGCACCATGATGCAGTCGGTCGCCGCGATCGCGATCGTCTCGGTCGTGTGGGTGCTGGCCGGCTACACGCTGGCGTTCGGACCCGACGTCGGAGGCCTGATCGGCGGGCTCGCGCACCTCGGGTTCCGAGGGGTCGCCGAGGCGCCGCACGCGCTCGCACCCACCGTGCCGCACTCCGCCTTCGCCTCGTTCCAGATGATGTTCGCCGTCATCACACCCGCGCTGATCGCGGGCGCGTTCGCGGAGCGGGTGCGCTTCGGCGGCTACGTCGCGTTCGTCGCGTTGTGGTCCTTGATCGTCTACGCGCCGCTCGCCCACTGGGTCTGGGGCGGGGGGTTCCTCGGTGTCGATGGCATCGGCGCATTGGACTTCGCAGGCGGCACCGTCGTGCACATCAGCGCGGGCGCCGCGGCGCTGGCCGCCGCCCTCTACGTCGGGAAGCGCCGGGGATACCCACGGGGCAACTTCGCGCCGCACAACGTCCCGATGGTGGTCCTCGGGGCGGGGATCCTCTGGTTCGGCTGGTTCGGTTTCAACGCCGGGAGCGCGCTCGGCGCGAACGGCGTGGCCTCATCGGCGCTCCTCGCCACGCATCTGGGCGCCGCCGGCGCGATGATCGGCTGGCTCGTGCCCGAGCGGTTGCGGCACGGGAAGGCCACCGCCGTCGGCGGCGCGACCGGCGCGGTTGCCGGGTTGGTCGCGATCACGCCGGCGGCCGGATTCGTCGGCCCGTTGCCGGCGCTGGCGATCGGCCTGCTCGGGGGAGCGGTCTGCTTCGCGGCCGTCGAGATGAAGTCGCGGTTCGGCTACGACGACTCGCTCGACGCGGTCGGCGTCCACATGGTCGGAGGGTTGGTCGGTGCGCTCCTGACCGGCGTGTTCGCGAGTCTGGCGGTCAACCCGGCCGGCGCCGACGGAGGGCTCGCACAGGTCGGTCGCCAGGGGGCGGCAGCCGGGATCACACTGGTGTTCTCGTTCGTCGCGACCTGGATGATCCTGAAGCTCGTCGATCGTCTCATCGGGTTCCGAGTGCCTGCGGAAGCGGAGGACTCGGGTGTGGACCTCGCCGAACACGGCGAGGCTGCCTATGCCTTCCGGGAGCACGGCCGTCAGGCGATCCCGCCGGTCGAAGGCATGACCGAGGAGGAGCTGGCCGACATGCGGGAGCGCTTGGTGCTGGAGGCGACCGCTCGCGTGCTCGAAGCCATCAACACGGACCCCGACCGTCGCCCGGATCTCCCGCGTCGTTGACGCGAGGCGGCCCGCCCGCTTGCATTGGGGGCCATGGGTCCACTGATCGCACAGTCCACGGAGGGCGTGACCGACTGGCTCGGCGAGCCCTGGGTACGGATCATCATCATCTTGGGGACAGCGGTTCTGGTGACGCTCGCCTCTCGGCTGATCGTGAACCGGTTCCGGAAGAGGCTCGAAGGTACGGCGAGCATCACGCAGGAGCTGAACCTCCAGCGGGCGACCACGCTGACCGGCGCGCTGTCGACCGCCCTCATCGTAGTGATCTGGGTGCTCGCGATCCTCATGGCGCTCGGTCAGCTGGAGGCGAACATCGCGCCGCTGCTCGCGAGCGCCGGCGTGGTGGGCGTCGCCCTCGGATTCGGCGCGCAGACCATCGTGAAGGACACCCTCTCGGGATTCTTCATCCTGCTCGAGAACCAGTTCGGCGTGGGCGACAATGTCGATATCCAGACCCCTTCGAATCGGGTCGCCGGCCGCGTCGAGGCCCTGTCGCTTCGGGTCACCTCGCTCCGAGCGTTCGACGGAACGCTCCACTTCGTGCCCAACGGGAACATCCTCGTTGCGAGCAACCGGTCGAAGGGATGGGCGCGCGCGATCGTCGACGTCCGAGCTTCCTACGGGGAGGACGTCGAGCATCTCCGCGGCGTTCTCGACGAGCTCTTCAAGGAGCTCGAAGGTGATCGCACATTCTCGGAATGGATCCATGAGGCGCCGAGCGTGCTCGGCGTCGAGCGGATGGGGCAGGACGCGCTCGTGATGCGAGTCATCGCGGACACACGACCCTCGAAGGTGATGGACGTCGAGCGACTGCTCCGCGAGCGGATCAGCCGCCGGCTGGCCGAGAAGGGGATCAAGGTCCCCGTGTACCCCGTCGCCCCGACCACCTTGGGCACCGACGGGCGCTGAGCGTCAGCGGCGCGCTTCGAGCACGACCGCCTCCCAGGCGTCGAGCCGAAGGAGCTCCTCCACGTGTTCGCCGTCCCGCCCTCGTTCCGTCCCGATGAGCACCGTCGCGGGTCCGACAGAGAGCGTTGCGGCCGCGTCGCCATGGTTCACTGCCACGGTTGTCGTCGACCCCCGCCGCCACGCCCAGACCCCGGCCGGCGTCTCGAGGGCTTCGTACGCCCCGGAGTGGAGGTCCTCTCGATCGCGACGGAGGCCGATGAGGTCTCGGCACAGGTGGAGGATCGAGTCTGGGTCCTCCCGCTGATCCGCGACGTTCCTGGCGGCGGCGTCACCCATCGGGAGCCACGGCTCGACGTCGGCGCTCGAGAACCCTCCGTCGCTCGTCCACTGCATCGGAGTCCGGCCCTTGTCCCGGCCCGGATCGTCCGGCCAGTGGCGGATGCCGACCGGGTCCTTCAGCCGGTCGCGCGGCACATCGACGTTCCGCATCCCGATCTCGTCGCCGTAGTAGAGGAGCGGCGTGCCCCGCAGCGTGAGAAGCGTGAGGAGGGTGGCTCGGGTGCGTCGCTCGTCGCCGTCGCACCACCGAGTCGCGAACCGCCCGGCATCGTGGTTCGACCCGTCCCAGAGGGGCCACGCGGCCGCGGGCAGCACCGCCTCGGTGCGGTCGACGATCTCGCGCATCTCCTCGCCCGGCCTCGAGAAGACGAACGGCACGTTGAGCGCGAGGTGGAGCTCGTCCTCGCCGGTCCCGTAGAAGCGCGCCAGCGCGTCCAGATCGAGGACCCACGTCTCTCCGAGGAGGACGCCTTGGGAGGCGTCGACGATCCCTCGCCATCGTCGGAGGACGTCGTGAGCCTCCGGCCGGTTCATGCTGAAATCCGAGCGTAGGCCGTGCCGCCGGATGCTCGGGTGATCCGTCTCGAGAGCGACCGTGTCGTCCCTGAGCGAGCGATCCTTCACGAGCGCATGCGCGACGTCGATCCGGAATCCCGCGACGCCCCGATCGAGCCAGAACCGCACGATGTCGTCGAAGGCATCGTTGACCTGCGGGTTCCACCAGTTCAGGTCCGGCTGTTCGGGGAGGAAGTTGTGCAGGTAGAACTGACCCGTGCCTTCGTCCCACGTCCATGCGGGGCCGCCGAAGGAGGATCGCCAGTTGTTGGGAGGGGAGCCGTCGGGCTTGGCGTCCGCCCAGACGTACCAGTCCCTGTGCTCGGCCGACCGGTCCGAGCGGGCGTCGACGAACCACGGGTGGCGATCGCTGGTGTGGTTGGGCACGAGGTCCATGAGGACGCGGATGCCTCGTTCACCGGCCGCAGCCACGAGACGATCGAGGTCCTCGATGCTCCCGAAGTCGGGTTCGATCCCCTTGTAGTCCGCGACGTCGTATCCCCAGTCCGCTTGCGGAGAGGTGTTGATCGGACTGAGCCAGATCCCGTCGACCCCGAGCCACTCGAGGTGATCCAGGTGGTCGATGACGCCCTGGAGGTCGCCGTGACCGTCGCCGTTGGAATCGGCGAAGGATCGAGGGTAGATCTGATACAGGATGCCGGCGCGCCACCACGGTGACGCGCCGGCGTCTGGATCGGACGGCGGCATCCGAGCAGCCTAGCGAACGGTCGTCGGGCCAACGTGCCGGTTCCGGCTCGCGTCGCCCAGACTCTCTCGATGGCGACCGTCGGCGGGGATCGGCGCGCCCTGCGCCGTGCGCGGATCGGGGTGACGACCGCGTTCGCGGCGCACGCGGTGCTGTCCGGCCTCCTCGGTCCGTGGATCCCTCACATCAAGGAGCAGGCGGGGTTGGACGCCTCCGGGTTGGGGATCGCCCTGACGGGCTTCGCGGTGGGGCTGCTCGCCGGGACGCGTGTGGCGGACCCGGCGATCCGATGGTGGGGCGGTCGACGGATCGTCCGTGGCGGCATCCCGGCGATGGGCGTGGGGTTCGCACTCCTGCCGGCGGCCGAGGAACTCGCGTCGCTCGCCCTGCTGTTCCTCGGCATCGGCTTGTTGGCGGGGCTGATCGACGTCGCGATGAACATCGAGGCGGTCGCCGTCGAGCGCCGGTTCGAACGCCGGGTGATGTCGGCGATCCACGGCACGTGGAGCGTGGCGTTGTTCGTTGGCGCCGCGCTCGCCTCCGCGGGGATCGCCGCCGGCATGCCGATCGAGATCCACCTGCCGACCTCGGCCGCGCTGGTCGTCGTCGTGAGCGCCGTGTTCCTCCGGTGGTTGCCGGAAGGGAGGGAAGCGCCAGAGGCCGCAACAGCCCGGAGACCGGAAGATGCGAACGTCCCTCCCGCGAGCCCCAGCCCGGGTCCTCCTCCTGCTGTGCCTGGTCGCCGGGGGCTCTTTCCTGGTGGAGGGGATCGCGGTCGAATGGAGCGCCGTCTTCCTCCGCGAGTCCGTGGGCGCCGACCTGAGCGCCGCGGGTCTCGGCGTCGTGGCGTTCTCGGCGGGGATGGCGGCGTCGCGCTTCGTCGGGGATCGCCTCGTCGCACGGTTCGGACAACCTGCCGTCGTTCGGGTCGGCGCCTCGAGCGCGTTCGCGGCGCTCGGCGCGATGCTGATCGTCCCTCGTCTGATCCCGTCCGTCGTCGCTCTCGGGATCGTCGGTCTGGGCCTCGGCCCGGTCGTGCCCCTCGCGTTCCGGACCGGCGGCCGGACGTACCGCCGCGGTCACGCGAGCGCCCTGCCGCTCGTGGTGACCGCCGGCTACATGGGCTCGATCGTCGGCCCCCTGCTCGTCGGCTTCATCGCCGACCTGGCCACCTTGCGCTTCGCGTTCCTCGTGCCGGTCGTCGCCTGTGCCGTGTCCGCGTTGGCCGCGGGAGCGACCCGGGATCCCTGAGCGCAAGACCGGTCAGGCGACCGTGCCTTCGATCGTCACGTCCGTCCCGTCGGGAGCGGGTGGCACCACGTTCCCATCGATCTGCCGGCCGTCGACGAGCAGCGACGTGATCCGTCCGGTGACGCCGGCGGGCTTGCCGATGACGATCCGGTACGTCGCGCCTCGGAACCGGCGGACCGCCTCGTAGCCCTCCCAATCCGACGGCAGGCAGGGGTCGATCCGCAGGCCTTCGTGCTCGGGCCGGATCCCGAGGATCCATTGGGTGATCGCGACGAAGTTCCAGGCCGCGGAACCGGTGAGCCACGAGTTCTTCGCCTCGCCGGGTGTCGCGGCGGCCTTCCCGGCGATCATCTGCGCGTACACGTACGGCTCACACCGATGGAGCTCCGACAGGTCTTCGCGACTGGATGGATTGATCCGCAGGTATGTGTCGAACGCGCGATCGGCGTTCCCCACGATCGTCTCGGCGATCGCGATCCACGGGTTCGTGTGACTGAAGACGGCTCCGTTCTCCTTGTATCCCGGCGGGTAGGAGGTGATCTCCCCAAGTTCCACGTGGTACCGCGAGTACGGAGGGTCGAGCAGGACCAGACCGTGCGGCGTCCCGAGTCGCTCCGCGACCGAGTCGAGTGCTCGCTCGGCCGACCCGTCCTCGACACCGATCCCCGCCATCACGCTCATGCCTTGCGGCTCGATCCAGATCTGCCCTTCCTCGTTGCTCGCCGACCCCACCGGGTCACCGAAGAAGTCGTAGGCCCGCCGGAACCATGCGCCATCCCAGGCGTGCTTCCATACGGCGGCCATCATCTGACCTCTCGCCGCCCGGTCCCGTGCGGCGTCATCTGGGAGATCGCGCCGCTCGGCGAGCTGCGCGAGCTCCTCGGCCGCCAGCGCGAACTGGCCGGCGATGAACACGGACTCGGCGACCCCGCCCTCTCGGTTCGGAACCGTCTGGAAGGACTCGCCGGGTTCCTCCGAGAACGCGTTCAGGTTGAGGCAGTCGTTCCAGTCCGCCCTGCCGATCAGCGGGAGGGCGTGCGGGCCGAGCCGGTCGAGCGTGTACCCGAGTGCCCGGCGGAGGTGCTCGTACAAGGGGGACTCCGATCCGGGTTCGTTGTCGTACGGCACCGGCTCGTCCAGGACCAGCAGGTCGCCCGTCTCCTTGACGTACGCGGCCGCCGCGAGGATCAACCAGAGCGGGTCGTCGTTGAAGCCCGAGCCGATCGCATCGTTCCCTCGCTTCGTGAGCGGCTGGTACTGGTGGTAGGCGCCGCCGGACGGAAGCTGCGTCGCCGCGAGGTCGAGGAGCCGTTCCCGCGCCCGCTCGGGCACCATGTGCACGAAGCCCAGGAGGTCCTGGCTCGAGTCCCGGAACCCGATCCCGCGACCGATCCCGGTATCGAACATCGATGCCGATCGGGACAGGTTGAACGTCGCCATGCATTGGTACTGGTTCCAGACGTTCACCATCCGGTCGACGTGCTCGTTCGGCGTCGAGACCTGCAGCACATCGAGGTGTTCGGCCCAGCGGTCGTGCACACGCCCGAGCGCGGCGTCGACCTCCTCGCCGCGCCGGTACCGGTCGATCACGGGGAGGACCGTCCCCCTGTTCAGCTTCGTCGATCCCGGAGGGTCGAACTTGGTATCCGGACGGTTCTCCCCGTATCCGAGGAGGAACACGACCTCTTCGGTCTCGCCCGGAGCCAACGTGAGCTCCACGTGGTGAGAACCGATAGGAGACCAACCGTGCGCGATCGAGTTGCCGGATGTGCCGCGCTCGACGGCGATCGGCCGATCCCAACCCCGTGACGGCCCCAGGAAGTCCTCCCGCTGGGTGTCGAAGCCTGAGAGCTCCCGCGAGCTGGCGAAGTACGCGAAGTGGTTCCGCCGCTCCCGGTACTCGGTCGTGTGGTAGATCACGCCGTCGACGACGTCGACCTCCCCGGTCGAGAGGTTCCGCTGGTAGTTCGTCTGGTCGTCCCAGGCATCCCACAGACAGAACTCCACGGCGCTGAAGAGCGACAGCGACGCCGTCGTGTCGCGGTGGTTCGTGAGTCGGGTCCGCCAGATCTCCAGCGTCTCCCCGAGGGGCACGAAGAACAGCGTCTCCGTCTCGATGTCCGCGGTGTGAGATCCGATCACCGTGTACCCGAGGCCGTGGCGGCACCGGTAGCTCTCGAGACTCGTCCGGACCGGTTGCCACGCCGGCGACCAGAACGTCCCGGACTCGGTGTCCCGCACATAGAGGCATCGCCCACCGGTGTCGGCGGGGACGTCGTTGTACCGATACCGGGTGAGTCGTCGGAGCCGTGCATCGCGGAAGAAGGAGTACCCACCACCGGTGTTCGAGATGATCGCGAAGAAGTCCTCGCTCCCGAGGTAGTTGATCCACGGGAGCGGCGTGTCTGGTCGCGAGATCACGTACTCGCGCGCGGTGTCGTCGAACCGGCCGAACCGCGTCAAGGCGTTCCCGCGACCTCGTGCTCCTTCGCCCGTCCACGTCGCTGTTCGCGGAGGTGATCCGCGACGCCGAGGCACGTGAACGGGAGGGTCGGGGCCAGGAGCACGGTGACGTCCGGGACGATCCGCACCATCACGGCGGCGTACACGGAGACCGCGGCGACCCCAAGGGCGCGGGCCCTCCAGGAGCCGTCCGGCTCGGGGCGCAGGGCGGCGGCGCCACCCGCACCGATCCCCGCCACGAGCCCCGTCACGGCGTCGGGGATGATCGCGGCCACCGGGATCCCGACGAGGAGCGCGAGGCCCATCGCCTTCGCGGCCGCGCCGGGCGCGCGCGGGTGTGACGAGAGGAACGCGAGCGCGATGAAGACGAACGGCAACAGTCCCAGCCCGAAGGCGATCGCCGGCCCGGCCGGCGGGGCATCCGCGCGGTCGGAGGCCACCGCCACCAGCCCAACCAGGATCGAGAGGTAGGCCGGCAGCAGCAGCAGGGTGGCGATCGTGATCGCGCGCCACTTCTTCCGTGGCGGGAGCGGTTCGATGGACGGAGTGGAGGAACTCGGCGACCGCGACATCCGCTCAGCCTTTCACGGCGCCCGCCGTCAGACCGCGGACGAAGTACTTCTGCAGCGCGAAGAAGACGATCAGTGGCAACGCCATCGAGATGAACGCCGCGGCCGTCAGCAGGTGCCAGTTCTCACCACGCCCGCCGACGAGGTTCGCCAGGGCGATCGTGAGGACTCGGTTCTGCTGCGTGCCACCGAGGAACACGTAGGCGACGAGCAGGTCGTTCCAGACCCAGAGGAACTGGAAGATCGCGAACGCCGCCACGGCCGGCACCGACAGGGGGACGATCAAACGCCAGAAGATGGTGAAGTGGTCGGCGCCATCGATCTTCGCCGACTCGATGATGGACGACGGCAGCGATCCGATGTAGTTCCGGAGCAGGTAGATCGCGAGCGGCAACCCGAAGCCCGCGTGCGCGAGCCACACGCCGAGGAACGTTCCGACCAGATCGAGATCGGGGAACACGACGTAGCCCCCCAGCGTCGCCCCGTTGTTGTACAGGCGGAGGATCGGGATCAGGGCCATCTGCAACGGCACGACGAGGAGCGCCACGACCCCCACGAACATCACGTAGCGACCCCGGAATTCCATCCAGGAGAACGCATAGGCGGCGAACGCGGCGATCACGATCGGGATCACGGTCGCCGGGATCGCGACGGCCAGGCTGTTCAGGAATGCGTTGCCGAGACCCCCTTGCTCGAGGGCGGCCCGGTAGTTCTCGAGGGTCCATTCCGTGGTCCGGAACGGGTGCCCCAGCACCGTCCACCAGCCGGTGGAGTCCACGAGCGCCTCCGGACGGAACGACGTGATGAGCACGCCGAGCGTCGGGATCAGCCAGAGCACGACCAGCACCAACACCGCGATCCGGACGAACCAGCCGCCGCCCTTCGGCTCGAGTCCCTTGCCCTGCACGGGGACAGGCTTCGAGGTCGCTGGGACCGTGGTCGCGCTCACCGGATCGCTTCCTCTTCTCGGAACCGCCGCACGTTCACGACCATCACGGGGATGATCGCGATGAACAGGATCACGGCGATCGCAGCCCCCCGGCCGTCGTTGTTGTTGATGAAGAACCAGTCGATCATCCGCTCGGCGATCACCTCGGTGCCCCTCGTCTCCGGGCTGCCCATCACGAAGACGATGTCGAAGACCTTCATCGCGTTGATCACCATGTACGTGGTGACCACGGCGATCGTTGGGAGGATCGTCGGGACGACGATCCGACGGAAGACCTGGAACTCGGAAGCCCCGTCGATCCGGGCCGCCTCGAGGATCTCGTCGGGGATCGACTTGATCGCGGCCGAGAGCACGACCATCGCGAACCCCGTCTGCATCCAGACCATGATCACCATCAGGAACAGGTTGTTCCACGGTTGGATGTCGAGCCACCGGACGGGCTCCTGGCCGAGCCCGAGCATGACGCCGTTCAAGAGTCCGATGTTGGAACCGAATCCGGCCGGCCGATAGTTGTAGATGAGCCGCCAGGTGATGGACGCGCCGGCGAACGAGATCGCCATCGGGAGGAAGATCATCGACTTCGCGAACGCCTCGCCCCGTCGCAAGCGGTCCGCGAGCGTCGCGAACGCCAGCCCGATGCCCACGCCGAAGAGCGGCACGATCACGATCCATCCGAACGTGTTGCGGATCGCTCGGAGCATGCTCTGGTCGGTGAAGACGAACTTGAAGTTGTCGAGGCCGACGAAGGACTCTCCGCGAGCGTCCTTCAAGCTCGTGAGGATCGTATTGATGACCGGGTAGATCAGGAAGACCGCCAGGATCACCAACGCCGGTCCGACGAAGATGTAGGGCCGAACGCCTTCGCGATAGCGCTCGGGAAGGAAGTCGACGACCCGGTTCATCCCCCAGTAGAGGAAGAAGACCCCTCCGACGCCCACGAGGGTCGCGACGCCCGCGACGAGGAACCGGTTCGCATCCGCGTCGCGCAGGAAGTCGAACGTCGCCCACAGGACGAAGAACGCCACGATCGGGATCGCGATCGACGCGACGACCCGCAGGATCGAGGCGACGACGGTATGTGTGCCGGACGGGGGCTCGTCGAGGGCCGCGGTCGGCGGTTCGTTGCTCACCGGCGCGCTCCGAGCGGGAACGACGTGGGGAGCAGGCCCTCCGGGCCTGCTCCCCACGCCACCATGGGCTCCATCGCTCCTCGGTCGCCCGGTGCTAGGTCGGCCAGCTCCCCTCGATGTTCTCGAGGTGCGTCTGGAGCGAATCCGGGCCGTCCTGCATGTAGCCCATCATCTCGGTCCAGAACGATCCCGATCCGACCTGCGGCGGCATCTGGTCCGAGGCGTCGAATCCCGCGGCCCCCTCGCCGGCCAGCGCGGCGGTGAGGACCTCGGAGGCGTCGGCCAGGATCGGGTTGGAGTAGCACTCCGGACCGACGTTGATGTTCGGGGAGATCCGCGAGCTTCCCGGCTCCGTCCCCATCGCGCACTGGACCTCCTCGCCCATGAACTGCTCGAGGAAGTCGACGACCTCCGGCCGGTTGGAGAAGACGACCGCGAGCTCGCCCGCGAAGAGCGTCGGCTGCTGGCTCTCACCGGGCATGGGGAACCAGTCGTAGTCGACACCCGCCTCGGAGTCCTCCGGGAAGAACGCCGTGATGAAGCTCGCCTGCCGGTGCATGAAGCAGCCGGGCGGGTCCTCGAACATCGGGGCGGGCGCGTCCCCGAACGCCAGCGCCGGCGTGTTCTCGGCGCCGCCGAGGACGTATCCGTCCCCGAACATGAGGTCGCCGAAGAGCTCACCCGCGTGCACCACCGGCTCGTCCGTGAACTTCACATCGTCGGTGATCCACTGGCTGTAGGTATCCGTGCCAGCGCTGCCGAGCATGATGTCTTCCATCCAGTCGGTGGCCGGCCAGCCGGTGTCGCCGCCTGACTCGAAGCCGACGCACCACGGGGTGTTCCCGTCCTGGACCATCTGGTCCGAGAGCGCGACCAGGTCGTCGAACGACTCCGGGACCGTGTAGCCCGCGGCGTCGAAGTCGTCCTTCGCGTACCAGACCATGCTCTTCAGGTTGATGTTGGTCGGGATCCCGTAGTGCTTGCCCTCGAACTCGCCGAGCGACAGGAAGTACTCGCCGAACGTCGACTCGAGGTCGGCGATGTCGAATCCGAGATCCTCGAGCGCCACCGCGTTGCCGTTCTGCGCCTGCTCCTGCACGGCCCCGGGCTGCGGCACGAGGACGACGTCGAGCGTCCCGCCCTCTGCCCGGATCTGGATCTGTTGCGCCACGTCGTCGACCTGCTCGAACTCCGCGTCGTAGTCGGCGTCGGGGGCGATCAACTTGTCGGAGATCCCCTGGAGCACCGCGTTCTCTTCGGGTTCGAGAGCGTTCATGATGTTGACGCTGCCCGTGTTCTCCGACTGTTCCCCTTCGTTGCCCTCGTCGCTGGCCTTGCACGCCGTCGCGATCATGACCATCGCGGCGGGGATCACCAGCATCCGCAGTCCTCGCATCCAGCCTCCTCTCGTCGGTGGTGCTTGTTGCCCCCTCATGTCTGTGTACGTGAATCCGGCGGCATGCGGTCGCCGTCGTAGATCCCGCGGCCGGTTTCCGGGTCGAAGAAGTGCAGGCGGCTCGTGTCGACGACGAGCTCGATCTCCTTTCCCTTCTCCGCCTGCGTCCGCGGGTTCAATCGGGCGAGGAAGATCCACTCGCCCTGGTCGCCGGCCTTCTCGACGGCATCGAGCACCTCCGCGCCGACGTCGTGCGCGAGCTCCTTCGTGTCTTCCGTGATCACCGGGCGAGCCCGCACGCCGAAGTGGACCAGCACGTCGGCGCCGAGCGCCTCGCGGAGGATCACGCTGGACCGGATCCGGCGGCGCGCCGGCGCGTCCGAGACGAGCGACGCGTCCTCCATGTCCTCCGGGCGGATCCCGATCACGACGGGTTTGCCCTCGGACGCTCGCAGCGCCGGCCGTGCGGCGAACACCTCTTCGGGGATCTCCAACGAGAATCCACCGAACGTCACGACCCAGGAGCCGTTCTCGCGCGCCAGGTCGGCCTCGACCATGTTCATGGCGGGCGAGCCGATGAAGCCGGCGACGAACAGGTTCTCCGGGTGGTCGTAGAGGAACTGCGGGGAATCGACCTGCTGGAGCACGCCTTTGCGGATCACGGCGACGCGATCGCCCATCGTCATCGCCTCCACCTGGTCGTGCGTGACGTAGAGCGTCGTGACGTTGAGATCGTGCTGGATCCGAGCGATCTCGGAACGCATCTGGACGCGGAGCTTGGCATCCAGGTTCGACAGCGGCTCGTCCATCAGGAACGCCTTGGGCTCACGGACGATCGCGCGTCCCATGGCGACGCGCTGCCGCTGTCCGCCCGAGAGGGCCTTGGGTTTGCGATCGAGGAACTCATCGAGGCCGAGGATCTTGGCCGCCTCGCGAACCCGGCGGTCGATCTCCTCCTTCGCGAGCTTCCGCAGCTTGAGCCCGAAGGCCATGTTGTCGTACACGGTCATGTGCGGATACAGCGCGTAGTTCTGGAACACCATCGCGATGTCGCGTTCCTTCGGGGGGACGGTGTTCACCACGCGGTCGTCGATCGAGATCGTGCCGTCGGTGATGGACTCCAGCCCCGCGACCATCCGGAGTGCCGTCGTCTTCCCGCATCCGGAGGGGCCGACCAGGACGATGAACTCGCCGTCCTTGATGTCGAGGTTCAGGTCGGACACGGCGCTCGGCCCTTCCCCGCCGTAGACCTTGGACACATGGTCCAGCACGATCTCCGCCATACCCCGCCTTTCCGATCGGACCTGAAAAGCACCCCATTCAACCTCAGGAGGGAGGGTTTCGTCGAACCGGCATCTCCTGCGGGCGCCGGAGGGTCCCCGTACCATGAGCGCCATGGATGACACGTTCGCCTCGGTGGACGAGCTGCAGGCCCAGCTGGGTTCGCACTCCTACCTGGCCGACCGGGGCCTCGCGACGGCGATCCATCTGGCCCTCTCGCTCGACAAGCCGCTGCTCTTGGAGGGCGAAGCGGGCGTCGGCAAGACGGAGGTGGCGAAGGTCCTCGGCGAGCTCTTGGGACGGAGGTTGATCCGTCTCCAGTGCTACGAGGGGATCGATGCGTCCCAGGCGCTGTACGAGTGGAACTACGCCCGGCAGCTGCTGGCCGTGCGGGCGATGGATGCATCCGAGGCCGAGCGGCACGTCGACGACCTCTTCGGTCCTGAGTTCCTCGTGGAGCGGCCCTTGCTCGCGGCGATCAGGGCGGGATCCGGCGCGGTCCTGCTCGTGGACGAGCTGGACCGCGCCGACGACGAGTTCGAGGCCTTCCTGCTCGAGATCCTCTCGGAGTTCGCGGTGACGATCCCCGAGGTGGGGCAGGTGGTGGCGGAATCTCCGCCGGCGGTCGTGGTCACGTCGAACCGGACGAGGGAGCTCCACGACGCGTTGAAGCGGCGCTGCCTGTATCACTGGATCGACCACCCGGGACTGGATCGCGAGGTCGAGATCGTGCGCAGCTCGCGCCCCGCATGTCGGCGAGGCGCTCGCCCGCGACGTGGCGGAGGCGGTGGCGAGGCTGCGTTCGCTGGACCTCGCGAAGCTCCCCGGTGTCGCCGAGACGATCGACTGGGCGAACGCTCTCGCGTTCCTGGGTGCCGATCGACTGAGTCCCGAGCTGGCGCGCGACACGCTGGGCGCGGTCGTGAAGGATCACGAGGACCAGGAGCTGGTGGCGCCGCGGCTCGCCGAGGTCGTCGGCGAGCGGGATGCCTGAGCCTCCGCTCGCCGAGCCACTCCAGCCGCTCGTCGCGTTCGGGCGGGGATTGCGGGCCCGAGGGTTGCCGGTCGGCACGGGTCGCATCCTGACGTTCGTCCGCGCCGTGGCCGCGCTGGGACTGACCGATCGCCTCTCGCTCTACTGGGCCGGCCGCGTGTCGATGATCGGCCGGAAGGAAGACCTGGCCGCATACGACCTCGCCTTCGAGGACTGGTACCGGTCGCTCCGATCGACGGAGGACCTGAAGATCGAGCTCGACCTGCCCTCGCTCGCCCGACAAGGGGTCGAATGGGGGGATCAGCCGGAGAACCTCGATGTCCGGGCCGGCACGACCGCCGCGGAGTGGCACGGTCTGACCGAGGACGACGAGGAGCCGGCGGCCGGCGACGAGTCGGCGATCCGGATCGTCGCGAGCGGAGTCGAGGTCTTGCGATCGAAGTCGTTCGCCGATCTCTCCGAGGAGGAGCGCGACGAGGTCGGCAGGCTGATCCGCGCACTCGCGGTCGCCCTGCCGGAACAACGGATGCGCAGGACGCGTCCCTCGGCGAAGGGCGCCAGATTCGACATCCGCCGGACGCTGCGGCGGTCGCTGCGAACGCGCGGGGAGCCGTTCGATCGGGCATGGCGCGACCGCCGTGTCCGCGGCCGCCCGCTCGTGTTGATCCTGGACGTGAGCGGCTCGATGTCGCCGTACGCGCGGGCGCTCGTGCAGTTCGGATACGCGGCGATGGCGGCCGGACGGCAGGTCGAGGTGTTCTGCTTCGGGACGCGGCTCACACGCGTGACGCGGTTGCTGCGGACGAAAGACCCCGACCGCGCGCTCCACGAGATCGGCCGGACGGTCGCCGACTGGGAGGGCGGGACGCGGATCGGGGAGTCGCTCAAGTCGTTGCTGGACGGATGGAGCCAGCGCGACGGCGTTGCGCGGGGCGGTCGTCGTGCTGTGCAGCGACGGACTGGAGCGTGGGGACCCGGAGCTGTTGCGTTCGCAGATGGCACGGCTCGGGCGGCTCGCGCACAAGGTGGTGTGGGTGAACCCGCTGAAGGGGTCACCGAGATACGAGCCGCTCGCTCGCGGGATGGCGGCGGCGCTGCCGTCCGTGGACGTGTTCCTCTCCGGCCACAACCTCGAGAGCCTCTCGGAGCTCAGTCGGACCCTCGCCGGCTAACGGCGATCCTCCGACTTCTGCTCCTTTCGTACCCTGCTGGCGGTGGCCACCGACGACGACCTCATCCGCGCGTACGACGCCGAGCTGGGACCCGAGCCGCATCACTCGAATCGGGGATTCTGGGTCGTCGCCGGGACGCTTCTGGTGGGCGGCCTCTTCCTGCTCGTGGAGATCTTCGCCAACCGGCCGCTCGCGAACTCGATCGGGCACGCGCAGGACACGCTGCGTCGAGCGCAGGCGGCCGCGGAGGTCGTCCACAACCGGACGGGGTCCTTCGAGGGAGCCGGCGCCGAGGCGCTGGGAGACGATGTCCCGGACCTGGCGTTCCGCCCCGCGGACGAGGCGTCGTTCGGCCTCGATGTCGTGAGCGTCTCATCGTCGGACACGGAGTGGGCCGCGGCGGTGCAGGCTCGGCCGGGAGCATGCTTCTACATCCGGCTCGGGGTCGGCGCGGACCCTCGCTACGGCGCCGGGACCGATTGCACGGGCCAGACTGCGCTCCTGGCGAACGATCCTCGCTGGTAGCTCAAGGTTCGCCCGCGGCGGCGTCGAGCAGTTCGATCGGGTGGACGACGTCGATAGGCGCGCCGATCTCGCGCAGGCCCGCGAGGAGCTGCATCGTGCAGCCGGGGTTGCCGGAGGCAACCACGGCTGCCCCCGTCGAGGCGACCGCTTCGGCCTTCTCACGCATCAGGCGATCGGACATCTCCGGCTCGGTGACGTTGTAGATCCCCGCGGCGCCGCAGCAGCGGTCGCCGTTCGGGATGTCGACGAGCTCGAGGTTTCCGATCGCGCTCAGGAGCTCGCGCGGCTGTCGATGGATCCCCTGTGCGCGAAGCGCATGACACGCGTCGTGGTACGCGACGCGCGTCGGCTCGCGGAGGGTGCCCGGCTCGCCGCGGACGCCCTTCCTCGAACAAGAACGCGATCACGTCACGGACCGGGAGCGCTGCGCCCTCGACCAGGTCACCGTAGGACTGCATGTGCGCGCCGCATCCGGCCGCGTTCACGACGACGTGATCGGCGTCGGCGAACGCCGCCGCGTTCTTCCTCGCGAGCGCCCGCGCCGTGTCGAGGTGGCCGTTGTGCGCGGCCAATGCTCCGCAGCACGTCTGCGCACGCGGCACCACCACGCGCCAGCCGTTCCGCGCGAGCACCCTGATCGTGGCGCGGTTCACCCTTCTGAACCAGCGATCCTGCACGCAGCCCGAAAGCAGCGCGACCGTCCCACGCGGCTCGCCCTCGGCTTCCGTGACGCGGGGGAGCCGCGTGAACGACTCGCCCCCGCTGCGAGGGATCAGCGCCCGAACGCGCGTCGGCAAGAACGGGCGCGCGAGCGGAGCGAGTGCGCCCGCGAGCCAGGTGAGCTTCCGCGAAGGAAGCACGACGTCGAGGCCGAGCCACCGGAGGAACCTTGTACGGCCGGATCGGAGCGGTTCGATCTGCGTCCGGGACGCTTCCATCATCCTGCCGAACGGCACGTGAGAAGGACAGACGTCCTCGCATGCGCGGCAGACGAGGCAGAGGTCCATGAAGCGCGTGAACGTCTCATCTGGCGCCGCGCGGCCCTCGTGCACGGCCCGCATCGCGGTGATGCGGCCGCGCGGCGAGGCCGATTCTTCTCCCGTCAGCCGGTACGTGGGGCAATGGGGCAGGCAGAGACCGCAGGCGACGCAGGCGTTCAGGTCCGCCTGCGTCGGCGCGTCACCCGTCGCCCAGTTCGGAGTCCACTCGGGTTCGGGTCCGATGAACCGGACGCCGTCGGGTAGATCCGTGCCGAGCGGCTTCGTGTCCATGTCCCGTCATCATCTCGCGAGAGGCTCGACGTCGGGCACGTTCCGCTCTCGGTCGAACGGAAGGGCGATGGAGGGATCGGGGCCGTCGATCTCACGCGCCAGACGGTGCCCGTCGAAGATCGCCTCCGAGATCATCCGCGGCGCCACACAGTCCCCGATCCGATAGACGGCCTCGATCCCCGACGCATCGAGCCCGGCAGGGTCCCCGACGAGCTCGCGGTACAAGGCGTCGTCGGAGACCTGCTGGGTCACCAGCACGATCCCATCGGCCTCGATCGACCACGGCTCCTCGAACTCGTCCTCTCCCGAGACGCGGCCGGGTTCGACGGACAGGACCGTGACGCCCCGGTGCGCCGTCACCCCGCGCTCGTGGAGGTGCTGGCGGAGCATCGGCCCCTCGAGCGTCAGGTCGGAGATCGGCGACACCGACTCGAGCGACGTGACGAGATGGGTCTCGAGCCCTTCATCCGCGAGGAGCTCCGCGATCCCGGGTCCGACGAAATATCCCTCGGCGTCGTAGACGACGACGCGCCGACCGGGTGGCCGCTTCCCGTCCATCACCTGCTCCGGCGTGAGGACGTGGGGGAGGGACGCGGAGGCGCCGTCGATCGGCTCGTGGGTCGATGACTGGACGCCCTCGCCGGACCAGCGCGAACCGGTCGCGATCACGACGAGCTGGGCGCCGTAGTCGCGCACGTCCTCGGCCGACAGTCGCCGCCCGGTCACCATCTCCACGTTCCGGAGCTTCGACAGCATCACCTTCCGATGGTCGACGATCCGTCCCCAGTCGCCGAGGGTGGGGAGCCGTCGCACCCATCGCATCCGTCCGCCGATGTCCGGCTCCGCCTCGACCAGGTGCACGGCCTCGAACCCGCGCCGTCCGAGCGTCACCGCGCATTCCATGCCCGCCGGGCCGGCGCCGACCACCAGGACGCCCTTCTCGGCGTTCGCGGCTCGCTCGAAGCGCTCGGGATGCCAACCGCGACGATGCTCCTCGCCCGCCGTCGCGTTCTGGATGCAGCCGAGGTGTCCGAACCCGTCGACCTTCATGATGCAGACGTTGGAGCCGGTGCACTCGCGGATCTCGTCGGTGCGGCCCTCGGAGATCTTCTGTGGGAGGAACGGATCGGCGATCGAGGGTCGCGCGGCACCGACGAGGTCCCACGCGCCACTGCGCACGATCGAGGCCATGCGGTCGGGGCTCGTGAGCCGTCCGACCCCGACGATCGGCTTCGCGGTCGCCTGCCGGATCCCGCCGGTCCACTCGAGCTGATAGCCCTCCTGGAAGTAGCGGGAGCTCCCCGAGTCCTTGCTCCAGTAGGCGATCGACCCGACGTTCACGTCCCAGAGGTCGACGAGGTCGTCAGCTAGGTTGACGAACTCCAACGCCTCCTCGACGTGGATCCCCGCGGGGCCGAGCGCGTCCACCGCGATCCGCGTGACGACCGCGCAGTCCGCGCCGACGGCGTCGCGAACCGCCTCGAGCGTCTCCAGCCAGAACCGCGCGCGCTCCTTCAGCCCTCCGCCGTAGCCGTCGGTCCGCTTGTTGTAGAAGGGCGAGAGGAACTGCATCGGCAGGTACGAGTGCGCTCCGTACACGTAGACGATGTCGAACCCGCAGTCTCGAGCTCGCACGGCCGCGTCCGCCCAGCTCCGTACCACTCGCCGGATGTCGTCGGTTTCCATCTCCTTCGGAACGACGTGCGGCTCCAGGTCGGAGGCGAGCTGGCTGGGAGCGATCGAGGGGAGGCGGGTCTGTGTATTAGGCGCGTGAGCGCCCGAGTGATGGAGCTCGAGCCCTGCGAGGGCGCCGTGCTCGTGCGCGGCGTCCGTCATCAGTCGCAACGCCCGCATGTCGTCCTCGTCCCAGAACCGCGCCGCGATCAGCGGTGCCTCGTCGGAGTCGGCAGCGAAGGGTGCGTATTCCGTGCAGACCGCGGCCCAGCCGCCCTCGGCCTTCACGCCGCGATGGGCCGCCTGCGTCCACGGCTTGTCGGTGCCGAATCCAGAGCAATGGGGGACCTGGTAGAAGCGATTCCGGAGCGTCTTCGGGCCGATCGTGACCGGCTCGAACAGGATCTCGTGGTTCGGGTCCACCGGGCTCCCTTCGTTCCGCCGGACGGTAGCAACTGAGGCGGCGCTGCGTGCCCGACGCTCCATCGGGCGAGTACCGTCGGACCGATGGCACCGGTGATCGAGATCGAGGGCCTGCGCAAGGAGTACCGGCGTCTGCGTCGTCCGTCGACCGTCGCCCTCGACGGGTTGGACCTCGAGGTCTCCGAGGGAGGGGTCTTCGGGTTCCTCGGGCCGAACGGGGCCGGCAAGACGACGACGATCCGCTGCATCCTCGGGCTCGTCGCCGCGTCGGCCGGGAGGGCCCGCCTCCTCGGCAACGACGTCCCACGAGGGCTCCCGAACGTGATCCGACGGGTCGGGTCGATCGTGGAAGCGCCCGCGCTGTTCCCGAGGTTCACGGGGAGGCGGAACCTGCAGATCCTCGCGAGGGTCGACGGCATCGCGGATGGTGCCGTCGATGCGGCCCTCGAACGCGTCGGGCTCACGGCCCGCGCGAACGACATGGTCAGGACCTACTCCCTGGGGATGAAGCAGCGTCTCGGCATCGCCGCAGCGTTGCTGAAGGACCCGTCGCTCCTGATCCTGGACGAGCCTGCCAACGGCCTCGATCCCGCCGGCATCGTCGAGGTGCGCGACCTCCTTCGGAGCCTCGGTGCCGAGGGCCGGACCGTGTTCGTCTCGAGCCACATCCTCTCCGAAGTCCAGCAGGTCGCCGATCGGGTGGCGATCCTCGCACGGGGTCGCCTCGTCGCCGCCGGTTCGGTGCACGACGTCCTGGCGTCCGGCCGAGGAGCGCGCCTCACCGTGCGCGTTCCCGACCTGGAGGCGGGCCGGCTCGCACTCGTTGACGCCGGCATCGCTGCGACGATCGAGGGCGACCTGCTCCGAGCGGCGGTCCCGCCGGATGAGGGCGAGCGCGTGGCAAGGGCGCTCGCGGCCAAAGGGATCTATCCCTCGCTGCTCCAGCCGGACGAAGGCAACCTCGAACAAGCCTTCCTGGAGCTCACCGGGGACGACCACCAGGTGGGCGCATGACTCGCCTCCTCGCGTCCGAGCTCCTCCGATTCCGCTCGCGTCGTCTGCTGGTGGTCATGCTGGGAGGAGCCCTCCTGGGCGCCGGCATCGGTGTCGTGATCGCCGCCTGGCAGTCCACGCCGCCCACCGCCGAGGCTCGCGCGACGGCGCAGGCGCAAGCGGAGGAGCAGTTCCAACTCTGCATGAACAGCGACTTCGGAGAGGAGTTCGACGGTTCCCAAGAGGACATCTGTCGCGACGAGGTGGGCAACCCCGCCCAGTACATGCCCTCACACTTCGCGCTCGTGGATCTTCCGGAGATCCTCGAGGGCATCTCTTCGATCACCAGCATCCTCGGGCTCGTGATCGGTGCGTCCTTCGTGGCCGCGTCCTGGCAGACCGGGACCATCAGCACGATCTTGACGTGGGAGCCTCGGCGCCTCCGTTGGTTCTTGGCGCGGATCCTCGTCCTCGCTGTCGGCGTCCTCGTGGTGACCGCTCTGATCGTCGCGTTCCTGTCGGCGGGGCTCGCTCTCGCCGCGATGCTGCGCGGGTCCACGGTCGGTGTTGACGGTGCGTGGTGGACCGACGTGCTGACGACGTCGTTACGGGTATCGGTCGTGGCGGCCATCTCGGCGGTCATCGGTGGAGGAGTCGCCGCGATCGGGCGCCACACCGCTGCTGCGCTCGGCGTCGTGTTCGTGTGGACGGCGGTGCTCGAAGGATTGGTGCGAGGGCTGCGACCCCTCTGGACCCCGTGGCTCCTCGGCGACAACCTGGTCACGTTCCTGAGCTGGCGGACGGCCGAATTCGGGTTCCCCGACGGCTCATTCTCGCTCTCTCCGGGTCGCGCGGTGTTGGTGATCCTGACCTACACCGCGGTCGTGCTGGCCTTCGGGTTCATCTTCGTTCGCATCCGCGACGTGCAGTGACAACCGGCCGCCGCGTCGATGGATAGGTTGAGCTCCTCCGAACCGAAGAGAGGAGCCGGATGCAGTTCTTGGTGGTCGCGAAAGACGGGACGGACGAGGGTGCGCTCGAGCGACGGCGCAGGACCCGACCGATCCACCTCGAGTCGATCGGTCCTCTGGTCGGCGCCGGCAACGTGCTGGTCGGCGGGGCGATCCTGGATCAGGACGGCGAGATGATCGGGTCCATGCTGTTGCTCGACTTCCCACATCGGGATGACCTGGATGCCTGGCTCGCCCGGGACCCCTACGTCACGGATGGGGTGTGGCAGGACATCGAGGTGCATCCGTTCCGGACGGCGGTCGGTGCGTGGCAGCCTTCGCCCGGTCTCAGCCCGTCGCCCTGACGACGAGGATGGCGATGTCGTCCCTCGGCTTCCCGGACCAGGCGAGAGCACGCGTCCTCGATCCTGTCGACGACTCGGAACCCGGTCCGGATCCTCGGGCTAGGCTTCGTGCGATGGAGGATCGGCGACAGCGGCGATTCGGCAGGACGAGCGAGACCGACGTCGACCTCCTCACGTACAGCGGCTACTTGAGGCTCTCGGACCTCCTCTCGGCCCAGCAGCTCCTGTCGGATCCCCCCGTCCACGACGAGCTCCTCTTCATCGTCGTCCATCAGGCGTACGAGCTCTGGTTCAAGCAGATCCTGTTCGAGCTGGAGTCGGTGCGCGACCGCCTGTTCGGAGGGGAGACCGAGCGAACACGTCACTATCTGAAGCGCGTCCACGCGATCGAGCGGGTCCTGATCGAGCACATCGAGGTCCTCGAGACGATGTCCCCGCAGGACTTCCTCGCGTTCCGCGACCACCTGGCGCCGGCCTCCGGATTCCAGTCGGCGCAGTTCCGTGAGCTGGAATGCATCAGCGGGCTCAAGGACGAACGACTCCTCGAGGATCTGGCTGCCTCGCCCGAGGAGCGAGAACGCCTCCGGCGCAGGCTCGGCGAACCGACCCTGTGGGATGGCTTCTGCGCGCTGCTGGCATCGGCGGGCTTCCCGATGCCGGCCGACGACGAAGAACGGCGGTCTGCGTCACTCGTCGCGATGGCGCGGGAGCAGGGGGACCTGTTCGCGGTATCGGAGGCCTTGCTCGACCACGATGAGAACGTCGCCCGCTGGCGTTCGCTCCACGTGCTCATGGTGGAACGGGAGATCGGAGCCAAGCGGGGGACCGGCGGATCGTCGGGTGTCGGGTACCTCCGCACCACCTTGGACAAGCGGTTCTTCCCGGAGCTCTGGGGGCTCCGCGGGAACCTGTAGCCACATCCCCTCGCCCGGCGGTCGGCCGCGGTGTACCGTCCGAAGCGACCATGCGGTGGACCCGGTTCGTGATCGCGTTGACGTTCCTCGCAGGCGCATGCACGCAAGCGCCCGACGACGATCAGACGCCGACATCACCCGCCGAGCCGACGGAGTCCCCGTCCGTCGCCGTGACCGGCGCGCGCCTCCCCGACGGCACACCGCTCCCCGGCGGATGCACCGGCGGCGCGGGTCCGTCCCACACCGCCGCCTTCGTCGCCGACGGGCGCGCGTGGGCCATCGACCCGGACGAGGGGGATCTGGCGTGCCTGTTCCCGGTGGAGGACGCCGGCCCCTTCGGCTGGGGCCCGCAGGGCGATCGCGTCCTGCTGAACAGCTTCGAGATCCGCGGTCTCGGCCGTGACGCGCCGGACCTTCCCGCGATCGACGAATCCATCAGCGCGTTCGACTGGGGCCACCCCCTCGGCCTCGCCGTGGTGTTCGCGGACGCCGAGGGCATCCCGAGGAAGCGCTTCGTCGACGACGGACACGTGATACGGCTCATGTCGCTGCCGGACGGCGAGTATCTCCAGGTGGCCTATCACCCCAGCGGTCTCGCGCTGGCGTTCGTGGTCGAGGCGACCGACGGTCAGGAGATCTGGCTGTCGACCAACGAAGGCGAGGATCCCCAGCGCCTCGTCTTCTCCGAGCGCGGCACCGAGTTCACCTCCCTCGCGTTCTCACCGAACGGACGGACGCTTTGGTGGACAGCCCAGCACGAAGAGGGCTATCCGGAACTCCATTTCATGAAGCTCGAGACCCGGACCGGATTCGGAACCGCCTGGCGTGGGGCGGAGGGGACCGCGGCCGGCGGGCTCAAGCTCGCCCCGACGGGCATCCTCCAGGCCGTCACCGAGGGCAGGGAGTGCGAGGAGCACACGGCTCTGGTCCTGGATCGTGGGGAGTCGAGGAGAGCGATCCCTGACGAGACGCGACCGACCGAGGCGTTGGGGTGGCTCGATCGCACCACCCTCCTCGTTGCTGCAGGAGGATGCGACGGGACCATGGACCTGTTCGCGGTGGATGGGCTCGGTGACGACGCCCCGGCCGCCCTCGTCCTCGACGTCGAGATCGGAGCGCCACGGACGCAGGTCTCGAACCCCCCCGAGACCGTGCCCGCTCCGAACCCCGAGGAGGAGCCGCCCCCGGATGGGGTCGGCTGATAACACGCGCGAGGCGGTCGGTCGGCCGCCACGAACGAACGATCGGGCGCTCTGCGGCAGGAGGCCGTGCTCGACTTGACGGGTTCGCGCTCGGGGCGTACACCGCAACGTACGAGGGGAAGGGGGAACCGATGCCGACGGATCTGGGTATCACCGTCGAGGATCGTCCCGGCGGACTGGCCGACATCGGCGAGGCGTTGGGCAACGCGGGCATCAACATCGAAGGTCTCTGCGGCGTCGGGTTAGGCGATCGAGGGGTGATCCACCTCCTGGTCGAGGATGGCGCCGCGGCCAGAGCCGCGCTCGAGGGCGCCGGCCTGACGATCGAGAGCGAGTCCGAGCCGATCGTGAGCGAGATCTCGGGTGGCGCCGGCACGCCGGGCACGATGGGCCAGATGGCGCGAGCCGTCGCCAACGCGGGCATCAACATGAAGGCCGTCTATCTCGCGACGAACAACCGCGCCGTCGCCGTCACCGACGACAACGACAAGGCTCGGGCCGCGCTCGGGATGTAGGAACAGGACAAGGGGTGATCAGATGGCAACGGATCTGACCGTCGTGCTCGACGACCGCGCGGGCCAGCTCGCCCACATGGGCGAAGCATTGGGCGACGCCGGGGTCAACATCGAAGGTTTCAGCGCCGCGACCGACGACGGGGTCGGCATCGTGCACGTGCTGGTCGAGAACGCGATGGTCGCGCAGAACGCGTTGATCCTCGCCGACATCAAGGTCGAGGGCGATGCGGACGCCATCGTCATCGACCTGACGGACGAAGAGGCCGGCAAGCCGGGCACGCTGGGCAAGGTTGCCGGCAAGGTCGCGACCGCCGGGATCAACATCTCGGTCGCGTACCTCGCGACCAACGACCGAGCGGTGCTCGTGACGAGCGACAACGAGAAGGCCCGAGAGGCGCTCCAGGCGTAGTGAGCCCCGGGGCGGCGCCCGATCCGCCCAGGATCAGGCGCCGGCCCCGGAACGCTCGGACGAGCGCTCCGCGCCCTCGAACCGCAAGAGCATCAGCGAGTGCGCTACGAGGTTCAATGCCTCGCGGCGCACGGGGCGCGAGTAGCCGGGTCGCGCGGTGTCCAGCACCTCGTGCCACTGGCCGTTCCCTTCCGCGCGAGGCAGGGTGACCTTCCTCGAGCGGGCGCCGCCGTTCAGCAGCAACAGGACCGTGTCACCCCGGATCAGGCGGCCTCGTTCGTCTCGCTCGTCCGTCGCGCGGCCCGGGATGAGCATCCCGAGGAGACGGTTCTCCGGATCCGACCAGTCGTCGTCGCCCATCTCGGTGCCGTCCGCGCGGACCCACATGACGTCTTTCTGGCGCCCACCGTCCAGCATCCCGCTGAAGAACGAGCGCCGACGCAGCACGGGGTTCGAGCGGAAGAGCTTCAGCGTCTCGCGCGTGAACCTGAGCATGTCGAGGTCTCGCCGCTCCCAGTCGAACCAGCTCAGCTCGTTGTCCTGGCAGTAGGCGTTGTTGTTCCCGCCCTGGGTGCGGCCGATCTCATCGCCCCCGAGGAGCATCCGGACGCCCTGGGAGAACACGAGCGTCGCCATCAGGTTCCTCTTCATCCGTTGGCGGATCTCGACGACCTCCGGTTGATCGGTGGGCCCCTCCGCCCCCCAGTTCTCGGAGAAGTTCTCGTCGGACCCGTCCTGGTTCTCGTCCCCGTTGGCCTCGTTGTGCTTCTGCGCGTACATCACGAGGTCCTGCAGCGTGAACCCGTCGTGTGCCGTAACGAAGTTGACGGACGCATAGGTGTTCCTGCCGCTGGTCTCGTAGAGGTCTGCGGAGCCGGACAGCCGGAAGGCGAGCTCCGGCAGCTGGCCGGGGTCGCCTCGCCAGAACCTGCGCACGCAGTCGCGGTACTTCCCGTTCCACTCGGCCCACCCCACCGGGAAGTTGCCGACCTGGTAGCCGCCGGGCCCGACGTCCCAGGGCTCGGCGATCAGCTTCACCTGTGAGAGCACCGGGTCCTGCTGGATGATGTCGAAGAACGTGCCGAGACGGTTCACCTCGTAGAGCTCCCGGGCGAGGACCGGCGCCAGGTCGAATCGGAAGCCGTCGACGTGCATCTCGAGCACCCAGTGCCGCAAGCTGTCCATGATCAGCTGGATCGCGCGCGGGTGGAGCATGTTGAGGCTGTTCCCCGTGCCGGAGAAGTCGATGTAGTACCGGGGGTCATCGGGAGATAGTCGATAGAAGGCCTTGTTGTCGATGCCTCGGAGCGAGAGCGTCGGGCCGAGGTGGTTCCCCTCGGCCGTGTGGTTGTAGACGACGTCCAGGATCACCTCGATCCCGGCGCGGTGCAGCGTCTTGACCATCGACTTGAACTCGTAGACCTGCTGGCCGACCGTTCTCGTCGCGTAGCCGTGATGGGGGGCGAAGAACCCGATGGAGTTGTAGCCCCAGTAGTTGGAAAGCCCGCGCTCGACGAGCACGCGATCGTCCACGAACTGATGGACGGGCATGAGCTCGACGGCCGTCACGCCGAGCGAGCGGAGGTGTTCGAGGACGGGGTCGTGTGCGAGGGCCAAGTACGTGCCCCTGATCTCCGGCGGGATCGACGGATGAAGCTTGGTGAACCCCTTCACGTGGGTCTCGTAGATGACGGTGCGGTTCCACGGCGTCTCGGGCCGCCGATCCTCACCCCAGGTGAACGCGGGGTCGATCACCACGCACTTGGGCATCGAGCCCGCGCTGTCGCGTTCGTCGAAGGAGAGGTCCTCGTCCGCATGGCCGATCTGGTAGCCGTAGACCGCGTCACTCCATCGGACCGGTCCGCTCACCGCCCTCGCGTATGGATCGAGGAGCAGCTTGTTCGGATTGAACCGATGACCCTCTCGAGGCTCCCATGGTCCGTGCACCCGGTACCCGTAGAGGCGGCCGGGTCGCACATCCGGGAGGTAGGCATGCCAGAGGAGGTCGGTCCTGTTGGTGAGCGAGATCCGCTCGGCCTCCACGGCGTCGTCCGGCCGCTCGAACAGGCAGAGGTCGACCCCGGTCGCGTGCTCGGAGAAGAGCGAGAAGTTGACGCCTTCTCCGTCCCACGTGGCGCCCTGCGGGTAGGGGGTGCCGGGCCAGACCCTGATCGTCACGAGGCCCGAACCCTTCCAGGCCGGTCGATCCCGGGCCGGAAGAACAGGCAGGACAGCGGTGGGAGCACGATCTGCGCGCTGTGGGGACGTCCGTGCCACGGCGACGGCTCCGCCTCGACGCTGCCCAGGTTCCCCATGCCGGAACCTCCGTAGACCTCCGCGTCGCTGTTCAATGCCTCGTGCCACGCGCCGCCGTCCGGCAAGCCGATCCGGAAACGCTCGTGCGGCATCGGGGTGAGGTTGAGTGCGACCACGACCATGTCGTGTTCGGACTGCCCGCGCCGGAGGAAGCACAACGTCCCGCCATCGGCATCCGAGGCGTCGATCCACTCGAACCCCCGCGGCTCGGCGTCGAGCTCGTGGAGCGCGGGCTCGGAGGAATGCAACGCGTTCAGGTCACGCACCCACCGGAGGATGCCACCGTGTCGGGGATCCTCGCCCAGGTGCCACTCGACGCTCCCGTCGTGGTCCCATTCGCTCGGCTGGCCGAGCTCGTCCCCCATGAACAAGAGCTTCTTCCCGGTCTGCGCCCACTGGTAACCGAAGAGGAGCCGCAGGTTGGCGAACCGCTGCCACGTGTCGCCGGGCATCTTCCCCAGGAGCGATCCCTTCCCGTGGACGACCTCGTCGTGGGAGAGCGGCAGGACGAAGTTCTCCGAGTACGCGTACACCTGCCGGAAGGTGAGCTCGCCGTGGTGATGGCGACGGTGGATCGGGTCGCGGCGCAGGTACTCCAGCGTGTCGTGCATCCAGCCCATGTCCCACTTGAACCCGAACCCCAGCCCGCCGACGTCGGTCGGGCGCGACACCATCGGCCACGCGGTGGACTCCTCCGCGAAGGTCTGCGTACCGGGATGTTCCCGGTACGCGTCCTCGTTCAGCCGGCGGAGGAACGACACGGCCTCCAGGTTCTCGCGGCCGCCGTGCACGTTGGGGAGCCATTCGCCCTCCTTCCTCGAATAGTCGAGATAGAGCATCGAGGCGACGGCATCCACGCGCAGCCCGTCGGCGTGGTACGTGCGGAGCCAATGGTCGGCGCTCGAGAGGAGGAAGCTCCGGACCTCGTTGCGGCCGTAGTTGAAGATCAAGGTGTGCCAGTCCGGGTGGTACCCGCGGCGAGGGTCGGCGTGCTCGTAGAGGTGTGTTCCGTCGAAGTATGCGAGGCCGTGCTCGTCCGCGGGGAAGTGCGATGGCACCCAGTCGAGGATCACGCCGAGGCCGCGCTGATGCAGGTGATCGATCAGGAACATCAGGTCCTGCGGTGTGCCGAACCTTCCCGTCGGCGCGAAGTACCCCGTCGTCTGGTACCCCCACGAGCCGTAGAACGGATGCTCCATGACGGGGAGCAGCTCGACGTGGGTGAAGCCGAGGTCGAGCGCGTGCTCGGCCAGCTGGGGCGCGACGTCCCGGTAGGGGAGCCAGCCGCCGTCCGGCCCACGGCGCCAGGAGCCGAGGTGGACCTCGTAGATCGAGATGGGCGCCGACAGGTCGCTCCGCCCCGCGCGGGAGGCGAGCCAGTCGGCGTCACCCCAGTCGTAGGCGAGATCCCACACGATGGATCCCGTCTTGGGCGGCGTCTCGGCGCGGAAGGCGAACGGGTCGGCCTTGTTCACCCGGTACCCGGCGTGACGTGAGCGGATGTGGAACTTGTAGGTCTGGCCTGCAAGTGCCCCCTCGACGTGGGTCGACCAGATGCCGGAAGACCGGACAGGCTCGAGCGGATGCGACTCCGCGTTCCATCCGTTGAAGTCCCCGATCACCGAGACACGCTCGGCGTTCGGAGCCCAGACGGCGAACGACGTGCCGTCGGCCCGAACATGGGCGCCCAGCTTCGCGGCGAGCTGGCCATGTGTCCCCTCCGCGAACAGGTAGAGGTCGTCCGCGGTCAGGTCATCGGCGGTGACCTTGGTCACGGCTGCTCGGTCCCTCCGGACCCCCCGAGCTGCCGGGCCCGGCGGATCCGTTCGAGTGTCGCCGCGATGTCGGAGCGGCGCTCGATCTCATCGAGGATCCACGGGTATCGGCGACGCCAGTTCATGCGTTCGGGTCCGGTGCCGGGCACGTTCTGCGGGTCCGCCTCGAGCAGCAGGTCGCCGAGCGAGGCCATCACGATCGCGGCACGGCTGGCGGCCAGGCGCTCGAGCGACGCCTCGAGCGACGCGCGAGGGTCCTCGCCGTCGGGGTCCGCGGGGAGCCCCGGGAGCGACGCGGGCAGCGCTCCGCGCAGCCCGCGTCGCGCCTCGAGGATCGACTCCGCCTGGGTGTGATCGATCAGGCCGAGCTCCTCGCGAAGCGGGACGTCGGTCCCGCGCCAGAATCCGGCCCAGGTCGGCATGTCGTGGGTGTTCAACGCGGCGACGGACTCGGCCGGGGGCTCGGGGAGACCGGCGTTCCCGGCTTCCCGCTGGGCGACGTAGGTACGCAGGAGCCCGTGCGCCTTCATCGCCGGGCGGACGTAGCCCGGCACGGTCCCGAGGTCCTCGCCCACGACGACGGCTCCGGCCTCGTTCGCGGCGATCGAGATGAGCGCGTACCACTCCTGCGCTCGGTACCGGACATAGACGCCGTCCTTGGCCGAGGCGCCGCGTGGGACCCAGTAGAGGCGATGCAGTCCGATCACGTGATCGATCCGAGCGACCGCCGCGTATCGGAACAGCGTCCGGAACACCTCGTCGTGGTAGCGATAGCCCGCCTCGCGCGCGCCGTGCGGGTCGGGCGGGGGAGCCCCCCAGTCCTGCCCCTGGGACCAGAAGGCGTCCGGCGCGGCGCCGGCGGCGACGTCGGACGCGAACGAGTCCCGTTCGCGCCAGACGTCGTAGCCGGCGCCGTTCACCCCGATCGGGAGATCGAGCATCAGCCCGCCGGTCGAGCCCGAGCGGTCGGCGGCCTCCGACAGCTGCTGGGTCGCCACCCACTGGACGAAGAGGTGGTAGCGCGCCCGGTCGTCGTCGAGCGCCGACCCGGAGAGCGAGCCCTCTCGTTCCTGCCGCGGCCATGCGCCCCACCACGCGCCGCGTCGCTCCACCTCCGCGCGGAACCGCGCGTAGTCCGCGGCCCGAGGATCGGCCGCGAACGCTTCCAGCCCGGCCGGGAGCGTGCCGCGGAACACCTGCTGGGCCACGGGGTCGAGGACACGCCGCTTCGCCGCGGCGACAGCCGGATGGTCGGAGAGCTCGTTCTTCCGGAGCCGGGCGAGCTGCTCGCCGAACGAGGGATCGTCGAGTGCCTCGCGAGCTTCCTCGCATCCGTCGAGACCGGGAACGCGGGTGAGGTCGATGTAGGTCTCGTTCCAGAAGAGACGGCTCGCCGGCGAGTAGGGACTCGGCTCGACCATCGGCTCGTCGAGGAACTGCGCGAACAGCGGGAGCGTCGCGGCCACGGACCCGCCGAGACGCTCGACCCATCCCCGGAACGTCGCGAGCTCGGAGAAGCTCCCGACCCCCCAGTCGTCCTCGGCACGGAGGGCGTACAGCGGCGCGAACACCCCCCACCACCGTCCGTCGGGCTGCGGGCACTTCCGGGGCGCCGAGAGCACGAGGGCGCGAACGGGGCCCTCCGCGACGTCGACCCACAGATCGTGTCTCCCCGACGGAAGCCGGGTGCCGATCCTCAGGCGCGCAGGGGCGAACCCGGCCTCCGCCGGACCGTCGACGACCGGCGTCCCGGTCTCCCATCGCTCCGGCTCGTCGCCTTCCCGGGTGAGTGCGTACCGCATCGGTTCGTCTGCATGCGAGGTGGGCACGCGCACCTCGACACGGGACAGCCGACCGTCCCATGCGACGACCACCGGCTCGAGCGGGCGCTGCGCGAGCGTCTCCGTGCGCGCGCGCAGGGCGCCGGTCGCGTCGGCCAGCGACGCGACCGGCGCCCCCATCGCCCGGAGCACGGCGATCGTGGCGTCGACACCCGCCGCGACCCGCTTGCCGAAGACGTTCTTGTAGCTCTCCTGCACACCGTAGAGGCGGGCAAGCTCTCGAAGCGCTCGCAGGTCGTCGCTCACGGGCCCTCGTCGAGCAGGTCGAGCAGACCGCGCACCGGCACGGGGAGCCAGTCGGGGCGGTTGTCGAGCTCGTAGCCGATCTCGTAGACGGCCTTGTCGAGCAGCAGCGCATGCAGCATCCGACGTGTCTCCTCCTCCGTCTCCGGCAGGAGCGGGCTGTCGCCCACGACCTCGAAGTAGTGATCCAGGAACGTGGCCGAGACCCAGTGGCTCCAGGATTGTGCCCAGTTGGCCAGCGAGGTCTTCTCCTCGAGCGAGAGATCCTCGACCCACGGCGACCGCATCGCGGTTCGGGTCGCGTAGTCGAACGATCGGAGCATGCCCGCGACGTCTCGGAGGGGGGAGCGCTTGATCCTCCGTTCGCTGAGCGGTCTGGCCGGCTCGCCCTCGAAGTCGATGATGATGAAGTCGCGGCCGGTCCACAGGACCTGGCCGAGGTGGTAGTCGCCGTGGACGCGGATCCGCTGCCCGCTGATCCGCTCGCCGGTGACGATCGCGTACCGGGCGAAGAGCTCGTCCTGTCGCGCGAGCAGCTCCTCGACCTCGGGCCCGACCTCGTGCACGCCGAGGCGACGGAGCGTGGTCACCGCCTGCGACCGCATCGCTTGGTACAGCGAGCGCTGGTACATACGCGTGATCGGCTCGGGTGCGAACACGGAGTCATCCGGGCGAGAGCCCAGAGCGAGGTGGAGCTGGGCAGTCCGGCGGCCGAGGAGCCAGGCCGAGCCGAGGAAAGGCCCGATCAGGTCGTAGGTCAGGAGCGACGGGAGCTCGCCGACCATGTCCATCACCGAGCGCTCCACTCGAGGGATCGGCTGATGGGCCCGCTGGGCCAGCGCTCGCTCGAACGACTCCTGGATCGCGTCGAGCGAGTACGACCACGCGTCGCCTTCGTTCTGCACGTACCCCTGGAAGATCGCGACCGTCGATCCGCCTCCGCCGTCGGGGAGCTCGATCGCCCCGGCGGTGGGAGCGGCGTGCCGGAACACGGTGCGATCGGTGAGGAATCGGCCCACCTCGAGCTCCGGGTTGATGCCCTCTTCGAGGCGACGGAACAGCTTCAGGATGAGCTTGTCGCCGAAGGTCACCGACGTGTTGCTCTGATCGCCCCAGCTGAACTGCGGCTCGAGCGATCCCTGGCCGCGGAGCCGCGCGAACCCTTCGGCGCGGGTGCCGACGAGCCGTCGTCGCTGGCCGCGCGCCACGCGCCTGCGTTCGATCATCTCGAGGAGCGCGACGGCCAGCGTCGTATCCCGGAGGCCGTCCACGAGGAACCAGGGGCCGTCGGGGGTTTCGACCCTCGCCACGATGAACTCGGGGCCGATGTCGTCGCCGTCTCGCCTCCCCGCAAGCGGGATCGCATACGTGGCGGGTTCGCCTTCCGTGAACGTCACGTCGACGAGGGTGATCACGCCGCGGAGGCCGTCTCGCTCGGCGCCCTGGACGCGGATCGTGTCCGCGATCGTCACGGTGGAGATCTTCCTGCCCTTGGCGCCGAACCAGCGCTGCCGGACGAGGAACCGGGGCAATGATCGCTCGAGGTCGATCCGTGCCGACCCCTCCAGCGCCGTGTCCCACGAGCCCGCGGACCTGAGTGTGGGGACGGGCGAGGTCGCGATCTCCTCTTCACGCTCGTCGGCCTGGAGGCGGAACCAGAAGTATCCGTACGGCCCCAGGGTGATGAAGTACGGGAACTGGCCGATCCGGGGGAACTGGGTGGGACCGAACAGCTCGACCGGCACCTGTCCGTCGAAGCGCGAGAGATCCAGCTCCACGAACTGCGCGCTCCGCGAGAGGTTGGCGACCACGAGGGTGCGGTCGTCACCGAGCGTGCGCAGGAAGGCCACCACCTTGCGGTTCTCGGGATAGAGGAACTCGATGTCGCCGCGTGAGAGGGACGGGGATCGGCGGGCCGCTCCGATCAAGCGCCGCATCCACCACAGGAGCGACGACGGATTGTTCTGCTGGGCCTCGACGTTCACGGCCGAAGGGTGATGCTCCGGGTCCGCGACGAGGGGCAGGTACAGACGTTGTGGGTTCGCCGCCGAGAAGCCGGCGTTCCGGTCCTGGTTCCACTGCATCGGCGTCCGCACCCCGTTTCGATCGCCCAGGTAGATGTTGTCGCCCATGCCGATCTCGTCGCCGTAGTAGATGACCGGCGTGCCGGGAAGGGAGAACAAGAGGGCGTTCATCAGCTCGATCCGTCGGCGGTCGTTGCCGAGGAGCGGCGCGAGCCGGCGCCTGATCCCGAGGTTCACGCGCGCCTGCGGGTCCTCGGCGTACACCCGGTACATGTAGTCGCGCTCTTCGTCCGTCACCATCTCGAGCGTCAGCTCGTCGTGATTGCGCAGGAACGTTGCCCATTGTCCGCTCTCGGGGATCGGGGGCGTCTGATTCAAGATGTCGATGAGCGGGAATCGATCCTCCATCCGGTTCGCCATGAACATCCGCGGCATCAACGGGAAGTGGAACGCCATGTGGCACCGGTCGCCGTTCCCGAAGTAGGCCACGGCGTCCTCCGGCCACTGGTTGGCTTCGGCCAGGAGCATCCGAGCCTCGTACTTCGCATCGACGTGATGACGCAGGTCGGTCAGGAACTCGAGCGTCTCCGGCAGGTTCTCGCAGTTCGTTCCCTCGCGTTCGAACAGGTACGGGATGGCGTCGAGGCGAAGGCCATCCACCCCGAGTCCCAGCCAGAAGTCGACGACGTCGAACATCGCGGCCCGAACCCGCGGCTCGTCGAAGTTGAGGTCCGGCTGGTGGGAGTAGAAGCGGTGCCAGTAGTACTGCCCGGCGACGGCATCCCACGCCCAGTTCGAGGACTCGAAGTCGCCGAAGATGACCCGAGCCTCGGGATAGCCGTCCGGCGTGTCGGCCCAGACGTAGAAGTTCCGCTGCCAGGAGCCGGGTTTGGCGTTGCGGGCCCGTTGGAACCACGGGTGTTCCTCCGACGTGTGGTTCATCACCACCTCGGTGATCACCCGGAGTTCCCGCCGGTGGGCTTCGCGCAGCAAGGTACGGAAATCGCGCATCGTTCCGTAGGCGGGATGGATCGCCTTGTACGCCGCGATGTCGTAGCCGTCGTCGCGGAGGGGTGACGGGTAGAACGGGAGCAGCCAGACCGCCGTCGCTCCCAGGTCTCGGATGTGATCCAGTCGTTTCACGAGGCCGGCGAGGTCGCCGACGCCGTCGGCATTGCTGTCCTGGTACGCCCGCACGTGGAGCTCGTAGATCACGGCGTCCTGGTACCAGCGCGAGGCGGGCGCGCCGAGCGTCGCCACGCTCAGGGGTTGCGGCGACTCGACGGGTGTCGTCTCGGCGCGGGGCCGGGCACGTGCCGTCACGGAGCGGGCCTCCCGCCGGGTTCGATCGCGAACACGTGGGCAGGCTGATGCCCGGGGTGCAGTTCGACGAAGTTGCGTGCCCCGGTCCAGGCGAAGGACTCGCCGGCGAGCAGGTCACGAGCGATGAAGGGTGCATCCCAAGCCATCCCGAGCTCCGGCATGCGGAGGTCGACCCAGCCCGACTGCGGATGCTCCGGATCGAGGTTGACGATCACGACGACCGGGTCGCTCCCGTCGGGACGTGTCTTGCTGTACGCGATCATCTGCTCGTTCTCCATCGGATGGAATCGAAGCGTGCGGTCGTGCTGGAGCGCGGCGTGCTCACGGCGGATCAGGTTGACGCGGGCGATCAGCTCCCGCATGCCGGTGTCCGCCGCCTTCCGGAACCGCCGCTGGTACTTCTCGGAGTCGCGATACTCCTCGGAGCCGCGCTCCCTCGGCGTCCGTTCCATGTGTTCGAACGCCGGACCGTAGATCCCGTAGTTCGCGCCGAGCGTCGCCGCCAGGAGGAACCGCAGGCGGAAGGCCGCGGGTCCCCCTTCCTGGAGCTGGTCGGTCAGGATGTCGGGCGTGTTGGGCCACAGGTTGGGCCGCAGGAAGTCGCGCACGGGTGTCTGTGTGAGCTCGGTCAGGTATTCGGTCAGCTCGTCTTTCGTGCGCCGCCACGTGAAGTACGTGTAGGACTGGTCGAACCCGATCTTGGCGAGGCGTTCCATCACGCGGGGCCTGGTGAAGGCCTCCGAGAGGAACAAGACGTCGGGGTGGTTCTTCCTCACGTCCGCGAGCAACCACTCCCAGAAGGAGAACGGCTTCGTATGAGGGTTGTCCACGCGGAAGATCGGCACCCCTTCCTCGATCCAGAACAGGACCACGTCGCGCAAGGCGTTCCAGAGGCCTTCGCGGTCCTTCGTCTCGAAGTCGAAAGGGTAGATGTCCTCGTACTTCTTCGGCGGGTTCTCGGCGAAGCGGATCGAGCCGTCGGCACGGTGCCGGAACCACTCGGGGTGCTCTTGCACCCAGGGATGATCGGGCGCGCACTGGAAGGCGAGGTCGAGGGCGAGCTCCATGTCCTGGCGCTTCAGCTCCGCGATCAGGTGTTGGAGGTCGTCGAAGGTCCCGAGCTCGGGATGGATCGCGGTGTGACCGCCTTCCTTCGATCCGATCGCCCACGGACTCCCGAGGTCATCCGGACCGGCGGTCGTGGCGTTGTTCGCGCCCTTGCGGCTGGTCCGGCCGATCGGATGGATCGGCGGGAGGTACAAGACGTCGAAGCCGAGGTCCGCGATGTCCGGCACGAGGGCCGCGACGTCGCGGAGCGTCCCGTGCCGCTCGGGGTCGGGTGAGGCCGAGCGCGGGAAGAGCTCATACCAGGCGCCGTGGCGCGCCCGTTCGCGTGCGGCGTCCATCTCGAACTCGCCCGAGGCGACCGCGCCACGGCGCCGATCGGGGTGCGAGCCCATCAGGGTGTCGAGCTCCGGTGAGGTGGCGAGCGCTCCCGCGTCGGGGCCGGCCTGGCGGAGCTGGGCGGCCGCCCGCTTCAGCGCGTCCGCGTCGTCGGGGGCGCCGGCGGCGCGTGCGCGCCGGGCGGCGCCGCCGACGAGCGCCGCCCCCTCCTTCAGCTCCACGGCCACGTCCTGGCCGGCCGCCAGACGCTTCTCGAGATCGGAGCGCCACGTCGCCCACGAGTCGATCCAGCCCTCCACGCGGAACCGATACGTCCCCTGCTCCTTGATGGGCATCTCGGCCCGCCAGCGATCGTTCCCGAGGGGAACCATCGGCACCTCGCCCAGGTCGGTCTCCTCGTGGCGGACGATCGCACGCGCAGCCGGCAGGTCGTGGCCGTCGGTGAACACGTCGGCTTCGATGGGCACGACGTCTCCGACCGAGGTCTTCGACGGGAAGAGCCCGCCGTCGACCGCGGGCGACACATGCTCGATCACGACCCGCGCCAGCTGTGTGCCCGTCGTCCCGCTCCTCGTCCGCCCCGTTGCCACCACGTATACAGGTTCCGAGCCCGATCCGGATGGGAGGATGGAGGTATGCCTCGGTTCGTGACTGTCTCCGTGTGCCTCGTCGTGGCGCTGGCCGGCTGTGGCAGTGCTCCGGCTGAGCCCGACACGGCTGCGCAGGGCACTCCGAGTTCGGCGCCGACGAACCCCGCGATGAACATGCCCGCCTCACCTGTTCCGACCGTGGATCGCGTGTTCGAAGGTGGGGTCTCTCGGATCGGTCCGGAGCTCCGGGAGGTCCTGATCGGCCGGAACTGGACACCGGGGTGCCCCGTCCCCCTCGAGGATCTCCGCCTCGTCCGGGTCAGCTACTGGAACTTCGACGGAGAAGTGCGGACCGGCCCGTTCGTCCTCCACAAGCGCGTGGCCTCGGACGTGCTGTGGGTCTTCGAACGGCTCTTCCGTGCGAGGTTCCCCATCCAGGCGATCAAGCTCGCCGCGAAGGATCGTCCGAGGAGGCCCGAGGACTACTGGAACATGCAGAGGTGGAGCGTGTCGGCGTCCTTCAACTGCCGGCCCGCGACCGACAGCACCTCGCTCTCCCAGCACTCATACGGATGGGCGATCGACATCAACCCCCTCCAGAACCCGTACGTCCGAGGCGACGGGACGGTGCTCCGGCACATCGCGGTCCCGTTCAAGAACCGGTCGCTCCAACGGAAAGGCATGATCCACGACGGTGACGTCGTGGTCCGGTCCTTCGCCCGCATCGGCTGGGAGTGGGGCGGACACTGGCACACGCTGAAGGACTACATGCACTTCTCGCTCACGGGACGCTGATACGGCATCCGACCTGCGGTGTTAGGTGTGCGAAGTGCCCGCTGCTAAACGGATTGCTAGAACGCCAGCGCGGAGCCGAGCCGATCGGCCGCCTCGCGGTCGGCCGAGGGGACGTAGTGGGCGTCAGATCCGCAGCAACAGCGCCGAGCTATGACCGAGGCGAGCCGCAGCCGTTTCACGTCGCAGCCGCTCGTCAGCAAAGCGATTGTGTTCGAGTGGCGCAAGCCGTGGAAAGAGATCGCGAGTCCGTTCTCCTTCGCGTACCGCGTCCATAGGCCCGCCGCCCTACCGGGGTCCGGCTCGCATCTCCTCGGCCGAGCCGGACCCGGCTCCTCGCGTCCTTGACCACCACCGCCCGGCTGTGCCGCTATGCTGACGTTCGAAGACGAGAGGTGCGCCGGGAAGCCTGGTCGGCAAAGGATGCTGACCTTGCGTACCCGTACCTCGCGGCTCCTCGACTTCCTCAGTACGGAAGAGGCGTCGAGCATCCTGCTTTTCGCCGCCGCGCTGGTGGCGCTGCTATGGGTGAACTCGCCCTTCGCGGCTTCGTACGAACGGCTCTGGGGAACAATCGCGACCCTCGACATCGGCAGACTCTCGATCGAGCACGACCTTCAGCACTGGGTCAACGAGGGCCTGATGACGCTGTTCTTCCTCGTCGTCGGGCTCGAGATCAAGCGCGAGATCACCGTCGGTGAGCTTCGGGAGCCGAGGAAGCTGGCGCTGCCAGCGATCGCCGCGGTGGGAGGCATGGTCGTGCCCGCGGCGATCTACCTCGCGCTGAACGCGGGCGGGCCTACGGCGGGAGGTTGGGGCATCCCGGTGGCCACCGACATCGCGTTCGCGCTCGGTGTCCTGACGATCGTGGCATCGCGAGCCCCGGTCTCCGTGCGCTCGTTCCTGCTGACCCTCGCGATCGTCGATGACATCGGGGCCGTCGTGCTGATCGCGGTGTTCTACTCGGGGGGAATCGAGGTCGGATGGTTGCTCGCCGCCGGGCTGATCGTGGGCGCGATGGCACTCGTGCGGTTCGTGCCCGGGCTGCGGTTCGCCCCGTACGTCGTCCTCGGGGTCGCGCTGTGGATCGCGCTGTACGAGGCGGGCATCCATCCGACGATCGCCGGGGTCGTCATCGGCTTGCTCATGCCGAGCGTGCCTTCTCGCGCGCCGTCGCTCGCGTCGGCCCGGCGGCACGCGGACGAGGCGATCCGGCTCCCGGGCGAGGAGGGTGGGGCGCACTGGAACGCCGTCGCCGACCAGGCGAGGGACGCGATCGCCCCCCTCGACCGAGCCGAGGCCGCGCTGCACCCGTGGACGAGCCGATTCGTCGTGCCGACGTTTCGCCCTCGCCAACGCGGGAGTGGCGATCGACGGAGCCGTCATCGCGGAGACCGTCACGAGCCCCGTCGGGCTCGGCGTGTTCCTGGGTCTGGTCGTCGGGAAGCCGATCGGGATCCTCGCTGGCCGGGCACGACTCGACTCGGTGCTGCCCCGGCTGGTCGGTCGAGCCCTAGGCAGAGCGGCGCTCCGGGGTGAGCGTCGGCGCGCGGTACCGGGAGCTTGAGGCCGCGCGTACTAGCTGGACCTGGGCGAGTGCTTCCTGAGTTCCCGGCGGATCTCGCGGAAGAGCTCCCAGGAAGCGAACCTGAAGTCGAACCACGCGACCATTCGAACGGAGAGCCAGATCATCGTCGCGATCGCGGCGACCACGATTAGCACTTCGGTGCTAAGCGGGGCAGCGTCGTCCACCCGTGTCGACACGCCAACCTGAGCGAGACCTGCGAGCGAGAGTCGGGACATGGAACGGACCTCCAACCGCCGCTAGGTTGGAAACCGGTGGGGGCGTGTGCCGCCGGTCCCGCCGACCAGTCTTCCCGGCCCTCCGTGGCAACGGTACTCCCACCTCGGCTGCGGATGTAAATGTGGTTCGCTAGGCTCCTCCCCGTGGCGATGCTCCCGAAGACGCTCAAGGAAGATTCGGAAAGCGCGCTGGCTGGTCAGTCGAGCAGACGACGCGGCGAGTTCGACTCACGCGACGACCTCGTCGCTAGAATGCTCGCCTTCATCGAGCACCGCAACCAGACTGCCCAACCGTTCAACTGGGTCTACGACGCCAGGAAGGCAGCATGACCCAAGTTCAACGAACCCCTGCCCGGCACCACGAGGACATGGCGGGGTGGCGGCAGGTGAAACGGGCAGTGTTCGCCCGGCACTGCAACCCGTGGAGCGCGTGGACCAGGTGGGCCAGCGCGCCGCTCGTGTTGGTGCCGGTGTGGCGTCGCAGCTGGCGGGACGCGGCGCTGGTGGGCGTCTGGATGGCGGTGAACCCGATTGTGTTCGGCAAGCCCGCGCACGAGCGGGCGTGGGCGACCAGGGCGGTGCTCGGCGAGGAGCAGTGGATCGAGGACCGGCCGATGGACGCCGCGATGGCCGTCAATGTGGGCGCGTCCGTGGCGGGCGTTGCCGCGATGATCGCCGCCCGCAAGCGCCGTGCCGCACCGGCCGCAATGTCCATGGCGACGCTGATGGCGTTGCTGCTCTGGTACTGGGAGCTGATGGTCCGCTACCACGATGAGCGAGGCGACCGGTGAAAGTTCTGATCCTGACGCTGGATACGAGGGGCGACGAGCAGCCGTTCGTCGCGTTGCCCAGAGGACTCGCCAACGCGGGACACGAGGCCCTGCTGGCCGCGCCACATCGGTTCGAGGGTTTCGTGCGGGACCAGGGCGTACCGTTCGCCGGAATCGACGACTGCTGCCCGGACGGTGGCCGCGGCTCGCTCTCTCCGGACGCCGTTACCTCCTGAAGCTCGTCCGCGATTGAAGCCTGCGAGATACGACGACGAGGACGCCGACATCCGCTCACACCTGGCGGCGCTCGGCCCCGCGGCGCTCGCCGAGCTGCGCCGCATCCTCTAGGGTCCCTCGGACCGCCGCACCGAGATCCTTCGGGCGCTCACAGCGCGACCCGCCTCCGGGCTCGGAACGGCATGACCTTCGAGGGCCTTTCGGCCCTATCGCCGCGATGCGATGTGTCCACGATGCATGTAGACCATTCGCGGAGGTGGGTGTCATGGACCAAGTGGTCATGGATCGAGTGAAGGAGAACGAGAGTCTAGAAATCGACGTTCTCCGCCAGTGCCCGACGTGTGAACGGTGTCGAGACTGCGGCTATACCCATATCGGGATCGCGTGCCCCGACCCGAACCTCGACTTCGACGGAACGTGCCTGTGCGATCCGGCCGACACCGACGAGGTCGTCCGGCTGCGGCTGCTCCGGGCGATCCGGGACCTCGGCGCGTGACGCCCGCTGCAAAACGGCTGCTAAGACGCTGCTAAAATGAAGTCTCGCCCATCGGTGTCCCGTCGTATCCCTGAGTCCCTTCTACCTGCGACGATGCACCGAGAGACACGCGGGGACACGCATGAAACCCCAGGAACGGGAACATGCACTTCTCGCTGACCGGGCGCTAGAGCCGATGGGAACACGGGCGTTCTCGAGTGGTCGCCCGCGCAGTCCGACACGATCGCCGCAGCGGCCGAAGGGATGTGGTGCGCTGTTGGCGATAGGCATGATCCCGGCTGGGGCGCGGCGATGACCGAGCACGCGGTGGTGATCGCCGGCGGCGGTCCAACGGGGCTGATGCTGGCGGGCGAGCTGGCGCTGGCGGGCGTGGAGGCGGTCGTCATCGAGCGGCGCCCCAGCCAGGATCTCCCGGGCTCGCGGGCAGGTGGCCTGCACTCGCGCACCATCGAGGTCCTCGATCAGCGCGGGATCGCCGATCGGTTCCTTGCCGAAGGGCAGAAGGCCCAGGTCGCGGGGTTCGGCGGTACCAAGTTCGACATCAGCGATTTCCCTACCCGCCACCCGTACGGGCTCGGGCTGTGGCAGAAGCACATCGAGCGCATCCTCTCCGGCTGGGTCGGCGAGCTGAAGGTGCCGATCCGCTACGGCACCGAGGTGACCGGTTTCGCGCAGGACGAAACCGGCGTGGACGTCACGCTGTCCGACGGCCGACGCGTACGGGCGCGATTTCTCGTCGGGTGCGATGGAGGGCGCAGTCTGGTCCGTAAATCGGCCGGCATCGAGTTCCCCGGCTGGGATGCGACGACGAGCAGCCTGCTCGCCGAGGTCGAGATGGCCGAGGAGCCGGAATTGGGCATCCGCCGCACTCCCTCGGGCATGCATGCCCTGGGCAAGGTCGAGTACGAGATCAAGGATGGCGAGGTGGTCTACGAGAAGGGGGGAACGGTCGGGGTCATGCTGACCGAGTCCGAGGTCGGCACGAGCGAGCCCACCCTGCGGGATCTCAGCGAGGGCCTCATCGCCGTCTACGGGACCGACTACGGGATCCACAGTCTCACCTGGATCACCAGGTTCACCGACACGACTCGGCAGGCCGCGGCGTACCGCGAGGGTCGGGTCCTATTGGCTGGAGACGCGGCGCACGTGCATTCCCCGGTCGGTGGACAAGGCCTCAACATCGGTGTGCAGGATGCGGTGAACCTGGGATGGAAGCTGGCCCAGGTGGTCCACCAAACAGCGCCGGACAGCCTGCTGGACACCTACCATGCCGAGCGCCACCCGGTCGCCGCCCGCGTCCTGCGTGACACGATGGCGCAGGTCGCGCTCATGCGCCCCGACGATCGCATCGAGGCCGCGCGCGACATCGTGTCCGAGTTGCTGAGCATGGACGAGCCGCGGACGCGATTCGCCGCGAGGATGTCCGGTCTGGACATCCACTACGACCTGGGCGAGGGACATCCGCTGCTCGGTCGACGCATGCCCGATCTCGACCTCGTCACCGCCAACGGCCCGGTGCGGGTCTTCACCCTCCTGCACGATGCCCGGCCGGTACTCCTCAACCTCGGCGATCCCGGTGCCTTCGACATCACTCCATGGGCTGATCGCGTTCAGCTGCTCGACGCCACCTACGACGGTACGTGGGAGCTTCCGGCACTCGGAGCAGTCACCGCTCCCACCGCCGTTGTGATCCGTCCCGACGGACATGTGGCCTGGGTGGGAGAGGACCTCACCGGGCGCGGGCTCCCGGACGCGCTCACCACCTGGTTCGGACCGCCTGCTGCCGCGTAGCGCACAGGCTTACCTGCATCGATCTGTCAGGGTTCGCCAGAATCCAGGTTCGTACCATCGTGAGGTGATCGATCGGAGCGGGGTCAGGCGATGTGCAGTCGCGATCGCGGCGACCGCCGTCGTGTCCTCCGCGTGCCAGGGCACACCCAGGCCGTCGGAAACGACGAGCCCATCCGCGAGCACTCCATCTCCGACTGCAGGCGCGTCATCCCCGGGGCCCACACTGGCCGACGTGCGGATCCGTCTCGTCCAGGTGGCGACGCTCGAGCAGCCGCTCGCCATGGCAGTTCGTGCCGACGACGCCGGGCTCTACGTCGCCGAGAAGCCGGGGCGGGTCGTGGTGATCCGCGGCGGCGCCGTCGATCCGGTCCCGGTGCTGGATCTCACCGGACAGGTCTCCCTCGGCGGCGAGCAAGGACTCCTCGGGCTCGCCTTCGCACCGAGCGGGCGATACCTGTACGTCAACTACACCGACACGAACGGGCGACACGCACGTCACGGAGTACGCCATGCGGGGAGCGCGGGCAGACCTCGCGACCCGCCGCGACGTGCTGGTCGTCGGCCAGCCCTACACGAACCACAACGGAGGCAACCTCGCGTTCGGTCCCGACGGGTATCTCTACATCGGGCTCGGGGACGGAGGGAGCGGCGGCGATCCCCAAGGGAACGGCCAGTCCGTGTCCACGTTGCTGGGCAAGATGCTTCGTATCGATCCTCGACCCGTGGACGGTCGCCCCTACGGGATCCCGTCGGACAACCCGTTCATCGATCGCTCCGGGGCGCGCCCGGAGATCTGGGCGTACGGGCTGCGGAATCCGTGGCGCTATTCCTTCGACCGCGAGACCGGCGACCTGTGGATCGGCGATGTCGGTCAGAGCGCGTGGGAAGAGGTGGACTTCCAGCCGTCCGGCTCCTCCGGAGGCGAGAACTACGGCTGGAACCGGATGGAGGGGGACCATTCGCTACGAAGGAGGTGATCCGCCAGCCGACGTCGTCACGCCCTGTCTTCGAGTACTCCCACGACGTCGGCGGCTGCACGGTCATCGGCGGCTACGTCTACCGGGGGGCGCAGATCGCCGGGCTCGACGGCGCGTACCTCTTCGGGGACCTGTGTCTCGGTCGGCTCGAGGCCCTCCGCGTCGAGGGAGGAAAGGTGGTCGGGCATCGTGCGCTCGGTCCCGAGGTCCCGAACCTCAGCTCGTTCGGAGAGGATGCGGACGGCGAGCTGTACGCGATGTCGCTCAGCGGCGAGGTGTATCGGATCGCAGCCGGCAACTGAGTCACCGCGAGGCCACCTCGCTGCGCGCGTGTACGCTCCGAGCCCGATGTCGGATCGGATCCGTCCCTCGCAGAAGGCCGTCTCGTTCACGGAGTCCGTGATCCGCGAGATGACGCGGCTCGCGATGGAGCATGACGCGATCAACCTCTCGCAGGGGTTCCCCGACTTCGCCGCGCCCGAGGAGGTCAAGGAAGCGGCGCGGAAGGCGATCGCCGACGACGTCAACCAGTACCCGATCACGTGGGGCGCCGAGGGGTTCCGCGAGGCGCTCGCTCGCAACTATCGAGACCGCTACGGGATGACCTGGGTCGAAGCCGGCCGGGACATCACGGTCACGTGCGGCTCGACCGAGGCCATGATCGCCGCGATGCTCGGCGTGCTCGACCCCGGAGACGAGGTCGTCGTCTTCGAGCCGTTCTACGAGAACTACGGACCGGACACGATCATCTCCGGCGCGGTTCCGCGGATGGTGACGCTGCACGCGCCGGACTGGACGTTCGATGAAGAGCAGCTCGCGGCCGCGTTCAACGAGCGCACGCGCGGGATCGTGATCAACACGCCGAACAACCCGACGGGGAAGGTCTTCTCCCGCGAGGAGCTCGACGTGATCGCGGGGCTCTGCCAGAAGTGGGGCACGATCGTGTTCACCGACGAGATCTACGAGCACATCCTCTACGACGGCGCCGTCCACGTGCCGCCCGGCGCGGTGCCGGGGCTCGAGGACCGAACGGTCACGATCAGCGCGCTGTCGAAGACCTACGCGGTGACCGGCTGGCGCGTCGGGATGGGTGGTGGCGCCGGCGCCGCTCTCCCGAGGTATCCGGTCGGTCCACGACTTCCTGACGGTCGCGGCGCCGGCACCACTGCAGGAGGCCGGCGAGACCGCCCTCGGTCTGCCGGAGGAGTACTACCGGCGGACCGCCGACGAGTACAGGGAACGCCGGGACCTCTGGATCGAGACGCTTCGAGAAACCGGCTTCGGCGTCGAGCCGCCCGCGGGCGCGTACTACGTGATGGCGGACATCTCGAGCTTCGGCTTCCCCGACGACGTGCGGTTCGCGCGGCACATGGTCGAAGACGTCGGCGTGGCGGTCGTGCCCGGCTCGTCGTTCTTCGCTCGTCCCGAGCTCGGCTCGCATCTCGTCCGCTTCGCGTTCTGCAAGAAGCTCGAGACGCTGAAGGAAGCGGGGGAAGCGCCTCCGCGCCCTGCGGCCCCGGCAGGTTCGTCTCCTCAACTACGAGGCCGCCCCAGAAGCGGCCGGGGGCGAGGATCCCCGCCGGGTCGAACGAGGCCTTGAGTCGCCGGTGGACCTCGAGCGCGGGGACCGGCGCCTCGCCGAGGCCGCCGGGACCGCGGATCACGGGTGCGATGCCACCGGCCTCGGCGACGCGCGCGCGGAGCGCGGTGAGCCGCTCGTCGTCGGCCAGACCCACCCAGGCGATCCCGACGCCCATCAAGGCGCGCCAGTCGGACTCCCCGTCGAGCACGACCTCGAGCTTCGAGGGTGGGACGGCCACCTCGACCACGACCGGCGCCGTGATCGCTTCGGAACCTTCGACACCAGCGTCTTCTCCGACCTCCACGTCTTCGACCGCACGGCGAGCGTCCGCCGTTTGCTCCTCGATCTCCTCCGGCCACCCTTCGAGGGCGATCTCAACGTGCGCCGGCGTCGCCACCACCGCAGATGGGAGAGGAACGGCCTCCAGGATCCTTCGCCCGGCCTCCAGACCGCCCTCGGGGGCGACCACGACCCGCCGCGCCTCGGGGAGCGGCCGAACCTTGATCGCAACCTGGACGATCGCGCCGAGCGTTCCAAGGGAGCCCGTCGCCAGTCGGTGGACGTCGTAGCCGGCGACGCTCTTCATCGTCCGGGCGCCGCTGCGCACGAGCCGGCCGTCGCCGGTCACGAGCTCCATCTCCACCACGGTGTCTCGGAGCGGACCCATCCGGAGGCGCCGAGGCGAGGAGGAGCCCGTCGCGATCGTCCCGCCCACGGTCGCCTCGTCCGAGGCATCGGCCGGCCACTCCTGTCCGCCCTCGGCGAGGACACGCCGGAGGTCGCCGATCCGCATCCCGGCTTCGACGACGGCCAGCATCTCCGCGGGGTCGTACGCGATCACCCGATCGAGGCCAGACATCGCGAGCTCCGTGTCGACCTCGCACGGCTGGCCCTTGTCGGCGTGCGTCCGGCCACCGATCAACGAGACTCGCGTCCCGCGTCGGCTCGCTTCGCGGAGCGCCTCGCGAACCTCCGCCTTCGAGCTCGCCTCGATCAGATCCACGTGCCCTCCGGGATGGCGTCGCCGATCCCGGCCGCCTCACCGACCCCGGCCGTGTCGGTGCCCGCCGCGGCCACGGCGAAATCCCCGCAGCGCGCGCCGTCCGGCAGCACCTTCTGCGGGTTCATCCGACCAGCGGGATCGAACGCGCTCCGGATGCACGCCTGGGCGGCGAGGTCGTCCTCGGTGAACACGAGCGGCATGAAGTCGCGCTTCTCGAGCCCGATCCCGTGCTCGCCCGACAGCGACCCTCCGGCGTCGACGCAGAGCCGCACGATCTCCTCGGATACTCGAAGCACCCGTTCGAGGACGCCGTCCTCGGTCCGATCGAACGACAGCAACGGATGCAGGTTGCCGTCGCCCGCGTGGAACACGTTGGTGACGATGATGCCCTCGCGCCGGCAGATCGAGTACACGCCGCTCAGGACCTCGACGAGCTTCGTTCGCGGAACCACGCAGTCGTGCAGGTGGTAATGCGGCGCGATCTGCGCGATCGCGCCGAACGCGGACTTCCGGCCCTTCCAGAGAAGGGCGCGTTCGTCCGCGGACACCGCCTCTCTGATCGAACCGACGCCATTCGCGCCTGCGGCGTCCTCGACCAGCCGGGTCTCTGCATCCACGCGCGCCGCGATCCCGTCCACCTCCACCAACAGCACGGCGGCGGCGTCGGTCGGGTATCCGGCGTGGGCGAAGGCTTCGACCGCGCGGACGATCCCCTGATCCATCATCTCGAGCGCCGCGGGCACGACGCCTCCGGCGACGATCGCGGAGACGGTGGCCGCACAGTCCTCCACGGTCGGGAAATCCATCAACATCGTCCGGATCGCCGGGGGCTCGGGTGTGAGGCGAACGCAGACAGCGGTGACGATCCCGGTCGTCCCCTCCGCGCCGACGACGACACCCCGGAGGTCGTATCCGGCCGCCTCGGGACCTTCGGAGCCCACGCGCGCCACCGTCCCGTCGGAGAGCACGACGTCGAGAGCGAGGACATGCGCGGACGTGACGCCGTACGCGAGGCAGTGCGGACCCCCGGCGTTCGTCGCGACGTTGCCGCCGATCGACGACACCTGCTGCGAGGAGGGGTCCGGCATGTACGTGTAGCCGGTCCCCCGGAGCGCCATCCCGAGATCGAGGTTGAAGAGTCCGGGCTCCACCCAGGCCAGCCTGTCCTCGGGCCGGATCTCGAGGATCCGGGTCATCTTCGACGTGACGACGACGAGGGCATCGCCGATCGGGGTGGACCCACCTGCGAGTCCGGTCCCACTCCCTCGCGGCACGACGCTCAGATCGTGCGCGGCGGCGACACGGACGCACGCGACCACGTCGTTCGTGGAAGCGGGGAAGACAACGAGCCCGGCGGATCCCTCGACCATCGACGCGTCGCGGGCGTAGAGCCGGAGGGCGAGCGGATCGGACAGGACCGCGCCGGCACCAAGCGCCTCCTCCAGCTCGCGACGCGCTGCGTCCAGGTCCGGCATCGATGGCTAGGGTAGGCCGCGATGGCCACGTGGGCCGAGTTCGAGCGCGCCGAGCCGGAGTTGGCGGCCTTCGGTCGCGAGCGGCTGGACGGGACCGTGTGCTTCCAGGCCACGCTCCGACTCGACGGTTCGCCTCGGGTCCATCCCGTGGAGCCCTGGATCGCGACGGGTCTTCTCCTCGTCCGTTTCCGGGCGAGGAGCCCGAAGGTTCGGGAGGTGGCGCGCGATGCCCGGTTCGCGTTGCACTCGCCCATGGACAATCCGGAGGGGATCGGCGGGGAGTTCCTCGTCAACGGCTGGATGGAACAGGTCTCACCGGAGCTTCCCGCCACCCGACGATTCACCGAAGAGGCTCCGTATCCGCTGGCCTTCTATGCGATGTCGGTCGAGGAAGCCGTGGGGACGACCTACGCCGAGGATGAGCCCGTCTATCGTCGCTGGCGCGCCGGCGATCAGGCCACGCGGCCGGGTGACCCGTCGGAGGCGGAGAACTCGTAGCCGGCCGCGGCCCACGACTCCATGCCGCCCTCGACGTTCGTGGCGTCGTAACCGCGCGCCTGCAGCATCGTCGCGGCGAGCTCGCTCCGGTTCCCGCTCCGGCAGATCACGGCGACCGGTTTCGCGAGGTCGAGGACGTCGGTGCCCACGCCCGCCATGACGTCGTTCAGCGGGATGTGCAGTGCGCCCTGGATCCGCCCCGCGTCCCACTCGTACTGCTCGCGGCAGTCGACGAGCTGGATGTCGGCCTGCGACTCGTGGACGCCTTCGACGGTGCTGAGATCGGCCATCCGTCGGATGCTAGCAGTGGTGGTGCGAACGCTTCAGTCGACCAGCGCCCGCTCGAACGCCGCGTACGCCTGGTGACCGAACAGCACGAAGCGAACCTCGCGCACCTCGGTGTCTGCGCTCCTGATCGACTCGATCGCGACCCGAGCGGCCTCGTCCAGCGGATACCCGTAGGCGCCCGTGGAGATCGCCGGGAACGCGACCGTCACGGCGCCCAGCTCGTCCGGCGACGCGCAGCGACTCGGTATGGCAGCTCGCGAGCAGTGCCGAGGGGTCCTCCTCTTTCGCGTAGACGGGCCCACGGTGTGGATCACCCATCGAGCCGGGAGCGCACCCGCCGTGGTCGCCACCGCCTTCCCGGTCGGCAACCCGTCCGGCCACTCGTCCGCCCGGATCCTCCTGCACTCCTCGAGGATCGCCGGGCCGCCGCGGTCGTGGATCGCGCCGTCCACGCCGCCGCCGCCGAGCAGCGTCGAGTTCGCCGCGTTCACGATCGCGTCGACGCGTTGCTCGGTGATGTCACCTTCCACCAGGGCGATCCTGGGCATGTGGCTATCGTAGGTGTCGCGGTCGTTCCGTCGGGACCGCTCGCTACACTTCGCCGGATGAGGCGACCGACGGCCGCGACCATCTCGCCCGCGACCGCCGTCCTCGGTCTGTTCCTCACGTTCGGACTGATCGTCGCGTCGTTCTTCCCGTTCCTGTCCATCTACTTCGCCGACCGCGGCTTCGACCCGAGCCAGATCGGCTTCCTGCTCGGAGCGATGGCGGCGGTGCGGATCGTCGCGATGCCGATCTGGGGACACGTGGCCGACACGCGGATCGGCCGCCGGCGGGCGCTGCAGCTCGGGCTCGTCGGGATGGTCCTGTTCGCGATCGTGGCGTCCGTGCTCGACTCGCTGGTCGGGGTCGCGTTCGGCGCGGTCGGGATCGCGCTGGCGATGGCGGCATCGGGTCCGAACATCGACGCGCTCGCCCTCGTGCAGCTCGGGGAAGAACGGATGGCGGACTACGGGCGGATCCGAGGGTGGGAGAGCCTCTCCTACGCGGCGGGATGCCTCACGTTCGGCTGGCTGCTCGACCTCTACGGCGTGTCGCTCGCCCTCCCGCTCTACGCGGCCGCCGGCGCGCTGATGCTCGTCTGGACGACGATCGCCGTGCGTCCTGACCGTCCGAAGGAACCGGCGAAGCACGGGCGGTTGGGCGCCGTCGGCGCGGTCTTCCGGACGGCGCCACGGATGTGGGGCTTCCTCGTCGCGACGCTGCTCGTCTGGACCGGCTTCAACGGCGCCTGGAACTTCGTCGGCTTGAAGATCGAGGAGCCGCTGCTGATCGGCGTGGGCACCGCGCTGGGTGGATTGACTGAGGTCGGCGTGATGCGGCTCTCCTCACGCCTGCATCGCGGACTGGGACTCCGCAAGGTGTACGCCCTCGGTTGCATGGTCTACGCGATCGGGTTCCTGCTCTGGGGGCTGGTCGAGAGCCGCACGATCGTGTCGCTGCTCGCCATCTTCGAGGGAGCCGGTTTCTCGCTGCTGTTCACGACCTCGATCCTCGTCGTCGGCAAGCTGCTGCCCTCGTCGCTCTATTCGACTGGCAACTCGATCGGCGCGATGGTCGGCTTCGGGATCGGTCCGATCATCGGCGCGGGGCTCGGCGGCGTGGTCTACGGACGGCTCGGATCGACGACCCTCTTCATCGGCTCCGCGGTCCTGGCCCTGCTCGGTGGGCTCGCCGCGATGGTCGCGCTCCGGACCCCCGAGCTGGATACGCCTCTGCGGGAGCCGGTTCCGACCGGGATCCCGGCGGCTCCCGAGCCCGGCCGGCTCTGACGCGCCTGACCTGCGCGCTTTGCGGCAGGGTGCTCGAGCGTGACACGATGAAGCTTCACCGGCCCCACCGGGAGGTATGAGTCATGACGGAGAAGAAGGACACGACCGACAAAGGTTCCAGCGGCGAGCCGTTCTCTGCGTTCGTCGAGAAGACGAAGGAGGTCGCTGGCACCGTCGCCGTGAAGGCAGGCCCCGTCGTCGAGAAGACGAAGGAGGTCGCGGGCACCGTCGCCGAGAAAGCAGGCCCCGTCGTCGAGAAGACGAAGGAGGTCGCGGGTACCGTCGCCGTGAAGGCGGGCCCCGTCGTCGAGAAGGCGAAGGAGGTCGCGGGTACCGTCGCTGAGAAGGCAGGTCCCGCGATGGGGAAGGCCAAGGAGTCCGCCGGCGACATGGTCGAGAAGGCCAAAGGACTCCTCGCCAACAAGGACGACGACAAGAAGTGAGGGGGATCTGATGGTCAGCGCATACATCCTCATCCAGACGGAGGTCGGGAAAGCGGCGCAGGTGACGCAGCAGGTGAGCGGCATCGACGGCGTGGTCGCCGTCGATCCCGTCACGGGTCCCTACGACGTGGTCGCGCGAGCGGAAGCCGACGACCTCGACGGACTTGCCAAGGGGACCGTGATGCCCATGCAGGAGCTCGACGGCATCACGCGAACGCTCACCTGCCCGGTTATCCAGTTGTGACGCGCGGGCCTCAGCCCGCCGCACGATGACCACGAAGATCCGGCGCGACGCGGAGATCTCCGACGTGGACGGTGGCTGGTTCCGGGCGCGCTGGCACTTCTCCTTCGACACCTACCACGACCCGGAGTACGTGCAGTTCGGCACGCTTCGGGTCTTCAACGACGATCGGCTCGTGCCGGGCGCGATCTGGCCGATGCATCCGCACAAGGACATCGAAGGTCTCACCTACGTGGTCGAGGGCTCGTTCCGACACCAAGACGACGTCGGCGGCGCGCCGGGACCACTGCCCGCCGGTTCCGTGCAGCGGATGACGCTCGGACGCGGCGCGTGGCATTCGGAGCAGAACGCGAGCGAGACGGAGCCGATGCGGTTCATCCAGATGTGGATCATGCCGGCCGAGCGAGGTCTCGAGCCGGGCGTGGAGCAGAAGGTGTTCACCGAGGAGGATCGGACGGACCGGCTCCTTGAGGCGATCGGCGGCGATGCCGTGCTCGTACATCAGGACGCGCACGTGTTCGTCTCCCGGCTGAACCCCGGCGTGGAGGTCTCGCACGAGCCGGGCGTGGGCCGCGGCGTGTACCTCTACGTGATCGAGGGGGACGCGGAGGTCGTCGGTGAGCGCATGACCACGGGCGATGCCGCGGAGATCTGGGACGAGCCCTCGATCCCGATCCTCGCGAACTCGTTGACCGAGCTCATCGCGGTCGACGTGGCGCTCTCGTGATCAGTCGGCGTCAGCGCTGACGGGGAACGGAAGCGCGATCGGGTCGTAGGCCGCCGACCGCCCTTCCTCGTCGAAGCGATCCATGCCCCATCCCGACACGTCGGTCACATCCGTCCTGCCGTCGAACGCGAGATCGGCGCCGATCTTCGCCACGCCCGGTCCCCACATCATGCCGTGCCCGACCGCGGTCGCGACGGTGATGCCCGGGAGCGGGGTGCCGTCGGTGGTGTCGACAGGTCCGACGATCGGGAGGTGGTCGGGGCAGTACTCGATCGTCGCCGCCCATGCCTTGCGGATCCCCAGGTCCTTCGCGATCGGCACGTAGCCGTGCATCCGTTGCTCCATCTTCCGCAGGTAGGGCCAGTCGACCTCCGTCGCCGGCCCCGGGGCTTCATCGGGGTTCGACATGCCGAACAAGAGCCCGCCCTCCTCGAGGCGCCAGTAGAGGCCGATCGCGTTCTCGAAGACCATCGCCTGACGCTGGACGTCGAAGGCTTCGTGTGGCTCGGTCACCGCGACCTGATGCCGGACGGCGCCGACGAAGAAGCGCGCGCCGACGAGCTTCCCGACGGCTCGGAGCGTCGGACCACCGGTGAGGAGCAGGCGCTCCGTCGCGATCGTGCCGTCGGGCGTCTCCACCCCGATGACCCTGCCGTCGCTCCCCGAGCGCACCCCGAGGAACGGCGTGCGCTCGCGGAGCTCGACCCCCGCCCGCTGCATCGCGAGCGAGTACGCGCGCACGTTGCGCGGCGGGTCGACGCACCCGTCACCGGGTGCGTACGTCGCGCCGCGGAACGTGGCCGGGTCGAGCGTGGGGTTCAGAGCCGCCGCACCCGCCGCATCGAGGAACCGGACGTCCTCGAGGCCGGCCGCCTGCTGCATCTCGACGCGAGCGGTCGCCTCCTGCTCCTGCGCCGCATCCGTCGCGAGGATCAGATAGCCCAGCTCGCGGAAGCCGCTGTCGGTCCCGTAGCGCTCCTGCTGGGATCGATAGAAATCGATCGACCACATCCCGAGGGCGACGGTCTCCGGCGTCCCGCCTTGCGCCCGGACGATGCCGGCCGCGCGCGAGGACGCGCCCTGGCCGGCCTCGCCCTTCTCGAGGACCACGACGCGTTGCGCGCCGAGCTCCTTCGCGAACACCGAGGCCCACGCACCGATCGTGCCGGCGCCGACGATGACGAGATCGGCCGTGTCGCGGTTCGGCATCGCGGTCCTTCCGTTCGAGGAGCCGAAGTCTAGGCGATGCGTACAGTGGTTCCGATGCAGCCGGCCTCGGACGCTCCATCCAGCGACACGCCGCGCCGCGACGCGCCGGTCCCACCGGCGCCACTCGACCGCAGGATGCTCGCCGAGGAGATCCTGGTCGTGTTGTCGCTCTCGTTCCTGCGACCGGTCGTCTACGCGATCCTTTCGCTGATCGAGGCACCGATCGCCGGTGTGATCGTCGCGGCGGCCGATCAGTCGAGCCAGCTCGCCAGGCAGGTCATCGGGATCGCCTTGGCCCTGGCGCCCGTCTTCCTCGTCGTGCATCTCGTCCGCCGCAGCGGAGAGGGTGTCGAGGTCATCGGCCTCGCGCCGGATCGGCCGGCCCAGGATCTCGCGCGGGGCGCCGCGCTGTTCGCCGTCGTGGGTCTGGCCGGGATCGGCATCTACCTCGGCGCGGTCGAGCTCGGCGTGAACCGGTTCGTGGTGCCGACGCCGCCGCTGGGGCATTGGTGGACGGTCCCGGCGCTGGTCCTCGGCGCGATCGAGTCGGGACTGCTCGAGGAGATCGTCGTCCTCGGCTACCTCGTGACGAGGCTGCGGCAGCTGTCGTGGTCACCGGCGGCAGCGATCGTCACGAGCGCGGCCATCCGGGGGGCGTACCACCTGTATCAGGGCTGGGGCGGATTCGTCGGGAACGTCGCGATGGGACTGCTGTTCGGGTTCCTGTTCCTCCGGTGGGGCCGCCGCACCTGGCCGTTCGTGGTCGCGCACACGCTCCTCGACATCGGCGCCGGCGTGGGGTTCATCCTCTTCCGAGACAGCCTGCCCGGCTTCTGATCACGACGTTGAGCCCATGTCCTGCCGGAATCAGGTATGATTGGTGCTTCGGATATCCGAATCAAGACCGATCCCCCGGCCAGCGCGCCGGGGTTTCGTGTTTCGGGGTCGTCGGCGCTCGTGGTCCTACTGCCAGCCGGGGAACCAGACGATCAGCTTGAAGCGCTCGTCGGAGATCAGCTGCCAGCTCAGCACCGGCCAGAACCACAGGAACAGGGCGACGGCGCCCGCCACGACCGCCCACGCGATCGGCCGGTAGGGGTGCCAGACGGAGACCGCGGGTCGGCCCGTTTCCGGATCGGTCGCCACCACCCCACCCGGTTCGCGGACGATGAGCCGCGCATCCGACAGATCCCGGACCATGTAGACGAGCCCGAGGACGAGGAACGGCGTGAACGGCGCCACGTAGAAGAAGAACTGGGGCCGGGCGACCAGCAGCCACGGGAGGTACTGGAGCAAGACCGCCATCAGGAAGAACCCCGCCACCCAGTCGCGCTTCCGCCACCACGCGAAGCCGAGGTAGGGCAGCGCCCAGATGCTCCCCCAGAACACCACCGGGTTCCCGATCGCCAGGAGATCGCGGATGGACGGTCCGAAGTCCTGCCAGGTCAGCGGCACCGGGCGCGTCATCACGAGCCACGTCCATGGGCGCGAGTAGCCGTAGTGCGTCGGCGTGAGCGCCCCGGTCTCGGGATCGACCGCGACGGTTTTCAGGACGAACAGGTGATACTTCGCCACCCGGATCTGTTGGTCGATGAACTCGCTCACCTTCCAGTCGAAGTGGTGCAGCCACGGCAGATAGGTCAGCACGTACACGATCACCGGGATGATCACGAACGCGACGACGAGGGCGAAGCTCTCCTGCACGAGCGCTCGTCGGAATGCTCGGCCGCGCGTCGCGTCCCCGCGGAGGCGCCGCGACGTCTCCCACATCAAGGAGATGACGATCGCGGCGAGTATCCCGAAGCCACCCGACCACTTGACCGACAGCGCCGCTCCGAACGCGACCCCGGCCGCGTATCGCCAGGGACGCCAGAGCGGTGAGGGCACGGCGGGGTCTCCCTCGCCCTCAGGAGGGGCCCGGTGCGTGCGCCGGTCGATCCATCGTCGATCGAGCACCAGACACAGGAAGCCGGCGACGATCCAGAGCTGGAGATGGATGTCCAGCAACGCCTGCCGGGAGAGCACGACGCTCAGATGTTCCAGGGCGAGGAGCAGTCCGCCGATGAACGTCCAGAGGGGTCGTCCGAAGAGCAATTGGGCGATCAGGGCCACGCCGGTGACCGCGAGCGTGCCCGCCACGGCGGAGCCGATCCGCCATCCGAACGGATCCATCCCGAACGCCTTGATCCCCAGCGCGATCGTCCATTTCCCGAGGGGTGGGTGGACGTAGGAGCCCACGTCCCACTCCTGCTCACGGAAGGCGCGCTCGTTCGGCGACTCGACCTTGCACACCTGGTCGGAGCCGCCGACGAAGATGCAGGCCGCCTTCGCGTAGTAGTTCTCGTCGAACACGAGTGACGGAGGGCTCGACAGGCCCCACATCCGGACGACGGCCGCGATCGCCGTGACGGCCAGGATGGCCACCCACGGACGGTTCAACCGTTGCAGGGATGGTGACTCGGCGCGATGGCCCACTCGCGCCAGCGTACCGAGAGAAGCTTCTCGGCCGGTCCTCAGTGGGGGCGGTCCTTCAGGCGGTAGACGAACTGCAGTCCCTGATACTCCTCGGTGATCGAGGCGCTCTTGTTGTCGACGAGCCCCGCGTCGAGGCCGAGCCTCTGCACCGTGCCGAACTCGAGGTCGCCCGGGAGCGCCGCCGCCTTCTTCGGCCACGCGACCCAGAGCCGGCCGGCGGGCTCGAGACCGGCGGCGAGCTTCGCGAACCGAGACCGCAGGTCTCGCTCGTGGGTCACGAACAGCAGGACGACGTCCATCGCGATGCCGGCGCGCCGGAGGCGCTGGACCCCGGTCGGCAAGGGACCGAGGACGGCGTCGAAGCCCTCGGGCGCGCCCGCGATGTGGACGCGACTGCCTTCGCGGATCCCGAGCTTCTTCGGGAGCGGGGTGGCGGAGTAGTCCTTGTGCGCCTGGGCCATCGGGACCATGGTAGGCGGAGGTGAACGTGGGACCATCGCTCCGTGAGCGGCGTCCTCTACCTCGTCGGCACGCCGATCGGGAACCTCGACGATCTCTCGGAGCGGGCGCGTGAGACGCTGACGGCGGTCGCGCTCGTCGCCGCCGAGGACACGCGCCGCACCGGCCGCTTGTTGCGAGGCCTCGACATCCACAAACCCCTCGTGTCCATGTTCGAGGGCAACGAGGAAGCGCGCGCGGCCCAACTGATCGAACGCCTCGGTGCCGGCGAGGACGTCGCCGTCGTCACCGACGGCGGCATGCCGAGCATCTCCGATCCGGGTTACCGGGTCGTGCAGCTGGCGGTGGAGCGAGGCATCGACGTCCGCGTCGTCCCCGGCCCATCGGCCGCGATCGCCGCCCTCGTCCTGTCGGGGCTCCCGACCGACCGGTTCGCGTTCGAGGGGTTCCTGCCCCGGCGTCCCGGTGATCGCGCCCGACGTCTCCAGGCCATCCGCCACGATCCGCGGACGATCGTTTTCTTCGAGTCGCCTCGAAGGACGAACCGGTTGCTGCACGAGATCGTCACCACGCTCGGGGACAGGCGAGTCGCGGTCTGTCGTGAGCTCACGAAGCTGCACGAGGAGGTCGTGCGGGGACGGGCCGCGGAGGTCCTCGAACGCCTCGCGCGACCGGGACCTGAAGGGAGAGGTCGCCGTCGTCGTCGAGGGCGAGCACGATCCGGATCCACCCGAGAGCGCCGCGCTCCTCACCGAGGTCCAGGGGCTCGTGCAAGAGGGCATGCGTGCCCGCGACGCCGCTCGCACCGTGGCGGAACGCCACGGTGCGAGCGCCAACGAGCTGTATCAAGCCCTCGTCTCGGAGGACTGATCTCCCGCATCTCCGATCACTTCTCGGGCGTTCCCTTGAGGGGTTGCGCCGTGCCTACACTCCCGGCATGTCGGAGACCTCCCCGCCCGTCGTGCCGCCGCCGGCGGTTCCCTCCCATCCGGACGAACCGGACCCGGCCAGCCGACCCCTGTTCGCCGTGTTCGTCATCGGGTTCATCCTCGCGATCGTGCTCGGCGTGCTGGCGGTGGTGTCGATGCTCCAGGACTCGGGCGATACCGACCTCGCCGGCGCGACGCTCACCCCGAGCCCCGTGCCGACCGGTACCTCCACACCGTCGCTCACTCCGAGTCCGCCGCCGAAGGTCGACGGCGCGTTCCGGTTCTTGGAACGGGTGGGTGGCGCGCCCGTCCGCTGGGATCCGTGTGAGCCGATCACCTACGCGTTGAACACCGCCGGGGCGAGCTCGCCGGTCCGGACCGATCTCCGGGAGGCCCTCCGTCGCGTCACCCGGGCGACCGGGATCCGCTTCCGCCCGGTGGGGGTGACGAAGGAGACGTTCATCCGCGCATACCAGCGGATGCGCTTCAGAGGCGTGATCCGCAAGGCGGCGCTGATCCTGATCTGGGTCGACCACGATGACTACACGACGATCCTCCGGACCCTGCGCGACCCTCGGCCTTCGATCGCGTTCGCCAAGACCATGGCCGGTCTGTACGCCCACCGCGACCAGTACTTCGGCGGGATCATCGTGATGGATGCGGACGCGACCTCGGGGAGGGGCTTCGGCTATCGATACGCCCACGGCTCGGTCCTCCTCCACGAGCTGGGGCACATCATCGGACTCGATCACGTGAGGGACCCCGACCAGCTCATGTACTCGGGTCGGCACCCCAACGTCCGCGTCCGGTACTTCGGCACCGGCGACCTCGAGGGGCTCCGCCGGCTGGGGATGGACGCCGGCTGCCTGGAGTGACCCCGGTACGATGACCGGCCATGGGCCGGGACGTCTTCTACATCACGACGCCGATCTACTACCCGAACGACGTGCCCCACATCGGGCACGCCTACGACGCCGTGGCGGCCGACGTGATCGCGCGCCATCACCGGCTTCGCGGGGAAGAGGTCTTCCACCTCACCGGGACCGACGAGCACGGCCTGAAGCTGCAGCGCGCGGCCGAGGAAGCGGGCATGGACCCCCAGAGGTGGGTGGACGAGATGGAACCGCGGTGGCGGGAGGTCTGGGAGCGGCTCGACATCGCGTACGACGACTACATCCGGACGACCGAGCCCAGACACACGGCCGTGGTAGTCAAGTTACTTGACGAAGTGCACAACAACGGCCGGGACGACATCTACCTGGACACGTACGAAGGCCTCTATTGCGTGTCCTGCGAGCTCTACTACTCGGAGGGGGACCTGCTGGAAGGGCGTCTCTGCCCGATCCATGAGCGGCCCGTGGAGCTCGTGAAGGAACAGAACTATTTCTTCCGGCTCTCGGCCTACCGGGATCGCCTCCTGGAGCACTACGAGCAGCACCCGTCCGCCGTGGAGCCCGAGGTGAGGAGGAACGAGGTGCTTTCGCTGATCCGGGGCGGTCTCCAGGACTTCTCGATCAGCCGGACGAACTTCGACTGGGGGATCCCACTCCCTTGGGATCCCGACCACGTCACGTATGTCTGGTTCGACGCCCTGACCAACTACATCACAGCCGCCGGCTACGGGTCCGACGAGGAGCGCTTCCGCAATATCTGGCCCGCGAACATCCACATGATCGGCAAGGACATCCTGCGCCAGCACGCGATCTACTGGCCGGCGATGCTGATGGCAGCGGACATCGAGCCACCGAAACAGGTCTGGGCCCATGGGTACCTCACCGTGGGCGGGAAGAAGATGTCGAAGACGAATCTCACCGGGATCCACCCGTTCGAGCTCATCGACCGGTTCGGCGTCGACTCCTACCGCTGGTACTTCCTTCGCGAGGTCCAGTTCGGCCAAGACGGGTCGTTCTCACTCGAGTCGATGGTGGACCGCCACAACGCCGAGCTGGCGAACGGGATCGGCAACCTCGCCTCTCGGGTGCTCGCGATGCTGCGCTCCTACTTCGACGGGGTCCTCCCGGAGCCGAACTTCGAAGGGGCCGAGTCCGACCTGCCCGAGGTCATCGGAGAGGCCGTGCGCCGATACGACGAGGAGATGCTCGGCGTCCGACCGACCGCCGCGCTCGCCGCCGTCTACGACGTGGTCGTGCGGGCCAACCGGTACATGGTCGAGCGCTCCCCCTGGACCATGGCGAAGGACCCGGCGCGGCGGGACGAGCTCGGCTCGATCCTCTACGCCTCGGCGGAAACCCTCCGTGCGCTGGCGATCCTGCTCTCCTCCGTGATGCCGAGCGCCGCCACACGTCTGTGGGAACAACTCGGCATCGGACGAACCCTCGAGTCCCAGCGGCTGGGCGACGCCGGGACCTGGGGTGGGATGGCGCCGGGGACGAAGACGACCAAGGGAGAGAGCCTCTTCCCGCGGGTCGACGCGGACGAGTAGGGCGGTCCGGTCCGCGTCGGCGAGCCGTCCGCATGTTTCACGTGAATCCCCTCGGATGCACCCGAAGTTGAGACCGCCTATCATCGCCGCCCGATGGGCGGACCCAACCCTGAAGTCCCGGTGCAGAGGGGAGTGGTGGACACCCACTGCCACCTGTTCCTGGTGGACCGGGAACCTTCACTCGTGGTCGAGGCTGCGCGGGAGGCCGGCGTGGATCGGCTGATCTGCGTGGGCGTGGACCCCGCGACCTCGGCTCGTTCGCTCGAGCTGGCCGATTCCATCGCCGGTGTCTTCGCCACGGCGGGGATGCATCCCCACGACGCGGGGCTCTTCGATTCGGCGGCGGGGGCCAGGATCGAAGAGCTCCTCCACGATCCCCGGGTGGTGGCGGTCGGGGAGTGTGGTCTGGACTTCTATCGGATGCGCTCGGCCGCCGAGGACCAGATCCGAGCACTGAAGGTGCACATCGCACTGTCGAACGAGACGGCCAAGCCGATGGTGGTCCATGTCCGCGATGCGTGGCCCGACGTCCTTCGAGTCCTGGATGAGGGTTCGGCCGAACGCGTCGTGATCCACTGCTTCAGCGGTGACGCGACGATCGCCAAGGAGTGCGCCGAGCGCGGGTACTGGATCAGCTTCGCCGGGAACGTCACGTACCCCACGAACGAGCATCTGCGGCAGGCCGCTCGCGCGGTGGATATCGATCGCATCCTCGTCGAGACCGATTCACCGTTCCTCGCCCCGCAGAAGCTCCGGGGGACCGACAACGAACCGGCGAACGTCGTGTGGGCGGTCGCAGAATTGGCGCGTGTGCGCGCCGAAGACGTCGGAACCGTCGCCGAGGCCACCGGTCGGAACGCGGACGAGGCGTTTCCTGGGATCACGTAGGCCCGTTTCCTCGCTCGAACGGACGTTCGCCGGTCAAGGTTGCAGTAAGAGTTGAGGGTTTGCTAGCGTGCGTTATCCACACAGGCGTTGAGGCCCGGTCGAGTTCGCTCCATCGGCGCCTCGAGGGGATGACAGATGGATGACATCGAGATCACGGCTCCGAGGGATCCTCGGCTTGCACGTGTGACGTCGTCATCGAACCGTCGCCCCGTCGGTGTGGGGGTCTGGGTGGTGGACGGAGTGGAGAGGCTCGGTCGGAAGCGCACGAGCCTCACCACCGGAACTCCGGTTTCCGTCGGAAGCGTCGGGACATCCTCGACCACGTCCGTGCGGGCTCTCGCGTTCGGGGAAGGTGCGCGAGGGTTCGACGAACACGGATCGGGTCGGGGAGCTCCTCTCGGCCATGGGGATCGCGCCCGAGGCTGACGACGTCCGCACACCATCCAGCGCCCCCCTTCACGTTCGGTCCCGGGCCTTCGGCCCGGGACCGAACCGTTTCCCGGCTGACTACGCTCCGGTCGTGAGCAGCGATGAGCGGGTCTCGTTCGGCGCGAAGGCGCTTCGGGAACTCGCCGACCGGCACGGCATCCGGCCGAAGCGATCCCTCGGGCAGCACTTCCTGATCGATCCGAACCTTGCGCGGGCGATCGCGTCCGACGCCGGCGTCGGTCCGGGCGATCGGGTGGTGGAGATCGGCGCCGGCCTCGGCTCGCTCACGCGAGCGCTCGCCGAGGCCGGCGCCGAGGTGCTCGCGGTCGAGGTGGACCCGTCACTCATCCCGGCGCTCCTGGAGTCGACCTCGGGGCTGGAGAGCGTCCGCGTGCTGCACGCGGACGCGACCGACGGCGAGTGGCGGGACGAGCTCGGAGACGGCGACTGGGTCCTCGCCGCGAACCTCCCGTACAACGTGGCGACCCACCTGGTGCTGGACACCCTGCAGAACGTCCCTCAGGTGCGACGCCTGGTGGTGATGGTCCAGCGCGAGGTGGGGGAGCGGCTGGCGGCCGGCCCCGGTGAGGACGCCTACGGGATCCCCAGCGTGAGGGTGGCCTATCGCGCCGAGGGAACGCTCGTCCGCCGCGTCCCACCGTCGGTGTTCTGGCCGCGTCCCAGGGTCGAGTCGGTCATCGTCCGGCTCGTGCGCCGGGACGAGCCGCCGGTGCAGGTGGACGAGGGGCGGCTCTGGGAGGTGGTGGACGCGGGATTCGCCGAGCGGAGGAAGACGATGCGGAATGCGCTGCGGCGACTCGGCGTCGAGGGCGAGGAGGCCGACCGCCTCCTGGGCGCGGCCGGCGTCGATCCTTCGGCGCGAGCCGAAACGCTGTCTCTCGAGGAGTTCGCACGGATCGCCGAGGCGTTGCCACCCGTGGCGACCTCGCCCGAGGCGCTTCCGACATGACGGCGCTCCGGATGTTGGCGCATGCGAAGCTGAACGTGTTCCTGCGCGTCCTGGGACGTCGTGACGACGGCTTCCACGACATCGAGACGCTCCTGGTCCCGATCTCCCTCGCCGACGACGTGGCGGTGGAGCCCGCCGACGACGTGACGCTCTCGCTCGACACGCCTGCCGGGGTCTCGATCCCGGATGACGAGACGAACCTCGCTCTGCGCGCGGCCCGCGCGCTCGCGGCCGAGGCCGGCGAGCGAGGACGGCTCGGGGCGCGCATCACGATCGAGAAGCGGATCCCGGTCGCCGCCGGTCTCGGCGGCGGATCAGCCGACGCGGCGGCGACGCTGCTCTCTGCTCGACGAGCTCTGGGGAACCGGCATGGGCCGTGACGGCCTCATGGGGCTCGCGGCCGACGTCGGCTCCGACGTCCCGGCGCTGCTCCTCGGGGAGCCCGCGTACGTCCGCGGTCGCGGAGAGGTCGTCGAGCCGGTGCTGCTGCAGACGACGACCTGGGTCGTGAAGCCATCGGAGTTCGGCGTCTCCTCGAGAGATGCCTACGCGTGGTGGGACGAGGATGCGGCGACCGGCCCCGACCCGGGAGCCTTGATCGCGGCGGCGGAGGCCGGCAACGACGTGCTCCTCGGCAGCGCCCTGTTCAACGATCTCCAGGGGCCCGTCGCCGCGCACCATCCGGAGATCGCGGAGACGATCACCGCGTTCGAGAAGGCCGGTGCCCACGGTGCCGTGATGAGCGGTTCGGGTCCGACGGTCGTCGCCCTTTGCTCCTTCGCGTCGGCGGAGGACATCGCGGACGCGGTGCCCGGCTCGTTCGTCGTCGATGCGCCTCCGAGGCCACCGATGCCTGCGAGAATCGCCGATGAACCCTCCGGGGTGGTCTAACGGCAAGACACGGGCCTTTGGAGCCTGGTATGGAGGTTCGACTCCTCCCCCCGGAACCTAAGCGCGAGACATAGCCACAGGTCAGACGCATGTTCCCGTACCGGTAGGGCAAGCGCGGAGTCACTGACCTGGTTCTTGACCTACGGCCTCGGGAGGGTCGGAGGAAAGTCCCCGTCGACCATTGCGACGCGTAACGCGCCTTCGGGGCCGTCCGCGACACCCATCAGTGCCACGGGCTAGGGAGAGCCCGCTCGCACCGACGCGCGGCACGACGTGGTGTGGAGGTACCGCTGACACTCCGCCGAGGAGAGGCTGCGGGTGAGTCGCGACCTCGCGATCCGGACGAGGTCGTCGAAGCCCAGGGCGTACTCGCGGACCGTGCCGTCGAGACCGGACGTCGCGACCGTGGTGCCGTCGGGGCTGAACGCCACGCCCGTCACGCTACCCTCGTGGCCGAAGAGTGTGTGGAGGAGGCGACCCGTCGAGGCGTCCCAGATCCGCGCGGTCCCGTCCTCGCTCGCGGTCGCGACCAGCATGCCGTCGGAGCTAAAGACGACGTCCGGCACGTCACCGGTGTGTCCCCGGAGCCGAACGACAAGCTCACCGGAGTCGGCGTTCCATAGTGCCGCACCGTCTCCGCCCGAAGTTGCGATCAGCGTCCCGTCAGGGCTGAGCGCGATGCCGCCGGTGTTGTCGCCTCCGGTATCGAAGCTCAGGAGCACCTCACCCGACGCGACATCCCAGATGTGGACGTCTCCCGAGTACGCGATCCCCGCGACACGGGCCCCGTCCGGCCCGAACGCCAGGCCGCGGACATGGTCGTACTCCGACCCGGGCTCCCCGAGCGTCTGGATGCGCTCGCCGGTCTCGACGTCCCAGACGAAGACGAGGCCCAGGCCCGACTCCTGCCCCTTACCCATGCCGCCCGCGAGCGACCTGCCGTCGGGGCTGTACGCGACGCTCCATGTTTTGTCGGCCGATCCGATGTCCATCCCGAGCAGCTCCTGGCCGGAATCCGATGAGCTGATCAGCGTTCCCCCGGCGGTGGCGAAGCGCTCCCCGTCGGGGCTGTAGACCGCTTCATCCCATCCGTCTAGCGACGCGACCGTCATCGGCTCACCCGTGCGAGCGTCCCATTGACGCACCTCGCCGCCCGCCGTGAGGAGGCGTGAACCGTCGGGGCTGAACGCGACGCTGGCCACGGGCTCGTCCGAGGCGCCGATCGTCAACAGTTCGCCGCCTCCTGAGCGGGAGACGTCCCAGACCCGCACGGTGTGCTCTCCGCCGGTCACGAGCCGCTCGCCGTTGGGCGTGAACCGTACGAGGTAGACGGCCTCCTCGTGACCTCGGAAGAACATGAGCTCGCGGCCGTCCTCCGCGTCCCAGACGCGAACCCCGTCGTCACCCACCGACGCGATCCGGCGTCCGTCGGGGCTATACGCGACCATCCAGGCCGCGCCCTGGTGACCCTCGATGGGGACCTGGCGGTCGACTCCGGTGCGGGCATCCCAGATGCGGACGGACCCTCCGAAATCGGAGATCGCGATCGATCGCCCGTCAGGGCTGAACGCGATCCCCAGCTTGGAGCTGCCGGGGGACTCGAGCTTCATGACGCGCCTCCCCGTCCGCACGTCCCAGATGGGGGTCACCTCCCAACGCTCGCCGAGGTTCGGCGCGGCCCCCACCCATGTACCGTCGGGGCTGAACGCGACGCCGAGGAACGCCGTATGAGGCCATCGCATCCTTCGGACCTCGCGGCCGGAGCTCGCATCGAGGATCGACACGATGCCGTCGCCTCCGACCGCGGCGAGGAGCCGACCGTCGGGGCTGAACGTCAGTCCTCCGGCGTCCGAGATCGTTCGGTCGAGGTCGATCGTCCGCTCACGTGACCACGAACGCGTCTCCCAGACGATCAGCGTGCCGTCCGGCGCGAGCGCCGCGAGCCGCGTGCCGTCCGGACTGTACGCGAGGTCGGCGAACCCGCCCGGCTTTCCCGCGAGCGTCTGGAGCGCGGTGCCGGTCCGCAGGTCGTGGACCACGAACCCGGGATCCTCACCTTCGGGGACACCGGCGACCGGACCTCGGGTGACGAGCAGGCTCCCGTCCGGGCTGATCGCGAGCAGCCCGTCCGGCAACCCTTCGATCGTGAGGACCTCGCGATCCGCGGCGAGCGAGCGACGGAGCGCATCCTCCACCTCGGGCAGGAGGACGTCCTGTTCCGTCATGTCCACAGCCGCGAGCGCGAGCAACATGCTGCGCTGCGGGTCGACGTCGAGGTTCGCCTCCGCGGCGGCGGCGAGCTCCCGGGCTGTCGCGAGCCGCTCCTCACGGGATGCGCGGTTCCACTGGCTGACGGCGACGACCGTCAGGGTGCTCGCGACGACGGCGGCGACCGTGAGCACCGACACCAGCGCCCGCCTCCGGACGGCGGCCCGCCGCTCCAGAGAGCGCTCGCGAGCCTGCCGCTCGTCCTCGGCGGCCCGTTCGCGATCCCGGTGACCAAGGCTCTCCTCGAGGTAGGACCGGTCGTCGGCGGCCATCGCGACGGAGGTCGAAGCCGCCCACTCCTCCGTCCGGTCGAGTTTGGAGCCGCGGAGCAGGAAGCTCGGATCGCGAGCGCTCGAGCGCCACTCCTCGGCCGACGCGGCCAGACGATCCAGCGTCCGCAGGTCGTCGCGGGCCTCGTCGATCCAGCCCGCGGAGCCGCGTCCCAAGCCGCGAGGAGCGCCTCGTGCGCGATCTCGATCGTCGGCTCCCGGCTGTCGCGGATCCCGGTCGAAGGACAGGAGGCGATGCCGCCCGTACGTCTCGATCACGCCGTCCATCGCCCGCGGATCCCCGAGGGGCGTGAGCGCCGACCGGCGGTCCCGACGACGGGTGTCCTCGCCGCCCTCGCTCAGCGTGACGAGCCGCAGGAATAGCTGACGGCAGGCGTCTTGGGCGCGGCTCGTCCAGATCGCTCGAAGAGGCGCTCGGCCCGGCGCGCGAGGGCGCCCCGACGCGCCGCCGATCCGCCGGTAGACGCCGAGGCGTCAGCACCCCGCCGTCGTCGGTGCTCGGCGAGCTCCGTGAGCGCGTACTGGAGCAATGGGAGCGCGCTCGGGCGGTCGCTCACATCCGCGAGGATCGCGGCGAGCAAGCTCGGGTTCGACGACGAGGCCGGCGCGGTCCGCCGGGGCGACGATCGCGCGCTCGAGCTCCTCGAGGCGACATCGGTGCGATCGGTTCGGTCCGCGCCGCGAGCAGGTCGCCGAAGCCGCGGACCGAGCAACGGCTGGTCGAAGAAGTCGGCCCGAAGCGTCGTGACGACTCGGACACGGCTGTCGGGCTCGCGCGGCCGCCGCTCGCAGGCTCGCCAGCACATGCGCACGTTCGTCCTCGTCGTCGACGAGCGTGAAGATTTCCTCGAGCTGGTCGAGCACGATCACGAACTCCGCGTCGGGGTCGGGAGGACGCGGTGCGCGACTCGGAGCAGGCCGAGGGTGTCGTGCTCGAGCTCGTCGATGAGTGACGGGCGGCGGGTCGACGGCGATGCTGAGGAGCGCGGTCTCGAGCTCACGGAGGGGATGGGGGCCGGGCAGGAGGTCGACCACGAACCAGCGCTCGGAGCCGGGGAGCGTACCGCGCCGGAGCGCGGGAACGAGCCCCGCACGGACCACCGAGGACTTCCCCGAACCCGAGGGTCCGACCACCGCGAGGAACCGCGCGCCGTCCGTGTCCTCCGCGAGCCGCCGGATGAGCCGGTTCGTCAGCGCCTCGCGCCCGAAGAAGTCCGCGGCATCCGCCTCGAGGAAGGCGCGGAGCCCCTTGAACGGGTTACGGACCTCGGACCGATCGGTGCGACCGTCGCCGAGCCCTCGACCGCTGCTCGGAACGCCGCCGCGAGCTCGAGCGCGACCGGTGAAGCGCCGTTCCTCGGCTCCTTCGCGGTGGCCCGGGCGATCACCTCGTCTGCACCGCGGGGGAAGATCCGGGCGAATATCGCGAGCCGACGGGAGTCGGGTCGCGCAGGTGGCTGGTCGATCAGCGCGGTGAGGGAGCCGTCCGGGAACGGATAGCGTGGCCGTGAGCATCTCGAACAAGATGATCCCGAGCCCGTAGACGTCCGACCGAGGCGAGGCGGGCTCGAGGCGGATCTGCTCGGGCGACAGGTACGAGGGCGTGCCCCGGGCCATCGTCCCCGAGTTGCGCTCGGAGCGATCCGGCGTCCAGGGCGACGCCGAAGTCCGACAGGTAGGCGTTCCCTTCCTCGTCCAGGAGAACGTTCCCGGGCTTCACGTCGCGGTGAACCACGCCCTGGCGGTGGGCCGCGGCCAGCGCGGACGCGACGTGGTCGAGGATCGTCGCTGCGCGCTTCCGGCTCGAGCGGTCCGTCGCGGAGCAGGTCCTCAAGGCTGCCGCCGCGGAGGAAGCGCATCACCAGGTAGGCGGCGTCGGGCTCGCGCCAGTAGTCGTATAGCGGCACGATGTGCGGGTGCTCGAGCCTGGCGACGATCTGCGCCTCGTGCTCGAAGCGCCGCACGAAATCCGGGTGGTTCGCGAGCTCGGGCGGCATCGCCTTGATCGCGACCTCGCGGCCGATCTGCGGTTGGAGCGCGCGATAGACCACCCCGAAGGCGCCCTCGCCAACCTGCTCGAGGATCCGGTAGCCGCGGAGAGGTTCGCCCGGCGGTTCGAGCTCGGAGTCCTCGCGGAGGATCCGCTCGTGCAACGCCCGGAGATCGCGCGAGGGGTCGGTCCCAAGCTCGTCGGCCAGGATGCTCGCGCGCCCGCTCGTACGCCGCGAGTGCGTCGGCGGGGCGGCCGACGCGGTAGAGGGCCAGGATCAACTCCTCCCACAGACGCTCGCGGAGCGGGTGCATCCGCGTGAGCGACTCGAGCTCTGCGATGGACTGGGCCTGGAGTCCGAGCTCGAGCTCGGCGGCGATCCGTTCCTCCGATGGCCTGGAGACGCAGCTCCTCGAGGCGCGCGATCTCGACCGAGCAACGAAGGCTTCGTCCGCCAGATCTGCGAGCGCGGGTCCACGCCAAAGGTCGAGCGCCTCGGATAGCGTGCGGACCGCATCTTTCGGATCGACCGCGCCTCGTCGGGCCTCACGGAGCAAGCGTTCGAAGCGGACCGCGTCGACGTCCTCGGGATCCGCACGGAGTACGTAGCCGGGCGGTCGGCTCTCGATCGCGTCCGGACCCAGGATGGAGCGCAGCCGAGACACGTACGTCTGCAGGATCCCACGGGCGGCCTCGGGTGGCGTCTCGCCCCAGACCGCCTCGATGAGCTGGTCGGCCGCTACGACCCGGCCGGGGCTTAGGATCAGGTGCGCCAGGACCGTGCGTTGCTTGGGGCCGCCGATGGGGGCCGGGCCGTTCCTTCCGGAGGCCTCGACGGGGCCGAGGATGCGGTAGCGCACCAGCCGACGGTAACGCCGGTTCGCTCCGAGGGGAACCCTAGTCTCTCGACCCGCGGTCGTCGCCACCGTGCGCAGGGTCGACGACGCCCCTTGAAGGATCCTGGAACCCGCCTGACGCATGTGATCGTTCGCCGACGAGCGCGGCATCGACGGGCGTCCGTCGTGGCCTGGACGTCCTCAAGGATCGTTCAAGCGCCCTATCGCACGGTTCAGGAGCAGCGTTCGGGCATAGCTCCGTCGGCCTCAGACGACGTGGGCCAGATGGAAGGAGGGAGACGACGTGTACAACCAGGTCAACCCGCTGGGTGAGACCTGCTCCGTCATCAAGACCGACGACGACTAGTCGGCCGTGGCTATCGAGGGGTCGCCGCTGGGTGGTCTGGCCCCTCGTGGATGCATAAGGGAGAAGGCATGAAACGATCAGTTCGATGGGCAGTGGCGAGCATCGGACTCGCCGGCGTGGTGATGGCAGTGACCCTGGCACCGGGCTGGGCAACGCCGCCGGTGGGGTTGACGAACATCCTGTTGGCCTCGGGTTTGAACGAATCAGGCGGGAGCATCCCGACGAAGGAGGGAACGAGCATCGTCGTGGCGCAGATCACGGTCGGTCCCGGTGGCTCCTCCGGTTGGCACTCGCATCCGGGCGGCGCGTTGGTGGTCGTCCACGATGGCTCGCTCACGGTGTATGAAGCGGTCGGCGATCGGTGCGAGATCGCCACGTATAGCGCGGGTCAGTCGTTCGTCGAGCGACCCGGCGAGGTGGATCAAGTCATCAACACGGGCACGGTCCCCTACACCCTGTTCGTCACCTTCCCCCGGGTGCCGGCGGGTGCGTCTGCAAGGACCGACGAGCCGAACCCGGGCACGTGTCCGGGTCTCTGACAACACGACCGAGTGACGCCTCACTACGCACATGGGTGTCGCGCAAGCTGACTGAGTGCCGGAGGTGGGAGCTCCAATACCGAGGATGGCGCGGAGGTCGGCATTTCTCTGAGTGCCACGGATGAAAGGGATAGATGGGATGGTCACGCAACGGAAGAACGGCATGTTCGTCGCGACGCTCACCATCGTGGCGTTGATCCTTGCGGCGTGCAGCTCCTCGGGTGATGACACCGACTCGGGAGACCCCGGAGTCTCAACGCCGTCGGTTGAGGCTTCGGAGTCGCCGGCCGAGATCCACACCTTCACAGTGCTCGGCGATCCCGCCCTCGACAGCTCGTACGTGATCACGATGAAGCTCTTGGATGGCTATGAGGGTGATGACGTGGTCTTCGGGACGGACGACGGGCAGGGGATCAGCACGTGGGGCGTCCGGAACGTCTTCGCCAACCCGTGTCATTCGAACGACACGCTCCTGGACCCGCCGATCGACTCGTCGGTCGATGGTCTCGTCAGCGGCCTCGCGAGCCAGAAGGGACACGCCTCTACGACGCCGACCGACGTCGAGGTCGACGGGTATGCAGGCACGTACATGGAGATGACGGTGCCTGCGGGAATCCACGTGGCCGACTGCGATCACGGCGAGTTCCGAACCTGGGTCGATCCGTCTGGAGGTTCTCGATACCTCGAAGCCAGTCAGCGCGACCTGCTCTGGATCGTCGACGTCGACGGCAATCGGCTCGTGATCGATGCAGCACTCGGGCCGCAGACGACGGAGCAGGATCGAGCCGACCGTATCCAGATGGTGAAATCCATCCAGATCGATCCCGTCTGATTCCGCGCTCGCGGGCGGCGCTTCTCCGCGTCATCTCAGAACGGTGGCGCGGAGGGGCGGCTCTCCGCGAGATCCACACGAAGCTTGGCGTCGCCGGTGCTGCGACCACGATCGAGGCGGCGCCGATGCTGGAAGCATCTCGACATCGCCGCCGAGGATGGGCGATCGTGGCCTCGTTGCCACGGTGCTGATCGCCGTGCTGGCACTGGCCACAATCCCGCCCAGCGGGATACGCACGCACCCCGATACGCTGAGGCGGTCTTTCAACAGCCGCCACGCTCGCCTCGTAACCGTGCTCGACAGTCGGTCATCCTTGCGTCAGTCCGCGAGGGCTGGTAAGCGGGAGTAAGCGGCCCGCAACCCCTAAGCGCTCGACACACGGTCAGACACCTGTCAAGTTCCAGGCGGATTCTGAGCACTAAGCTTGACATGCAGGTCAGCGTCTGTTGGAAGCTTGGCCGTTCCTCCCCCCGGAACCTAAGAACCGTTCGTTGTCGGAACGGGCGGATCGGCCGAGGTCCATCGTGCATCAGGTCAGATCCGGAACCTCGCGCAGGGGTGTCTACCGAGCCGTTCACGCGGCCGACGGGAGCCACCGGTATCCGCTGTACTGGGCCGGCGAGTGGGTCACCTGGTAGAGACCCGTCCCGTCAACGTTCACGGTCCAGAGGTCGGTGACGCCGGCCGTGTATTCACGACGGATGAACAGCAGGGTCTCGCTGTCGGAGGACCAGGTCGGGGCGAAGGACATCTTGTTGTCCTCGTTCGAGGTGATCTGCCTGAGTCCGGTCCCGTCGGGGTGCACGACGAACAGGTCGCGGGGGACCGGCTCGGACTCGGCCTTGTCGAAGGCGATCCACCGGCCGTCGGGCGACCACTCGGCCTTCAACGTGACGTTCCAGGGTGTGATCCGTCGTGCGTGGGTACCATCGACGTTCACGACGAACACGGCGTTCGGGGCCGTCCCGAAAACACCCCCCTGCGAGGCGACGAACGCCACCTGCCGGCCGTCGGGGGACCAGCTCTGGCCCTCGAGCAAGCTCGAGGTTCCCGGTGGATTCAATCGCACCAAGCCCGAACCGTCCTTCCTCACCACGAACACATCCATCGGTCCGCTGTGGTCGTACGGCTTCTTCTCGCGGATGAACAGGACCCTGGACCCGTCGGGTGAGTAGGCGACGGCGTAGTCGTTCGGCGGGCTCGCAGGATGGGTTAGGCGAACCAGCCCGCCACCGTCGGACGAACGGTAGGCGTAGAGGCCCCCGCGGGATGGATCCTTGTCGTCCCATCCCGTTGTGACGATCCACTTCCCGTCCAGTGACCAACTCCCGGCCGGGATCTGGAGGGTCCGGTCGGGGATCGGCAACAGGACATGGTTGGACCCGTCGACGTCGAAGATCTCCGTCCCGATCCTGCCATCGGGGATCGGCTTCGCGCCGAGGAAGCGGCTGCCGTCGGGCGACAGATTCACGAAATCCCAGACCTCACGGATCTGCTGCTCGGTGCCAGTGTCGAGATCGAGCCGGTAGACGGCGAGGCCGTGTGGGGTCCCCTCCACCCCCTCGGCCGGCTTCGCCGCTCCCGGGTCCGCTCGGTTGAACACGATGGTGCCTCCGGGGCCGGATGGGCTCGGAGACCCTCCCCCGGCGCTCGAAGCGCCAGGCGATGGGTTCTCGGTCGAGGTGCATGCCGCAGCGACGATCAGAACCAGCGTCACCAACGGCGTCGTCGCGCGCTTCATCATGTCCTCCATCAGACGAGCACGACCAGTGCCACCGACAGCGCTCCTGCACGCTTCATCACGAGCCCTCTCACTCCTCTGTAGCCACGACTCGAACGGGGAACAGGTACGTGTAACCCCCGCCTTCCGAGATCGGCCACTCGACCCCCAGCTCCACGAGGTACCTGCCGGGCACGACGGGCATCGTCGCCCCGTCGGTGAGATCGAGCTCGTAGAGACGTCGTGGGGGCGTCCAGTTGATCTCCTGACCTTGTTCGATGGCACGGCGCACACGCTCGAGCGAGTCGCAGCAGTCATCGATCGATCCGCGAACCTCGACATTGTCGAAAGTGGCGGGCACCTCGAGGACGATCCGAGCGCCCGCGGGTACCACGAGCGGTTGGTCGAATTCGACGAGGGCGACAGGCCCGATGCCCACGACGGGGGGACCGAACACGACCCCTTCGAACTCCACCCCGTTCACGTCCACACGGACTCCCGGGTGGTCGAACGAGAAGGTGATCTCGTTCGGTGCGGGCACAGCGGGGACCACTCCGCCAGGATCGAAAGCGCGCAGAAGGAGCGCGCCGCCCGCGATCGCGATCACGAAGGCAGCGGCGATCGTCACCATCCGGCGGAGCGTGTCATTCGGAGAACGCCTCGACGGGGTGCTGACCTGGCGCTCGATGTCGAGCCAGAGATCCGGCGCGGGGAGGTCGTCGGTGCGCGCGAAGCGCTCACGGAGATCAGTCATCGTCATCTCCTAGGAGTTCTCGGAGGCGCGTGCGGGCGCGGTAGAGGTGGACACCGACCGCCGAGGTGGTGGAGCCGATCAGCTCGGCGATCTCTGATTGCGTGTAGCCATCGCGGAAATGGAGCACGGCCGCCGCCCGCTGTTTCGGCGAGAGCTGCGCGAGGGCGTCGGCAAGCGCGGGATCAGGGAGCCGCATCTCGTAAGGCCGATCGGTGATCGGGTAGCCGGTGATACGGCGGCGCTTCAGCTCGCCGGCGGCGATCCGGTAGGCGCTCTTCGTGACCCACGCAAGGGCCGACTCGACCCGATCGCCGCGCCGGATCGCCTGTGCGAACGCCTCGGCGACCGCGTCACTCGCCACATCGGGATCGCCCGCGAACAGGAGGATGCCGCGCCACAGGTGCGCGCCGTGTTCACGGTAGAGAGCCTCGAACCGCAGGCCCTGATCGATCACCATCACCGCATCATCCATCGCACCCACTAGGGAGCTCACCGACCCGCTCTCTTAACGAGCGCCGCCATCAGATGCTGACATCGATGTCGAGCCAGTCGAGGCGATCGTGTCGATCAAACCTGATGACCGTGATCACGCGACCTGCGGACCGAAGCGGCGGCTGCGTAGACCTATGGCCACGGACCGAGCGTCCACACGCACGTAAGCAGCGATAAGCAGGTCCCTACCCGAACCATCGCTTGACACGCGTGTTCGAGCGTGTGCTATGCAAGGTCTTATAGCAGACGACCCCTGAGGGGGTGTCAAGCTCTAGTGGTATTCCTCCCCCCGGAACCTGGGAACCACGCTCCCCTGGCGCATGTCGTAGGTCACAGCGGTCGAGCACGATGCCTTTGCTCGCTCCGACCCGGAGCGTGAGCCAGGATTGCCGTTGATGTCGACAGCGAAGATGGTCTTGATCGCGGTGGCAGGAGTGGCCGCCGGACTGCTGTTCACCGTCCTCGCCGTCGCGGGGGAAGAGCGTGCCGCATTCGTCATGCTCGCGCTCTCCGTGGGCGGCGTCGCGCTCGTCAACCTCTATGGCAAGTTTTCGCGCCGCTCCGCGGTCGAGCGGGAAGCGCGGCGCCTCGGTCTCTCCTTCTCGCGGCGGGACCCCTTCCGGGTGCTCGACGCCGACTTCCACCCGTTCCTGCGGTTCGGCAAGCTGCCCGGCACGCAACGCGTCGAGAACGTGGTCTGGGGAGTGCGCGCCGGTCGCGAGGTGCGGGCGTTCGACTACCGGCGGCCTGGCGAGGACGAGATCCGCTACTCCTGCGCCATGGTTCGGATCCCGGACGGGTGGCCGTCGCTGTTGGTCCGTCGTCACGGCCCTCTCGACGTCGCCCGGAACGCAGTGGGTCTGCAGCGGATCGAGTTCGAGCTAGACGAGTTCAACCGGCGCTTTGAGGTTCGTTCGGACGATCGCAGGCTGGCCTCAGCGGTGATCGACCAGAGGATGATCGGCTGGCTGCTCGAGTCGGATCCGGCGCTCGGCTTCCAGCTCCAGGAAGGCTGGCTACTCGCTTGGATGCCGCAGCTGCCGCCGGATGAGCTTGAACGCACCCTTACTACAGTCGAAGGATTCCACGAACGGATCCCGCGAGCCGTCTGGTCGCTCTACGGTGACGGTTCACCGGCCAGGCCCGATCTCGGCTGATCCCACCCGCTGGAGCGGACCGAGATCACCGGTTCGACCCGTTGGCTCCCTTCGGGTCGACGAGTCTTCCCTCGAAGCGGACGCGCGACTCCGAGTTGGTGATCGCTCCGTGTGCCCGAAACGTCGTCGCAAGGACTGAGCGGCACTCAGAGCTGAGCGGTCTTCACGGCGATGTGTCGGGTTCAGCTCGAGCTGGTCGCCGAGCCCGGCTGCGTCCCGAGCCTGATCTGGAGCGTACGGAGCGCAGCGTTGAAGTCCCCGGTGCGTTCGCGGAGAGTCTGCGCTGCGAGCTCCCGTGACGCCTGGTCCCCAGCTTCCGCGGAGCGCTGAAGCATCACTGCGGATCGCAAGCCGTCGAGTGCGGCCGATACATCTCGGATCACCGACCGGTCCGGTTCCGTCGTGGCGGTCGCCGCGAGCTGGTTCACGTCCGTCGCGAGTCGATCGATCGATGACTCGACGTCGGTCCACCGAGCCGATGACATCGTCGCCGGAGTTCCTATCGCCAGCTCCGCGGCCACTCGGTCGTGCAACGCCAACCCTTGGGCGCTCGCGGCCTGAGCTCGGGAACGCCAGGCACGAGCCTCACGGCGACGGGCGGCGATCCGGGCAACGATCACTGCCACCACGATCACGGCGAGCGCCACGAGTACCCAGATCCACGGCGAGGTCGCATCGGTTTGTGTTGACTCCCCCGCGCCGGTGGAGTCGCCGGGCTCCTCGGTCTGCTCCACTGTCGGCTCCTCGGTCGCCTCCTCGCTTGGCTCGGGTTCCTCGGTCGGCTCCTCGGTCGGCTCGGGTTCCACGGTCTGCTCTGGAGCAGTGGAAACCGACGGGAGCGACGGCGCCGAGGCGGAGACCGAAGGGAGCGAAGGCGGAGAGACGGAGGCCGAAGAGATTGCGTCCGAGGCGCTCGCCCGGATCTGATCGCGGGTCTCCTCGGAACATGACGCGAGAAGAAGAGCAGCGGATGCGAAGAGCGCGATCGCGGCCACGCGTGAGGTGAAGACGGCTCGAGCCACCGGCATCAGTATGGCGTCCGGGAGCGGTGGCCCCAAAGGCGGCGAGCGAGGTTGATTCCCACAGGAGCTCCGCGGCACCTGTCGCAGCCATATGGGACCATGAGCGCGCCTTCCCCGATGCCCCCCATGAACGATGAGGCCCGAAGGACGGACGTGGGCACCACACCCAAGCGCACATCCAGATCGCTCGCCGCCGTGGTGCTCGCCGCGGGGAAAGGCGAACGACTGAAGTCGGGGATCCCCAAGGTCCTGCACCCCCTGTGCGGGCGCCCGCTTCTCTGGCACGTCCTTCAAACGGTGCGCGCGGCGAAACCGGAGCGGATCATCGTGGTGATCGGTCACGGCGCCGACGACGTCCGAGATGCCGTGGAGTCCTGGGGGCTGAAGCCCGCCCCCGTTTTCGTCGAGCAGGCCGAGCAGCTCGGCACCGGTCACGCTGTGCAGCTCGCCGAGAAGGCAGTGGGCAAGGCGGACGATGTCCTTGTCGCCAACGGCGACTTCGACCCGATCACCGCCACCGACCTGAAGAAGCTCCTGGCCTCCCATCGCCGGACCGGGGCGGCCGTCACCTTGGGGTCCACCGTGCTCGACCACCCGGGCGGCTACGGCCGCGTCGTCAGGGACGGAGCCCGCGTCGTCGACGTGATCGAGGGACGGGATGCCCCATCTGCCGTTCGCAAGATCCATGAGGTCGCGACCAATTGGATCGCCTTCCGGCGGGATCTGCTGTTCGCGACCCTGCCGCTCCTCGATCGCGAGAACCGACAGCGCGAGTACTACTTGAACCGTGCGATCTCGATCCTCCTCGACAAGGGAGAGCGGGTCGACGCCGTCGTCTGCGACACCGGTGGGATCCTCGGCGCGAACACCCGCGCCGGCGTGGCGATGTTGGAGGCGCTGGTGCGGCGTCGGGTCAACGAGGGACACATGGCCGCGGGTGTGCGGTTGATCGATCCCGATGCCACCTACATCGACGTCGAGGTGAAGATCGGACGCGACACGGTGGTCTACCCGAACACCTTCGTGGAGGCCGGCTCGCGGATCGGGGCCGGGTGCACGATCGGGCCCTCGGCCGCGATCGCCCACTCTCGGGTTGGCGACGGCTCGGTGGTGTGGTTCTCCGTGCTCGAAGGCGCGAAGGTCGGCCGGAACTGCGAGGTGGGACCGTTCGCGCGCCTGCGGCCGGGGGCCGTGCTGGACGATGGCTCGCTCGTGGGGAACTACGTCGAGGTCAAGGACTCCCGGATCGGCGAGCGTTCGAAGGCGAAGCACCTCACCTACATCGGGAACGCGGAGGTCGGGGTGGGCGTGAACATCGGTGCCGGGACGGTCTTCGTGAATTACGACGGCTACGAGAAGCACCCGACCGTGGTCGGCGACGAGGCGAGGATCGGGTCGGATACGATGCTGGTGGCGCCGGTCAGGGTCGGCAAGGGGGCCGTCACGGGAGCAGGCTCGGTGATCACGAAGGATGTGCCGGCCGGCGCGCTCGCGGTCGAGCGGGCCGACCAGAAGACGGTGAAGGGCTACCGGAAGCGAGCCGACGAGAAGCACCGGTCGAAAGGGAAACGGTAGGGGGCCGACCGTGGAGATCATCACCAAGAAGCGGATGATGCTGTTCTCGGGCACGATCCATCCGGCGCTCGGCAGCGAGATCGCCGACAACCTCGGCATCCCCGTGAGTCACAGCGAGCTCCGGCGCTTCGCATCGGGAGAGATCTACTTCCGTTCCGAGGAGAGCGTGCGCGGAGCCGACGTGTTCGTCGTGCAGTCGCACTACGAGCCGGTGAACGAGGCGTTGATGGAGCAGCTGATCATCATCGACGCGATGAAGCGAGCGTCCGCCAAGCGGATCAACGCGGTGATCCCGTACTACGGCTACTCGAGGCAGGACCACAAGGCGCTCTCCCGGGAGCCGATCAGCGCCAAGCTGGTGGCAGACCTGCTGTCGACGGCCGGCGCCGACCGCGTGATCTCGGTCGACCTGCATTCCGGGCAGATCCAGGGCTACTTCGACTTCCCGTTCGACCATCTGACCGCACTCCCGATCCTGTCCGACTACTTCAAGGACGAGCTGGGCCTGCACGGCGATAACCTCGTCGTGGTGGCTCCGGACGCGGGGCGGATCAAGACGTCGGAGAAGCTGCGCGAGTACCTCCACGCCGACCTGGCGTTCCTCTACAAGCGACGTTCACGGAAGGAAGCTCACAAGATCGAGGAGATGGCGGTCGTCGGTGAGGTCGAGGGCCGGCCGTGCGTGATCGTCGACGACATGATCGACACCGCCGCGACCATCTCGAAGGGCGTCCAGGTGCTCGCCGAGATGGGGGCGGGTCCGATCTTCGTCGGCGCGACCCACGGGCTGTTCAGCGGCAAGGCTCGTCAGCTCCTCGAGGAAGCGCCGATCGAACAGGTCGTCGTCACGAACACGGTGCCGATCACCGAGGAGCGGACGTTCGCGAAGTTGAAGGTGCTGTCCATCGCGCCCCTGATCGCGAACGGCCTGCGCGCCGTGTTCGAGGATTCGTCGGTCTCCGAGATCTTCGGCGGCGACAACCAGGTCTAGCGATCAGTCCAGGCAGTAGGTCGTCACCCGCGCGATGACGGCGTGCTGCCCCTCGTTGACGGCGTCGACCTCCCGTGCGAACGCATCCGCGTCGTCGCGCGTCTCGAAGTACACGCCGATGCCCTGTGGGGCGTTCGTGCCGAGCGCTGCCGCGGCCCCTTCGTCGCACGAGAGGTCGCCGGGGAAGGCCTCGATCCCGAACTCCGCCTGCAGTTGGGCGCTCACGTCGTCCGCCTCGGGGGAGTCGGCGGCTCCGACCCATGGATACACGGCCCAGTAGGTCCCGCCGTGGACCGGGTCGACGGCGGGCACCGACGGCGCGGCCTCGGAGGATCCCCACCCCATGCCATGCTCGAAGAGCACCGTCCCGTCCGCGTCGAGGAACTGGATAGTTCCCGAGCCCTGCGGAGGGAGTGGGAGGACGCAGACGCGACGGTCCGGATCGGTCCACCCGGTGGGTCCCATGGCGCACTGGTACTCCGAAGGAACCTCCGTGCCGTCGTCGCTCCGATATCGGAGCTCGACGATCGCGGGGTCGACGGAGGTGACGAAGAGTGCGAGGTCCTCCGTAACCCAGGAGTCGGCGGAGGGGTCCTGCCCGGTCAACGGGTTCGGATCCTCGTCATGACACAGCGGCGCGTTGGTCTCGGACGCGATGGTCACACCGATGCACGGGTCGCCGTCCGCGAACGATCCCGTGAACCGGACGAGCCAGGTTTGGCCTCGGGAGCCGCCCGAGATGACGAGCTCGTCGCCTCGGGGCGCGGCGGCGCCGTCGGGCGAAGGGCTCGGCGAGATCGTTCCGATCGAGCTTGTCCCGTCGATCACGATCTCGCCCGCGGTCCCGCCGACACCCTCGATGAAGAACACGTCCAGATCAGCACCGAGCGAGGGCGGCGTCGGAAGGATCGTGGCCGGGATCGGGTCTCCACCATCGAGGGGTCGGAACTCGACGGCCGACGCCTTCCGGACGCTGCCGAAGATCACGTCGGACATCTGTGTCGGATCGGTCGTCGAGGCGCAGCACCACTCCTCAGGTCCGAGGGCGAGCTGAACGATCCGGCCCTCGATGAGACTCACCTCGATCCCTCGGGCGGCACGATGGACCTCCAGGCGCCAGTCTTCCCCGTCGCGATCCGTACCTCCGGCCACCACGTACCCCGGGGTCACGAACTCCGGCCTGGCCGGCGCCCAGTCGGGGATCGCGGACATCCGCTCGTACGCGGTCTCGACCGTTTCGCGATCCTCCTCGCTCACGTCCGAGCCGAGGCCGATCCATGCGAAGAACGGCTCGCCGTTGACGGTGAACCGGGTGTACCGCCCGGGCCCGCAGGGGCCGTCTCCCTCGGGGGGGAGGCCGGGTCCGCCCGCCGGGAATGGAGGGATCGACGGGTCGGCGATCCCGCTGATCGCGCGCTCGGCATCGAGCGCGACGTACAGCGCCGCGCCATCCGTCTGCAGACCCTCCCGGCACGCGTTCGCATCCAGCCCCAGATCGACGTTCGTGAGCTGGAGCATCGGTAGACCGTGCGGCACCGGGATCGGGGAAGACGTCTCGACACCCGTGTCGTCACACTCCTGGTTCGCGTCCCCCGGGTCGGCCACACATGCCCCTGACGCTCCAGCGCTTCCCTCGACAGCGATCAGCATCGAGAGCGGCCACTGGTTCACGAGATACCAGTCGGACGGGCTCGTGATCGTGAACGCCTCGATCGTGGTGGTCCTTTGGAAGAGCTCGTACTGGTTCCCGGTCTGGAGCGGATCCGTGTCGCTGCGGATCAGCGACCGGAGGCCTGCGAACGACCCGACCGCAAGGACGGCGGCCACCAGGACGGACCCGAGGACGGTTCCCACCTGGTGACGGCGGCCGCGCCGCAGCACCTGCTGCGGCGCGCCCCCCGAGGTCCCGAGCGTCGAGACCGGCGCCTCGCCGGCCTTGTCGCGGAACAGCTCCCGGAGCTCGCGTTCCATGTCCGTCGTCATGCGTCCTCACCCCTGATCCCTTCGCGGAGCGCGGCGGTTGCCCGCGCCGTCAGCGACTTCACGGCGGCGACCGAACACCGCAGCGCATCCGCCGTCTCTCGTTCCGACAGGTCCTCGTAGTAGCGCAGGACCAACACCGCCCGTTGGCGAGCCGGCAGCGTCGCCAGTCGGCGCCACATGTCCTCGCGTCCCGCGACGTCGGGCAAGCCCGACGCCGCGGAACGCTCGACCCGCTCGCTCTCCTTCGACAGCCACTCACGCTCGACGCGCACGCGTCGGAGCCGTGACGTGTGGAGGTTCACGATCGTCCGGCGCAGGTACGCGTTGAACGCTTCGTGGGCCCGGAGATGACCGAACCGACCGACGCAGCGCACGAACGCGTCGTGCACCAGGTCCTCCGCCTGCGCGCGGTCCTGCGTGAGCAGGAATGCGAGCCGGTTGGCCGCGGGGACGTGCCGGACGTACAGGTCGGCAAGCTCGCCCCTGGGCTCCGTCACCGTCGTCCTCCCCGGCTCTTCGGCCTGCACATCGGCTCGTGCGACAGCTCGCTCCATACATCGAAGACGCACGAGGCACCCGGAAGGTATCGCCCACGCCTCGGGTGGCTCAGTCCTCCGTGTTCGGTTGCGCGAACTCCGGGCCCTGACAGTCGTCCCGCATGGGCAGCACCACAGGTTCCCGAGGCTCCTGCTCGAAGTCGAAGACGTAGCTGAGGTTGAACGCGTCTCGGTCCCGATGGGTGAGCTGGGAGAGCCGCCAGTTGTCCTCGATGAAGCGCAGGACGCTCGAGAACTCGCCCAGCTGGGAGTCGACGTAGCCGCGCTTCGCAAAGGGGGAGATCGTGAGCAACGGGACCCGGAAGCCGAACCCGAACCGGTCCACCTGCGGTGGGGGCACGTGATCGTAGAAGCCCCCGTAGTCGTCCCACGTGATGAAGATCGCCGTGTCTCTCCAGAACGGGCTCTGCATGACCGAGTTCACGATCTCGGTGGTCCAGTTCTCACCGTGGCAGAAGCTCCACTCCGGGTGCTCGCTCACCTCGTAGCGCGGCGTGACCCACGTGACGGGCGCGAGCCGACCATCCTCAACGTCGGCCACGAAGTTGTCGACCGGGAAGATGTGGCGCTGCCAGACCTCGGGGTTCATCCGCACACGCTCGATGGCGGAGAACGCCGACCACACGTACCCGCGCTGATCGTTCCACGCGGCGTAGTACCCCCATGGGATCCCGGCGCCGTCCAGCAGGTCTGCTTCGGTGAGGAAGTCGAAGCACGGCGGGACCTTCTCCAGCTGTCCTTCGCTGTCCACGACCTCGACGTATGCCTCCTCGAGGGCGTCACAGCCCCATGACTTGGCGAGCCCGGTGTCCTGGGTGAACAGGGTGACCCTCGCCTGATCCTGGTTCGGGTTGAAGTGGGTGCCTCCCGACTGCGCGGCGATCGTGAACAGGTGATTCGGGAACGACGGCCCCTGCGCCGACGCGAAGAAGTTGTCGGACAGCGCGAACTCCTCGGCCCATCGCCAGTAGTTGGGCAGATCCTCGCGGCCCTGCATCTGCGTGTAGGCGTAGAGGTCACCGGGTTCGGTCCGAGCGAAGTTGTCCATCCGCCCCTCGTTCCAGGACTCGATCGCGCACTCATAGCAGTGGGGGATGTCCTCCGGGAGACGGTCCGGCGGGACCGTGAGCGGCCGGAGGCGGTCGCCGTCGAGTCCTTGCGTGACGCCGTTCACGCCCGGGAAGCGACCGAACAGATGATCCGTCGTCCGGTTCTCCTTGATGATGAACACGACGTGCTTGATCGGCCACCGCGTCTCGAGCGCGGACGCATCCACGCGTTCGGGTCTCCCGGGTGGGAGCAGGTCGGGGGTTTCCCTGGCGCGCGGCGGATCCTGACACGTCGCCGCGAGCAGGGTCACGCCGAGCAACGCGGCCGCGGCGCGGGGGAATCCCATACGAGGCGGGATGCTACGTGACGGACCCGTCGCCCCTGCCTCGGCGGTCCCGTCGAGGCAGGTCGGTCCCGGCGCGCTGGTAGGATGCCGCCCGTATCCCACTCCGAAAAGGACCTCTGACCTGCCATGGAAGCTATCCTCCACGCCGAACCCCGAAGCGAGAAGGGCAAAGGCCCTGCGCGCCGGCTGCGCGCGAGCGGACGTGTCCCGGCGACCCTCTACGGGGCCGGTGTCGACGCGACGTCGATCCATGTGAGCGCCCTCGACCTGCTCCACGTCTTCCATGCGATGGGCCAGGCGAGCGTGCTGGTCGACCTGAAGCTCGACGGCCACGAGTACCTCACGATCGCCCGTGAGATCCAGCGCGACCTGATCCACAACCGCTTCATCCACGTCGACTTCATGGCGGTGAACCGCGACGAGAAGATCACCGTGAACGTCGAGCTCCACGAGATCGGCGACTCGGTCGGTGTGCACGCCGGTGGCGTCGTGGAGCATCACCTCCGCGAGGTCGAGGTGGAGAGCCTCCCGGCCGACGTGCCACAACGGATCGAGTTCGACATCACCTCGCTGAAGATCGGTGACTCCTTGCGCGTCGGCGACCTCACCCCGCCCGAGGGTGTCGTGTTCCTCACCGACCCCGACACGATGGTGCTCGCGGTCGTGGAGCCCGCCATGATGGACACCGAGTTGGACCTCGCGGTGGCCGGCGAAGAGGCTCCGGAGGCCGAGGCGGCCCTCGAAGAGGCGGCCGCCGAGGGCGAGGCCGCCGAAGGCGAAGAGGGCGAGGCCGCGGAGGGCGAGGGCGGAGAAGGCCCCGCATCCGAGGAGGGAGCCGAAGGCGAGTCCAAGGCTCCCGAGGGGGACGGCGAGAGCTAGCCGATGGCCTGGCTCGTCGCCGGCCTCGGCAACCCCGGCGATCGCTACGCGAAGGCCCGGCACAACGTCGGCCGGATGGTCGCCGAGGAGCTCGCCGGCGAAGCCGGCGAGCGGTTCCGGAAGGCCCGCTTCCTTCCCGTCGAGACGGCGGAGATCCGGGTCGGTGACGATCAAGTCGTGCTCGCCCGTTCCACCCGGTTCATGAACGAATCGGGTCCTTCCTACGCGTCTCTCGCCAAGAAGCGGGGGATCGAGCCCTCCCGGGTGATCGCCGTGCATGACGAGCTCGACATCCCGGCGGACACGATCAGGGTCAAGCTCGGCGGCGGCAACAGCGGTCACAACGGACTGCGCTCACTCGATCAGGCCCTCCGCACCAACGAGTACCTGCGGGTTCGAGTCGGCATCGGCCGCCCCCCGGGTCGACAGGATCCGGCGGATTTCGTGCTCCAGCCCGTGGGCGCCCGCGACGAGGCGGACCTCGCGATCCTGGCGAGCCACGCCGCGGACGCCGTCCGGTCCCTGATCACGGACGGCCTGGAACGCACACAGGACCGATTCAATCGCTCCGCGCCCAGCCCGTAGGGCGAACGGGGGATATCCACCTTCAGGTCCTCCGGCCCGGCCCCGATACAAGGTGAATGCCGCGACGTCTCTGTTCCGTGAGGCGTGGCCTTCCTCAGGGCCCCCTCTTCCCGCTGCCCGGCAGTGGCGTGCCCTTCGCGCAGCAGAGGGGGGTGGCCGATGGCGACGGTGGATGAGACGCCGTCCCTCCGAGCGGCTCGGCCTCGGCGCCGTCACGTCCTCCGAGCGTACGAGCTGCTGTTGTCCCTCCCGCTCCTGGCATACCTCGGCTACACGACCTGGCAGACCCCGATCGGATTCCTCGATTGGCGGATCCTGGTGTGGGCAGCGGCGATCGCACTCGTGCACCTCATGCCCATCCCCCGGAGGATGCCCTTCCCGTTCAGTCTGAGCTTCCCGCTGCAGCTGTCCGTCGCTCTGCTATATCCGCCACCCGTGGCCGCGATCGTCGTGTTCGCGGCATCGATCGATCAAGAGGAGCTCCGCGGTGAGCATCCCCCGCTCACGATCGTCTTCCGGCATTCGCTGGTCGCCCTGTTCGTGCTTGCGCAAGGGACGATCTTCCACAGCCTGACCGATCTCGACGACCGATGGTTCGTCGTCGGATCCGTGGTGATCCTGACGGCGCTCGTCGGCTACGCGATCAGCACGATGGTGACCGCCGAGTGGCAGACCCTTCGATACCGCCACCGACTCGATCACGTGCTCCGGGCGATGCACGAAGGTGTGATGACGGAGTTCTTGATGTCGTACCTCGGGCTCGCGCTGTTCAGCGTGCTGGTCGCGATCACGACACGCAGCGTCGGTCTCTGGGCGATCGTGGTGTTCATCGCCCCACTCGCTTTCGCCTGGCAGATGTTGCATCGGACGCACTCCCTGGAGCTCGCGACCGAGGAGCTCGCGCACAAGCAGGCAGAGAACGAGTATCAAGCGTTGCACGATCACCTCACCGACCTTCCGAACCGGCTTCTCTTCCAGCGGAGCCTCGCGAAGGCGATCACGGAAGCCGAGGGATCGGGCGGCAAGATCGGCGTGATGCTGATGGACCTCGATCATTTCAAGGAGGTCAACGACGCCCTCGGACATCACTTCGGCGACAAGCTGCTCGAGGCGATCGGCCCGCGGATCGCGCAGTCGCTCCGCGACGGCGACCTGATGGCCAGGCTCGGCGGCGACGAGTTCGGCGTGCTCCTGGCGAACCTGCCCGACGACGAGACGGCCGCCGTCATCGCGGAACAGGTCGTCGAAGGTCTCCGCCGGCCCATCCGCGTCGAGGAGCTGGATCTCGACGTCTCCGGGAGCGTCGGGGTCGCGCTGTATCCGACGCACGCCGAGGACCCCGACCTCCTGCTCCGACACGCAGACGTCGCGATGTACGCCGCCAAGGAATCGGGAGTCGGTTTCGAGGTCTACGACGAGATCATCGACAGGTACAAGCCGGAGCTCCTCACCCTCGTGACGCAGGTGCGTCCCGCGATCGAAGACGATCAGTTCCGGATGTACCTGCAACCGAAGGTTCGATTGTCCGACGGGCGCGTCGCGGGAGCCGAAGCCCTGATCCGCTGGGAGCATCCGACGCTGGGCCGGCTCGCGCCCGCCGACTTCATCCCGATGGTCGAGAAGACGGTGCTCCTGAAGCCGCTGACCTATTGGGCGATCGAAGACGTCGTTCGCACCTTGCGATCGTGGGCGGACTACGACGTCCGCCTTCCGATCGCCGTCAACCTGTCTCCGCGAAGCCTGCTCGACCAGGAGCTTCCCGATCACGTGCGTGGTCTCCTCGAGCGGTTCGACGTGCCGGCGTCGCTGCTCAAGCTGGAGCTCACCGAGAGCTTCCTCGTGGCCGACTCCGGTCGATCCGACGCCGTCTTGAACGATCTCTCTCACCTCGGTGTGGGGCTGTCGATCGACGACTTCGGGACGGGGTTCTCCTCGCTCTCGTATCTGAAGCGACTCCCCATCGACGAGCTCAAGATCGATCGCTCCTTCGTGTCCCACATGCTCGATCGAGGCGACGACTTCACGATCGTCCGAGCGACGATCGAGCTGGGACGCAACCTCGGGCTCCGGGTCGTGGCGGAGGGCGTGCAGGATCGAGAGACCTTCGACCGCCTCGGCGACTTCGGCTGTGACGAGGCCCAGGGCTTCTACATCGCGAAGCCGCTCGATCCGGAGGCGTTCTGGCTCTGGTTGTCCGCTCGCGAGGCCGAGTTCAACCTCGACGCGACGCCGTCGGCGGGCGACGCCGCCGACGTCGGCGATGGAGGCGGCGCCGCCGCCGGGCGACGCACCGGCAGATCTCGCGAACGCGGAAGGCTCCGCGCCGTCTAAACTTCCTTCTTCGACGCCCCGTCGCTCCCGCGAACGGGGCTGTTCGCGTTGGCACATCGCGTTCCGGAGGAGGATCTGATGTCGCTCCGAGAGGTCCTCGAGGCCCTCATCACGTCGGAGCCGTTCGAGCGGCTCCTGCTCGAGCGTGCCCGCCCGATCGTGGCACGGGCCGACGCGGGACAGGACTTCCTCCTCGCGGGGCTGGCCGTCGCGCTCGACGCCCCGCTGATGGTGGTCACGCCCGGGCCGCGAGAGGCGGAGGAGCTGGCCTCGGAGGTCGGCGCCTATCTCGGCGCGGATGCCGTCGCGCTCCTCCCGGCGTGGGACGCGCTTCCGTACGAGGGCATGGATCCGGCGCCCGAGGTCGCGGCCCGAAGGGCCGACGCCCTCCGGCGCCTCCGCGCGGCCCGTGGCCCATCCGTGCTCGTCGCTCCCTACCTCGCGGCGATGCAGGTGGTGCCGCCGACCCTCGGGACAGCGGCGCCGTTGCAACTCACGGCGGGCGTCGAGCTCGCGCCGGACGCGGTGGCGGAACGGCTCTCCGAGCTGGGCTACATCCGGGTCGACGTGGTCGAGCACCGGGGGGAGTTCGCGGTCCGCGGAGGGGTGGTCGACGTCTTCCCGGGGATCGCGCGACGGCCCGCCCGGCTCGAGTACTGGGGCGACGAGATCGAGCGCCTCCGCGAGTTCTCTCCCTCGACGCAGCTCTCGACCAAGGAGATCGGCGCGATCGACATCTCGCCGGTGCGCGAACTCCTCCCCGACGACGAGCTCCGATCGGTCGCCGCGAGTCGTGCCTCGGACATGCCCGATCGGTTCCGTGACGGCCTCCAGCGGCTCGCCGACGGACTTCGCTTCGAGGGTTCCGACACGCTGGCGCCCTTCCTCTTCGAGCACATGGAGACGCCGGGGGAGCTGCTTCCGCCCGGCTCCTGGGTCGTGGTGACGCAGGCGCAGCGCACGCTCCAACGAGCGGCCCAGACGCACGCGGAGGCCGAGGCCCTCGCGGAGGCGATCGACTGGCCGGGCCCGAGGATGCTCGCGCCGCTCGAGGATGCGATCGAGGGGCACGTGCAGCTACGGCTGACCGAGTTCAGCGACGGGACCGATCTGGCGATCTCGAGCTGGGGAACAGCTCAGGGGAACCCCACGGAGCTCGCGTCGCGCCTGGAGCGGGCCGCTTCCGCCGGCACCAGGATCGTGCTCGTCGGCCGCGGCCACGGTTCGTTGCAACGCGCGGCCGAGGTCGTCGGCGACCTCCCGGTCGAGCGGATCGAAGCCCCGCTCGTGTCGGGCTTCATCTTCGAGCCGGGCCACCTCGCGGTCGTGACGGAGGAGGATCTCTTCGGGGCACGCCGTCACACGCGGAGCGCGCCCAGGTTCGCGAGCCGGGCCACCGCGTCGGTCGCCGACGAGATGGAACCCGGCGACTTCGCGGTGCACCGGATACACGGTGTCGGTCGCTACGGTGGCGTGGTGCACCGCGAGCTCGCCGGCGCGGAGCGCGACTACCTCATCCTCGAATACGCCAGCAGCGACAAGTTGTACGTCCCGTCCGAGCAGGTCGGCATGGTGGCGAAGTACCTGGGTGGCGACGCGCCCCGGCTCCACCGTCTCGGCGGGTCGGACTGGGCGCGAGCGACGGCGAAGGTCAAGCGCGCCGTCAAGGACATGGCCGGCGAGCTGGTTCGCCTCTACAGCGCCCGGATGGCCGTCCCCGGGCACGCGTTCGGTCCGGACACGCCGTGGCAGCTCGAGCTGGAGGACGCGTTCCCGTACGAAGAGACCCGCGACCAGGTGACCGCGATCGACGAGGTCAAGGCGGACATGCGGCAACCGGTTCCGATGGACCGATTGATCTGCGGAGACGTCGGGTTCGGGAAGACCGAGATCGCGGTCCGCGCCGCCTTCAAGGCGGTGATGGACGGCAAGCAGGTCGCGGTCCTGGTGCCGACGACGCTGCTCGCGGAGCAGCACTTCGTCACGTTCGGTGAGCGGTTCGCGCCCTATCCCGTCAAGGTGGCGATGCTCTCCCGGTTCCTGTCGCCGGCGCAGCAGAAGGAGGTCGTCGCGGACGTGGCTGCCGGTCGCGTGGACGTGGTGATCGGCACGCACCGGCTGCTCGGCGCCGACGTCTCGTTCCGGGACCTGGGGTTGCTGATCGTCGATGAGGAGCAGCGGTTCGGCGTAGCGCACAAGGAGCGGCTGAAGCGGTTCCGCGCGCACGTCGACGTCCTCACGATGACGGCGACGCCGATCCCACGGACGCTCGAGATGGCGCTCACCGGCATCCGCCAGATGTCCACGGTCGACACACCGCCCGAGGATCGCCAGCCGGTGCTCACCTACGTCGGCGGCTACGACGAGGGGCTCGCGCTCGGCGCCGTCCGTCGAGAGCTCCTGCGCGAAGGGCAGGTGTTCTGGGTCCACAACCGCGTCGCGACGATCGACCGGCAGGCCGCCTGGCTGCAACGGCAGCTGCCCGAGGCCCGGATCGTGATGGCGCACGGACAGATGGACGAGGACACGCTCGAACGGCAGATGGTCCGGTTCTGGGATCGCGACGCCGACGTCCTCGTCTGCACGACGATCATCGAATCCGGACTGGACGTGCCGAACGCGAACACCCTCATCGTCGACCGCGCGGACAAGCTCGGTCTCGCGCAGCTCTACCAGCTGCGTGGGCGGGTGGGGAGGAGCGGCGAGCGCGCGTTCGCGTACTTCTTCTTCCCACCGGTTCGCGAGCTCACCGAGGAGGCGCACGAGCGCCTGGCCACGATCTCGCGTCACCAGGCGCTCGGATCGGGGTTCCGGATCGCTCTGCGCGACCTCGAGATCCGTGGGGCCGGGAACCTGCTGGGGGCCGAGCAGCATGGGCATATCGCGGCCGTTGGATTCGACGCGTACTGCCGGATCCTGCAGCAATCGGTCGCCGAGCTTCAGGGCGAGCCGATCGCGGAAGAGAAGGAGCTCAGGATCGACCTCCCCGTCCGAGCGTTCGTGCCCCCCGGGTGGGTGGCGCAGGAATCCCTGCGGCTGGAGCTCTATCGCCGGATCTCGCTCGCTGCGGATCACGACGCGCTCGAGCGGATCCGTGAGGAGACCGTCGACCGGTACGGCGCGCTCCCGATGGAGGTGGCGACCCTGTTCGCCGTCGCCTCCTTGCGGGTGACGAGCCGCCGGCTCGGGGTCGAGGAAGTCTCCACGTATCGCGAGCAAGTGCGCATCCGCCCCGTCGAGCTCCCCGAGGCGTTGCGTCTGGATCTCGGCGAACGCATCCGCGGGGCCACCTTCCACGAGGCGAAGCGGACCTTGAACCTGGCCCCGGAGCGGGTCGCGAGCACCGAGTTGCCCGGCTGGGTGGAGGCCAGGCTGCGCGAGGCGATCGGGGATGCTGTCTCCGTCGCCGAAGAGGCCCGCCGGTAGACTGCTTCATCCATGTCCGTTTCCCGGTCCGCTCGCGTGCTCCTGGTCGCCCTCGTGATGACTGCCTGTGGTGCGAGCAGGCCCGAGGTGGCGCGCGTGGGCGACCGGGACGTCGACGATGCGGACCTCCGGCAGGCCGCCGGCCTGCAACAGGCGTTGGCAGATCTCCAAGGCGCCCCGTGTGGAGGCGACCCCACCGGTGGGGAAAGTGAGGACGCCGCGTGCAACCGGATCGCGCTCTCCGGCGAGCTCTTGTGGCTCGCGGTCGCCGGCTACGCCGACGCCAACGACATCTCGGCTCCCGAGGCACAGGTGGACGCGGCCATCTCGCAGCTGGAGGCGCAGTTCGGTGCCGATGCATTGAAGGAGGCGCTCGACGCGAACGGGGTGACACGCGACGACCTCTTCCGGCTCGGTACGAAGATCCTGACGGTCCAGGCGGTCCGATCCGCGATCGCGGAAGAGCGGATCGGGGCCGAGGAGCTTCGCTCCCAGTACGAGGAACGCGCGCTCGAGTTCACGACCGTCGAGGCGGACCATATCCTCGTCGAGACCGAGGCCGAGGCGCAGAGCGTCTTCCGACGTGTCCGGGACGCGACCGAGACGCAGTTCATGGCGCTCGCCCGCAAGGTCTCGACGGAGCCCGGCGCGAAAGACAGCGGCGGGAAGCTCGGGACCGCTCCCGCGACTGCAGTACGTTCCCGAGTTCGCGGAGGCGACCGTCGCCCTCGAACCGGGAGAGGTCTCGCAGCCCGTGCAGACGCAGTTCGGGTGGCACGTGATCTACCTCGTCGACAAGGAGGTCACGCCGTTCGACGAGGCGAAGGCGGGACTTCTCGAACCGCTCGCGGCCCGCGAGTTCCAGGCGTGGCTGACGGATCGCGCCGAGGAGCTGGGTGTCGAGGTGGATCCGAAATACGGGCGCTTCGAGCCCGACACGTTCTCGGTCGCACCCGTGCGGAGCACCGACCCGGAGGGTGAACCCGCCTCGCCGTCGCCGTGACCGGCGACCAGCCGGATACGACGACACACATCCCGGTCGGCCCCGTTCCCTCATCCGAGGAGGGACGGCGGCTCCTCGAGCTGGTGAAGGTGATGGCGCGACTGCGGGGTCCGGGCGGATGTCCGTGGGACCGGGAGCAGACGCACGAGACCCTCGCGGGCCACCTCCTCGAAGAGACGCACGAGCTGATCGAAGCGATCGATTCGGGCGACTCCGACGCCATCCGCGACGAGCTCGGTGACCTGCTGTTGCAGGTGGTGTTCCACGCGCAGATGGCGTCGGAGGACGGTCGGTGGGACGTGGACGACGTCGCGCGCGGGCTCATCGAGAAGCTGATCCATCGCCACCCGCACATCTTCGGCGACGTCGAGGTTTCCGGATCCGACGAGGTCCTCACCAACTGGGAGAAGCTCAAGGCGGAGGAAGGGTCGGGTCCCAGAGCGGGCGTGGAGGACGAGATCCCCGCGACCTTGCCCGCGCTCGCCAGGGCGGCCAAGGTGCAGCGGCGCGCCGCCGGATGGGGCGTCGAGTGGGCGAGCCCGGAGGCCGCCCTCGCGGCGCTCCGTGACGAGGTGGGCGATCTTTCGGAGGCGTCGGATGACGCGGAGCGTGAGATCGGGGAGGTCCTCTTCGCTGCCGTTGCGGCCGCGCGGAAGCTGGGTGTCGACGCCGAGAGCGCCCTTCGACGCGCCACCCGCGGGTTCGCCGAGCGCTACGAGCGCTTCCGAACGCTGGCGGCGGAGCGCGGCCTGGACCTGGAGCACGTCTCCGAGGACGAGGTCCGGGCTCTGTTCCAGGAAGCCCGCGACCGATAGCGGGCTCCAGTGATCAGTCGCGCGTGAACACGGCGAGCTGCCAGACGCGGCGACGAGCCGAGTGCGTCTTCCGGAATCCGGCCTCGGCGATCCGTCGATCGACCGCGTCCAGGTCGTGCACGAACGCACGGAATCCCCGGAACTTCTTGTCACGCAGACGGAACATGAGGTTCGAGACCGCGATCGACACCCGGTTGAAGACTCCGACCGGGCCGGTGTGGACGGGCGCCGTGTACGCGTAGACACCTCCCGCAGCGTCCAGGGAGTTCTCCAGCAACCGATCGACGCTCGGGTAGCAGCACAGCACCCGGTTCAACGCGACCACGTCGTGACGCGCGAGCGTGTCGACGGCCCCATCGCCGACCGAGAACGTCGCTCGGTCCGCGAGCCCGCGCTCCACCGCGAGCGTCCGCGCCTCCTCGATCGCTCCGGGGCCGAGATCGATTCCGTCGGCGCTCGCGGCACCACGGGCGAGCATCGCGAGGGCCAGGTCGCCCGTGCCGCACCCGAGATCCAGCACCGTCTTCCCCTGGAGTCCTTGGCCATCGAGGGCAGCGAGGAGGTGCCGCGTGATCGGCGCAGCCGTCCCGCTCTTCCGTGCCCGCTTCGCGTTGTTCGCTGCCCAATCGTCGAAGCAACATGGAGGGGGCTGTTCCTCTGGATCCACGCACGCAGTGTCCGTCGCCGCTCGCGCCGCGGCAACCGCTATCGTCGCTCGACATGAGTGTTGACCGTGACCGGATCGAGGCGTACGTCGACTGGCGCGAACGATCGACGAGCACTCGCACCGAACCGTCCCACTTCGGCACCGCACTGTTCAACGACGCTTTCCCGTCCTACTGGGACGGCAACGCGCTTCGGGTCGAGCGACCCGCAGACGCGACCGCGGCACAGCTCATCGCGGAAGCGGACAGGCTGTTCGAGGGCTTCGCCCACCGAACGATCGTCATCCCGGACGAGTCCGCCGGATCCCGATTGGCCCCCGCGTTCGGCCGCGAGGGTTGGGAGGTCGACCGCCTCGTCTTCATGGCGTGGAAGCGTGACGCCGACCGCGAGTCGGATCTCCGCGTGGAGGAGTGCACCTTCGAGGAGGTCTATCCGTTGATGCTCGAGGCGAATCTCCACGGGCACGGAGGCATGAAGCGAGAGGCCGCCGAGACGAACGTCGCCGTTCGGCGTGTGTTCGTCGACGTCACGGGCACCCGGTTCTTCCTCGCTCGCGTCGACGGCGTCCCCGCGGGCTTCTGCGAGCTCTACGTACACGAAGGTGTCGCCGAGCTCGACGACGTGCACACCCTCGAGCGATTCCGCGGCCGGGGTATCGCCAGGGGTGTCGTCGGTCGTGCGGCGCGAGAGGCGCGGGACGAGGGAGCGGATCTCGTGTTCCTCATCGCGGACGATGCCGACTGGCCGAAGGACCTCTACGCGAAGCTCGGGTTCGATCCCGTCGGCAGGTTCTGGCAGTTCACGAAGCCGCCCGAGGGGGAGTCGTACCGGTAGTCCTCGAAATCCCGGTCGGCGGCTCGGCGTCGACTACGATTCTGAGCCCGATGTCTCTGATCGACTCCGTTCGCGCGCGCGAGATCCTCGACTCCCGTGGTGATCCCACGATCGAGGTGGACGTGTGGCTCGACGACGGCGCGTTCGGGCGAGCGGCGGTGCCGTCGGGGGCGTCGACCGGAGAGCACGAGGCCTTGGAGCTCCGCGACGGCGAACCGTCCCGGTTCGGCGGCAAGGGCGTCCTGCGGGCCGTCGCCAACGTGCACGATGCGATCGCCCCCGACCTCGTCGGGATGGACGCGTACGCGCAGCGGTCGATCGACCGGGCGCTCGTGGACCTCGACGGGTCGGACGACAAGTCCAACCTCGGCGCGAACGCCGTCCTCGGCGTCTCGCTCGCCGTCGCCAAGGCCGCCGCCGACTCGCAGGGGCTGCCGCTGTGGCGCTCCCTCGGCGGACCGAACGCCCACGTCCTTCCCACCCCGATGTTGAACGTGATCAACGGAGGCGCGCACGCGGACAACGAGCTCGAGCTGCAGGAATTCATGGTGATGCCGATCGGCGCCTCGTCGTTCTCCGAGGCGCTCCGATGGGGTGCCGAGTGCTTCCATGCGCTGAAGAGGATCCTCCACGACAAGGGACTGTCGACGGCGGTCGGCGACGAAGGGGGGTTCGCGCCGCAGCTCGCGACCGGCGCCGAGGCCCTCGAGCTGCTCCTGCAGGCGATCGAGACGGCCGGCTTCGAGCCCGGGGGAGAGGTCGCTCTGGCGATGGATCCGGCGACCTCGGAGCTCGCGACCGGCGACGGCCACTACCGCCTGGAAGGTGAGGACCGGACCGCGGACGACATGATCGCCTTCTGGTCGGGCCTCCTCGACCGCTTCCCCATCGTGTCGATCGAGGATCCGCTCGGCGAGGACGACTGGGAGGGGTGGACCAAGCTGGTCGGAGTCGTCGGAGGACGCACCCAGATCGTCGGAGACGACCTGTTCGTGACCAACGTGGAGCGGCTGGATCGCGGGATCCGCGAGCGTTGCGCCAACGCGATCCTGGTCAAGGTGAATCAGATCGGCACCCTCACCGAGACGCTCGACGCGATCGCGTTGGCGCAGCGGAGCCGGTTCGGGGTCGTCGTGTCGCATCGCAGCGGCGAGACGGAGGACACGACGATCGCCGACCTCGCGGTCGCCACGAACGCGGGACAGATCAAGGCGGGCGCGCCGTCGCGGGGCGAGCGCACGGCCAAGTGCAACCAACTCCTGCGCATCGAGGAGCAGCTCGGCGACGACGCCCGCTACGCGGGCGCCGAGCTGCTCGGCGGAGGCGGCGGATAACCCATGCGCACGGCGGCCACTTCCCCTGCCGTCGCGGCCGGCGCCATCCGGGCCCGAGACGCAGTCCCGCGACGGAGCCGTCGCGCGCGCCTGACGGTGCGCGCCACGGTCCTGCTGACGCTCGTCGTCGGCGTGCTCCTGCTGTCCGTGGCGCCGGCCCAGATGTACTTCGAGCAGCAGGCGGAGCTCGCCCGCTTCGAACAGCAGGCGACGGCGCTCGAGCGGAAGAACGACGCGCTCGCCGATCGCGCCGAGCAGCTTCGCGACGACGCGTTCCTCGAGCGGCTCGCCCGCCAGTGTCTCGGGATGGTGAAACCCGGGGAGACGGCGTTCGTCGTGGTCCCGAAGGAAGGGGCTCCGGCGCCTCCTCCCGAGTGCTAGCGCGCGCTACGCCGCGTCCCTGGGATCGAACCTGACCTCGCCGGCCTCGGCGATCATCCGGTATCCGATGCGCCGGTACAACGCGTTCGACGTGGGGTTGTCGAGGTCGGCGTACAAGAAGCAGAGAGTCCGACCGGTCCCGAGCAACCAGCGACTCTGCTCCGCGACGAGCGTCGTCGCGTACCCGCGCCCACGCAGCTCCGGCGGGGTGTACACGGGACCGATGCGCATGCCGTTCGGTGTGGCTCCCCCGTAGCCCGAGATCGACACCGGCCGGCCGCCGTCCTCCCAGAACCACAGGCCCGCGTCGCCGGTCGCCGCGAGTCGCGCCTCCACGAGGCGGATCTGACGCTCCGTTTCGTTGTCCTCCGGAAGCGCCTCCTCCGCGAACGCGATGATCCAGGGGATCACCTGCTCCCGATCCCGGGGGGTCACGGGACGCGCGTTCCCGGGAGCGGCCGGGACGGGCAGCACCTCCCGCAGCTCGTAGACCCCGTGGCGAAGCACACGAGTGGCGTCCAACGCGTTCTCCGACGTCCACGCGCCGACGAACGCCTCGAGCTCGGGGATCGCCGCGATCACGCCCGGGATCACCTGCCGTTCCTGGACCAGGCGGTCCACGAGCACGTCGAGCGCAGTGTCGCTGGACGGCTGGGCCAGCACGAGATTGAACGGGTGCGTGCGGAGCGCGACCGCGGTCACCTCGTCCTCCTCGGAGACGACCCACAGGTCGAACGCCTCGTACAGGTCCGGTCTCTGGATCAGGGTGGTGGAGATCCCGAACAACAGGTTGTGTCGGGCCTCATCGCGCAGGAGGTAGGGGGTGGCGGCCTCCTGGAAGGCCGTGGGGTCGTCGAAGCGCCGGACGAGCATGGAGCCGACCGTAGCGCAGCGACCGGTGGGGAGGAGGGTCTCGAGCGGTGACCTGCGGGTTCGCGCCGGACCGCGCCCATTGACGCCCTGCAGCGCTTCGCGCACACTGACGCCTGTCGCGCGGGTCGGCCGCGCCTCGAACGTCGCGTCTCGGCGCGCTGGAAAGAAAGGGCAGCTCTCATCGCAGAGATCGAAGTCGGCGCGGTGATCGATGGCACGGTTGCCAGGATCACCCCGTACGGTGCGTTCCTCCAGCTCGAAGACGGACGCCTCGGGCTCGTCCACATCTCCGAGGTCGATCGCAACTACGTGAAGGACGTGCACGAGCATCTCCGCGAGGGAGACGTCGTCCAGGCGAAGGTCGTCGCCATCAAGGAAGACGGCAAGATCGATCTCTCGATCAAGGCGCTGCAAGACCCGGCGCCCCCGCGCGCTCGCCGTGGGTCGGACCCCGAGTTCGAGCAGATGCTGAAGAAGTTCATGCGTCAGTCCGAGGAGCGGTTGGTCGACTACAAGCGAGCGGTCGAGCACAAGCGCAAGTAGTCCGTGAGCGACGAGCTCCGGGCGGCAGATCTCGACGCGGTTCGCGGGCAGTTGGGTCGCGAGCCAACGACCCCGTTCTCGGTGGTCGCTCGTTGCACCGGTGGTCATCCGCTCGTGATCCGCAACCGCCCTCTCGATGCCGATGGCCATCCGTTCCCGACGACGTATTGGCTCACGTGTGTGGATGCGGTGAAAGCCGTCTCCAGGGTCGAGTCCGAGGGATGGATCGCTCGTCTCGCGGACGACCCCGTGATCGCGGAAGGCGTCCAGATCGCCCATCGCTCCTACGCCGCGGAGCGAGGGGAGTTGGTCGCAGGCGCCGAGGAGTGGGGCGGTGTCGGCGGGACGGGCCGCGGCATCAAGTGCCTCCACGCTCACTACGCGTACCACCTGGCGGGAGGAGACGACGTCGTGGGGCGTTGGACCGCGTCGCAGGTGGAACCGATCCACGGCGAGGAACCGGCCGGCCGGGTCGCCGCGATCGATCAGGGCACGAACTCCACACGGCTCCTGGTGCTCGAGCCACGAGGTTCCGGCGAGGATCCGTTGGAGCTCACACGCGACATGCTCATCACGCGGCTCGGCAGAGGCGTGGATCGCGACGGCCGGCTCGCTCCGGAGTCGATCGAGCGAACCCTCGACGCGATCGCCCGGTTCGCGCGTCGGGCACGCGCACTGCATGCCGAGCGCATCCGGCTCGGGGCGACCAGCGCCGTGCGCGACGCCTCGAACAGGGAGGAGCTCTTCGGTCCCATCCGGGACCTGATCGACGGCGAGCCCGAACTGATCGACGGGGAGCGGGAGGCCGCCCTGTCGTTCCTCGGGGGGACGCGGGGCTTGGACCCCGAGACCGGCCCGTTCCTCTTGATCGACGTCGGTGGTGGATCGACCGAGTTCGTCGTAGGTCGGCAGCCCACGGTCGTCGATCGGTCGATCTCCACGCAGATGGGGAGTGTCCGGCTCACCGAGCGGGTGCAGCCGTCTGACCCACCGTCGGCCGACGATCTCCGGGCGTTCGAGGCCCTGATCGAGCCCCGTCTCGTCGAGGCAGAGCGGGCCGTGCCCGTGCGGGACGCTCGCACATGCGTCGCCGTGGCGGGGACGGCGACAACTCTCCAAGCGTGCGCGCTCGGGCTCGAGCGGTACGACCCGGATGTGATCCACCGATCCATCCTCACGCTCACGGACGCTGAACGGACCGTCGCCGACCTTGCCGCGATGACCAACGAGCAGCGCGCCGCGATCCCCGTGATGCCGATCGGCCGCGGCGACGTGATCGTGGCGGGAGCGACGATCCTTGTGAACGCCATGCGGCGCTTCGGCTTCGAGCAGGCGCTCGTGAGCGAGACCGACATCCTGGACGGGTTGGCACTCGAACTGCTGGACGTCCGGTAACCTCGACCGCCGATGTCGAAACGAAGCAGGGATCGCCAGCTCGCCAAGCTCGCCGTCAGACGACAGGCGGAGCGCGACGCGGCCGCCCGCCGGCGCAACCTCATCGTCGGGAGCGCGGCCGGCGTGCTCGCCCTGATCGTGGTGATCGGG
>CAWIUW010000006.1:0-14047 GCA_963839395.1 uncultured Actinomycetota bacterium
CGGTCGCGGGCGGGCCCCCGCGTGACAGACTGCGAGTCGATGTCCACGCACGGCGCACTCGTCAGCGACTTGGACGTTTCGCCCGACGGCCTGTTCGAAGCGGTACAGGGTCACCTCGACCAGGCGGCCGATCGGATCCGCTTGGACGACGGCGCCCGGAAGGTGCTGTCGACACATCGGCGCGAGGTGGCCGTCTCGGTCCGAGTGTCCCGAGACGACGGCTCGTTCGACGTGTATCCGGGGTGGCGGATCCAGCACAACGGTGCGAGGGGTCCTTTCAAGGGAGGCCTCCGCTTCCATCAGAACGCGTCCCGCGACGAGTTCCGCTGCTTCTCGGCGTTGATGACGTGGAAGACGGCGCTCCTCGACGTCCCGTTCGGCGGCGCCAAGGGCGGCGTGAAGGTCGATCCGAAGACCCTCTCGGTCGCCGAGCTCGAGCGGCTCTGCCGCTCGTACTTCTCGGCGATCGAGATGATGGTCGGCCCGTACCGGGACATCCCCGCCCCCGACGTCAACACCGGTCCTCGCGAGATGGCGTGGATGTACGACGAGTACTCGAGGTCGCGTGGCGATTCGCCGGCGGTGATCACCGGGAAGCCCGTCGACCTCGGCGGGTCGCTCGGGAGGGACGCCGCGACCGGTCGCGGCGCCCTCTTCGCGCTCGATCGCATCGCCCACTCCCGGCGGTGGACCCGCGAGCACATCCGGGTCGCCGTCGAGGGGTTCGGCAACGCCGGCGCGTGGTTCGCACAGCTCGCGCACCAGATGGGCTATCGCGTCGTGGCCGTCTCCGACTCACGGGGAGCCGTCGTGAACCCCGAAGGTCTCGTTCCCCACGACGTGCTGGAACACAAGCAGGCGACCGGGAGCGTCACGGGGTTCAAGCACTCCGACTCGATCGACGGCGAGGACCTTATCGGCGTGGAGTGTGAGGTGTTGGCTCCGGCTGCGCTCGAACGCTCGATCAGGGCCGACAACGCGGAACGCGTGCGCGCGAACCTCGTCCTCGAGCTCGCGAACCATCCCACGACCCCCGACGGCGACGTGCTTCTCAAGGACCGAGGTGTGTGGGTGGTGCCCGACATCCTCGGCAGCGCCGGCGGCGTCACCGTCAGCTACCTCGAGTGGGTGCAGAACCTGCAACGCGAGCGATGGACCGAGGAGCGTGTCAACGGACGGCTCAAGGAGCTGATGGAGTCGGCCACCGACCTCGTGCTGGAGCGAGCGGACGAGGGTGGGATCACGCATCGGGCGGCCGCGTACGAGATCGCCGTCGAGCGCGTCGCCGAGGCAGGCCGCGCTCGCGGCTGGCACTAGACCCATCGCAAGACGAGCCGGTCAGCCCTTCGTGCCCGTCAGCGTCACGCCTTCGATGAACGCCCGCTGCGCGAGGAAGAACAGGACGATCACCGGCATCACGAAGAGCACCGCCGCGGCCATCGTGAGGTTCCACTCCACGTGGTACTGACTTCGGAACTCCGAGAGGGCGAGCGAGAGCGTCCACTTGTCAGGGTCCTGGATCAGGAAGAGCAGCGGTGAGAAGAAGTCGTTCCACGAGTAGAGGAACTGGAAGAGCGCCACGGCGGCGATCGCCGGCTTCGCAAGCGGCACGATCACCCGGGTCATGATCTGGAACTCGCTCGCGCCGTCCACCCGGGCCGCGTCGGAGAGCTCCGACGGGATCGTCAGGAAGAACTGCCGGAGAAGGAAGATCGTGAACGCGTCCCCGAAGAACAAAGGGATGATCAGCGGCTTCATCGTCCCGATCCACCCGAAGCGGACGAACAGGATGTAGAGCGGGACGATCGTCACCTGGACCGGCAGCATGATCGTCGAGAGGACGATGAGGAACGATGCGTTCCGGCCGCGCCACTGCATCCTCGAGAGCGCGTAGGCGACGGGGATGCACGACAAGACGACGCCGACGGTCGCGAGGGTCGAGATGGTGACGGTATTGAGCGTGTAGCGAAGCAGGGGGATCCGGTCGAACACGTCGAGGAAGTTGCTCCACTGGAACGGGTGCGGCCAGACGTCGGGTGTCCGCGCCTGGCTGTCGGTCATCAGCGCGGTCAGCACGATGAACGCGATGGGGAGCAGGAACATGATGCTCACGGTGATCAGGACCGCGTGATTCCCGATCTCGGTCAGGAACCGCCGCCGCTTGACGCTCGGCGGGATCGGCCTCCGCGGCCGCTGCGATGGCAGGCGTGGTGGCAACGGGACGGGTCGCCGTGGCTCGCTATCGGAACCCTCCCTGGTAGTGGACCCACCGTCGGGACGTCCTGATGATCACGATCGTGCACGCCATGATGATCAGGAACAGGATCCAGGCCATCGCCGATGCGTAGCCCATCTGGAAATGGGCGAAGCCCTTGATGTACAGGTGCAGCGAGTAGAACAGCGTCGACTCCTCGGGACCGCCGATGTTCGACGCCGCACCCCCCGTCGGCTGGCCGGAAACCGCGAAGCTCGCAACGTAGGCCTGCGTGAAGTACTGGAACCCGGCGATGACGCCGATCACCACCGAGAAGAAGATCACGGGGGAGATCATCGGCAGCGTGACGAAGCGGAAGCGCTGCCACGCGCCCGCGCCCTCGATCTCGGCCGCTTCGTACAGCTGGCGAGGAACGTCGAGGAGACCGGCGAGGAAGATCATCATCGTCTGTCCGACGCCCCACAGGCTGAGGAAGACGAGCCCCCACTTCGACCAGAACGCGCTGTAGAACCAGAGGGGCGGGTTGTTCATCCCGAGGGACTCGAGGCCCTGATTGATCGGGCCCGTAGCGGGGTTGAACAGGAACACGAAGCCGAGCGCCGCAGCCACCGGGGGGATCATCGTGGGCAGGAACAGGGCCGTCCGGTAGTAGCGAGAGCCTCGCTTCGGCCGGGTGAGCAGCCACGCCAGAGAGAGCGACGTCACGATCTGGAGGGGCACACCCACCGCGATGATCCACAGCGTGTTCCGCATCGCCTGCCAGAACATCGGGTCCTTGGTGAACATGAACCGGTAGTTCTGCAGACCCACGAACGTCGGGTCCTCGAGCAGGTCGTAGTTGGTGAAGGAGTAGTAGAAGCTCGCGATCATCGGGTACGCGATGAACACGGCGAAGCCGATGATCCACGGCAGACATGAAGAGGGCGACCGTGCCGTAGTGGCGCGCGCGGCGGCGCGCCGGCCGTCTCTTCGAGACGGGCCGCCGCGCCGCCGCCGTGATCGTTCCGGCGATCGCCCCACCTCCCGGATCAGCCGCCGGCTTGCTCCAGCTGGTTGTCGATCTGCTCCGCGACTTCCGCCAGGCCGGCTTCGAGATCGGTCACCCGACCCGACTGCCACTTCGCCGCGAAGCTCGCTAGGAGGTCCTGGTCCGCCGAGCCGATGACCGACATGTCCTTGTAGTGGGAGTTCGGGTTCGAGAACACGTCGAGGAACGTATCGAACTGCTCGGGAAGGGACAGGTCCGGCGACTCCAGCGACTCGTACGTCGTCGGCACGTTGCCGATCGCGTTGGCCGCCGCGACGAGGCTCCCGGTGTTCGTCGCCATGAACTTCACGAGCAGCCAGGCCTCTGCTTCGTGCGCAGACCCACGCGGGATCCCGATGATGGTCCCGCCGACCCGCCCGATCCCGTAGAGGTCCTCCTGGTCGTCCGGCACGGGGGACGGCGCCGTTCCGTAGTTCAGGTCCGGCGTGCCGTTCTTGATGAACGCGGTCCTCCACTCGCCGTCAAGGGCCATCGCGATACGACCGAGCTGGAAATCCTGGCTGGCATCTCCCCATTCGTCGCCCTGACCGGCCACGAACTTCTTGAGCTTGTCGACGCCGTACCAATCGACCAGGTCCTTCTGCCAGCGGAACATCTCGGCCCAGTCCGGGATCACTCGCCATCGCCGCGGTGCCGTCGTCGTTGTACCAGTCGGCATCCCACGCGATCGAGTGGTTCAGCGGGTCCCCGTTCACGTAGTAGTTCCCGAACCACGGCACGAAGCCCGCAACCTTGATCGACCCGTCAGGGTTGAACTCGGTCAGGTCCTTCGCCATCGCCGTGAGCTCCGAGTAGGTTTTCGGTGGCTTCGCTGTACCCCTTGGCCTCCAACAGGTCCTTGTTGTAGTAGAGACCGACCGCGTCGGTCAGGAACGGGAACGCGCATCGCTTCCCGCCGAAGCCCGTGTAGCGCTCGACCGAGGGCGGGAAGTGGTCCGCGACCTCCATGCCGTCCTGCTCGATGTACGGCGTGAGGTCCTGCCACGCGCCCGTGTCGCAGAAGGCCGCGAGGTCGTCCAATGCCCACGACATCGTCGCGTCGGGCGGGCGTGCCGGCCCGGATCGCGGCGAGGACCTTCGCGTCGTCCTCGACGCCCGTCGTCACATCGATCGTGATCCAGGGGTACTCCGTCCTCGAATGCGTCGAACGCAGCCTGGACGCCCGCCACCTCGTGATCCGCGCTGAAAGGGATCCACATATCCAGGGTGACGGGCTCGTGCTCCTCGTTGGGGTCGACGGACGGCGGAGGCTCGTCGGTCCCTCCACCCGCGGTGCATGCCGCGGCGAACAACGCGAACGATGCTGCCACCGCCATCAACACGACGCGACGTTTCATCCCACTCTCCCTTCCTTCTCGACCTTCCCTCTCGGGCTCGAGGCCGAACGGTCCGACGACACCTTCACGACGCTTACTCCCCTCATCTCCTGCTCGAGTGACCACCCGCTTCCGCTCCACGCGCGAAGAGCAATGTCTGCGCCGATCCGAGCGCGGTCGCCACCGCGCCGTGAAGGCTGGCCTCGTCGCCGAGCACCGACACCTCGATCCGAGGACGGAACGGGGAGATCGCGGTGAGCTCACTCTCGACCCGGTCGAGGAGCAGATCGCCGTTGCTGCCGATCCCGCCACCCAACACCACGAGCTCGGGATCGATGACCGGCACGATGGCGGCGATCGCAAGCGCGATCCGGCCGGCTTCGACCTCCACGACGTGCGAGGCGACCGGATCTCCTCGCCGCGCGGCCGCGAACACGCGCTTCGCGGACAGCGGTCCGTTCATCCCGAGCTCTCGGGCGGTCGCCACCACGCCGGTGGCGCCGGCCGCGGCGTCGAGCGCGCCGAGGCGGCGTGAGACCGGATCGCGAGGGTCCTCGGTCGCGAGCGGGAGATAGCCGACCTCGCCGGCCGCCCCGGCGTGGCCCCGGAAGAGCTCTCCATTGAGGACCAGTCCGGCGCCCACGCCGGTCCCGACGTGGAGGTAGGCGAAGTTCGCCACGTTCTTCCCGAGCCCTCGCCACTGCTCGCCCAGCGCGGCCAGGTTCACGTCGTTCTCGAACGCGATCTTGGTGCCGAGCTCCTCCTGGACGACTTCGACCAACCCGGTCCTTCCCCATCCGGGCAGGGCGTACGCCAATTCCACGGTGCCCTTCGCAGGATGGAAGACACCCGGGCTCCCGACGGTCGCGAAGGTGACCTGGCGCCAGTGGATATGGGCCTCCGCGGCCAGACCGTGCGCGATCTGGCCGATCTGGGAGATCAGAGCGCGCTGGCTCTTCACCATGGTGCGTTCGTCACGCCGGGCGACGATGTCCCCGGAGAGGTTCGCGATCGCAGCCCGGACCCACGCGCGCCCGATGTCGATCCCGACGACCCAGCCCGCTCGCGGATTCAGCTCGTACAGGATCGCCGCGGGCCCTCGCTTGCCGCTCGCCCGTCCCGCCTCGCGGACGAGGCCGGCTTCGAGGAGCGACGCGAGAGCGAGCGAGACGGTCGGTTTCGAGAGGTCGCTGTCGCGTGCGATCTGGGCCCTGGACACGGGGCCCATCCGCCGGACGAATCCGAGCACGGACCGCTCGTTGATCGCGCGCAAGAGGCTGGGCGTCCCGCCGGCGAACGTCTCCTCGAGGCTCGTGACTCCCCCTCCCGGGTGCGTGCGTGTCCGTACTCTCAGGAAAGTTTCCTAACTAATTGCCGGGATGCTACGCTCGGCGCCCGCACCACGTCAAGACAGTCGGACACGTTCCTAGCGAGCGTAGCGAGAGCCGAGGAGGTCGCCCGTGGCCGGATGGGATACGACTGCCAGGCTCCTTGGGATCGTTCGATATCGGACGGCCGGAAACCTCGACGGCGCCCTCGAAGCCCTGGTGGGCGAGGGGATCGGACTGGTCGAGGTCACCCTCGACACGCCCGGGGCCTTGGACGCGGTGGGCCGGGGGAACCGTTCGGGGTGGACGATCGGCGTCGGCACGGTCCTCGAGCCGGACCAGGTCGATCGCAGTGTCGAGGCTGGCGCCGCGTTCGTGGTGAGTCCGGGGACCCTTCCCGACGTGATCGAGCGCGCCCTCGAGCTCGGTGTCGACGTCGTGCCGGGAGCTTTGACGCCGACCGAGGTCATCAGAGCGCACACGTCGGGGGCGGCGGCCGTGAAGGTATTCCCCGCCGCCGTCGGGGGTCCGAGCTATCTCCGAGCGCTCCGGGGGCCGCTTCTCCACGTGCCGCTCGTCCCCACCGGCGGCATCGCGGCTCGAGGAGGTCGGGGCGTACCTCGCCGCGGGAGCGGTGTGCGTCGGGCTGGGCGGTGCGCTCGTCGGCAACGCGCCGCCGGCGAGCAACGAGGAGCTGCACACGATCGCCGCTCGCGCGCGCGCGGCTGTCGCTGCGATCGGGAACGCGCCGTGAGCGGCACGCCCGAGGTGATCGCGCTCGGCGAGACGATGCTCTCGCTCATCGCGACCGACGGGCCGCTCGACCAGGCGACCACGTTCCATGCGACGCACGGCGGCGCCGAGAGCAACACGTGCGTGGCGCTCGTTCGATCCGGGACGAGCGCCGCGTGGGTGAGTCGTGTCGGCACGGACCCGATGGGGGATCGTGTCCTCGCGGCGCTTGAACGTGAAGGGGTCGACCTGTCGTGGGTGAGGACCGATCCGCATCGCCCCACCGGGCTGATGCTCCGTGACACCGTCGGGACGGTGCGGTACTACCGAGATGGCTCGGCGGCGAGCGCGCTCGGTCCGGACGACCTCCGGGAGGTCCCGATCGAGGACGCCCACGCGGTCTTCGCGACGGGCATCACACCACTGCTCGGACGTGATCCGGAGCGAGCCGTCCTCATGTTGTTCCGTCGCGCCCGTGGCCGGCGGGTCTTCGATCTCAACCTCAGATCGGGTCTGTGGGGATCCGATCGCGCCGTGGCGCTGCTCGGGCCGTTCCTCCGCTCCTGCGATCTCGTGCTCGGCGGTGTCGACGAGTTCCGTGCGTTCACACCGGGGGAGACGACCGAAGACCTCGCTCGAGCGATCACGGACCTCGGCCCGACCGAGGTCGTCGTGAAGGCCGGGCGGACGGGCGCCGGCGCGCTCGACCCCGCCGGCCGTTGGCACGCGGTCGCGCCGGCGCCCGTCCGCGACGTCGACCCGGTCGGCGCCGGCGACGCGTTCGACGGCGGATATCTCCACGCGCGCCTCGCCGGCGCCGAGGTGCCGGAGGCGCTCGCCGAGGGAGCTCGCTGCGGTGCTGCGGTGGCTGCGACCATCGGGGACGCGGACGGCGTACCGCGGACGAACGCCCCTCAGAAGTAGGTCGCGACCGCGTCGACGACGTGGTCCTCGTCGTCGAGCACCGGGATCACCCGCCACTTGTCGAACGCGGTGCACGCGTGCGAGATGCCGCATCCCACGAGGTCGCCGGGCTCGAGCCGCACCTCGGGATCGAGCCGGCAGAACGCGTGCTGGTCGTTCAGCTTCTCGACGATCACGGCGCCTGCGACGTCGCTCGTATCGCCGGACCGGCGGCGCACCGAGAAGGGGATCGGCGGGTCCTGATCGAAGGGGACGTCCCGACGTCCGAAGTTCACGATCGCCAGCGCCGGCTCCGGGCGGGACAGCACGGCGCCCCACGCCTCGATCGCGGGGTGGAACCGCCGCGCCGTGTCGCGGCCGGTGAAAGGCGACACACGCTCGTTCTCCCCGGAGTCGTGGGTGACGTACCGGCCGGACCGGAGGAGCACTCGGCCGGCCGCGCCCCCGGCCAGAAGCCGGTCGACGACGACGTCGAAGAACGTGCTCCCTCCGGCGCTCACCCACGGCTCCTCGACTTCCACGAGGCCGTCGGATCGGAGCCGGGCCATCAGCGAAGAGAGGCGGTCGAGGAACGCGCGCACCGCGTCGAGGCACTCCGGCGCACGATCGCTGCAGAGGGTCCCTTCGAAGCCCGTCGCGCCGGCGAGGGCGAGTCGAGGCTCCCTCTTCACGAGACGCGCCACCTCGATGCGCATCCTCGATGCTTCGGCATCCGGTTCGTCCGCCCGGGTGACCGAGCTCCACGAGGACCGGGAGCGGACGTGGCGTCGAGACGAGCCCCTCCGCCAGCAGCTCCACCGCGCGAGAGGAATCGACGGCGCAGATGATCTCGACGCCGGGATCGCGCAGTCGATCGGCGATCCATCTCACGGCCGGCGCGTCGGTCACCTCGTTGGCGATCAGCACCCGTGGCACGCCGGCGGCGACCATCACGCGTGCTTGGGCCACGGTCGCGGCGCTGATCCCCCACGCGCCGGCGTCGAGCTGGCGCCGCCACAGCTGCGGCGCCATCGTCGTCTTCCCGTGCGGCGCCAGCTCAACGCCGTGGGTCGCGCAGTACTCGGCCATCAGCGCGATGTTGTGGGCGAGCGCCGTCTCCCGGAGCGCCAGCACGGGAGGCACGAGATCGGTGAGCGTCCATCCCTGGCTTCCGACCTCCGCGAGCGAGATCGATCCGTCGACCGTGGGGAAGCCCTTCGTGGCGAGGTCCACCCTCGCGTCGCGCGACGGCTGGAGGGCGGGAGCGGTCCGCGGCCGTCATCCGCTCGCGAAGAATCGCGGGAGGAAGGACCGGTTCGCCTCGAGCAACGCGGCCAAGAGAGGTGCTGCCCGCTGCGTAGTCGCCGACCAGGGGGTTCGCGATCAGGGCCTTGAGCGCCGTCGTCCGGTCTCCGGTCTTCGCCGCTTCGATCGCGAGGCGTTCATACGACTTCGCGTGCTGGACGATGCCGAGCATCTCGGGAGCGAGTGGGGCGGTGGGCTCTGGATGAGCGCCGTCCCGATCCACACGAGCGGGGACCTCGACGACGTCGTCGTCGGGGAGATCTGGGGATCGCCCCCCCGTTGCGAACGTTCACGACCTGCACGTCGTCCGTGCCCGCGTGCAGCGACGCCACCAAGGCCGCGGCTGCTTCGGAATAGAAGGCCCCGCCCCGCTGCTCCAGGAGCACCGGCTTCCGATCGAGTGCAGGGTCCCGGTACAGCTCGAGGAGTCCCGCCTCGATCTCCATCACCTCCTCGGCCCGGCTCCGATGCGTGCGCTGGTGCTCCAGGACCTCGGAGGGGAAGTAGTAGTAGCGCAGGTACGGGCTCGGGATCGCGCCGAGCGCGCGGACGAGCTCGGGTGGGAATTCGTCCGCGCCCGGGTAGGAGCCGGGGTCCTCCGCGATCGCGGCCATCCGGTCCACGCCGTCCACGATGACGGCCCGCTCCCACGTGAGGTGATTCAACCCGACGTGGTCCATGGTGACGCGGTCGGGCTCGACGCCGAACCGCGCCGCCAGGCGCCGCTGCAGCGAGATCGCGACGTTGCAGAGCCCCACCGCCCGGTGGCCCTCATCCAGGAGCGCCTGCGTCACGAGTCCCGTCGGGTTGGTGAAGTCGACGAACCAGGCCCCCGGGGCTCCGCGGCGGGCGGTCTCCTCGGCCAGCTCGAGCACCACCGGAACGGTTCGCAGGGCCTTCGCGAAGCCTCCCGCTCCCGTGGTCTCCTGGCCGATGGATCCGAACCGGCCGGGGATCGTCTCGTCGGAAAGGCGCGCGGCCTGCCCCCCGATCCGGAGTTGCACGACCACGAAGTCCGCGCCCTCGAGCGCCTCGTCCCGGCGATCGGTCAGGACGAGCCGGCCGGTCCATCCGACCCGTTGGAGCATGCGATCGGCGAGCGCGCCGACGATCTCCAAGCGCTCGGCGTCGGGATCGAGGAGGACGAGCTCATCGACCGGCAGCCGGTCGGCGCGGGTGACCAATCCCTCGACGAGCTCCGGCGTGTACGTGCTTCCGCCACCTGCGACCGAGACCTTCACACCCACGGCACGGCATCGTACACTGCGGCCGTGAAATCGTTAGGAAACTTTCCTGACCCTTTCTACACCGAGATCGCGGGGCAGCCCGAGGCGCTCCGGCGAGCCGCCGCGGGGCTCTCCGACCAGCGGAAACGCATCGGAACGGTCGCCGGCCTCGTCACGAGCAACACGGTGATCCTCACGGGGATGGGCGGTTCGTACGCGGCGTGCTACCCACTCGCGGCCGACCTCGCCGAGGCCGGACGCACGGCCGTGATGATCGGGGCGGCGGAGCTTCTCCATTTCCGCACGGGGATCCTCGATCCGTCGACGCCGGTGATCGTCGTGAGCCAATCGGGTGAGAGCGCGGAGATCGTGCATCTCGCCGAGACGATCCGAGCGCGTGACGGAGGACCCTCGCTGGTCGCCGTGACGAACGGCATGGACAACCCACTCGCCCGCATGGCCGATGTGGTCCTGGACACCCGGGCCGGTGAGGAGACGGGACCGTCGACACTGACGTTCGCCGGGGGGCTCGTCATCCTCGCCGGGATCGGAAAGGTGGTGCGTGGCGCGACGGTCGAGGCCGCGTGCGGCGCGATGTCACGAAGCGCCGAACGCGCGGCCGTGTCGATCGAGCGTCTCCTCGCGAGCGGGAGCCTGGGCGACGATCTCCTCGCGTGGCTCGGGCCACGAGAGGAGATCGTGGTGCTCGGGCGCGGCCCGGCACGGGCCGCGGCGGAGATGGGCGCTCTCACCCTGAAGGAAGCGGACGGCCTCCCTGCGGAGGCGCTCGAGTCGGCGCAGTTCCGCCACGGTCCGCTGGAACTCGCGGGCCCCGACCTCGCTGCCATCGTGGTCGCGACCGAACCCGAGACTGAGACCCTCGATCGAGCGCTCGCGCGTGAGCTCCGCGAGGTCGGCGCCGCCGTGTTCGAGATCACGCGAGACGACGCCTCGTCCCGCGCCCCCACCGCGCCCCTCGTCGGGATCGGCGCGATCGACCGGTCGATCGCGCCGGCCGCATCCGTCGTGCCCATCCAGCTCCTCGCGCATCGCCTCGCGATCGCGCGCGGCCGCGAGCCCGGCGTGTACGTGCGGGCGGCGAAGGTGACGACCCGTGAGTGAGTCGCGGCCGCGCGTCGCTCTCACGTTCGACGCAGAGCACCCCGACCGTCCGGGTGCGAGCGCTGGGACCGTCGACCGGATCCTCGCCACCCTCCGGGCGGCGGAGGCGCCCGCGACGTTCTTCATCCAGGGGCGGTGGGCCGAGGCGGAGCCGGAGACGGCACGCCGGATCGCCGATGACGGGCACCTGGTCGGCAACCACTCTCACTACCATGCGCGGATGACGCTGCTGTCCGACCGAGGGATCCGCACGGACGTGGAGCAGGCGGACACGGCCGTCATCGAGACGACCCGACGACCGACCGCACCGTGGTTCCGATGCCCGTTCGGCGACGGCCACGACGACCCTCGGGTGATCGGTCTGCTCGGCGACCTCGGCTACCGCAACGTGCACTGGCACGTGCTGCTCGAGGACTGGGAACCTTGGCGGACGGCCGAGGACATCGCTCGCGATGCTATCGACGGGGCAAGGCGTCACGGGGACGGAGCGGTGGTGTTGCTCCACACGTGGCCGGATCGGACGGCGGACGCGCTCCCGATGATCGTCGAGGGGTTGCGGGCGCACGGGTCGGACCTCGTTCCGATCGATCGACTCCCCGAAGAGGCCCTCCCGTGAAGCGACCCGCGCTGCTCGCGGTCGATGCCGGCGGCTCCAAGATCGACGCGGTCCTCCTGAGACGGGACGGGAACGTGCTGGGGGCGGCCAGGAGGCGGGGGCTCGATCATGACGGGACCGGGACGGAGGGATTCCTGGAACGGATCGCCGACGCGGTGGTTGCCGCGTGTCGCGACGCGGGTGTCGAGCCGAACCACCAGCCGGTGGCGGAGCTGGGGATGTATTGCGTCGCCGGAGCAGATCTGCCGGCGGACGACCGCCGGATCGCGCGTTGGTTCCGGCGCCGCGCCCTGACCGACAGCGATGTGGTACGCAACGACACGTTCGCGGTCCTCCGAGCAGGCACCGAGCGAACGTGGGGGGTCGCGGTCGTGTGCGGGTACGGCACGAACTGCTCCGCCGTCGCCCCCAACGGCCGGACCTTCAGGTTCCCGGCGTTCGGGGAGATCTCGGGGGACTGGGGCGGGGGCCACGACATCGGCATCGCGGCCCTTTGGCATTCGGTGAGAGCCGAGGACGGCCGCGGGGAGGCGACGGAGCTTCGGACGCTGGTCCCCGAGCACTTCGGGTTCAGGCGCCCGAGACAGCTGACGGAGGCGATGTATTTCGATCGGATCGCCGAGCGTCGTGTGGTCGAGCTGACGCCGATCGTCTTCCGGGCGGCAGCCGATGGCGACGCGGTCTCTCGGTCCATCGTCGATCGGCAGGCGGACGAGATCGTGAGGATGGCGGGTGTCGCGATGCGGCGTCTGCGCATGACACGACTCGACGTGGACGTGGTGCTCGGCGGAGGGATCTTCTCCTCCAAGGACGAGGACTTCCTGGGGCGGATCAGCAGCGGGCTGGATGCGGTGGCTCGACAGGCCCGCGTGAGCGTGCTCGAGGTCCCGCCCGTCGTCGGCGCGGCATTGCTGGGTCTCGACACGATCGGCGCGCGGCCGGATGCTCAGCGGCGAGCGCGCTCTGCACTCGCCGAGATCCGCCTCGCGGGGCGTTCGCGGCGTGGGAGGAGCTGAGGGGATGGCGAAGATCGTCTTCGAGGGAGTGACCAAGGAGTTCGGCGACGAGGTCGTCGCCGTGGACGAGCTCTCGCTCGAGATCCATGACGGCGAGTTCATGGTCCTGGTCGGCCCGTCCGGGTGCGGGAAGTCGACCATCCTGCGCATGCTCGCGGGGCTCGAGGACGTCACCGCGGGCGAGATCTGGATCGACGACAGGCAGGTCACCGACCTCTCCTCGAAAGAGCGGGACATCGCGATGGTGTTCCAGAACTACGCCCTGTATCCGCACATGACGGTCCAGGAGAACATCGCGTTCGGTTTGAAGCTCCGCAGGGTGGCCAAGGAGGAACGCGAGCGAAAGGCTCGGGAGGTCGCGCGGGTGCTCGGGATCGAGAACCTGCTCGAACGCAAGCCCGTCGCGCTCTCGGGGGGCCAGCGGCAGCGGGTGGCGATGGGGCGGGCGATGATCCGTGAGCCCGTCGCGTTCCTGATGGATGAGCCGCTCTCCAACCTGGACGCCAAGCTCAGGGTCCAGATGCGAGCCGAGCTGGCGCGTCTCCACGATCGACTTCGCACCACGACCGTCTACGTCACGCACGACCAGGTGGAGGCGATGACGCTCGGTGACCGTGTGGCCGTGCTTCGCGACGGTCTCCTCCAGCAGGTCGACACCCCGCAGCGGCTGTTCGCCCGTCCCGCCAATCTGTTCGTCGCGGCGTTCGTCGGGTCCCCTCCGATGAACCTGGTGGAGGGCAGGGTCGAGGCCGGGATGATCTCGTTCGCGGGGTTCCGGCTCCCGCTCGGGGACCGCACCGACCTGTCCGGCCATGAGGGGAAGCAGGTGATCGTCGGGATCCGGCCGTCCGATCTGGAGGACTCGGAGGTGTGGGGGACGAGCGGTTCCGTCCTCGAGGTCGAGGTGGACATCACGGAGGAGCTCGGCTCGGAGGTGAACGTGCTGTTCACGGTCGACGCGCCCCCCGTCACCAGCGAGGAAGCACTCGCCGCGGCCAGCGACGAGGGGGCGGACGACATCCTTCCCCTGATCACAGAGCGAGCACAGTTCTGCGCGCGGGTCGACGCCCGAACGCGCGCGAAGCCCGGCGACCGTGTGCGGCTCGCGGTCGATCCCAGCCGTTTCCACTTCTTCGAGCCGGAGACGGGGTTGGCCATCTCGAGCGAACGAACGGTTCCCGCGACCGCCTGACCGCCGTCACTCCGCCGGGGCGAGTGAG
>CAWIUW010000007.1:0-61574 GCA_963839395.1 uncultured Actinomycetota bacterium
CCGCAGTACGCAACTGCCTCGGCCGAACCACGTGTCGTCGTCAGGCCCGTCCCTACGGGGCGCGCGCCGCGTTCACCGACGGGGGATAGGTCAGTTCGTCATGCTCCCACCCTTGGTGTGACGCGGTAGAGCGGAACCGGCTCGGGGAGACCCTTGAGGTCCACCTCCCGGATCCGTTCGAAGGCGAACCCTCCGTCGCCCGCCGCCTCGGCAACCGCCTCGCTCGTGAGGACCTCGCCGGGGCCCGCCGCGTCCGCGATCCGCGACGCGAGGTTCACGGTCTGGCCAAAGACGTCCAGATCGCGCTCGATCACCGGTCCGGCGTGGACGCCCGCATGCGACGACACGATGCCTTCGCCGCCCATCGTCTCCACGAGCTCGAGCGCGGCCGAGACGCCCACGGCGGCATCGGCGAGCCGGAGCATCGCTCCGTCACCGAGGAGCTTGACCAGCCGGCCTCCGTGACGGGTCGCGGTCGCGTCCGCCTCGCGCTGGAGCGACGAGGCGGCGAGGACCGCGGACTCGTCGCCGCGCTCCCGCGTGAGCCTCGTGAATCCGGACAGATCCACGAACACGATCGCAGGGGGCCGTTGCGGGGCCGGCGGCGGCGTGAGCCCGCGGGTCGCGAGGAACCGCTCGAAGCCTTCGACGATCCCGTTCACGCTTCGCTGCTCGAGGTAGCGGGCGCTCAGCCACGTGAACATCTCCGGGACGAGGTTCGTGACCCGCATGAAGGAAACGCGGACGTCGTCGGGGAACTCTTGGAGCTCGCCGCGGTACAGCCGCTGTCGCACTGGCCCCGCGACCTGCTCGTCCATCAGATCCGTCCACCCGAGCATCGCCGCGCGCGCTCCCTGCGCCAGCAGGCGTGCGGCGCGGATCGGTGCGTCCTCGTCGGGGGCTTTCTGCCACACCTGAAGGAAGCGCTCGAACAGGGCCTCCTCGTCGACGTGGATCGGCGAAGACGGGTTGGGCTTCGGCAGCCCCAACACCTCGAAGACCGCGGGCAGGAGCTCGGCGCCCGGACCCGCGCTCGCCTGGAACTCCGCGAACGTCCGTGTGGACAGTGGTCCGGGCTCGTAGGGGAGGTATTCGTCGGTGCGCTGGAACGACAGGAACCCGTCCGCGACAGCCCGTTCGATCGTCTCGGCCGGGAGTCCGCTCTCGAGGAGCGCGGTGACCATCTTCGAGGCGAGCGCGTCGCCGAACGAGAACCGGCCGTCGGTGTCCGGCATCAGCAGGCCGATGCCGCTGAGCCACCGCACCCGATCCTCCGGGCAGCCGGCCTCCTTGGCGATCTCGGAGGCGGAGTAGCGGCGAGGCACGAGCGGCATGGTAGCCACAGCGCCGGATCCCAAGCTCGGACGTGAGCAAGCGCCGCGGGCAAGATGACGTCAGGCCTACCCGCGGGAAAGGGACTTCCAACCGAGGAGCAGGAGGACGACGCGAGCGGCGCCGAGAACCCAGGGGAACGGCAGCGCGAACCCGAGCCAGAAGACCGCCTCGATCGGAAGCAAGGCGAGACTGAGGACGGCGCCGGCCTTCGAGCCGTTCCACACGAGCGATGCTGCCCAGGCGACGACCAGCATCACGAGGAGGAAAGCGATCAGCCGGAGCACGAACGCGTTGTCCGCCAGGCGCGCCGACCAAGGTCGCCGTACATGTCGAAGAGCCCGAAGAAGGAGGGGAGTTGACCCACGCTGCCCCAGATAGATCGCGACGGGGATCGTAGACAACCCGAACCCGGCGGCGTAGAACCACATCACAACCGCGGCACTCCGGAGGTAGGTCACGCGACTCCGAGGCTAACCCCCTACGCGAGCGCGTAGGTCGTCCGGGGGCCGTCTCGCCGAGAGGTCAGCACCCCGTTGGACTCCAGCGCCAGCAGCGTCGCCTCGAGGCGGGTCGCCGAGAGGAACGGACCCCGACCCAGACGCAACTGGAGCTGATCCATGATCTCGAAGGCATCCGCTCGACCGACCCGCGCCAGCACGTCGCCGACCGCACGCTTCAGCTCCTGGGGCTCCACGATCGCGAGCATCGCCGTCGCGAACCACCCCGAGACCCCTCCCCACCCCACCAGGAGCCGCGGTCCCACGAGCAGGAACAGGATGCTGATCGGAAGCCAGACGAGCGACTCCCCGAACGTGTCGATCGTCCACGTCCCGAGGTTCGACTCCACTCCCGACGCCACGAGGATCGGCTGGACGAAGCCCCCGATCATCAGGCTGACGATCGTCACCGCGATCGTGAAGTCCAGGATCCCCGTCGGCAGTCGGAGCAGGAGGAACGCCACCTCCATCCACGTGCGCCGGCTCGTGATCAGCGAGCGGAGCCGCGCCCAGAAGAACCCGGTCGCCTCGTCCCGCGAGGGAAGCGCCGGCATCGGCGCGTCGAGCAGCGACCACGCGAGCCGGCGCTCGAACGTCGCGAGCGCGTGCGCGACGAGCAGCGTCCCGATCAGCACCGGGATCCCCAGCAAGGTGATCAGCAGCCCCAGCCCGAGGGAGAACCCCGTCACCATGAGGGTGAACTCGAACACGCCCAGCGGCAGCCCGAGCACCAGGTACAGCAGGATCAGGTAGGTGCGTCGTTCCGCGTACGGGGCGAGGAGCCACCTCACGGTGCTTCGCCACTCCGTCTCTCGCGCTCGATCATGATCTCCTCGGGGGTCTTGATCACGAACGCGTAGACCGCGTGCGCGGCGAGGATGATCCCCCAGCCGAACAACGGGAAGAGGAACCACGGGTGCCCGGCGTCCGACAGTGCCCAGATCACGACCAGGAACAGGTTGGTGGTGAAGTAGACCGCGAAGTGGAGCCAGAACCACTGACGCCTCGCGATCCGCCTCGCCTCTCGCTCGCGCCCGGCCATCTCGGCGAACTCATCCATCGTTCTCTCCTTCCTGGAGCGTGCCTTCGATCTCGGCGCTCGCGCGCGCGAGGATCGACTCGATGCGGTCTCGTTGCTCCGTCCGGGCGAGCCGCCGGCGCAACGCGGAACCTTCGGCGAAGGCGTCGAGGAGCGAGCCGACGGAGACCCGGTCCTCGCCCTCCTCGGCCCGGGCGGTCAGCGATGCCCACCTCGAGCTCGAGCGCTGGGCCGCCGCGACCCGTCGGCCTTCCTTGGTGAGCGAGTAGATGCGGGTGCCGTCGCGGTCCTCCGCCCGGACGTGACCCGTCTCGACGAGCGCCAGCAGGGCGGGGTAGATCGCGCCCGGGCTCGGCTTCCAGCCGCCGCCGACCCGGTCCTTGAGCTCGGCCATGATCGCGTACCCGTGCGCCTCGCCCAACGAGTCGAGCACGAGCAGGACCGCCTCCTTCAGCTCCCCGCGACGGAAGATCCTGCTCATCTCGTGGCGTCCCGCCCGTTCACGTAACTTACGTTATCGATAACGTAAGTTACGTCAAAAACAGCGACCGTTTGGTCAAGAGGGACTCGCCAGTCAGCACCACGCCTCGATTCGGAGGCAAAGCTCTTCGACCTCGGCTTCTCGCACACGGAGGAGAAAGGCAGCGAGGTCGTTGAGCAGATGATGAAGGGCGGGCTGCCGCCGATCGTCGAGCACAATGCCCGCTCGGTCGGCACCAACGCCGCCGGTACATCACCGAGAGCCCGGGGTTCAGCGGGTTCGGCTCGAGGACGGCGCCGTCGGCCAGACGTACACGACGACCTGGCGCGGGTTGGAGTTCGTGATGACGTACTACCCGATCCTCGACCACGCACCCAAGGGCCGCGGCGAGGGCGTGAACGACTGGCAGCTCTGGCTCCGCCACCACGACGAGTATTGACGCTGGCTGCGGGACCAGACCTCGAGGCACTCGGCTCGCCGGGACTATGAAATCACCGTTCGAATCAGGTATTCAGCAGGCGCCCACGACGGGTTCGCAGAAACGCGTGTCACGCCTTCCTCAACTCGAACCTGGTACTCGGGCTCGCGCATGTAATAGGCATCAGTGTCGAACTCGCACACGACGACCAGCCGATCTTGTACTCCGGGGGGATCGACCTCGACTTCTAGCCTCCACCCCTCGCCAGGATCTTCGCTCAAGTAAAGGGTGAGTTCCGTGTCTCCGGAAAGACTCCATGAGTGCGTCTCCTCGTCGGGAGCTCCACTCGCATGTCTTGCCAATCCTCAACGAGAGCATCAACATGCGGGACCAGATCGAATGCTTCGAGAACCGAAAGAAGAGCCTCCTCTTCATCGCTGTAGTGAGTCACCTCAGGTCGCACATCCGGTTCGGCCTCGACTGAACAGACTGAACGGCCCCCGCTTCATCGAACTGAACAACCGCAGGCACCCGAACAACTTGGTGCCGAACTCGCTCTGGTATTGCGACTAGCCCTTCGCCAAGTTGGTTAGCAAACCACGCGGTTACATTCACGTCGGCTAAGACCCATAACACCGCCGATGCGGTTGCTCGTCGATTGTCAATCTGAACCCTAGCGATTCCAATTATTGCCTCGAGATCCTCAACCTCGGCCTGAATATCCACAGGTTCGCTATTATGGCCCAGTACCCGTGCTCCCACTGGGACGTGAGATCGGTGATGTCCACCTTGTCTAGATCGAGCCGCTCGGCCCAAGCCCTTTCTTCGACCGCTGCTCGGGCAAACCGAACGACATTCTCCGCGGCCGCTGCTGGCGCCTGCATGTACTTGAAGAGAGAAGGACGAAGGTGGTGCCACTGCCTGACCAATGGCGGCGGCTCGAATGCCCACGCATCAAGGCGCTTCTCAATTCCGGCGTCGTCCGAAACAACAACCACGGAGTCCGGTGAATCGGTGGCCCCAATGACGTCCCGGAGCCAAGCGCCGTCGGCGGCGCCAGTGCGGACCCCCGCTTGACTTCCCCCTGTATGCGCTCCAGGACCTGGTCCTTGAGTCCCTCTAACGCGGCTCCCTCGCTTGCGGCAATGATCCTCACGGGGGCACCGAACTGCGATATCTCATCAGTCACCTGATCGAAGACTTCGGCTCGCGTGAGAGAAACCCCGGCGAGCGATACTTCCAAGCCGGCCGCTGCTAGACGCTTGACGGCCCCCGTCAGTTGATGGATCTCTTCATAGTCATCAGCCACGTGGGCCGCGAGTGCCCTCGACCCACAACTTCAGGCACCCAGGAGCCTCAACCTCAACCGCCCTCGCCTCGCGCGCCAAGGTCTCAAGTTGTCGGCGGCTGTAGCGCCCGCTCTTGAAGACGTTGGTGTCGATGGCGATTGCGCGGATGTTGTCGACCTCAACTTCATCGATGCGCTTGCTCATCGATGTTCCACCTCGAAGGCGAACCTCGTTGCCCCCAGCGGTTGGCACTTGCGTCCACTCCTTAAGACTCCCAATCTGCAGGCTCGACGAAATGACTGGCGAGGGCAATTGGCCTGCTTGATGGAAGCAGTTCCTTCAGGCGATGCAGGTTCTTCCGCAGATGACGCACCGCGTCAACCGGATTGGTCGAAGCAACGACGACTATCGAGATGTCGCGGAGCAATGCTCGATCGCGGACATCCCTTCGCCCCAGAGCTTGGCGGCCAAGAAAGATCACGGCATGGAACTGCTCCCAGCCGCGAATTCAATGATCGATTCGTCGGACAGCTCCCCAGGCCCGACTCTGTCCCATTCCCAGTCGGGTGTAGACAGCTCCGTTGCCGCATACTCTGGAAACGTTCTGTCGAGCAGCGCCTTCATCTCTTGGCCAGTATCTCGCCGCCGACCATTGCCCGCTTCTGAGATCACTAGCTCGTCGAGGGACGGAAAGGCTCGAATCACTCCAGCTCGTCCCTTGATCTCGGTCCACCTCTGCACCGCGCGAGCTGGACAATCGCTCGCCAGCAATGACAGGGGTGCCTCCTTGGGGAGTGTCGGATCTCCACTCGCGTCCGACTAGATGGATTCGAGGAGACGTGGCACGCGTCCTTGGCCTAGGACGAATGGTTCGAACGCCTTGTCCACGGCTAGGACATCTCCGATAACTTCCTGTCCGGTGTGGATGTCGGCCCACGTTCCAGCCTTCTCGTTTGAAGAAGCCGGCCGTCACCGGAAACCCGAGTCAGAAGGCCGCTGGCCCTCCGCGTACCTCATGCAACTGACTCAACGAGGGTTTGACGGGGAATCTACGGCGGCGTCCCGTCGAGCGCCTGGATATGTCGCCACGTCCTGAAAGCGACGAGCTGCGCGAACGTCCACACAGGGATGCGATCGCGTCGTCCCACATACGTCGGTCTGAGCTTGCCGGTTCCTGCAAGGTCGTAGAGCGTGCTCAGCCCTCCTCCCCCTAGAAATGCCATGTCCCGGATATCCAGGGATCCAAGCGCGAGGAGTTCCACATCGATTCTGTCCTGGAAGTGATCCCCCGTTCTGTCGGTCGTCTGTCTCCCAGCGATCCGGGAAGGACGGAGGGAAGGCGACCCCGGCATACGATTGATGAATGCCTCGACATCTCCAACGAAGGTCGGCCCTGAGGTTGATAGAGGCGGGAATGGCATAAACCAGCCATCTATCGCTGTGAACCTGGCTTCGATAGCCTCCTGACTCCACACAACCAGCGGGACTGCGCTCGTCGGATCCACTCGCTAGGGGGTTCTGTCTGACTCCACGTCAACGGGGACAGACAACTAACCCGCAGTCCCTCCACAGCGAAGCCTATTCCGGCATCAAGAGTGAGAGAAACGCGGCGGGAGACCCCATCCTCTACCAAGCACCACTCGGGCCAGCCCTCATTCCGCGAGTACCTGGCCAAGCCAGCATCTTGAGCCTCCTCGCTTGCTCGGTCATGAGCCTCAGCGCTGGGGTCAACCCGAATGCAGAAATGCCTCGCGCTATGATTTTAATAAGAGGTAACATGGTCCAATCGAGTTCCTCGAGCAGAAAGTCCCACTTCGCGGGAGGAACGGCAGGATGCGAACGGCAAACCAGGCAGCTGCCAGGGCGACTTGGACTCGCGGCGTGTCCTCCTAGCGCAAGGCTCACAAGAGACCCAGCCGCTTCATGAAGACCAGTGCCCACTATTAGGTCGGCCGTTCGGGTCAAGCAATTCGTCGTCTGCTTCGAGGAGTTGAAGGACTCGACTCAACACTCTCTGGCAGAGGCTTCCGCTTGGCGAGCGGGCAGACTCGGTACAAAGGTCCAGCCACTTGCGCGGTCATGTCCTCGCCGGACCTCAGATCAATACTGCGAAGAAATTCAAGATACAGCAGCATTGAGGGAGGGGGACGGAATTATCCAGGTCTCCACTCGATCTGCTTCTAGGGCCGACAGAGGCACATCACCATCCACGAACTCCTGGATTCCCGTTGGGAGCCCGTCCGGGATCCCAATAGGCGATTCGGTTCGGTATGGGCATCAAGTGCCGTGGACGGACGGATCTGCCCACTCCTCCCTGGACGAGGTGGTCCCTGCTGAGACTGGGAAGAGAAACATATGGCGGCTCGGTGCCCTTGGAGAGCTAGGGATCGACGTAGCTCGGTTCCAGTTAGGCCGTCCAGGTCCTTGCAGCGCGCCATCCAAGTGTGGATGGGTGGAAAGAGGATCAGTAGTTGGAGCCAGGAGCGCGGTGAGTTCCTTTTAGCTGGATCTGAGCGGATTGCATGAACGTGGTCTTAGCAAAAGTCTGCCGCTGTCCACGAAGATATGCTCGGAGTCGCAGCGTCGAGGTGGTGAAAGTAGAAGGTCTCCGAGCGTGATGCATCTGCAGAGGCGTCCTTCGAGAGGGGGCCTGCGTCTGAAGCTCTGGGTTCCTCCCTTCTTCATAGAGAGCTTCGAGTTGAAGTTCGGCCATCCCCAGCCTTGCGCGTGTTGCGATCGCCAGTATTTCGCGACCGCGACGTTCGGGCCCTCTGAGGCAGTCGGCTGGTCGGCTGCGACGTGTCGAGCCAGAACCCCTCCGCCACGGGGTCTATGCCCATAAGTGACGCCGGATGCCATGGTTGACCTCCCGGTTGGCGTCTGAGCCTAAACTATGGTTCAGGGACAACCGTACCTTTCGATAGACTCCTCGCTCGCTTCCTGTGAAGGCTTCGAAGGCATGTCACGAGTGATCCTGATCGCGTGGGATGGCGCCGACTGGCGCATCCTCGACCCCCTGCTGGAGCAGGGCGCCCTGCCCAACCTCCAGGCCCTCCTCGACAAGGGCCAGCGCGAGGTCCTGCGCTCCACGGTCCCCACGCACTCCTGGTCGGCCTGGCCCTCGTTCCTGACCGGCGTCGACCCCGACGACCACGGCGTCTACGACATCCTCGAGACGAAGCCGGGCACCCACAAGCAGTACCCGGTCACCTTCAAGTCGATCAAGGCGCGGACGTTCCTCGACGACCTCACGGCCGCCGGCAAGAACCAGCTCCTGCTCGACGTCCCGCTCACGTTCCCGGCGCCGGACATCACCGGGAACCTCCTCGCCGGCGGGGTCCTGCCGAAGGGCCGCACGTTCACCCACCCGGCCGACCTGCCCGAGACGCTCGCCGGGCAGAACCTCGAGTGGCCGATCAACGGGATGAGCTGGACCACCTACCGGAACCGGCCCGACGCCTACCTCGACGAGGCCTTCGAGGTCACCGCGAAGCGGATCGCGGTCTCCGAGTACCTGATGGACAACTCGGACTGGGACCTGATGGCCTCGGTGTGGGTCTCGATCGACCGGACCCAGCACGCGCTGTCGAACTACATCGCGCCCGACCATCCCGACTACGCGAAGAACAAGGACACGCGGATCGGGAAGAAGGTCGCCGACATCTTCCGGCAGACCGACGACGCGATCGGCCGGTTCGTCTCGCGCGCCCGCCCCGACGACCTGATCCTGTTCATCTCCGACCACGGCTTCCAGTCGTGCACCCGCACGGTCCACATGGACCACCTGCTGAAGCAGTTCGGCTACCTCGAGTTCTCGGCCTCCAACGTCGTGTTCGGGCCGATGCAGTGGGGGCCGGTGCGCAACGTCGCGCGCAAGGTCTACGACATGCTCGGCCTGCACGGGAAGGTCTCGCTGCCCCAGTCGGTGAACTGGTCGAAGACGAAGGCGTTCACGACGATCCGCTCCACCGGCGAGGGCGTCTCGATCAACCTCGCCGGCCGCGAGATCGACGGCATCGTCGACCCGGGCGACTACGAGAAGGTCCGCGACGAGGTGATGGACCGGCTGGGCTCGTTCGTCGACCCGAAGACCGGCAAGAAGCCGATCAAGGCGATCCACAAGCGCGAGGAGATCTTCAAGGGCGAGTTCGCCGACCGCGCGCCCGACATCATGATGGTGCCGGCCGAGGGCTACTCGCTCGCGCACGCGAAGTCCCCGATCGAGGACGCCGACTGGGTGAGCGGCGACCACCGGCTCGAGGGCACGATCGTGGCGGTGGGACCTGGGGTGAAGCCGTTCGAGTCGCAGCCGGCGCTGATCGACATGGCGCCGACGATCGTGGCGGCGCTGGACGCGCCCACCGCGGTGACGCCGAAGGGCCGGATCCTGCACGAGATCGTCGGGTCGGAGAAGGCGCTGACCGCCCGCGAGGCGACGCCGTCGGTGCAGATCCCCGGGATGGGCGAGTCCGCGGTCTCCGACACCGAAGCCGACGAGATGGAGGAGCACCTCCGGGGCCTCGGCTACATCGAGTAGCGGCTCTGGATGGACACCGGCGAGGGCGCCGGGCCTCGACTACTGCCGTAGCCGAGGCCCGGAACCGTCCCGCCTCCCCTGCTCACGAACGTCGTGCGGTGACGGAGACCGCTCTCCTCGCCCTCCGAGGTGCGTGTGCCACGTCACGGTGTCCGTTCTGGTCGGCGGCCGGTACCCCGTTCCCGGCGAGAACGGCGTAGAGCTGCCACTGACCAGGGAGTCCTCGGAGCGCGTGCGAGCCACGATCCTCGAACTCCAGGTCGGACCCCGCAACGACGTCCCGCACGGTGCGGGTCACGAGGACCTCGCCCGGTCCCGCGTGGCGGACCACTCGGGCGCCTGCGTGCACCGCGACTCCCCGGACCTTGCCGTCGTCTCGGACGCACTCGCCGGTGTGGAGCCCAGCTCGAGCCTTCAGTCCGAGCTCAGCGAGCGAAGCCGAGACCGCGGAGGCGCATCGGACCGCAGGCGTCGCCGCGTCGAAGGTCGCGAAGAACCCGTCGCCGGCATCATCGACCTCGCATCCACCCCATCGATCGAGGAGATCGCGGACTCGGGCGTGGTGGGCCTTCAGGAGCAGGGTCCACCGGCGGTCGCCGAGCGTTGCAGCCAGCCGAGTCGAGCCGACCAGGTCGGTGAAGAGCAGCGTGACCAGGACGCGGAGTTGAGCTCCGCTCGAGGTCGCTGCGCGATATCGCTCTTCGTGGTCCATGGCGGACCATCCCGTCCCTTCCTATCGGCGGTGCCGGTGACGCTGCGAAAGCCGTGGAGCTGTGGGGAAGCGCGAAACTGATCGAGGACATGCGGTCTCCGTTCTGATGCGAACGCGGGATCCGGGAGGTCTTCCCTCAGATGAACGAAGGCCGCCCGGAGGCGGCCCTAGACGTCGGAATGGGACCGGCGCTTAGGGGTGAGCCCCCGCGGAGCGCGTCGTGAAGACAAGGGGGTCGATGCCGAGTCGCCGACTCATCGTTCCCTCCTCTTCTCGTTCGGTCGTCATCGAAGCGGACGCTAGACGAACGTTGCGCTCGGCACAATGGCCAATCCGGAGGGTTTCCTTCGTCTGGCTGATCGTCGGCTCGCACAAGGCGCTCTCAGCGCGCGAGGCAACGCCGTCGGTGCAGATCCCTGGGATGGGTGACTCAGCGGTCTCCGACAACGAGGCCGACGAGATGGAGGAGCACCTCTGGGCCTCGGCTACATCGAGTAGCGAACGCTCGAGGAAGAGAACCATCGCGCACACGACCGTGCTCTCGCTCGCCGGGTCGACGAATCGCACTTCCCGGGACGCGCGATCAATGTGCTCCCAGCAGAGAGGCCAGCTCGCGTAGCGCGCTGCGACGGCCGTCGAGTGCGTCCTTCTCGACCGGCCAATCGAGCATCTCGGCGGCCTCCCGGTGCGAACACCAAGCGAAGGCGTCGTGCTCGTCCGGGTCCAGCGTCGGATCCCTCTGCTCGGTGACCTCTGCACCGAACGCAACGACGTGGATCGCCCGGACGTGCGCGGCATAGATCGCTTTCCGAGCGACCTCCGAGCTGAGACGGTATTCGTACTCGACACCGAGAGGCATCAGGCTCGCCGACACGTCAAAACCCGTCTCCTCCCTCACCTCTCGAACGGCGGCCTCGTCGTCCGATTCGTGCGGATGTGGCGCACCGGTGACCCCTTGCCAGAAACCACCACGCGTCGGGATGCGTCGCAGCATCAAGAAATGAGCGCCCTCGCTGGTCCGTGTGAACAGATGGATCGAAACGTCTCGCGGCACGCGCTGCATGGGCGCTGGATACCACGGACTCCGAGGCCGCGACCCGCCTGCGCTCGCCTCTAGGTACATTCGCGAACCCTCAGACACGCAAGCCCTATTACGCTTGCAGCGTGGGAGGGGCAACGTGAAAGAACCCCTAGATCCGAAGCGCGTCGTGGCCGAGGGCTACGATCAGATCGGCCCCGCGTTCTCAACGTGGGTCGCCGACAACCCCGCCGAGGTCCGTTCGTGGTTCCTCCATGAGGTGCTCGCGAGGCTCGCCGAGGCATCCGATGTTCTCGAGCTCGGCTGCGGGCCGGGTACGGCCGCAGCTGAGCTATCCGCCGGACGACGGTACACGGGCGTCGATCTGTCACGGGTGCAGCTCGCCATCGCGCAACGGCGTGTCCCGCACGCGAGGTTCGTCCGCGCGGACTTCACGACGATGATCTTCCGGCCCGCCTCCTTCGACGGCGTGGTCGCGTTCTATGTGGTCAACCACGTGCCGCAGGAAGAGATCGCGCCTGCGTTCGCAAGGATCTTCCACTGGCTCCGACCCGGTGGTCGGCTGATGCTCTCGCTCGGAACCTCGGACAACACTGGCGAGATCGAGCCGGATTGGCTCGGCGTTCCTATGTTCTTCGCAGGGTTCACCCCCGAGACGAACGAGCGTCTGTTGGCAGAGAACGGCTTCGACCTCGAGGTATCCGAGATCCGCGAAGAGATCACGACTGGCCCGAGCGGGGGACCTGAAAGGTTCCACTGGGTGATCGCAAGGAAGCCCGAGGATTAGGACGCCAAGCGCGTCGGGGTAGCTCGAGGGACATTCACCGAACTTCCAGAGTCGTGGCGGCGGTATCGCGGGTGACATGAGCCGCTCGAGATCGAACAGACGGAGCCGGACACCCTTCCGATGCGCGGACCGTTCGGGTGCGGAGCCTAACTGCGTCGTGACCAAACCTCGTATGAGCCAAGCGGCCCCTCGAGCTGGTACGCCAGCGCGTAATCCTGCTCGAGAAGGACTCGGCCACGGGCGACCCACTCGTCCCAGCGCACGGAAGCCGCGTGTCCGAACGCTGTGAATGATGGCGTCACCACGACGAGGTCAGGGTGTCGATCCTCGATACAGCCCAGAACGGCGTCCAGATCGGGCGTGAAGACATACTGATGGAACACCGGGCAGGCGAGCTCGAAGGATCCGTCGAGGAAGGCGGCGTGGCCGTCCTCATCGTTCGCACCGAGATGGGCGTACGAAACCTGCGCTCGAAGCGGCCGGCTGTTCGGTTCGAGCAGACCTCAGCGCCTCTGCCGTGTAGCTGTACGGCTCCCGCCACCAGCGCGAGAGGGGCATCGCTGTGTCGACCCCCGGGTTCACCCGACCCCCGAGGAGGACGAGACCGACGGCGAAGGAAGCGAAGATCGCGACCAGTCGTGGGACCGCGGGCCACCGGCAGCAATGACCGAACCGACGAGGAATGCGACGAGCAGTGTTCCCGGGTAGGCGATCATCTGCATGTGGTGGTCGTGCGCGGCCGTCAGGGCCAGCGTCACGGTCACCGCTCCGCCGACGACGAGGAAGAGCCCTGCCAGCACTGTCTCCGGAGTGGCGCTCGCACCGCCGCCACGTGACTTCGCCAGCTTCCAGCAGGCGAGCGGTCCAGCGGATGCGAATACGAGGACGACCAGCCAGAAGTTCGGGATGGCGCCGGCGGCCGTGCGAACATGGCCTTCGATACCGCCCTCCCGCCCGCTGTAGATGAGCACGTCATTCGCGTATGACACGTTCTGTCGCAGCATGCGGAGATAGGGGATCAGCTCCCCGCGCGCGGCGAGGACGACAGCGGCGACACCCAATGCCGCGCCGAAGGCACCCGCGCTCTTCACGAGTGGTTCACGAACCGAGCCACCTGGTCGTCGTAGGGCCAGCAGGGCGAGCGGCGCCGCGACGAGGACCAGGCCGAGGCTGATCTTGAACAGGAGCGCCACACAGAGGGTGGCGCCCGCCGACTTCCAACGGCCGGTCGCCCACAGCCAGCCGATCAACGGCGCGAGGGCGAGCGCCGCCAACATCGAGTGCCCCGGGTAGTACCAGGTCCCGGTGAGCAGCAGCGGATACACGAGGAAGCCGATCACCACGGTCGGCTTCGCCGCCCCGACCGCGCGCAGGAGGCCTGCAACCGAGATCGCGGAAACCGCAACCCAGAACGCATCGAGCACGAACGGGGCTCGCCAGCCGCCGACCGCGAGCGCAGCCGCGTCCGCGTAGAAGAAGAGTGGGTCCTTGTTGTCGAAGACGTCCGCGTAGAGTCGGTCGCCCCGGAGCAGGCGCGCGGCAACGCTGAGGAAGATGCCCGCATCGCCCCCGATGCGAGGCGAGCCGCGCAGGAACACCAGGAGAGCGCCGTACGCGAGGCTTGCTGCGACCACCGCTGCCCAGAAGCGCCGCCCTGTTCTTGGCACCGCGATACGAAACCAGATTCGGCTTACTCCAGCCGAGGAGCCGACGAGGGATGCTTGGGGTCAGGCATCGAGTCGGAGGCGGACCTCGTCCGTTTCCTCGTTGCGCCCATGAGCGAACCCGCGCCCCTTGCCCACGATCAGGAAGCCACACTTCGTCAACACGCGGATCGACGCGGCGTTGTCGCTCGCAGCGCCAGCGTAAAGAGGACGGGTTGCCTCCAGGTGCAAGAACTCTTCCAGGGCACGCGTGGCGATGCCGCGGCCCCAATCTTCACGGCCGATCCAATAGGTGACCTCGCGGTGCCCATCCAAGTCGAAGCTCGCGATGTAACCCACGACTCGACCGTCGATCTCGATGGCCCGGTTGGTCGTAGAGTCGTCGCTCCTGAGCCGCGCCCACCGTCGCTCGAAGGCGGTTCGATCATCCTGATCCGGCGAAGTGAACGCGGCCATCCGTATCGCGTCGCGATCCGTCCAGTGCTCGAACAGCACGCCGATATCACGATCCTCGATCTCCCGAAGGACAAGCTGTCCCGAGCCTTCCCGCACGGCCCCTAACCTACCTGCCGTTGTTGCCCTCAGCCTTTCCTCTGCGTAGGCGATCAGGTCGAGTTCGCCGGGCGATCCTCGAGTTTGCGGTCGACACCTCGGCCTCCTTCCCTGTTCGCGTGGGGGCCGAAGTCGGACGGCTCGTACGTGCGGTTACCGGTCGCCGATGACTTCGATGAGTGCGAGCGTGTTGCCATCGGGATCGACGACGATGGCCTTCCGGCCGGCGTCACCCTCCGGTTCGATCGGTCCGGCGACGATGCTGCGCTCGGCGAGCTCCATCACCGTGGTGTCGAGGTCGGTCACGGCGAGAGCGGCGAGGCCGCCGCCCGCTTCGTCCTCCCGAACGATGTAGAGCCAGCCGCCGTCGGTGAGCTGCCACAAGACCTCTTCGTCGTGGGCCACGATGTCCGCTGGTCGAGCGAAGAACTGCTCGTACCACGCATTCGCCACGGCGAAGTCGTGAACGCGCATCCCGACGAAGAGGACGTCGACCTTCATGAGTGGGAGCCTCTCACGACCCACCTCCCCGGGTCCTCCGAGACAAGAACCGTCTCCAGGTGCCGCCCGTAGACCTTCGAGGTACGTGGCGGCCTGAACGGCACGTCGAACGAAGAGGAGGGGACGGGCATGGCAGAGCCGAGCTTGTACGAACGATTGGGTGGCGTGTTCGCCATCGCCGCGGTGATCGACCACTTCAGTGATGCGGTCGTCAAGAATCCCATCGTCGGCCAAGGCATCGAAGAACCCAGAGCTTCATGAGTGGCACACCAACCAGCTCGACCGGCTGCCGGGGCTGAAGTTCATGCGCACCCTGTGGGTCTGCAACGTCGCCGGTGGCCCCTTCACGTTCGCCGCTACGAAGCCGGGAAGCACCGCCCTCGGGCTGGAAGAGGCTCATCGCGAGCTCCGCATCTCTCCCGATGAGTTCGATGAGGTCGCGGCTGAGCTGGGGCGCACGCTCGATCACTTCGGGGTCCCCGCCCGTGAGAAGGGTGAGGTCCTGGAGGCGTTCGCGGCGCACAAGGGGGAAGTGACCGAGGGATCGATGGCTTCGGCCTGAGCACTCTCAGCGGAGGGCGTCGAGGGATGCCAGTGGGACGATCCCTTCAGCGCGCTTCGCGAGTCCGCGGTCGAGGGTGATGAACGCGTCTGCCTGCAATCGCGTGAGGGCCAGGTACTCGGCGTCGTAGGTGGATGCCCAGCCCAACTGATCCGCCAGTTCCCAGGCGACGCGCCGGAGCACGGCGTCACCGAGCAGCCTGATCTTCAGCCCCGGAGGTCCGACTCGCGTGAGGAGGTCGCGCGCCTCCTCGTCTGCGAGCTCGCCCCGGTGCACCGCCTCGTGCAGGGCCGACAGGGTCTGCGAGCGGAGGAGCGTGGGTGCCAGGAGTTCGTGCTTCGCCGGGATCTTGAGATGCGCCTTGGCGATCTGGATGGCGGCGGTCGAGTCGACGACGAACCTGGTCATCGGGCGATGGTACGCGCGATAGTCGGGCTTCCCTCCTACCCGAGGGGAGCCAGCAGTTTCTTCTTGCCCTGGAACGCGAACAGGAGCAGGTCGACCATGCGGAAGGTCGTCGTGTTCGGCCCGAGCGAGGGTCGCCACGCCGGGTTGCGCACGATCGACGTCTTGCTCCCCTCCATCGCGCGATGGAATGTCTCGGCCACGATCCGCGCGCCGACACCTTTCAGCCTGCCCTGGGCTAGCTCGGCTTCACGAAGGACGTAGAACCACAGAGGCGTGTCCTTCACGACTGCCGCGCGCTGGGTGGTCGTGAGGTTCTCGAGCGTCGCGCCGTTCTTGCCCTCACGGATCTGTGCAGCCGTGAGCTTCGTCAGCGTCACGCCGTGCGCCTTCATGAAGCTCGCCATCTGCTGGCCGGTGGCGAGACGAACCATCCTCGCCCTTTCCAGATTGCGGAACGCGAGGTTGTCCTCATCGGTTGGGAACCCGGGGAGGCTCCGAAGGGGGAGGGCCAGCTTCGTGTCGATGCGCATCGTGTGGTTGAACTTGGCTACCGGCACCACGAGGTCGGCTCGGCCCGCCTCGGAGAAGTCGTAGAGGCGGCGGAAGTCTGCCACCCAGGTGCCGGCGAGCCGTAGCGCGCCGCCGAGGTTGCCGCTACCCGCGGAGAAGACGAACAGGTAGTCGAGGAACCCACTCCCGTTGTCGAAGATCTTGTTCCAGTTGTATGCCCCCCGGATCATCGAGTGGCCGATCCGGAACGCCGCCACCGAGAACTCGATGGGCATCGTAGGGACATCGGTCGGTGTCACCCCGACCTCGAAGACCTTCCGCCCGTTGGTGAAAACGTCGTTCACGACGCCTTGCGTACAAACGCGGGGCAGATAGTCGGTGCGGAGCATCCACTGGTAGTGCCTCGTGACGATCCCGCGAGCCTTCTGGAAGCGTTTGCCATCCGGTACGGACGCCGGGAGGGTGTCGACGACCCGGTTGTGGAACCGGATGAACGCGAGGTGGGTCTGCGCGACCGCGAGGTTCTCGTCGTTCCTGGGGTCGGGGATGATCGCTCTCCGTTTGGCCTTGTTCGTGTTGCCAGCCCCGCGAGGGAGGTCGAAGCCGTTCATCGTGCCGATGCCCTCGGGGTCCTCGGCCTTCCCGATCCTCAGGTGGATGCCGTCGGCCTCGTAGAACTTCTCCGAGCCGGGATCGTCGGGCCCCGCCCCGTAGAGGGAGTCAAGGTCGAGGCTCGGCGAACGCGCCTGCAGGAGGTCGGTCGGTGTCACGCTCTCTCCGAGCATCACCGCCGTCTTGTCGAACGTGAGGTCGTGATCAACGAATTGACCGAGGTACGTGAAGCCGGCCGGGATGTTGGACTCGCCGCCACCTCCCGAGACCATCGCGTCGGCCAACCGCTTCCGTGTGCCCTCTCCGAGCTGATGGTTGATCCCGCTCGGCCCCATCCGTGAGAAGCGGAACGGTGGAGTCGCGGCCTCTTCGGGAGCAGCCAGGGTCGCCTCCCGGCCTCCGACGGACTCCCCCAGGAGTCCTTCACCGATCACGAAGTAGCTCTCCGAGCCGTGCCTATCCATGGCGCCTCCCGGGTCCGATCACCGCTGGCGCAGCCTGCGGGATACCGTCGGAGGACCACCGTAAACGCGCTTGGCGCGGAGAGCATCCGGCATCGGATGTGGCCCGTCCGGGTTAGCTCTGTCCGCGTAGGGCAGAAGGATCGACACGCCGGTGACCACACACATCCGCTACCGCGCCCGTCGCTGAGGGGAGCGAAGTACTCTCGACGCGATGGGGAACGAGTACTCGCAGGAGTTGATCGACGTGGCTTTCGCGGCCCTCGATCACGGGATCGACTCCGTGCGTGAGGGAGGGCCGCTGATCCCGTTCGTGATGTCGGAAACCGACTCGGAGCGCACGCTGACTCGCTTCGCGGCGGAGACGCTCGAGGAGGGTCTGGCGCAGGGGATCGCTCACGTCGTGGCGAAGCGAGCGGATGCAGGCAGCCGTCATGTGCTCGTCTACGACGGCTACGTCAGGCTCCCGGATGGGGAGCGGTCCGACGCGATCTACGCGGAAGGAGTCGAGACGGACAGCGCCGTCGTGATGGGCCTCGCACAGAGGTACCGGCCGAAGAAGGCGCTCCGGAGGTTCCAAACCCTCGGCAACCCCATGCTCCTCCCGCCGGGATCGAGCAAGCTCGATCTCTGAGCTCGGCAGACGGATCAGGGTGCTCGCCAGGTTCGATGACGAGGCTCAGGATCCCCGTGTCCCGACGTCACGGTGTAGAGACACCGCTCGAGCTCGAAGACGAAGAGCTCCTGTTCCGCGAATCCCTCGGGAGGTTCCTTGAGGTCGCGTTCGGCGAGGAACTGGATCTGAAGCGCTCGACGGCGTTCGTGGTCCTCGACTGACCCGGCTATCCCGGTGAGATAGAACGCATCCTCGTTCTCATCTGCCGGGAAGGAGTGCATCGCGTATCTGTTATCGCGGTGAAGGTCGTCGCGCTTGGGTGAGGGGACCAAGAAGGCGAAGAGTCCGGACTCGGCGATGAGCGGGCATATGGGGTGCACGCGAGGTCCCCCGTCGGATCGAACCGTCGCCAAGAAGGCGAGGCCGACGCCGTGCTGATACATCAAGCCTCGACACGCGGCCGCGAGCTCGGGCTGGCTCAAGGCGAAGTCGTCCCACGGGAGCACCCGGGGACGATGCCACAACTCCCTCGCGGGGACCGAATCGGCCGCGGCCTGGAGGGAGTCCTCCTTGACATATCGATTCTCGATGCTATCGTTCATCGATAGTATCGATGAACGATATAGGGAGGCCTCCAGATGGATCCGATGCCGTCGCGTGCCGCTCGCACCGCTCGCACCGCGTATGTCGTGCTCACGGTCATCTTCTGGATCACCGTGGGCGAAGAGGAGGGGACGGGCATGGCAGAGCCGAGCTTGTACGAACGGTTGGGCGGCGTGTTCGCGATCGCGGCGGTGATCGATCACTTCAGCGATGCGGTCGTCAAGAATCCCATCGTCGGCCAAGGATCGAAGAACCCTGAGCTGAATGAGTGGCACACCAAGCAGCTCGACAGGCTGCCGGGGCTGAAGTTCATGCGGACGCTATGGGTGTGCAACGTCGCAGGTGGACCCTTCACGTTCGCTGCCACGAAGCCGGGAAGCACGGCCCTCGGGCTGGAAGAGGCCCATCGGGAGCTCCGCATCTCTCCCGATGAGTTCGATGAGGTCGCGGCTGAGCTGGGACGTACGCTCGATCACTTCGGGGTCCCTGCCCGTGAGAAGGGTGAAGTCCTGGAGGCGTTCGCGGCGCACAAGGGCGAAGTGACCGAAGGATCGATGGCTTCGGCCTGAGCACCGTCAGCGAACGGCGTCGAGGGATGCCAGCGGGACGATCCCTTCGGCGCGCTTCGCGAGTCCGCGGTCGAGGGTGATGAACGCGTCTGCCTGCAACCGCGTGAGGGCCAGGTACTCGGCGTCGTAGGTGGATGCCCAGCCCAACTGATCCGCCAGTTCCCAGGCCACGCGCCGGAGCACGGCGTCACCGAGCAGCCTGATCTTCAGCCCAGGAGGTCCCACTCGCGTGAGGAGGTCGCGCGCCTCCGGGGCCGCGAGCTCGCCCCGGAGCACCGCCTCGTGCAGAGTCGAGAGGGTCTGCGAGCGGAGGAGCGTGGGTGCCAGGAGCTCGTGCTTCGCCGGGATCTTGAGATGCGTCTTGGCGATGTGGATGACGGCGCTCGAGTCGACGACGAAACTGGTCATCGCGCGATGGTACGCGCGATAGTCGGGCTTCCCTCCTACCCGAGGGGAGCCAGCAGCTTCTTCTTGCCCTGGAACGCGAACAGGAGCAGGTCGACCATGCGGAACGTCGTCGTGTTCGGCCCGAGCGAGGGTCGCCACGCCGGGTTGCGCACGATCGACGTCTTGCTCCCCTCCATCGCGCGATGGAATGTCTCGGCCACGATCCGCGCGCCGACACCTTTCAGCCGGCCCTGGGCTAGCTCGGCTTCACGAAGGACGTAGAACCACAGAGGCGTGTCCTTCACGACTGCCGCGCGCTGGGTGGTCGTGAGGTTCTCGAGCGTCGCGCCGTTCTTGCCCTCACGGATCTGTGCGGCCGTGAGCTTCGTCAGCGTCACGCCGTGCGCCTTCATGAAGCTCGCCATCTGCTGGCCGGTGGCGAGACGAACCATCCTCGCCCTCTCCAGATTGCGGAACGCGAGGTTGTCCTCATCGGTTGGGAACCCGGGGAGGCTCCGAAGGGGGAGGGCCAACTTCGTGTCGATGCGCATCGTGTGGTTGAACTTGGCTACCGGCACCACGAGGTCGGCTCGGCCCGCCTCGGAGAAGTCGTAGAGGCGGCGGAAGTCTGCCACCCAGGTGCCGGCGAGCCGTAGCGCGCCGCCGAGGTTGCCGCTACCCGCGGAGAAGACGAACAGGTAGTCGAGGAACCCACTCCCGTTGTCGAAGATCTTGTTCCAGTTGTAAGCCCCCCGGATCATCGAGTGGCCGATCCGGAACGCCGCCACCGAGAACTCGATGGGCATCGTAGGGACATCGGTCGGTGTCACCCCGACCTCGAAGACCTTCCGCCCGTTGGTGAAGACGTCGTTCACGACGCCTTGCGTACAGATACGTGGCAGGTAGTCGGTGCGGAGCATCCACTGGTAGTGCCTCGTGACGATCCCGCGAGCCTTCTGGAAGCGCTTGCCATCCGGTACGGACGCCGGGAGGGTGTCGACGACCCGGTTGTGGAACCGGATGAACGCGAGGTGGGTCTGCGCGACCGCGAGGTTCTCGTCGTTCCTGGGGTCGGGGATGATCGCTCTCCGTTTGGCCTTGTTCGTGTTGCCCGCCCCGCGAGGGAGGTCGAAGCCGTTCATCGTGCCGATGCCCTCGGGGTCCTCGGCCTTCCCGATCCTCAGGTGGATGCCGTCGGCCTCGTAGAACTTCTCCGAGCCGGGATCGTTAGGCCCCGCCCCGTAGAGGGAGTCAAGGTCGAGGCTGGGCGAACGCGCCTGCAGGAGGTCGGTCGGAGTCACGCTCTCTCCGAGCATCACCGCCGTCTTGTCGAACGTGAGGTCGTGATCAACGAATTGACCCAGGTACGTGAAGCCGGCCGGGATGTTGGACTCGCCGCCACCTCCCGAGACCATCGCGTCGGCCAACCGCTTCCGTGTGCCCTGTCCGAGCTGATGGTTGATCCCGCTCGGCCCCATCCGTGAGAAGCGGAACGGTGGAGTCGCGGCCTCTTCGGGAGCAGCCAGGGTCGCCTCCCGGCCTCCGACGGACTCCCCCAGGAGTCCTTCACCGATCACGAAGTAGCTCTCCGAGCCGTGCCTATCCATGGCGCCTCCTCGGGGCCGATCACCGCTGATGCAGCCTGCGGGATACCGTCGGAGGACCACCGTAAACGCGCTTGGCGCGGAGGGCATCCGGCATCGGATGTGGCCCGTCCGAGTTAGCTCTGTCCGCGTAGGGCAGAAGGATCGACACGCTGGAGACCACACACATCCGCTACCGCGTCCGTCGCTGAGGGGAGCGAAGTACTCTCGACGCGATGGGGAACGAGTACTCGCAGGAGTTGATCGACGTGGCTTTCGCGGCCCTCGATCACGGGATCGACTCCGTGCGTGAGGGAGGGCCGCTGATCCCGTTCGTGATGTCGGAGACCGGCTCGGAGCGCACGCTGACTCGCTTCGCGGCAGAGACGCTCGAGGAGGGTCTCGCGCAGGGGATCGCTCACGTCGTGGCGAAGCGAGCTGATGCAGGCAGCCGTCATGTGCTGGTCTACGACGGCTACGTCAGGCTCCCGGACGGGGAGCGGTCCGACGCGATCTACGCGGAAGGAGTCGAGACGGACAGCGCCGTCGTGATGGGCCTCGCACAGAGGTACCGGCCGAAGAAGGCGCTCCGGAGGTTCCAAGCCCTCGGCAACCCCATGCTCCTCCCGCCGGGATCGAGCAAGCTCGATGGCTGAGCCCGGCCGACGGATCAGGGTGTTCGCCAGGTCCGATGACGAGGCTCAGGATCTCCGTGTCCCGACGTCACGGTGTAGAGACATCGTTCGAGCTCGAAGACGAAGAGCTCCTGTTCCGCGAATCCCTCGGGAGGTTCCTTGAGGTCGCGTTCGGCGAGGAACTGGATCTGAAGCGCTCGACGGCGTTCGTGGTCCTTGACTGACCTGGCTCTCCCGGTGAGATAGAACGCGTCCTCGTTCTCATCTGCCGGGAAGGAGTGCATCGCGTATCTGCCATCGCGGTGGAGATCGCCGCGCTTGGGTGAGGGGACCAAGAAGGCGAAGAGCCCGGACTCTGCGATGAGCGGGCATATCGGGTGCACGCGAGGTCCCCCGTCGGGTCGCACCGTCGCCAAGAAGGCGAGGCCGACGCCGAACTGGTACATCAAGCCTCGACACGCGGCCGCGAGCTCGGGCTCGCTCGAGGCGAAGGCATCCCACGGGAGCACCCGGGCACGATGCCACATCTCCCTCGCGGGGACCGAGCGGCCGCGGCCTGGAGGGAGCCCCCACTTGACATATCGTTTCTCGATGGTATCGTTCATCGATAATATCGATGAACGATATAGAGGAGGCCTCCAGATGGATCCGATGCCGTCACGTGCCGCCCGCACCGCGTACCTCGTGCTCACGGTCATCGTTCTGGCTCGCCGTGATCATCGGGCGTGGTCCTGGTGGCCCACCGCCTCGTCGGGTTCGGGCAGGATTCCAGCACGCTGACCATTCCGGCGAGCTGTCTCCGTCGACGTGTCCCGCTTCCCCCGAGACGTTCGAGGAGACACGCGGCGGCCATTGTCGGTCAACGGTCGACCTCCCGACCCGAGCCCGTGCAGCGTGTGATCGCGGCGGTCCGGTGTTCGTCTGGTGGACACTCGTGGCTCGTCATCCTCTGGCTCCTCGCGGAGGTGGCACGAACCGCCGCGAAGGGGGAGCCGTTCCGGCCGTCGAACGTAGCCAGGCTGCGGTGGCTCGGGGCGCTCTTCCTGCTGGGCTTCCCGCTCGCGACGATGGTCGAGCGGTAGTTCGGCGGAGTGTTCTTCTCGGCCGATGTGTGGACGGGTGGACCGCTCCCGCCCGGGGGAGTCGCGACACGGATTCCCGATCGTGTCCGGCCCCGGCGATCCTGGCGGCCGTCTGCTTGTTCGCGCTCGCGGAGGTGTTCGCGTACGGCGTCCGGCTGCGCGAGGACGTCGATGCCACGATCTGAGCCCGAACCGCAGGCCGACCACCGGATCGCCGTGCACCTGGATCGCGTGCTCGAGGATCGCGGGATGACCCTCACCGAGCTGGCCGAGCGTGCCGGAGTGACGGTCGTGAACCTCTCCGTGCTGAAGAACGGCAGGGCTCGGGCGGTCAGGTTCTCGACGCTCTCGGCGATCTGCGACGTCCTCGAGTGTCAGCCCGGGGACCTGCTCGCCTTCGAGCGGAGCCGATAGCGCAGCGTTCACGTGAACTCGTCCTCCTCGGCCCCCGGTGGAGCCGTCGAACGATCCACGAGGATGGCGATGAAGTACAAGACCGGGACCGCCGCGTAGATGAACATGCTCGCCTCCGGTGCATTGTCGGCGATCAGGATCGCGAGCACGTAGAGCGCCGCCGGCACCGCCACGATCAGCACCCCCACCGTCTTGGTGCGACGACCGATCGGTTCGTACAGGAGGTGCGGTCGGTTCGTCGCGTAGAGCCACACGATCAGCCGGGTCACGGCGATGAGCAACACCTGGATCCCGTACAAGCTGAGTGCCACGGAGTCATGCTCGTATCGTGAGATGAGCGCTGCCCCGAAGGGCAAGAGCGAGAGCGGGAGGAGGTACAAGAGGTTCAGCCACACGAGCGCGCGATCCGTCCTTCGGATGTGGGCGAACAGGTCGCGGTGTCCCGCCCAGGAGATCGCGGTCACGAAGAAGCTGATCAAGAACGCCGTGAACGAAGGTCGAACCTCCCGCAGCGCCTCGCGGAGGCTCTGACCTCCCGTGAGTTCCGGCACGTGGATCTCCAAGACCAGCAGCGTGATGACGATCGCGAAGACCCCGTCGGTCAGCGCCATCAGCCGGGCCGGATCGTGTTGGCGGTCGTAGCGCCGGAGCTCCCTCTCCTGATCCGAAAGTCGTTCTTCCGCCATCTCTCGCCTCTTCGGGTCCCTCTCAGTCGCGGCCCATCCAGGTGGCCACATCGGCCTCGTTGCCCTCGGCGTCGGCAAGGGTCCACCAGGCCGGCGCGTGCTCGTCGCTGATTAGATGGCCCCCAGCCGCGATCGCCGCCGCGATGCGAGCCTCGGCCTGGTCGTGCGGTACGGAGATGTCGACGTGGATCCGGTTGCGCTGCGGGCGCGGCGCGTCCATCTGCTGGAACCAGATCGACGGCCCGCGACCGCGAGGATCGACCAGGTCCTCCTCGCCCATCTCCCGGTAGCCGAGCACGGCGCGCCAGAACGGCATCACCTCGGCAGGGACGAGCGCGTCGATCGCGACCTGGACGGTCTGCACGGCGGCCGGGTCGGCGGGAACGTCCAGCTCTCGCGCCGCCGCGGAGATCTGCCGGGCCAGCGCGATGTCTCGCTCGCTGAGACCCTCGACATCGTGGGACGTCAGGCGAACGGTGACGTGCGGATACCGCAGGTCGACATCCGGGTGATGGTTCGCGGTGTCCGCCAGCGAGCCGATCGCCTGCACCAATGCGACGCCCTTGGCGAACGACCCGGTTCGGAAGCGCGCGCACGCTCCCTCGAACACGACCCGCCAGTCCTCGACACCTTCTGCCTCGTGGAACTGCTTCGGTGTGACCGCGTCGGTCATGCGTCCAACGTATCGTGTGGCGGATGGACAAGCCGAGGAGCGTCGAGGAGTACCTGACGGCCCTGCCGGAGGACGTCCGCGCGACCTTGGAGAAGGTCAGGCAGTCGATCAAGGCCGCCGCGCCGACGGCGACCGAGAAGATCGGCTACGGGATGCCCGGCTTCTCCTACGACGGTCGGTACCTCGTGTACTACGCGGCGTTCAAGAACCACTGCAGCTTCTTCCCGGCGAGCAACGGGGTCATGGAGGAGTTCGCGGAGGAGCTCGAGCGCTACGACGTCGCGAAGGGGACGATCCGATTCCCGATCGGCAAGCCCCTGCCGGCCACGCTCATCAAGAAGTTGGTCAAGGCGCGCATCGAGGAGATCGACGCCGGCCGGAAGCGCTGAGTTGGCTTCGAGGGAAAGGCGACGGGTCGCCGAGCATCTGGGCGACCGCGTCCTGCGGGCGTTCCTCGCCGACTGAGCTCGGCTAGATTCCGGTCATGCACGACGACGGACTCTTCGACGAGCGGATCGCCTCCTCTTACGACGACGATTCGGCCGAGATGTTCGATCCGGACGTGCTCGATCCTGCGGTGGACTTCCTCGCGAAGCTGGCGGGGAGCGGGCGGGCGCTCGAGCTCGGGATCGGGACCGGCCGGGTCGCGCTGCCGCTCGCGAGTCGCGGCGTGCCGGTCCACGGGATCGAGCTGTCGAGGGCGATGGCGGGGAAGCTCGGCGAGAAGCCGGGAGGCGAGGCGATCGACGTCACGATCGGCGACTTCTCGACGACGCGCGTGGAGGGCTCGTTCTCCCTCGTCTATCTCGTCTACAACACGATCGGGAACCTGACGACGCAGGACGCGCAGGTGGCGTGCTTCCGCAACGCGGCGGCGCACCTCGAGCCGGGCGGCTGCTTCGTGATCGAGATCCTCGTCCCCGCCCTCCGGCGGCTCCCACCCGGAGACACCTTCCGGGTCTTCGGCGCGGCCGAGGGGTACTGGGGGATCGACGAGTACGACGTGGCGACGCAAGGGTTGATCTCTCATCACGTGCACATCGAGGACGGGAGGGTCGATGTCTCCTCGTTCCCGTTCCGCTACGCGTTTCCCGCCGAGTTCGACCTGATGGCGCAGATCGCCGGGATGACGCTGCGCGAGCGGTGGGGCGGATGGAAGCGGGAGCCGTTCACCGGCGAGAGCGAGAAGCACGTGTCGGTCTGGGAGAAGCCGGCGACCTAGGGAGGCGGGTGCGTGCTGTCGGTCGAGGTCGTCGCGCTGGTCGTCGGGCTCACCTGGGGGCTGGCGGGGATCTTCTGGGCGGTGATCCTCTGGTGGGGGCGGACCGGCGTCACGGAGGCGCGCCGGCGAGAGCTCGATCAGGAGCGCTCCGAGGGCGTGTCGTCCGGGATCCGCGCGTGGCGGCTGACGGCGACGGGGATATGCGCGGTGATCCCCACGCTGTTCGTGGTCGACGGAGTCGCGGACGATCTCGACATCCTGTACGCGCCCGGCTTGTCGTTCCTGGCCGGGCCGGACCTGGCGCTGCAGATCGTGGGGATCGCGATGTCCGTCGCGGGCCTCGCGATCCTGATCGGCGTCGGACGGAAGAACGCCGTCAACGTCTACCGGCGAGCGCTCCCCGAACGGGAGATGATGACCACCGGCGTGCACCGGTACGTGCGACACCCGTTCTACCTCCACTTCTTCCTGCTGCCGATCGGGTTGTTCCTCGTGACGCTGAACTACCTGTCGCTCCTCGTGCTGGCCGCCTACACGATGCTCTGGATGCCCAGACCGGTGACGTCGTGGATGAAGGACGAGGACGAGGATCTCCGGCGTCGGTTCGGCGCCGAGGCCGACGCGTACATCGAGCGGACCGGCCGGGTCTTCCCTCGATTCCGGCGTCCGGAGCGCCGGCGCTGATGGGGCGGATCGCGAGTGGCACGCAGAAGCTCATGATCCTCACCGGTGCGCCCGGAACCGGCAAGACGGCGATCCTGGACCGGTTGTCGGCCGAAGTGTCTGCCGTGGCCGAGCCTGCGAGGGAGATCCTCGCAGAGCAGCGAGCCGTGGGAGGGGAAGGGACACCGGACCGCGACGCTGGTCTCTTCGTACAGCTCCTGCTCCGTCGTTCGATCGACACGTACGAAGCGGCGCTTCGCTCCGGGTCGCCGACGTTGTTCGACCGAGGGATCCCGGATTGCGTTGCCTACGCGGTCATCCTCGGGGTGGATCCCACATCGGCGGCTCGAGCGGCGGACCGGTATCGGTATCGCGACGAAGTGTTCTCTCTTGAGCCGTGGGAGGAGATCTACACGACTGACGAGGAGCGGACGATGTCGTTCGATGACACGCTTCTGTTCCATGCGGCGCTCGTCGAGACGTACGACGACGCGGGCTATGGACTGATCTCGGTGCCGAAGGGGCCGGTCTCAGACCGGGCCGCGTTCGTACGAGACTGCATCCGAGCCCGGGATCACGGCTGAGCTGGTCCGCGTCACCGACCGTCCGTAGGCTGCACGTTCGATGAAGGCTGAGGAGATCGCGCGGCGGCGGATCCGCAACTCCCGTCTCACGGGTGAGCGCTTCACCGACGCCGGACGAGGCCGTCCGATGGCACCTCGCGATGCAGGCCCAGGAGTACGGCCCGGCGATGTGGTCGGTCGGGCAGCGGTCGAAGGGCCTGCGCGAGGCCGACGTCGACCGGGCGCTCACCGAGGGCACGATCGTGCGGACCCACGTGCTCCGGCCGACGTGGCACTTCGTCGCCGCGGACGACATCCGTTGGCTGCTCGCGCTGAGCGGTCCGCGCGTGCAGCAGGGCAATCGCGGGCCGGCTCCGGCGGCTCGGGCTCGACGGGCGCACGCTCGTGCGCAGCGAGAAGGTGGTCACGTCGGCCCTCGAGGGTGGGAACCGGCTGACGCGTGACGAGCTCGCGACCGTCTTCGAACGGCGGAAGCTCGACCCCGGCGGGCAGCGGATGCCCTACCTCTTGATGCACTGCGAGCTCGAGGGGGTGATCGGGAGCGGCGGGCGGAACGGGAAGCAGCAGACGTACGCGCTGCTGGACGAGCGGGTCCCTTCGGGCGGCCGCCGGCTCGACCGGGACGAGGCGGTCGTGGAGCTCGTCCGCCGCTACCTCGCCAGCCACGGCCCGGCGACGGTCAAGGACCTCAGCTGGTGGTCGGGGCTCACGATGACCGACCTCCGCGCGGCGTTGGGATCGCTCGAGGACGAGGTGGCGAGCGACGAGGTCGACGGGCTCACGTTCTGGTCGACGGCCCAAGAGCGGAGCCGGCGGCCGGCCGCGGCGCGCGGCGTGCACCTCCTCCAGACCTACGACGAGCTCGTGGTCGGCTACACGGAGTCGCGGTTCCACGGCGACACCTCGGGCGACCTCGCCCGGCAGGCGTGGAGCGACCGGACGTACCCGACCGGCGTGTTCCTCCTGCACGGCGGGTCGGCGGGCATTGGCGGCGCACGATCGAGCCGAAGGGCGTCCGCGCGGCGTTCCACACGTACGCGGCAGGTCGAACGCCGCCGACGCGCGGACGCTGGAGTCGGCGGCCGCGCGTCTCGGGCGCTTCCTCGGGCTTCCCGTGACGGTCGAGATCTCGCGGTTCCGGCCGCCCTAGCGTCCCGGTATCGTTCGCAGATGCGCACGGATCTGAAGATCGACGACCTCGACGGCTTCCTGGACAGCCGATCGTCGCGGTGCTGGCGACCGTCCGGCAGAGACGGGAGCGTGCTGCTCTCGCCGGTCTGGCACGAGTGGCGCGACGGCGGCTTCCAGGTCTGGTCGGGGGCGAACGACGTGAAGACGCGTCACCTGCGCCGCGAACCTCGCGCCTCGATCGTCGTCGCCGAGTCCGGCCATCCGCTGCGAGGCGTCGAGGTTCGCGGCATCGCCGAGATCGTCACCGAGGACGCCTTCGAGACGGCCGTGCGGATCGCGACCAGGTACCTCGGGCCGGGGAAGGGCGAGGCGTACGTCCGGAAGGTCGGAGGGAACGACATCACGATCCGGCTCGAGCCCGGCGATCTCCGCATCTGGGACTTCGCCGACGAAGACGAGGGGATGGGTCCCTAGAGGTACCGCGCGGCCGCCATCCCGCTGACGGCGACCACGAGCAGCGGGACGATCACCTGCCCGACCGCCTTCGAGCGCTTCCCGAGCGCCTGGAGCTGTGCGCCCTGCTCCGGCGTGGGCGGGCCGCCACTCGCCGCCACCTCCCGGCCGATCTCGAGCGTCGCCATGATCGTGGGCCTGACGACGCTCAGGCCGAGCGAGAACGCCGCGATCGCGCAGAGCGCCCCGATCGTGAGCGAGAGACCCTGCGCGGACGTGATCCAATCCCAGTCGAGCCCGGCCGAGACGCGCCAGTACATCAGCGCACCTGCCAGGATCGTGAGCCCTGCCGCGCGGAGCACCCAGTCCACGAGGTGCTTCTTGCCGGCCAGATGCGCCATGAACGGGCCTGCCGCCGGGCCGACCTCGCGCGCCGTCGACTGGAGGAACAGGATCGTCGTCAGCGCGGCGCCCACCCAGAACACCCCCGCGAGGATGTGCACGATCCGCAGCACGACCATGTAGGTGTCCATCTCGCCGATCCCTCCCCGTTCCGTCGTCAGCCGCGGACGGTAGCCCGTCAGGGCGGCGCCGGGCAAGAGCCGTCAACCGTCAGCGGTGAAGTGCAGTGCAAACGTCCGTGGCATGATGCGGGTTCCATCCGAGAGGGAGGAAGCGATGGCGAGGCTGTTCTCGATCCGTCCGACCTGGTCGCTGAAGGGGCGCCGTTCCCAGGGACTCCGGGGATTCACGGGGAAACCGTTCCATCCGCCGCTCACCGACTTCCCGATCGTGTGCTACACGCTCGCCGCCCTGTTCGACCTGATCTCGTACTTCTCGGACTCCGCGGATCCGAAGGCGCACGACTTCTTCGCGGCCGCCACGTTCGTGATGGTGGCGGGGTTCATCGTGAGCCTCGGCGCCGCGCTCACCGGTTTCATGGACTGGTGGAAGGGGATCCCCCGGGACCGGAAGAGCGGACCGATCGGGAAGGCCAAGCACACCCAGGTCTGGCGCACGATCAACTGGCACGCGACCGTGATGTTGACCGTCACGGCGATCACGCTGATCGACATCGTCCTGCGCGTGTCCGACTTCGACCAGGGACAGACGCAAGGTTCGTGGCTCGTCCTGTCGCTGATCGCGGGGGGCTTGGTGGCGTTCGGCGCCGCCTACGGTGGCACGCTCGTCTTCGAGTACGGCTTCAACGTCGAGAACGTCGAGGAGGTCTGGAAGGAGTCCGAGGAAGACCACGTCCGTCTCCCACGAGGCGGCTCTTCTCCGTAGGCGCGGATGGCCGCAGACCAACCCCTCGGGTACGTGACGCAGACGTCGGCGGTGTCGGCCGCGCCGCCGCGCGTCGTCTACGAGACGATCTCGGACCTCCGGAACCATCTCGACTGGTCGGGGGAGCGCGCCAGCAGCCAGACCTTCAAGCTCCTGTCGATCGAGGCGCCGGACGGTCCGGCGGCCGTCGGGACCGCGTTCACCTCGTCGGGCGCGGCCGAGAACGGGACCTTCAACGACCGATCGGAGGTGACCGTCGCGACCTCGCCGAGCGCTTTCGTGATCGAGACCGACGCGCACCTCGATCGGAAGCGCGGGAAGCCGTGGGACGCGCACTTCATCCACCGGTACGACATCGCCCCCGAGGGCGACGGCTCGCGGATCACGTACACGGAGACGATCGAGCGGGTGAACTACGTCCCGTACTGGTTGCAGCCGGTGGTCCGTTCGGTGTTCAAGGTGTACGTGAACCGCGCGGACCGCAAGCAATTGGAGAACCTGGCGCGGCTCGCGGAGGAGCGCTCGGCCTCCGCCCCGTAGCTCAGAACTCGAGCGTGCAGTTCTCGCAGACGAAGAGCTTCGCCCGGTGGTTGTGACTGTGCCCGCCGCATCGGTAGCAGCGCCGGCACGTCCCCCCGGAGCTGCAGTCGATCGGATCGGTCGTCTCTCCCGGCTGGTCCCACGTGGTCGCGGGCTCCGACGGACGGGGGAGCTGGATCGACAGGAGCGTCATCGGGCCGTCCCCGCTCACGAAGCCGTGCGGATGCGCCGTCGCTCGCCCGATCACGAGGCTCCCCTCGAGCGGCACGGGGTTGTCCGCCAGCAGCGCCTTCCCGGCTCCTTCGAGCACGACGACCCATTCCTCGGAATCCGGATGGGTGTGCGCGTAGGCCGGCTGGTTCGCCGTGAATCCCTGGAGCGAGAGGTAGAACTCGTCGCCCTGGGTGATCGGGACGCGTCGGAACCCGGAGGGACAGAGGGCGAGGACCTCCTCCGGGTGCATCGAGAACACGCCGAGGTTGTCCAGGACCTCCGCGAGGTCGCCGACCGAGTGAGGCATGGGTAGCATCCTCTCATGACCGATCGACACGTCATCGTCGACCACGTCCTGTTCGTCGTGGAGGACTTCCCGGCGAGCAGACGGCTCTACACCGCGGCGCTCGCCCCGCTCGGGATGGAGGAGCTGTACGAGGAGCCGAACTGCATCTCGTACGGCCGGCAGCAGCTCGATGACTTCTCGATCTGCGAGGGCTCCCCGGTCACGACCGCGGCGCACGTCGCGTTCGACGCGGCGGATCGGGAACAGGTGGATGCGTTCTTCGACGCCGCGATCGCCGCGGGCGCGAGCGCCCGCGGCGAGCCCGGCGTCTGGATCCAGTACTCACCCCGCTACTACGGCGCGTTCGTGAACGACCTCCACGGGAACAACGTGGAGGCCGTCTTCCACAGCCCGGAGCCGATCACGGACGCGCCCGAGCGCCAGGGCGTCCCGTAGACGAGGCCGAATCCCGCGAACCGCAAAGGGCGAAAAACCTTGAGCGCTCGTACCGTCTGTCGTGCAGCGGTCGATCCTGACTCGTCGGGCTGCGTTGCCTCTTCCTGAGTAGAACCCGTTTCCTAGAGGATCGCCAGGGTATCGGCTCTATAGCCGGCGGAAAGCAACCGACAACTACAGGGAGGTACGCCATGCAGAACAACATGTGGACGTATTCGAACGAGTACTCGACACAGACGATGGATGTCGAGGGTTTCGAGGTCGGCGCCACCGATGGCGACATCGGCAAGATCGACGAGGCCACGTATGACGTCGGAACGTCGTACGTCGTCGTCGACACCGGCCCGTGGATCTTCGGCCGGAAGGTCGTACTCCCGGCCGGAGCGATCGAGCGGATCGATCTCGACAACCGCAAGGTCGCTGTGCGATTGACGAAGGACCAGATCAAGAATTCCCCCGAGTACGACGCGGACACCGAGGACTTTCGCTCGGACGCGTACCGCGAGCGGGTCGGAACCTATTACGACCCGTACCTCTGATCACGAGGGAGCGAGGGAGGGGGCCGGGGCGACTGCCCCGGCCTCACTTCCCCCGGGAGCCGTGAACGTTCTACACCGCAAAAGTGGTGACGGTCTCCATCGGAGGCGGTCTCGGCCGCGCCACAGCGGCCCTGTGCCCGTAAGGGCTCCCGCGCAAGCTCTCTCACAGCTTCCGCGATCCTCCGGATCGTCGTTTCGCTTCCCGGCGTCCCGGGTAGGGGACAAGTGAAGTCCCCACAGGCACGACATCGACCAAGTGAAGGAGGTGCCCTATGAGGACTGACCTCTGGAGTTATCGAGAGGACATCATGGCCAAGCCGATGGACATCGAAGGGTTCAAGGTGAAGGCCACCGACGGCGACATCGGCAAGATCGATGACGCCACATACGATGTGGGTTCTGCCTACGTTGTCGTCGACACGGGTCCGTGGATCCTCGGCCGGAAGGTTCTGCTGCCGGCCGGCGTGATCGAGCGGATCGACCTGGACCGTCGTGAGGTGCAGGTACGACTCACGAAGGATCAGATCAAGAACGCGCCTGAGCTCGACGAGGTGACCGACTACCGTTCGGACACCTACCGGGAACAGGTCGGGACCTACTACAGCACCTACAGCTAGGTTCCGCGATCCATCGGAACGAGGCGAGGGCATCTGCCCTCGCCTCTTCCGTCTGCGGGGATGGCTCACGGTGCCGAGCGGGGTGAGATCCGTACGGTTCGAGTGTGCACGCGGTGCTAGCCTCGATCATGGATGCTGCCGCCTGGACCGCCATCGGCCTGCTGGCCGCGACGTCCCTCGGCAGCCTGTTCTATCTCGGATCGAGGATCGACGCGCTCGGCGCCCGAGTCGACGCGCTCGGCGCTCGCATGGACTCGAAGTTCGACTCTGTCGCGGCCCGCTTCGACGCGCTCGAAGCTCGCATTGACGCTCGATTCGCCCGCGTGGACGAGCGATTCGATGCACTCGAGAGCAGGAGGCCCTCCGGCCGCCGACGGCTGATCGTTAGGACAGCTCGGCCTTCGACTCCGCGAACGCGTGCACCGCGAAGGACAGGTCCTCTTTCGTATGCGCCGCCGAGACCTGCGCGCGGATCCGCGCCTTGTCTTTCGGCACCACGGGGTACGAGAACCCGATCACGTAGACGCCCTTCGCGAGCATCGCCTCCGCCATCCGTCCGGCGAGCGCCGCGTCGCCGAGCATCACCGGGACGATCGGATGCTCACCCGGGAGCACGTCCAGCCCGGCGGACTCCATCTCCGAGCGGAAGAAGCGCGTGTTGTCCTCGAGCTGGTCGCGGAGCTCGGTCGAGGCCGTCAGCAGCTCGATCGCCTTCAGCGAGCCGCCCACCACCGCCGGCGCGATCGTGTTCGAGAACAGGTAGGGCCGCGAGCGCTGACGGAGCAGCTCCACGACCTCCTTCGGTCCGGCCACGTAGCCGCCGCTCGCGCCGCCCATCGCTTTCCCGAGCGTCCCGGTGAGGATGTCGACCCGGTCCATCACGCCGTGGTGCTCGTGGGTGCCGCGCCCTCGCGGGCCCATGAACCCGACCGCGTGGGAGTCGTCGACCACCACCATCGCGTCGTGGCGTTCGGCCAGGTCGCAGATCGCCGGGAGATCGGCCAGGTAGCCGTCCATCGAGAACACGCCGTCGGTCGCGATCAGCCGCCGCCGCGCACCCGCGGCCTCCTTCAGTTGCGTCTCGAGGTCGTCCATGTCGTTATTGCGGTAGCGGAACCGCTGCGCCTTCGACAGCCGGACCCCGTCGATGATGCTCGCGTGGTTCAGCTCGTCGGAGATCACCGCATCCTGATCGCCGAGGAGCACCTCGAACAGGCCACCGTTCGCGTCGAAGCACGACGAGTACAGGATCGTGTCCTCGGTCCCGAGGAATCCACTGAGCGCGGCTTCCAGGTCCTTGTGGATCTCCTGTGTCCCGCAGATGAACCTGACCGACGCGAGCCCGAATCCCCATTCCTCCATCGCGGCGTGCGCGGCCGCGACGACCTCCGGGTGGTTCGCGAGCCCGAGGTAGTTGTTGGCGCACATGTTGAGGACGAGGTCGTCGCGGCCGCGCACGCCCACCCTCGCCCGCTGAGGCGTCGTCAACACGCGCTCCGGTTTCTCGAGCCCCGCCTCGCGGATCTGCTGGAGCTCCTCGGCGAGCGCCGGACGAACCGTTTCGCTCGTCATCGACCCTCACTCCAGTGAAGGAGGACCTTCCCGGTCTCCCCCGATCGGATCGCGTCGAACGCATCCTCGAAACGGTCGGCGGGGAAGCGATGCGTGATGACCGGGGTGATGTCCAGGCCGCTCTGCAGCATCACGCTCATCATGTACCAGGTCTCGTACATCTCCCGTCCGTAGACGCCCCGGAGCGTGAGCTGATCGAAGATCACGGTGTTCCAGTCGATCGCGAACGGCTCCTCGGGAAGCCCGAGCATCGCGATCCCCGCCCCGTGCGACATGTTCGCGAGCATGTCGTGGAGCGCCGCCGGGTTCCCACTCATCTCGAGGCCGACGTCGAACCCTTCCTTCATCCCGAGCTTCGCCTGTGCGTCCGCGACCGTGCCCTCGCGCACGTCCAGGGCGAGGGTCACGCCCATCTTCCGAGCGAGCTCCAGCCGGTACGGGTTGACGTCGGTCACGACGACGTGCCGGGCGCCCGCGTGCCGGACGACCGCCGCCGCCATCAGTCCGATCGGCCCGGCGCCCGTGATCAGCACGTCCTCGCCGAGGACCGGGAACTGCAGCGCCGTGTGCACCGCGTTGCCGAACGGGTCGAAGATCGACGCGACGTCTCTATCGATCGGACCCTCGTGATGCCACACGTTGGTCATCGGAAGGGAGATGTACTCGGCGAACGCGCCGGGCCGGTCCACGCCGATCCCCTTCGCGAACGCGCAGAGGTGGCGTCTCCCCGCCATGCAGTTCCGGCACCGACCGCAGACGACGTGGCCTTCCCCGCTCACGAGGTCGCCCTCGCGGAAGTCGCTCACGTTGGAGCCGACCTGGGTGATCTCGCCGACGAACTCGTGACCGATGACCAGCGGCAACGGCACGTGCTGCTCGGCCCATTCGTTCCAGTCGTAGATGTGCAGGTCGGTCCCGCAGATCCCGGTTCGATCCACGCGGATCAGGACGTCGTTGATCCCGATCTCGGGCTCCGGGACCTCGCTCATCACGAGCCCGGGCCCCGCCTCTTGCTTCACGAGGGCACGCATCTGACCGCTATCTCAGCACGGATGCGGTCCGAACGGCACTGGCGGCCCTACGGAGCGGTCGCAACCTCGACGGATCCCACCCATCCGTGCGTGATCGGCAGCCGTCTCACCGCGTCGCGGATCGCCTCCAGGTCGGTCCGAGACAGCTCGAGGAGCTCGGGCGGCGGCTCGAAGAACCGCTCCAGGACGCGGCCGCGCATCCGGTTCCCACTGGCGGTCAGCACGACCATCTTGACGCGACGATCTGAGGGGACGGATCGCCGCTCGGCGAGCCCGCGCTCCTCCAGCCGGTCGACGATGAACGTGGCGTTCGAGGCGTCGCAGAGCCACTCCTCCGCGAGCGCGCGCATCGTTCGCCCGCGCTCGGGATCGAGCGCCATCAGCGCGCGGATGTCGTTGGGCGTGAGTCCGGCTTCGCTCAGGACGCGCTGCCGGTGTCGAGCCGTGTCGAAGAAGAAGCGAGCCAGCGGCCTCCACACTTCGGAGGCGAGGTGCTCCTTGGATACGCCCACCGCTCCATCGTAGCTCACACGTGGCCGATGGTCCATCCCCTTCAACTATCGGAGTAGTCCGATGGTTGACAGACTTCAATCATCTGTGGGAGCGTAGTCGCGATGGCCGAGGGAGCGATCGAGGTCGAGGGGCTGAAGAAGCGGTTCGGCGACGTCGTCGCCCTCGACGGCATCGATTTCTCCGTGCCGCCCCGGACGATCTTCGGCCTCCTCGGTCCCAACGGAGCCGGGAAGACCACCGCCGTGCGGATCCTCGCGACCGTGCTCGAACCCGATGAGGGCCGGGCGACGGTCCTCGGGCACGACGTCGCGGCCGAGCCGGACGCGGTCCGTCGCCGGATCGGCCTCGCCGGCCAGTTCGCGGCCGTCGACGCCAACCTGACCGGGCGGGAGAACCTGCGATTGATCGGACTGCTGACCCAGATGGAGACGTCGGAGATCATGCCGCGCGCTGCGGAGCTGCTCGATCGGTTCGACCTCAGCGATGCGGCCGACCGGCCCGCCCGCACCTACTCCGGAGGGATGCGCCGGCGACTCGACGTCGCGGCCGCGCTCGTGCCGCGGCCGCCGGTCCTGTTCCTCGACGAACCCACGACGGGACTCGACCTCTTCAGTCGCAACGGGCTCTGGGACATGATCAACGAGCTCGTGAGCGAGGGCACGACCGTCCTGCTCGACGACGCAGTACCTCGAGGAGGCGGACCGGCTCGCCCAGCGGGTCGCGGTGATCGACCACGGGCGCGTGATCGCCGACGACGCGCCGTCGGTCCTGAAGGCGCAGCTGGGCAGCACCGTCGCGGAGCTCGGATTCGAGGACGAGTCGATCGCGGAGCAGGCGCGCGTCCTCCTGGCAGGACGCCATCCCAGCGTCGAGCGCGAGGGGAGCTCGGTCAAGCTGAGCTCGAACGAAGGTCCCCGTCTCCTGATCGACATCCTGCGGGAGCTCGACGGAGCGAGCCTCTCGCCGGCGAGCCTCGCCGTGCACGAGCCGAGCCTGGACGACGTGTTCCTCGCGCTCACCGGCCATCACGCGGAGGAGTCCGGTGCGGTGCGAGCAGCCGGCCGTCGAGGGGCGGCGCCGTCGGAGAGGCGCGGCATGAGCCTCGACGTGACCACCGGGGTCGTGCGTGAGCGCTCCGCTCCCGTCCGCGCGGTCCGCGACGCCCGGGCGGTCACGTGGCGCTACCTGATCCACTATCGCCGCGTCCCGCAGCTGCTGGTCTTCTCGACGATCCAGCCGGTGATCTTCGTGCTGATGTTCCGCTACGTCTTCGGCGAGGCGATCGACCCGCCCGGATCGACCCCGTACGTCGAGTTCCTGATGCCGGGGATCTTCGTGCAGACCGTGGTCTTCGGCGCGATCGCTACCGCGATCGGCCTGGCCACCGACATGAAGAGCGGACTCCTCGAGCGGTTCCGATCGCTGCCCATGGCGCGGAGCGCCGTCCTGGCCGGGCGCACGATCGCCGATCTCTCCCGGAACGTCTTCGTCGTGCTCCTGATGGTCGCGGTCGGCTTCGCCGTCGGGTTCCGGGTCCACACCGGCCTCGTGGGGCTGATCGCCGGTCTGCTGCTGCTGCTGTTCTTCGGGTACGCCCTGAGCTGGATCTTCGCGACCATCGGACTCTGGGTCGGCGACCCGGAGACCGCCCAGGCGGCGGCGTTCCCATTGATCGCCCCCCTCGTCTTCGCGTCCTCGCTCTTCGTGCCGATCGAACGGATGCCGAGCTGGATGCAGCCCTGGGCCGAGCACCAGCCGGTGTCCGTGACGGCCACCGCCGTCCGCGACCTGATGCTGGGCGGGCCCGACACCGCGTACCACGTGGCGCAGTCGCTCGCGTGGTGCGTGGCCATCCTGCGCGTGTTCGTGCCGCTGGCCGATTCGCCGCTACCGCCGCGCCGTCTAGCCGGCGCTACTGCCAGCTCGCGACGATGATCGCCGCGACCAGGTTGCCGACCACGTGGTACCCGGCGTTCACGGCGCCCCAGACCATCGGCTTCGGCTTCTCGGATTCGAACTGTGCCGTGACGAAGGAGATGGAGACCGCGAAGCCGATCGCGACGATCAACCCGAGGGCGATCCCCTCCTGCAACGTGTCCGTGCCGGTGGCTTTCGCGAGCATGCCGAGCGCGACCGCCGACAGCACGCTCCCCACGAGGGGTGTGAGGTAGATCGCGGGGCTCGGGCGGGTGCCCGCCTCGGGCATCGCCATGCCTCCCGCTGCCATCCATACCTTCCCGAACACGGGCGGCGCGTACCACAAGGCTCCGATCGCGAAGTAGGCGAGGGCCGCCACGAACACCGCCAGCCAATTCAGATCGCCGAGTGCGTCGAACGTCACGGGTCCTCCTCCTGCTCCACTCCCTGGCCGGTTCCCGCCGTGAGGGTAGCGTCGATCGACTCCCTCGGCGAGGCGCTGCGTGGGTTGAGAGGCCGCGGCGATGGGTATCTCGGAAAGGAACCCAAAACGATCGAAACACCGAGGCGAAAACGAGGTGCGACCATGGCCAGACGGATGAGTGAAGCGCAGTGGGAAGGAACGCTGAAGGACGGGAAGGGCCGATTCTGGACCGAGAGCGGCGAGGTCTCGGGTGTCTTTACCTTCTCGACGAGATTCGAGGACCGGGAAGGATCGAACCCGGAGGAGCTGATCGGGGCCGCGCTCGCGAGCTGCTTCTCGATGAAGTTCGCAGGAGACCTGGGAGCCGCCGACTACGAGCCGGAGTCCGTTCGAACGGTCGCCACCGTGCGGCTGGACAAGGGCGAGAGCGGATTCGCCATCACCGGCGTCGACCTGGACACCGAGGCCAGGGTCCCCGGGATCGATCCGGCCGAATTCGAGAAGATCGCACGCGCGGCCAAGGACAGTTGCCCGGTAAGCGGGGCCCTCGCGGCGATCCCGATCACCCTTCGCGCCCGGCTGAGCGCCTAGCGCCTTCCGCTCCCGGTCGCCGGGAGCTCGCACCGTAAGCTCCGACGCGTGAGTAGCGCCGACCACCGAGTGATCGTTGGCCAGACCGGGCAGAACGTGCTCGGGCTCGCGATCGGAGCGGTGGCCACGTTCGCCGCGCAGGTCCTCATCACGAACGCGCTGGGCGACGAGGCCTTCGGCGTCGTGACCCTCACCACCCAGGCCGCCTTCATCGCCGCGGCCGCCACGCGGTTCGGGATGGACGTCGCGAACGTGCGCCTCGTGGCGATCCTCGCGGGCCGGGGCGAGGTCGCGCGGGCGCGGGGCCTGGTCGGGCGCTCGGTCGCGATCGCCGCTGCCGTGTCGCTGCCGTTCAGCGTGGTTGGCGTTCCTGCTGTCGCCGTGGCTCGCGGAGCGGTTCACGGCGGTGCCCTCGCTCGCGGAGCCGGCGTTCCGCGCCGCGGCGGTGACGGTCCCGTTCGCGGCGCTCGCGTTCGTCTACATGGGCGCGACGCGTGGTCTGAAGATCATGCGGTACACGCTGTACTCCCAGTGGATCGTGCAGCCGATCGGCTGGATCGTGCTGGCGATCGCGTTCTGGACGGTCGCGAAGTCGGCGGCGATGACGACCCTGGCGTTCGGCGCGTCATGGGCGCTCGCCCTCGCGGTCGCGTTCGCGGGGTGGCAACGGGAACGAGGGCGCTTCCCGGCGGAGGTGGGGACCGGAGAGGGGATCCCGGAGGAGCACGCGGGCGCGCTCCTGCGCTTCGGCGCCCTCCGCGCCCCCGCGACCCTGTTCTCCCAGCTCATCTTCTGGACGGATCTGTTCGTCCTGTCGATCCTGTGGAGCGACAGGGGATCGGCCGGTGCGGCGCAGGTGGGGGTGTACGGCGCGGTTCTCCGCGCCGGACAGGCGTTGTTCCTGTTCCTCACCTCGGTGTCGCTCACGTTCAGCCCGTTCGTGGCCGACCTGCACCATCGCGGGGAGCGCGACCAACTGGACGCGCTCTACAAGAACGTCACGCGGTGGACGCTCGCCGCGACGATCCCCGTCCTGCTCGTGCTCGGCATCCTGCCGGAGGAGACCCTTCGGATCTTCGGACCCGAGTTCACCAGCGGCTCTGACGCGCTCCGGATCCTGATCGTGGGGATGATCGTGCCGGTGATGGTGGGGACGGTCGGCTTCATCCTCATCATGGCCGGCCGAACGGGGTGGGACCTCGCGATCTACCTGGGCGCGTTCGCCATCGACATCGGCGTCGCCGTCGCACTGGCCGGACCGACGGGCCTGGGGATCCGGGGTGCGGCGATCGCTCAGGCCATCACGCTGTCGTTCTCGGCGATCGCGCGGCTGTTGCTCGTCCGGCGATTCCTCAAGATCTGGCCGTTCGACCGGAGATGGGTGCGCCTCGCGGTGCCCACGCTCCTGGGGGCGCTCACGATCGGGTTGACGCACGCCGCGATGCCCGACGGCAAGTGGGCGCTGGATCTCTTGGTGTCCGCCGCCCTCGGTGTGGGCGTCTACGGTGCGGCGATGCTTGTGATCGGGTTGTCCTCGACGGAGCGCGCGGGGGTGATCCGCCTCATCCGACGCCGATAAGCGGAGCTGCCGACACGAACTAGCCGGCCGGGTCGGCCGCCTGACGCTCCGCGCGCCGCCGGGCGAGCTCGTCTTCGATGTCCGGCAAGGTGATGAGTCGGTCCTGCAGCTCCGTGAGCGACCGCTTGTAGTCCTCGGAGAGCGCTTGTAGCTCAGACGTCTGCCGGCGCTCGAGCTCCATCTCGGCCTGGATCTGATCTCGCTTCGCGATCAGTTCGTCCATCGACGTTTGGAGCTCGCCGATGCGCCACGTGAGAAGACCCGCGCGAGCGGCGTCGCCCGCGGCCTGAGTCGTCATCTCTTGATAGCGCGCGTCGAGCTCCGCGGCCATCCGCTTCTCGAGCCGGCGGCCGCGCTCGTATGCGAGCGCGGCCGTCCAGGCGAGCCCGGCGGTTGCCGCGAGTCCACACAGGATCAGGATGCCCGGCTGGATCCCCGGCATGAACAGCGTGCGTCCGAGGAAGATGATCGAACCGCCGAACGCACGAGCGCTCTCGATGATGGTCTCCACCACGAAGGCGGTCCACAGCGTCGCCAATACGATGGCGATGATCCCGGCCATTGCGGTCAGGCTTCCTCCCTGAGGGATGCCGAAAGTTGGTGCCGAAAAGACTGATGGAGCCTGCACCCGCGGGCGGCTCAGGTCAATAGCGCATCTGGATGAGCCGAGAAAGACGACCGCCCTGTCATGGACTGCCCGCCAGTCGCTCCGCTGCCTCGAGCGCTCTGGCGACCGCGTCGGCGGGGTCGGCGGCCCGCTGCAGAGGATCGCCCGGAAGACCCTCGAGATCGAGCGACCAGGTTCCCAGCCCGACGACCGGCTTCCCCATCTTCAGGGCGAGCGCGATCTCCGACAGGGTGCCGAATTCGCCGCCGACGGCGATCACGGCGTCGGCGGCGCGAGCCACGACCGCGTTGCGCGCCTCACCGAGTCCGGTCGCGATCCGGACCGTGAGGTGCGGCGAGCCGTGATGCCGATCGTCGTCCGGAAGGATGCCCACCGATGTGCCGCCCGCCGCTTCGCACCCGCGAGCCGCCGCATCCATCACGCCGCCGAGACCGCCGCACACGAGGACCGCTCCGGCCTCGGCGAGCCGGCGTCCGATCTCCTCCCCGGCGGCCGCCTCATCATCGGACGCCTGTCCGGCGCCGATCACGGAGATGTACGGACCCTCCTTCACCGCGCGAGTATGGCAGCCGATCAGCCCCAGCTTCGTCCGAGGATGGCCGCCAACAGCGACGCCGCCGCAGGCTTGTCGAGCGGTTCGTTGCCGTTCCCGCACTTGGGGCTCTGGACGCAGGACGGACATCCGACGGAGCACGGACACAGCCGGATCGTTTCGAGCGTCGCGTCGAGGAGTCGCTCGATGGAGCGGAAGCCGCGTTCGCTGATCCCCGCGCCGCCTGGGTATGCGTCGTGGATGAAGATCGTGGTGAGCCCCGTATCGGGATGCACGGGCGTGGAGACGCCGCCGAGGTCCCACCGGTCGCAGGTCGCGATCAAGGGCATCAACCCGATCGCCGCGTGTTCGGCCGCGTGGATCGCGCCGGGGAGTTGGCGGGGGGTGACCGCGGCCTTCGAGATCACCATACCCGGGATCGTGAGCCACAGGGCTCGCGTCTCCAGATGTTGCGGCGGGAGCGCCAGCGATTCCTCGTCCACGATCTCGTTCGTCGCCACGAGCTTGCGCACGAAGCCGACCACCTGGTCCGTGACGAGCACGGCGCCGAAGGAGATGCCGACGTCGCCGAGCGATCCCCGCTCGAGTTCCTCGACGATCTCGATGTCGGTGACGTCGCGAGCCTGCGTGTAGTAGTCGGGGTCGGCGGACTGGACGGCGGCGACCTCTCGCTCGAGGTCCAGTTCCTCGACGAGGAACTGCTCGCCCATGTGGAGGTAGACGGCGCCCGGGTGCAGGGTCGCGAACGCCCGGTGTGCGTCGGCGGTGCCGATGACCTCGCCGGTGTCGCCGTTCACGATCGTGTAGACGCTTCCCGCCCCTGCCCGTACGTCCACCTGTCGGTGCGGTGATTCACGCCCGGCGTCATGCCACGCGTCCCGGCGTCGGGCGAGCTCTCCTCGCTCGCCCATCCGTTCGAGCGCGGCGGTGGCATCGGGGCCGAAGTACGCATGGTGCTCGTCGGTGATCGGGAGCTCGCGCGCCGCACACCGCAGGTGCGGCTCCAGCACGTAGGGGTTCTCGGGATCGATCACGGCATCCTCGGCCGGCTTGTCGAAGAGATCCTCCGGGTGATGCACGAGGTACTGGTCGAGCGGATCGTCCTGCGCGACGAGCATCGCGAGCGAACCCTCCGTCCGTCGCCCGGAGCGTCCCGCCTGCTGCCACATCGAGGCACGGGTGCCGGGATATCCGGTCAGCACGGCGGCGTCGAGGGAGCCGATGTCGATCCCGAGCTCGAGCGCGGAGGTCGCCGCGACGGCGAGCAGCTCGCCGTTCGCGAGGCGCCGCTCGATCTTCCGCCGATCCTCGGCCAGGTAGCCCGCCCGGTAGGAGACGATCCGGTCGCGGCGGGCCGCGTCACCGACCTCCCGGCGTGTGAACTCGGCGAGCAGCTCCGCGGCCCGCCGCGATCTCGGTGAACCCGATCGTTCGGACCTCCTTCGCGACGAGCTTGCCCATCAACCACGATGCCTCGGCGAGTGCGCTCCGTCGCCGGCCGGTCTCCTCGTCGACGATCGGGGGGTTCCAGAGGGCGAAGATCTTGTCCCCGGCAGGTCCTCCCGGGGCTTCGATGACCTCGACGTCCAGGCCGGTCAGCCGTGACGCGAGCTCACCCGGATTGCCGACGGTGGCGCTCGCCAGACACCAACGCGGGCTGCCGCCGTAATGCTCGACCAACCGTCGGAGCCGTCGGAGCACCATCGCGACGTGCGACCCGAATACCCCCCGGCACACGTGCGCCTCGTCGATCACGATCAGCGAGAGGCGGAAGAAGAAGTCCGCCCACCTCGCGTGGTCGGGGAGGATCGACAGGTGGAGCATGTCCGGGTTCGTCAGCACGAGGTTCGCGTTCTTCCGGATCAACGGCCGCTCCGCCTTCGGCGTGTCGCCGTCGTACGCCGACGCTCGGATCTGCGTGAGCTTGAGCGCGCGCACCGCGCGGAGCTGGTCGCGCGCGAGCGCCTTCGTGGGGAACAGGTAGAGGGCGGTGGCCTTGGGCACGCCGACGGCCGCCTCGGCGAACGCGATGTCGTACACGAGGGTCTTCCCACTCGCGGTGCCCGGTCGCGAGGATCACGTCCCGCCCCGATCGGAGCGATTCGAGTCCCCGGGACTGGTGCGGATAGAGCCCTTCGATGCCGAGGAGCCCGAGCCGCGAGCGAACGATCGCCGGCAGGTCCTCGGGGAAGGGATCCAGGCGAGGCTCCCGTGCTCGGAGCTCCCGCGTGCCGACCAGACAGGCTGCCGTTTCCGGGTCGTCCGCGGTCAGCTCTTCGAGGAAGGCGCGAGCATCCATCGGATGGCTACTCGTCGTGCGGGGGCGACGGGTGATCCTCCTCGGCGCTCCTGAGGGCGTCTTGCAGACGTTCCTCTGCCATCTCGGCGTGCGATGTCGTGAACGCGTCCCGGAGCAGGAGCGGGACGCGCCGCCGGTCTCGCAGGATGAAGATCAGGCCGAGCAACAGATAGAGGACCCCCACGCCGATCCGCTCGGCCGCGTGCAGCGACTCGGGCACCAACGCACCCACGATGAACTGCGCCCAGAACAGACCGAACAGATAGCCGGCCTCGCGCAGCGACAGCGAGAGGTTGGAAAGGACCGCGACCGCGAAGAACGACTGGGCGGCGGTGAGGAACAGCTCCTCGCGCTGGACGGCGCTGATCGGGAGCCCGTCCAGGGACGCGCTCGAGATCGCGAACACGATCGGCAGCGTGCCCACGAGCAGCGTCCACTGGTTCACCTTCGAGGAGACGAGGGTCCCCAGAGCCGAGTTCGTGTTGAGACGCCACGCGAACAGGCCCGCAACGAGGAGCTCCGGCGCCTCCGAGGCGAGCGGGGCGAGCCACTGGACGATGAAGAACGGATCGATGCCGAGCTCGAGACCGGCGTCCTCGAGGGAGCTCGCGAACGGATGGGCGAAGAGCAGGATCACGACTCCGGACCCGAGGAACAGACCGATCACCGAGGCGCGACGGGTCGTGACCGAGAACGTGCCGATGTATCGCGCCGGGCCGACGAGGTGGGGTTCCTCCGCCGGGGCCCGTGAGACGCGCCACGTGTACGCGCCGAACAGGGACACGAGGACCACCGTGTCGATCAGGGTGATCGAGCTCTTCAGCGGCAAGGTCAGCGAGTAGAGCGACGCCACCCACAGGAATCCGAGCTCGATCGAGTGGTCTCTGGTGAGCGAGATCCCTTTCCAACGGCGGCCGGGCGCGATCCGTCCTGCCTTGCGCAGCCGATACCAGGCGATGAACACCACCATCGACCAGCCGATGCCGATCAGGAGGCGGTTGGCGCCGGTCATGTTCGCCAGCGCGAGATCGCACGGGGACTCCGCTCCCGCGGGACTCCCCGGCGGCGGCGGGCAGCTCGGGTCGAGCTGGTAGGCGTTGCCGCCGTCGGCCGTGAAGACGAAGTCGACCGCGTACTCGGGGAGGACCGCGATCAGCGCGAGGATCGCGATGGCGAGGCCGGCGGAGATGTCGAGCTGCGCCGTCTCGGCTGCCCACGAGATCGCGAATGCCGCCCCGACGATCGCGAGTCCGAAGATCACGGCCGCGAGGGCATGGGACGTCTCGATGTGGCCGAACTCGATCACGAAGGCGGGGACCGTGGCGAGCGCAGCGGCCGCCAGCGCGAAGCGCTGGCGGCCGGGATGTACGTCGATGAGGTCTTCTTGCACGGTCACCGGGGTGTGGCTCGTCGGGAGGCGGAACGACTTCCGGGCGAGCGTATCACCGGCCCCGCGACGACCTTCTCCGTGCGGATCGGCGCAGGATCAGTGGGTGCCGGTCGGGCTGCGTGGAACGTTGCCCGGCCGCAGCGCGCCGTCGACCTTCGCGTCGCGGAAGATCGCCTGGGCCGTTCCCATCGACAGCGTCACGACCGACAACCCCCCGATCGTGCCGGTACCGCCGGGCAGAACGACGTTGCGGACGTCCTTCGTTCCGATGCGGCTGGCGGTGAACGCGAGGTCCACGAGCTCGCCCATCGGGAGGTCGGTGTCGAGGTTCCGAACGCCTGCCGCGATCCACGTGAGCAAGCGGCCCGGATCCTCCCGGTATTCCTGCCGGAACTGGGTCAGGGCGGAGAGGAAGACACGTCCGCCGTTCTCCTGTCGCCCGAAGTCGCCACCCGGCACGCTGTGCCGATCGCGCGCGAACGCGAGCACGGCCCTGCCGTGGAGGCGGCGAAGGCCTCGCTCGAAGTTCGAGCCCGAGGACTGGTCTCGCATTCGGAACGGGATCCGGATCCGCAGCCCTCCCACCTGGTCGACCATGTTCGCGATGCCCGTGAACGTCGTGACGGCCCAGTAGTCGATCCGTGCGCCGAAGTTGTGCTCGATCGTTCGCACCATCCTCTCCGGCCCGCCGCTCGCCATCGCGGCGTTGATCTTGGTCGTACCCAGCCCCGGGATCGAGACCCATGAGTCTCGAGGGATCCCGACGATCACGGCCTTCCCTTTGCGGGGGTGCAGGAAGATCACGTGGATGGAATCGGCTCGGGAGCGCAGCGGGTCCTCTCCGGGCCGGGCATCCGAGCCGATCGCGAGGATCGTGATCGTCCGCCTGCCGGTTGCCTCGGGCGTGTAGCCGCCGTGGGCCCGGCCGAAGACGATCCCTGCGGTCCGTGCGTTCGCGTCCGGGAGCGCGGTGATCGAGCCGAGGGAGGAACCGGCCAGCCACGAGAGGACCACCGTGAGCGTGATCGTGGCCCGACGGCTCATGTCGCCTCCCGCGCTTCATCGGTCCGAGTCACGTGGAAGGACACGATCTTCCACGCCCCGTTCACACGTTCGAAGAAGAACTGACCTCGGGAGCGGAGGGTGGCGGGTTCCGGGCCGCTGGCGGCCGCGAAGAAGCTCACCTCGCTCAGGACGAGCGTGGGTCTGCCGCTCCGATCCAACAGGATCCTCGTGTCGATGCGCCCCGACACCGGCAGGATCTGCTCGTATCGGTCACCGGCTCGAGCGCCGGCGGTGAGGAGGCCGAGGCGCGTCTCCGCCCGCTTCTTCGCCGCGCTGGCGAACCCCTCGAACGCGTCGCCGTACGCGGCCTCCTCCCAGTTCGCGGGATCGAGGAATCCCTCGGTGTAGAGGTCGTGGAGGATGGTGCGGGCGGCGACCGCCGCCCGTTCGCTCGCCTCCCGTTGAGCCCGCTTCAGACGCCCCGGGAAGGTGCGGATCACCTCACGCGTGACCTTCGTGAATTCGAACGCGGGGATCTCGGCGACCTCGGTGACCTCGTCGGCACCAGGATGCACGGCCCTCACCGGGGCGTCGTCGTTCCTCGTGAGCAGCACGGCCACGCCCACCGCCAGCAGCAGGACGAGCGCGCCGCCGACGAGGATCATCCGGCGAGATCGAAGCGAGATCTGCTCTGCCACCACGCTAGCCCGAAGGTGCGTTGGCGGCCGAGATGTCCTGCGGCAGGATGTACCCGTCGGCGGCGAGGTCCTCGAACACGGGGTTGGGCGACGGGAGGATCACGACGCTCGCTCCCCCCTCCGTGCCGACACTTCCGACCGCCACGAGGTTCGTGACCCGCTTGGACGCGAGCTCGGACGACGCGAAGCCCAGGGCGAGCAACTCGCTCAGCGGCACATCGGTGGCGATGTTGCGCATCCCCACCGCGATCCAGTGGAACAGAGCGGTGGGATCCCTCCGGAACTCCGCGCGGAACTGCTCGAACGCAGCGAGCAGCACCCGCCCCTGGTTCATCGAACGGTCGAAGTCGCCCTGCGGAAGGCTCTTCCGCGTCCGGCTGTACTCGAGCGTCTCGGCGCCCGTCAGCCTCGCTCGGCCCTCCTCGAACGACGTCATCGCGTGGCCTTCGAACGCGTACGGGATGTCGATCCTCAGGCCACCGAGGGCGTCGAAGATCCTCCTCGTCCCCTCGAACCCGGTGAGCATGTAGTAGTCGAGCGTGATCCCGGTCAGATCCTCGACGGTGTCGATCATGCCCTGCGTGCCACCCTGCGCGAGCGCGCTGTTGATCTTGTTCGTTCCTCCGGTCGCGATCGGCACGTAGGAATCACGGGGGATCCCGACCAGCGTGGCGCGGTTCGTCGCCGGGTTGATGCCGAGGATGTGGATCGAGTCGCAGAGCCCTCGCTCCATCGGCGTACCCGGGCGTGAGTCGCTCCCCAGGATCAGGATGAAGATGGGCTTGTTGCCCCGGAGCGGCGGAGTGAACTCGGCGTGGGCATCACCGATCTGCAGGAGCGGGACGCTCGCGGCGGGCGTCGCTTGGATCGTCGCGACGCCGAGCCCCGCGACACCCGCCGCGAGCGAGACCGCGGCCGCGACCAGCCGGCGACGCATCATGACGGCGACCCCGACGGGCTCGCTGCGGCGGCGTCCTCATCGTCGCGATCCACCCGGTAGGCGTAGATCTTCCACGTGCCGTCGACCTGGTGGAGGAAGAAGGACCCCGTGCTGGAGATCTGGGTGGACGTGCCGTCCTGCTTCTGACCGTCCGCCACGAACTCGACCTCCGCGATGGCGCTCGTCGGGACATCCTTGGGGTCGGTCAAGACCGCCACCGAGAGCGTGCCGGTCGTCGGGGTCAGGGTTTCGTAGACCTCGCTCGCGTCCGTTCCGAGCGTGAGGACCTCCGAGTCCCTCTCGGCACGGACGGCGGCGGCGCCGTCGAACTGCTCGTACGCCGAGGCGTAGTCGCCCCATGAGTCCGTATCGACGAATGCGCGGAAGTAGAGCTCGTCCATCGTTATCTTCACGCCGGTGCTCGCCTCCCGAACAGCTTCCTTGAGCTCGGCGGGCGGAGTCTTGCTGGTCGCGGAGGCCTTCACACCCGTCAGGTCGAAGCTGAACTCACCCGGTCCCGAGGGCCCGTCGATCAACGGCTCGTCGCCGCCGAACAACAGGAAGCCGCCGATCGCGAGGAGCGCGACCACGGCGACGGCGATCGCGATGCGCCAGCGGGTGGTAGCCCGGCGGCGCGCGGCGTCCTCGACCCGGCCGGAGGAGGATCGCCGCGTCGGGTCGGCGACGGGGGGTTGGTCTGTCAAAGCGGGGCCGACGCTACACGCCGACCGGCGCCGTTCCAAACACCCTTCGGCGCCCCAGCCGGGAGAGCAGGCGCCGCCGCGATAGGATGCATCCCTCCTGGGATGGCGTGCGAATCGGATGCATCCGCCCACGGATGGTGTGCCGGGAAGACTGGTCGGCGAGCGAGGTTCCATGTGACCAACGACCCCGGCACGCCCCCACACCCCGGCATCAGACCCCCGTGGTCTCGATCGGATCGGCCCGTCCCGCGACGCATCCTGCGTCCTCTTCAGGAGTTCCTGCGACGTCCACCGCCGGCGGCACCCTGCTCCTGGTCGCCGCGTTGTTCGCCCTGGTCTGGGCGAACTCACCGTGGGGGTCCACGTACGAACGGCTCTGGAGCATGCCCGCAGAGGTCCATCTCGGCGACTGGGTGATCGGCGACGACCTCCGTCACTGGGTGAACGACGGCCTCATGACCCTGTTCTTCCTCGTCGTGGGGCTGGAGATCAAGCGTGAGTTCCTGACGGGAGAGCTGCAGGAATCGGCGGGCGGCCGCGTTGCCCGTGGTCGCGGCGATCGGCGGGATGATCGTCCCCGCGCTGATCTATCTCGCCCTCAACGCCGGAGGAGAGGGCGCCTCCGGGTGGGGCATCCCGATGGCGACCGACATCGCGTTCGCGCTTGGTGTCCTGCTCCTCGCCGCCCGGCACGCGCCGTCGGGGCTGAAGCCGTTCATGCTCACGCTGGCGATCGTCGACGACATCGGTGCGATCGTCGTGATCGCGTTGTTCTACGCGGGTGGTGTCTCGCTCGGGTTCCTGCTCGCGGCTGCGGGCGCGTGCGCGCTGATGCTGGTGCTGCGGACGTCTCGGCATCCGCTCGAGCTACGCCTTCATCGGCCTCGGCACTCTCGTGTGGCTCGCGACGTATGAGTCGGGGGTTCACCCGACGATCGCGGGCGTCGCGCTCGGACTGCTTGCCCCGGCCGAGTCCTTCCAGCGACCTCGCGCGGTCAGCGCCGAAGCCAGGCGGACGGCCGATCTCACGATCGACGATCCCGATCCACCCGACGCCGACGCCAGCCATTGGCTCCGGCTGGCCGTGCTGTCGCGCGAGGCTGTGTCGCCGCTCGTACGCACCGAGCATGCGCTCCTGCCGTTGACGAGCTTCGTGATCATCCCGCTGTTCGCGCTCGCGAACGCGGGCGTCCGGCTCGGGGGGGACCGCGTCGCTGCTGCGTTGTCGAGCTCCGTGACGCTCGGCGTGTTCGTCGGGCTCGTCGTCGGCAAGATCGTGGGGATCTCGGGAGCCTCGGCGCTCGCGGTGACCGCGCGGTCCGCTCGGCTTCCGGCCGGAGTTCGATTCCCTCATCTCGCCGGTGCGGCCGCCGTCGCGGGGATTGGGTTCACCGTGAGCCTCCTCATGGCCGAGCTGGCCTTCGACGACCGAGCGTTGATCGACGAGGCGAAGGTCGGGATCCTCGCGGCGTCGGTGGTGGCGGGAGCGCTCGGCTGGGTACTTCTGCGAGCGTCGCCGGCGGTGGACGAAGTGAGCGTTTCCGAAGACGAGGCTTCGCGCGGCTCCGACGACTTGTGAGGTCACTGACCTGGCACGTTGCCTATACTGCCCGCCGTTTCCCGGTCGTTCGCAACGATCCTCACCCACGACATGGAGGTCCATGTGCACGGCATCCTGGCTCAAGAGGGCGGGCCGCTCGAGGTCCTTTTCACGTCGACGGAGACCACCTATCTCTGGGTGATCTTCGGGATCTCGCTCCTCGCGCTCGCCTTCGCCTACTACCTCGTCCGAGAGGTCCTCGGCGCCCCCGAGGGCACCGACAAGATGAAGGAGATCGCTCGCGCGATCCAGGAAGGCGCGAGCGCCTATCTGTCGCGCCAGTTCCGAACGGTCGGCATCTTCCTCGCGCTCCTCACGGTCCTGCTCTTCTTCATCCTGCCGGCGCCGGAGAACGCGTCGCACTCGGAGTTCTCGATCAAGTTCGGACGGTCGCTGGCCTTCATCCTGGGTGCCGGTTTCAGCGCGCTCACCGGGTACGTCGGGATGTGGCTTGCGGTTCGAGCCAACGTCCGAACCGCGAACGCGGCCCGTGAGTCGGGTCTCCGTCGCGCGCTGAAGATCGCGTTCCGCGCGGGCGGCGTCGCGGGCATGTTCACGGTCGGCCTCGGCCTGCTGGGTGCCACCGTGATCCTCCTGATCTACGAGGGCGACGCCACCTCCGTGCTGGTCGGCTTCGGGTTCGGCGGTGCCCTCCTCGCGATGTTCATGCGCGTCGGCGGCGGCATCTTCACCAAGGCGGCCGACGTGGGCGCCGACCTGGTCGGCAAGATCGAGCAGGGGATCCCCGAGGACGACCCGCGCAACGCCGCCGTGATCGCCGACAACGTCGGCGACAACGTCGGCGATTGCGCCGGGATGGCCGCCGACCTGTTCGAGTCCTACGAGGTCACGCTCGTCGCCTCCTTGATCCTGGGGGCCGCCGCCTTCGCCGGCTCCGAGTCGGGCGCGATCGTGGGCGTGATGTTCCCGCTGTTCGTCCGCGCCGTCGGCGTGATCACCTCGATCGTCGGGATCCTGGCAGTGACCCCGCGGAGCGAGACGGAGCACGGCATGAAGGCGATCAACCGCGGATTCTTCCTGTCCGCGGCGATCTCCGCCGCGGCCGTCTTCGTGATCTCCGAGGTCTACCTCGACGACTGGAAGCCGGCTGCCGCCGTGGTGATCGGGCTCGTCCTCGCGAGCGTGATCCAGATCCTCACGCAGTACTTCACCGACACGAAGTACAAGCCCGTGCAAGAGATCGCGGAATCCACCGTGACCGGCCCGGCGACCACGATCCTGTCCGGGTTCTCGCTCGGCCTCGAATCCACGGTCTGGTCGGTGCTGATCATCGCGGGCGCGGTGATGGGGTCGTTCTACCTCGGGGACACGCTTTCGGAGCGGCTGTACTTCATCGCCCTCACGGGCATGGGGATGCTCACGACGGTGGGCGTCGTCGTCTCGATGGACACGTACGGGCCGATCTCGGACAACGCCCAAGGCATCGCCGAGATGTCCGGGGAATTCGAAGGACGCCCGTCGGAGATCCTCGGCGGGCTCGACGCCGTCGGGAACTCGACCAAGGCGATCACGAAGGGGATGGCGATCGCGACGGCGGTCCTGGCAGCGACGGCGCTCTTCGGATCCTTCGAGGAGGCCCTCCGGCTGGCCGGTTTCGACTTCCTCGCGATCGACGTGGCGAAACCGGACGTCCTCGTCGGCCTGTTGCTGGGCGGTTCCGTCGCGTTCCTGTTCTCCTCGCTGGCGATCCGGGCGGTCGGCCGAGCAGCGATGCAGGTCGTCGTGGAGGTGCGGAACCAGTTCCGCGACCACCCCGGGATCATGGACTACACCGAGAAGCCGGACTACAGCCGGGTCGTCGACATCTGCACGCGCACGTCACTCCGCGAGCTGACGACGCCGGGGCTCCTCGCGGTGCTCAGCCCGCTGATCGCCGGGTTCTTCCTCGGCGCGGAGGCCCTGGGCGCCTTCCTCGCCGGCTCGATCCTCACGGGCCAGCTGCTCGCGGTGATGCTCTCGAACTCCGGCGGCGCGTGGGACAACGCGAAGAAGTTCATCGAGGAGGGCCACTACGGCGGGAAGGGCAGCGAGGCACACACCGCGGCGGTGATCGGCGATACGGTCGGCGACCCGTTCAAGGACACCGCCGGTCCGGCGTTGAACCCGCTGATCAAGGTGATGAACCTCGTGGCCTTGCTGATCGCGCCGATCGTCGTGGCGCATGCGGACGACACGGCGATCCGCGTGTCGGTGGTCGCTGTGGCCGCGGTGGTCCTCGCGACGATGATCTGGATATCGAAGTCGCGCAAGTCCGAGCTCGGCGAGGAGATCAAGGAGAGGGAGGCCGCGGGAGCGCCCGTCTCCCCCTGACCGTGAGCGTGCTCCGCCGGCTCATCGATCGACTGAACGAGAGCGACGAAACGCGCCTGGCCGACGAGACGCGAGCCTGGGCCGACTCGGTCAAGGGCTCGATCCGGATCGCCGACGCACCGTTGCGACAGCCGGTGAAGGTCGCCGGGGTGATCCGGCGCATGACCGTCCTGCCGATGGAGGGGAAGGAGGCGCTGCAGGCGCTGATCTCCGACGGGACGGGTGAGGTGACGGCCGTGTTCATGGGACGGCGAGGGATCGGCGGTCTCTCGTTGGGCAAACGCGTCGTGGTCGAGGGGGTCCTCGGCGAGCAGCGAAGCGAGATCCGGATGGTGAATCCCCGGCTCGAGTTCGCCGGCTGACCGGGACGTCAGGACTCGGTGGAGGGACCGGGCTCTCCCGGCGTACCGGTCTCACGCTCGCCGTCGTTCGAGCTCGTGCCCATCACGGTGTCGCGGAGTGCTCGCTCGGAGTCGACGCTCGACAGCGCGACGATCTCGTCGCCCGCCGCGAGGGCCGTCTCCGGCTGCGGGATCATCACGTGTCCCTCGCGAAGGATCGCGACCAGCGTCGTGTCGGGTGGCAAACGGAGCTCGTACAGCGCTCTGCCCGCGTTGGGTGAATCTTGCGGGAGGCGCATCTCGACCAACGCCACCCTCCCGCCTTCGAGTCGCAGGAGGCGGACGAGGTCACCGACGGTCACCGCCTCCTCGACCATCGCCGTCAGGATGTGCGGAGGCGAGACCGACGCGTCCACACCCCACTGCTCGTCGAACAGCCATTCGTTCTTGGGGTGGTTCACGCGAGCGAGCACACGCGGAACGCCGAACTCCTGCTTCGCCAGCAGCGACGTCACCAGGTTGTCCTCGTCGTCGCCCGTCGCGGCGACGACCACGTCGGCGGAGCGCACGTCGGCCTTCTCCAGGATGCGCGGCTCGCAGGCGTCGCCGTACACCACGTGGGTGTCGGGTGCCCAGTTCTCGAGCTTCTCCGCGAGGTCACGTCGCTGCTCGACGAGCGTCACGTCGTGGCCCCGCTCGGTCAGATCTTGCGCGAGGTGACGTCCCACCGCGCCGCCACCGGTCACGACGACCTTCATGCGTGCGCGTCCTTGTCCGCGATGAGCTCGTCGACGAGGTCGAGTCCTTCCTTGGCGATCATGAGGATCAGGTAATCGCCCTCCTGGAGGGTGGACGACGGCGTCGGGATGAACCCGCCCCCGCCGCGCGAGATCCCGGCGACGCGGATCTTGCCCTCGACCTCGACGGAGGACACGGGCTTGCCCGCTTGGTGCGCCGGGACGGGGACCCGGAGGCGCAGGAGGTCGCCGCCCCCGAGCGTCTCGCGGATCTCCTCTCGGTCGTGGAAGAGCATCAGCTGGATCTGCTTCACGCCCCATCGCGTGGTCGCGACCGTCGGGATGTTGAGGCGCTCGTAGATCTCCGCCCGGCGCGAGTCGTAGATCCGCGCGATGACACGAGGCACGTGGTAGTACTCGAGCGCCACGCGAGCCGAGACGATGTTGGAGTTGTCCCCGCTCGAGACGGCGACGAAGCCGTCCGCATCCTTGATCCCGGCATCCTCCAACACGTCGCGGTCGAAGCCGAGTCCCACGATCTTGCGCGCCTTGTCCCCCGGTGGATAGGCGTGGAAGGCCTCCGGGTTCTTGTCGATGATGGAGACGTCGTGTTCCTGGACGAGCGCATTGGACAGCTCGGAGCCCACACGACCGCAACCCATGATGATCACGTGCATACGGTGCGGAAGCCTACCCCGGGCTCGGATGGCCCACCAAGAGGTCTACGGAGTCCCGAGGAGGTCCCGACGGGCCGGGGAAAGAGTTCGGGCCCGCGGAGGCGGGCCCGAATGATGAGGACGGATCCGGAGGTCCGACGACTGGAGGGAGTCGTCGGCCCCCCGGATTTGATTCGGAGGATGGGTTCCTCTGGTTGCATCTTCGGGAGCGGGGCGTGAGGGAAGCGTGAAGGTTGCCTCACGAGGCGTGAAGATACCGTGAAAGCGGCTAGCGTTCTGTGGTCGTGAGCGAGGAGCAGGAGTTCGAGGGGACCGCGAACATCACGGCGAGGGGGGTCGTCATCGGCCTGCTCACGCCGGCGATCGCGACCGTCGTCGCCTACCCGATCGCGCCCACCAGACCCGAGATCTCGATCGCCGTCTTCATGCTGGCGGTCGTGATCGCCGCGGTGGCCGGAGGGCTCTGGAGCGGCCTCATCGCCGGGATCCTCGCGTCGACGCTCCGTCCTCTCGTCGTGGAGTCCCCACAGCTGACCTTCCGCTTCGACGACGTGGAGGACGTCGCGACGGGCGTGGTGTTCCTGTCCGTGGCGCTCGTCGTCGGCCTGCTCGTCGGGCAGGCGAGCGAGGACCGGGCACGCGCCTCGCGCCGGGAGCGCGAGGCCCGCTTCCTCGGGACGCTCTCGAGCACGCTGCACACGAGGGAGGTGCCGGACCGCGTCCTCGATCAGTTCGCCGAGGTGCTGATGGAGCCGTTCGCCCTCTCGAAGGTGGAGATCGAGGCCACGCTGGACGGCACGGACGTCCGTGCCGTCGCGAGGGTCAACGGCGAGTCGACGGCCGGCGGGCCACGAACGTCGGTCCGGCTCCTGGCCGGCGATGCGGCGATCGGCAGCCTCGTCGCCGAACGGCCGGCCGGAGGCCGGCCGTTCTCCCGCGACGACCAACTGCTCCTCGAAACGGCGGCGCGACAGGCGACGGCGGCGCTCGACCGCGCCCGACTGGACGCCCGGGCGCGGAACGCCCAGCTCGATGCCGAGACCAACCAGCTCCGCGCGGCGATGTTCTCCTCGGTCACGCACGACCTGCGGACCCCGCTGGCATCCATCAAGGCGGGCGTCACCAGCCTCCTCGACGCCGACGTGCAACACGACCCCCAACAGGAGCGCGAGCTGTTGACGACGATCCTGGAGGAAACGGATCGGTTGAATCGACTGGTCGGCAACCTCCTGGATCTCGCTCGGATCCGGGCCGGCGCGCTGACGCCGACCCGCCAGCCCGCAGCGATGGATGAGATCGTGGAGGTCGTCCTCGCCAGGATGCGAGCCCGGCTCGCCGACCACGTCGTGACCGCGCATCTCCCGCCGTCGCTGCCCGATGTGTCGGTCGACCCCGTGCAGTTGGATCAGGTCCTGACCAACCTTCTCGAGAACGCCGGGCGACACGCGCCGAAGGGCAGCGAGATCCAGGTGAGCGTCCTGTGGCTGCACGGCGCCGTGCAGGTGCGTGTCGCCGACGAAGGCCCGGGGATCCCGATGGACGAGCGCGATCGCGTCTTCGAGGCGTTCTATCGCGGCTCGTCGATCCCGGACACGCCCGGCAGTGGCCTCGGCCTCGCGATCGCCAAAGCAGTGGTGGTCGCCCACGGCGGGCGGATCTGGATCGAGGAGGGGCTTCGAGGAGGCTGTGTGGTCGCGTTCGACATCCCCGGCGAGGAGCAGCCGGAATGAACCGGGTCCTCGTCGTCGACGACGAGCCGCAGATCCGGCGCGCCCTTCGCACGAGCTTGGAAGCCCACGGCTACGAGGTCCAGACCGTCGGGACCGGTGAGGAAGCGGTGATCGGCGCCGCGGAGAGCGCGCCTGAGCTCATGCTCCTCGACCTCGGGCTTCCGGACCTCGACGGCACCGAGGTGATCCGGCGGGTCCGCGGTTTCACGGAGCTCCCGATCATCGTCTTGTCCGTCCGGGACGGCCAGCAAGACAAGGTGGCGGCGCTCGACGCGGGCGCGGACGACTACGTGACGAAGCCGTTCGCGATGGAGGAGCTGCTCGCCCGCGCCCGCGCCGCGATGCGGCGAGCCCAGCCCGGCGAGCCGACGCCACCCTCCCTGCGCTACGGCGCCCTCGAGATCGATCTTGGCCGCCGGCTCGTGACCCTCGACGGCGATGCGTTGCGCCTCACGCCGACCGAGTACCTGCTGCTGGAGGCGCTCGCGACGAACCCCGGGAAGTTGCTGACCCACCAGTGGCTGCTCCGGAAGGTATGGGGCCAGGGCTATGGGACCGAGACCACCTATCTGCGCACGTATGTCAGAGCACTCCGGAAGAAGCTCGGCGACGACGCCCAGGCGCCACAGCTGATCGTCACCGAGCCCGGCGTCGGCTATCGCTGGATCGCGGAATCCGCAGTCGCCGAGTCGTAGCATCCGACGATGGCCACGAGGACCGACGGCGCGGGAGTCGGCAGCGCGCTGAAGCGACTCCTCGTGGGGCGAGCGCTCTCGACGTCCGCGCAGGAACATCAGCTCCTCCCGAAATCCTTGGCGCTGCCGGTGTTCTCCTCCGACACCCTCTCCTCGGTGGCGTACGCCACCGAGGAGATGATGCTGGTCTTCATCACGGCCGGCGTCGCCGCCCTCACCTATCGGATCCCGGTCGCGTTCGCGATCGTCGCCCTCCTGGCGATCGTGGTGACCTCGTACCGGCAGACCGTGCGCGCGTACCCGCGTGGAGGCGGCTCGTACATCGTCGCCCGCGAGAACCTCGGAACGATCCCGGGCCTGATCGCGGCGGCTGCGATCCTGACCGACTACGTCCTCACGGTCGCCGTCTCGATCACGGCGGGGACGATCGCGATCACCTCGGCGGCTCCGTCGCTGGCCGACCACAAGGTGCTGATCGCGTCCGGGCTGGTCGCGCTCGTGACGGCGGCGAACCTCCGCGGCGTGAAGGAGGCGGGCGCGCTCTTCGCGCTCCCGACGTACGGCTTCGTCGTCATCGTGGGCATCACGATCGTCACGGGCCTGTGGCAGTGCCTCTCGGAGTGCCACACCGCGGCCACTGCCGATCTTCCCGGTCGAGCCGGTGGCCGCCGTGACGTTGTTCCTCGTCTTGCGCGCGTTCTCCTCCGGCGCGTCCGCGCTCACCGGCGTCGAGGCGGTGGCCGACGGCGTGCAGGCGTTCCGCCGACCGCAGGCGAAGAACGCCGCCGCGACGCTCGCGATCATGGGATTGCTCGCCAGCTCGCTGTTCCTCGGTATCACGGTGTTGTCGGACCTCCTCGACGTCCGGATCACGCATGAGGTGGCGGAATCGCGATCGGTGCTCTCCCTGATCGGCGACGCGGTCTTCGGCGGCGGCCTGGGGTTCATCCTGCTGCAGGTCTTCACGGCGGGGATCCTCGTGCTCGCGGCGAACACCGCGTTCCAGGACTTCCCCCGATTGTCCTCGATCCTGGCGCGCGATCAGTTCATGCCGAGCCAGTTCCGCAACCGGGGCGACCGACTCGTGTTCTCGAACGGCGTGTTGGTCCTCGCGGGGCTCGCGCTCTTCCTCGTGTGGCTCTACGACGCCAGCCTCACCGACCTGATCCAGCTCTACGTGATCGGCGTCTTCACAGCCTTCACGCTGTCGCAGGCCGGGATGGTGCGTCGGTGGTTCCGGGTGAAGGGCGCGGGGTGGCGCTGGCGCGCGACCCTGAACGGCGTCGGCGCCGCGGTGACGGGGATCGTCCTCGTCGTCGCCACGATCACGAAGTTCGCGGGGGGCGCCTACGTGGTGGTGATCGCGATCCCCATCCTCGTCTCGCTCTTCCTGCTGGTGCACAAGCATTACCGGCGCATCGGCCGGCTCCTGCGGATCGGGCAGCTCACCGGCGACGTCGCGGCATCGAATTCCTTCGTGCTCCTCGTCGGCGACTTCGGGCCGGCGACGATCGACGCCGTCTCGTACCTGTTCACGATCCGATGTCAGCAGGTGACGGCGCTCTGGGTCGGTCCCGAGGAAGGACTCGATGCCGCCCGCGAGACGTGGCGACGCGTCGCCCCGCGATACGGCGAGCTCGCGATGCTCGCCGGGGGACAGGAGCACCCGGTGCGCGCCGTGCGTCGCTTCCTCAAGCAGCGGCCCGCGGCGACGGACTTCGTCACGGTGGTGATACCGGAGGTGGTGACCTCGGGCTCCCTGCTGCAGCTCGTCCGACACCGGTCGGCGTTCCTGCTGAAGACCTCGCTGTTGTTCCAGCCGGGGATCGTGGTGACGAACGTGCCGCTCGTCCCGGGCGAGCCGCACTTCTCGGCGGGCGCGCGACCGGTCGAGCGGCCGCGGAGCGAGGTGATCGTCCCGGTCTCGAGCGTGCACGACGCCACCGTGCGCGCCGTCGTGTACGCCAAGTCGCTCCAGCCGTCCTCGATCGAGGCGATCCACATGGCCACCGATCCGGAGGAGATCCCGAAGGTGGTCGAGGCGTGGCACGAGCGGCGGATGGATGTCCCGCTGGTCCTGGTGGAGGCGCCGTTCCGCGACCTCGGGCCGCCGTTCCTGGAGGAGGTCCGGAGCCGGACGGCGCGGGGCGACACCGTGGTCACGGTGGTCCTGCCCGAGCTGGTGCCGGTCCACTGGTGGCAGAGCCTGCTCCACAACCAGTCGGCGCTGTTCTTCAAACGGATGCTGCTGTTCGAGCCGGACGTGGTGGTGACGAGCGTCCCCTTCCACATCTCGGCGCCCGAGACCCTCGGGAGCGCCGCCGGGGGCGAGGTGCCCACCGGCCCCGCGGTACGCTAGGCCGCGTGAACATCCGGCCGGCCACCAAGGACGACGCGGAGTTCCTCCGCACGATGCTGTACGAGGCCGCCCGGTGGAACCCCGACTGGCCGCGGGAGTCGATCGAGGAGTTCCTGGTCGAGCCCACGCTCCGTCGCTACCACGAGGATTGGGGGCGCGACGGTGACGGTGGCGTCGTCGCCGAGATCGACGGCCAGCCCGTGGGTGCCGCCTGGTACCGCGTGTTCACGGAGGAAGAGCCGGGGTTCGGGTTCGTCAACGAGAAGACGCCGGAGCTGAGCATCGCCGTGGCGCCGTTGCACCGCCGCAAGGGGATCGGCCAGGCGGTCCTGCGCTCCTGCATGGTGCAGGCGCGCGAGGAGGGCTTCCAGTCGCTCTCCCTGTCCGTCGCCGTGCACAACCGATCGCGGATGATGTACCAGCGCGCCGGGTTCGAGAAGGTCGGCGAGTCCGGCGACTCCTCCGACACGTGGACGATGCTCGCGAACCTGTAATGGCGCCCGCGCCGTTCGTCGCGATCGTCGACGCCGTCGACCGCGACCTCCCCGATCTCCGAGAGGTGGAGGTGCTCGCGCGTGTCGTGCGTGCCTCGTCCATCGCCGAGCTCGACGACCACCTCGACGAGGTCGAGGTCGTCTTCGCGTGGAACTTCGACCGGCCCACGTTGCTCGACGTCGTGCCGCGAGCCCCGCGACTCCGGTGGATCCAATCGATCTCGGCAGGCGTCGAGGAGTTCGCGCGGCCGGTGCTCGCCGAGCACGGGGTCGTCCTCACGAGCGCCGCCGGCGTCTACGACCCTGGTCTCGCCGAATCGGTGCTCGGGTTCCTCCTCGCCCTCTCGGTACGGATCATCGACGATGCGAGGTTGGCGCCGGGCAGCTGGCCCACCGAGGGGACGAGGCTGCTCCGTGGGACCACGGCGTTGATCGTCGGCGCCGGCTCGATCGGGACCGAGACCGGTCGGTTGCTCCGAGCGGCGGGCGTACGCGTCCGTGGCGTCGCGCGCACGCCCCGCGGCGCCGGACGACGTCTTCGAGCGGATCGTCGGTCCCGGTGACTTCCACGCCGAGCTCTCGGAGGCCGACCACGTCGTGAACGTGCTCCCGCGGACGGCCAGCACCGAGCGGATGTTCGACGTGGCCGCATTCGCTGCGATGAGGCCGACGGCGTTCTTCGTGAACATCGGACGCGGTGCGACCGTCGATGAACCGGCGATGATCGAAGCGCTGGAGCGGCGGCGTGATCGCCGGCGCGGCGCTCGACGTCTTCGAGGTGGAGCCGCTCCCGGCGGCGAGCCCGCTGTGGCGCATGCCGAACGTGCTCGTGTCGCCGCACCGCGCCGGCGATCACGAGGGTTGGGAAGACGATGTCGTCGCGCTCTTCGTCGACAACCTGACGCGATTCGTCGCGGGCGAGCCGCTCCGCAACGTCGTCGACGTCGAGCTCGGCTACGCCCCCGGTGGCGTTCCCAGCCTGGGCGTCGCTCCTAGGCGGGCGGCGCCAGGAGACGCTCCGCTTCGCCGATCCAGCCGGTCGCCCCCATCATCCGGAAGAGCTCCAGCGCGCGCGACAGAGCCGGCTCGGCCTCGGGTCGCCGCCCCTCCGCGATCAGACGGTCGGCGTGCTTCATCCGCGCGTACGCCTCGTCCGGCGCCGCGCCCATCTCCCGGAGGAGGTCCGCCGCGCCGATGAAGTCGTCCGATGCCCAGAGCCGCGCCGCCCGCACCCAGTCCGACGGGAGGCTCTCGCCCCCCAAGGCGAGGAGATCGTCGCCACGGCCCCGCGCCGTGAGCACGACCGATGCCTGGAGGATCCACCACGCCCAGTCCAGCGACGGTTCGGCGGCGTTCCGTTGCAGGATCTCGGAGACGACGGCCTCGGCTTCCTCCCCTCGCCCCGCGGCGAGCAAGGTCCTGGCGCGCTCGGCCAGGCACGGCAGGAGCGCTTGCGGATCGCCCGCCTCGCGGCCCGCCTCGACGGCGCGGTCGGTGTCCTCGAGCGCCCCCGCCAGGTCGCCCCGGCCCAGCCGGATCCTCGACCGGCTGTGCCGGTGCTGCGTCTCGATGTAGTGGGGCGCGCCCGCCTCGATGCGGGCGATCTCGGCGTCGTGGATCGCGAGCGACTCGTCCCATCGTCCCGCGAGGCAGTAGTCGAACGCGACCTCCGCGAGGTTCCAGATGATCGCGCCCTGGATCCCGAAACGCCGGGCGGCCTCGAGGTTGCGCTCGTGGACCGGGATCGCGGCGCTGACGTGGCCGACCAGGAAGTAGCTCACCCCGAGGTTGACCTGGCCGCGCGTCAGGTGCCACGGGCTGTTGGCTCGCTCCGCGATCGCGATGCCCTCCTCGAGGTCGCGGAACCCCTCGTCCGTGTCGCCGCGATTGATCAGCGCCGTGCCGAGGGAGCTCATCGCGAACGCTTGGAGGTCTGCGAGGTCGAGATCCTGGGCGATCGCCAGCGCCTCCCGGCCGATCCGGATCGCGTCGTCGTGGCGGCCGGCGACCATGAAGTACCGAGCCAGGTGTGCCTTCACGGCGGCGAGCTCGGGGGTCGGCGGGAGGCCGTCCGCGAGCGTCATCGCCCGCTCGATGTGGGTCTGCGCCTCCTCGCCCATCCC
>CAWIUW010000008.1:0-15963 GCA_963839395.1 uncultured Actinomycetota bacterium
CCCGTTCGCGCGAAGGCTTCCTCCGATCCCACGGAAATTGCGGCGCTCGGTGTCCTCGCGATCGTCTCGCTGATCGCCACCTTCGTTGTCGCGGCCGCGTGGGGTCAGATCTGGGTCCCGTTGATCGTCGTGTCGATCGGTCAGATCGGGCGCTCCGCCGACTCGATGGCGAAGGCCTACCGGGATCTGCGTGACTGGCGCGGCAGTGGCGCGAACCGTCCGAGGTTCCTAACACCGGGCCCCACCGCACGCGGCGCGAAGCGGTGGGTCAGACGCTCCACGGATGCAGGCCGGCCTCGCAGAACGACAGCGCCATGGGGTCGGGGTGCTCCTCCTCCCAAGTTTCTAGCGGGTCCAGGTACCAGAGGATGACCTTCCAGTCCTCGCCGTCGAACCCCATCTCGAAGCTCGCGAGGTGTCGCTCGGCGCCGTCTCCCTCGTCGATCGCGGCGGTCCACGCCAGGTGGTAGGTCCGGCGTCGGGGGATGTCGGACCACACGTGCCCACCCCGATCACGGTCGCGGAGCCGCCGCCGAGCTCGTCCGTGAACGCAGGGTCGATCCCGGAGATGACCTCGTCGAGCCGTTGCGCGTACGCCGATCTCGGGAGGTGTCGACGATGAAGTCCGCGCTGCTCAGCCCGTGTCCGGTGAGGACGTCGGCGTCCGCACACCCCGGGAAGTACTCACGAGCGACCCTGGCACACTCGATCGTGTCCGGTCTGCTGAGCCGGAGGAGGGCGGCGGCGTCCCGTTCGAGGAGCGCTCGCCCGATCCGAGCCGCCGTGTCGCAGAAATCGTCATCCGTCACAGGACAACCGGCTCTCGAGAAGGTCGGCTCGGGGATCGGGGTCACGTCGGGGAGGCGTCAAGACGCTCGGCGGGGAAGTCAATGGGACTGGCTCCGCACGTCCGTGGACCGAGGCGATCACGCCGACCAGCAGCAAGGACGCGAGACCGACCACCTCATCTGCTCACACCTCGTAGGGAAGCCCGCCCGGTCGATGTCAGGCGACGCGGTCGAGCACGCCCCGAGTCAGTAATGTGCTGGACACGTGGTCGAAGCCCACGTCAGGAGGGGTTCGATGAACATCGGCGAGGACGTCGGACGATCTACATCGAGCCGATCGAGGAGCCGCCTCCGGTGCAGGACCCCGACCCATCGCCGAGCCGGTGCCCGACCCGGAAGGATCTCGACCCGAGCCGGCCTGACGATCCCGTGGACGATCCTCTCGGCCGCATACCGGACTCGATCGAGCCGATCTCCGCGTATCGCGCGTGGTTCTATTCGATCGAGGGCCGGACGGCTGAGCTCTATCCGATCTCCGGATTCATCGAAGTGGAACGCTTGGGAAGGTGCCGGCTCGACCTGGGTGACCGCGTCCTGCCCGAGGTTCGGGTCGCCGACGCACGAGGTGCCTTCGGAAGACTGCGGCTGCGGCTTCTACTCCCACAAGGAGCTCGATCTGCCGTGGACCTGCATCGCCCTTCCGTCTCATGACGACCTGGACGAAGGCCTGATCAGGTCGTCCTCGGCCGCATCCTGCTCTCCGGCAAGGTGATCGAACACGAATGGGGATACCGGGCCGAGCGAGCTCGGATCGCGGAGCTGATCCCGTTCCGTGGCACGGAACGATCCATCATGGTCCTGGCAGCATCGGCTCGGGGTCGGGATGGCGCCCGCCGTGGAACCGACCTCTCGACGAGGAGGATCTCACGCTCAGCGCTGCGCGCTCCACGACGCCGCCGCCCGCCCGCAAGCTCCCCCGATCCCATGGGGAGTCCGGCGCTCGGGGTCCTCGCGATCGTCGGGCTGATCGCCGCCTTCATCGTCGCGGCTCGCGTGGGGTCAGCTCCGGTCCCGTTGATCGTCGTGTCGATCGGTCAGATCGGGCGCTCCGCCGACTCGATGGCGAAGGCCTACCGGGATCTGCGCGACTGGCGCGGCGGTCGCTCGAACCGTCCGAGGTTCCTTCCGCCGGTTCCACCAGCGCGGCGTGAGGCGGATCGCCCGGACTGGTCCCTCCGATGCGGGCGTCAGCCGCCGGTGACCTCGGCGTGGGCCGGTGACGGTCGGGCGGACTCGATCCGCTCGAGGAGCGACACGGCGCCGATCCCCGTGAGGAACGCCGTGCTCTCGGCGAGGGCCTCGGTCGTGAGCTCCTCGTCCGGCAGGACGTGGGCCATGTCGGCGGCGCAGAACGCCTGATCCAGGCGGGCGTCGAGCGCCCGCCACTCGCCGAGCGCTCGCTCGTACCCGGCGAGGGCGTCCTCGCGGCGGCCCTCGAGCGCCGCCAGGCCGGCCTCCGCCGTGCGGCGGACCGCGTCGATCCAACGCCCCCGGAGCGGCGCCATCGCCTCGAGCGCACGGCGGAGCCGGTCCGGGTCGCGCAGCCAGACGGCCGCGCGCGCCGCTTCCCGGGCGGCGTAGTGCGCGTTGACGCCGCTCGGTTCGAGCTCGACCGCTTCGATCGCGGCCTCGAACGCCGGGGCGGGATCGCCGCCCAGGAGGTGGACCAGCGCGGATTCGCGGCCGAACCACGTGCGCATCGCGATCTGCTCCGCGGCCTCGATCCGCGGCGCGATCGCGTCGAGCCGGCGCGCGCGCCGCGGCGACATCTCCCCGATGCGCCTGGAGGAGGATCTCGCCGAACTCGCGCGCGAGCTCGTTCTCCGTACCCAGTTCACGCCCCTCGAGGCGGTGGAGCACCTCCTCGGCCTCTTCCCAGCTGCCCAGCTCGATGGCCCCCTCCGCTGCATTGGTCAGCCCGAGCATCTCGCCGGAACGGTCCCCTGCCCGCCGGGCCGTCTCGGCGCTCTCGAGGATGGCGCGGAGCGCTCCGGCCGGATCCTCCTCCAAGCTCCCGATACCGATCGCCATGAGCGCCCAGCTCCGGTAGCGGAGGCTGCCGATCTCGTCGGCCAGCTCCAGCGCGCCGCGTCCGAGGATCGTCGCCTCCCGGTGGCGGCCGAGGTTGAAGTACGCGCCCCCCTTCGCGTCCAGGGCCTCGATCATCACGTCGGTGAGGTGGAGCCGCTCGGCGATCGTCAGCGCGCGCTCGGCCAACGGGATCGCGGCCTCCAACGCGCCGGTCCCGCGCAGGGCCTGGGCGAGCTTCGCGCACAGCCGCGCCGCGACGTCTTCGTCGGCGTCGCCGAGTGCCTCCAGCGCGCGCTCCATCCGCTCCACCGCCTCGGCCCGGCGGCCCTGTGGGCGGAGGACCTCGTACAGGTCGGCCGTCGCCCGGCCGGCGGCCGCGTGATCGCCCAGCTCCTCGTGGAGCGCGATCGCCTCCTCGCACAGCGCCTCCGCTCGGTCGAACCACGCCGCGAGAGTGGCGGCCGATGCGGCGGTGGTGAGGAGTGCTGCTCGCTCCGGCCCCTTCGGCGTCACGTCGAGGGCGATGTCCGCGTAGCCGATCGCCTGCTCGGGCGAGCCGAGCGACAGCGCCCGTTGCGCCGCCTGCGAGAGCCAATCGCGGGCGCGCGCGGCCAGCGCGTCGGCCTCCGGTCCCTCCGGCGAGGCGCGGTACGCCTCGACGTAGTGGGTGGCGACGACGCCGGCGAGCTCGTCGTCGTTGAGCGACTCGAGATGGTGCGCGGTCGCGAGGTGCTTGCTCCGCCGGTCGGGCTTCGAGAGCGTCGAGTAGGCGACCTCCTTGATCAGCGCCTGCAGGAACGAGTACTGGCCTCGCTCCGGCGAGCGCGCGTCGACCTCGAGCCCGAGGAACTCCCTCCGGACGAGCTCGCGGAGCCGCGCCTCGACCTGCTCCCGGCCCGAGCCGGCGACGGCCGCCAGGCCTTCGACCGTGAAGGTCATGCCGACGACCGACGCGTCTTGCACCAGCGCGCGGTCCTCGGGCGGCAGCACGTCCAACCGTGCCGCGATCAGCGCGTGGAGGGTCTCGGGGATGGTGTCGAGGGTCCCGACCTCGCCCACGAGGACGTACGCATCGTCGCGCGCTTCGAGCGCGCCGCGGTCGACCAGCATCCGGACGGTCTCCACGGCGTAGAGCGGCATCCCCTCGGCGCGCGCCACGATCCGCTCGACGCTCCCCGGTGGCATGCCGTGGACGAATCCCTCCACCAGCTCGGCGATCACCGGGTCGGGGAGTCGCTCGAGGTGCATCGCGGTGAAGCTGCGCTGGCCGGATCCCCAGTTCGGGCGCTTGTCGGCGAGCTCGGGTCTCGCCATCGTGACGATCAGGATCGGATGGCTCTTCGACCACTCCAGGATCGACTCGATGAAGTCGAGCAACCCCGGGTCGGCCCATTGGAGGTCCTCGAAGACCATCACGATGGTTCCCTGCTCCGCGATCCGTTCGAAGAAGGCCCGCCACGCGGCGAACAGCTCCTCGCGGTCGCCGTGCGGGGCGGGGTCGAGCCCGAGCAGGTGCGCGAGCCGCGGCTCGATCCACCGCCGCTCGTCGGGATCCGAGACGAACTCGGCCACCGACGCCGACAGCTTGCGTCGTGAGGTGGCCTGGTCGTCGGTCTCGGCGATCCTGGCCCGCATCCGGACCATCTCGCCCAGGGCCCAGAACGTGACGCCGTCGCCGTACGACGGGCATCGGCCGCGATGCCAATAGAGCACTTCCACGAAGCCGTCGATCCACTTCAGCAGCTCCCAGGCGAGCCGCGACTTGCCGACTCCGGCGATCCCGGTGACGGAGACGAGCCGGGCCTTCCGTTCGGCGCCGGTCGTACGGACGAGCTCCTTGATCGAGCGGAGGTCTTCGGCGCGACCGACGAACGGAGGCTCGATCGCTTCGCCGCGGCCGGCGCCGCGGAGCTCGCCGAGGACGCGGAGCGCGCGCCAGGCCGGAACCGGCGCCTCCTTGCCCTTCAACGTGAGGTCGCCGACCTTCTCGAACGCGATCGCGCGGCCGGTCGCCCGGACCGTCGTCTCGCCCACGAGAACGGTGCCGGGCTCGGCCATCGACTGGAGCCGGGAGGCCGTATTCACCAGGTCGCCCGCGACGATCCCCTGGGACGTGGCGCCGACCGTCGCGGCGGCTTCTCCGGTGAGGACGCCTGCGCGGGCACGGAGGTCGGCGCCGACGTCCGCGCCGAGGGTTTCGACGGCCTCGAGCAGCTCGAGCGCTGCCCGGACCGCACGCTCGGCGTCGTCTTCGTGCGCCGACGGCGTCCCCCAAACCGCCATCACGGCGTCGCCGATGAACTTCTCGACGAGGCCGCCGTAGCGCTCGATCGTCTCCCGGGCCGTCTCGAAGTAGCGGGATAGCAGTTCGCGGACCTCCTCGGGGTCACGGCCCTCAGCGAGGTTCGTCGAGCCGACGAGGTCGGCGAACAGGACCGACACGAGGCGGCGCTCGGTCAACGGCGTGGCGGCGGCCGGGACGGGCGGGGCCGCGCTCGTGCCGATCGTCGCCCCGCACTCCCCGCAGAACTTGCTGTCGGGAGCGTTGGGCGCGCTGCATGCGTCGCAGACGATCACGAGCGCCGAGCCGCATTCCTTACAGAACTTGCGGCCCGCCTCGTTCTCGGTCCCGCAGTTCGAACAGTTCACCCCGAAACCTCTCCTCGCCCGGGGCCGAAGCGTACCCGGACCTGCGAGAACCGGCCCAGGGCGTGACGTCAAGACCGGTCGGTGTCCTCGATCTAGCTCCCACCAGCCTCGAGCTCCACGAGCCGCCCCCTGACCTGTTCGATCAGCGGCACGATGCCTTTCTGCTCGTAGAGATCGAGAGCCTCCTGTGTGGCTCGTCTCGCATCGTCCGGACGACCCGCGAGCTCCAAGACTTCCCCGAGGTCGAGGAGCGCGCCCGCCCTGACGTCCCACGAGTCCGTTCCCTCGTTCAGGGCGACCCCTTCCTCCGCGAGCGCGACCGCCTCCTGATGTTCGCCCCGGCGCGCGATCACCTTGGCACGGACGAGCCGCCAGATGACTTGGGTGGCGATGTCGTCGGTTGCGCCGGCCTCTTCGGCGGAGCGTGCCATCTCCTCTGACTCGTTCATCCTGCCCTGGAGGTAGAGGACCTGCGCAAGGCAGGCCGCATGTGTCGAGAGGTATCCCTTCTCGCCGATCGAGTCGAGCAACTCGATCCCTTCGCGGAAGATGCGCTCGGCCGCCTCGAGATCTCCCGCCCACTGTTCCGCGTTCCCGACGGGGATCGACATCCCGCCCACGGTGACCTTCATGCCGAGGTCGGCGAAGTTCCCGAGGCCCCGACGTTGCTTGGCTCTTCCCTCCTCGAACCTACCGAGCATCGCCTCCATCATGCCTTCGGTCATGTCGGCGAAGGCCTCGACGACGCGATCGCCGGGCGCACGCCCTCGGAGCTCCTGACATCGTCGGATCCCGTCCTCGGGCCGCATCATGCCCAGGGTCGGTACCAACACGAGCCAGCGCATCGCACTCGACAGTCCGGATCGATCCCCCACGCGCTCCGCGTGGAACGCCGCACGCGCGGCGGCGACTTCGAGCTCCGCGTTACGGCATCCCATCAACGCCACCTCGCAGAGCTTCTCCCACGCGAACGAGAGACCCTCGTCGTCTCCGAGGCGTTCGAGGATCGGGATCGCTTCCTCCGCGGCCCGCTTCATCTGCTCGGTCACTCCCTCGGGCTCGAAGGTGTAGAGGAGGAAAAGTGATGCGAGCCGCGCCCGGATCTCCATCCGCTCGTCGCCCACCCGCCTGCTCGCTTCGAGCGCCTCATCGAGCGCGGCGGACGCTCGCTCACGATCGCCGGCTTCGAGGTGTGATGTTCCCAACCGCCAGAGGAGGTCGGTGCGGTTCGGATCATCGGGGTCGATCAACGCCACCGCACGCGCGAGCAGGTTGGCCGCGGCAGCGACGTCCCCTCGATCTCTCGCACGACGACCGCTCGTGGCGAGGCGCCGGGCGGCCTCGCTGGCCAGCTCACGGCCGTGCTCGTCCACCGGTCCGAGTTCTGCACGGAGCCGGTACGCCTGCTCGAAGTGGTAGGCGAGCACCTCATCGAACTCCAGGGCATGCTCACCGGCCACACGTTCGAGCCAGGCCGCGTGGCGCTCGTGGAGGTCTGCGCGCAACTCCTTCGGCATCGCCCCGTAGGCCGCGTCCCGGATCAGCGCGTGCCGGAAGCGGAACGCCTCGCTCGCGCCGAAGACGGCCTCGGCCGGACCGATCAGGTCGCGCCGGACGAGGGATCGCAGGTGTCGCGACACTTCGTCGGAGGGCAGGTCGCTCGAGAGCGCGGTGACGCTGCCCCAATGGAAGACCCTGCCTTCCACCGACGCCCGGCCGATCACTGCGCGCTCCTCGTGCGAGAGCCGGTCCAGCCTCGCCTCGAGCAGCCCGGTGATCGTGGGCGGCACGCGAACGGTCGACGGGTCCCCCTCGAGGTACCAGCCCTCGTCCGACCTCCGGAGGAGACCTTCATCGACCAGCATCGCCACCATCTGCTCGAGGAACAGCGGGTTCCCCTCCGCCGATCCGATGATCCGATCCAATTCAGAAGGGCCTTGCGAGCCGCCAAGGATGTTGGCGATCATCTCACTGCTCTCTTCGCTGCTCAGGGGGCCGAGGAGGATCGGGGTGGCCGTCGGACGATCCCGCTCCCCAGCCCACGCGTTCCTCGAGGAACTCGGGCCGCGCCGTGCACAGGATCAGGATCGGTGCCTCCATCGATCGCTCGGTGACGTGCTCGATCAGGTCGAGCAACGCGGGCTCGGCCCAGTGGATGTCCTCGAACACGGCGACGAGCGGTCTGTCGGTGGCGAGTGCCTCGAAGAGCTTGCGGATCGCCCAGTGCGTTTCCTCGGGCGCCGCCGCGGCGTCTGCGACGCCGAGGAACTGGGCGAGCCGCTCCGTCGCGATCGGCGAGTCGGGCGACGAGCCGAAGAGCGCGCCGACCTTGGCGCGGGTCGCGGCAGGGTCGTCGTCTTCGTCGATCCTTGCGACCGACGTCAGCATCTCCACGATGGGCCAGTAGGTGATGCCATCTCCGTAGGAGAGGCACTGACCGCGGAGGACGAGGGCGTCTCTCCGCTCGGCCACGAATTCCTCCGTGAGTCGTGATTTGCCGACACCGGCGGCGCCGAGCACGGTCGCGAGACGGCACGATCGCTTCGTCGACGGCGCCGGCGAATACGTCGCGGAGCTGCTCGAGCTCGCGCTCGCGTCCCACGATCGGCGCATCCAGGTGGCGAGTGACCCCCGTTGCCGCGGGGGAGACACCCTGGAGCCGGTAGGCGGCGACGGGCGTCGCCTTGCCCTTGAGCTCGAGCGGCTCAACGGGCTCGGCCACGACGGCGTCGCGAACGAGTCTCCACGTCGGCTCGCCGATCAGGATCTCACCGGGGCCTGCTGCCCCCTCGAGGCGAGCGGCGACGTTGACGGCGTCGCCCGTCACCAGCGCCTGGCGGGCGGCGGCGTCTCCGGCGACCACGTCGCCGGTGTTCACGCCGATCCGCGATGCGATCGTCACGCCGCGGTCGCGCTCGAGCTCCTTGTTGAGGGATGCGAGGGTTTCCCGCATCTCGACCGCGGCCCTCACCGCGCGGAGCGCGTCGTCCTCGTGCACGGCGGGGATCCCGAAGACCGCCATGACCGCATCACCGATGTACTTCTCGACGGTCCCGCCATGGCGTTCGAGCACCGCCCGCATCTCCTCGAAGAAACGCGACATCAGGCTGCGGAGCGATTCCGGATCGAGTTGCTCGCCGAGCGATGTCGATCCCGTGACGTCGCAGAACAGGACCGAGACGGTCTTCCGAACCTCGCCGCCGGGGCGCTCGACCACATGGGGAGCCTAGGCCGCTTCGTCGTTGCGCACGAGTCCGAAGCGGGCTATCGACTCCGCATCTCCTCGGCGATCTCCTCGGCGCGCCGATACGAGAACGCGCACGCCACCCCTGCCGACCGAGCCCACTACCGTGCCGATCGGGCTGGCCGCGTTCGCCGGAGACTTCAGCGGCATCCGACGCTTCGCCAACAGAGACCACACGAACATCGTTCGCTGGACGACGTTCGAGGGCGGCGGCGGACACTACGCGGCGAACAAGGTGCCCGATCTCCTCGTCGGCGACGTGCGGGAGTTCTTCCGGGACCTGCGCTGACGTCGACCGGTCTCACAGCCCCGGCGAGGCCTTCTCAGCGAGGGCCGGTCACGATCGCGCGGAGGTGCTCCAGCTTCTCCGGGTTGCTCACGGCGTGCATGGTCTGCACTTGGCCGTCCACGATGTCGAGCGACACGGCCGCGATGGCCACGTCGTCCGCGTCGAGGAACAGCGCGCCGGGCTGCCCGTTGATCTCTGCGAGTCGCACCGCGACGACGCCGAGCCGCTTTCCCTGGGCGGCCCCCGCCTGCAGGAGCCGGACGACCTTCTCGCGGCCGTGGACCGGCTTCGGGAAGGCGAACGCCTTGCCACCGCCGTCGGCGTACGCGACGACGTCGGCCGCGAGCAAGCTCACGAGGTCCTCGACGTCCCCCTCCGCAGCCGCCGCGAAGAAGCGCCGGGCGAGCTCGTCCCGTTCGGCTTTGGACGCATCGAACCGCGGCTTCCCTGCTTGGACCTGCCGGCGCGCACGGACCGCGATCTGGCGACAGTTCTCTTCGCTCTTTCCGACCACCGACGCGATCTCGCCGTAGTCGTACTCGAAGACCTCGCGCAACAGGAACACCGCTCGCTCGACAGGCGTGAGGCTCTCGAGCAGCACGAGGAACCCCATCGAGAGCGAATCGGCCGTCTCCGCGTGGCGCTCGGCATCCGAGGTCTCCTCGGTGAGCAGGGGTTCGGGGAGCCACGTCCCCACGTAGGACTCGCGTCGCACCCGCGCGGATCGCAGGTGATCGATGCACAGCCGTGTCGTCACGGCCGACAGGTAGGACTTCGGTGACTCGACCTGAGTGCCGGCGGTGGTCTCGCGGTGGAACCGCAGGAAGGCCTCCTGGACGATGTCCTCCGCGTCGGTGGCGCTGCCGAGCATCCGGTAGGCGATGGAGAACAGCAGCGGCCGCAGCTCGGCGACAGGGTCGTGCATGCGTGCCTCCATGCGTGCCTCCGGGGCGGATCGTCTCTGCATCCTCCCACGGGACGAGATGGGGCCTCGATCCGTGACACCGCCGGGTGATCTTCTTGGAGCCATATCCGTGTCACGGGCACGGCACGTCTCTCGTCTCGTCTGTCGAGAGGAGTGATGGAAGATGCAGACGAAGCGAGAGACGGATCAGGACTGGGTGGGGCCGGACCTCCCGAGCCTCAGCGGTGTCGTGTTCGGCTCGATCCTGTTCGTGACCGGCTGGATGCTGATCATGACGGTGATCCTGGCGCCGTTCGGGATCCTGCTTTTCGGGGCCGGGCTCGGCTGGATGCTGACGCCGAAGGACCGCTCGCGATGATCACGACGGCGGTGGCGCGACGGATCCTGCGGGGGCAGGGGATGCCCCCGCGGGAGATCCGTGCTCTCCTTGCCACGGACGATCCTCTCCTCGTGCGGCGACTCCTGGAGCTCCATCGGGAACGATTGGAGGAGTGGTTCGAGGAGCAACAGAGGCTGGCGGCAAGGATCGAGCGGTCGCTCGTCGGTGAGGCGACGGCTCATCTTCGGACGTCAACTGACAGTGGTGCCGACGACCGCCGCGACGCCGACGTGATCAGAGGGCCACAGACCAGACGGAGTTCGGTCCTCTGGCGCCTCGCCGAGCCGCGTCGCGCTCCTAGGTAACGATCTTGAGGATCTCGTCGGCGTCGCGCTCCAGCTTTCAGCCCGGTGGGTCCCACGCCGGGGATCGCGGCGAGGTCGCCGTCCGGATGCGTCCAAGGCTCTTCTCCCCGCGGCCGGTTGTGCGACGGTGGGCAGGCTGGGGGCCGTCGCCGGCCGTAGACCTTCGGTCGGGGAAGGGTCAGGGCGTTGGACGTTTGACACGTTGCCGGGCGTCTGCCTACCGTCGATGCGGCCGTATCTGACCGTACCCCTGACGGAAGGAGGTGCCGCATGAGGAGATCCAGGCGGATCCGCCGGATTCCTCGGTCTGCGCATCGTCGCGCATGCTCGCTCGGCTTGCAGGCCATCCCCGCGCACGCCGATCCACGGATGGCGAAAGCCGAAGTCACCGTGGGTAGCAACGACAGCATCTTCTCGCAGAACAAACAGAACGAACCCGCGGTCGCGATCGACCCTGCCCATCCGTGGCTGGTCGCGGCAGGCGCGAACGACAACATCGACATGGAGGCCTGTAACGCCGGCACCGACAACGACTGTCCGTTCACGACCGACGTGGGCGGCTCCGGCATCCAGTTCTCGTTCGACTCCGGCGACAGCTGGATGCAGCCGACCTACACGGGGCTGACGGCCCGAGATTGCCTCGAGCGGGGTGCGGTGACGATGACCCGCCTGCGTGGCTCCACCCCGGCCCGATCGGCACGCTGCCCCGCTACGACGACGTCGGGATGGTCTCGGACGGCGACCCAGCCGTGGTCTTCGGCCCGGTGCCGGATGGGGATGGGGACTTCTCGTGGGCGAACGGCTCGCGCCTGTACTACGCGAACCTCGCGTCCGAGCAGGTTGCCACCGACATCGACACCTTCCGGGGGTTCGAGGCGATCGCGGTCTCGCGCATGGACTTCCGCGAGCGTGGACACGGACGCCGAAGCGACGCCGATGCGGTCGTCGCCGATCAGGAGAGCTGGGCCGACCCGGTGATCGTGAGCAAGCAGATCCGCGACCACGTTCAGCGACAAGGAGCAGATCTGGGTCGACCAGCACGAGGACAGCCCATTCTTCGGCAACGCCTACGTCTGCTGGGCGGCATTCCGCAGCTTCAGCGGCGGCAACGCCGCTGCCGACACCGCTCGTCGTGGTCGACGTCGTCCGACGGCGGCGAGCGTGGCGTGAGAAGGAGCGTGACCGACGCCACGAACAACCCTTCAACCAGAAGAAGGGATTCGGCCGCTCCGGCTGCACGATCCGGACGGACAGCGAGGGCGTCGTCTACGCTGATGGCGAACCAGTTCGCGGTCGGGACCCCGGGCGTCGGAAAGCACATCATGGTCAGTCCTTCAACGGCGGGACGAACGGTGGACGCGGCCGCGAGGTGCTCTTCACGCCGTGGACTCGTGCTTCGCCATCCAGTTCGACGGGGCCGGGTTCCGGTGCGTGATGGACGGTATCGCGGGCGCCCGTGACGACCTGCTCGTCGTCGCCGGGCCTGGACATCGCGCCGGAACGGCAGCACTGCTTGTACGACGACGTGGGCCGACGGTCGCACCGGAAGCGCCGGACCGCCGGTCGAACAACTCGACGGAGCTCCGGCTCAGGTTCGCGTGGTCGACGGACGCAGGGTCACGAACTGGACGGACAGAGATGAGGTGCCCGTCGAAGGGGCGGCGGATCGTCCTTACTACTCCGCGGTGGCCGTCTCACCGGACGGCACTGATGCGTACCTGGTGTACAACGCGTTCACGACCCCGTTACAGGAACGACACCACGTCGGCTCGTGGACTCGTCGGGGTGGTCCTGCACGCGGATGTGACCGGCACCGGGGAGCCGGGGACGTTCACCGAGGTCCATCGCGGCGCGTGACGGGTGACCCTCGAGCCTCGGCGCAGAACAACGTCGTCATCGAGTTCCTCGGTGACTACGTCTACGCGGACGCGACCAATGACTACGGCGTTGCGGTCTGGAACGACATGCGCGAGGGCTCGACCTGCGACCCCGTGAACACGTGGCGGGCCGAGGTGCAGGAGGCGGGGCCGCCCCTGGACGCGTCCGGGCGCCCCGAGATCCAGCAGGTGTGTCCTGCGACGTTCGGGAACTCGGACATCTGGGCCTGGTCTGGCGCGGACCTGCCCTGACAGCCAGCCGGGATCTGGGAGGGGCGCGTGCGCCCCTCCCGCTCGGCGAGCTCGATCGAACCGACCTTTCGTGCCCGTGTCGCCCGCATGCTCGCTGGAGATGTGTGTATGTGACGAACGCCACCGAACGTTGGTGTCGCGGAGCATCGAGCCACTCGGTGCTGGCTCATCATCATGCAGCGGTAACGACATCCATTCGCGCCGAGCGCGCTGAAGGGAGACGCGATGGGATCGTGGCGGTTGATCGCAGCGATCGTCCTGATGCTGGGGTGCGCAGGCTGTTCGGGCGACCACGTCGCCGCCGATCCGCCGACGTCACCCGCCGTGTTCACATCGACCGCCCGGACGCTCGTCGAGGGGGACACGCTCTCCGCGGGGCCGTATGAACTTCGGGCCCTCCAGGGAGTTGTACCCAGCCTCGAGGCGGAGGGGTGGGAGGCGTGGGTCTACGGCGTTATCCATCCCATCGGGAGCGACCCGCCGTCCGGTGCGGCAGTCGGGATCTGGATCGTCGGCGACGTCTACGCCGACCCATGCAACTGGGGCGAGGGACCGATCGAACCTCCGGTCGGGTTGAGCGTCGACGACCTCGCGGGCGCGCTCGGCGGGCGTCCGAACGTCGACGCTTCTCGGCCCCAGGACGTCACATTCGAAGGGCACGAGGGCGTCCGCATGACGGTGCAGGTCCCGCCGAACATCCGCTTCCAGGATTGCGCGGACTCCGAGTACCGCAGCTGGACCGCCCTGCCCTACGGCGGTCGGTACCATCAGGGACCGGGTCAGATCAACGAGCTGTGGATCCTCGACGTCGACGGAACCCGCGTGGTGATCGAAGCGGCGTACTTCCCCGGAACCGCGCCCGAACACCGGCGAGAGCTGATGCGCGTTGTGGAGTCGATCCGCTTCATCTGACCAACGTCAACGACTGGCCGCGGTTCGCGATGTTGACTCGCTGGTCAGGGAGAGCATCTGGGTCGACGTGAGGCACGCGTAGCCTAGAGGGGTGGGGAACTCTATCGGAACACCGGAGGTTCCGCCTCGACCGGATGTGGCTGCCGGCTCTTCGAACCGCCGACGCGTCGTGCTCGCGCTCCTGGGGCTCGCGGTCGTGGCAGTCATCGCGATCGTGCTCGTCTCTGCCGTCGGGCCTTGCTCGGAGGAGGACCTGCAGGTGGCTCGGCAGATCCCTCCCTACGGTGGCGTGCAGCTCGAGTACTTGAAGGATCCCGAGGGTCCCGGCTGCGTCGCGGTGCTCGAGGTCCAAGCATCGGGGACCGAAGTGCTGGCTCACTACGAAGCGGTCCTCGAGGACGACGGCTGGGACGTCACGATCCAGGACGTGCCGGTGGAGAGTCCCGAAGAAGGAGTGACCGTGACCGACGTCGTCGCCGTCCGCGGTGAGTCGGAGGTGACGATCGCCCTCGAGAGCTTCGACGGTCAGGTGAGCGCCGCGATCAGGGTCGATGCCTGAGGTCGGACCGAGCCCCCGGCTAGAGTGCGCGAGGTGACGAGCCAAACCAAGGCAGCCTCGGTCGCGGCGGCCGCCGCCGGCACGGTGTCTGATGGCGCTTGCCGCCGGACAGTTCCTGATGGCGCTCGACAGCTCCGTGATGAACGTGTCGATCGCGACCGTGGCCGACGACCTGGGTACGACGATCACCGGGATCCAGTCCGCGATCGTGCTCTACACGCTCGTGATGGCGATGCTGATGGTCACGGGCGGCAAGGTCGGGTCGATCATCGGGCGCAAGCGCGCCTTCATGCTGGGCCTGATCGTCTACTGCTCCGGGTCACTCACGACCGCGCTGGCGCCGAACCTCACCGTGCTGCTGATCGGTTGGTCGCTCCTCGAAGGGATCGGGGCGGCGCTGATCATGCCCGCGATCGTCGCGTTGGTGGCCGGGAATTTCTCGCAGGAGGGTCGTCCCCGCGCCTACGGCCTGGTCGGCGCGGCGGGCGCCATCGCGATCGCCGTCGGACCGCTGATAGGCGGCCTCGCGACGGAGTACGCGTCCTGGCGGTGGGTCTTCGCCGGCGAGGTGATCGTGGGCGCGGGGATCTTCCTGTTCGCTCGTCGCGCCGCCGACGCACCGGTCGAGCATCGCCCTAGGCTCGACCTCCTCGGCTCGGTGCTCTGGGCGCTGGGGATGGGATTGATCGATCTTCGCCGTCCTGCGCTCCTCCGAGTGGGGCTGGCTCCGACCCGCCGACGGGGCTCCCTCCTGGCTCGGGGTGTCGCCGGTCGTCTGGCTGATCCTCGGTGGACTCCTCGCGATCCGGCTGTTCATGGGACACATCCGGCGTCTCGATGCGGGGGACGGTGAGCCGCTCGTGACCCCGTCGCTCTTCGGGAACCGTCAGATGACGAGCGGGCTGATCATGTTCTTCTTCCAGTTCACCGTGATGATGGGCGTGTTCTTCGTCGTCCCGCTCTACCTGTCGGTCGCGCTCGGCCTCTCGGCGATCGACACGGGGATCAAGATCACACCGCTCTCCCTGTCGATGTTGCTCGCCGCGGTCGCCATCCCCCGATTCCGCCCGTCGGCCTCGCCGCGGCGCGTCGTGACGATCGGGCTGGTGGCGATGGTCGTGGGCATCGTGCTCCTCTTCGTGTCGATGGATGTGGACGCGAGCGCGTCGATCGTGACCTGGCCGATGCTCCTGATCGGACTCGGGATGGGCGGTCTCGCTTCGCAGCTCGGCGCCGTCACCGTATCGGCCGTCTCGGACGAGTTCAGCCCCGAGGTCGGCGGCCTCCAGAACACGGCCAGCCAATTCGGCGCCTCACTCGGCACCGCCCTCGCCGGCTCGGTCCTGATCGCCGCCCTCACCAGCTCCTTCCTGACCGGGATCGCAGGCAACCCCGATGTCCCGCCGGAGGTGAAGTCGGAAGCCACGGTCGAGTTGGTCAGCGGGATCCCGTTCGTGTCGAACGCGGACGTGGAGTCGGCGATGGAGGAGGCCGGCGCGACACCAGCGGTCACCCACGCCGTAGTCGAGGAGAACGAAGCCGCTCGGATCGCCGGATTGCGCTCGTCGCTCGCGCTCCTCGCGATCCTGGGAGTGATCGCCCTGTTCTTCACGAGGCGGCTCCCGGACCGACAACCCACGATCGAAGACGTGGCAGCGTCCGTCAGCGACTGAGTGCCCCCATCTATCGAGGT
>CAWIUW010000009.1:0-23944 GCA_963839395.1 uncultured Actinomycetota bacterium
CTCGCTCGATGCTGCGACCGAAGGCGCTGCGGGAAGGTGACCTCGTCGCGGTCGTCGCCACGTCCGGCGGGCTCGACGAGGATGATGTGCCCCTGCTCGAACGCGGTGTCGAGACGATCGAACGGATGGGGTTCGTCGTCCGGGTCTCACCGTTGGTGGACGTGGAGCGGAGTTGGTGGTGGTCGGCCGCCCCGCCCGCGGAGGTCGCCGAGGAGCTAAACCGTCTCCTTCGAGATCCCGAGGTGCGGGCGATCTTCTCGCTCACCGGCGGCCGGACGACCCTGAGCTATCTGGATCTGATCGACGTGGAGGCTGTGCGAGCAGATCCGAAACCGGTGCTCGGGATGAGCGACATCTCCGCCTTGCACCTGGCGCTCCATGCTCGGACCGGACTGGTTTCTCTGCACTCCGACCTCGTCACGGTCGGATTCGGGGAGTGGGACGAACAGGACGACGCGCGCCGCGACCAGCTCGCGGACCTCCACCTCCGAGTCTTGACGGACGACGCGCCGATCGGTCCTCTCCCGCCGGGGCGTCCGTGGGAGTCGTGGCGGCCGGGCCGTGCGGAGGGCCCGCTCATCGGCGGGATGCTCAACCGGCTCGTGCGTGTGCAGGCGACCGCATCCGCCCTGAGCCCCGAGCGCTTCGACGGGGCGATCCTGTTCTGGGAGGAAGCCTTCACGTCGACGTCGACGGTCTGGAACGACCTGCACGTGCTGCGACAGGCGGGGGTGCTGGACCGGATCTCGGGCATGGTCGTCGGCAGGCCGTTCGAGGTGGAAGTGACGCAGCCAGGACCCGACTCGCTCCGCGACATCGTCCTCGAGGTCGTGGGCGAGCGTGCCATCCCGGTGCTGGGCGACGTCGACATCGGCCACGCGGGGCCGAACCTCCCGATGCCGCTCGGCGTCCGTGCCGAGATGGACGCTGATGCGAAGACGCTGTCGTTGCTGGAGACCGTCGTGACGGCCTCCGGTGGGTGATACGAGGGAGGGAACCATGACCGATCACCGCACAGGCACGCGCGAGGAATGGCAGGCGGCTCGTGACGAGTTGCTTCGGCTCGAGAAGGAGCACACACGCATGGGCGACGACCTCGCCCGGATGCGACGAGAGCTCCCCTGGGTTCCGGTCGAGAAGGAGTACCGCTTCGACACCGGCGACGGTACCCGAGACGCTCGCGGAGCTGTTCGACGGGCACTCGCAGCTCCTGATCTACCACTTCATGTTCGGTCCGAGCTACACGGCCGGCTGCCCGACCTGCTCGTCATCGGCCGACGCCGTCAACGCGGTCCTGCCGCACCTCCACGCGCGGGACGTGACGATGCTCTACGTCTCACGAGCGCCGATCGAGAGGCTCCTCGCCTACAAGGAGCGGATGGGCTGGAGCTTCCCGTGGGTCTCGTGCGCCACCAACGACTTCAACTTCGACATGGGCTTCTCGTACACCGACGAGCAGGTGAACGAGTTCGCCGGGCCGCTGCTCGAGGCCGGCGCCCCGCCGATCCTCGATGCCAACGCGGCCGCGAGCGGCACGGACGTCGCCGGCTATCTGACGGAGGGACCGGGCTTCAGCTCGTTCGCGAAGGACGACGGCGTCGTGTACCACACCTACTCGACGCAAGCCCGAGGCCTCGAGTTCTTGATGGGCTACTACCCGATCCTCGATCGGGCGCCGAAGGGCCGCGACGAGGGCGACGGGATGCAGCTCTGGCTCCGGCGCCACGACGAGTACTAGCGAGGGTTGGGCCGGTCCAGGTAGACGTGGCGGCCCACCGAGCACAACCACTGGTTGCCGTCGTCGTGGGCCGGCGCGACCACGAACCGTGTGACGGCGCGCTGGTCGCCCTCGTCGTTCGTGTAGAGGACGTCGATCAGGAACGTGCCGCGCTCCTCGATCGCGGCACGGACCACCGCGTACAGGGGGTCGTCGGGATCGCGGAGCGCGGCCTGCCAGAAGCCGACATCGTTCGCTGAGATGTAGAGATCCCGGAGCTGACGGCGGAACCGGTCCAGGTCATCGAGCGGTGCCTGCTCCTCGATGTTCGGCGGAACGTCGATGGCCCATGCCTGGCGGACGGCGACCCCGGAGCCCACGTTGCGGAGCGACATCGCGAGGTAGATCAGATCGTCCACGAGCTCGATCGATGCGCGGCCGCCGCCGACGACCGCGCGGTGGTCGTCGGACCAGCCGATCTTGATGTCGGGGTCGACGAGCCGAGAGCCACTCAAGAGTGGCCGCATCCCCGCCTGGAGCGCGCGCTCCGCCACGCGTGCCGAGCGGTTCGAGGATCGCACCGAGACGAACGTCGCGATCGCGAGCGCCAGGGTGCCGGCCGCGGTGGCGAGTGCGGAGATGGTCGCCCAGTCAGCCACGCCGGAAGCGTAGGCGGCTGGAGCTCGCCGCTCGAGGGCTTCCACCTGGCGCATGAAGGTGCCATGTAGGGGTTGACATGGCATCATCATGGTGCCAACATGGCGCCATGGAACTGGAACCGTACATCGAGGAGATCCACCGCCAGCTCGCGCTCGCGGCAGAGGCCAGTGGTGAGGAGGCTCGCGCGCTCGCCGACCGCCTCGCCGCGCCCCTGGATGCGGCGATCAGGCTGGCGCTGCAGGACGCGCTGTCCGCGGCCGCCGAGGAGATCACCGTCGAGCTCGCACCCGGCTCGGTGGAGCTGCGCCTTCGGGGACGGACCCCTGAGTTCGTGGTGACGCCGCCGCCGGCCGATCCCACCTCCGACGACGCCGACGTGGACGACGCGAGGCCGGCGGCCTTGCCCGCTGCCGACGGCGACGAGGGCTCGGTCGCGCGGATCAACCTGCGTCTGCCCGAGTACCTGAAGGAACGCATCGAACGAGCCGCGGCCGGCGAAGGGCTGTCGGTCAACTCCTGGTGCGTCCGGACGTCGGCCGCTGCACTCGAACGCGGCGAGGGCACCCGTCGTCGCGAACGACACACCCCGCACGGCGCTCAGCGATACACGGGCTGGGCGCGCTAGCCACAGAGGAGGAACGACCATGCCTACGTTCGATACCCCCGAACCGATCTCCGTCAGCGTGGAGCTGGGAGTCGGCGACATCCGGATCGACGCGACCGACCGGACCGACACGATCGTCGAGGTCCGTCCGAGCGATCCCACGAAGAAGGGCGACGTCGCCGCCGCCGAGCAGACGCGCGTGGAGTACGCGAACGGCCACCTCTCGGTGACCGGTCCCAAGGGCTGGCGGCAGTGGCGGCCGCGTCGGGGCACCGAGTCGATCGCCGTGTCGATCGCCCTCCCCACCGGATCCCTCGTCCGCGCGGAGGCCGGCGTCGCGACCCTGCGATCGAGCGGTCGCCTCGGCGAGTTCCGGGGCAAGGCCGGCGTCGGCGACATCTCGCTCGACGAGACCGGATCCCTGGAGCTCAAGACCGGCTTCGGGGACATCCGGATCGAACGGGCCGCCGGCAGGGCGGAGGTCGTGACGGGCTCGGGCTCCGTGCGGATCGGCCGGATCGACGGGGCCGCCGCCGTCAAGAACTCGAACGGGGACACGTGGATCGGCGAGGTCGTGGGAGAGGCACGTGTGCGCGCGGCCAACGGCGACATCTCGATCGACGTGGCCCACGAAGGAGTCGCCGCGAAGTCCGCGAACGGGGACGTTCGGTTCGGGGAGGTCGCGCGCGGTGCCGCCGTCGCTCAGACCGCCGCCGGAGCCGTGGAGATCGGGATCCGCGACGGCGTCGCCGCGTGGCTCGACCTCCACACGGGCTTCGGCAACGTCGTGAACGACCTCGAGACCTCCGGAGCACCGGAACCGGGGCAGGACACGGTGGAGGTCCACGCCAGCACCTCCTACGGCGACATCACGGTCCATCGCTCCACGATGAGCAAGGCCACGAGCAAGGAAGGCAGGGACCTCTCATGACCGCCACGAACACCTTCGATGCGCCGGCGGTGCAGGCTTCCGGCTTGCGGAAGTCCTACGGCGAGACCGTCGCGCTGGACGGCGTCGATCTGCACGTCGACGCCGGCACGATCTTCGCGTTGCTCGGGCCCAACGGCGCCGGCAAGACCACGGCCGTGCAGATCCTCTCGACCTTGGTGCATGCCGACGCGGGAGAGGTGCGCGTCGCCGGCCACGACCCGGCTCGCGACCCCGCGGCCGTGCGCCGGGCGATCGGCGTGACGGGGCAGTTCTCGGCGGTGGACGGCCTCCTCACCGGCGAGGAGAACCTCGCCCTGATGGCGGATCTGCACCACGTTGCGCAAGCGGAAGGCCGAAGGCGGATCGCCGAGCTGCTCGACCGGTTCGACCTGACGGAGGCCGCCCGCACGCCGGCCGTCACCTATTCCGGCGGGATGCGTCGGCGGCTCGACCTCGCGATGACCCTGATCGGCGAGCCGCGCATCATCTTCCTCGACGAGCCGACCACAGGTCTCGACCCCGGCAGCCGTCGCACGGTGTGGCAGATCGTCCGCGACCTCGTGGCCGGCGGCGTCACGATCTTCCTCACCACGCACTACCTGGAGGAGGCGGACGAGCTCGCCGACCGAGCCGCCGTGCTCCACCGCGGGAAGGTGATCGCCGAGGGCAGCCCGGACGAGCTCAAGCGCCTCATCCCGGGTGGGTTCGTCGGTCTGGAGTTCGCCGACGCGGACGCACTCGGTCGGGCGGCTCGTTCGTTCCCCGATGCCACCCGCGACGACGATGACCTGACCCTGCAGATCCCGAGCGATGCCAGCGCCGGCGCGATCCGTGACCTGCTCGACCGGCTCGGTGGAGCGTCGGCCGCGGTGGAACGGGTGTCGGTGCACACACCTGATCTCGACGAGGTCTTCCTCGCCCTGACGGGCGACGCCGAAGAGGAAAGGGGAGCGCTGCGATGAGCACCAACGCCTACGTCATCAAGGACTCGGCCACGATGCTGCGCCGGAACTTCCGGCACATGCTGCGGTACCCGACGGTCTCGCTCCTGGTCATCGCGGTTCCTGTGATCCTCCTGCTGCTGTTCGTCTACGTGTTCGGCGGCACGCTCGGAGCGGGACTCGACGTCGCGCTGGACGGCCGAGCCGCATACGTCAACTACGTGACGCCGGGGATCATCCTGATCGCCATCGCGGGCGCGGCCCAGGGCACCGCGATCTCCGCCGCGATGGACATGACCGAAGGCATCATCGCCCGCTTCCGAACGATGGGGATCGCTCGGGCGTCGTTCCTGACCGGGCACGTGCTCGGCAGCACGATCCAGACGATGGCGGGACTGACGGTCGTGATCGGCGTCGCGATCCTCGTCGGCTTCCGCCCCAACGCCACCGTGGTCGAATGGATCGCCGCGGCCGGCGTGCTCGCGATGATCACCCTGGCCATCACGTGGCTGTCGGTGGCCCTCGGTCTCTACCCGAAGAGCGTGGAGGCCGCCAGCAACCTGCCGATGCCGTTGATCCTCCTGCCGTTCCTCAGCAGCGGGTTCGTGCCGACCGAGTCGATGCCGGCCGGGATCCGCTGGTTCGCCGAGTTCCAGCCCTTCACGCCGTTCATCGAGACGGTCCGCGGACTCCTGATGGGCACGCCGATCGGCTCGAGCGCGCTGCTCGCCGTCGCCTGGTGCGTGGGGATCGCGTTCGTCGGCTTCCGCTGGGCGATGAAGCTCTACGAGCGACCCTCCCGCTCGCGCAGGCTGAGCCGACGGAGGGAGGGGGGAGCGGTTCGTTCGTCATGCTCCCACCCTCGGTGTGACGCGGTAGAGCGGAACCGGCTCGGGGAGGCCCTTGAGGTCCGCCTCCCGGAGCCGTTCGAACGCGAACCCTCCGTCACCGGCCGCCTCGGCCACCGCCTCGCTCGCGAGGACCTCGCCGGGGCCCGCCGCGTCCGCGATCCGCGACGCGAGGTTCACGGTCTGTCCGAAGACGTCCAGATCGCGCTCGATCACCGGTCCGGCGTGGACGCCCGCGTGCGACGACACGACGCCCTCGCCGCTCATCGTCTCCACGAGCTCGAGCGCAGCCGAGACGCCCACGGCGGCGTCCGCGAGCCGGAGCATCGCTCCGTCACCGAGGAGCTTGATGAGCCGGCCCCCGTGACGGGTCGCCGCCGCGTCCGCCTCGCGCTGGAGCGACGAGGCGGCGAGGACCGCGGACTCGTCGCCGCGCTCCCGCGTGAGCGCCGTGAAGCCGGACAGGTCCACGAACACGATCGCGGGCGGCCGATCCGGGGCGGGCGGTGGCGCGAGCCCTCGGGTCGCGAGGAACCGCTCGAACCCCTCGACGATCCCGTTCACGCTCCGATGCTCGAGGTAGCGGGAGCTCAGCCACGTGAACATCTCCGGGACCAGGTTCGTCACCTGCATGAACGAGACGCGGACGTCGTCCGGGAACTCCTCGAGCTCGCCGCTGTACAGCCGCTGTCGAACCGGCTCGGCGATCTGCTCGTCCACGAGATCCGCCCACCCGAGCATCGCCGCGCGCGCTCCCTGCGCCAGCAGTCGTGCGGCGCGGATCGGTGCGTCCTCGTCAGGGGCTTTCTGCCACACCTGAAGGAAGCGCTCGAACAGGGCCTCCTCGTCGACGTGGATCGGCGAAGACGGGTTGGGCTTCGGCAGCCCCAACACCTCGAAGACCGCGGGCAGGAGCTCGGCGCCCGGGCCCGCGCTCGCCTGGAACTCCGCGAACGTCCGTGTGGACAGTGGTCCGGGCTCGTACGGGAGGTATTCGTCGGTGCGCTGGAACGACAGGAACCCGTCCGCGACAGCCCGTTCGATCGTCTCGGCCGGGAGTCCGCTCTCGAGGAGCGCGGTGACCATCTTCGAGGCGAGCGCGTCGCCGAACGAGAACCGGCCGTCGGTGTCCGGCGTCAGCAGGCCGATGCTGCTGAGCCACCGCACCCGATCCTCCGGGCAGCCGGCCTCCTTGGCGATCTCGGAGGCGGAGTAGCGGCGAGGCACGAGCGGCATCGTAGCGCGTCAGCTGCGACAGCGCGCGCGACGATGACGTCAGACCTACCCGCGGGACAGTGACTTCCAACCGAGGAGCAGGAGGACGACGCGCGCGGCGCCGAGGACCCAGGGGATCGGCAGAGCGAACCCGAGCCAGAAGACCGCTTCGATCGGAAGCAACGCGAGGCTGAGGACGGCGCCGGCCTTCGAGCCGTTCCACACGAGCCACGCTGCCCAGGCGACGACCAGCAACACGACGAGGAAAGCGATCAGCCGGAGCACGAACGCGTCGTCCGCCAGGCGCGCCGACCAAGGTCCGGCGTACATGTCGAAGAGTCCGAAGAACGAGGGGAGTCGCCCACGCTGCTCCAGGTAGATCGCGACGGGGATCGTGGACAACCCGAATCCGGCCGCGTAGAACCACATCACGACCGCGGCACTCCGGAGGTTCGTCACGCGACTCCGAGGCTAATCCTGCGTAGCACTCTCCGAGCAGGCACCCTCCGGAGTCGCTGCCTCGCCTTTGAAACGGTGTTCACTGGGATCGATCGCGTTCATCTGCCGTCGGGGAACGCCGTCCGCGCCACCAGATGACGAGCCCGACCGCGGCGACGATCCCGAGGCCGCAGTGGACCAGGAGGACCCCGGCGAGGCTGGGGCCGCCCCAATCGTTCGCGTACGACGACGGGTCCGAGTAGTCGATGGTCAGGAGCTCGACGATCGCGCGGACGATGAAGAACGCCGCCGCGATCAGCGCCAGCGCGATCCCGACTCTCCGGATCATGTTCGAGCTCGGAATCGGCCGGGCGTCGTGCCGACGTGGCGCTTGAAGTGCCTCGCGAAGTGCGCCTGGTCGTGGAAGCCGACGTCGGCGGCGACCCGGGCCACCGGCTGCCCATCGAGGAGCTGACGGCGAGCGGCCTCGATCCGGCGCCCGACGAGGTAGCGGTGCGGCGAGATCCCGAACCGGTGTGTGAACGACCGGACCAGATGCGCCGGTGAGACCTCGAGGATCCGTCCGGCCTCTCCCAACGTGATGCCGACCGACAGCCGCGCATCGAGGAGGTCCCGTAGGTCCTCGGCGATCGAGCTGCCCGGCGGGTCTTCGTCGGCGTCGCGCCGCTCACCCAGGTGGTCCGCGAGCCGTGCGGCGACGAGCGCGAAGATCGACTCGGCTTCGAAGCTCTCGCCGGGATCGCCGAGCGCCCGGTGCAGCGACCGGAATCCTCGGACGAGCGACGGATCGAGGACGTCGGGCTCATCGACGGCCGGGCCGATCAGGTGCTCGCCGAGAACCTCGGTACCGACGTAGAGCACGCGCTTGCGGTATCCGGCGCTCGCGGCCGGCCGGCCGTCGTGCACGACGTGGGGAGGCAGGAGCGTGACCTTCGATCCCGTCACGCCGCGGTGTCGCCGCTCGAGGTCGTACGCGATCGATCCCTCGTCGACCGTGAAGACGGTCCAGGCGTCGTGCATGTGCGCCGGGTACGCGTGGTCGACGAACCGGGCGTGGAAGACCTCGTGGATCCCGGGCACCTCGGGCTTCCACGCGCGGACCCACTGCGCCGGCTGCTCCACGATGCGAGGAACGTACAAGACCTGCGGCGCGGCTCTCGCTTCGATGAGCTCGATGGCATCGAGGAGGGCTCGGCGCCCGTGCTGAACGAGCTCGCGGCGCTCGTGGCGTTCGCGTTCGTCGGGTCCTTCTCGCCCGGGCCGAACAACGCCTTGCTGCTGGCCTCGGGGATCTCGTTCGGGTTCCGCCGGACGATGCCTCAGATATTCGGGGCAGCGCTCGGCGTCGGGGCGCTGGTCGCCGGCGTGGCCGCCGGGATCGGCGCGCTCCTCGAGGCGGTGCCTGTCGCCGCGTTGGCGCTGAGGGTGGCGGGCTCCGCATATCTGCTCTATCTGGCCTGGCGGGTGGTGGGGAGCGGCGCGATCGCCGAAGCGAAGGCCGCTCGTCCGCTCGGCGTCTGGGAGGCGGCCGTCTTCCAGTGGGTGAACCCGAAGGCGTGGGTCTTCGCGATCGCGCTCGTCGGGACCTTCCTGCCCGACGACATTCCCCTGCTCGCCGGGATCGCGCTGCTGACCGGCGTCGCCATCGTCGTCGTGGCCGTTTCGTTCACGATCTGGGCGGCCGGCGGCGCGGCGCTCTCCCGGTTCGTCGAAGACGAGCATCGGCGCCGGTTGGTGAGCCTGCTGCTGGCGGGGATGATCGTGGCCTCCGTCGTCCTGCTCTGGATCTGACGACCCCGAACCGTAGGCGTATCCGTAGGCTCGTAGAGTCGGGTCCTCGAGCAGGGTTCGCGAAGGAGGTCGGTGAGCGATGCCGAAGGTCCAGGGCCTGTCGAAGGCCGAGGCGAACTACCGCAAGGCCGAGAACCCGAAGTTCAGCTGCCACGAGTGCGCGTTCATGTTCCCGCGGCTGGCGATCGGCGGATGCCGCTACGTGCGAGGCGTGATCCATGCCGAGGACGTGTGCGACGAGTTCGAGCCGCGGGGCGGCGACGAGAAGGGAGCGGGATCATGAAGCTGACGACCACCACGATGGTCACCGTCGACGGAGTGATGCAGGGGCTCGGCGGAGCGGACGAGGACCGCAGGGGCGGATTCGAGCGCGGCGGATGGGTCACGCCGTACGCCGACGACGACGACCATGGGGTTCCTGAACGAGGTCTATGCGCGCGCCGACGCGTTCCTGTTCGGCCGGCGGACCTACGAGATCTTCGCCGCCTCCTGGGGAACGTGGGACGATCCCGGCGACAGCCCGATCTGGACGGCGTTGAACACGAAGCCCAAGTACGTGGCATCGACCACGATCACCGACCCGAAGTGGGCGAACACGACCGTCCTCTCCGGTGACCTCGTGGCTGCCATCGGCGAGCTGAAGGCCAAGGAGGGAGGCGAGCTGGAGGTGCACGGCAGCGGCGCCCTGGTTCGGTGGCTGCTCGAGAACGACCTCGTCGACGAGATCAACCTGCTCACCGTCCCCGTCGTCGTCGGCCAGGGGACGCGGCTGTTCCCCGACGCCGGCCCGGACATCGCGCTCGAGCTGGTCGGATCGCAGGCGGTCACCACCCCCAGCGGAGTGACGATCCAGGTCTACCGGCCCACCGGGCGCCCGAAGTACGAAACGGCCTCGGCCACCTGAAACTCGTGACGTAGCGGCCTCACGGGGGCGCTCACGCGTCCGAGGCAGATGCGAACATACGTTCGTGTCCCCAGACGCCACGATCCTGCACGCCGACGTCGACTCCTTCTACGCGTCGGTCGAGCAGCGGGATGATCCGTCGCTGCGGGGCCGACCGGTCATCGTGGGGGCCGGCGTGGTCCTCGCGGCCAGCTACGAAGCGAAGGCGTACGGGATCCGGACGCCGATGGGCGGGGCACAGGCGCTCCGACTCTGCCCTCAGGCGGTCGTCGTCCGCCCCCGGATGGATGCCTACAGCCAGGCCAGCAAAGCGCTGTTCCAGGTGTTCGACGACACGACGCCGTTCGTGGAAGGCCTGTCGATCGACGAGGCGTTCCTCGATGTCGGCGGGCTGCGACGGATCTCGGGCACCCCGCTGGAGGTCGCCGTCCGGTTGCGATCTGATGTCCTCGAGCGCGTTGGACTTCCCGTCACGGTCGGAGTCGCTCGGACGAAGTTCCTCGCCAAGGTGGCCAGCGGGGTCGCCAAGCCGGACGGACTGCTCCTGGTGCCGGCCGACGGCGAGCTGGACTTCCTCCACCCACTGCCGGTCGAACGACTGTGGGGTGTCGGGCCGGCCACCGCGGCCAAACTCCACGCCCGGTCGATCACGACCGTGGCGGAGGTCGCGTCGATCGGCGAGGCGGGGCTGGTCGGCATCCTCGGCCGGGCCGCCGGCCGGCATCTGCATGCGCTCGCCCACAACCGCGATCCGAGGCCGGTGCAGGTCGGGCGCCGCCGCCGCTCGATGGGAACCCAGCGCGCCCTCGGCCGCGGACGGAGAACGCCGGACCAACTCGACACCGATCTCGTCGCACTGGTCGACCGTCTCTCGCGAAGGCTCCGAGCGGCCCATCGGGTATGCCGGACGGTCGTGCTCCGGCTCCGTTTCGACGACTTCGCTCGCGTGACCCGGTCGGACACGATCGCGGAGGCCACGGCCCGCACGGAAACGGTCCTGGCCGTCGCGAGAGGGCTGCTCGCGTCGTCGATGCCGTTGATCCAGCAACGGGGGATCACCCTCATCGGCCTGACGTTCACGAACCTCACCGACGATGGGGCCATCCAACTCGCGCTTCCGCTCGGTCGACCAGCGGTCGACACCACGCTCGACGAGGTCCGCGATCGGTTCGGATCCGCGGCCATCACCCGGGCGGTGCTCCTGGGTCGGGACCATGGGCCATCCGTTCCGCTGCTTCCCGACTGATCGCCGACGTGAACACGCGCGAGCGCGAACCGGCGCGAGGAACGTAGATTGCCCGGGTGAGCGACGTCCGCGTGATCCCGTTCCTCGTCTCAGAGGTCCGGCTGCCCGCTGACGAGCAAGAGCTGTTGCGACGTGAGTGGTGGCCGTCGTACGCGCACGCCGTCGTCCATCGCGACGGCATCTTCCTGTTCGACAACGGGGTCGGATTCGGGAACGCCGAGATCGACTCCGAGTTCTCGCCGCGGGCGACGCCGATCGAGGAGGCGCTCGGCCAGCACGGGATCTCGCTCGGGGACATCACCGGAGCCGCGAACTGTCATCTCCACTTCGACCACAGCGGTCAGAACGGCCGGATCCCCGCGACCGTGCCCATCTTCGTCCAGCGGGCCGAATGGGACATGGTGCACGAGCCGGACTACACGGTCCCCGAGTGGATCGACGTCCCCGGCCTCTCGTACGAGGTCGTGACGGGCGAGGTCGAGGTCGGGCCCGGGCTCCGGCTGATCCCGACGCCGGGGCACACGGCCGGCCACCAGTCACTGTTGCTGGACGCGCCGGACGGCGCGGTCGTCCTGGCCGGTCAGGCGGTGCAGTCGAGAGCGGAGTGGGAGGGCGGCGCCGATCCGTCCGTGTCCGGCGCGTCCGCCGCGAAGCACCCGGACTACGCCGACTCCGTCGAGCGCCTCCGTTCGTTCGACCCCGTCCGTGTGCACTTCGCCCACGATCCGGCGGTGTGGGAAGGAGGCGGGGACGATGAGCAAGGTCATCGTGATGGATAGCGTCACGCTCGACGGCGTGATGCAGGGGCCGGACCAACACCAAGGGCGTCCTGGTCGCTAGCGAGCCGAGCAGGATGAACGTCTGACCCGCCCGAGTGGAAGGAGGAACCGTGAGTGAGCTCGTGGGTATCGCTCGATTCAAGATCCACGAGGGCAAGCTCGAGGAGTTCAAGCGGCTGTCCGCTGAGGCCATGGAGATCGTGCGGACCAAGGACACCGGAACGCTGCAATACGACACCTACTTCAACGACGACGAGTCCGAGTGCGTCATCGTCGAGCGGTACAGGGACTCTGAGTCGGCCATCGGCCACGCCGAACACCTCGGCGACATATCGGCGGCGGTCCTCGCGATCGTCTCCGTGGTCCACGGCGAACTCCTCGGGGAGCCGAGCGAAGAGCTCCGCGCGAACCTGGCCGGCATCGAGGTTCCCCAGCTCTTCACGCCCTACCAGTTGATGTAGAGATGTCTCGGCGGGTGCTGACCGCCCTATCGCGCGGCCTCGTCGCGGAGGCGGAGCGCCGCCGGAGGTGTGCAGGACATCCGTCACCCACCTGCCGAGCTACGGGCGGGCTTGTCTCACCGCCGTCCGCTCCTCCCGGTAATGGATCACGTCCCAGGCGATCAGGGCGGCACAGATCGCGGCTACCAGCGCGAGTGACGCGAGCGCCGGCAACTCGAGTACGGCAGGGAGCACCGCCAGCATCGCGAGGCTGGCCGCGAGTCGCCCCGGTCCGACGTATCCCGGTCGGTCCTCCGTCGTGTGGCGGATGAAGTAGACGAGGCGCACGCGGAGCATGACGTGCGTGAGGAAGTAGAGCGAGAGACCGCCGCACAGGGCCACCGCCGGGATCACGGAGAGCGGCTCGTCGACGTGCCGGATCGTCTCCTCGAGGCCGAGCGCGAACAGCACGATCCCGGCGATCATCGGCAGGTGCAGGTAGTTGTAGAGATCGCGGGCGAGGCGAGCCCGCCTCGCACCGCTCGTCTGCGCGAGCATGCGGTACGTCTGGACCGCGATCACGTCGAAGTACGCCCACCAGAGCGCGGCGATCACGACGATGCCCAGGATCGCGGCCGACACGGGACCGAACGTGAGCCGAACGTCCGCCGCTCCGACACCGATCGCGAAGACCGACTCGCCCAACGCGATGATGACGATCAGGCCGTACCGCTCGGTGAAGTGGGCCGGGGAGATGTGCCAGCCCTGCCCATGACCGATCAGAGCGCTTCCGTAGATCGCCGCGAGCGCCACGATCCAGAGTGCCTCCTGCCACGGGCCGTGCGTCCATGCCGCGACGAGGAGCAGCGCCACTCCGGTCGCGGCGACCGGCGCGAGTCGGCCGACCGCTCGCCGGAAGCCGGGATCCCGCCGACCGGCGATCACGTAGAGCAGGAGGTTGAGCAGGCGCACGATGGCGTACGCCACCGCGAACAACACCGCGTTCGAGCCGAACGCCCCCGGAACCGAGAACGCCACGACGAGCATCGCCGCCATCGCTCCGAACATCCCCGCGCGAACACTGCCCTCCTCAGGCTCGAGCGCGTTCGTCAACCACGCGAAGCCGACCCAGCCCCACCAGATCACGGCGAGGACCAGGAGCCCGTGCCCGAGGCCGTGCCACGTGAGGTCCTCCGCCATGAGCCGCGTGACCTGCGTGAACGCGAAGACCACCACGAGGTCGAAGAAGAGCTCCAGCGGCGTGACCCGCTGCTCCCGCTCGACCGGTTGACCGCTCATCTCAGTGACCGCCTGACCGTCGAGGAGAACCTATCCGTTCGTGTGATCAGGCTGAGTGCTCGACGATCGTGGCCCTGACCGCGGCCGCGATCTGGATCGCCGCGAGCACGACCGCACCCACGATCCACCACGAGCCGTGATCTCCCGAGATCGACCACACAACGAGAGCGGCAGCGCCGATCGCGGCGATCGCCATCAGCGCGACGATCCCGCTCGGGAACGAAAGGGTCCCTCGCCGACGCCACGTGGCGGCGTCGAGAACGACCCAGCCGGTCACGAGAAGGAGGATGCCGACGCCGTCGACGAGCGAAGGCCCGTGTCCCTCGCTCAGCGAGAACAGCCTCGGCCCCGTGTCGGGCAGGAGGATGACAACGACGCCCAACGTCGACAGCACGCCCCACCAGACCCAGGATCGCGTCATCCGCGTACTCCCTAACTCATTCGCAACAAGAGTGCCTCCGAGAGACCCTCCCCCGCCACCAAGTTGCCTGGGCGGAAGGTGTGCGGGCCGATACGCTCCCATGGTGGACATCGAGCGGCGGGCGGAGCTGATCGCGCGGTACCGGGCGGGCGTGGAACAGGTCGAGGCCGCGCTCGCGGGTGCGGACGAGGCCGAGCTCGACGCCGTGCCGCCGGACGGGGGTTGGACGGCCCGGATGGTGGTTCACCATCTCGCTGATTCCGAGTCGAACTCGTACCTTCGTGTTCGCACCCTGTTGGCCGATGACGAGGCGTTCATCCAGGGGTACGACGAAGAACGTTTCGCGGAGCGGCTGCACTACGAGCGCCCCACCGATGCCTCGCTCGCTGTGTTCCGTGCCGTGCGGGCGTCAACCGCCGAGCTCCTGGACCAACTCGGCGACGCGGACTGGAACCGTGTGGGAACGCACAGCGAGAGCGGCACCTACTCGATGGATGACTGGCTCGACATCTACGCGGCGCATGCTTTCGATCACGCCGACCAGATCCGCCGTGCTCGAGGCGCGACGCCGGGCAGTTAGATCGAGGCCACACCGCGCCAAGCGCGGGGCTGACGCTGAGCGGCGGAATCGATGAGGAGTCGCTCCACCCGATCCACCGCGAGGCGCTGTTCGTCGAGTCGCTCGATCAGCCGCTCCCGGTGGAGCTCGAGGTAGCGGCGAACGATCAGGGGATCGTCGGCGCCGAGCACGACACGGATCTCGTCCGCCGGCATCCCCTGCTCGGCGAGCGTCGCCTCTGCCTCGCCGACGAGGTCACGCGCGAGTCGCATCTCCCTCCACCACCATCCCGCTACGCGAGCGCGTAGGTCGTCCGACCGCCGTCCCGCCGAGACGTCACGACCCCGATGGACTCCAATGCCAGCAGCGTCGCCTCCACCCGGGTCGCCGAGAGGAACGGACCCCGACCCAGACGCAGCTGGAGCTGATCCATGATCTCGAAGGCATCCGCTCGACCGACCCGCGCCAGCACGTCGCCGACCGCACGCTTCAGCTCCGCGGGTTCCACGACCGCGAGCATCGCCGTCGCGAACCACGCCGAGACCCCTCCCCACCCGACCAGGAGCCGCGGTCCCACGAGCAGGAACAGGATGCTGATCGGAAGCCAGACGAGCGACTCCCCGAACGTGTCGATCCTCCACGACCCGAGGTTGGACTCCACTCCCGCCGCCACGAGGATCGGCTGGACGAAGCCCCCGACCATCAGGCTGACGATCGTCACCGCGATCGTGAAGTCCAGGATCCCCGTCGGCAGTCGGAGCAGGAGGAACGCCACCTCCATCCACGTGCGCCGGCTGGTGATCAGCGAGCGGAGCCGCGCCCAGAAGAACCCGGTCGCCTCGTCCCGCAAGAGGAAGCGCCGGCATCGGCGCGTCGAGCAGCGACCACGCGAGCCGGCGCTCGAACGTCGCGAGCGCGTGCGCGACGAGCAGCGTCCCGATCAGCACCGGGATCCCCAGCAAGGTGATCAGCAGCCCCAGCCCGAGGGAGAACCCCGTCACCATGAGGGTGAACTCGAACACGCCCAGCGGCAGCCCGAGCACCAGGTACAGCAGGATCAGGTAGGTGCGTCGTTCCGCGTACGGGGCGAGGAGCCACCTCACGGTGCTTCGCCACTCCGTCTCTCGCGCTCGATCATGATCTCCTCGGGGGTCTTGATCACGAACGCGTAGACCGCGTGCGCGGCGAGGATGATCCCCCAGCCGAACAACGGGAAGAGGAACCACGGGTGCCCGGCGTCCGACAGCGCCCAGATCACGACCAGGAACAGGTTGGTGGTGAAGTAGACCGCGAAGTGGAGCCAGAACCACTGACGCCTCGCGATCCGCCTCGCCTCTCGCTCGCGCCCGGCCATCTCGGCGAACTCATCCATCGTTCTCTCCTTCCTGGAGCGTGCCTTCGATCTCGGCGCTCGCGCGCGCGAGGATCGACTCGATGCGGTCTCGTTGCTCCGTCCGGGCGAGCCGCCGGCGCAACGCGGAACCTTCGGCGAAGGCGTCGAGGAGCGAGCCGACGGAGACCCGTTCCTCGCCCTCCTCGGCCCGGGCGGTCAGCGACGCCCACCTCGAGCTCGAGCGCTGGGCCGCCGCGACCCGTCGGCCTTCCTTGGTGAGCGAGTAGATGCGGGTGCCGTCGCGGTCCTCCGCCCGGACGTGACCCGTCTCGACGAGCGCCAGCAGGGCGGGGTAGATCGCGCCCGGGCTCGGCTTCCAGCCGCCGCCGACCCGGTCCTTGAGCTCGGCCATGATCGCGTACCCGTGCGCCTCGCCCAACGAGTCGAGCACGAGCAGGATCGCCTCCTTCAGCTCCCCGCGACGGAAGATCCTGCTCATCTCGCGTGCGGCCTGCGCGCTTCTGTTCACGTAACTTACGTTATCTCAATAACGTAACTTACGTCAAGGGCGGCCGAGCCGTCGGTACCAAGAACAGGTACCTACTCGGCGAGCGTGTCGGCCTCCATGCGGTCCAGGCGATCCGACTCACCAGATATCGTTCTGGATCGAACTCCGATCCCAGCTTTCTGCCGAAAGGGTGAGGTCTTGAGCATCTGGGTGCCGGCCAAGAAGCGTGCGCGTGCGTGGCTACTCGCTGACTCTCGAGCCACCGTGAGAGGGAGTCATGGTGTTGGCTGGCGTCTCCGAATCGTACGAGCGCGCCTTGCGACGCCGGGCATCACATCACTGCTCGTTGCGCTGGGTGTCTTCCTGCTCTTCCTACTACTTGTCCTCGCAGTTGATCACGTCTCCCATTCCAACACGGCGGAGTCGCTTAGGCTGGAATCAACCCTCGCAACGATGTGGCAGGTTCAAGCCGCCGTGTCGGGGATTGCTCTTCCGCTGCTTGCGCTTGCGATTCAGCTCGCCGGCGACCAGCAGCAGGCAGCTACCAGGTCGCATGAGGTCTTGACACGCGAGTCGTGGATCTTTCCAATCGCAGTCATCGCGCTACTCGGAACTGGACTGACTGGAGTGGCCCTAGTCTGGCGAGTATCTGACACCTCGGTTTTCCTTGGCATGTCTTGGTTTGTGATCACCCTTACTGGGGCTGTGTTTGCCTACGCTCGGGCACTCATAACGCTTTTCGATCCCCTTCGGCTGCGCCAGAGGGCGAATGAAATCATCCGAGAGCGAATGTCCGCGAGCCTGGACGAATCTGCCGCCCGGCGACTAGCGAACAACCGTCTAATCGCAGCGCTCGATGAATGGAACGTTTCGTACAGTCCCCTGCCGCCATCACGATCCACTTGGCGAATCTACGGACTCGGTCCGAACCAGGTCATTACCGACATCAACGTCGTTCGGCTGAAGACGTTCCTGGGCGGCCTTCCGCGGACCGCGCCAAACGTGGGGTCAGCCGCATCTCCAGTGCCAGAACCATCCGTGGATCTAGGAAGCGGGGTGGGCCAGGACACGATTCAATGGTTGAAACTCGTTGGTCAGGGCTCAGGCGCACTGGACAAGGGAATCCTGGCAGTCCGAAAGGACGCATTCGAGACGTTCGACCCAGGGATTGTCCCGGGGCTTGTCAAGGGCGTGATTCGGACCGAACGAGCCACATGAACGATCCGAGCGAACGACTACGGGTTGAGCTCAGCTTCCTACGGGACAACACGATTACTGCGGTACGGGAACGACGTCTGGGTGTCCTCAAGGATGCGCTCGACACCTATGAGACCCTCGTGCGTTCATTCCTCACCCTGCTGGCTGACATGGAGACAAGGTATGACCGAAGGCTAGCGCTGAGAGAAGTTCACGGGCTGGGCGGCGAGTGGTCGGAAGTACATTGGATCGAGTCCGACTTCCAGGACATATTGGACAGCGCGCTCGCGACCGAAGACCGCAGCGTCATCAGCAACGTGGTGTATTTTCCGCTCCGTCTGGCCCAGGTTGCGATCGATCAGAGGGATTACTACATCTTCTACCGGTTTCTTTCGTGGATTCCCTACTCGTACCACAAGGCGAAGGAGCTTCAAGATCTTGCGGCGCGGAAGTACGTTGTAGACCGCTGCGGCCGCTACCTTGGCGAGAACATGTCCTTGATCGTTGGTCCGCTCCTCACCGATCCGAGCAGTGATGTCGAGCCACGAGAGATTGCTGACTATCTGATTGGGTTCCTCAGGGCCTTCAGCGACCTGCTCCGGCAGGCAATGGAAGGTCCGAGTCCAGGAGACTACTGTGAGTTCGCGCGGCAACTAACCTCGGCGTCGGAAGCAATCTCGCTAGCTTTTCGGTACGGAGAAGTCCGCGACGGTGCTGAAGAGGCCTGGCTCGAAGTGGTCCGAACTCAGCATGCTCTTTTTCTTGGCCAGCTTGCGTGGCTGATTCACCTGTCCGAATCCCGCTCGCTCTCCGTCGAGGACTCGCGCGAGATCCTCGAGTGTGTCAACCTGCCCCAGAGTCCGGAGGAAGTGTGGAGAACCTTCCTCGATGCGCGGAAGCAATCGGATGAAGATGTGTTTCATTGGCGCTGGTGGGAGCTGGATGACAGGCCTGAGGGGCAAGCTGGCTTCCTTGCATTCGACAGCTACCTCGCAAGAGCAGCTGTGCTCGGCACACTAAAGCGGTTGGGCCCCAGCCAGACCCTAGTGCTGCCGTCAGACGATGCCGAGACCCTGGGGCGCGAGGATAGCCACATCCAGCAGTTTCTTGCTTCGCTGGCTGAAGACTCGCGATGGAAAACCGTCGTGGGAGAAGACGTGACCTCTCGCGCACCAGTTCTTGTTGGCGCCCTCCAAGACGCGGCCGCCAGGGAAGTCCGCGACGAAGGCCTGCGGATTGTTTCGGCGCCGCTGTCCGAGGCCCGCATGAACTCAGTCGCCGAGAACCTCGCGATGACATGGAAGAGCCAAGCTCATGGTCGGCGCATCGCCAGCGAATACGGGGCCATTGAGATGCGAGAAGAGCCGCCGGACGAACTTGCCCTATTCGGGCTTAACAACTGGGACCTCAAGGTCCTCTACATAGAGGAGTCCGGCAATTGGGCCACTGGCGGTTGGGGCGAGGAGTATGGCCGTGCCCTCGCGACGGGCGAGACGGAGAGACTCATTGAAGTGATGATCGAGGTGGCTCAGAAGCAGGCTACGGAGCAGCTAGTGGACCAGCTTACGGCGGCCATTGCCGCTACAAGAGAGGCAGGTCACGAGCCCCTCGTGTTGATCGTGGATGCCTGGGAGGCGGTGCTCCGCCTAAGTGAGGATGAACGCTTCGTACCAAGCAGCGATCCGTTTACGGAGGGACGTATTGGGCAGTTGCTCGGAGCTCCCGTGCACCGGTTCTTCGCACACGCAGCGGACGGAGTGTTCGTCGGCCACCTCCCATCTGCAATCCAGTGGCGGCAATATCCGCCTCCCCCTGTTGATGCCCAGGCCAACTTCGAGCGGCTCATCGGAGGCGTCCTTCGAGCGCGCTGGCGTGTCTTAGGGGAGGAGGAGGCGCTGCAGCTTGTTCGCGACAACCCCTCATGGCGATCTCAGAACGGCCGCGAGCTGTCGGAGGCGGAGGCGGCTTTCATCGTTCAACAGCGGGTCCTTGTGACCGTTCGCGAGCAGTTCGAGATTGTTCGCATGAGTGGGAGCCCGCTGATATTCGTCGCTTCGCCAGAGTGATCTCAGCCTTTGCGTATCCAGCCTCAGGAAACCTCACCCTCTATTGACATCCAACCCTGGGTCGCCGTGCTGTCGACCGCACACAGCGTCACCGGTCGTGAGGCAGCTAGCGGTCCGGGCAAAGCTGTAGGCCGAGATGCCCCGGTAGACTCGCTCGAACTTCCTGCGAGAGAGGCTTCGAACGCATGTCACGAGTGATCCTGATCGCGTGGGATGGCGCCGACTGGCGCATCCTCGACCCCCTGCTGGAGCAGGGCGCCCTGCCCAACCTCCAGGCCCTCCTCGACAAGGGCCAGCGCGAGGTCCTCCGCTCCACGGTCCCCACGCACTCCTGGTCGGCCTGGCCCTCGTTCCTGACCGGCGTCGACCCCGACGACCACGGCGTCTACGACATCCTCGAGACGAAGCCGGGCACCCACAAGCAGTACCCGGTCACCTTCAAGTCGATCAAGGCGCGGACGTTCCTCGACGACCTCACGGCCGCCGGCAAGAACCAGCTCCTGCTCGACGTCCCGCTCACGTTCCCGGCGCCGGACATCACCGGGAACCTCCTCGCCGGCGGGGTCCTGCCGAAGGGCCGCACGTTCACCCACCCGGCCGACCTGCCCGAGACGCTCGCCGGGCAGAACCTCGAGTGGCCGATCAACGGGATGAGCTGGACCACCTACCGGAACCGGCCCGACGCCTACCTCGACGAGGCCTTCGAGGTCACCGCGAAGCGGATCGCGGTCTCCGAGCACCTGATGGACAACTCGGACTGGGACCTGATGGCCTCGGTGTGGGTCTCGATCGACCGGACCCAGCACGCGCTGTCGAACTACATCGCGCCCGACCATCCCGACTACGCGAAGAACAAGGACACGCGGATCGGGAAGAAGGTCGCCGACATCTTCCGGCAGACCGACGACGCGATCGGCCGGTTCGTCTCGCGCGCCCGCCCCGACGACCTGATCCTGTTCATCTCCGACCACGGCTTCCAGTCGTGCACCCGCACGGTCCACATGGACCACCTGCTGAAGCAGTTCGGCTACCTCGAGTTCTCGGCCTCCAACGTCGTGTTCGGGCCGATGCAGTGGGGGCCGGTGCGCAACGTCGCGCGCAAGGTCTACGACATGCTCGGCCTGCACGGGAAGGTCTCGCTGCCCCAGTCGGTGAACTGGTCGAAGACGAAGGCCTTCACGACGATCCGCTCCACCGGCGAGGGCGTCTCGATCAACCTCGCCGGCCGCGAGATCGACGGCATCGTCGACCCGGGCGACTACGAGAAGGTCCGCGACGAGGTGATGGACCGGCTGGGCTCGTTCGTCGACCCGAAGACCGGCAAGAAGCCGATCAAGGCGATCCACAAGCGCGAGGAGATCTTCAAGGGCGAGTTCGCCGACCGCGCGCCCGACATCATGATGGTGCCGGCCGAGGGCTACTCGCTCGCGCACGCGAAGTCCCCGATCGAGGACGCCGACTGGGTGAGCGGCGATCACCGGCTCGAGGGCACGATCGTGGCGGTGGGTCCGAACGTGAAGCCGTTCGAGTCGCAGCCGGCGCTGATCGACATGGCGCCGACGATCGTGGCGGCGCTGGACGCGCCCACCGCGGTGACGCCGAAGGGCCGGATCCTGCACGAGATCGTCGGCTCGGACAAGGCGCTGACCGCGCGCGAGGCGGCACCGTCCGTCCAGATCCCCGGCATGGGCGAGTCCGCGGTCTCCGACAACGAGGCCGACGAGATGGAGGAGCACCTCCGGGGCCTCGGCTACATCGAGTAGGGGTCCTGGATGGACGTCTGAACGAAGGCCGCTCGGTCTTCGATCGAGCCTCGGGGGACCTCGATGAGCTCGTAGCCGGCGCCTTCGTACGCGCGGACGATCGCATCGTGGAAGCCGATCGTGTCCCCGAACGACATCGTCCGTTCTTCATCAACCGCGTAGATCTGCTCCCATGGCGCGACGATGAGCACCTCGCGTTCGTATCGATGCTCTCGGCAAGCGGTCACGCTGGGCTTGGGGTCGACTCCGAGGTGCACTGCGTACGCGACGCAGTCCGGTATCCCTCGATCGAAGAACACGTCAGTCTCCAGGCGTCGCGCGGCCAGGTACTTCTCGATCGACCGCTGGAGGAGGAGGTCGACGAACGTGGCCGGGCTTCGGTCGGGGGTCCCGCTCGCTCCCGTCGACCGCTGCTCGCGGAGGATCTCGCGTGCCGGCTCATCGACCACGCTCATCCCCGCCGCGGCGAGCCATCCAAGGATCGCGGACTTGCCGGTCCCGGGCGCCCCTGTGAGAACGTGGAGCCGCGACGAGGGCTCCGGGCCTCGACTACCGCTGTAGCCGAGGCCCGGAACCGTCCCGCCTCCCCTGTTCACGAACGTCGTGCGGTGACGGAGACCGCTCTCCTCGCCTTCCGAGGTGCGTGCGGCTCGTCTCGGAGTCCGTTCTGGTCGGCGGCCGGTACCCCGTTCCCACCGAGAACGGCGTAGAGCTGCCACTGACCAGGGAGTCCCCGGAGCGCGTGCGAACCACGATCCTCGAACTCCAGGTCGGACCCCGCAACAACGTCCCGCACGGTGCGAGTCACGATGACCTCGCCCGGTCCCGCGTGGCGGACTACTCGGGCGCCTGCGTGCACCGCGACTCCCCGGACCTTGCCGTCGTCTCGGACGCACTCCCCGGTGTGGAGCCCAGCTCGAGCCTTCAGTCCGAGCTCCGCGAGCGAATCCGAGACCGCGGACGCGCACCGGACCGCAGGAGTCGCCGCGTCGAAGGTCGCGAAGAACCCGTCGCCGGCATCATCGACCTCGCATCCACCCCATCGATCGAGGAGATCGCGGACCCGGGCGTGATGGGCCTTCAGGAGCAAAGTCCACCGGCGGTCACCCAGTGTTGCCGCCAGCCGAGTCGAGCCGACCAGGTCGGTGAAGAGCAGCGTGACCAGGACGCGAAGTTGAGCTCCGCTCGAGGTCGCTGCGCGATATCGCTCTTCGCGGTCCATGGCGGACCATCCCGTCCCTTCCTATCGGCGGTGCCGGTTGATGCTGCGATAGCCGTGGAGCTGTGGGGAAGCGCGAAACTGATCGAGGACAATGCGGTCTCCGTTCTGATGCGAACGCGGGATCCGGGAGGTCTTCCCTCGGATGAACGAAGGCCGCCCGGAGGCGGCCCTAGACGTCGGAATGGGACCGGCGCTTAGGGGTGAGCCCCCGCGGAGCGCGTCGTGAAGACAAGGGGGTCGATGTCGAGTCGCCGATCCATCGTTCCCTCCTCTTCTCGTTCGGTCATCATCGAGGCTGGACCATAGTTGAACCCTGCGCTCCGGGCAATGGCCAATCCGGAGGGTTTTCCTCCTTCTGGCTGACGTTGCCCTTGGCTACATCGAGTAACAACTCGTTGCTTGCGGTCTCGGCCGAGTTCCCCCGTCTCCCGAGTCAGGCCGGGTCGCCTTTCGAGACACCTAGATTCGCCAGGAGGGGTGGGGTAGAAGGTCCGCATGAAGCGCGGGAGGCGCGGCACCAAAGCGGAGCGCGTGCTGGCGATCGTCGGCATGCTCATGTGGGCCACCTGGATCGTCCTCAACGGCCTCTCGCCCTTCACGCTGATCTTCGGATCCATCGCGTTCGTGATCTCGGTCAGCGAATACCGGCGGTGGCTGCGTCGTGAACGCATCTCCTCCGGCTCCAGGGAGGGCCGGCTCACCTACCCGCGATGGGCATGGTTCGCCGTCGGAGCCGTCCCATCGACGTTCCTGGTCGGGGTCGTCTGGGGGTTCGTCCTCGTGATCTCGGGCAGAACGTACGAAGAGGTCCCTCCACTCGTCGGTGTCCTCGGGATCGTGGCCTGGATCGCCGGTGGCTTGGTGACCGAACGAATGCTCGTGCGAGCCGCCGAGCGGAGGGAGGCGGTCGCGCGATCTACGGCACCGCCGTTACCTCCGCCACCGCCTGGGACGCCGCCCGCCACCCGTGGCGCGTCCCCCAAGGAGGAGCGTCGACCCCGGAACGAGCCGGCCCCGAAGCCGCACCAGGACCTCAAACAG
>CAWIUW010000010.1:0-18755 GCA_963839395.1 uncultured Actinomycetota bacterium
TCCTGATCATGACGCGATCGATCGCGCAGTCATCATGAGGTGTACGCCCTGGTCGGCGCCCCCACCAGCTTCGCGTACTTCGCCAGCGCTCCGGTCGTGTAGCGGGGCTCCGGACGCTCCACGCATCGAGCCAGTGCCCAGCGTGGCGTCGTCCACCAGCAGCTCGAGCGACCGAGCGTCCGCGTCGATGCGGATCGGGTACCCTTCCTCGACGAGCGCGATCAGGCCGCCGACGAACGCCTCGCGCGTGATATGGCCCACGCTGTAGCCCTTCGTCGCGCCGGAGAACCGGCCGTCGGTGATCAACGCGACGTCTTTGCCGAGGCCGGCGCCCGCGACGCCGCGGTGGCCACGAACATCTACGACATCCCGGGCGAGCCTTTCGGGCCCTCGTATCGGTAGACGATCACGTCGCCGGGCTCGACGCGGCCCGACGTCACCGCCGCGAACGCGTCCTGCTCAGAGTCGAACGGACGCGCGACCCCTTCGAAGGTGAGTCCCTCGGCTCCGGCGGCCTTCACGACGGCACCGTTCGGAGCGAGGTTGCCGCGGAGGATCGCGATACCTCCCCATGGGTGGATCGCGTCGCCGACGGCATGGACGATGTCGCCGTCCGGCTTCGGCGGCGCGACCTCCGCGAGGTCGGCCTGCGTCTTCCCGGTCACGGTCATGCAGTCGCCGTGCAACAGGCCGGTATCCAGCAGCTCCTGCATCACGACCGGCACGCCACCCACCCGGTCGAGATCGCTCATGACGAACTTGCCGGCCGGCCGGACGTCGACCAGGTGCGGCGTCGCACGCGAGACGCGGTCGAAGTCGTCGAGCTGGAGATCCATGCCGGCCTCGCGTGCGATCGCGAGCAGGTGCAGCACGGCGTTCGTGGACCCGGCGAGCGCCATGACCACCGTGATCGCGTTCTCGAACGCCTCCTTCGTGAGGATGTCCCTCGGGAGCGGCCCGCCGGCCGCGACGAGCTCGGCGGCCCGGATGCCGCTCTCGCGCGCGAACACCTCCCGCCGGTAGTCCACGGCAGGTGGGGACGCGGCCCCCGGGAGCGAGAGCCCGATCGCCTCCCCGACTGCGGCCATCGTGTTCGCCGTGTACATCCCCGCGCACGATCCGGTCGTGGGGCAGGCGGCCCGCTCGATCCCGAGCAGCTCGGCGTCGTCGATCGTGCCCTTCGCGTGAGCCCCCACGGCCTCGAAGACGTCCTGGATCGTGATATCCCGGTCCCGATAGGTGCCCGGCAGGATCGTCCCGCCGTAGAGATAGACCGCCGGCAGGTTCAGGCGGGCCATCGCCATCATCATCCCCGGCTCGGACTTGTCGCAGCCGGCGATCCCCACGAGCGCGTCGAACCGCTCGGCGTGCATCACCAGCTCCACCGAGTCCGCGATCAGATCGCGGCTCATCAAGGAGGCCTTCATGCCTTCGTGGCCCATCGCGATCCCGTCCGAAACGGCGATCGTGCCGAACTCGAGCGGCACCGCCCCGCCCTGGCGGACACCTTCCTTCGCGAGCGCCGCGAGCTTGCCGAGGTGGTAGTTGCACGGGGTCACCTCGTTCCACGAGGACGCGACTGCGACCTGCGCCTTGCCGAAGTCGTCCTCGGAGAAGCCGACGGCGCGGAGCATCGCGCGGGCCGGCGCGCGGTGGGGACCTTCGGTGACCTCCCAGCTGCGGGGACGATCGTGCTCGCCGGCCATGTGGGTACCTTTCGTCGGCGCCTGCGAAGATGCGGGGCTGCAGCCTAGCAAGGAGGACGGAGCCGCTTGCAGACGAGGATCCCCCCGGACGCCGGCAGGAGCTGGTGGCTCCACGACGCGCTCGCCGACGATCCCGGCGACCCTGCTCCTCCGCTCTCGGGCGACACGAGCGCCGACGTCGTGATCCTCGGCGGCGGCTACACGGGCATGTGGACCGCCCTCCATCTCACGAGGCTCGATCCCGGGGTCGACATCGTGATCCTCGAGCAGGACATCGCCGGCGGCGGCGCGAGCGGCCGCAACGGCGGCTTCGTGAACTCGTTCTGGGGCGAAGTCGAGTACCTCGCGCGACGGTTCGGCGACCGAGCCGCGATCGCGCTCTGCGATGCCGGCGAGGACAGCGTGCGAGGGATCGGAGGCTTCTGCGAAAACAACGGGATCGACGCCTGGTACCGCGCCGACGGCGAGTACGTGGTGGCAGCCTCCGAGGATCAGATCGGCCGGTGGGCGGACGGCGTCATCACCGCCGACCGCCTCGGCATCGACGAGCACTTCCAGGTCCTGTCGGCCGAGGAGATGCGCTCGCGCATCTCCTCGCCGGTGTTCCGCGGCGCCTTGTTCCGGAAGGTGGGCGCGACCGTGCATCCCGCGCGCCTCGCGCGCGGGATGCGCCGCGTCCTGTTGGAACGCGGCGTGCGGTTCTTCGAGGACACCCCGGTCACCCGTTTCGGCGCGGGCGACCCCGCCCTCGCCGAAACGCCCGGCGGCACCGTACGGGCCGGCGCCGCCGTCGTCGCCCTGAACGCGTGGGCGTCGCACTGGAAGCGGTTCCGCCGCACCGTCGTCGTCCGAGGCTCCTATATCGTCCTCACCGAGCCCGCGCCCGAGAAACTGAAGGAGATCGGCTGGACCGACGGCTCGGGCATCGCGGACATGCGCTCGGCGATCCACTACGTGCGGACCACCCCCGACGGCAGGATCTCCTTCGGTCTCGGCGGGATGCAGCCGAACCTCGCGCGGAGGATCGGCCCGCGCTTCGCCTACGACGCGGACGCGATCCGGATCGCCGTCGCGGACCTCCATCGGATGTTCCCCGGGTTCGTCGACGTGCCACTCGAGGCCGCGTGGGGCGGCCCGATCGACGTGTCCGGCCATCACCTGCCGACGTTCGGCACACTCGGTCGTGGCAACGTCCATTACGGCCACGGCTACACGGGCAACGGGGTCGGTCCGGCGCACCTGGGTGGCCGGATCATGGCGAACCGCATCCTGGGGAAGACCGACCCGGTCCTGGACCTGCCGCTGGTCGACCTGGAGCCGCTTCGGTTCCCACCGCAGCCCGTCCGGTCGCCGGGCGCGCTCGTCGCGAACACAGCGATCCGGCGCAAGGACGAGGCGGAGGACGAGGGTGAGGAGCCGAACCCGTTGATCGACTTCGTGGCCAAGCTGCCCCGGCGGCTCGGGTACAACCTGGGCCCCTGATCCGAAGCTCGGAGGTCGGCGAACCCCGCCTCCAACGCTGACGTAGCATGAGCGTTTCGCAGCGCGTGACTGTTCCCCACGTGTCCGATGGAAGGAGTGCGGGTGGACCGAGAGGATCTCCTCGATGGGATCCATCGGCTCGACCCGTGGTTCCACTGCATCGAGCTCGCACCGGGGGTGCTGACGAAGACCGAGAGCATCGCGGGCGAGGACGCCGATCATCCCCGCGAGACATGGGACATCATCAAGAACTGTCTCCCTGCCGATCTCACCGGGAAGAGCGTCCTCGACGTGGGATGCAATGCCGGCTTCTACTCCGTGGAGGCGAAGCGCCGGAACGCCAGCCGGGTGTTGGGGGTGGATGCCATGCGGCGGGAGATCATGCAGGCGAACTTCGTGCGCCGGGCTCTCGACCTGGACATCGAGTTCCGCAGCATGAGCGTCTACGAACTGAGCGTCGCAAGCGTCGGACGATTCGACGTGACGCTCGCGCTGGGACTGATCTACCACCTGAAGCACCTCGTTCTCGGCCTCGAGAAGCTCGCGCAGGTCACGAAGGAGACCCTGATCGTCGAAACCGCGCTCCTTCCGAAAGGCTCCGACGACCGCGGATCAGATCCCGGGCGGCCGGCCGAGTACGTGGTCGGCGACCTCAGGCGTCCACTGCACACGATCGGGTGGGTCGAGAACCCGCCCGAGGCATTGGAATCCAGCTACAACTGGTTCCTCCCCAGCCTCGATGGCGCCGTCGCGCTCTGCAAGGCCGTTGGCTTCCGCGACGTCGAAGTCTTCGCCACCCACGGTGATCGTGCGGTCATCGTGTGTCGGGATCCGGACACAACGGTGAAGAGCGGCGCGTCGGGAGCGCTGTCGGCGAACCTCGAGCTCGTCGACGGCCCGACGACCTCGCGTCCCGGCGAGCAGTTGACCTATCGGGTCAAGGTGGCGAATCAGGGATCGGCGTCCTGGCGGGTACGACCGGAGCACGGATCCGATGAGGGCGTCGTGCGGCTCGGAGCCCATCTCCTTCCCCCCGACGACGGTGAGATCCCCGTCTGGGATTTCGGCCGGGGGGAGCTCGACGCCGACATCCCTCCGGGTGGTGAGACGGTCACCGACATCGCCCTGCGGGCGCCGGAACAGCCGGGCGCCTACGAGGTGGAGTTCGACATGGTCGCCGAGGGTGTGGCGTGGTTCGAGGACCGCGGCTCACCGGTGATCCGCCGCGCTCTCCGGGTGGATGCCGACTCGGAAGGCTCCTGACCCGCTCCGCGGGTTACACGACGAACGGTTCGTAACCTGGCGCGACGAGCGGCCACGGGTTCGTCCGCTCCCACGCCTCGGCGACCGAGAGCGCCATGTCGTCGCGGAACCGGGGCGCCGTGATCTCCAACCCGAAGGGCATGCCCGTGGGCATCAGGCCTGCGGGCACGCTGATCGCGGGATGCCCGGTGAGGTTCTGCGGATCGGTGTTGTACGAGTCCGAGTCCTCCCCGTTCTTCCCGTGCTCTCGTCCGCGACACCGTCGAAGCTCATGATCTCGAAGCAGTTCGTCGGCGTGAGGAGCACCGCGTCGTCGCCGAGTATCAGGTCCAGTTCCCTGACGTACTCGAAGCGACGGCGGCGCGCGACCATGTAGTCGTCGAGCGGCCGCTTCCTCGCGAACTCCACGACGTCTCGGAAGACCGAAGAGAATCGCTCGAAGTTCGCTTCGCAGAACTCCCAGCCGAAATAGTGGACGTGCTCCAGCGCGCAGAGCGTGATCCAGTCCTCGCTCGGATTCCCTGCGCGGAAGATCTCCGACGGCTGGATCGGCTCGACGGGAAGACCCGTGTCCCGCTCGAATGCACCGAGCGCGGCATCGAACGCCGCCTGCACCTGCTCCGGAAGCGGTCCGAAGTCCACCAGGCGCGGAGCGGCGATCGCACGAGCCGGCATCCCGCCCGACATGGGGAGCGGGGAGGGCAGCGCGCTCGGGTCGCCGGGCACCGGTCCGGCTTCGATCTCCAGCAGGAGCCGTGCGTCGGCGACGGTCGAGGCGAGTGGGCCGAACGTCGAGAGATCGATCCAGTTCGGGATCGGCTCGCGGCCGATCACACCGTTGGTCGGCTTCAGGCCGACGAGGCCGCAGCAGGCGGCGGGGATGCGGATCGACCCGCCGCCGTCGGTCGCGGTCGCGATCGGAGCCATGCCGGCCGCCATCGCAGCCCCCGAGCCCCCGGAGGAACCGCCCGGCGAGGCCTCGAGGTGCCACGGGTTCCGCGTCGATCCGTACAGGAGGTTGTCGGTGAACCCTGCGAAAGCGAACTCGGGCTGGTTGGTCTTGCCCACCACGATGGCGCCAGCGGCCTTGAGGCGCCGGGGGATCAGCGCGTCGGCCGCGGCCGGCGGCGCGTCGGCGAACACCACCGACCCGTAGGTCGTCGGGACCCCTTCGACGTCCTCCATGTCCTTGACGAGCAACGGAACGCCGGCGAGGGGTCCGGGATCGTCCCCAGCGCCGATGCGCTCATCGAGCGCTCGCGCCTCGTCCAACGCTTGCTCCCGCACGGAGATGACGGCATTCAGCGGGGGGTTCAGCCGCTCGATCCGCTCGAGGGACATCCGAACGAGCTCCTCGGCCGAGACACGTCGTCCCCGCACCGCCGACGAAAGCTCCTCGAGCATGCGGCGCAGCGTAGCCGAGTCCGTCCCGGTGGCGATGGCGGAGCTCGGGCACCAGTCCGCAAAGGCCGGGGCGGACTTCGCACCGCTTCATCAGCGTAGGAATGGGTGCGGATGAAGAACGCGAACCACGCGGGCCTGACCGAAGGCGTTCCCGTTGCCCCTGCGCCGACCTGCCGACGCACCGGGGAGGCAGGTCGCCGCCGTCCTCGGTCATCTGGCATTCTGGATTCCTTATCGTCGCCCTCGCCGATCTGGGGACCCGTCCTGGTAATGGGACACCGCCGGATGCGCCGGGAAGCTACGACCAGAAGCCGTCAGACTGGATCAAGAGGGCAGCCGCTCTATCCTCGCTCGCGTGGCGCCGGAGCCATCGTCGCTGTCCGCCGGCCATCGCCCATGGGTGGCGCCGAACTCTCCGACGAGCTCTTGACCACGAACGAGCGCACGGCAACTTCATCAACCTGCTGCGCGCCGACCACCGGCGTGAGCACTCGACGACATCGAACAGAGGCGTACGCCGATAGATGGACTTCCGACTCTCCGGCGCGGACCGTGCCCTCCAACAGAGAGCGCGCGACTTCACCGACCAGGTGCTCGTCCCGCTCGAGGACGAGTGCGAAGACAACGACGGCCTGACGCCGGAGAGCGCCGCCGCCGCGAAGCAGGCCGTCCTGGACTGGGACTTCCACGCGATCAACCACGCCGAAGCGAACGGCGGCCGGGGCCACGACCTGTTCGCGCAGATGCTGATCGAGGAGCAGTGGGGCCGCGCCACCGGGGCGCTCTGGGACATCCCGTGGCGGCCGTCGATCCCGCTCGCCGCGGGGACGGAGGAGCAGAAGGATCGGTTCCTGCGCCCCGCGTGCCGTGGCGAGCGGCGCGACGCGTACGCGATCACGGAGGAGGCGGCCGGCTCCGACCCCACGATGGTCCAGACGACGGCGACCCGGGACGGCGACACGTGGACGATCACCGGCGAGAAGTGGCACGTGACCTCCGGCGACGTCGCCGACTTCTTCCTCGTCCACACCCACGTCGACGCCGATCCGGCGAAGGCGACGATCTTCCTGGTGGACAAGGACGCGCCCGGGGTGCGCCTCGTCCGGACTCCCGCGTACATGCACACGTTCGTCTTCGAGCACCCGATCTTCGCCTTCGAGGACGTCCGCGTCGGAGACGATCGGATCCTCGGTGAGATCGGACGGGGCTTCGAGCTGACCAAGGAGTGGTTCGTCGAGGAGCGGTTGATGATCGGCGCCCGAACCGTCGGCGCCGCCACGCGAGCGCTCGAGCTCTCCCTCGCCTTCGCGAAGGACCGCCGCCAGTTCGGACGACCGATCGTCGACTTCCAAGCGGTCGAGTTCATGCTCGCCGACATGGCCGCCGAGCTCATGGCGGCCAAGTCGATGCTCTACCGGGTCTGTTGGCAAGGCGCGCGCGGCGGCGCCGATCGCAAGGAGCTCCACGCGATGGCGGGCGCCGTGAAGCTCGTCTGCAGCGAGACCGCCGGACGGATCGTGGACAAGGCCGTCCAGATCCACGGCGGTCGCGGGTACATGCGCGAGCAGCCCGTCGAGCGACTGTGGCGAGAGCTCCGCGTCGATCGGATCTGGGAGGGCACGTCGGAGATCCAGCGGATGGTGATCGGGAACGAGCTGCGGAAACGTGGGGCCGACCTCTACACCGGCTGGCCGTCGGAACCGTGAGTCACTCGAGGAAGCTCGGCGACAGCGGGCCCGAGATGATGTTCAACCACGTCAGCAGCGGATAGGACAGAGCGAAGAGCCCGAGGACGAGCCCGATGAAGTAGCCCCCGCCGCCCTGGCCGGCGGATGAGGTCATGATCGAGGAAAGGATCGCCATCAGGCCGAGGACGGCCGCCAGGACGACGAGCTGCTCGCCGAGCCGACCTCCGTGTGCCACTTCTGCGGAGTACTTGCCGAGGATCTGGCTTTCGGGATGCACCCGATAGATCCAGAGGATCGCGCTCGTGAGCGCGCCGGCGAGCCCGGACACGATCGACACGACCCCCATCGGGTTCGCGTGTCTGCCTGAGCTACCGAACACCCCCGCCATCAGGCGTCATCCAAGCACCCCTCCACCTCGGCGGGCAAGCCTGGGATGTCGAGACCCGCTCCGCCCCTCACGAAGTCGTATCTGATGCCAGACCACTTCCCGGGCAGACCCGCGTAGGCGCGTGGCCTCGGCTCGGCCTCGTTCCACTGGAAACCGCTCCAATCGGGAGAGCGGTAGCCCTTCGTGTCGTACGCCGCGACGGCGGATACACCGTCCCCGAATTGCCGGGACTCGATGAGGAATCGGCCTTGGAACCGGAGGTCGGCCTCGGTGTAGAGCTTCACGTACCACCGCTCGACGGTGAGGATGTAGCCCTTCTCCGAAGGTGGCGACTCCGGGCCCGAGAAGTGGCGCATGTCCACGACCACCGGCTGGCCGGGGAGCTTGACGGTGCGCCGGAGGATGCGGAGCGGCTCCTGCGCGAGGCCTGAGCCCGCGGGCGGCGTGGTCCATCCCTCGACGCAGGTGGCGGACGGATCGCCGCTGGTGGGAGGGGGTGGCTGCGGGATCGCGGGGGGCGTCGGGCTGGGAAGCGTCACGGTCGACGGGAACGGGGAGGGTGAGGGCGAGCGCGAGGGCGTGGGGAAGATCTCCTCGGGCCCGCCGTCGCAGGCGACGAGAAGCAGCAGCGCGACAACGGTCATGCGTTTCTTCGTGAGATGACCCATCCGAGGCCGACGAGGATAGCTGGCCTGATACAAAAGGTGACCATGCATAGCCGGCCCGATGACGGGATGGACCACGACGGGCGTCACCCGCGGCCGGTCAGCCGCCGCGGCTTCCTCCAGAAGAGCGCGATGGCCGTCGCAGGCGGCGTGCTGTTCGCCTGCACGGGAGGGAAGACGACGCCCAGGGTGAGTGACGCGATCCCCGCCGTCGAGACGCAGTGGCCGATCAAGCGCGTCATCTACGTGATGCTCGAGAACAGGAGCTTCAACAACCTGTTCGGGAAGTTCCCAGGGGTCCGTGGAACGACCGTGGGCGTGGAGAACGGTGTCGAGAAGCCGTTGATCCGGTGCCCGGAGTGGCTGCCGGGCGACCTCCCCCACGATCTCGCCGCAAGCCGGCTCTGCGTGAACGACGGCGCGATGGACGGGTTCGGTACGGGGGTCTACGGCTCTACCTACGCCTACACGATCTTCGACGAGGAGCAGATCCCGAACTACTGGCATTGGGCACGCGAGTACTCCCTGTCGGAGAACTTCTTCGCATCGGCGGCGGGCCCCAGCTACCCGAACCACTTCTTCTTCGTCGCGGGAAGTTCCGGGGGGGTCGCGGACAACCCCGAGAACATCCGGAGTCTCAAGGAGGACGGCAAGACCTTCAAGAGCTGGGGCTGCGACGCCGTCGGGGACGACGTCTTCGTCTTCGTGAGGGACGCTGCCGGGAACCTCACGAAGCACGGCACGTGCTTCGAGTTCCCCACGGTCGGCGAGCAGCTCACCGACGCCGGTGTCGATTGGGCGTACTACTCCGCCGTCCCGGGGCAGCCGGGCTACTTCTGGAACGCGTACAACGGCATCTCCGATGTGTTCCACACGGACCTGTGGCACCAGCACATGCGACCGGTCGACCGGCTGCTCGACGACATCGACGCGAACGCCCTCCCCGCTGTGACCTGGGTGACGCCTCGGTTCCAGCTCTCCGATCACCCTCCGTTCTCGACCGGTCACGCCCACAACTGGGTCTCGCAGATCGTGAACAAGGTCATGCGCTCCGATCAATGGGAGCACACGGCCATCTTCCTCACCTGGGACGAATGGGGCGGGCTCTACGACCCGATCGTCCCACCGGTCGTGGATCCGATCGGTCTCGGCATCCGCGTTCCCCTGCTCACGATCTCTCCCTACACGCGCCGCGGGGTGATCGACGACGAACGCGGCGAGTTCTCTACGCCGTTGCGGTTCATCTCCGACAACTGGGGCCTGGATCCGCTCACCGACCGGATCAGGAACACCCACAACTTCGAGCACGTCTTCAACTTCAAGGCGAAGCCGAGGCCGCCGAAGCTCGGGCGAGAGAAGGCGCCGACATTCTCGACGCCGTGGGACTTCCCAAGCGACACGTACACGGGCTGGGAGCCGGGAACGGTCCCGGTCGAGGACGCGCTCTAGAGCCCTACGAGGCCCAGCGACGATCGGCGAACTGCCAGGCCGAACCCGCGCTTCACGCGAACGACGTCGGGATCGCGCGGGTCCAGCGGCAGGATGGGCTCGAGCTCTCGGGGGACTCGAGACTTCGGCTTCTCGATCCTGATCTGCTTCATCGGGGCGCCTCCCGTGGTCACGTTCGCGGCATACCCATGCGAGTACGGTTGTACGCCTGCGACCTCGTGTGGGGAAAGGATGCTCAACACGCCCGCGATGTGACGTTCATCCCTCCGCTCGGGGAGCGGGGATCACGAGAGCGTCGACCGCGACGCACCCCGATCGGCGAAACGATGACGGGGTTGACGTCGAGCTCGGCGATCACGTCGCCGAGCTCGACGGCGAGGACGGACAGCCGCGAGACGGCGCGAGCGAGCGCGTCGACGTCGCACGGCGGCGCGCCGCGGACCCCATCGAGCAGCGGGCGCATCGCGAGCCCATCGATGAGGCGGCGGGCGGCGTCCTCGTCGATCGGCGGAAGGGCAAGCTTGCGATCGTGGATGAGCTCCACCAGGACGCCGCCCGCCGCGACCAGCACCAGTGAGCCGAACGTCGGGTCGCGCACGATCCCGAGCGCGACCTCGACGCCCGGAGGCGCCATCTCTTCCACCGTCACCAGGTTGCCGAGCCGCTCTGAGAGGTCTCGGTACGCCTCGCGCAACTCTTCGAGGTCCCCGATGTGCAGCCGGACCCCGCCTACATCCGACTTGTGCGGGGTCCCCGGCGTGGCCGTCTTCATCGCGACCGGATAGCCGATCCAGCTCGCCGCCCACTCGGCCTGTTCGAGGGAATCGGCGTGACCGGCCTTCGCTGTCGGGATCCCGTAACCGGAAAGCAGCTCGAACGTCATCGACTCCGCGAACTCGCCGCCGGGGAAGTTGTCGAGGATGGCCCGCCATTTCGTCCTGAGCTCGGCCGGACCAGGCGATGGCGACTCCGGCTCGGCCCGCTGCACGAACCGCGGCTTCCGCGAGCAGGTGCTTCAGCGCCCGGAGGCCGGTCACCGTGCCCTCGAGCACGGGGATGCCCGCGTCGCGGAGGACGCCGACCTCATCGCGGGCGATCGTCGCCGGCAGGTTCGAGATCACGCAGAAGGGCTTCGTGGTCTTTTCGAACACGTCGCGCGCCACCTGCAGGTACCCCTCCTCGTGCGGCTCGCCCTGTCTGGTCAGATCGACGACGAACGCGACCGCGCCGGTGTCCGGATCGTCGTGGAGCGCCCGGAAGCTCTCGACGTAGATGCGATCGGCGTCGATCCCGGTCCCCCACGCGTCCAGCGGGTTCTCGGCCACCAAGCCGGGATCGAGGACCGCGTCGATCCGTTCGCGCGTGGCGTCCGAGATCTTCGCGAGGGGGACCCCGAGATCCGTCGCGAGGTCCACGAAGAGCGCGCGCTCCCCTCCGGAGTCGTGGAGCGACGCGATCCCGGTCCCGGCCGTCACCCGACGCGGGCTCGAGAACAGCTCCAGCGAGTCCGCCATCTCCTCCATGTCCCGGCACTCGTGGACGCCGTACGCGTCGAACACGGCCTCGTACGCGCCATGCTCGCCCGCGAGCGCTCCCGAATGCGCCACGACCATCTGCTTGGACCCCTCCGTGCGACCGACCTTCAGGGCGAACACCGGCACGCCCCGCTCGGCAGCTTTCGCGAGCGCCGCGACGAACCCCTCGGGCTGCCGGACGGTCTCGAGGAGCAGCGCCACGACCTTCGTCGAGTCCAGGTCGAGCGCGTACGACAGGTACTCATCCATCGTCGTGACGATCTCCTGTCCGCTCGAGACCAGCAGGTTGAAGCGGATCTGACGGTCGTTGAACAGGAAGGCCGCCCAGCCCGACCCCGAGTGCGACAGGAACGTCACCGGTCCGGGCGGAAGCTCGTCGGGGGTCAGGAAGCCCGTCGCGCGGAGCTTCGGCTCCGCGTGCACGAACCCCATCCCGTTCCCGCCGCAGAGCGCCATCCCGTGCTCGCGCGCGATCGCCGCGACCCGCTCGCCGAGCGGGGGCATGCCGGCCTCCGGCGGCTGTTCCTCGAACAGCGACGAGAACGTGACGACGCTCCCGGCGCCCGCCTCCGCCGCCTCACGCATCGCCTGCTCGACGCGCTGGTTCGCGACGCCGAGGATCGCGAGGTCCACGGGCTCGGGGATCTCAGCCAGCGACCCGAAGCACCGATGACCGAGGACCTCGTCGTACCCGGGGTTCACTGGGTAGACGCCGCCCTCGTAGCCGCCGCGCTCGAGCTCGAGCATCATCTGCCGCCCGAGCGAGCCCTCCTTCACGGACGCGCCGACCACCGCGACCGAGCGCGCCTCCAGCATGCGCCGGAGGGACGGCCAGTGCTCGTCTTCGGTCACGAGCGCTTCTTGATCGCCCTGTCCTTCACGGCCGCACGGTACGCCTTCCAGCCGGGGATGCCGTTGACGCCGCCGCCCGCATGGGTGGCCGACGAGCCGTGGTACAGGCCCTTGATCGGCGTGCGGAAGTCCGCGTAGCCCGGCGCCGGCCGCATGTGGAAGAGCTGATCCACCGACAGCTCGCCGTGGAAGATGTTGCCGCCGATCAGCCCGAGCTCCTGCTCCATGTCGTACGGACCGATCACCTGGTAGTCGATGATCGCGTCCTTGAAGTTCGGCGCGAGCTCGTCGTACAGGTCGAAGATCCGCTTCGCGTACGCATCGAGCTCGTCGCGGTGCGGCTCGTGCACCCAGTCGTCCGGGCACCCACTGGCTGAACATCGAGAACACGTGGGTGCCCTCGGGCGCGAGCTTCTTGTCCATCGTGGTCGGGATCACGCCGTCGACGAACGGAGCGACCGACGCCTTCCGGTCCATGTGGGAGTCCTGGAACGCGCGCTCCGCGTAGGCCGGCGAGAAGCACAGCTCGACCGAGCCCGTGTGGTGCTCCTGCAGCTCCTTGCCGGGCATCGCGGTGAAGTCCGGCAGCTCCGACATCGCGACGTTGATCTTCACGACACCGGAGCGGGTCTTCCACCGCTGGATGTCCGTGACGAAGTCGGCAGGCAGGTCCGAGGGCGCGATCATGTCGAGGAACCCGATCTTCGGGTGCACGCAGGTCACGCCGATCGGCGCGCGGAGCTCGGTCCCGTCCTCGAGCACGACGCCGTGGAACCGTCCGCCGGAGGTGAGCATCGACTTCACGCGGGCGTTCGTCCGGATCTCGGCGCCGAAGGACTCCGCGGACCGCCGGATCGAGTCGGAGACCCCGCCCATCCCGCCCTGCTGGTAGCCCCACGAGCCGAGGTGACCGTCGCCGACGTCACCGATCGAGTGGTGGAGCATCACGTACGCGGTGCCCGGCTCGTCCGGACCCGCCCACGTCCCGATGATGCCGTTGACCGCCAGCATGCCCTTGACCTCGTCGGATTCGAACCAGTCGTCGAGGAGGTCCGTGATGCTCATCGTGAAAAGGCGCGTCACGTCGCCCACGCCACGGACGCCCAACTTGCGTACCTTCCACGCCGTCCTCGCCGTCTCGAGCAGGTCGCCGATCGCGAGCGAGCCGGCGCGCGGCGGGCTCTGCAGGAGCAGCGGCCCGAGGATGTCGGCCACGCCCTTCAGCCACGCCTCCCACTCGATGAGCGAGTCCGCGTCCTTCTTCGAGAACTGCGCGATCGAGTCGCGCGACCGTTCGGCCTCGTCGGCGTAGACCATGATCGCGCGCCCGTCCGGGAAGGCCTGGAAGTACGGGCCGAACGCCGTGACGTCGTAGCCGTGCTTCTTCAGCTGCAGCTCGTTGATCACCGTCGGCGGCATCAACGACATCACGTAGGAGTAGGTGGTGACGTTGATCTCAGGGTGGTCGGCGAAAGGGGCGCTCGTGTCGGCGGCGCCTCCGGTCTTGTGCCTCGCTTCGAGGACCACCGTCTTGGCGCCGTGCCTCGCGAAGTAGGCGCCGGCGGTGAGCCCGTTGTGCCCTCCGCCGATCACGATCGCGTCGTAGGTGTTCGTGGCCATGAGCTCTTCCTTTCCCTTGGCCTTTCTCGGGCCGCGCCCCCATCCCAGTCAGCGGAGGCACTGCGGATGATGCCCCATTCCTGAACGGTGAGTCAAACGCGCTTCTGGGACCCCCTGCTTTGATTTCTCCTGCTCAACGGGGTACCGTTCCCCAGGCCGCCGGCCTGAGCCGGGGTTCGCCCCGCTCGTTTCTCTGCACGCCGTTCAGGAGCCCAGATGCCCAAGGCACGAACGAACGCCTCCCAGGAGGCAGGCCGGAAACCAGGCCAGAAACCGGGAAAAGCCGCTCCGAAGGGAGACCGCCGTCAGGAGATCCTCGCGGCCGCGGCCCAGGTCATCACCGATCGGGGCCTCGCCGACACGAGGATCCAGGACATCGCGGAGACGTGCGGCGTCTCGACCGGGCTGATCCTCTACTACTTCGAGTCCAAGGACCGGCTGCTGGTCGAAGCGCTCACGTACGCGAACGATCAGTTCTACCTCCGACTGTCGCGCGAGCTCCGCAAGAATCCCTCCGCGAAGGCCCAGCTGGACCGTCTGATCGAGCTCTCCGTGCCGGGCTTATTGCCCGAGTTCTCCTTCCTCGACGAATGGGCGCTCTGGGTGGAGATCTGGGTCCGGGCGCTCCGCGATCCGGAGATGGCGAAGGAGCACGAGGTGTTGAACCGTCGCTGGCGGCGTTCGATCGCCGACATCGTGCGGCACGGGCGCTCGACCGGCGAGTTCCCCGACGGCCTGGATGCCGACGAGCTCGGGATCCAGATCGGCGCGGTGGTCGACGGGCTCGCGATCCAGGTGCTGATGGACCACGGCGACGTGACGCCGGAGGACATGCTGCGCGTGAGCCGCGAGGTCTCGGCGAAGCTGATCGGATTCGCCCTGGAGCCCGCCGGCGCCTGAGTACCCTGTGCGGCCATGACGTCCGTCCCCTTGATCCTCGACGTCGACACCGGCGTCGACGACGCGCTGGCGTTGCTCTACGCCGTCGCATCGCCCGGAGGTCGACCTGATCGGCGCCACGTCCGTGATGGGCAACATCACGGTGGAGCAGGCGACGGAGAACACGCTCGCGGTGCTGGAAGCGGCGGGGCGGGGCGACGTGGAGGTCGCGCAGGGGGCGGCCCGGCCGCTCGCCCGCGACCACGTCCCGTTCCCGATCGTCCACGGTGAGCGCGGACTCGGCCGGGCCGCCCCCCCACCGCCCGCAGCTTCACCTTCCACTCGGTCCGCGGTCGAGGTGATCGTCGGCTCTGCGCGGGAGCGACCCGGTGAGGTGCTCCTCGTCGCCACCGGTCCGCTCACCAACATCGCGCTGGCGCTCCGAGAGGAACCGGAGCTTCCGCAGCTCTTGCGCGGGTTCGCGCTGATGGGTGGGGCATTCGCCCAGGGCGGCAACGTCACGCCGGCGGCCGAGGCGAACATCTGGATCGATCCCGCCGCCGCTGCGGAGGTCTTCACCGCCTTCTCGGGCGCGGAGGAGGCGAAGCTCCCGATCTGCGTCGGGCTCGACATCACGGAACGAGCCGTGATGCGGCGGCCCGACCTCGACGAGGTCTGCGCGCCGGCCCCCCAGTCCCCGCTCGGGCAGCTGATCGAGGGCGCGACCAGCTTCTACATGGACTTCTATGCCTCGGTCGTCGGCGAGGACGGGTGCCGGCTACACGACCCGCTCGCGCTCGCCGTGGCGATCGACCCCTCGCTCGTTCGGCTCGAGACGACACGCGTGGAGGTCGAGACGGAGGGTCGCTGGACGGTCGGCGAGACCGTGGCGGACCTCACCGGCATCCGGGGCAGCCCCTGGCCGGTGGGATGGGAGCCCGAGGCGAACGCGCGGGTCGCCTTCGACGTGGACGCAGAGGTCTTCATGAAGCGGTTCGTCGAACGCGTGCGATCCTTGGTGGAGTCGAGGGCGTGACCGGCTCCGTCGTCGTGATCGGCGCGATCAACGTCGACCTCGTGGTGTCGGGAGCATCGCTCCCGGCGCCGGGCCAGACGGTCACCGGCGGGGTGTTCGCGCAGCATCACGGCGGCAAGGGCGGGAATCAGGCCGTGGCGGCGGCGCGCGCCCTCGGGGGCGGACCCGGCGTCGTGATGATCGGGGCGGTCGGGAACGATGCGCTCGGCCACGACGCCCTGGACGCGCTCCGGGCGGAGGGGGTGGCCACGTCCGTCGCGATGCGGCCGGGCGTGCCGACCGGCGTGGCGCTGATCTGCGTCGCCCCGGACGGGGAGAACCAGATCTCGGTGGCGCCCGGCGCGAACGCCGAGCTCTCGGCGAGCAACGTGACCTCGGCGTTGGAGCAGGTGCACGAGATCGGGGTGGTGCTCGCGAGCCTCGAGGTCTCCCACGGCGCCGTCCGGGCCGCGGCGGCGTGGTGCAGCGAGCATCAGGTGCCGCTCGTGCTGAACCCGGCGCCCGAGCAGCCCTGGGTCGGCGAGGTGGCGGCGCTGGCCACCTTCGTCACGCCGAACGAGCACGAGCTCGAGGCCCTTGGGACATTGCCCGACGGTGTGGTGATCGTCCAGACGCGCGGCGAGGAAGGCGTGCTGATCCGCGGAGGCGACGAGGAGGAACGGGTCGCGGCGCCTCCGGTGCAGGCCGTCGACACGACGGGCGCCGGGGACTGCTTCAACGGCGTGTTCGCGGCGGGCCTGGCGGAGGGATTGGAGGCGGCGGCGGCCGCCCAGCGGGCCACGGCGGCGGCGGCTCTTTCCGTGACCAAGGTCGGTGCCCGGGAGGGGATGCCGACCCGCGACGAGCTCGACGCGTTCCTCCGCCACGCGTGATGCCGACCTCGGCACCGACCGGGTACGGTGCTTCTGTGAGCGAGGACCGGCGGACGGCGCCGTGAACGTCGTCGTCCTGACGAAGTGGGTGCCGGAGCCCGAGGGCACCCCGACGCTCGGCGACGATGGGCTCCTCGTCCGCGAAGGCGCCGACGGCGCGCTCGATCCCGGCGATGAGTACGGGCTGGAAGCTGCCCTCCAACTCGTGGAGGCAGCGGGCGGAGACGGCGAGATCACGCTCCTCACGATGGGCCCCGAGATCGCCCAGGCGGCGCTCCAACGCGGCCTCGCGATGGGCGCGCACAAGGGCGTGCGGGTCACCGACGACTCGCTCCGCGGCGCCGACTCGCTCGTGACCGCCCGCGTGCTGGCCGCCGCGATCAAGCGGCAACCCTTCGACCTCGTGGTCGGCGGCGTCGAGTCGACCGACGGCTACACGGGGATCGTTCCGCGGCGATCGCCGAGCTCCTCGGCATCCCGAGCCTCACGTTCGCCCGGGAGCTCCACCTCTCGGACGACACCCTCACGATCGAGCGACAGACGGCGGCCGGCTACGACGTCGTCCTCGCCCCGCTTCCCGTCGTCATCACCGTGACCGCCGGCGCGACCGAGCCCCGCTACCCCTCGCTGAAGGGCGTGATGGCCGCGAAGTCGAAGCCCGTCGAGACGCTGAGCGTCGCCGACCTCGGGCTGTCGAGCGACGACGTCGACCGCGACGCAGACCGTGGCCGAGGTGACCGACGCTCCGCCGAAGCAGGGCGGCGAGACGATCGAGTACGACGAGACCACCCCCGCGCGGATCGCGGACCTCCTCGCCGAGGCGAAGGTGATCTGAGATGAAGGTCTGGGTCTGGGCCGACGTGACGCCCGACGGGCCGGCGCCGAGCGCGCTCGAGCTCCTCACGAAGGCGCGAGAGCTCGGCGACGAGGTCGCCGCGGTCGCGCTCGGCCCCGGCGCGAAAGTCGTCGGCCGACGCGCTCGGCGAGCACGGCGCCACCCAGGTGTTCGCGAGCGACGACGAGGTCTTCGCGAACCATCTCGCGCAACCGGCCGTGCACGCGCTGGCCGGACTGATCGAGGAGCACTTGCCCGACCTGATCCTGTTCCCCGCCTCGTACGACGCCCGCGACGTCGCCGGACGCCTGCAGGCCCGCACCGGCTCGACGCTGATGGCGAACGTCACCGACGTCCTCGGCGCCGGACAAGGCCCGCACGGAGATCCTCGGGGGCACGAAGATCGTCGACGTCGAGCTGAAGGGACCCACGCCGAAGCTCGTGATCGTGCGGCCGCAGTCGTTCGCCGCGGAGGCGTCCGGCGGCACCGCCGAGGTCGTGGACGTGAAGGCGGACGTCCCCGACGAGCTGAAGACGGCCGAGCGGGTCGAGCGGCACGAGGAGGCGGCGACCGGCCCACGGCTCGAGAGCGCGAAGGTCGTCGTCGCCGGCGGACGTGGGCTGGGCGGACCCGATGCGTTCGAGCAACTCGACGAACTCGCGGCCGCGATCGGGAACGCGGCGGTCGGCGCCTCACGCGCGGCCGTCGACGCCGGCTGGGTTCCGTACAGCTACCAGATCGGACAGACGGGAAAGACCGTGAAGCCGGAGGTCTACATCTGCGCCGGGATCAGCGGCGCACTGCAGCATCTGGTCGGCATGAAGGGGGCGAAGCGGATCGTGGCGATCACGAGGGACCCGGACACGCCCATCCTGAAGATCGCGGACCTGGGCGTGGTGGGCGACCTGTCCAGGTCGTTCCGGCCCTCACCGAGGAGATTGAGAAGTGACGGACGGGTTCGTCGCCGCGGCGACCCTGGCGGCCGTCGTCGCCGTGGCGGTGGTCCTGTTCGTGCGTCGCGTCCGGCCGCGCGTGGCCTCGTCGCGAACACCCGTCCGGCGGACGCGCGGCCCGACGCCC